>NZ_JAFDST010000002.1:0-1279873 GCF_017832095.1 Bacillus capparidis
GGACAATGACTTAGAAAGAAGCAGAGACAGAAGTTCGGAAAGCAGTGTGGACAATGACTTAGAAAGAAGCAGAGACAGAAGTTCGGAAAGCAGTGTGGACAATGACTTAGAAAGCAGTCCGAAAAGCAATTCGGACATCAGCTTGGAAACCAGCTCAAAAGGCAAACTGAGCAACGACTTGAAAAGCAGTTCGGACATCAAATTGAAAACAAAGCCTAAAGCATTAGTTCCGATTAAGACGAAACACGTAAATATCTTATTTGTCTTTTTTGTTCCAAGCGGAGGAGTCGAAACCTTAAACCGACAAAGAAGCCACGCTTTTAAAAAGAAAAATATTAATTGTCATTTTCTTTATTATCGAAAAGAGAGAGAACTTATCAATGATCATCATGCCCCTACATTCATTACAAATGATGATGAGGTGATCAAAAGGATATTAGCTAAAGGAAAATATGAAGCAATTGTTATTACCTCAGATTATTTGGCACTCGCAAGATTTAGAAATTTGGGATACAAAGGGAAACTCATTTTAGAGGTTCAGGGGTACGGAGCAAAGGATTTTGCCAGATCAGAACTTGAAAAAGCCGTCCCTTACGTTACGAAATATGGGAATGGTCTGCTGAATCCGAAAACACCTCACATTATGCAAATCTTTAACGAATTATTTCTGGAAATTCCTAAGTTTTCGTTTAACAATAGCTTTGATACAAAAACGTTTTCTTATCAACCGCAATCTAAAATTCTTCAGCCGATTGTGGGCTGGACCGGCCGGATAGAATACAATAAAAACTGGAAAGAATTTTTGCAAATTGGCCATCATCTTATTCATGACTATAATCCTGAGATCCAGCTATACATGTTTGAGGATCCTTCGTTTTCAACACCTAAAGACAGAGAAGAGTTCTTTCAGCTTATCGGACGATTGAATTTAATTGATAACATTACAGTATTTGCAAATGCTCCTCATCAAAGTATGGCAGAGTATTTCTCAATAATTGGCGATTCAGGAGGATTTCTTTGCTCAACGTCAAGGGTTGAAGGGGCACCTTATTCCATTCTTGAAGCAATAAGCTGCAGATGCCCTGTATTAACAACGGATTCAGATGGGGTCAGAAGCTCCATCATTCATAATCAAACGGGAAAATATTACACGATAGGAAATATACCTGAAGCGCTTCAACAGGCTAAAGAACTGATTGAAAATCAACCATTAAGAGAACATATCATTTCAACAGCTATCATACATTTAAAATCGAATTTCACTCCGGAACAATACAGCCTTCATTTTAGTGAAATGCTTATTTCCTTAGGAATTGAGATATAACCTCCACCGCCATGAAAAAATTCCGCCGCCCGCTTAGCGGCGGACATTTTACATAGCTTCCCGATAATAAGTGAGAATGTCACTTAACTAGAAGGCCTCCCTGCATCTGTAATTAACAGGTTATTCTATTGCCCTATTGATTTTCACCCATTCTTTTAATTCTAACAGCATCTACCGATAAGGTGGAAGGGTATAAAGAAAATCGGTTCTCGTGTTTTTTATTGTACGATCAAGTATAAGAGCTTGATCGCGACTGATATTTACATCGTTTTTTCGCATACACACGTTGAATGACTTTCAGCAGGTCATATAATGAAGCTGACTTTCACGTAACATCTCAATAAATTTGTAAACTTCTAAATGTTACATACTTATTATTTGATGCCATTAATATTAATAGTAGGAAATATGTTGAAATATTCTTTGATCATAAGCAATCAAGGTATTGTTTTCATATTTTGTAAGGAAGCAATTTATGAATTTTTCCTGCGAACGAACACCTAATACCTCAATTTCAACATTCTTTTCATTTAATGCTTTAATTAAGAGACTTCCGCTATAAGTCGAAGAATCTGCATGCCGGAATTTTTATGACAAAAATCTCTTATTCTTTATTGGTAGTAGTTTAATATATCTCCAATACGAAGTGCAATATCCCTCTGTCTATTTAATCTATATATTATATGCCTTATGGACAAAAATGTAGAGGGCGTTCCAATCAATATTATTAATATTAGAGCTTGCCTATATCATTGAGAGAAGTTTGGACATAGTATATAAAAGAAAAAAAGTGGTTTCATAGAAAGGGGTGTAAAGTGTAATTCAATAATATTAATGACATGCTTTTTTTAAGAACTCTTGAAAATGCTAAATCATTATGAAAAGCTGCATAAGACTTGATTCTTTTGATCGTTAATGTTTGAAAAAAATAAACAGAGGGTGATGGAGAATGATGAAATTTTATTTAGTCGGCGCTAAACTAAAACCTAAAATATTGAATAATTGGGAATTATATGATAAAGCAATTGTTTTAGAACTTGAATTAGCAAACCATAAACATAAAATTAACAAGGCAGTTGAATATAATTCTCCACCAGCAGTTTGTCCGGATAATAATGCATCAATCTCTTTTACGGCTGCTACTCTATCAAATCAAAAACTATTTGTTGGGACTCATACTGAGGTATTAGTATACAATGAAAAAAATTTCAAAATAGAAAATTATATCTCACTTCCTATGTTTAATGATATACACCATGTAAAGCCTAGAACTAATGGGAATATTCTAGTTGTGAATACAGGATTAGATATGGTAATCGAACTTTCTCCAAAAGGAAAAGTTATTAATTGTTGGAATGTTTTAGGAAATCAACCGTGGGAAAGATTTAATAATTCTATTGATTATCGAAAAGTACCTTCAACAAAACCTCATGAATCACATCCTAATTTTGCTTTTGAAATTAACGGAGATATTTGGGTTACTAGATGTTTACAAAAAGATGCAGTGTGCTTAACTGATTCAAATAAAAAAATCTCAATCGGAAGAGAGTGGATTCATGACGGAATTGTTTATAATAATAAAATCTACTTTACTCAAATAGACGGAAGAGTTGTAATTGTTAATGCAAATACACTTAAAGTGGAAAAGGAAATCGATCTCGTTAAAATATCAAACCATAATATGAAGATAGGGTATTGTAGAGGAATAAGACCATTAAATGAAGAAAAAATATTGGTCGGTTTTTCAAGGGTAAGACCCTCAAGAGAATTTAAGCCGGATGGAACAATTACTTGGAAAGGTCAATACGGTCATATGCCAACAAGATTAGCATGTTTTGATATCGTTAATCAAAAATTGCTTTGGGAAATAAATTTGGAAGATTACGATTTAAATGCAATATATTCAATCAATTAGATTATGAAGTTGATGATGGAAGCAGGGAATGGGACACTACTTCCATCATTAAATTTTTGTCTACTAGCATGCCCCTAACCCCTCCGTAAAGTTGCTAGTATAGATCTCTCATTTTTATATCGTGATGCCAAGATTTTTTTAGTCACTACTTTTTTCTGTCTCCTATTCACATTCCATAAAAAGGAATTGCAATGTCTTGAAAGTATAGTTTTAGCTTTTATTAATCCCTAATAAATCAAGCATATTAGTAAAATTCGAATTATAACGTTCTAAACTGAAATTAGTCTGTACATGATTTAAAGCCTTAAGTCTTATCTGTTCTCTTAAAGTTGAATTTGTCATGAGATCTTTAGCTTGTTTAAACGCGTCATCTATTTGACCAATTTTATAGTATTTTCCGGTTTGGTTATGAATCACAGAAGTACGAACACCATAGCAGTCTGTAGTGAGAACAGGACAACGACTACACATTGCCTCTAATGGTGAATAAGGTGCCCCTTCTGCTTTAGAAGTAATACATAAAAATCCACCCGAATCCCCAATTATTGAGAAATAGTTTCTCATATACTTATTGGGAACATTAGCATACAAACTTAAGTTTTTATTTAAATTTAATGTATTTTTCATTTCCTCAAATTGTTTGCGCTCTTTCGGATTAGAAAGAGTTGGATCTTCAAACATGTATAGTTCTGTTTTAGGATTCTCTTCAATTAACTTTTTCCCAATTAATAAAAATTCCTTCCAATTCTTATTATCTTCAATTCGTCCAATCCAAGCAATTATAGGGTTAGGGTGCAAAGGGAATTTCTTGTAGGCATACTGAGTATAATCTATACAATTATTAAAACCGAATTTAGGAGTATTAGGGAAAAGTTCATTAAATAAATCTGTAATATAAGGTGTTCTTGGGTTTAATAATCCATTTGCATATCTAGATATAACCGGCTTAGCATGTGTTAACATATGCTTTGCTTGTTCTTTAACTCCACCTTGAAGTTCGTATATAAACTTTCCATTAAAACCCAATTTTCTAAATCGAGGCATTGTTAAATAGTCCGAAGCGATAATAACTGCATCGTACTTTCCATTAGATAAAATATTTCTAATCTTGCTGTCTTCATTCGTAATATAGACCGGGGCTTGATGATCATTAATAAATTTTTTGTCATTTCGATAGTAAAGAAACTCACATTGAATATTTTTTAGAGCTGCTTGACGTTGGCGATTTAGTGTCTCAATTCCCCCGCTAGGCAGATAAAAAACAAATAAAATTTTCATGAATAACCCTCCGTCAAAAACTTTCCTAGTTTTGTGATTTTGATATCTCTTTTCTGCTTTATTATTGAAATAAGCTAACATTGATGAGAGCGTAAAATATTTTGTGTAAATATAAAAAGGAAGACCTTTTCTAGTAAAATTGAGTTACCACACAAAATTCACAGAAAAGAGGTCTTCCCTATGAATCAGTTTACATCAGATATCGTCCAAGCTCTAGTAAAAAAAGAAGACATTACAGAGATTTTTCGTTCGCATTTAGAAGCAACTGTAAATACGCTGCTGGCAACGGAACTAACAGCTTTTCTAGACTATGAAAAATATGATCGTCTTGGTTTTAACTCTGGTAATTCCCGTAATGGTACATACTCTCGAACACTCCACACAGAATATGGCGATCTTCAGATCTCGATTCCTCGTGATCGCAACGTTGAATTTAGACAACGGACCGTTCAGCCATACAAACGTTCAAATGATACGCTTGAAGCCTTCGTCATTCATATGTTCCAAAAAGGTGTAACGATGGTAGAAATCTCGAGTTTGATCGAGAAAATGTACGGGCATCATTACACTCCACAAACGATTTCAAACATGACAAAAGTGATGACAGAACAAGTTGAGGCGTTTAGCCAGCGATCCCTTCATTCCCACTATGTTTGCGTGTACTTAGACGCTACATATATCGCGGTAAAACGTGAAACGGTATCCAAAGAAGCCGTGTATCTTGCCGTAGGCATTCGAGAAGACGGTTCAAAAGAAGTATTATCCTACACGATAGCTCCAACAGAGTCTGCCTTTGTGTGGAAAGAACTTCTGCTCGATTTGAAAGATCGTGGTGTAGAAGAAATCCTGCTCTTTATTTCGGACGGCTTAAAAGGTATTACAGATAGTATCTTCAGTGTGTATCCAGATGCCAATTATCAAACGTGCTGTGTTCATTTAGCCCGTAATATTGCCCATAAGGTACGTGTAAATGACCGTCCGAAAATTTGCGATGACTTTAAATCGATTTATCGTGCTGAAAGTGCAGAAGCAGGACGAGAAGCATTGAATGCATTCTGTGACAAATGGCGATCAGCGTATCCAAAAGTGACGAAGTCACTCAGTGAAAATTCTTATATCTTCACGT
Organism: Bacillus capparidis; assembly: GCF_017832095.1. Lineage (NCBI taxonomy): Bacteria > Bacillati > Bacillota > Bacilli > Caryophanales > Bacillaceae > Bacillus > Bacillus capparidis. Next base: position 5,644 of record NZ_JAFDST010000002.1, read on the forward strand.
TTTACAGCTTTCCTAAATCGATTTGGAGAAGCATTTATTCAACGAATTTAATTGAGTCGTTTAATAAACAGATCAAGAAATATACAAAACGCAAAGAACAATTCCCTAATGAAGAAGCAATGGAACGATTCCTTGTTTCACAGTTTGAAGACTACAACCAACGCTTCGCCACACGTTGTCATATTGGTTTTAATCAAGCTCGTGCGGAGCTCGCAACTATGTTCAAATCGAAAGAATAACCAGCTATCTATTAAGAAAAGGATTTCTAGTATTTACACAAAATTATTGACGGTCCCACATTGATATATTAAAAGCTTTTATTTATTGATAATGAGTTATCAATACAAAAACATATTTTAATATATGTACGTGTACGAAATTTGTTTCCAAGAATCCAAACAATGAAACTTGCTTTTAAATATATTAAATAGAGACTCTCAAGGTTAACAAATTGAAACCGGGTAATGAAAAAACAGATCAATGAAATTAAAAAGGAGGAGGTGTTTTGAATTTTAAATTTGGTACTATAGATCATCATATTCTAAGAATCAGTTTAAATCATAACCCCTGTAAAACTTTAAAACACTAAAACATTAATCTGAAAATTTAAGATAGATAACTATAATGATCCTGGTCTTGATTGAAATGAAAATACAATGCTAGTTAAAGGAGTGTACTAATGAATCGTTCAGTTGGCATTATGATAACAACCACATCAGGTAGAGAAAACGTACTTTACTGGGTGATTAAAAATCTTTGCAAAGACATTACTATCCCATTTCATCTTTATATTTATAATGATCATGCTATGCCGTTGCATGCTATCTTACTCAAACTAATTAATGAACAGAAAAGAAATGATATTAAATTAGTTTTATATAATGACTTGCGAAAATTTAATAATAAAAAAATAGGATGTGGCGGTGCTAGGCATTTTATGTTTGAACAAGCAAAACTGAAGCACGATATAATAATTTCCTTAGATGATGATATGCAATTAAAACCTAAATGGCTAGAGAAAGTTGAAGAAGCAATGAACTACTTTCCGAACCATTGCGTCTTTACAGGTGTAGTCAGAGGACCGAAAGGAGATATTCAACATGCCGGTTCAACATTAAAAATTGAAAATAATACATTGTATCGTTCAGAAAATAAAGAAGTTAAATCTAAATATCATGTGACTGAGTGGGGGCCGATGGGATGTCTGGCATTTTGTCGTTCTGCTTTGAAAGATCACATTGTTATCCCATCTTTATATATAAGAGACGATGCTGCTTTTTATCTTCTTTTAAAACGTCTTGGAATTAATAATACAATTGTGGTTTCTGAAGCGGAAGCAATCCATAAGCCGATTCCAGTTCTAAACTCAAATCTACGTATTAAAGAAGAAATGGAAAAAGAAGTTATCTATTTTAGGGAAGTACACGGTCTGGAACTTGGTTATTAATAATATGGAAAAGAATGAGGGGCAGAGTATAGGGAATGAAAATAAAACTATCAACTTAACTTGACGCCATTGTATATAAAGCTAAACCTGAATTAATTTTCACAGTTACCATATGTACTAACAATAATTTGAATAGCCTTTTAATAAATTGATGTTCCTAAAAATTTAATAATGGTAATGAATTAAACCTGTCGTTTGGAGTTTTCCTAATTGGAATCCCTTGACAGGTCTTTTATATAATCTTATTCTTCTTGTATTGTTGGAATTAACTGATAATCTCTACTAACTTTTAAAGATTTGAATAGTTTTATAAAATTAATATCTCTATTTCTTATTTGTCTTTTTGGATATAGAACTTTGGTATACATCCAAAAGATTTTTAATAGCTTTTTCTTGGGACCAATGTGATAACCCCCACTGTTGTGCATTAGAACCAAGTTTTTTTCTAAATTCATCATGTTCTAGTAAATAATTTATATTAGTACATAGTTTGTTTGAATCTCCTGCTTTAGTTATTAATCCTGTCACTCCATGCTTTACCATATCTGGTAATCCTCCTGCATCACTAACTATAGCAGCTTTTCCGGCAATTTGTGCCTCAATTACTGATAACGGCTGGTTTTCAAAAATGCTAGGAAGGATAAAAATATCACTAAGTGTCAATAAATAAGGTACGTCATCTCGATTACCCCAAAAGATCACTTCTTTTTCTAAACCTAGTTCATTAGTTTTAAGCTTTAAAGATTCCATCATATAACCATCTCCTACAATCCAACAAATCCAATCATTACGTAAACTTTTCAATTGATGGAGAGAGGACAAAAGATATTGTATACCTTTAAGTTCAACCAATCGGCCAGAGTAAATAATAACTTTTTTATTTACTGGGGGTTTTATAGGCGACACTGCTTTTGTTCGTTTAAGAAATGTAATAGTGTCATAGCCATAATGGAGTACCTTTATCTGTTCATTTGGAACCTTATATTCATTATTTAATTTTTTTTTCAGCCATGAATTGGCTACTATCGTACATTCAGCAGCTGTTGCTCCCTCAAACTCAAGATTATCAAAATATTTCCATGCTAAATGAGAAGTTGGGGATTTTTTAATGTGGAAGTGTTTCAATTCATGAGCTACGCTTCCGTGTAGGCTTGCAACTAGAGGGGTTCCTAAAGGACGTATCTTATTAATAGCAGCTGTAGAAATAACATCCTGTGTATGAATTAGATCATAATGTTGTAACCCTATTTGATTTACACCTATCTCATATAAATGCCTTAAAAATTCATATCTCTTAATAAAGGAATCAGAAAAAATTGATGGGTCTTTATGTTTACTTAATCTTTCATTAACTAATGGAATCAATTTTTCTTTTTCCACTCTTCTATTTTTATTTACTATATAAATAAAATTATGTTCCTGACCCAATAAGTCAACCTCATGGCCTAATGACTCAAGCTCTTTTCTTAATTGCACCATATAATTCCATACTCCACCTGTATGAGGTACTACAAAGTAAGTAGCTAGCAAAATTTTCATAGTAACATCTCCCCTTTCTTAAAACATGCAATACTTATTCTAAGTATTAATATATTCATAGACTTTATCTTTTCTTAGACTTTTGTCTTTTTTTTTTAATTAGATGATGATTTTAGAATTTAGATGTAACAAAATTTTTAACGTGGCCAATAGCCTTTTTTTAAAATATAGTGAAATGTCTAGGACAAGAACTTCCTTAAATCCATAAACATATAAAAGAGAAGGGAGTAAGGAGAGCGATTTATGAAGGTATTAACTGTAGTAGGAACAAGACCTGAAATTATTAGATTAAGCTTTATCATTAAGAAGTTAAATGAATTAGCAGAAAAGCATCTCTTAATTCACTCTGGACAGACTTTTACTCATTCTTTGTACGGGAATCTTTTTGAGGAATTAGGGATTCGGAATCCGTATTATATATTATCGACTAAACAAAAATCCTAAGGTGAGCAGAAAAAAAATCTACTGAGAGAAGGAATGACTCCTAGTAGAATTTCGATTTGTGGGAATCCAATTTATGAAGTACTAACTCATTATGAAAAACAAATAACAAAAAGCAGAATTTTAGAAAACCTTAATCTCAGGAAAATAATTATTTTCTAGTAACCATTCATAGGTCGGAAAATGTAGACAACTCCATGCATTTAAAAAGCATCGTCAATACATTAAACACATTAGCAGATATCTACAAACAAAGGATCATCTTTAGTACTCACCCTAGAAAAAAGTCTAATCTAAATAAAGCAAAAGACATTCCCCTTAGTTACTTAATCGAATTTCATGAACCATTTGGTTTTTTTTGACTTTGTAAAATTAGGGGAAATGCTCATTGTGTTTTTACAGATATTGGAACATTTCAAGAAGAATGCTGCATTTTTCATATACCAACTGTGACGGTAAGAAAAACAACAGAAAGACCCGAAACAGTGGATTGTAGAAGTAATTTTATATCGGGATTATAAGAAAGAAACATCATTGATGGAGTAAAAGAAATGATATCTAGACCTACCAATTGGGTTTGTCCAACTGAGTATTTAGATTTAAATGTAACTGATAAAGTAATTAATATTCTTTAGGAGGTTTTGAAATTGTTTCCTAATAAAACGATCTTGGTAACAGGTGGAACTGGCTCATGGGGACAGGAATTGGTTAACCAATTATTGTACAACGGTCCAAAAGAAATTCGGATTTTTTCTAGGAATGAAACGAGTCAGGTCACAATGAAGCAGAAATTTAATAATAATCCAAAGCTTAAATTCGTAATAGGAGATGTAAGGGACAAAGAAGCAGTAATAGAGGTTTGTGAAGGCGTAGATTATATCTTTCATCTTGCTGCATTGAAGCATGTTCCTGTGTGCGAATCTCAACCGCTAGAAGCATTAAAGACGAATGTCATTGGTACTCAAAATATTATTGAAGCAGCTATTGTAAATGAAGTAGAAAAAGTTATTAATATTTCAACAGACAAAGCTGCAAATCCATCTAATTTTTATGGGATTACAAAAGCAATGGGAGAGAAACTTATTATTAATGCAAATGTTTTAACAGATAAAACGAAATTTGTTTGTGTCCGTGGAGGGAATATACTAGGTACAAACGGAAGTGTTATTCCAGTATTTAAACATGACATTAAAAACTATTCTAAAATAGGAATTACAGATAAAGAAATGACCCGTTTTTTCTTGACGGTAAAAGATGCAATTAAGCTTTTGTTTAAGGCAACTTACGAAAGTCATGGTGGAGAAATCTTTGTAATGAAGATGCCTACCTGCAAGATACTTGATTTAGCTCAAGTATTAATTGATAAGTATGCAGATGATGAAGTAATAATAGAAGAATCTGGTATCAGGCCTGGAGAAAAGCTTCATGAAATCCTGTTAACAGAGTTTGAGAGTCATAATACGATTGTCTATGACAATGAGTACTTTGTTATTCTCCCAACAATTCCAATTGAGGGTCTTAAAGAATATTATAAGGCTTATCCACAAGTAAAATTAGATACTTATTGTTCTAGTGATAATATAATCAGTTATGAAGAAATTAAAGCCATGCTAAAGGATGGAGGTTTTCTAGAATGAATATCCTCATTCTGGGAGGTCAAGGATGATCGTAGACTACTTGATTAGAGAAGAAGGTAATCACGGAGGGGTCGCCATAGATGCAAGTGATCTTAATCAAGTTAAAGAATATAAATATATACTAGAGAATAAGCCTGAAATTGCTTTGAATAGAGGGGAGCTCTTAAATGAAAATGCAGAAAGACATGTAATTGATGCGATTAAAGTTAAGAGTTTATTACTCCATTTTTTAGTAGATGTATTAGACACTTTTGGTGGAAAACACATTCATATTAGTATAGATTATCTTTTTTCTGGTAACAAAAGTTCTAATACAGAAGATGATCAAACAGATTGGTATAATATGCATTCTAAATTTAATGCTTTAGGAGAAGTTATACGAGTACCACATTTAACCCTACAAGATTGGATGAATAGGTAGATGATTAAGATCCTCATTACAGGTGCAGCGGGATTTACAGGTGTTAAAGCGTGTGCGTATTTCTTAAAGGAAGGATACGAAGTATATGGAATGGTTCATAAAAATACCCCTAAGGAAGAAAAAATCAAGTTCTTGTCTTGCGATCTAATGAATCATGAAGAGGTAGAAGCAACTCTTAAAAGTATAAAACCTCATTATGTCTTGCATTTAGCGGGACAAAACCACAGTGGAGTTTCTTGGGATAAACCAATTCCTACTTTTATGGCAAATGCAAATGGAACACTAAACTTACTTGAAGGAGTGCGACTTCATTCACCTCAAGCAAAAATAATCGTTGTTGGATCCGTAATAGACTTCAATCCTTGTTATCTAACAAAACCTAATCATCCATATGGCCTTTCTAAATATGTACAAACACTTTTATCTTCATGTTGGAGTACAATGTTTGATTTAAATATCATGATTGCTAGACCCTCAAATTTAATTGGACCAGGTCCTTCCAATGGTATCTGTTCTCTGCTGGCAAAAAAAATCGCCTTAAATGAAAGAACTTCTACGAGTATTGAATTTCACTTTCATAACCTTTTAGATCAACGAGACTTTCTAGATGTGAGAGATGCAATCAAAGCCTATCATACTATCTTTAAATACGGCAAAAAAAATAATTCATATACGATTGCTTCAGGTAATAGCAAGTCATTAGTAGATGTAGTGAGGGTCTTCAAGGATTTGACCCCTACTAATTTAATGATTACAACAGATTTTTTTCAACGTGTAGAGCCTATAAGAATTGATATTAAAGCGATAAAGTTGTTAGGGTGGGAGCCTCAATATACTTTCAATCAGAGCTTAAGGGATTCTCTGAATTATCATAGAGGAAATTTCTTTTAAAAATCTTCAAACTTTTGAAAATAATCGAATTATTACTATTTTCAAAAGTTTGAAGAATTAGAATAAAGTTTTTCTAAACTTCTTAAAATTTTCAGTCTGTATTTTTTTCATATAATTTTTATTTTTGTGAGTTACTACATCATTTAGTATTCTTTTTTCAACTTTTGTTGCCCATTACTAGAAATGATTAAGGTTTTGCCTTTTGGATTCTACTTATAAAGTATTTCATTTTTATTAAATTATAGTTCAAATTGTACTTTATAGGGATGGTGATTCATGAAAAGATGAAGAATCTTTGGCAGATGGTTTGAAATGGAAATAATAAACGGATATCAAAAATTTTATGGAGATTTTCTGCATCTACATGAGTCCAACTTGTCATCCCTTTTTTCAAACCCTCCAAATCATCAAATTCTTTTTTTAGAGAATAATACAGTAAAGCATCATCCTACACACGGAGAGCAATGAATCCGATGTCTTCTTTACATATTTCACTTTATTTAACAGGTAGATTGATTGAAATCTTTGGTGGCCTTTTTAAATGGATCTTTTTCTTTAATATCTCCAATAAGAAATTTTAATTTAGGGTTATTGTCAAATTCCTGCTTCATTGAAAATTGGCTGGTTTCATTTCTTGAGAAAATACGAATTTCCTTTGGTTCATAGGATAATAGTTGTTTGACCAATTCATGCCCCCAAGACCCAGTACCTCCTGTCACAAAAATCGTCTTGTTCTTAAACAACTTTTATGCCCCCTAGCACTAGTTTTATCACTCTGTCAGAAACGTCATTTCGATCATATCCATCTGGTATTGCCCAAGTTTTCGGTTGATTGATCATTACCTCCGTACAGTTTGCTATGTTTTCGGCATCGATTCCCGAAACCATATTGCTTCCGCATTCCACAGTTTCAGGACGTTCTGTCGTTTTACGAATAGTGACAGTAGGAACGTGAAACAAGCAGCACTCTTCTTGTACTGTTCCGCTGTCTGTTAGCACACAAAGCGCATTCTGCTCAAGCTTCACAAAATCAAAAAATCCGAACGGTTCATGAAACTCGACTAAAGGATGAATGTCAATCGCTTTGTCATTCAGCCGTGATTTTGTCCGAGGATGAATGCTGCAAATAATTCTTTTTTTATACGCTTCTGCAATTTTGTTAATGCCACTAAATATTTCAAGCAAACGGGATTCATGGTCAACGTTCTCAGCACGATGGGTTGTAACGAGAAAATAATCATCTTTTTGCAAACTTAACTTAGTAAGAATCGTACTTTTTTGAATCTCGTTTTTGTAATGTTCCAGCACCTCGTAAATTGGATTGCCAGATACAAAAATTCGATTTCTCGGAATTCCTTCTTTAACTAAATTTTCTTTGCTTTGCGGAGTGTATGGCAGGTTAAAACTTGAAATTGCATCAATGATTTTTCTGTTGATTTCCTCAGGTACTTCCAGATCAAAACATCGGTTTCCAGCTTCCAAATGAACAACAGGAATGCCCATTCGTTCAGCTAAGAGAGCACTAAGGCCGCTATTTGTATCTCCTAGAACGAGTACTTTGTCTGGTTTGTTTTCATTCAGAATCTTTTCTATCCGGCTGAAAATAGTAGATAGCTGCTCTCCCAGAGTTTGCTGCCGATCCAGCAAGACATAATCGGGATTTCTTACGTTTAATTGTTTGAAAAAAATATCGCTTAATGTTTCTGTGAAATTCTGTCCGGTATGAACTAATATATGCTGATCTGACAATTCATCGAGTTTTCTTATAATGATGCTTAAACGAATAATTTCTGGCCGTGTTCCTAAAATAGTCATGATTTTCATAGCCGCACCTCCAAACTGGATTTTTTTCCAGACAGGCTTTAATTTTAGTCGCCTTTCCTATAAATCTCTCAATCAGTATATGGGAAGGAGTTAATAATGATTAGACTAGCATCCTGCACTTTGTCAGAAAAAAAATAATTTAGTGGAGCATTAGATTTGAGGCAATTGTTTATCGTGCAGTCATAAATAGATTTAAGAGACTTATTCTTTCTTGTATCACATATGTAAGAATATAAATTTCGATATGTTAAAATATGAATGATTCATTAGCCGAGGAGAGATTCATGTGGATAAAAAAATTGATCACATTGGCATTGCAGTCCGAAACATTGAAAACAGTATCCACTTTTACGAAAACGTATTAACAGGTAAATTGATTGACCGTTATATAAGTGAAGCAACAGGCGTCGAAAGCGAGGTCGCGATCATGGAAGTAGGCGGGGAGAGAATTGAACTTCTGGCACCGACCAACAACACCACTTCTCCCATTGCCCGATTCATAAGACAGAAAGGCAAAGGCGTTCATCATATTGCTTATCGAGTCGATGACCTTCATGCAGCGATAGATGAACTGAAAAAACAAGGAATCCGAACTTTAGAAGATACTTTGCGGATAAACAAACACGGCAGGCGCTTGATCTATTTAAATCCTGCAGATACAGAAGGCACAATTATTGAATATTGTGATTACCCAAACCACTTGTGATGTAACTAAATAGGGGCTGAAAAAAAATTCAGCCCCTAAAAGTCTTCGGGTAAAATTTCCGCTTTATACCACTCTGCTGCAGCGTTTGCTTCTTCAAACGTCAGTTGATGCCCATGATTTTCCCAATGGAGCTGCACTTCAGCGTTTGCCTTTTTGAGCAGCGAAAAGAGCTCCTTTGATTCCAGCGGTGAACATAACGGATCATTCGTACCTGCAGCAATAAACACCTGCTTATCTGAAAGATCCGGCAGGTCGATTCCTCTTCTTGGAACCATTGGGTGATGCAATATCGCTCCCTTTAGAGCATCACGATAATGAAACAACAAGCTCGCTGCGATATTGGCTCCATTGGAATAACCAATCGCAATCAATTTTTCCCGGTCAAATTGATATTTTTCCGCTGCTTCGTCGAGAAATTCATGTAGTTCCTTCGTCCGAAAAATAAGATCCTCTTCGTCAAACACTCCTTCTGCAATCCTCCGGAAGAATCGTGGCATTCCGTTTTCTGAAACATTCCCCCGTACACTTAAAACAGAAGCATCTTCATAGAATCTTTCCGCAAGTGGTATAAGAGAAGTTTCATCGCCTCCCGTTCCATGCAGCAAAAGCAGCGTTGGCTTTGTCAGATCCTTTCCTTGTCTGAAAATGTGTTTCATTGTTATTCTCCTTTCACTCTAAATTTTTTGAACCATATATCTCGTATTCATTTATTATGAATGCGAGATATTATTATAAAAAAATATACCGAAAGCCATGGTGGAGGCAGTGAAATACCCCCACACTGATCATTTTACAGACCCTGAGCGTAAAACCCTAATTTTTTCAACTGTTTAATCATTTCTTCTTTTTCATCCGCAGTTAGTCCGCCAAATATTTCTTGAATGGAATTTTTGTGATTCGGGAAAATATCGTCCATTAATTTTTTACCTTCAGCCGTTATTTCCGCATATGTGGTGCGGCGATCCTTCGGACATGCTTTTCTCTCTACAAGTTTTTTATTTTCCAGCTTATCGACGACGTACGTAATACTGCTGCTTGCGATTAATACTTTATCGCCGATTTTCTGGATCGGATGTTCACCTTTGCTGTATAACAACTCAAGAACAGCAAACTCCGTTGGATTCAGTCCATAGGTTCGTATGTCTTCTACTACACGCTTTTTTACGGATTGCAATGCCCGAGTCAATACAACAAATAACTTGAGAGAAAGATCTCCGTCTTCTTTCGTTTTTTCAACAACCATACTGAACAACATTCCCTTGATAATAGTTTCGAAGTGGGAATAATTGTAGTTTACTTATTGCGAAAAGTCAAGATAACCCACTATGAAAAAAACCCTTATCATCATTGATAAGGGACAAAATTTACACTTGTTCAGGAACAACTTTTTTCGCCTTTTGCTTTAATGATCGTTTTTGCCAAACAATTGTTATGAGCAGCGTCATAGCTAAGAGCGCAAGGCCTAAAATGAACGGAAACGTAATTTGAACATCGTATAACATTCCGGCAAATGTCGGCCCCATCACATTTCCTATACTCATATACGCATTGTTCATACCCATGGCAAACCCTTGTTCATTTCCAGCCATTTTTGAGATAAGCGTATTCAAAACCGGTCGTAGGATAGAGGTTGCCAGAAAAATTAAAAGCGAGATTCCAAAAAATAAAACATAGCTGTTGGCAACGATCGAAAGAAAGAAACCAATTGCGGCTACCCCTAAAAAGATATTTAAAACAGAGCCTTCTCCGTATCTATGTACAATGCGATCTACAACAAAAAGCTGAACGATCACACTGATCATTCCGGTAGCGGTGATCATCACCGCAATTTGCTGAGGCGTTGCGCCAAACTGATCGTCGACAAACAACCCAATGACTGACTCATATGCCATTAATCCGAAGCTCATCACCAATGTAATGATCAGCGGAATAAAAATCGGCATCTTTACGGAACGAACCATTTTTCTTGCGAGAGATTCGTCATCCTTTGCCATCTGATTCTCAGGAGCAGTGAGATTTCGCTCGCTTTCTTTAAGAAGCAAGACGGAGAAAATAACGGCTGCAAGCGATACAATAGCAGAAATGAGAAATGGCGTTTTCAATCCAAAACCGGCTAAAAACCCGCCGATCCCGGGTCCAACAACGATTCCAAGAGACATAGCAGCAGAGATCAGGCTATTCCCTTTTGCTCGTTGATCCAGCGTAGTGATATCAGCAATATAGGCAAAAATAGCCGGAATAAGCAGAGCTGCGCCAATTCCGCCGATGACACGGGAAGCGTAAAGCAGCCAAATTGAATGAACCGCATAAAAAACAAACATGGACAGCGTTAACCCTGCAAGTCCAAAAATAATCATCTTTCTCCGGCCATATTGATCTGTCCATTTCCCGGCAATCGGCGAAAAGACAAGCTGCGCTCCCGCAAAAATAGCGATCATCAAACCGGCAGCAGTCCCTCCCTGATGAATTGACTCTAAATAAGCCGGCAGAATCGGAATAATAATGCCGAAGCTTCCTATCGCAATAAACATATTAATCATCAAAATCGTCAATCTTTTCCGCTGTTCAGCTGACATGGATTCAGCCTCTCTTTCTATCGTATATTTTTCGCTAATTCAATATTTTGAAAAACGGTTCTTTCATCAATAACATTTTTTCCATTTTTATGATGAAAAATACAAAGTGAAGCTTCAAGCACATTAAAAATAACTCTTGCAATGCAAGAGTTAAAAATAGATTAGAGATTTAATTTTTTTTGTTTTAAAGTTGATTTTCTTTTAGATATTTCTCTCTTCCGGTGATCCTGTTGTGCTTCTTTAGTTGGTTCTCTATTTTTTTCTGCTTTTTTTATGGTTGTATTCGGATGTTTCAATTCCCGAGTCTTGTTTAGTTTTCTCCCGCTAAAAAATTTATTCTACACGAACCACTCTACGGGAAAAAGAGGTTAGCAGGACTAGGAGATCTAAGCATCATCTCAATTCCTTCAACTCATTCTCTTTTTCTACAGCTTCTTCTTCGGTGAAAATGCCGTTATCTTTTAATATCTCTAAAATATCAAGTAAAAATTGACATGAGTCATTTTGAATACGATTAATATTCATCTCCTCCTTACTAATTATAACTACGTCCATTTAGTGAAAATAAAGGGGGTCTATTTGTTGATATTTCAGTAGGACATCTAGGGAATAATGTCAACGAATTGAAAAAAGCACTCATTTTAATCTACGAGTGCTTTTTGTTCTTTTTGTAGTCGTGTTCAAATGGTCACTCAATACTCTATATCCTTATTAGATTTAAATAGTTGCACCTCAAAATATGAAGTGGTTAGACCGTGGAAATGAATCGTTTAACATGTATATAAATGGCATGTATAACATTACGATTGCGACTATAAATAACAAGCATACTGTTACAAAAGAAATTAGAATAAAGATTACTTGTTTCATTTTTAGACACCTTTTTATAATTAGAAGTATTTGTTATACATAGAATTACTATGTATTATTATATACTGGTTAAAATTCCAAGTAAAGATTTTCATGCATCAATCATCTTACTCATAAATAGTGATTTTTGTCCTGCTGCAATTATTACCTTGATTGAAAACTAGTGTAATTCTTTAATAAAAAATGACACATTTCCTTGATTTACAAGAAAATGTGTCATTTTATTTTGATGCAAATGATGGAGTCAAGGGGGATCGAACCCCTGACCTCTACGCTGCCAGTGTAGACAGGTACTTCTGAATGGAGCGGACGTTCTTGGTCGAAACCTTATTTTATCAGTTTTTGTTTATGGTCATTCTGTTTAAAAATGGGCGCTTTTGGGTGTTTCTGAACAATTGCGTCCCCAATTCGTCCCCATGCGTCCCCAAATTATTAATTTCAGAATCATTTTGTTTATGACTATCACATTGGCGCTCCATCTCTTTCATATAGAGATTTACTAAATAATCGTAGCAAGCATTGTAACACTTGTCATCATGTGATCCTTCAATAATCCCCACCTTCATGATGAATACTCATGGATATGTTCACTGGAGTTGTAAAATGGCTGTTTCCTCCATGAGAATGGGATAAAAAAGGAGCTTTTTTAACTCCCCAGATTCGACTTTCAATGATGGTAATTATATGAGTCTTTCACTATTTCTACTTTAAAAGAAGCTATTAATCTAATCAAACGTGTTCAATGTATAGAGAAGAGACAAAAGAGACATACTATCACCGCAAGATATTTATTCAACTATGAGGAGCGTGTATTATGACAGAGATATTCAATGAATCTCAAGAACAAACGTTTTCAGGTCAAGTGCTTCAAGACAGTACGTTTGCAGGTGAAGTTAAATCGACCTCTTCTTCTATGCAAGCTACTACGGGAATAACTGAGGCCTTAGGTCGTATGCAAGAGTTACCGACAGAGGGTCGAATTCTGGGTGGCACCATCCTCAACTTCAATTTTGATCACTTCGGCGGGACCAATAATCTGAAGCCCGGTCGCCCCGAAACACTGAGAGCGCGTGTAAATCGACCAGCGGGGGCAAATTGGACTTTTGTCGGGATAAGCAAAATCAACTGTGGCTACATTAACGGGAATTTGGGTAATCCACAGATGGGTTTGCGTGAACGGCCACTGGGACAACTGCAGGTCGACACCCGGGTAGAGGGTGACGATATTGTCTGCACAATGCAGCTCACTGATAACAACGGGGACGACCCATGTGTAATGCGAGTCGGAGTCAATGTGCTGTTTTTTCAACCATAGAACAGGATGAGAATTTTCCAGTATGGTCGCAAGGTTGAAAATCAAAGGAATTGACGGAGGCCCGCACAAGTACCGAAGTATGTGGTTTCAGAGGAAACGGTAATAAATTGTTATTTGGAAAGGGAGTGACGACATGTCCGAGTTTTTTGCGATGATCACCACCTTCGGAAATTCACCAAGTGCCAATGCTCACCTTGAGGTTGGCCTGGACTCACAGGCGGCAAGTGCAGTTGACGTTACCTTCAATGTGTACAGTGAAAAGGGCGTTGAACTCGCCTGGTTCAGCCAACTCAAAAACGCGAACGGTTACGTATCTTCGTCTACCGATCCTAACAATGACCTGTTCCGGCTTAGCAAGGGGCAGCCCGCCTTAGTAAGGGCGCGGACACCATTGGTCGCACAGACCGCCAGCGCCGTGCTGCAACAGAGTGGTCCTAAAAACCGACTCGTGTTTGCCGTACCACCGGCGGTGAACTCCAGCGGAATACGGGTGGCGCAGGGAACAGTTTTCCCGCTTACAATCGGTTCAATCAACAAAGGTACACTACTCATCGCCAATGTTTCGAACTCGGACGTCAACGTCGATGTCTTCACTGGAACTGTGGGGGAGCCGGGAACAGGAAAGCACAACAACCCGAGCCTCACGAAGTTCTCGATCTGGTCTGTGGATCTGAAAGCATCCAATCAGTACTCGCACCTTGTCGTCATATCATCAGGCGATATCATTGTCCAGCTGGTGCTCGACGACGGTCAAGTCCATGCGGTGACCTGCCTTCCAAACTTTTAAGTAAAATAATCCTCCAAACCGTTCGTATTTAGAACGTTTTTCAGTTTGGGTACAGTTCCAGAGTTCCCTCTTAAGTGAAATCGTTGTTTGGATTGCTCTTGCTAAAAGTGAAAAAATCTTAATACCTACAGTCATTCCTGTCGTTATCGGCAGCGAAGGTTCGAATATTCTCATAGAATAGATCGTCTAAATATTTTAATTTTAACTATATAATTAATTTATTCCTCTCCAAATATCAATAATTTTTTTAAAAATTTTTTTGCTGTTTTTATAGCAGAACAAAAAAGCCAAAACCTTTATACATAAATGGGTTTTGGCTATTATTTTATTGGTATGTGCCAGGAGAGATTCGAAATCCGACCGACGACTTTGAAGCCCTGTTTTAGGTATGCTAATCAAACGCGATTTCATACTTATGAATATGTTCAATGCTCGTATACATCTCCTGAAAATCCATACTGGACTTCAACACTTTAATTTATCACTATTTAACAGTAGCTTCTAGACCTTCAATTTCTAACTCATCCTCAGTTTCCGATTCAATTAATTCTTCTATCTGCTGTTTAAACTCATCTGAATTTTGACTATTTCCGAATTTCTCCATAAGGTTTTTAATTTTCACTTCAAAATAACTATAATCTTCTTCAATGAGTTGTCTTGTTTCAACATCAGTAATTTGAACAAATTCTACCTTAAAATCTAATTTGGGATATTCTTTACATATTTTTGTTTCTAGAGACTCTTTAATATTAGATGAAATTTCACTGTCAGTATAAAAGAATATAAATAATAATTTATCCGTTAAACCATTTTCAATTTGATTAATTACTTCTCTTCTCCTTGGTGATCTAGGCACAAAGAGGATAGAATTTTGTCTACTAATAAACTTTAACTTCTCTAAACTGTTAATAGAGAAATCACTGTTAATAACGAACTTTTCATTGGAAATTTTTTCGGTAAAATCTCTTAAATATTTGTTTATTTTGGAAACAAATTTAAATTTTATTCCTTCATGTATACCTAATACTAAGTCCAAATAACCTAGGGAATTATACTGAGGTGTACTAGGTATACCTCTCACAATTTTAGCATTCTTAGAAACTACAGATAACAAATCTTTTTGAATAATTTCTTCATGTATTAACTTTTCAAGATAAAACTGATTAATTCCTTTTGAAAATTTTGTATCTATGGTTGTATCTGATAATACGATATCTACACGAAATAATCCTTGACTTGATATAGATATAAAACATTCCAAAGGAGTACTAAACAATAATCTACAAATCGTTATATTATCAGTATTTTCTGACAGCTCTGTAATCATTCCTCGTTGGTTAATCATGTTATATCCTTTTTGAGAATATAAATTTTTTATTATATCGATTAGGTTAAAGTCTTTATCAATTATGATACCTGTCATTGTCATCACAGTATTTAGACTATCATTATCTAAACTTTTCAAGATTTCTGTCGAACTTTCGGCATCCAATTTCTGCACTCTTCCACTGAACTCATTATAATTCTCTGATAAGAATCCAGATACAAAATTTAAAAAGTTGGATGTGATTATAGTCCAGTTTATTATATCTTGGTGTGGTATCTTCACTTCAAACAATGAATCATAGTCAGCTGATTGCCTTAACATATATCCATATGCAAAAAAAGCTGCCATATTTAGACATGAATATTTTTGAGGGTTTGATATTCTATCTTCTTTGGAGCTTTCTCTTATTTCTTTTAGAATCAATTTTAATTGAATTTCAAAACTAGAACATCTTGAAGAAGTATCAATTCCTAAATTTTCTATATTTACTTTGTTTAAAGATTCCACCATTGTTTCAACCATCTCAGTGAATTTTTCTTCTTTAAACAACTCTGAAAACAGTGGGAATATCCAGGTAAATGGGTTTTCAAAACTTTTCATACGACCTGCATTCATTTCTTGTCTAGAAATAAAATCTTCCTTCCCAGAAATGAGGATTTCATCAATATTATTTTTAAAAGCTTCTAGAGCTATCGGAGTAAAATGTTCAAGTTTTGTCTCATCTTCATTAGTATTATCAAGTTCCAGTATACTTTTGTCTATTACCTTTTCAGTTTTATAAAATTCTACCATAGATGCAAAACTATTATGTAATGAATAGTACATATTACTTACACATGTTCTACGTTGATTTTGGATCAGATTTATTTTAGAAGCCTTTGCATTCTGTAAGGCTGATTGATAATAAATCTTAGAGCGAGATATAAGATATTTATAAAAATTTTGCTTGTACCTTTCTCGATAAACTTGTTCAAGTTTTTGGAATGAGATAAAATTTTCAGTAATAGTTGTTTTTACTTTATTTTTGTACAAGACAAAAGAGGTTCTTTTTGATTCAGATTTACTTATTAAGTATCCTTCACTTAATAAGAAATCAACAACTCTTTGTATTGGATATTTTATTTCTTGAGCATCGTCGTCTATTACATAAATCACCTCATGCAACAAATCTGAATTCTCGATAATTAATTCATTCACAGTAACACCCCTAAAATAAAATATATAAATTTACAATAACATTTTTCAGATGACTCATAAGACATAATAACAAAAACATCTAATCGCTCTTAATGTTTGAAGCAACCCCGAAGTCTGCTTCAATGCATCGCTTATTCCCTTTAAAACCCCATATCGTAAGCAGATTATTTAGTACTGATCTTCGTCTACAATACGGGGTCCATACTAACTCAGGGTTCTTTTTTGTCTTAATCTTCCCAAACATCATTCATTAAATCTTCTACTTCTTTTCTACGCCTTTCAGTCTCGTTTTTCAAAACTCTAACTTTATTATCCTCAAGTTCAACAACATCACCCACTGTCGCTTCTTTTGGGAAAATGTCCTTGGCAAAGTCTTTGGTTACTCCTTCAATTTCAACAACAGCTATTTCACCTTCAAAACGATCAATAATTCCTTTTATAACTTTACTCATTTCTTTGCAGGACTCACAGAAATTTTCGTGCCAGTGCTTGTGATTTTCACAGTTCCATTCTTATCCGTTCTATACACTTTTGCTTTAACCGCCTTTAATCGATTCAACGTTTCACTTGTAGGATGCTTGTAACGATTTCCTTTACCCACACTAATCACTGCATATGTGGGTTTAACTTTGCTTAAAAAATCCTTGGATGAAGAATCCTTGGAACCATGATGACCCACCTTTAAAACATCAACTTTTGATAATAATTTTTTGGAAAGCATGTCTTTCTCAGACTTTAATTCTGCATCACCACTAAATAAGAAAGAGTTTTTGTTGTACTGAATATGTACGACTGCACTCCAGTTATTTAGATCACTCTTTGCATAGTCTTTCACAGGGCCAATAAATTTGGCTTTAATAGACTTGTCCTTTAAAGACAAAGCAACTCCGTTTTTAGCAGTTTTAACGCCTTTCTTTTCTCTTTTAACTGCTTGTAAAAAGTCCGTGTATGCTTTGGTTGTATGTCTTACTTTTGGTGCATAAATATTTTCGACTCGATAGGCAGCAAGAACCTCGTCTAAACCACCGACATGATCAGCGTCTGGATGGGTTGCAATCATAGCCTCAATGTCATCAACTTTTTGCTTTTTGAGATACTTAAGAACATCCTCTCCTTTGGCTTTGTTGCCAGCATCGATTATGATGTCGTCACCTTTTGGTGTTTTGATGTATATTGCATCCCCTTGTCCAATATCGATGTAATGGACAACAAGATTTTTGCTTGCTGCAGAAACATGAGTTGCTGAAATGTTAGGTATTGCAAGAATAACAATTAAAGCCATAAGAAAAATTTTTAATTTTTTCATATATTCTCCTCCTCTAAGATAATATACCACCATATTCCTAGTATTTCCTACCTATCTATGAAAATTTTTTCATGTAAGGATCAAGGAACAATTTGCTCTCTGATTTTAAAACAATTTTTTTGAAGAACATTGATCATGAAACATCAATTTTGTTAGGACAAGTCGTTTTTACGTCCTTCTCCTTAAAGCTTAGAATAAAGACATTCTTTTGGAGAGGATGATGTTTATGAATAACAAGTTGACCATCGTTGATTTAACTCCTACAGCAAAAGATAAGAGCAGTAAAGTATTTAAAATTTCATACCATGTAAAAGGAGAAGCCATCGAAGGTCACTATTTAGAAGTTCAAATGGGAAATGAGTTCGAATGGGTGCTTATCCTCTAGAATTGGAAATACATAAATATGAAAAACACTTAAGGTTCCTTAGCCTCCAGCTCAATTCATTTCTTGAAAGTGAGTATGGATTTAAACGGAAACGAATTATAATTAACCACATTTCAAATTTAAAAGAACCTCATAATACCGGTGGTCTGTCTTTCTTGAAATGAGAATGTTCTTTTAAATTCCGCATCGAAAGGCATTGCAAATATCGAAATCCATTCAATTAGATGAAGAGTGGAAAGAATTAATATTGGAGGCATTAGCAGCAGGAATCACTTTAAAAGAGATACGAATCTTTTTAAATACTTGGTCGCCAGCCTTGATCGTATAGACATGAGGCGAACGACAGAAAATAATAAATGCATAAAAAAAGAAGCCTATACTCACTGGTAGGCTTCTTCCGTATCAGATAAAGGCATTACTTAAACATATCAACAAAAAACACGGGCTGTTCATTGTTTTCTCTTTTTAATACTCTATATAGACATAAGATAAAGACAAATTAATGTAATTGATTTGGATTTCTATTAGTATGCCCTGAAGTAATTTCATCGAATATATTATTATTTGATTCTTGATTTTGAGATTGAAAATTTAGATATGCAGGATTTATTAATTTTTTAAACTCCCCAACAGTAAGAGGTTTAGCCTCTTCCTTTAATTCATATCCTAATTGACCATTGGGTTCCAACGTCGCGGTTTTAACATCTGAAATTTTAGATATGCCTAGTAACCTTAATCTCATTTCAAGCTGATCAACTGTAAGTCTAAGCTTTTTTAAATTGGTTGTATTTAGATTCCCATTCTCCACTACAACTATTGATTTACCGGTTAAAAATTTTTCAAAAAAATTAAATTTTAGTTGTAAGTATTCCATTATTATCAAGGAAGCAACAAAAATCGATGCAGCAATTATTGTTCTCCAAAGACTATCTTCGATTATTGGCTGTACGATAATCGTACCAATAGATATCATTACAACCGTTTGAGCTAATGTCATTTGTGCTATAGATTTTCTACCCGATATTCTTAAAAGAATAATTCCTGCCATTATCAGGATAAATGATTCCCAAGCAAAATTCACTTATATCACCTATTTTTGTTTTTTCCTAGTATTCGTTTCTTGGTAAATTTTATACAACGCATATTATTAAAAAACACAAGGATTTCGGATTATAAAGAAGATAAAAGTTCCATAAAATATGTTTTAAATGGAATAACAGACTTCTTTATTCACTTCATATCTAATGACTCTAAAATCTTAACCGAGAACAATAATGAAGTATACTTACCCCGCCTTTAATTAAGAATCTTTTTTGCTGGTATTGTTAAATATAAAGAAAGAAATAAACAAAATCTTATGTATGGTTTGATTGGAGTTTTCATAATATGAAAGTCATGTACCTAACGATTGAACTTATTATTGGGTTTTTTCTTCTTTTTATAATCGTCAAATTTGTTGGAAAGAAAATCATAAATCAAATTACACCCTTCACTTTTATTGCCGCTTTAGTATTGGGCGAATTATTAGGAAACGCATTATACGACGACAAAATCGGTATATTTTATATTATATACTCAATGATATTATGGGGCGTTTTACTATTTATGGTCGAATATCTTGGACAAAAATATTTAGCTTTTCGTGGCATCTTTGAAGGAAAACCGTCTGCTCTTATTAAAAATGGAATAGTTGATCGGGAAGAATTGAAAAAAAATCGAATGAATATCAATCAACTGCAAAGCTTACTTCGGCAAAGCGAAACCTTTTCTGTTAGAGAAGTTGCTTTTTGTTACTTAGAAACGAACGGCTCACTTAGCATACTAAAAAAGACAAAATACCAGAAAACTACTCAGGAAGATTTCAATATGCCTATAAAATCCGTTTATGTTCCTGTTACTTTGATTCGCGACGGTGAAGTTTTATGGGATGAATTAAATGATTTAGGTTTTAATAAGCCTTGGTTAGAAAAACAACTCACATCTCAAGGTATTTCTGATTACAAAAATATTTTTTTAGCAGAATGGCTAGAAGGTGATGGATTATTTGTACAAACTTATTAAACAAAAATTCCTTGATGAAGTAATCTTGGGCTGTTTCAAAAGGATAAATAATAGTGGTTTCATACATTGGGCACTTATTGTGTTTGATGAGAAATATTCCAGCGCGTTCGAACACAATGACTCACTCCAATTACTCTGCGACAAGATTTATTGTCGAGTACTTGAAAGATATATGGTGGATCTTGAAATTATAGAGATCTTACATTTCTCGAAGGTTATACCCGTCTAACGTGCTAGGTATTTTTTTACATTGAATTAACAACGTATGTTCGTATATTATACGAAAAAGGAGCTGAGAATTATGAAAGTTACTATGTTAACACCAGGATCAAACATAATATGGGAATCTAGCCGGATGATGCTCCCCGAACACCGAGAGGCTTTGGTTGCACGTAAAAGAGAAATACTGCTAGTCGAAAAGCCAGAGCTGTATCAGCAACATTTTGAGGATATGGAAAACATAATTCATGAATCAATGGAGTTTGTGTTTCCGTTACAGTTTAATGGTGTGTGATGATGGACATTTCCGCGAGATCACACGGCTTGTGGATTACATAAACAAGCAAACTAAACAGTTACATGTTGTGGATAATAACGGGGATGCCAATTTGGTTAAGTTTATTGATATTGTTGATGTAAAAAGGAATTAGCCCTACCATATGGAAGGGCAGCTGTTTTACCAGATTTGGTCTGCGAATTTAAGGAAACACAAAGTGCGACGCGGGGCAAGATAATATGAGACCATGAGAATTTATACACATGTGTCTTCATCAATACTTATTGGAATCCTCTAAGTATCGATACAAAGTCGTTTTACTAATACCGGTTTCGATTGTAATTTGAGCAATGGTAAACTTCCCGCTTAGGTACATTTCAATTGCCCGTTTCACATATCGATCAGGCTTTCTAGGGCGGCCACCAACGCTGCCTCTTGATTTTGCTTCATTTAATCCTGCTTTCGTTCGTTCACTGATAACGTCATGTTTTAATTCTTGAATGTTCTCCATAAACTGAAAAAAAATTTGACCACATTTTTTTGATGTATCAATCTGATCCCGTATCGAAACGAAATCTATATGATACTCCTTAAAAAATCGTGTCAATTCGATTAAATGTCTGGTTGAATTAGCAATACAATAAAGTTTATAAACAACGACTTTATCGCCTTGCGAAAGCGATTGCAGTAATTTATCTAATTCTGTCTGATCGTTTACAACGCCATTTGGTTCATCGTAGATCTTATCACAACCAAATTGCTTTAAAATTGCGATTTGCAAAGTTGTTTCCTCCCGAGTGAATGAACGAGTATAGCCGATAATCACGAAATCATCTCCTGTCTTTCAAATCTATTCATTATTTTAACAAAACTGAGGAAGTATAGATAATGGTTGAGATTTGTCCCAAAAACGATTAGTTTTGGTACAATTTTTTCTAGACTTCTCCCGGGTTCTCTGCTAAAGTTGAAATTGTTAAAAACGGCCCCGGCTTCTATGAGAGTTAGAAGCCATTAAAAAATGAAAAGAATAAGAGGTGTCAATTAAATTGTTACAAAAATTGAATAAGGAATGGTTTGGAAACCCAAAGAATGATATTCTTTCCGGTATTGTGGTGGCTTTAGCTTTAATTCCTGAAGCGATAGCTTTCTCTATCATTGCTGGAGTCGATCCAATGGTAGGGCTGTATGCGTCTTTCTGTATCGCCGTAGTGATTTCATTTGCCGGAGGTCGTCCTGCAATGATATCAGCCGCCACAGGAGCAATGGCATTGCTTATGACCACATTAGTCAAAGATTATGGAATCCAGTATTTATTTGCAACGACGATTTTAACGGGGATTATCCAATTGATATTTGGGGTGCTGAAAATTGCACGCTTTATGAAGTTTATACCGCGGTCGGTCATGGTAGGCTTTGTAAATGCGTTAGCCATCTTAATTTTCATGGCACAGGTTCCTCATTTTATTGGAATTTCGAATCTGACGTATATAGTAGTTGCAGTCACATTGGCCATCATTTATTTGCTTCCGCGCTTTACACAAGTAGTGCCTGCTCCGCTTGTTGCGATTGTAATAATGACAGTATTTGCGATTTTCGCGAATACTGATCTTCGTACGGTCGGAGATTTGGGCCAAATCACACAATCGCTGCCGTCATTCCTGCTGCCGGAAATCCCGCTGAATTTCGAAACATTAGCGATCATTTTTCCGACTTCTCTCGCGTTAGCAGTTGTTGGTTTATTAGAATCCATGTTAACTGCTTCGATTGTAGATGATATGACAGATACAGAAAGCAATAAAAACAGAGAATGCAGGGGTCAGGGGATTGCAAATATTGTCGCAGGGTTTTTTGGCGGCATGGCCGGCTGTGCAATGATTGGGCAGTCAGTTATTAATGTAAAGTCAGGCGGAAGAGGACGATTATCTACTTTCGTTGCCGGTGTGTTTCTCATGTTCTTAATTATCGTATTGGGGGATTGGGTTGTACAAATCCCTATGGCTGCCTTAGCCGGGGTTATGATCATGGTGTCCATTGGAACATTTGATTGGTCCTCTCTTCGAACCTTAACCAAAGTCCCTTTAACAGACACCATCGTCATGGTTGTGACAGTTGTTACCGTTGTAGCTACCCATGATTTATCGAAAGGGGTTTTCGCCGGAATTATACTCAGCGCGATTTTCTTTGTAGCAAAGATTTCCAAGGTTCGGGTAAAATCCCGTCAGGTTGTACACCAACAGCACGTTGAATCCTCTCAACATTTTTACCTCTTGCCCCTCTTCGGATTAGTTTACCTGGATAAGGAACAATTGATGCGTTGGATTTCTTTTTCACTGGCTTTTTGTAGCTGTCGAGCTTTCTGTCTGTATCAGGTCCGTAAATTCCGTCAACGGAAATCCCGACAGCCTTTTGAAATGCTTTGACAGCCACGACTGTTTCATCGCCGTAATGTCCATCAGCGCCAAAACGCGGCAATTTGAATCCAGCAGCAATGAGTTTTTTCTGTAATCCTTTAACTGCTACTCCTTTAGAACCTTTTCTAAGCACTTTTTCAGGGTTTGATGTTGCTGCTTTCACTGCTGTTTTTGGCGCTTCAACTTTCACATTGCGCCAGTCCAAGCATTGTAAACTGCAGTTACATCTGAAATAAACCTTTCCCATGTAATCCCGTGTGGCTGCAACCAACTTTCTGGATCATATCGGCTTTCCGGATCTAATACTTTATGGGAAACGATATGCTTATTTGGTTTCAAACCGAATTTCCGGCACAAGTAAGACATGTACCATACGTACCGATTATAAGCTTTGGCAAAGTTACCAGTACGGCACAACTCAACTCCAATCGCTCTATCATTTGCGTCATCGCCAAACAGGATATTATCCATAGCCTTTTGGTATTGTACGTGCCACGCCTTTTCATTTAAAGGCAGGATTTCAAGAATTTTAGTATCATCGATGAATGCGTGAGCTGAGGATGCGGTCACATGCCGGTTAAAATACTTGAAATGTGCGTCAGCATCTGCTGAGTTGTTTCCTGTTTCGTGAGCAACGATAAACAATACTTTTCCTGTTAACGGCAGTCCAGAACGTGATTTACCTTTTCGCCTAACGGTTGCAAATGACGGGCATATTCATCTTGTTCTTCTTGCATCTTCCTAATCTCAAATTGAACATCATCGACAAAAGAAAGCCTGCTGAGTCGAGTTTCCTCACTGACTTGACCTCTAAGTGCTGCTGTCGCTTGAGCTTCTTCAATCATATTGACTGGTAGATTTCGTTTAAAGCCAACTTTCAAATAATCATCCAGTGCCACTCCATTCCGTTTGCTCCATGCTGAGAATAAGACCTTATATTGATACCGCAGTGTTGATGTCATCTTTCTCTCTAAGGTGATACATTTATTTTCAAGTGACATGATCTTATATTTCATGGCAACGCCAGTAACATTCCCAGCAAACTGCTCATCACCAAAATTCACCGATTTAGCAAACCTCAAAATATTTTCTTCCAATCGATCCAAGTGATGTTCAATTAAAGCATCGTTTATACCTTTGGTTAAGTAATCCACATCATCTTTTTCATCAAAAAGCTCGATTATACCTGACTTTTTCATTCGTTCAAGTGTATCCTCATCGGCACCCATATCCTTAAGTATGAGATAGGCCAAACGATATTGCTCAATCTCATTACTTGCATCAGACAATGTTCGGTTGTATGCATCAATAAGAGTCAGAACACGTTCTGCAGCTCCCCACTCTCATTAGATCGAAAGAAATAAACCGTCGTATCATCGTAAAATTCTGCAGCTTGAAACCCATTAGCATCCTTGTAATACCAAAGCGAATAGGTAGGCTCGCTTATGTTGTCGCCCAGAAAAACAACTTGCCAAGGATCGATATTCTTGATTCGCTCATTACCTTCTATGTCGAGATATATGAGTCTTGCCGCCCCCCCCACAAATAGCAGCCGTTTTCCCAAGTTCTGAGTCCCCATCCTCCACGTGATTGCGGAGATTAAATGTATCGATCTTGTCTTTAATCGGTGAAGTTGTGCCGGGTCCCCTTTTATCATCAAACTCATAGGTGATCGGATGACCAAACATGTAACCGACCTTGGTATCTACAATTTCGGCATCAAAGGCATTCGCCAATCGGTTATTGACTTTATCGTCGATCCTTTGAATTTTTTCTTTCTCCGATAAATCCATTTTAAAAGGCGTCCGTTCCAAGATCGGCACGCCTTCTGGTTCTGATTTATATCGTTCATAGAGCTTTTTTATGCGCTCGTGATCTTTTTTATGTGTTGAGATCAATTCCATCACGATCTCTTTAGTTATCCCTTTGTTTTTGATCTTGTCGATGTACTGATTTAGGTTCATTCTGTCACCTACCTTACTCTCATCCTTTTTCTGATCGGCTCCACGCTATAGCGAAGCGCATCAATTAAGTGGTTATATTCATCTGCTGGTTTATTAATCATTTGACCTTCCTTATTGCGGTCCCATACATAGTTGCTAAACTCCATCGATGCATTTGTGCAAAATGGATGAATGTAAATAGAAAACTGCTGAAGGAATTGAATGCCAGCTTCTACGCTGTCAGGTCCTTTTTCAGCGCTTTAATTTTCCTAATGCCATATTTTCTTAGTTCTCCAATGCTTTTTGGTTCAGCAGCATCTGCAATAATAATCTCTTTTTGATAACCTTTATTCTTGATTGCATCAGCAATTTCGTTATTAAGTAAGCCTTTTTCGTAAATTTCATCAAAGATAAAGATTTCTCTGTTCTTAGGATCGACAATTGATGCAGGGAATGCAGTTGGATCGACTGTAAACCCAAAATCTAAACCAAAGGCAGATTTTACACCCGGACGTTTAATGATTTCAGACTTATCAAAAGCAAACTCTCGCCAGTTGGTGAAGATAGCTCCTTCTGCAATCCCCCACTCACCAAGGCCCTCAATCTTATACTTCTCGGATTGTGTTTCTTCATCCATTCAAAGAGCTCTCGGTCATCTGCTCCTAAGAACTCATTGCACAGGTAATTCGTCGTCATCGCCAGAATATTATTTTGCTGTACATCAAAAAAACGCTTCTTCAACCAATGTTTCTCATTCCACGGGTTAAAGGTTAGCGTTATTTGTTTAAAGTATCCTGAAGGTAATTCTCCACGAATACTCATATCTACTTTGTCAAAATCATCTTCATTCATGATTTGATAGGCCTCTTCAAACCATGCCCAGCAAAGGAATCCCACGTCTACTGTGATCGAGGTCACACTCATTGGATCATCTAGCCCTCAGAACAATATCTTTTGTCCTGTCGGCTTGTATGTGATTTCTAATGGAGAAAGCTTTGCTTCCCAAAGATGTTCCACTTTGAGTCGTTTGATTGCCCATTTCAACTGGGCATACGTAGAATCTTTATGATCTTTAAATACCTTCCTCACAACTAATGTATTTGCTAATGGATATTCCATCATACGATTAATCGTATTGAGTGCCGTTGTGGTTGATTTTTTGGAACCGCGGCCGCCTTTTACAACTCTGTAACGACCTTTATAATTCCAATAAATTTTATATCCACCACCGACGATTTCTTTCAGGCTCACTCTCACTTGATTAGTCATCTAGATTATTCACAATAACTACAATTTTACTTTCAGCTGTTTCCTTAAATCATAGTGTTTTCGTTGGTGCACCGCATTCTTTGCATTTGTTCATCATTGCCCTAACCCCTCATAATACTCTTAATCAACGTATGGCAGCTAGCTTGAAAATATATACCTTTATAACGTTATAAGCCTGCGCAAATTCTGTATAGCCTCCATAAAATATTTATATTAAATAGATATTAAGGAGAGATATTAGATGTGCATGTATAAACACTATAAGAAACAAAAGAACAAAAAATTTATCTCTAAAAAACTTTTGCTAATTTTATTACAGTCACTATCAAATTCACAATCCGAAAGCCAAACCAGCGCACAAAGAAATGGCAACAAAAAAAAGAAAGAAAAAGAGAAAAAGAAATGTGAATGTTGTTAAGCTCTCACTCTAATGTAGGTGTCTTAATATGGGACATGATGATTTCCATTGTAATATGAGAGCACGGATCTTCAGAGCTGAAAATTCTTAATTCAGCTCTGGTATTTTGTTTGATTTAATATGTTGCATTAGTTGTCTACTCTTACCCAATCAAACCCGGCGACTCAACCACGATTCCGAATAACAAAACTACCCAGCTCCGACAAATGCTGCTATTAAAGCCTTTTCCCTTTTCGCCATAACTACACCATTTGTCACAACCAAATCTTTGTTACGTTCGGCCAGAGCCGCGATATCCTCGGGATGCTCTCCGTATATCTCAGAGAGCTCCTGAACTGTTATCACTTTATTCTTAGTCGCTAAGACTGTATGTAAGATTTCAATGTGTTTTGGCATCACTCAGAATCACCTGCCAGTGCTTTTAAAGCGACCCTGTACATTTGATCTGCACTCTGGATCGATGGATTTCTTGTAATGTCAATCAAAGCTTGATAATAGCGTTCATTTTCTACGTTAACAGCCTTTTCAGCTTGCTCTATGAGATAATCAAATGACTCCTTCCTTATTTCCACGATGTATGAATCCTCAAATATTGTTGTACGGATGCTGGCTTCATTCACAATTTCCTGTAATTTATCCTCCATAAGTACCTCCAATCGAGGCAGAACCCATGTTACAATGTAAACCTCCTACAGTTTAATGTCCGGGCTCTGCTCGGGCTATTTAATTTTTTAACCAAACTTTTTGCTCTAGCATGTCAAATGGCTTCGGCTTCTCCTCTGGAATGATCGGATGCTTGGCTATGTACGTCAGCCGTTCTTCCTCTGACATTTTCCATGTAATAACCTCTCCCGGTAGATGATCATTTCTAGTTTTTGTACTCATGCCGCAACCTCCTTCACTAAGACTTCAATACCAGGGGTTTCCGCATAAAGCTTGTAAACTGTCATACTAGCAACCTGGTTATCATCAGCCCAGATCAATTTATTGAGAGTCAAACAAACCCTTGGTTAAATTATCAATATCAGGCTTTTTACAATGACGGGTTCCGACGGCTTCTGCTTTCTTTTTGCCGCTCCAACTAGCCGGGATTGGCATGTTAAACCATATTTCCACATGAACCGGACCATTAATAATCTGGTGCCCTTTCATTTGCTGTTTCAACTGCCACTGGATAGCGCTTTTGTACGTTAAATATTTCTGGGCATTTTTATCTTTGAATTTGCCTTTATGTGTCATGCAAACGGCTCCCATTGGCACGATTGGAATAGTAAATTGATTCACTTTCTTACCTCCCATCAGCCTCAAGCCATTCTTGATATTCCGTATCTTTTGCCCGAGCTGCCAGTATGATTAATGTAAGAGCCCGAATCATCAAGTTCCCCCTTTTATAGGGCTTTTCTTTCAAATAAAAATAGAACATACGTTTGCAAAGGGGTGGTTACTTTTGCGTTATTCGATGTCACACCTAGAAGAGGATGTAAAGAATGTATACATCGAATTAGGCATACTTAAGCCGAGTGAAATTCAAATGCATATGATTGCTGAGAAATTAGACATTTGGATTTTCCATCATGATGAGCCGAGCAGAACAAAAATATCTGGTCTGTACAGCATTGTACTAAATAGCAATCTTTCACCTGAAGAAGAATGGCAAGATTTTTCGCATGAATTAGGTCACATTTTAATGCATTATTGCAATCAGCATAGGATGATCAACTTATTCAGATATCTACAGGAAAATCAAGCAGATAATTTTATGTATCACTTTTGCGTACCTACTTTTATGCTACTGAAATACAACATTACAAACTATTCGAATATTAAAGAAGGGGCTTCTTTCATCGCCAAGGAATTTAGTGTTACTAAAAAGTTCGCGAAAAAACGCTTGAATCTTTTCCGTCGGAAGATAGAACAAGCTAAAATTGATGAAAAATTTCAAGATTTTATGACACCTACAAAAACTCGTCCCCATTCAGAACAAGACAAAAAATCAATGACATTCATGAAGTTTTAATCTTGATTCCTAATCAACGAAAATGAATTATTATGAAAGGTTGATAGATGTGGCAAGTATCGAAAAAAGAGGAAAAAACTTATTTAGACTCGTAGTCGAAGCAGGGTATGATGCTAAAAATAAAAGAATCAAAAGAACAAAGACAATTCGTATTGAAGATGAAAAGCTTTTAAAGACGACACGAAAGTTAGCAAACTATTTAGAAGTTCAATTACATCAATTTAAACAAGAAGTACTTGCTGGAGAATACATTGCCCCTGAGAAAATTATATTTAGAGATTTCGCTGAAGAATTTATGAACAAAGTAGTTACAAAAAGATATTCTGTTACTACCATTGAACTCTATAAAAATCACCTCAAAAACCATATAAACCCTGTGTTTGGTCATAAAAGATTAGATCAGATAAAAAGCAAACAAATTGTTGACTATATTGATCAGTTGGGACATACGGGGGCACGTAAGGACAAAAAAAGGGGAGGCCTTTCCGATCGGATAATTTTAGATTCTTACAGAGTTTTAAAAAGTTTATTTAAGGTGGCTACTAAGGAATAGAAATTTATAAAGGTTAATCCAATGGAAAACATATCTGCTCCTAAGGTAAGAAAAAAAGAAATGAAATATTACGAAGCTGAAGAAGCCCAAAAATGCATTCAAGAACTATATGCAAGAGAACCTATTCACTGGAGATTATATTTTTTGGCCGCTATGATTGGTGGGCTACGTCGAGGTGAAGCTATCGCTTTGGAATGGGATAAAGATGTGGACTTTGAAGAAGGTGGTTTTCATGTAACTAGGAATATTCCTAAAACAGTTAACGATGAGGCACATATTAAAGAAATAAAGACAATAGGATCTACACGTTTTGTTGCCATGCCTGATTGGTACATGGATGAATTAAAAGAGTATCAAATGATATGGAAACGAGAGAAATTCAGATTAGGGGATGCATGGGAAGGAGGAGATAAGCAATATGTATTTCATGGAGGTACTGGAAAACCATTTTATTATACGACTCCCACTTACAGATGGTCTAAGTTTGCTAAAAAGATTGATCTAAAATACATCCGCCTCCATGATCTCCGTCATACAATGGTTACTCTTCTTATAGAAGAAGGCGCTCATTTTAGTACAATCTAAAAAAGAAGTGGACATTCAAGTCAAAAAGTTCTAACCGGAACAAATAGCCACGTCACTAAAAAATTGACGAGAGATACTGCGGAGAAATTTGATAAATTTAACCCAAAAAATTCAATTCGTCCCCAACCGATGAATTTAGTATATCTTCTAATATCTGGTCATGAAAAAAAACCTTGATACACAAGGGTTTAAGTGATGGAGCCAAGGGGGCTCGAACCCCTGACCTCTACGCTGCCAGCGTAGCGCTCTCCCAGCTGAGCTATGGCCCCGAGTATTGACAGTGCTTTACCTTCATTTGAACTCAGTACGAGCATCTATCCAGAAATATATCGTACAGTACTTACATAAGAGTTGTCAAGCGCACAAAGAAAAAATTGCAAGTCATACTGTGGTAAGACTCAGATCATAAAAGGCTCATATTTTGTACTTATTTGGAGCCAATATCCAAGAGCAAAAAAAATACCTCTCAGGTAAAACCCGAGAAGTTAATAATTCATTTTTAGTAAATC
This sequence comes from Bacillus capparidis, assembly GCF_017832095.1. Classification (NCBI taxonomy): domain Bacteria; kingdom Bacillati; phylum Bacillota; class Bacilli; order Caryophanales; family Bacillaceae; genus Bacillus; species Bacillus capparidis. The sequence continues at coordinate 36,575 of NZ_JAFDST010000002.1, forward strand.
ATTAATAGGTAAATACCTACCACCAAACAGAATAGAGACTCCGTTCTTATGGTGGTAAAGTTTCCAAAGAAAGAACGTTTTCCCACCATTGGCTAATTGTCTGTAACCAAAAATTTTATCTATTGCCATTTCATGAATGACTTCTATAATGACAATAGAGGAGAGACCAAGCGAAATAACAGCCTTGTCAGTCAACTCTCCAGTATTGTATTTTTCTATTAGTTCTTTCTTGCTCTTTTCTATACTCATTAGTGAAGCACCTCAATTTCAAACTGAAGTGACATAGTTGAGCTTTCCTTGTTAATATTCTCATCTACCGAGACTTGAAACTTATCGGGGGTAACATTCAAGGTTTTGTTAATATGTAAAACTATTAGTGATACTCTCTTTGAAATCTCTTTCTTTATCTTATCATGAGTTTTCCCAGTACAATCAATAGTTTTCAATGTATCAAGGTCAACCCCAACAGATTGCAACCCATCAAATACCTCTTCAATCTGAATCATTCTTCTCTCCTTTAGTGATACGTGATAAAGTACCTATGAGAATTGTATGAAAACAATAAAACCCTTGCAAGTAGAAAAAATTACTGAGATCGAATAAAAAAAGAGCCAGAGCAATAAAGCTCTGCACATACCCCTGTCAAGTAGACAATTATAAAAAGAGCTCTTTAAGCTACGGTCTTTTCACGATATTCAATCGGGGAAAGGCCGTTAAATTTTTCTTGAAAACGATCTTTATTGTAGAAATCAATATACTCCTGGATTGCTTGAAGTGCCTCACCCTTTGTTTCTGGTTTTTTTACATGGATAGGTTACACTTAGTTGGACAGAAAAGTTAAGGTCATATACACTTGATTCAAATAAAAACTTAGGAGAATCAATATGACGAAAAGAGAAAGAAGAACATTCACAAAGGAATTTAAAGAACAAATCGTTCAGCTGCATGCTTCGGGTAAACCAAGAAGTGAAATGATTAAGGAATACGAGCTGACGCCTTCGGCCTTTGATAAATGGGTTCGTCAACACCAGACATCAGGTTCTTTTCAAGAAATAGACAATCGTACTCCCGAGCAAGAAGAGTTAATACGACTTCGTAAAGAAAATCAAAAGCTCATGATGGAGAATGATATTTTAAAGCAAGCCGCGCTGATCATGGGACGAAAGTAGATGTGATTAGAAATAACCGTCACAAATACTCGTTATCAGCAATGTGTGCCGTCCTGCAACTTCCAAGAAGTACGTATTATTATGAAGCCAATATTTGTGAGAACAATGAGGAAGAACTGACGAATATGGTGGTAGATGTCTTTAAAAATAGCCGAAATATTTATGGGCAGAGAAAGATCAAAAAAGAGCTTGAAAAACTTGGTTGGCAAGTCTCACGACGTCGTATTGGACGTATCATGAACGATCAAGGTCTTGTCTCGAAGTATACAGTCGCTCAGTTTAATTTAAGCCGATAAAAACAGGGTGTAATGAATCGGAAGTAGAAAATGTATTTGAACAAGACAGAAACTCAAAGTGATAGTGAGTGATTTAACATACGTTCGAGTCCAGCAGAATTGCATTATATCTGTATTCTAGCAAGCTTTACTGTGAGAAATCACTAGCATAAATCTGACAGCGTAGCGCTCTCCCAGCTGAGCTATGGCCCCGTATTTAACGTCTTTTCCTATTATATAAATGAAAAACAAGCATTTTTTATACAAATATAAGAGGTTTGAGCATTGTTTTTGTTTGATTTGAATGTTCTCTTTTAATCGTATTGGTTATTTTTTTGAAACGACTGTATTTTTACCAATTCACTTGCGATTTTGGTTCTTTTTTTGCGGTCTTTCCATTTTACGCGCGATCCTGACCCCTTTATCGCGATCTTAATTTTCGCTGAGTCACACGACATTACATTACAATATTTCATCATAAAAAGCGTGCGGAGGTGATCCGCACGCTGCTAAAATACTAATCTACATAAACAAAAGCAATAAAATAATCCCAAGTACAATCCGGTAAATCGCAAACGGCACTAGCTTGATTCTGTTAATCAGCTGTAAAAAGAATTGTACGACGACTAGAGCTACGACAAATGCAGTAATAAAGCCTACTGCGAAAAACGGCAAAAGATCCATGCTTAAAGCTTCCATATTTTTCACCAGTGACAAACAGCTGGCGCCTGCCATAATCGGTATAGCCATAATAAATGTGAAATCAGCTGCAGCTCTGTGGTTTAACCCGAGGATAACTCCGCCTGAAATCGTTGAGCCTGACCGGGAAAAGCCGGGCCAAAGTGAAATACATTGAAACAGCCCCATGCCGATCGCTTGCTTGTATGATATTTGATCAACGGAATCGGTTGTTGGCTTCCGTTTGTTAATCCAATCAGCAACGAGCATCAAAATAGCTCCTCCGATTAAGCCGATTGCAACTGTTTGAACAGAAAACAAATACTGATCTATGTAATCTTCAAATAAAAAACCTAATACCGCGGCGGGAACCAGTCCTACGAAAATTTGTGCAAGTGTCAATTTATTCCCTTGCTCTTGCTCTTTTGAAATCTTCCTCTTTAAACCGAGCAAATTCAAGATGCGATCCCTGAATATGATCGCTACAGCCAATATTGATCCAAGCTGGATCACAATTTTAAATACGTATGCCGCTTCATCCGAAACCAGCTCGTTTGACTTTAACCATAGATCATCAACAATGATCATATGTCCGGTGGAGGAAACAGGGGCATATTCAGTTAATCCTTCAACCAGTCCTAAAATTACGGCGACAAAGATTTCCCAAAAATTCATTCTATTCTTCCCTTCTTATCGTGCGTACCCGCATCTGTAATTTTGCTCTCTTTATTGAACGGACAGACTAGCATAAATGTTTCGAATTCGTTTTATTAAATTTTAAATAGGTACATTAAAAATATGACACTTTTCCTTTAACTTATCAATACTAAATTCATACTAAAAAGGCTTAGAAGCCTAAGCCTTTTTAATTATTTCTTATATTCTTCAGCAGTGCTATTGTATAGATTTGACCTGGATTTAAACCAGGCAAACAAGTGAGTGGTAACTACTTTGATAACCGCATAGCCCGGTATGGCAAGGATAACTCCCAGAACTCCAAACAGCTTTCCTGATGTGATTAATAAAAAGATAATAGTAATCGGATGGATCTGCAAATTTTTACCCATAATTTGCGGGGAAATGAACTTTCCTTCTACGAGCTGGACAATTGTCCATACAATGACAAGCTTTAAGACCATAAGAGGCGACGTCACTATCGCAATAATGATAGCTGGCGTAATCGCAATGGTAGGTCCAAGGTAAGGTACCACACTTGTACAGGCAGCGATAACAGCAAGAAGCGAAGCATAGTCCAGCCCGATGATCAAATAGCCGATAAACAATAATATCCCGATACAAAAACTAACAATAATCTGTCCGCGAATATAAGAACTCAGCCTGTGATTCATTTCAATCATTACCGTATGTGCTTCCTTTTTTAAGCGGTCGGGAACAAACTTTAAGATAAAGTGAGGCAACTTTTTTCCATCCCTTAATAAATAAAATAAGATAAATGGAACTGTGATTAACGAAATGACAAACTCAGTGACAGCGCCTATGAAGGTCCCAACCCCAGTAAACGTACTGTCTAAAATCCGTGTTGCCTGATTAGACATATTGTTCGCGATATCTATTACATTAATATTGAATGTTTCCTGTGCCTGATTGACAAATTGGCTGCCAAGAACCTTTTCCGTTTGTTCCTCAACAGTTTTTACATATTTAGGGAAATCGTGAACAAGACTCATTATTTGCTCTCTCAAAAAAGGAATAATGCTCACGATCGTGATCGTAAGTAGTCCAATAATCACAATATAAAGAATAATAATTGAAAATATCCGTTTTATTTTTTTCCGTTCCAAAAAATCCACCAGAGGATTCAGCAAATAGAACACGACTCCGGTCATAACAAATGGAAGCAATAGGGTTCTTAATAAAACGATTATTGGAGTAAAGATAAATGATGTTTTTGAGAAAATTAAGATGTTTAGACCAATTAATAGCAGGACGAGTAAAAAGATAACAAATTTATTGTTTAAAAAGAATCTTTTAAACCTCCCGCTCCATATCTGCATTGATTCCATAAACTCCTCCAAGTAGCTTTTTACTAAATTGTACACTATTCGACATTGAAATAGAAATCATTGCCTATCTGAGGTTCATTCGGTTTGTCTTTTCCAACCTGGCTTCGTCATAGCATTTTACGTACATTTCCAACCTCCCATTTTCAAGCCAGCAAGTCTTGGTAAAGCATTTATTTAACAAATATCTGTCATGGGAAACACATAGAATTGTTCCATCAAATGCAAGCAATGCTTCTTCCAATACTTCTCTGGAATCAATGTCTAAATGATTCGTCGGCTCGTCCAGGATCAGTAAATTCAGTTTTTGATACATGATTATTGCAAGCTGAAGGCGCATTTTTTCTCCTCCACTGAGTTGGGCAACCTTCTTAAAAACCGCAGGGCCGTAAAAAAGAAATTTAGCTAAAATATGTCGGGCTTCTCCTTCTGTTACGACAATTTTTTGTCTAAACGTGTCCATAACATTGTGAGAGCTTGCTTCAGCAAGAGTATGCTGGGACAAATATCCAATCTGGGTATTACTTCCTATTTTCACATCTCCAGAATCGGGCAGGACCTGCTGCATGATAAGTTTGAGTAATGTCGTCTTGCCAGAACCATTGCTGCCGACAATTGCCAGACGCTCTTTAAAATATACATCCAAATGTATATTTTGAAGTAATGACTTACCTGAATAGCTTTTTGAAACATTTTGTAAGGATATAACTTCCTTTCCACTTCTCTCCTTCATCTCAAAGGCAAGATTTATTTTTTTATGTTCCAACATTGGCCGTTTTTTCTTTTTCATCCTTTCAAGCATTCTCTCCATATGGCGGGCCCGTTTATGAAGACCCTCATTGGGAGGATTGGCTTGATTGGCCCATTCCTGCAATCGTTTAATAGCTTCTTTCATTTTTTTAATTTTTTTCTGCTGCTCTTCGTATTCTTTAAATTCATCAAGCAGCTTTTTTTCTTTTTCCTTTACAAATTTAGAATAGGAGCATAAATAGACAGTTGCCTCCCCATCCTCCAGATCGATCGTTTTGTTTGTTACATGGTCGAGAAAATAACGGTCATGAGAAATTGTGACAACCGTTCCTTTGTAGCTTCCCAAATATTTCTCCAACCACTCTGTTGCTTCAATATCAAGATGGTTTGTCGGTTCGTCAAGCAGTAATATATCCGGATTTTTCAAAAGCAGCGCTGCCAACCCGACTTTTGTTTTTTCTCCTCCGCTTAGCTCGTGAATAAGATTCGCAGCAAATCTGTAATCTTCAATCCATCTGCCACAGCTTGAACACGGGACTCCATCTCGTAGCCTCCATCTCTTGAAAATTCCTCCTGCAGTTCACCGTATTGTTTTAACAAGACTTCAATATTTTTTGATACAGCCATTTCCGTTTCCAGCAGTTTCATTTGATTTGCGATTGCTTGAAGCTTATGGAAGCTTTTCATTAAGGCATCAAATACGGTTGAGTTATTATTAAAATTTCCCTCTTGCTGCAAATAGCCGACGATTGAGCCTTTTTTCATATAAATTGCTCCTTCGTCAAGAGATTCTTCCCCCGTAAGCAGCTTCAATAATGTTGTTTTGCCGCTTCCATTTCTGCCGACAATCCCTACTTTGTCGTATTCATTTATTTCAAAGGTTACCTTTTCGAAAATCATGCTGCCGCCGTACATTTTACTAATATTTTGAACTGAAATCATTTTATATTCCTCCAAGTCAATTAAAAAAGCACAGGTAAGCGTAAGAACCCACCTGTGCCGTGTCAGATTGCATGCGAAAAAAGGCAAAAACGCCTAATTTCCCACAAAAAAAGACGGCACCTGAGCCGTCTCGTTTAAGTCCGATGACAAATTCGGTTGAATGAGAGTTCTACTCACTGTAATTTCCGTATGAAGCTGTTAAAAATGGACAGACTTGTCCCTTTGGCTTCATTTGCGGAAAAAATCGCACGGCAGATATACATATACGATAAAAAATCCGCGCGAATCACAGTAGTCAACATCTCATACACCTCCTTTGTCTTAGTCCTTCTATTATAATTCCAATCAACTAAGGGTTGCAAGCACGAATGCCAAGGTATAATCTAAACTGTGTATACTTGACTAAGTACAATGATAGGAGTGTCTTGTTATGATACGCTTTGCTGTGGTTGGCACTAATTGGATTACTGAGCGTTTGATTGAAGCAGCTCGCCATGCACCAGAATTTGAACTATCCGCTGTTTATTCCAGAACGGAAGAGCGGGCAAAGCAGTTTGCTGAAAAACATTCGATTCCCCATACGTTTACTGATCTTGAAGAAATGGCAAAAAGCCCGGTATGTGACGCGGTTTATCTGGCAAGTCCAAACTCGTTTCACAAAGATCAAGCGGTACTTTTGATGAAACATGGCAAGCATGTGTTGTGCGAAAAACCTTTAGCATCAAATACGAAAGAAACGATAGAAATGATCGAAACCGCTAAGGCGAATGGAGTTCTCTTAATGGAGGCTTTAAAAACGGCTCCATTACCAAACTTTCAAGCCATCCGCGAGAACATCCATAAAATTGGAATGGTCCGCAGAATGGTAGCCGGATATTGTCAATACTCTTCCCGTTATGACGCATATAAGGAAGGAACTGTGCTAAATGCATTTAATCCGGAATTTTCAAATGGCGCATTAATGGACATAGGCGTGTACTGCATTTACCCGGCTGTCTCTCTTTTCGGCGAGCCATCTGATGTTAAGGCGGGTGGACTAAGACTTGAATCCGGTGTCGATGGTGAAGGAAGCTTGCTTTTACAGTATAACGACCATGAAGCTGTGGTCATGTACAGCAAAATTACCGATTCACATCTGCCTTCTGAAATCCAAGGAGAAAACGGATCGATTCTCATCGATAAAATACATACTCCTGAAAAAGTAGAAATTAAATATAGAGATGGTACGTCTGAAGAAATTACGGTCATTCAGGACAAGCCATCGATGTATTACGAGGTTCAAGAATTCATTAACTGTCTGAAAGCGGGCAAATTCGAATCTGAAATCAATTCCTATTCAGTTACTTTACAAACAGCAGCAATTATGGAGAAAGCAAGAAAACAGATTGGGATTGTGTACCCGGCTGATGAAAAGTAATGAATTAGCCTGCCTCTGCCTTATGGGGGATGAGAATGAAAAGAGACTTAAGTTATACGAAAAATGGTGAATTTGAACATAAAATAATATCTGCGGGAATATTCACCTCCCTATTTAAGACAAAAAGTCGCAAGTGATCCCGTGAAAAGTCCTTCATCCAGGGTCTGATGGACTTAACGACACTAGTGATCACGTGAATTGTCCTTCATCCAGGGTCTGAAGGACTTAACGACGCATGTGATCCCGTGAATTGTCCTTCATCCAGGGTCTGATGGACATAACAACACTAGTGATCACGTGAATTGTCCTTCATCCAGGGGCTGAAGGACATAACAACACTAGTGATCTCGAAAATTGTCCTTCATCCAGAGTCTGATGGACATAACGACACTAGTGATCACGTGAAAAAAGGGTGTTCCTAGAGCTTATCTTTGGGACACCCTTTTTTTCTGATCCTATTAAAATATGTTACCCGAATTTCATTTAGGATTCAGCTAATACATCGGCAAATACTTTTACATATTCGGGAAGATCAGGCGGACGTCTGCTGGATACGATGTGGCCGTCGACTATAACAGCCTCGTCGAACCATGTTGCGCCTGCATTTGTCATATCGTCTTTGATCCCCGGCGTACTTGTTACATTTTTACCGTCCAAAATTCCTGCAGATATCAATACCCAGCCTGCATGGCAAATTTGTCCGATCGGCTTTTTTTCTGCATTCATTTTTCTGATCATTTCCAACACTTCCGGGTACCTTCTTAGTTTATCCGGCGCCCAGCCTCCTGGAACCAAAATCGCATCATAGTCATCTGCATTTATTTGGCCGAAAGAATAATCAGACGTGACGGGAACGCCATATTTCCCTATATATTCATGCTTGTCCTTTTCGCCAACGAGATGAACGTCTGCCGCTTCTTCTCTCAATCGCAAAACAGGATACCACAGCTCTAAATCTTCAAAATCATCACTTACCAGTGCAATCACTTTTTTTCCTTCTAATCGCAAAAGACGTCACTCTCCTTATCCATTGTAGCTCTAGTGTACGATAAGATTTCTCAATTTTAAAGCCATAGACAATCCTTACGTTTTTTTATTCGTGTTAAATTTTTTCGTCAGCTCGCGCAATTCTTCCGCCATCGTAGCAAGAGTTGTTGACGAAGCGCTGATTTCTTCCATCGATGCAAGCTGCTCTTCTGCAGACGCAGCAATATCTTGTATGCTTGCTGCACTTTCTTTTGATATTTGAGCAATGCTTCTAACTGAGGTAGAAACCTGCTTTGATCCTTCCGATAAATCACTGACCATTACATTCATTTGATTAATGTCTTCTGCGATTTCATTTGTCACGGTTTGTATTTCTTTAAAGCTTTCTTCTGTTTGCGTTGAAATATCCAGTCCAGTACTGACTTCTTGATTGACAGATTGAAACATAGCAAGAGACCCATTGATTTCTTTAATAATCTCGTGAATCATTTTTTCGATTACTTTAGAAGACTCAGAGGACCTAGCCGCTAGCTTCCGCACTTCTTCAGCTACAACGGAAAAGCCCCTTCCGTATTCTCCTGCTCTCGCAGATTCAATTGCTGCATTTAAAGAAAGCAAATTCGTTTGATCAGCAATGCCATTGATAGTTCATGCAATTTTGTTAATATCCTTCGATTTATATTCCAATCCCTTAATCACTTGTTCCGCATGCTTGACAGTGTCATTAATTAATTTCATTTGGCCGGCATTTTTTCTGACAAGCTGGCCGCCGGATTCTGCAGTTTCAATTGATTTGATAGAAGATTCAGCTACGACAGATGATGTCTTGGCAATCCTTTGCAGCCCATCGTCAATACGATCAAGCTGTTCAGAGCTTTTTTCAACATTTTCGCTTTGTGTTTCGTTTCCTCCTGAAAACTGCTCAATTGATAACGTAATGTGCTCAGTTGCTTTGCTTGTTTGCTGTGCGCTTGCAGTTAATTCTTCCGATGAAGACGCAAGATTATCGACCGAAAGTTGAATTGAACCAATAACATTCCTAAGTGATTCTGCCATGCTATTAAAGTTTTGGCTTAATTGCCCTATTTCATCTTTTGAACGAATTTCAATCTTTTCACTTAAATCACCATTGCTGATTTTCGCTGCAGAAGCTACAAGTTTCTTTAATGGCATTCTAATGGAATGAATAATGGTAAAGATAATAACTCCTCCGACAAGGACAGATCCGATGAAAAGGATCATCGTAAAATTAAAAAGCGGCTCAGACGATTCGGCAATTTCATTCGTGTTTATTATTCCGGCAATTTTCCATCCAGTGAATGCATTTGTCTCAAAAATGACTCTTTCTTTTGCACCATTCATGACGAAGTCAAAATGTCCGTTCTTGTTTTGAGCCAGCTTACCGCTGATGTCTTTTTTAACTGTTCCGCCAACAGATTCGATTGGATGGGAAATATACTGCATATTCTCATTTACGATAAACGCATACCCGCTTTTCCCTATATTGATACCTTCTGTTACTTGACTTAAGTAATTGATCGGAATATTTATTGCAACTACTCCTGAACCATCCAAATTCGCCATTGCAATTGTAAACAACGGTTAAACCTGTAGAAGCTGTTTGATAAGGATCGGTTAAAATATATTTTCCTTTATTCGCCACCGCAGATTTGTACCAGTTTCTTTCAGTTGGATTAAAATCCTCCGGCATCTCTATATCCGGAAAGCGAATAAAGTCACCCTTTGATGAGGCTGTATAAATCGATTCAATATTACTATTTAAAGACTTATATTGTTCGAATCTTTGTCTCGTAACATCTAGGTTTTCTTCCGTGAAGCTATCCTTGTTAATCCAGTTGCTGAAATTTTTTATTGCCGCAACTTTAGTTTCCATATCACTTTGTATCGTTCTGTCCAGTGACTTTACGCTATTGTTTGCATTCCTCATCATCTCTTCTTCCAGTGATTTGCTGGCTGTATGAAAAGCGCCTAGAGCCAATAAAATGATGGGTAAGGTTAGTACAAGCAAAAAAGCAATCGAAAGCTTTCTTGAGATTGATGGTGTACAGAGCCATTTAATAAATTTTCTCATAAGTTGTCCCCTTCTATATTGTTAAAATTAATATCGACATCTTCACCGGATTTTGAAATACTAGACTGCATAAAATGAATCTACAATGAATGGTGGTTTTACCGAATCTTGTGGGGTGAATACGATGGATGAAACAAAATTCATAGAAGAAAAAAAGTTTCAACAATTGGTTCAAACAATGGATCCAGGAAGCAAGCTGCTGAGAACGTGGCGAGTATCTGGAGGAGTCTCCGCACAAGTGACAGCGATTGAATTCGAACAATCCGATGGAAAAAAGAAGAAAATGATCGTACGCCAACATGGGGAAACGGATCTGAAACGAAATCCGCGTATCGCAGCTGACGAATTCAAGCTGTTGCAAATCCTGAAGTCTAAAAGGCTGCTCGTACCTGCTCCGTACCATTTCGATAGCTCGGGAGCCATATTTCCAAATCCATTTATTGTTATTGAATTTATTGAAAGCAAGCAAAAAGACATTCCTCGCAATGTAAACACCGCAATACATGAGCTTGCTACATCGCTGTCGAACATTCACAAGATCAAAGGTTCGAATCCTGAATTATCCTTTTTGCCGAAACAAGAAGAAATTTATGCAGAGAAGCTGGAGAAACGTCCTGCAATCATTGATGAATCACTAAATGAAGGCCGTATTCGCGAAATGCTGGAATCGGTTTGGCCATTTCCTAAAGTGAATAAAACTGTATTATTGCACGGAGATTATTGGCCGGGCAATATCTTATGGAAAGACGGACAGTTCATTGCAATTCTCGACTGGGAAGACGCAGCTCTCGGAGACCCGCTTGCTGATTTTGCCAATAGCAGGCTAGAGATTCTATGGGCATATGGAATGGCCGCAATGAATGATTTTACAAATCAATACAAATCGATGTGTACAGCAATCGAATTCAAGTACCTCCCTTATTGGGATCTATTTGCCGCATTACGCCCTGCCTCAAGGATCTCAGAATGGGGATTAGACGAAAGAACGGAAAAAATGATGAGGGAAAGGCATCAATGGTTTGTCTCTCGAGCCTTTGAAAAAATAAAATGAGCATAAATAAAACCTATTCTTGAATGGACAGGAGTAGGTTTTATTTGCAGGGAATATTATTCTTGAATCTTTTCAATCGTCTTCATCAAATCTGTTACTTCAGTTATCGTTCCCATGATTTCAGAGTTCTCAAGCTGCTCCAGTTGAAATGTTCCCTCTTTAACAGCAGTTTGGACTTGATCAATTCCCGAAAGCAGCTTTTCATTTTGCTTAACCGCTTCTTCGTGGACTGATGTAGCAGCTTCGGGCGGTGTAAGCTTATTAAATTCCTCAATATTCGATTTCATTTCAGTCAGCCGGCTCTCTAGTTTTTTTCCAGCATCTTCGTTATTGACCGCGTCATTCGCTAACGAAGACAGATCCTCAGCAAACACTTGAGCCTCATTCATATACTCTGTTGATTCGTTAATATAGTTGATTCCTGAGTTTACTTCGTTTAATACTCCGCATCCGCTCAGCAAACCAAGTGTAATGACGGCGCTTAATTTCAATCGTTTCAAATGATTCCCTCTTTCTTTTGATTTTCTTTTTTACCTTAGCCAGGCTCCGCACATATACTAGTAAAAAATTAAAGGGTGCTGAAATATGATATTCCTATCCGGACAAAGAATTGCGCCTGAACACGTACTAAATTCCGATCAGCTGAATCCGGCAGAACAAAAAATTATCGAAGCGATGCTTACAAGTCCTGCCCGCTATGATTATTCAAGCATGCGTGAATTATCTTTTGAAACTTCGTTTCGAAACCATACCATTCAATCCGCAACGGCACTGATCCATAGCGGCGCAAAATTCGCAACGTTTGCAAAAACATACGGAAACGATATGTTTTGGAGGCGGTCACCCGAAGGCGCGCTTGAATTGAGATACAATGTACCGGCAGCACTTGGTATTCGTGATATTTTTGAACGCGGCTCCCTCTATGCCTTTGAATGCGCAACCGCCATCGTTGTTATTTTTTATTTCGCTTTATTACGAATGATTGGTGATCAAGCATTTAATGCCGCTTTCCCAACGATTACTCTTTATGATTGGCATTATGAAAAGCTTCCCGTCTACTCTGAAATTCGAAATGATTTTCTTCCTGGAGATTGCCTTTATTTTGCGAATCCTGATTTCGATCCTGCTCGGCCTGAGTGGCGCGGAGAAAATGCAATCTATTTTGGCTATGACCAATTTGCCGCTTTCGGGTTAGGGATATTGACCGCAGAACAGGTGATTCAACGGTTAAATTCATTCAGAAAAAGAGGTGCAACCCAATCAGCTTATTTGATGTCTCATGTGACGCGAGTGGATATACTAGAACTGCTCTCACGGATTCAACGTTAATGCTTTACGGTTTCGATAAAAATGTGAACATCCAAGCATCCGATTGGCGGCCCATTCCATCTGCTCCAAATCTTCTCTAGTAACAACAGGATCACGTTCATCCCATTTTACAAATCTGATAAAATAATAGTTTTTGATCGGTACCATGATCACTGCAGAATGGGGCCAATTTTCAAAAACAAATACGATTTTCCCTTTTTTCTGATAGGAGTGCTGAACAATCTTCAGGTTTCTCACCCTTCACTGTAGATTTTGTTGTTAAAACTCTGTATCTAGGAACCTATGATTTTCGCATAACACGTTCTTGATCTTGGTCCGTCAAATTCACAAAAATAAATGCCCTGCCATGTACCGAGAACAAGTCTTCCCTGTTCGATAATGATGTGTTGGGAAGCACCGACTGTGCTTGATTTCATATGAGCGGCCGTATTTCCTTCCATATGTCTGTCTTTTTGATGGTTCCACGGATAGGTTTCATCAAACCTTCTAAGCATGTCCCGTTTTACGTCAGGATCAGCATTCTCGTTGATCGTAATTCCTGCGGTTGTATGAGGGCAATAGACAATAACAGCGCCTTCATTTACTTGATTATCCTTCACAAATTTTTCGATTTTTGCAGTAACATCAATCATTTCATCTCTGTGATTTGTCTCGACTGTAAACCTTGTTAGCATGTTGTGAAATCCTCCCTTTACTGCTATTTTGCCTTTATATAAGCCAGTTTGCAAACAAAAAAGCGGATTAACTCTCCGCTTTTTTTACTTCTACCGTCCGAATATGATGGTCCTCTACGTCCACAATGGTGAATTGACAGCCATACATGTCGATTGTTTGCCCATTTTCAAAATCCATTTGCTGTGTCAGAAGCAACCCTCCAATTGTATCAACATCTTCATGCTCAATAGATAAACCTAAGAGCTCACCCACTTCTTCCACGAGAGCTTTGCCATCCATGACATAGTGCCCCTCTCCTTTTTTTACAATGTGAGGCATTTCATCAATGTCAAATTCATCCCTGATATCGCCTACAATCTCTTCAAGAATATCCTCAACAGTTACTAAACCTGCTGTACCGCCGTATTCATCAACAAGAATCGCCATATGTTTTCGTTCTTTTTGCATGCGAATAAGCAGCTCACCGACCGCAGTGCTTTCCAATACCATAATCACCGGGCGCATCATTTCCTTAACGCTCGCTTTGGTGGATAAAAACTCTTTTTTAAATACATCCTTCACGTTTAAAATGCCGGCAATATGGTCTTTGTCCCCTTCAATGACAGGGTACCTCGTATATCTTTCGTTCAACATGAAATGTAGCGCTTCCTCCATCGTCGCTTCTATCGAAACCGTTGCCATCTCAGTACGGGGAATCATGATTTCTCTTGCCAGCCGGTTATCAAAATCGAAAATTTTATCCATGTATTTAAATTCTGTCAAATTTATTTCGCCTTTTTGGTAGCTTTCAGAAAGGATCATCCGCAGCTCCTCTTCACTATGTGCGACCTCGTGCTCATTCACAGAATGAAATCCGAGCCAACGAACAATTAAACCTGCAGATCCATTCAGCACTTTAATAAATGGAAACATAAGCTTGTAAAACAAGATTAAAGGCTTTGCCGTCCACAGGCTTACTTCTTCCGCTTTTTGAATCGCAATGGTTTTCGGAGCCAGCTCACCGAGTACTACATGCAGAAAAGTAATAATGATAAAAGAAATCACAAACGAAACAATTCCCGCTAACGGCTCTTTAATACCAAAACTAACAAACAAAGGATGAAGAATTCTCTCGACTGTTGGTTCTCCCAGCCATCCCAACCCCAGGGCTGTAATGGTGATTCCGAGCTGGCAGGCAGATAAATATTCATCTAAATTGGAAATAAGTTGTTTAGCAGCTATTGCACGGGTATTGCCGCTCTCAACCAATTCATCAATTCTTGAGCCCCGGATTTTGACGATGGCGAATTCGGCGACAACAAAAAACGCGGTAGCAGCAATGAGCAGAGCTACAACTATAATGTTTAGTATGATCAAAAAAATCCCTCGCCAAAATATGGCAAGGGATCACCTCCTCTAACGATTTACTCATTATTTCGACCCGACAGAAAAATCATGACGTAACGAAGAAGCTCAAACAAGGATACCAATGCCGCTGCGACATATGTCAGTGCTGCAGCATTTAATACTTTGTTCACACTCTTCTCTTCATTATTTCGAATGATTCCTTCTGAAACGATAAAATTTTTCGCTCTAGAGCTCGCATTAAATTCAACAGGAAGTGTGACCAGCTGAAAAAAGACAGCGGCAGAAAACAGAATGATGCCAAACCCGATTAAATTTAAGCTCCCAAGCAGTAAGCCGCCGATTAACAATAAGGGCGCAATACCGGATGAAAAGCTCACCACCGGAAAAATCTTATGTCTCAATACAAGCGCGCCATAGGCTTCCTGATGCTGAATTGCATGCCCCACCTCATGAGAAGCTACGGAAATCGACGAAATAGATCGTCCATAATATACCTGCTCTGACAAGCGGACGACACGTTCAGTCGGATCATAATGGTCTGTTAAAGTTCCTCTTACCGGCTCAACGGGTACGTTATGCAGCCCGTTTGTATCCAAAATATGCCTTGCCACCTCGGCACCAGTTTTGTGCCCAGAGGCTTCCACCTTAGAATATCTCTCAAAATTGCTCTTTACTTTAAATTGTGCCCAAATTGAAATAGCAAATGCGACCAATGTTAAAAAGTAAAAGAAAAACATGCTGTCATCTTCCCCTCTTGTGCAAGTAAAAATACATGCTATTAAAAAATAATTCTAATGAGCCGGCGTTCTTTTGTACAGTATTTTGGTCCGATATAATTGTGTTCCTTTTTCCCCTCATGTCCGAAAACAAATAAGAGACATGCCCATTCGGCGAATGAATGTCCAGCCATCTTTGCATCAGAACTTATGTCTATTTTTTTCTCAAGCATTTGTATTATTTGCTGCGTTTTTCACTAAAAACAGGGAACACTATTCGTATTACTAATTAGCCTAAAAGCAGGTGATCCCATTGAATGTATCAAGCAAAGAACAAAATCTTCTTAGCGGTGCTATCGATAAAATGAATGAAGGACTTGATGCCTTTATTCAGCTTTATAATGAAGCTAAGATACAAAAAAACAATATTGAATTTGATGAGGATACTCTGAAAGTTATTGAAGAAGCCATAGAAGTACACGGAAAAGAGACAATTGAAAAAAAGCTGAATCGAATTGTTCAGGAAATTCTATCCTTCAGCGTTACTGGGAATGGTGATTCATGATCAAATCGAATCGGATCTATATTACATGGCTGAAATGGCCGATTCTGATCAGAATGGCCGTTTTCGTTTTATTGGTCATCACCCTTTTCGGCACAGTTATCAGCTGGATAGAACCTAAAGAGTTTACCACCGTCTTTGAAGGCATATGGTGGGCGCTTGTCACAGTATCCTCAGTCGGCTATGGTGATTTCGCTCCTCGAACTACAGCGGGTCAAGTACTTGGCATGCTGCTTATTTTTGTCGGAGTTGGCATTTTTTCTGCCTACTTTGCGTCTATCTCATCGGCCACTTTCCATAAGCAGCATCGCTATTCAGAAGGAAAGGTAAGATATGAAGGCAGTGATCACATGATCGTTGTGGGTTGGAATGAAAAATCGAACAAGCTCATTCATACCATTCTAGCGGAGAAACGAACTACCCCTATCGTATTAATCGATGACACATTGAAGGAAGCCCCGCTTATAAATAACCTGCACTTCATTCGGGGAAACGCAACGGATAAATCCGTTCTGGAAAGAGCAAATACAGCACGCGCTTCGAGTGCTATCATTACGGCAGACCAACATAAAAATGAGTCGGATGCAGACATGCTGACGGTCTTAATCTTGCTTGCGTTAAAGGGATGTAATCGAGGCATCTATGCAATGGTTGAAATCGTGACAGACACGCAAGTAATAAACGCGGAACTGGCCGGAGCGGATTATATTCTGAATACATCAAATATGATATGCGATGCTATTATGGAGCATCGTCAGGAGGAGAAGCGGTAACTGAACTACAAACCACATGTGGATAGAAATATCGGAGGGATCTTCGATATATGCCGATATTTCTAAAAAACAAAAACAAGCATAATGAGTGCAAGCTTCGTTGAATTCGTCCCGGATAATCTCGGCCATTACTAAAAGAAAACGGCAGACCCTGTAAGTCTGCCATTTCTACTATACCCTATTAGTCTTCTAACCGTTTCTCAAGCTCTGCTTTTTTCTCTTCGAATCCAGGTTTGCCTAGAAGCGCAAACATATTCACTTTGTATGCTTCAACTCCCGGCTGGTCAAACGGATTTACACCGAGAAGGTATCCGCTCATCGCACATGCTTTTTCAAAGAAGTATACGAGATAGCCGAAAGTAAATTCGTTTTGCTCAGGAATGTTGACAATCAAGTTTGGCACGTTGCCGTCTGTATGGGCAAGCATTGTTCCCTGGAATGCTTTTTTATTGACGAAATCGACCGTTTTGCCGGCAAGGTAGTTTAAGCCGTCAAGGTCACTTTCTGCTTCTTCAATGGATAACTCATGCTTTGGCTTTTCTACGTTAATAATTGTTTCAAATAAGTCTCTTCTGCCCTCTTGAACGTATTGGCCCAGAGAATGAAGATCCGTTGAAAAATTAGCGGATGAAGGATAAATACCTTTTTCGTCTTTTCCTTCACTTTCTCCGAATAGCTGCTTCCACCATTCTGCATAATATTGCAAGGACGGCTCATAGTTGATAAGCATTTCAATCGTTTTGCCTTTGTTGTATAAAATATTACGAACAGCTGCATATTGATAGGCTGGATTCTCTTCAACTTCAGATGAAGAGAAATCTTTTCTGGCTTGGGCTGCCCCTTTCATCATTTCGTCAATATCGGCTCCGCTTACAGCGATCGGAAGCAAGCCTACGGCAGTCAATACAGAGTACCTGCCGCCAACATCATCAGGAATGATAAAGGACTCAAAGCCCTCTTCTGTGGCAACGGTTTTTAATGCGCCTTTTTCTTTGTCAGTTGTTGCATAAATTCGTTTTGCCGCTTCCTCTTTTCCGTATTTCTTTTCGAGAAGGTCGCGGAAAATACGGAATGCAATAGCAGGCTCTGTCGTTGTTCCTGATTTACTGATGACATTAATAGAGAAATCAACGTCTTGCAATAAATCCATAACATCTTTCATATAAGAAGAGCTGATATTATTCCCGATAAAAAGTACTTGCGGTGTATTTCTTTTTTCTTTTGGAAGCACGTTGTAGAACGAATGGTTAAGAAATTCAATTGCTGCCCGTGCTCCCAAGTACGAACCACCGATCCCAATGACTAACAAAACGTCAGAATCTGATTTAATCTTCTCAGCTGATTGTTTAATTCTTGCAAATTCGTCTTTATCATAGTTTTCCGGAAGGTCAACCCAGCCCAAAAAATCACTACCAGCACCAGTTTTTTCATGGATGGTGTGGTGGGCAACTTTTACTAAATCACTTAAATATGTAATTTCATGTTCACCGAAAAATGGTAGTGCCTTTGAATAATCAAATTGGATATGTCCCATTTTTTTGCCTCCCAATTGCCTTAAGATATTATCATATTCACTTTATATGAAGTTATTTACGAAAGCAAGCCTCTGACCCGTTATGAGAAAAAACGCCTATTTCACAACTTAAAAAATCATGTCCAAAAGCATAGCTTTTGGACATAAAAAACAATTTTATAACGATGAAGATAAAATAGCTACGACATCGTCCTTATTCAATGTTTTAAAGCGGCCAAAATCTCCATTTATTACTGCCTTGTCTGCCATGACGTCGATTTTTTCATCTGTAATTTCATAATCGGCAAGCTTATTCGGCGCACCAAGACTTGTCCAGAACCCGCTTAGTTTATCGATTCCTTCGAGAGCCGCTTCACGATCAGATTTTCCGTTAGTATCAACGTCAAATACACGAACAGCAAGCTGAACAAATCGGCTGATATTCTCATCGAGAGTATGCCTCATCCAATTCGGGAAAAGAATCGCCAGTCCGCCAGCGTGCGGAATATCATAAACGGCAGAGACAGAGTGCTCAATATTATGAGTAGCCCAATCGCCTCTATAGCCCATTTGCAGCATGCCGTTTAAAGCAATCGTTCCTGAATACAAAATAGTTTCGCGGAGCTCATAATTCTCGAGGTCATCAACTAATTTCGGTGCAGCCTCGATGACTGTTTTTAATAAGGACTCACACATTCTGTCCTGCAGTGGTGTGTTTTTCGTATGGTGAAAATACTGCTCCAGCACATGGGACATCATATCAACGATTCCGTAAATAGTGTGGTTTTTAGGCACAGATATCGTGTTGGCCGGGTCAAGAATTGAAAATTTCGGGAAAACAAGCGGAGAACCCCATCCGTATTTTTCATTTGTTTCCCAATTAGTAATGACAGAACCCGAGTTCATTTCAGAACCGGTTGCGGCTAATGTGAGTACTGTTCCAAAAGGCAAGGCTTCTTGCGGAATATGTTTCTTCGTTACGATATCCCACGCGTCACCATCGAAAACCGCGCCGGCAGCTACAGCCTTCGTACAATCAATGACACTGCCTCCTCCAACAGCTAAAAGAAAGTCAATGTTTTCAGCCTTGCAAATCTCAACCCCTTTTTTTACTGTCGTTAGTCTTGGATTGGGTTCGACACCTGAAAGCTCATATATGTTTGCGCCTATTTTATTCAGAATCTCTGTCACCTGGTCGTATAGGCCGTTACGTTTAATGCTTCCTCCCCCATAAACCAAGAGAATATTTTTTCCGTACTTCGGCACTTCGTCCGTAAGCTTTTCTACTTCTCCTTTACCAAAAATTAATTTGGTAGGATTCCAATATGTAAATTTTTCCATTATTTTCGCCTCCTTTTAAAATTATTATGGCCCAGTCAACATTCCTGTGTAAAGTGATGCGCATTCTAAACTAATATGTATAAATTATTTGCGATTGATGCACTCTATTGTTGCAGGATGAATAAAAAAGGAGGATTTTCAAATGAGTATGCTGCAACGTATTGCTCTTATCTTCACGGTCATCGGCGCAATAAACTGGGGACTAATAGGTTTCTTTCAATTTGATTTAGTAGCAGCGATTTTCGGAGGGCAAGGATCACTGTTATCACGAATTATTTATAGTATTGTCGGAATTGCAGGACTGATCAACATCGCACTGATATTTAAACCGCAAGAAGAAGCGGTGCGCGACGAGCCCGAACCGGAAATGCGCTAATTCAAAAAAACCGAACCACATAAGGGTTCGGTTTTTAAATTACTTTTTAATCAAATCTTTGCGATTTGATTGTTCAATCCATTCTTCAAGCTTGTCTTTTAGCGTATTGAAGCCTTGTGAAGAAGCAGCATCTTTTTGAGTTGATTGAATTTGTTTTTTTGGCTTCGCTTCTTTTTTCTCTGGAGCCTCTTGCGTTGCGCGGATCGAAAGGCTGATTTTCCCGGATTTTTCATCCACAGAAAGTACTTTCACTTGCACTTCGTCACCAATCGCTAGATGTTCATTTATATCTTTAACAAATCCGTGAGTAACTTCGGAAATGTGCACAAGCCCTTGAGTTTCTTCATCTAACGCAACAAAAGCGCCGTAAGCTTGCAATCCGGTTACTTTACCACTATACACGCTGCCCGTTTCAAAATTTGCCAATCATAACACTCCTAAATCTTTGTATTTATTCTCGAATTATACGCAATTAAAAATTATAGCATACATGCATAGTATTAGCAAAAAAAGATTAACGAAAAAAGAATTAACGGAAAAATGTTTTAAAATTGAGATAAGGGGAATACATACAACTGCCAAAGGCTTTCAAGTATCCCCCCCTTTATAGATGGAGTGATCATTTTCACTCCGTCTTTTTTATCATATTTACACGATATTTTTCACCATCAAGCTCACTATATGTTCTTTAAGAACCTGTTGATTCTGCTTAACGCCTCCTGCAATTGTTCTAAAGATGAAGCATATGAGCAGCGAATAAATCCTTCTCCGCTTTCTCCGAAGGCATTTCCTGGAACAACGGCTACTTTTTCTTGAACCAAAAGTTTTTCAGCAAATTCTTCAGAGCTCATGCCTGTATTCTTTATCGAGGGAAACGCATAAAAGGCGCCGCCTGGATTGTGGCAATTAAGTCCCGCTTCATTGAGAGACTCCACAAAAATATTCCGTCTCCGGCGATAGCTTTTTTTCATCTTTTCTACGTCCTTCATTCCGTTTTTCAGTGCTTCTTCCGCTGCAAATTGAGCCATTGTCGGCGCACACATCATTGAATATTGATGGATTTTTAGCATGGCATCTTTTAAAAAAGTCGGTGCTGCCACATAGCCAAGCCTCCAGCCTGTCATCGCAAATCCTTTTGAAAATCCGGATACAAGGATGGTTCGCTCTCTCATGTTTCCAATCGCTGAAAAGCTTGTAAAATCTTCATCATACGTTAATTCTGCGTAGATTTCGTCGGAGATAACAATCAAATCATTTTCTTCAGCAAATTCAGCAATTTGCTCCAGTTCTTCCTTTGAGTAAACAGATCCGGTCGGATTAGAAGGACTGCAGAGTATGATCGCCTTCGTTTTATCCGTATATGCCGATTCCATCTCCTTCTTGGAAGCTTTAAATCCGTTTTCCTGCAACGTATATACAGGCACCGGAACACCCCCGCTTAATGTGACGAGTGCCCCATAAGAGACAAAGCAAGGCTCAGGGATAATGACCTCATCTCCGGGATTCAAAATCGAGCGCAGCGAAATATCAAGCGCCTGGCTCGCTCCAACTGTGACAATGATTTCACTGTCAGGAGAGTAGGAGATGCCAAAGCGCTTCGACAGATACTTCGATATTTCACATCTCAATGAATACAGCCCCGCATTTGCCGTATACGATGTAAATCCTTGTTCCAAAGACAAGATGCTTGCTTCTCTTACATTCCAAGATGTTACAAAATCCGGTTCCCCTACACCAAGTGATATGACACCTTCCATCGTTTGGGCTAGATCAAAAAATTTTCGGATACCTGATGGTTTAATCTGTTGAACGGTTTGTGATAAATATCGGGAAGAAGCCATTACGGAGACACCACGATCCTTTTATCATCATCACCTGAGTCAAAAACCTTTCCATCGTGCTTATATTTTTTTAAAATAAAGTGAGTAGTCGTCGAAACAACAGATTCAAGTGTCGACAATTTTTCAGATACAAAGCTTGCAATGTCCGACATCGTTTTCCCTCGGATGACAACAGATAAATCATACACTCCGGACATAAGGTAAACGGATTCGACCTCTTGAAACCTGTAAATCCGTTCAGCGATATCATCAAATCCTACACCTCTTTTTGGTGTCACCTTTACGTCAATCATTGCTGTAACTCCTTCATGGCCATCCACTTTTCGCCAGTCGATCATTGCCGAATAGTCAATTATCACTTTTTCTTTTTCAAGCTTTTCGATAATCTTTCTTGCTTCTTCTACCTTCACTTTTGCCATTTTGGCTATTGTATCAATATCAATGCGGCTGTTTTCTTCAACTATTTCCAGTATTTCTTTTTCTGTTTCTGTCAGCTTCACTAATTAACACACCTTTGTTGTCAGAAATTTTCACAATATTATAACATGAATTATGAACTAATGCTTTTTTCGCTTGAAAAATAAATAAACGGGTACCATAATACATACATGCTTAACAACCAATAAGAGATAAAAAATTGGAGTGAGTAACCATGCAAACACTTAATTGTACACATATAAAAACAATAAAAGGCGTCAATATCTATTACGAGCATTATGAAAACGCAGGCAAACAATCACTAGTGCTCATTCACGGGTTTCTTTCTTCGACATTCAGCTTTCGAAGATTAATTCCGCTGCTGAAAAAGGACTTTAACCTGATCGCAGTCGATCTTCCTCCTTTTGGCAGATCTGAAAAATCGAAGAAATTTATCTACTCATATAAAAATATGGCTGAGCTTGTCCTTGAGCTCATTCAATTAATGAACATAAAAAATCCAATTCTTGTCGGGCATTCCATGGGAGGCCAGATCTCGTTATACGCTGCCAAACAGAGACCTGATTTAATTAAGAAGGTTGTCTTGCTGTGCAGCTCCGGGTATTTAAAAAAATCTCACCCTTCTCTCATTTTCGGAACGCACGTGCCCTATTTTTATTTATATATTAAGCGTTGGATAAGCAAGCAGGGAGTTCTGAAAAACCTTTCGAATGTCGTTCATGATCGTTCACTTATTGACCAAGAGATGATCGAAGGCTATATGAAACCTTTTTTGGATGATCAAATTTTTATAGCAATGACCAGGCTCATCCGCCACCGGGAAGGCGACTTATCAACTACCGATTTAAAAAGCATCGAAACCCCTTCATTATTGATCTGGGGGGAAGAGGACAAAGTAGTTCCAATTCAAATCGGGCAGCGCCTTCATGGGGATTTGCAGGATTCCCGATTCTATTCCCTTAAAAAAACAGGGCATCTGGTGCCGGAAGAAAATCCAAATTACGTTTCAGAAAAAATCGCCAATTTTTGCATGATTTAGATGCATGTCATGTGTATTGAAATTGAAGGCTTGTTAATTGGACAAGCGGCTACCCGAGCCGACTGTCCAATTTAGCAAGTGCTTTGTTCTTTTATGGCCAGCAGTTCTTCCGCAAGTTTCACACATTCGGATAAATCCAAATTTTGATCAAATGAAATTTCATAAATAGCCTGAATCTCTTTACCTAAAATTAAAGAATCATCAAACAGATAAACGGCACGGACGACGTCAACTGGTTCCGTCTCATAAAAGCCTTCTCCTTGTGCAAAAGGATCCCACTTTTTGACGATATCGATCATGTGCTGTACTGCACGGCTTTCTTCCATTTTCATCACCACTACTCGAAAAATTTGCTCTCTTATTTTATCATAGTTAAAGGAAATCAAATAATAGTTCGAGGTGAAAAAATGATTTTTGATCAATTAGAAAAGAGATACGGTTCACAATCAGTAAAATGGGATTTAACAAAAGAGCTTTTCGGAGCGGATGATGCCCTGCCAATGTGGGTAGCCGATATGGATTTCAAAGCGCCTGATGCCGTTATTGGCGAGTTGCAAAAACGTCTTGAGCATGGAATTTTCGGATATTCTTCTCCTACTCTTGATACCAAAAAATCAGTGGTCAACTGGCTTTTAAGTCGCCATAATTGGGAGATACAGCAAGACAGCCTGGTATTTTCCCCAGGAATCGTTACCGCTTTGAGCATGGCGGTACAAGCCTACACAGAGCCAGGTGATCAAGTGGGAATACTGGTTCCCGTTTATACTCCTTTTCATAATGTCGTGAAAGATAATCATCGCAAGCTGATAACAAGCTCTTTAATGGAAAAGAACGGAAGGTATGAAATAAACTTTGACGAACTTGAGGAAATGCTGAAGCAGCCTGAAACAAAATTGTTTATTTTCTGCCATCCTCATAATCCTTCAGGGAGAGCTTGGACAAAAGAGGAGCTTGCCAAAATAGGAGATCTTTGCTTGAAACATCAAGTGATGGTCATTTCTGATGAAATCCATTCCGATTTAATGCTTTACAATAAGCGCCATGTGCCATTAGCATCTCTTTCTCCCGAGTTAGCGGATCAAACGATCACATGCGTCGCGCCAAGTAAGACATTTAATTTGGCTGGCTTGCAAGCCTCCGCTATCATCATTCCTAATGGAAAAAAAAGAAAGCTCTTCACAGAAACGATGAATAGAAATGGGTTAAACGCATTAAATTCTTTTGCTATCACCGCCATAGAAGCAGCTTATTCATATGGGGAGAATTGGCTAGAGGAGCTCATTCCTTACCTCGAAAAAAACGTAGATTTAGTAAAAACCAGCCTTCAGGAGTCTCTTCCGGAAGTTAAAGTAATGATTCCAGATGCTTCTTATCTTCTCTGGATCGACTGCAGGAATTTAGGTCTTACAGACAAAGAGTTGGCACATCAGCTTATTCATAAAGGCAAGCTGATTCTCGAACCCGGCGATAAGTACGGAGCCGGCGGTGAGGGCTTCGTTCGAATGAATATAGGCTGCCCTCTTCAAACGGTTAAAGACGGTATCAGCCGTTTCATTTCAACTTTTCAATAATCCTCCCAGAACACCCTATTCTATTTTTAGATACGGGTGTTCTTTTAACGTGATAAACGATTTATTACGATTAGATTTTCTATTTGATTATTTTTTTGTACAATATGAAAAAGAGGTGGTTTTAATGAATGAATTTCAAATCGGCGACGATGTAAAAGTTTTTTATAAAACGGGGGCATACACAGGAGTCATAACGGATATAAAACCCGCCCATTATCTTGTCAGAGTCCAATCCGTGGATAAACATCCCGACCAAGGAGACTTGCACAATCCTAAACGAGTAGATGTACCGCTTTTTCATGAAAGAAGAGCTCTTGCCTTTCGTGAACAAGTAAATATACCTTTCCAAATGGTGAAAAAATTTGACGGCAGCCATTCGGACTATGAAGAATCTCTGCGGACAGCGATAGAAAAACTAAAAACTCGGCTTAAAGAGGACGATTCTCTTTGGGCAAAAAAATCACTGGAGAATCTAAGTACTCTTGCCGAAGAATATTTCCAAACAAAATAACCCAATGGATGATTGGGTTATTTACGTTGCGTTTTTACGAAGCACCCCCGTTAAATCAATAACATCACCAATTTTCGTAGGCTTTGGATTCATTAAATATTTTTTGTCATTTTCGACTTTTTGAAACAAGTGAAAGGTAGTGAGTGCATCATCCAAGGCCTTATGATGTTTTCCGGTGCCTTTATCCCCATATTCCTCTGCAGCTTTCCATAATCCAGTCAGTGTTTTGTCACCAAAGAAATTTTTGTATTCCAAAGATAAGTCCCGAAGCTCTCCCTTGAATGGAAAAGGAATATGATTGATCATGCAATTATGCTTTAACACCTTCATATCCATACTCCCCCAAGTGATAATGACACTGTTCTTTTCAGAATCAAATTCTTTTAATTTATTGATAAAGTCTTCAAACTTCATACCGCTGTCAATGTCCTCTTGTTTAATCTTTAAAAATTTTTTGCAGCGCTCTGTTAATTTCCCGAATTTTTTTGGCTTGATATAATTTGAAAATGTCTCTGCAATCTTACCATCTTCAACTTTAACAACCCCAGCTTCAATAATTTCAGGGAAAAAATTTTGCGGTTGGTACTTGCCCTCTGGCATTGTAAATTCAAAATCAATGATCAATATAGCGCTTTGTTCCAATAGTCACACCTGCCTCTCATGCGCTTTGCTGCCATTATTATTCAATATATTATATCAGTATTTCCTTATTTTAACTGTATTTTTTCTGAAAATAATGAATACTCCCATAAATATTGTACTTGGACGAATTTTTTCTCTTATAATTATTAAGGAACCCGAAGTAAAGTGAACCTTCATTCTGTGGGGATTTTCCGGCGTACAGGATTGTGATAGTGAAAGCTTCCTCTTGTGCTTTTGCCTTCGTTCATTATCCTGTTCAACTAGCCCTATTTGGAGTGAAACCTGTTACTAAAAAAACGTATTTTTCTTTTTAAGGAGGATGCTTGCTATGAAAGCAAAAAGTGAGCAAAAACTAGTTACTCTCGAAAACAAGCTGACTACAAATCTTTGATTCAATAACTTTTTTCTTCTCGCTACCTGGAAATAATGGTACGATATGGCTAGATTAAGTAGAAAGAGAGTGACGATATTGCGAGCAGCCTTAGGATGGATCATGCTAGCATGCCTGATTCCATTATTTGTGTTAGCTTTAATCCGTTCCGGAGAAGAAGTTGGTCAAATGAAATCTTTGGGACAGGTTTTAGATGAGAAAGTAGAGCTATCAAAAATAGATCTCGTTCAAAACAGCTACATCTACGACCGAGATGAAGACTTGATTTCTGAAGTGGTGAACGATGAGAATCGAATGATTGTCCCCTTTGAAGATATCCCCGATGCTGTAAAGAATATCTTTCTAACCTCTGAAGACCAGAATTTTTATGAACACAGAGGCATTGACTTTAATGGCATTGCCAGGGCGGCACTGGCTAACCTGAAAAAGGGTGAAATTGACCAAGGCGGAAGCACGATTACCCAACAGCTTTCAAGAAATCTATACTTAAATCACGA
Organism: Bacillus capparidis; assembly: GCF_017832095.1. NCBI lineage: Bacteria > Bacillati > Bacillota > Bacilli > Caryophanales > Bacillaceae > Bacillus > Bacillus capparidis. The sequence goes on from NZ_JAFDST010000002.1 coordinate 63,519, forward strand.
ACGAACGTATAACAGAAAGCTAACTGAGCTATTGTATTCCTACCAATTGGAAAAAGAGCTTTCAAAGGATGAAATTCTCTATTATTATCTAAACACCATTTTCTTTAATCATGGTGTTTATGGAATCGGCTCAGCAGCAGAGTATTACTTTAACAAACCGCTGAAATCTCTAACTCTGGCAGAGATGGCATTTATTTGTGCAATTCCTAATAATCCTTCATTATATGATCCGTTAAAGCATTTTGATCACACGAAAGACCGGCAAATCCGATTATTGGACGGCTTAAAAAAAGCGGGAAAAATTTCAGATAAAGAATTAAAAAGCGCTGCAGCAGAAGACATAAAGCTAAGCATAAAAGAGAAGAAAAATGTTTTTCCCGACTATGTAACCTACGTCAATGACGAATTTAAAGAATTGGTAGCCGAGAACGAAGGCTACAATAAGAGAATTAATAAGGCAAAGCCAGAAGAAAAAAAAGCCATTGAAGAAGAGCTGAACAAACGGATAAGTACCGTTCTAAAAAGCGGCGTGAAGATATATACCGCAATGGATCCTTATATGCAAAAACGCGTGACTGAACGGGTAAATTCTATGCTGCCCTATCAGGACATCCAAGGTGCTGCCGTCGTTATCAATCATCAAACCCATCAAATCACAGCACTTTCCGGCGGTAAAGACTATCAAAAATTTGATTTCAACCGCGCGTATCAAGCCTTTCGACAACCCGGCTCTTCTATTAAGCCTTTGCTTGACTATGGACCATACATTGAAGAAACGGGTGCAACCACAAATAGCTTAATCGATGCAAGAAAATTTTGCAGTAACGAGTATTGCCCAAACAATTATAATGAAAAAACGTACGGAACCGTTTCGTTAAGAACTGCCTTTAAATATTCGTACAACACACCCGCTGTCAGAATACTCGACAGAATTGGTGTGAAAACAGGCTTTAGCTATCTTGAACCCTATCATTTCCAGGAATTGCATAAGGAAGACTACCGGCTGCCGTCCGCTCTTGGCGGATTGACCGTTGGTGTCTCTCCTTTAGAAATGACAGATGCGTATACGACCTTTGCCAATGACGGAAGCTATACGAAAAGCCATGCGATAAAAAAAGTGACTGATTTAAAAGGTAAAGTATTATACGAATGGAAGGATAAGCCGCAGCAGATTTTCAGCAAAAGAACCAACGATCAAATGAGAAAGCTTCTGACTGCCGTTGTTAAGGAAGGGACCGGGAGAAAAGCAAACTTCTCCTCCCCTTACATCGGCGGCAAAACAGGCACGTCAAACGACTACCATGACATTTGGTTTATAGGCCTAACCGATCAATACTCCATGGGGGTCTGGGTCGGAAAAGATCAGCTCGGAAACGTGGAATCTATCTACAAATCAGGACCGCATTTATCTATTTGGAGACAGACTATGAATATTTCCTATTAAAGGGGGGATGTTTCTGATGGATGAACAACAACCGATTATATTGTTCGACGGGGTTTGCAACCTATGCAACGGAGCTGTCCAATTTATTATTAAAAGAGATCCGCAAGCCCGGATCTCCTTTGCTTCGTTACAGTCTTCAATCGGTCAGAAGCTTCTGGAACGGCATGAGCTGCCCAAAAGTGATTTTGATACCTTTATCATGATTGAAAATGGTAAAATCCGGACAAAATCGACCGCGGCTCTAAAAACCCTCCGATATTTAAACAGAGCGTGGAAATGGGCTTACCTGCTTATTGTTATTCCAAAACCGTTCAGAGATGCCATCTACAGCTATATTGCAAAAAATCGTTATAAATGGTTTGGAAAACAAGAACATTGCATGATACCAACCAAGGACACGAAGAAACGATTTTTACACGAATAAAATGGCCGGCTTACACAGGTAAGCTGGCCATAATACTGTTATAGAGCTTAATAACGACATAAAAAATTGCCATAACAAAAGCAAACCAAAAAATTAATTCAAATAAGATAAACCCGATCAAAGAAACAAGCGAAAGCGTCGCTTGAATCTTGTAAACAATGAAAATAAAATAAGACAGCGTCGCTATCAATATTACAGCCAAGATGAAAAGCGGCTGCTGGATGAATGCGAGAGACACTAGGCTTGATCCTAAATAAAACACGGATCCAATCCGGATTTTTTTCAAATTCTCCCCTTCAGGATCTTTGGAAAAAAAGAGCAGCGCCAGCTCCGTTATCGTATCAGCGATCAATTTAAGAGCTGAAAACAACATAAAAAATATAAGAGCGAACACGATAAATAAACCGATCCGGATTTCATTAGCTGAAAGAAACTCAAGCATGCCATTGTAAATACTATATGTTTGTAACAGCTCGGTAACATACGCAGTCGCTGCCAGTGAACACGAGGCGCTGAATAACAAAATCGAAATAAGTGGAAAATAGCTAGTAAAATAAGTGTTTTTCATAGTATTACCCTTTCTGTAGCATTCCTCACTTATTATGGACGACATGACAAGGATTGACAAGAAGAAGTTCCCCCTGATCAGAGTCCGCTTTTCAATACCTCTTCTTTCTTCACAAATCAACCTTTTCTCTGTAAAGTATACTTTATAGATTTTCTATCTATACTCTTTCATAAGGAGAGTTCTTTTTGAGAAAAACATTGCGACTCCAAACCCGTTTAACACTATTTGTTTGTATTGTAGTTCTGATATCCCTATTAATCACCTTGGTTTTCATCAGCATAGACACCGAACGGAATATCCATGACCAAGAAAAAATGGTTGCAGTACATACAGCAAAAATGGTTGCTGAATCCAATATGGTTAAGGAAGCCTTTGAAACCAAGGATTTCGATGAATTGGAGGATTATACGAACCACATACAGAAAATCACCGAGACAAAATTTATTGTCGTCATGAATATGAACGGGATAAGACTAACCCATCCGGATCCATCGAAAATCGGCAAACGATTTTCCGGAGGAGACGAAAAACCGGTACTCTCAGGAAAAGAACATATCTCAACTGCTTCGGGCACACTTGGAGACTCGCTTAGGGCTTTTATTCCTATCTATAATAATGAAGGAGATCAAGTTGGAGCTGTAGCAGTGGGAATTACCATGGATGAAATTAACGATATTATTACTGCTCATTTATTGCCCTTATATTTTGCTATCTTTATTAGCTTAGGTGTAGGTGTAATTGGGGCTGTTTTTGTCGCACGAAAGGTTAAGAACTTGATGTTCGGCATGGAGCCGGATGAAATAGCTACCATATTAAAACAACGAAGCGCCATGCTTGAATCTACAAAAGAAGGCATCCTGGCCATTGATAAAACAGGAAAAATTACGCTCGTAAACGCAGAGGCAAAGCGTCTGTTTTCAAAAATGGGGATCAGCAAAAATCCGTTAAATCAAGAACTGAAAAAACTTCTGCCAAACAGCAAGCTCTTGCAGGTAATTGAATCAAAAAAACCGCAAAACGACAGGATCATTCGAATGAACGGCTTGGAGCTTGTTTTTAATGAAGTCCCCATCCAATTAAAAGGAGAAATTGTCGGAGCCATTGCTACCTTCCGGGATAAAACTGAGGTCAAGCATCTGATGGAACAATTAACGGGGATTAAAATGTATGCCAATGCTTTAAGAGCCCAATCCCATGAATTTATGAACAAGCTTCATGTCATTCTTGGTCTCGTCCGCTTAAAAGATTACGACGAGCTCGGCGAGTATATAAAGGATATTGCGATAAATCAGCAAACAGTAACAACCGAGGTGATCAACCGAATCAAAAACCCTGTTCTTGCGGGGTTCTTGCTTGGTAAACAAAGCTATATAAGAGAACAAGGGGCTTCTTTACAAATCGTGTGTGAATCTGTCATTCCGAATACCTCTGTCTCTTCTGTCATCCATGATTTAATCACTGCGATCGGTAATTTATTAAATAATGCGCTGGACGCTGTCTCAGCATCAGAAATAAAAGAAATATCATTATCTCTTAAGTATAAAAACGATCAGCTTTTTATCGAGGTGATTGATTCAGGAACAGGAATATCAAAAGAAGAACAATCAAAAATGTTTGAGCAGGGATACTCTACAAAGGGAAAAAACAGAGGCTACGGCCTGTATTTGGTGGAGCAAAGCGTTGAGAGATTGAACGGACATATCGTCCTCATTAGTGAAAAAGGCGAGGGATCAGCCTTCAGCATCAGAATTCCATACATCCAGAAGGAGGAAAAAAATGATTGACGTTCTAATCGTAGAAGATGATCCAATGGTAGGTGAGTTAAACAAACGGTATATACAACAGCTCGAAGGCTTTAATATTATAGGAATTGCTTCGTCCTATCAGCATGCCCTTCAATTTATTAAATCGCATCAAGTGGATTTGGTGCTACTCGACATTTATATGCCGGGTAAAAATGGCATTGAGCTTTTGCAGGAAATTCGAACACAGGATGAATCAGTGGATGTCCTCATCATATCAGCCGCAAGTGAAGGCGATATCATCCGTAAAGCGATGAGGCTTGGTGCGGTTGATTATTTGATCAAGCCTTTTGAAAATGAACGATTTCACTCAGCTTTGAACGAGTACAAAAGAAAACAGGAGATTTTCTTGAACAAAAGCGGCTTCAACCAAAAAGATTTGGATCAAGAATTGCTGCTGAAAAAAGGGTCCCCAGACAAAACACAGCTTCCAAAAGGTCTGACAAAAAGTACGTTAAAGCTGATTTGGAACAGCATTCTTTCGTTTCACAGTGAAAACTTTACGACAGAAGACGTGGCGAAGCAAACAGAAATTTCTCAGGTTTCCACCAGAAAGTATTTGAAATTTTTAGAAGATATTCAAGTTGTTCACGTCGAAATGGCATACGGTACCGTAGGAAGACCTGTTTTTCAATACAAAATCAATTATAAGGAAATAAATAACATGATTCATTATCTTTAGTTTTTTATACTATCACAGTAATTGTAAAAATTAATGTTATATTTTATTACAAATTAATAGCAATTTCATTTTATTTGTTATAGAAGAATATAGTATAGAAGCTTTTTTATCAATGAAAAATGAAATCCTTCCTATAAAATTCATTTTCCGAAAAAATTTTTTCAATTTGCACAATTACCTATTTATTTATTTATCTTAAAGTGATAAATTATGAATGATTAGGTGATTATGATCCTGCGTCAGAGGTCTGAGCCGAAGAAAAAACAAAGATGGGCAGCATACATAATAGTAATATTGTCACATAAAAAAAGAGAAAGTGACATATTCCCCTTGAAGAAACAGGTCTTTTCTCCCTTCTCTTCTTGAAATCCACCTTAGATCGCCTTCTTTATAACATCTGCTGAGTCACTGAACCGTCTTAATCGCTGATAATTTAATTACAGGGGGTTTTTTAATTTGAAAAAGCGAAAAGTAGGACTTGCCCTTTCTTTAGTCTTAGCTGCTGGAACTTTCCTTACTGCATGCGGCAGCAATAATGAAAGTTCTTCCGGTGATAGTACAGGAGGAAAATCGGATTTCACAGTTGGTATGGTAACTGATACTGGCGGAGTTGACGATAAATCGTTTAACCAATCTGCTTGGGAAGGCATTCAAAAGTTTGGTAAGGATACCGGCCTTGAAAAAGGTAAGAAAGGCTACGATTATGTCCAGTCTGAAAGTGATGCGGACTATACAACGAACTTAAACCAAATGGTCCGACAAAAATTCCAATTGATCTATGGTGTTGGCTATCTTCTTGCTGAACCGCTATCAGATGTTGCTGACCAGCAAAAAGATACAAACTTTGCCATTATCGATTCAGTAGTGAAGAAGGATAACGTGGCTAGCATCACCTTTAAAGAGAATGAAGGATCGTTCCTTGTCGGAGTAGCAGCGGGCTTGTCTACCGAATCCAATAAAATCGGTTTTGTCGGCGGTATGGATTCCGAATTGATTAAAAAGTTTGAAGCAGGATTCAAAGCTGGTGTTCATTCAGTAAATCCAGATGCAGTAGTACAAGCGAAATATGCCGGTGACTTCGGTAAGCCAGAGCTTGGAAAGTCAATCGCGGAAAGCATGTACAAATCAGGAGTTGACGTTATTTACCAAGCAGCAGGCGGAACTGGCAACGGTGTATTTACAGAAGCCATCAACCTGAAAAAGCAAGATAAAAACCGAAAAGTATGGGTTATCGGTGTTGATAGAGACCAGTATGAAGAAGGCAACGTACCGGGAACCGATTCAAACGTAACATTAACTTCCATGGTTAAGCGTGTCGATTTAGCTGTTGAAGACGTTGCGAAAAAATCGAACGAAGGAAACTTCCCTGGCGGTGAAATCCTGCAATACGGCCTGAAAGAAGACGGCATCGGAATTTCCGAGCATACTGAAAATCTTTCTGAGGATACAGTAAAATCAGTGGATGAGTGGAAGCAAAAACTACTTAGCGGTGACGTAACCGCTCCTTCTACAGATGAAGAATTAAAAGAATTTATGAAAAAATAGGATACAAACCGGGATAAGGCTTTACCTTATCCCCCTTTTTTCGAGTGAAAGACATACGAAAATCTAAATTGGAGAAGGTAAAGGAAAAGTTGCAATTCATACCTGCAGCTTTTCTTTTGTTGATATCTCAATTTCATAGAGGGAGCGATTTAGCGGTGGATTACGTTATTGAAATGTTGAATATACGTAAAGAATTTCCCGGGATTGTCGCCAATGATGATATCACCCTGCAGGTGAAAAAAGGTGAAATCCATGCACTATTAGGAGAAAACGGAGCTGGAAAATCGACACTGATGAATGTTCTTTTCGGATTATACCAGCCGGAAAAAGGCGAAATACGGGTCGATGGGAAGCCTGTCAAAATCACGAATCCTAATATAGCAAATGACCTTGGAATCGGTATGGTCCATCAGCATTTTATGCTCGTCGATACCTTTACAGTCACAGAAAATATCATTCTTGGAAAAGAACCCAGCAAGATGGGGAAAATGGACGTGAAAAGCGCGTCCAGAGAGATTAAAAAATTATCAGATCAATACGGGCTGCAAATCGATCCCGATGCAAAGATTTCGGATATTTCCGTAGGCATGCAGCAGAGGGTTGAAATCTTAAAGACACTGTACCGTGGAGCAGATATTCTTATCTTTGATGAGCCTACTGCGGTACTGACTCCGCAAGAAATAACTGAGCTTATGCAGATTATGAAAAATCTGATTAATGAAGGAAAATCGATTATCCTTATCACTCATAAATTAAAAGAAATTCTGGCTGTTTGTGAAAGAGTCACAGTTATTCGAAAAGGAAAAGGCATCAAAACACTGAATGTAAGCAATACGAATCAGGATGAACTTGCTAGTTTAATGGTTGGCCGCGATGTTTCATTTAAAACGGTAAAGGATGAAGCAATCCCTGCTGAAGAAGTGTTATCCATCAAAAACCTTTCAGTTAAGGATATTCGTGGCGTTGATGCTGTCAAAAACTTAAATCTATCAATCAGAGCCGGAGAAATTGTCGGACTGGCCGGGGTAGACGGAAACGGACAATCAGAATTAATTGAAGCGATCACAGGCTTGCGGAAATCCGATTCAGGAACGATTTCGTTAAACGGGAAAGAGATTCAAAATACGCCGCCTAGAAAGATTACCCAGCAGGGAGTCGGCCATATCCCGCAAGACAGGCACAAGCACGGACTTGTTCTCGACTTTCCAATCGGAATAAATATGATACTACAAAACTATTATCTCCCGCCTTATTCAAAAAACGGCATTTTGAATTACAAAAAAATCTATGAAAAGGCAAAACAGTTAATCAGTGAATTCGATGTGAGAACTCCGAATGAATATACTGAAGCCAGAGCTCTATCCGGCGGAAACCAGCAAAAAGCGATTATCGGCAGAGAAGTTGACCGTGACCCCGATTTGTTAATCGCAGCCCAGCCGACACGCGGACTGGATGTCGGTGCGATTGAATTTATTCACAAACGGTTGATCGATCAAAGAAACAATGGCAAAGCTGTCCTTCTCTTGTCTTTTGAATTAGATGAAATTTTAAATGTCAGCGACCGAATCGCCGTTTTGTTTGAAGGGAGCATTATCGCAATTGTAGATCCGAAAGATACATCAGAACAGGAATTAGGTCTGCTTATGGCCGGCAGTACGAAAAAGGAAGCGGGGAACGAAGCTAATGTTTAAACGATTAAACAACATCCTCGTCCCTATTACAGCAATTGCACTTGGATTAATTGTTGGGGCGGTAATTATGATGATGAGCGGATACAACTTGGCTAACGGGTACTCGGCTCTTTGGAACGGAATTTTTGCAGATACTTGGACAATGGGTGAAACAGTAAGGCAAATTACACCTTATATCCTGTCAGGACTGGCGGTTGCCTTTGCCTTTCGCGCAGGGCTGTTCAATATTGGCGTTGAAGGCCAGGTCCTCGTTGGCTGGACGGCTGCAGTATGGGCAGGTACGACTATTCATGCACCAGCATACATTCACCTCCCTCTTTCCCTGCTTATTGCAGCACTCGCAGGTGGTTTATGGGGATTCATACCGGGATTTTTAAAAGCTCGTTTTTATGTCCATGAGGTTATCGTAACGATCATGATGAACTATGTAGCCCTTCATGTGACAAACTACATAATCTCAAATGTACTAACTGATCATAAGGACAAGACAGGCAGAATTGCAGAAACAGCGTCGCTCCGCTCTTCTATTTTTGAAGAGGCAACTTTTAATTCAAGAATGCATTGGGGAATTGTAGTAGCCATTATTGGCGCCATCATTATGTGGTTTATTTTAGAGAAAACAACAAAAGGTTTTGAGTTAAAAGCTGTTGGATTAAATAAACACGCTTCTGCATATGCCGGCATGAGTGTTAAGAAAAATATCATCACTGCAATGGTAATTTCCGGAGCATTCGCAGGTCTTGCCGGTGCAATGGAAGGACTGGGCACGTTTGAATACGCCTCTGTTAAAGGAGCGTTTACCGGAGTCGGCTTTGATGGAATTGCTGTTGCCTTACTCGGCGGAAATACTGCTGTAGGTGTCGTTCTTGCTGCAGCTCTTCTCGGCGCCTTAAAGGTAGGGGCATTAAATATGCCGCTTGAAGCCGGAGTACCTACTGAAGTTGTTGACATTATTATCTCTATTATTATTCTTTTCGTGGCGGCAAACTACTTAATCCGCCTCGTTAGTGCGAGAATAACGAAAAAGGGGGATAAATAAGTGGATTTGATGCAAATATTATCAATTATTGTTCCTGCTACCCTTGTTTATTCTGCACCGCTTATTTTGACAGCCTTAGGCGGAGTTTTTTCCGAAAGATCAGGTGTCATCAATATCGGTCTTGAGGGGCTAATGATTATCGGAGCTTTTTCAGGCATCGTATTCAACATCTTTTTTGCAGAAATATTCGGTTCGGCAACACCATGGGTAGGCTTGCTCGTTGCAATGGCAGCCGGCGGAATATTCTCCCTCATCCTTGCAGTTGCCGCTGTTACCCTTCGTTCAGACCAGACAGTAACCGGAGTTGCGTTGAATATGCTTGCACTTGGGACCACTCTTTACTTTGTGAGATTACTTTTTGATAAAGGACAAACAGATAAAATTCCTGTACCTTTTTATAAAGTGAACATCCCCTATTTAAGCGAAATACCATTTATCGGGAAGATTCTTTTTTCTGATGTGTACTATACGTCTGTATTAGCCATTGTCCTAGCCATTATTGCTTGGTATATCATTTATAAGACTCCCTTTGGGCTTAGAATACGCTCGGTAGGCGAGCATCCAATGGCCGCTGATACAATGGGAATCAATGTTTTTAAAACAAGATATTTTGCTGTTTTCATCAGCGGGATGTTTGGCGGGCTTGGTGGAGCGGTATACGCGACTACCATTTCTCTTGATTTTAGCCATTCAACAATAACGGGCCAGGGTTTTATCGCATTGGCAGCTCTCGTATTCGGGAAATGGAATCCGCTCGGCGCTCTTGGTGCTGCATTGTTTTTTGGATTTGCCCAAAGCTTAAGCATTATTGGATCATTATTGCCATTCTTCAGCGGAATACCAAATGTCTACATGTTAATTGCTCCATATGTATTGACAATATTGGCGTTGACAGGATTTATCGGACGTGCTGATGCTCCAAAAGCGAATGGCATCCCTTATATTAAAGGCAGAAGATAAATAAATAACTCCTAAGGTAACCGGCTGTTATCGGCCGGTTATTTTTAACAATAAAAAAATAAATGACTTTTCCGATTATTTTAATTAATTAAAACTTTTTTTATTTAATTAAATACAAAAGATGTCCCCTCTCTTTTACAATAACGAAACAAGGGGGTTACAGACATGTTGACATCAAAAGAAATGAAATCGGTTACAAAAAATACAATGATCGATGAAAACCTAAATGTGTTTCAAAAATTATTAAAATGGGAAATTGGCGGAGTTATCTCCTTCCCGGTATATGTCATTTTAGCAATCATCATTTTTTTGGCGGCATATTTTCACCAGCTTCCAAATAATATGCTGGGCGGGTTTGCGGTGATCATAATTATCGGGATGCTTCTTGGCGATATCGGCCAAAAAATCCCCATACTAAAAAATATCGGCGGACCTGCGATCTTGTCCTTATTTGTTCCGTCACTGCTGGTGTTTTATGAGGTAATTAATCCCGCGGCGTTAGCTGCCTCAGAAACATTAATGAAAACAGCTAACTTTTTGTATTTTTATATTGCCGCTTTAGTCGTTGGAAGTATACTAGGAATGAACCGAATTGTCTTAGTGCAAGGTTTCATTCGTATGTTTATCCCTCTAATCGCCGGTACGTTTGCCGCAATTAGTGCGGGACTGTTGGTTGGTGTACTTTTTGGCAGAAGTGTTTATGAGACATTTTTCTTTATTATCGTCCCGATTATCGCAGGAGGCATCGGAGAAGGGATACTTCCGCTGTCGATCGGCTACGCCGGAACCTTAAACGTGGCAAACGAACAGCTCGTTTCTCAGCTTATTCCGGCAGCTGTCATTGGCAACATTTGTGCAGTTATCGCCGCAGGCCTGCTTAAATCGCTTGGCGAAAAAAAGCCTGAACTAACAGGTAATGGCCGTCTCGTAAAATCAAATAAAGATGACGCAATTTTCAATCAAAAAGAAGCTCCATTAAAAATTGATTTAAAGCTAATAGGTGCGGGAGTACTTCTGGCGTGTTCATTCTTTGTCGTTGGCGGACTGCTTGAAAAATTCGTCCACATTCCTGGACCGATCTTAATGATTATTCTTGCAACACTTGTGAAATATATGATGCTCCTTCCTGGGAAACTCGAAAGTGGAGCGCAGCAATTTTACAAGCTAATGTCTTCCAGCTTTACCTATCCGTTAATGGTGGGACTTGGAATGCTTTATATTCCATTAGATGATGTAGTAAAAGTAATTGACTTGTCCTACGTGCTGATCTGCGCTACTGTCGTAATATCGATGTTTAGTGCAGGCTGGTTCGTTGGAAAGCTGATGAAAATGTTCCCTGTCGATGCAGCGATTGTGACTGGCTGCCATAGCGGACTTGGCGGCACAGGAGACGTAGCGATCCTTTCTGCATCAAACCGCATGGAACTTATGCCCTTCGCACAGATTTCTACCCGTCTGGGAGGTGCAGCCACTGTCATTATCGCAACGATTTTATTGAGATTTTTCAACTGAAAAAGAAAAGAGCGGCAATCGCCGTTCTTTTTTAATCCCGCATTTCAATGTTCCAGAGTTCGGGTAGTAACAATCGGGTAATTACCTGTTTCAACGCCTCCACTAGCATTTCCTAATGCATTCCCCCACTGGTCTAAGGTTCGCCTTATCTTTTCACAACTCTGATATATTCTCTTGCTTCAAAAGGAACCTCTTGATTCTCAAAATCTGCCACGTATAACGGGAAAAGGATATCAGTTTCTTCGATTTCTTTTAGTTTATTCCTGTACTCTGATAATGCTGCCGCTCCTAAGATCACAGTGAAAATTCCGATACTGATCATTGCTTTTATCTTCATATGCCACCTCTTATTCCAGCTTGAGCGAAAAATTCTAAAAGTATGCAAATTCCATTTCATTTGTTAAAATAATTTCAAGGTCAAAAGATCTTTAATATTCTTTTTCTATACAAAGTAATTTTTTTACAGCATTTGAACAAATACTAGCTAAAGAAGGAGGTTTACCATGTCAATGCTGCATCTCGCCATTTTGTCACCGCTTCTGTTTGCTTTTTTTATCCCCTTCTTATCGAAATATTTACGTAAAATACATACTGGTTGGTTTGTCCTTGTCCTTCCTGTGCTGTTATTTGTTTATTTTATTCAAATGATCAAGTTAACAATGAGCGGAATTGAAATTTCGAGAACCTTCGATTGGATTCCGTCACTCGGGATTTATTTTACAGCGAGAGTAGACGGACTGAGTCTGCTGTTTGCTCTTTTGATTACGGGGATAGGAGCATTAGTGACACTTTATAGTATCTATTACATGTCTAAGAAAAAAGAAGATTTAGGGTCATTTTATGTTTATTTCCTAATGTTCATGGGAGCAATGCTCGGGGTAGTACTAATCGATGACCTTCTCGTATTGTATTTATTTTGGGAGCTCACTAGCTTGTCGTCCTTCCTGTTAATCGGTTTTTGGAATCAACGCAGTCGTTCCCGATATGGCGCAGCAAAATCATTATTAATTACTGTATTTGGCGGATTGTCAATGCTTGGCGGATTCATTTTGTTGTACATAATGACAGAAACCTTCAGCATTCACGAAATGATGATGCAGGCAGACATCATAGCCGCACATCCTTACGCACTGCCGGCATTGATTCTGATCCTATTAGGTGCTTTTACAAAATCTGCACAATTTCCTTTTTACATCTGGCTGCCGGACGCAATGGAAGCCCCGACACCAGTCAGTGCTTACCTGCACTCTGCGACGATGGTTAAGGCAGGTCTTTATATTGTTGCCAGATTCACTCCTATCTTTGCTTTAACCTCAGAATGGATGTGGATTGTTACGCTGACAGGTATATTTACGCTATTCTGGGGGTCGTTTCATGCTGTGAAACAAACGGATCTGAAAGGGATTCTCGCCTTTTCAACTGTCAGCCAGCTCGGAATGATAATGAGTATGCTCGGCGCCGGTTCTGCAGCTTACCATTATGACCATTTTGAATATTACTCAGTTGCAATTGTGGCTGCTATTTTTCATTTAATTAATCACTCAACCTTTAAAGGAAGTCTCTTTATGGCGGCGGGAATCATTGATCATGAAACAGGAACAAGAGATATTCGCAAGCTTGGCGGTCTTATGACCCTCATGCCCATTACCTTTACAATTGCATTAATTGGAACATTTTCAATGGCCGGGCTCCCCCCTTTTAATGGATTTTTAAGTAAAGAAATGTTTTTTACAAGTATGCTTCACCTGTCCGAAGTTGATATTTTCAATTTTGATACGTACGGAATGCTTTTCCCAGTGCTTGCTTGGATTGGCAGTGTATTCACTTTCATATACAGTATTCGACTATTGTTTAAAACATTTTTAGGGAAGCATCAGCCAGAAAAATTAGAAAAAGCGGCCCATGAAGCTCCTCTTGGGATGCTGATCTCACCGGTTATTTTGGCATCACTTGCGATTGTTATTTTTTTCTTTCCAAGTTTGATTGCCTATACTCTGATTCAACCTGCTGTATCAGCAATTTTGCCGGGGCTTCTGAAGGAAGGAGAATATTTCGATGTTCATATTACCTGGTGGCACGGATTATTCTCGCCTGAACTTCTTATGACAATCGCAATTGTTGTAATTGGAATAATCGCTTACGCAACATTGCCTAAGTGGAAAAGGATCTACCGTGCATTTCCTGACAGGCTCTCATTAAACAATGCGTACGACCATCTGTTGGCGGGACTGCAGAAAACATCAAGTAAGATTACAAAAACGTATATGACGGGATTTTTAAGAGATTATTTAAATTATATTTTTGTTTTCTTTATTCTTATGCTTGGCGGAACGCTCATTTTTACCGGAAGCTTTGCTTTTCAAACGAAAGGTTTGGCAAATATCGGGGTTTACGAAATGATCTTGTCTCTAGTCATGGTTATATCAGCTTTGACGACTATCTTAGCCAGGTCCCGCTTAGCGGCCATTATCGCCTTGGGAGTCGTGGGGTATTCACTCGCGTTATTCTTTGTTATCTTTCGAGCACCTGACTTGGCGCTTACTCAGCTGATTATCGAGACCATTTCAGTCGCCTTGTTCTTGCTGTGCTTTTACCATTTGCCAAAGCTAAGGTTCAAACCGAAAACAGTAAGGTTTAAACTGACGAATTTGATCATATCAGCGGGTGTTGGTCTCGTTGTCACTTTAATTGCTATTGCAGCGCAAAGCCAAAGATCTTCAGAAAGCATTGCAGATTTTTTTATAGAAAACAGCTACAAGCTGGCTGGCGGCAAGAATATCGTAAACGTCATTCTCGTCGATTTTAGAGGATTTGATACGTTATTTGAGATAACTGTGCTCGTTATCGCCGCTCTTGGAATTTACGGACTGCTTAACCTGCAAGTAAACAAGGAGGGAGAAGAGAGATGAACGGACACGATACAAACGATTTGATACTGCAAACCATCACAAAGGTAACTAGTTTCATCATCCTTCTTTTTTCTTTTCATTTGTTTTTAGCAGGCCATAATAACCCCGGCGGCGGATTCATTGGAGGGTTAATGACATCATCAGCTATCGTTCTGCTATTGCTCGCTTATGATCTGAAAACCGTTAGACAAGCTCTGCCAATTAATTTTATTTACGTGGCTGCTGCCGGTTTATTAATTGCGATTTTAACAGGGGTCGGATCATTTCTGTTTAATGTTCCGTTTTTGTCCCATTCATTTGGGTATTTTCAGCTGCCTATTCTCGGTAAAACGGAGCTTGCAACAGCGGTGCTTTTTGATATCGGGGTTTATCTTGTCGTTGTAGGCATCACAATGACCATTATTCAAACGATTGGAGAGAAAGAATAGTGGAAATTTTAATGTCAATTGTTATTGGAATTATTTTTATGACAGCAACCTACCTTATGCTGAGTAAGAGCTTGCTGCGAGTCATTGTGGGTACAGCTCTTCTCAGCCACGGAGTACATTTGCTGCTCTTAACCATGGGCGGCTTAAAAAGAGGAGCGGCACCTATCCTTGATAAAGGAACATCTTCTTACGTCGATCCGCTCCCTCAAGCTTTAATATTAACAGCCATTGTCATTTCGTTTGGAGTCACTTCTTTGCTGCTGGTCATGGCTTTTCGCGGCTATCAAGAGTTAAAGACAGACGACATGGATGTAATGAGGGGAAATGATCAGAATGAATAATTTCGTGATACTGCCAATATTACTACCGCTTTTAGCAGCTGTGCTATTAATATTTATGAACAAAAATATTTTGCTACAGAGATGGTTCAGTGCGCTTGCATCCTTTGCAGCTGTTATTGTTGCAGGACTACTTGTACAATCTGTCTTTACAGACGGGATACAGACTTTATATGTGGGAGGCTGGGAAGCCCCTTTTGGAATCACACTGGTCGCTGATCAGTTTGCAAGCCTACTGGTTCTGACTACTGCCATTATTGGGTTTCTCACTATCCTATATTCCTTTCGTACAATCGGAAAAGGGAGAGAAAAATATTTTTACTATCCTGCCGTTCAGTTTTTATTGGTCGGTGTAAGCGGAGCATTTTTAACCGGAGATATTTTTAACCTATTTGTATTTTTTGAAGTTTTGCTTATGGCTTCCTATGTTTTAATCGTGCTGGGCGGTACGAAGATTCAGCTTCGGGAATCTCTGAAATATATCGTTGTGAATATCATTTCTTCCGCTCTCTTTGTCATAGCAGTCGCTTATTTGTATGCCGTAACGGGTACGTTGAATATGGCCGATTTAAGTGTAAGAATTTCGGAAATGCAAGACACAGGTATCATAACTGTCATTTCTATTTTGTTCTTAATTGTTTTCGGATTAAAAGGAGCCATCTTCCCTCTGTACTTCTGGTTACCCGGCTCATATTACGCTCCGCCGGCACCAGTTGCTGTCCTTTTTGGCGCACTGCTCACAAAGGTAGGAGTCTATGCAATTACGAGAGTATTTACGCTAATTTTCACACAGGATACCGGATTTACCCATGAAGTTCTAATGTGGATGTCTGCACTCACCATTCTATTTGGCGTCATTGGCTCTCTCGCATACTGGGATGTACAAAAAATTATTATTTATAATATTATTACGGCAGTAGGTGTCATTCTTATCGGTGTAGCGGCAAACACACCTGCTGCCCTGCAAGGATCCATCTATTATTTGCTGCATGACATGATTATTAAAGCGGCTCTGTTTATGCTCGGAGGTATTTTGTTTGTTATTGCCGGAACGAACAATCTGAAGAAAATGGGAGGTTTGATCAAAAGATATCCATTGGCTGGCTGGCTTTTTCTTATCTCAGCAGTTTCACTCGCCGGAATCCCCCCTTTCAGCGGATTTGTCGGTAAGCTGAAAATTGCCGAGGGTACGTTTACAGCCGGTCGATTTGGAATGGCGTTGCTTGTCTTGCTATCGAGTCTTCTCGTCCTTTATTCGATCGTAAAAATATTTATATTCGCCTTTTGGGGAGAGGAAAAAGACATGGACAAGGAGGAGAAACCTGATATTAAAAAAATGGTTTATCCTGTTGTTCTTGTTTTGCTCCTTTCACTCGCAATTGGTGTCGGAACAGAGTTTGCAGCGCCTTATATTCATCAGGCAGCGGATACACTTCAATACCCGCAAAAATACATT
This sequence comes from Bacillus capparidis, assembly GCF_017832095.1. Classification (NCBI taxonomy): domain Bacteria; kingdom Bacillati; phylum Bacillota; class Bacilli; order Caryophanales; family Bacillaceae; genus Bacillus; species Bacillus capparidis. Next base: position 80,317 of record NZ_JAFDST010000002.1, read on the forward strand.
GAAGCTGTTTTGAAGGAGTAGATAAAATGGCATATCAAATTTTATTAAATGTTCTTCTCGCCTGTTGCTGGATGTTTTTAATTGATACTTACTCAGGGACCAGCTTCTTTATTGGTTACGTTTTAGGTATACTTTGCTTGCTGATTATGCGCAGATTTTTTTCTGAACGATTATACTTGATGAAAGCCTGGGCAATCGTGAAGCTGCTTATTATCTTTATTAAAGAAGTGATTATAGCAAATATTAGTGTATTAAAAACGATTCTGTCACCAAAATCAAACTACAAGCCCGGAATTTTTGCCTTTCGTACAGAATTGAGAAACGAATGGGAAATCACGGTTCTTTCATCAATGATTACTCTTACTCCAGGTACGCTTGTCATTGACATCTCTGATGATCGCTCAATTCTTTATATTCATGCCATGGATATCGATGATGCGGAAAAAGCGATCCACGACATTCGTGTATCTTTTGAACTAGGCATCATGGAGGTGAGCCGCTAATGTTTGAGCTAATCATTTACACAGCATTGGGAATATTAGCATTGTCTACGTTTTTATATGTGATACGTGTAATTAAAGGGCCAACTGTTCCAGATCGCGTCGTCGCCTTGGATTCGATCGGAATCAATTTAATCGCCATTACCGGCCTGTTATGTATATTACTCAATACGAGTGTCTTTTTAGATATCATTCTATTGTTTGGAATACTGGCGTTTATTGGGACCGTAGCTTTTTCAAAATTTCTTGAGAAAGGAGAAATCATCGAGAATGATCGTCGCCGCTAAAATATTAATTGCTTATCTCATCATTCAAGGTGCTTTGCTTTGTTTAATCGCTGCTGTAGGAACATTAAGGCTGCCTGATGTTTATACGAGAATGCATGCTTCCTCGAAGGGGGCTACGCTTGGAGTAGCCAGCGTACTGCTCGGCGTATTCTTTTATTATTGGTTCATAAATGGCGTCTTCTCCGGAAAAGTCCTGCTGGGCATTGTTTTTATATTTTTAACAGTGCCGGTTGGCTCCCATCTGCTGGGAAGAGCTGCCTACAGTGTCGGCGTTAAGCTCGATAAACGAAGTGTTCAAGATGATTACAAAGGCCATCGAAATTTTGTCATCAAACATAAGGATGATTCTTATCTTTAAATTTTGAAAAATATTTAGCCGCCCTGCTTCATAAGCAGGGCGGCTTTACTTATCGTATGTATTAATTCGGTCTTAGCGTTTGGTGATAATCGCCATCGTACATCTCGAAATACAAATCAGCCGATGATTCTCGTCCTTGATTTCAATTTGATAAACGATAGTGCTTCTTCCTATATGTAATGGGGTTGCTTCAGCCCGCACAATGCCAGACTGAACGGATTTTATATGGTTGGCATTGATTTCGAGCCCAACGCAAGCTTGTTTTTCCTGATCAATGAGCTGGGATGCTCCGAAGCTTGCCACAGTTTCCGCCAGCGCGACAGAAGCCCCGCCATGCAGCTGTCCAAAAGGCTGCCGCGTCCTGTGATCAACAGGCATAGTAGCTACACAGCGCTCTGGAGAGCATTCCTCCATCTCAATCCCGAGCGCTTCCATCATTGTATTTTGAAAATCCATCTCCATTTCTCCTTGTTACGAATCGAGTACGCCTTCAGATTTAGCAATTAAGACGGCTTCTGTTCGTGATCCCACATTTAGCTTGTTAAAAATTGACGTAAGGCTATATTCAATCGATCTCTTGCTTAAATGAAGAACATCCGCAATTTCTTGATTCGTCAATCCCTGTTCAACCTCCTGAAGAATCAGGCATTCTCTTTCCGTTAATAGCTCGTGCTCATTATTATTCTGTGATTTCGATTTTTTATGAGTAATTAGCTGTTTTAAATAGGGAAACGGAACTAAAATCTCATTATCTATGACATGAGATATGTATTTAATAATTTTCTCCTTCGATTCCGCTTTGCTGATGGCTCCATACATTCCGGCTTTAATCGCCTCATCAAAATAATCATCAACCTCATATCCAGTATAAACGACGATCTTACATGAAGGATACGCTTCCAATATCTTTTTTGTCAGATCGATTCCATTCACATTTCCGAGATTCAGATCCATTAAAATGACATCATATAATGAAAAATCATTATTTTTCACGAATTCATCTTCACTGGAATGGGGATTAAGACAGTCAACTACATATTCCTGATTCGTCTCAAGTATTGCTTTTGTCCCTTCCATAACAGCCGGATGATCATCAATAACCAGTAATTTTTTCATAGTTTCCTCCCTCATCATCACTCATACTTATTTTATATAGAAAGAGAGCGTATTGGCAAGCATGATCAAGAAAAATGGAAGAATAACAAATAAACTTGGGGAACAACCAAGTTTATTTGTACTATAAATATAAATTCATAACAGCTTTAAATCCTCTGCCAACATCCGTTTCAATTTGAAGATCTCCATTCAATGCCCGAACTCTTTCTTGAATACCCGAAAGTCCCATGCTGCCCGATTCCTGTGCATTCAAATTCTTCTTATCATAGCCGACGCCATTATCTTCATAATGCAAAACAATTTTATCCTTTATGCAAACGAGCATAATTAAGACATACGTAGCTTGAGAATGCTTTGCCGTATTTGTAAGAAGCTCTTGAATAATTCGATAAATATTCAGTTGAGAGTCCAGGTCCAATGAAGCATTAAACCTTTCCGAATTCAAGCGTACATCAATGGAAGTCGACTCCTTATATTGGGATATCAGCTTTTTTAATCCCTTCACCAAACCAAGATCATATAGTAGCTGCGGCCGAAGCTCCTGCAGCGTCTCTCTCGTCGTCTGAATAACATCCGTCATTTTTTTGTCAATATTTTGAATCTGGCTATTTACACGATCACGATCTTCTTTATTCCCGTCAAGGAGAACCTCACATTGCCGTTTCAACGAAATTAAATCCTGCAATACAGAATCATGAAGGTCTCTGGCTAAATGTGATCTTTGCTTTTCTTCTATTGCAAACATAAGATTTTTAAGCCATGCAGGATTGGAGCCTTCTTTTTTCACTTCCTCCAAATGATCCATCAATTCTTCTATTTTAATGAAATTCTCTAACGAAACACTAGTATAAAAAGAGAGCGTCTCCAGCCATGAAATTTCATCTCTGGTAAGCTTAGGGGTATTTAAGACGGAAAGGCACAAAATGACAAAAGACCGCTCTCCTCGTTCGCCGATTTTTAATACGAAACCCTTGTCAATTTCGACAATCTTCCCAATTCCCTCAGTCACATTAATTATTTCCGCAGTATATGGTTCCCATTCACGTTTCTGATCCTTCTCTTCGCTTAATCTTTTAATGGAACCATCGGTCTTCACTTCTAAAACAAGCGCTTTACTGACAATCAACACGTCTAAAATCGTATTTTTCAGCTCAGTCAATACCTGATTCAAAGATGTTGCACTCCGAATCAGCTGCGTAAACTTATAAATGCTGTCCTGATAATTAAACTTCTCTGAAAAACGCTTTAATCGGAAACGGAAATCGAGAATTTCTTTTAAATAAAAAACCGCAAGAATTATTAAATACGTAAATACGATATATTTAATCGTAGTAAATCCAGTCGAAGCCTCTCCGCTTAAAAATGTAAAAACTATTGCTAAAAGAATCGTAGGCAAAATACTTAAAAACCCATAATACTTAAATCTCCCCAACAAAAACTCGATATTGTATATTTTTGTCGCCACAAATTGATAGACAAGCGAAAAAGGAATAAGCAACAAAAAAGGAACAAGATACACAGCAGAAAAAATAAAATCACCATAGAAAACAAAAGGCAGAACATAAAGCAAAATAAATGGAGTAAAAGCAATACAATTATTAAGAAATAAAATTCTCAATAGATACGCTTGCTCTGAAAATTTATACTTTATTAACCCATATAAGATAAAAGAAAACGAGATAATCAAGATAACTAAAAATGAAATCAGTATTATATTTTTGGAAAGATCATAAGATATATGAAAAAATTCTCTGAAATAGTCAATTAAAGAAACTATTAAACCAATAGGGTACAACAAAAACAATATTTTACTATTAAAAAATTTCTTTCCAGTTTCTTTGAAATATTGATATATAAAATGAAAATATAACACAGGTACTTCTAAAAAAGTTAAAAATGTAAGGCTCTTACTAAAAATATCTCCTCTGGCGGTTGCAACTCCACCCATATATGAGACAGAGGTAACCAATAAAAAAAGAATTAATATAAATGCAGATGGCAAATTTAAATTTTTATTTGATTTCAAAATAAAATAAATACAGTAAAGACATAAAAAATAGAATAAAAATGGGATAACTAGCATAAATAGATTCTCAGAACTAATTAAGCTATAACCTAGTTGAAAATGAATAGTTTCATTTCCTCTTTTTATCATAAATGATTGTAAATTTTCATCAACTATAGATAATTTTCCATTTGGATGTTCTTCATTAACCTCAGTAATTATATCTCCTATTTTTACATGTAGACCCGCAGCAAGAGATCTAGGTTCGATATCAATTACTTTTAGATAACCTTCATTTGTTTCTGTTACTTTCATTCCTGATTGAATTGGATTTATATGAACAGTAATCATATAAATCATAAAAGCGATGCTCAAAAATATAGCAATATAAGCAACTTTATTTAAATTTACTCTCATAAAAACCATCCTAACAAAGCAGGCTCCTCTAAGAAAGAACGTATTAAATTAAACAGATATCAATTAACTATTATATAATAATTTTTACAAGTTTTACTTTCTACTATGAATTTAATTTTAAAAAGAATAAAGAATCTGGGGAAACTCACCCTCCCCAGAAGCCTCCATCACTTTTCACACTAAGCTGCTTCAAACCTTCAGTAATTACATTCAATTCGTCTAAATTCACACCTAATAAACTCGCTTTACCCTCTAATACCTTTTCGACAACATCAGGATTTTGAATTAAAAAATTTACGATATCTTGCACTTACCTTTCTCCCCTTTTTGTTAAAATTTATCAAACATGACTGATTGAATAGTCATGAGCTGATCTTTTGGCAGTGTAAGCTTTTCCATTTCTTTTTTCGCGTGATGAATGGCAAGGTTTTTCATGACGTTCATGTATTGTGTGACTCCTGCGACATGGAGTTTTTCTTTGTATTCTATTATATCCTTGAATTCTTGCTGAAAGAATCTGCCGTGATCGATCATGCTGAGGATTTCTGAGGAGTGCGTGGTAAATTCCCGGGAAAGATATAGGTAAGCTAGCGAACGCTTTTGTTGTTTTATATCATTATTATGTTCCTGAAAGAGCCCTTTATAGTCATTTTCAATTTGAGCAGCAATTCCCAGCTGATAAGCGTAGGCTTCTATACAAGGATAAGCTTTTCCGTTCGCGAGCAAGGTTCCGAGGATACACGATAAAGCAAATAAAGATCCAGCTTTTAGCTTCATCATTTCCAAGCACTCATCTTCGGTTGCCATTTCATTTTTCAAATCCAAATGCTGGCCCTGCATTGATTGCAATGCATAGCGTGAGGCTGCTGACAGTAAATGAACGTTTGAGCCGGCTGCGCATATTGTATGAATACCAATTGTATAAATAGAAGTCGCAGCGTTTAAAGCAATTGGGGGACTGAGCTTCATCCAAGGAGCATCGAAATTGTCTTCATCTTCCAAATCATCAAAAATGTCAAAAGAAAGTATCAAAAGTTCTATTCCTGCAGAAAGAGTTTGAATAGATGACTCATCTTGCCCACCAAACGCTTGATAATGACAGGAGGCCATATTTGCAAAAGGAAACTGGTCTTTTTCTTCAAGAAACATTGTTAAATGCTCTTGCAGTTCACCTTTATGTAAATGTTCCTCTATCGTACGCCTCATTTTGTTTTTAATGCTGCCAGGCTCTAGATAAATTTGCTTAGAAATGATACTCACTCCCTCAAAACTATTTTACTAAATCGAGAGAGAGAAAGATAGAGTATTTTTATATGAATTGCAGTTTTATGAAGAAATATGTATTTTCTTGCAAATAAAAAAAGACCTGCAGAAGATGCAAGTCCTTACGAGATTTTTACGTAAGCGTATTTGTCATATTTGTCAATGCTCTTATTGATCATTCGGAGAGAGTTATTCGTTTCTTTAATATCCGTTTCCAGTTTGCTCAGCAATTGCTTCAATTCTTCAATATTATACTGATTCATAATCGGATTCCACACTCCTTTTTGGAAGATCAATGCATTTGTATTTGTCCGAAAGAACTAGTTTTGATCTGCTAACTATAGTTTAAATGGTATCGGGTATATTTTCACCGAAAATTAGGCGAAAACATTCATGCGTGACACCGCAAAATTCAATAGGTCATATTTCATAAATTTACTTCACGATTCGGCAAGACTTTGTTCTCAGGCATAAAAAAAGACTCTATTTAGCAGAGTCTAAAGGAGTGTTCCAATATTCATCAATTAAGCGTGTTGCCTCTATTTTACCCAGTTCTATCAACGTCTTTCGATCTGAATTCGTTCCGATGTACTGGACCGTGAAATCTTCTATCCCGTTTTTCGACAGCAAACATTCAAACTCTCCGACGCAATGATTCATGGTGACCGAAAAAACCGCAACAAGTTTGTCGTCCAACACAAAAATCTGCGAATGCCCAGACATATTGATAAATATCCTCCTTATTTTTGACTTGTTTCCCTTCTTCAACAAACAATACTTAAATCCCTTTATTATCGAAAGAGGTGGATTAATGTTTCATTATTTTCCTTATTATCACCCTTATTACCGAGTTATATACAATAAGCCGCAATATTATCGCCATCCTGCACTGCCGCCGGTAAACCCGCAGATTTTTATGAAATCTGCCAAGCAAAGCACGCTTCTCCTTAAACAAGCAGAAATTTTAGTATTAAAGCTTTCCAGTTCTCCTGATTTGTCAAAAAATATAATGGCTGCAGCTCAAGAATCCAAGGAAAAAATAGTTCTTCAGCTCTTAAAACAAACTGGGGTTACAAGTGACCTGCGTGTCATGTTTAATCCTGATGGGATCCATATTGAGCTTTCTCAATCGAACGAAAAAGTCACTCTTTTTTTGCGGTGGTCACTTGAAGGAAATATCTGAGTGGGGATAACTTGCGGACTATACATGCATAGTCCGCAGGGAATATAAATCAACATGTCATTCTAAATAATCAGCAGGTTTCCGCTCCATTCAACAGCTTTTAAATAACATTGGTATGCCTCTTTTTTCGAAATATCGGCAATATTGATTTCATCCCACTTATTACGCTCAATGCATTTTGCCATATGTAATACATATCTATAGTCGTTGTCATTTCCATGAAGTGCACCTTTGACCTCATCAAGCAAAGGCAATTCGTTAACTATATCACCCACTTTACCGTGTAAAAGTGTATCTATAAATGAAAACATGCCGATAAGCATGTATGAGGCAGGATGGTCCCTGTATGTTTTTTTGGCAAGAAGTTCACATAACTTTCCTCTGATTAGCGACAACTTGATGACTTCCCTTTTGCTTGAGTGTTCCTTTAAAATGAAGATTTTTAAAAGAAAGAATATAAATCCAGCGCCTGATTTCGGTAAATCCGAGCATTACAATGGCGTGCCTGATGCTGGTGATTTTTTTCTTTCGATAAAAGGCAGGAGAATTCAATAACTTTAATAATTGATAGGAAAGACTTAAATCCCTTTCAATAAAATGGGTCACCCTGTGAATGCTCGGTTGTTCTTTGATTAATTCATCCAACAGCTGATAATACGAGTGAAAGTGCAAAGACGGATCTTGTCCCGATACAACTTGCGGTTCGCTGAAAAAATATCCTTGAAACAGCTGAAATCCATGCGCCATCGCTTGATGATAATCCTTGCGTGATTCTACTTTTTCCGCCAGAAATTTTATGTTGTACTTTTGATAAAGATCGACGAGTCGTTTTCGGTCCGCTTGCGTGGTCTGTAAAAAGTCCACTTTTAAAATATCAATGGATTGAAATAAGACGGGCAATAGTTTTTCTTCAGCTGATCTGGAAATTGAAAAATCATCTAAAGCAATCGTATACCCTAACCCTTTCAATTGCTTGCACCTGGCAATAAGTTCTTTCGTAATCGGTATATCTTCAAGGATTTCAATAACTAGTTTATTAGGGTCAAAATATGTCAGAAAATCAGACTTTAGTAAGCCATATGTAAAATTAATGAAGCACTTTCTTCCTTCAGTCAGACGGTCCATCCCGATGTTGAAAAAGCTGTTGATCATAACGTCTGTAGTAGCTTCATCCCCATTTTTGACAGAATAATTATTAACTTCATTCGTTCGATAAAGAAGCTCGTATGCGACTACTTGCTCCTTTCTGTTGAAAATAGGTTGTCTGGCCACAAAAACTTTCATTTCCACACCCTCCTCGACGCCATTTTTTTAAACATTCACCAACTAAACCACATCCATCTTTTTATCGGCTGGACGACAATTTATTTTGAACTTCGCAAAGGAAGTTAGTTTTTCATGTCTCGGTATTTTCTAGTAACTTTCAATCTATGGGATCTTTAGATCAGTGGAGCAGCCCTTTTCTACTAGTCTTCCTTAAGGTGACCTAAAGCCCCTGAGATGAGCATACGTTCCAGTTAACTTTGAAGCATCCATATTATTCAACACTCGAAGTGGCAGCGTCATTTAAATTTCAATATTAAAAACCCAATTCCTCTGTATTAAAATAGAGAAATTGGGTTCTTTTTCGTTACACCATTAAAGCGCCAAGATTGCTGAAGATAGTGATTTTTCGGTTGAAATAGTTTTGCAAATGATTGAATATGTTTTTATTAGTTAATACATGAGCAGTATTAAGATTAATATTGGTGCTGTTATTCACTATCGTTCTATTTAAAAAATTGAAATGAGCTCTTTTGTATAAGGATGGCGTTCCTCACCAAATAAATGATCGCGGATAAATTGATCGACAATTTTCCCCTCTTTCATAACCATAATCCGCTGGCTCATTTGGCTGACAGCAGCAAGATCATGTGAAATAAATAAGTAAGAGAGATTTAAAGTTTCGCGAAGCTCTGTCAATAAAGTAAGTACTGCCCCTTGCGAGATGACATCAAGGCTTGCGGTTGGCTCATCTAGAACAATGAGCTCAGGTTCAATGCTGATCGCACGAGCAATCGTTACACGTTGCCTTTGTCCGCCGCTTAATTCATGAGGATATTGATTTGCTATACCTGACGGCAGCTCAACGGCTTCAAGGAGTTGCTTTACAAATGCGTCCCTGGAGGAATAGGAGAAATGACTAAGGTTAAGTTTCCTACTGTATTGGGCATAAGGGTCAATCAATGAATCCTTTATTTTAAGCTTTGGATTTAAGGCAGCTGCTGGATTTTGAAGCACGATTTGAATGTTTTTTCTATAAGGATGTAACTGATGCTCATTAAGCTGTTCAATTGCTTCATTCTTAAAATAGATCGAGCCGCTGTCAATTGGTTCAATCCGCAGCAAGCAACGAGCCAGTGTGCTTTTACCACAGCCACTTTCACCGACAATGCCAAGACATTCACCCTTTTTCAGTTCAAATGAGAGGTTGTTCACAGCTGTTTTTCCAGCTTGATATGATTTCGTCAGTTGTTTAACAGCAAGAAGACTCATACGTTAATATACCTCCTGTAACCCTGATGGGAGGCCACGTCCTAGTGTAGGTGCGGCCTGGATCAACCGCTTTGTATATTCATGCTGCGGATGGTCAAGTATACGATGCTTCCCGCCTGATTCAACGATTTCCCCTTCCTTCATGACAGCTAGACGTGTCGCATATCGTCTGACATGGCGCCAATCATGGGTAATGAATAAAATTGCACAGCCTGTTTCTTTTTGCCGCTTTGCAAGTAATTCTAAAATCCTGTGCCCTGAGACACTGTCAAGTGCCGTGGTTATTTCATCTGCAATTAATAAATCAGGTGACAGCAAAAGCGCCATAGCTATCGAAATTCGCTGAAGTTGTCCGCCGCTTAACTGAAACGGGTATCGACTGTACAAAGATTCATCTAATCCAACTGAGTGAATTGCATCCAATGAATTTACCTTCCTATTTTTAGCATCTAGAATACCGTGTGCTTTCTGGTATTCTTCAAGATGCTGGCCAATTGTTCTAAACGGTGTAAAAGAACCCTGATAATCTTGAAAAATATAGGAAAGCTTTTTTCCAAGAATTGTCCTCATCTGTTTAGGTGATAACGATAGCAAATCTTCTTCCTTAAAAATAATCTTTCCCTCAGCCTGCAAATTAGGTGAAAGCATTCGTCCAATTGCTTGTGAGAGTATGCTTTTTCCGCTCCCGCTTTGACCAACCAGTGCATACCACTCTCCTTCACGAATAGAGAGTGACACGTTATCAACAATTTTCTTTTCTCTGCTGCTAATCGATACTTGCTCAATTGATAAAATCATTGCCGCACCTCTTTTTTTACATCAAAATGGTCACGTAAATAATCACCCAGCATATTCGTTAGCAGCACAACAACCACAATAGCTAAACCAGGGTATATCATTAATTCAGGTTTTGACTGAAAATACGGACGTGAGTCGTTTAGCATCGCTCCCCATTCAGGGATTGGGGGTTGTGTACCAAGACCAATATATGACAAGGAAGAAATAAGCAAGATAATTTTGCCTAAATCAAGACTTGCCAGAACCAGAACATGTCCAACAATATGTGGTAATAGATGCTTACGCATGATTTTACTTGAAGATAGTCCGTTAATCCTAGCAATCAGTATATAATCCTTTTGAGATTCTGATAAAACCGTGCTGCGAACTAGACGAGCATAACTAACCCACTTGACAATCACAATCGCAAGCACAAGGTTGCCGATGCCCGGTCCAAGTAATCCACTTAGAACAATTGCGACAATCGTATCTGGAAAGGCTAAAAATCCATCGGCAATTCGCATAAATACCCGATCAACTAAACCGCGTTTATATCCCGAGATAAGACCAAAGGGGATTCCAATGATGAGAGCAACTATCAGCGCCAGCAAGCTATAACCGATAGTCTGCTGACCGCCTAGTAAAAGCCTGGTCAGTACGTCCCGGCCAAGTTGATCTGTTCCAAGCGGATGCTGAAAACTCATCCCCTGGAGGCGTCCATCGAGAATTGTTAATGTTGGATCATGCTGCAAATAAAAAAAAGCATATAGGATGGCTGCTAAAATAAGAAGTACACATATCAGTGCCATCATCCCTTGCCAACTGTGCTTTTTTACCTTTTGCAAACGTATAGACAATCCTTTCATCAGTTGGTCCCCTTCTCTTTTAGTTTCATTTCGGGATTTAAATACCGGTAAGATAAATCCACACATGTATTTACAATGAAAATAATGATCGCCATGATTAAAATATATCCTTGTATAAGGGGATAATCTCGTTGACGTATCGCATCAACGACAAGCTTTCCTATCCCCGGATACGCAAATAATACTTCAATCACCACTACACCACCAATCAAGCTTCCTAAACTGACTCCGAATACAGTAATAACTGGAGGCAGGCTGTGTCGAAATGCATGCACTACAAAAATTCGCCGTTCTGACAACCCACGCGCTCTCGCTGCACGGATAAATTCCTGACTAAGCGAATCAAGTAAGCTGGAACGAAGCAAACGCACATATACACTTGAAATGGCCAACCCAAGTGTCAATGACGGTAAGATCAATGAGACAAATCCGTCTCTTCCCATGGTTGGAAGCAAGTTGAAACGTACACCAAATAAATCAATAAAAATAAGGCCAAGCCAAAAACTTGGGATGGCCGCACCAATAATTGATAGGATTCTACTCATATGATCAATCCAGCTATTCCGATTAAGGGCAGATAGCGATCCGAGTGGAATTGATACGACCAGCATGACAATCAACGAACCAACGGCTAATTCGATTGTGGAAGGCAGCCCCATTAAAATCATATCCATTACAGGTTGACCCGTGACATAAGAGTTCCCGAAATCAAGCTGGATAAATTTAAGCAGCCAAAGTCCGTACTGGACGAGCAATGGCTTGTTGAATCCCATCTCTTCCCTTAATGCTTCTACTTGCTCCTGACTAACTGATAGCTCATCAACATTCAAAATGGTCAAAACAGGATCGCCAGGGGCAAGCCGAACAAACAAAAAACTGACAAATGTAATAAATAACGTAAAAAATAGAACTTCAAAGAATTTCCGAGCAAGAATTTGAACCATTTACTTCACATCCAACTGGTTTATAATCATGTAATATTCACTTCGTGTGGTCACCCAATTTTTCACTTTGTTTTCGTTATACGCAACAATGGTGGAAGGATGCAAGACAAATGAATTGATCACATGATCATGGACATAATCAGCTGCCTGCTCAGCAAGAACAGCTCGATCTTCTTGACTGACGGTTTGATTGAGCTTGTCAATAATTCTAGTCAGTTCAGGCTCTTCTGCACCGCTAAAGTTGAGAGCGCCGGTTGGATGATAGGTTGCATTTAAATAATATCCAGCATCTCCGCGCGGGGCTGTTAAATTACTATACGTAGCCAAATCCCAATCGCGGTTTGACGCCATATATTCCTCAGGAATATCAATTTGGCGAATTTCAACATCAATACCGATTCGTTTTGCGTCCGATTGAAAAACTTGAGCAATTAATGGCAAGTCTGCTCTTGCACTGTAGGTTAATAGGGTAAATTTAAGCGGCTCTCCGTCTTTTTGCATTTTCCCTTTTTCAAGTGAATAACCAGCTTCCTCCAAGTACTTAACAGCTATGTCCGTTCCCGTTTCGCTCTGTTTATAAGATGGGGAAAACGGCAGTGATTGTAAAAATGGCCCAACAGCAGGTTCTGCATATCCTAAAAGAATCGTATCAACAATTTTCTTGCGGTTAATCAACGCATCAACAGCGCGACGCACATTAACATCCTGCAAACTTTTGCGTTCCATATTCATCGTCATTTGATGTACACGGAATGTTGCAGTCGATTCAACTTCAATTCCATCTTGTGCTCGTAACGATTCCAAGCTTTCTACCTCTGGACGATAAACAATATCTACTTGCCCAGACTTCAGTGCAAGCGAACGAGCATTTGCATCCTCATTAAAAGCGAATGTGACTGAATTAAGATTTGAAGCCCCATCCCAATAATCAGCATAGCGCTCGAGCTCAAGCTTGCTTCCAGGTGTAAATGACTTCAATATAAAAGGTCCTGTACCGACCGGTTTGTTGACAATATCCTCTTCTGTTACGTCAATGATCGAAACGTTTGGGTTAACAAGCTCAGAAACAAACTCCGGAAAAGGTTCTGTCGTCGTAATTTTTAATGTATAGCCATCAGCTTCAATCTTATCGATTTTGAGTGCATTTTGAATAGCAACGCTTTCTTTCAGCGCTCGTTCAAGAGAGGCTTTCACGTTTTCAGCATCCATTTTATTACCATTTTGAAACGTGACATCTTCACGAAGTTTAATTGTCCAATGTTGCCCATCCTCACCTTCCCAGCTTTCTGCCAGCCATGGTTCAATAGTTAAATTTTCTTCATCTAGTCGAACTAGAGTTTCAGTTATCCCTGCTCTTAACGGAACATAACTTGAATCAACATGAGGATCTAGTGAATTAGTGGAGAAATTATAGAGAAAATCGATGTGCTTGTCTTCTGCTTTTTCTTCATCAGCACTATGCGAGTACTGCGTACAAGCACTTAAAAAGCTAACACATACCAATAAGATACTAATTTTAAGAAAGTGATTTTTTATGTATTTATGGGAACTTTTAAAACTGACGCAGCCGTGCCGATTATTATTTTTAATTATTTTCATAGTATTTACCTCTTTTTTCGTAATCATTCCGATTTATATCATATCGTAATGATTCTTATTTATCAAGGACAATATTTTCATAAATTAGTTTATTTACTAGATTACTTGTGTTTCTTCCTCCATGATTACCTTAAAGCTGGATGATACTTTAATCGTGAAAAAGCAGACGTTTTGAACGGGCTGAGCTTTTAATAAATGAAGGAGAATGTGTTGGATTAATCGGTGAACGCGGAAGTGGGAAGAGCACGAATATCCCGAGTGAATAACCGCACTACTTGATAAAGTAGGGCTTCCTCATTCTGTGTTGGAAAAATATCCTCATGAGCTTAGCGGTAGAACTTATTGAAGATCTTAATACTAAATGGAATAACCGAATCCAGCAATCTTTGCAATAATTACTTCTCTCTTAATGTCCCTATAATGAGTTAATCATTTTATCTTTTATACACTGCAAAAAATAAAAAACAGAGGGGATATCCTCATCCCCTCTGATTGCTCGATTACCAAGGTTTCCTCTTATGGTATCACTCTAATCCTCTTTTAAGCTTTTCGCTTTCTCTTTTACCTCTTGAATTAAATTCATTTTATTTGTCCAGCAGGCTTCGCTTAAATCAACCGGATATTCCTCGGGTTTGCTGATCCTTTTATATTCTTCCCAGAGGAGGTTAAGATTTTCCTTTGCATAGCTTTGTATTTCACTTATAGAGGGCTTTTCATACATTAGCTCTCCCTCTTCAATTATCGTTTCATGCAGCTCCTTCGCGTCAAAGTCTGTAACGAATTTACTGATAAACGTATGGACCGGGTGAAACATTTTAATCTTCTCTTGATCATTTACTGGTTCGTTTTCAAGTGCGATATAATCTCCCTCAGAATGGTTGTTCAAGCGATTGATGATGCGATACACTCTTTTTCTCCCGGGAGTGGTGACTTTTTCAGGATTTGAAGAAATTTTTATCGTATCGACCATTTCTCCGTCTTCTTCGATCGAAACAAGCTTATAAACTGCCCCCAGCGCCGGTTGGTCATACGCTGTGATCAGCTTTGTTCCGATTCCCCATACATCTATTTTTGCACCTTGCGACTTTAAATTTAAGATCGTGTACTCATCCAAGTCACTGGACGCGATGACCTTTGCCTCTTTGAAGCCTGCTTCATCGAGCATTTTTCTCGCTTTTTTCGATAAATACGCAAGGTCTCCGCTGTCCAGACGAACTCCGATAAAGTTGATACGATCTCCAAATTCTTTTGCAACTTTAATCGCATTCGGAATGCCTGATCGAATCGTATCATATGTATCGACAAGAAACACACAATCTCTGTGGGTTTCCGCATATTTTTTAAACGCTTTATATTCATCACGATAAGCTTGGACCAGAGCGTGGGCATGAGTCCCTGAAACCGGGATGTTAAAGTGCTTTCCGGCACGTACATTGCTTGTCGATTGGAAGCCTCCAATAATAGCCGCTCTTGCTCCCCACATCGCCGCATCCATTTCGTGAGCCCGTCTAGTACCAAATTCCAAGGCATCCTCTTCTGGAATCACTTGTTTGATTCTGGAGGCTTTTGTAGCGATTAATGTTTGGTAGTTCACAATGTTTAACAAAGCAGTCTCAATCAACTGAGCTTCCGCCAATGGTGCTTCAATCCTCATCAGCGGTTCATTGCCGAATACTAGCTCTCCCTCTTTCATGCTGTACAGGGAGCCGCTGAAGGTCAGTCCTTTTAAATAGTTGATAAAGTCAGGCTTGTAACCAACCTCTTCTTCTAAATAGGCAAGATCACTGTTCGTAAATTTAAACTTTGTTAAATACTCGATCGCTTTTTCAAGCCCCGCAAAGACAGCATATCCGTTTTCAAAAGGAAGCTTTCGAAAAAAAAGCTCGAAAATTGCTTTTTTCTCATGTATTCCGTCTCTCCAGTATGTCTCAACCATATTGATTTGGTATAAATCTGTGTGTAAGGATAAACTGTCATCTTTATAACGGTGTTCCAACTCTATTCCCCTTTTCTATTCGACAACTTCCGCTCCGATACTGTTTTGAAAATGTGAGAGTGCCCACTCATGTCCAGTTTGATTAAAGCTTGCTACCGCGTGTTTATGGATGACAATGTCAAACCCTTTATTGTAAGCATCAACAGCCGTATGCAATACACAAATATCAGTACATACACCAATCAAATGAATTTGGCTGATGTCTCTCTCTCGCAGCTTAATCTCCAAATCTGTTCCTGCAAAAGCGGAATATCTTGTTTTTTCCATGTAATAAACATTCTTCTTGCTTTTGTGTAAAAGATGGAGCTTCTTCAAATCTCCATAAAGTTCTTTTCCTTCTGTATTTTTTATATTATGCGGGGGAAATAATTTTGTCTCAGGGTGAAACGGGTCATCCTCTAGATGTGAATCGACGGCGAAAACGACATATTCATCCTGTAGAATAAAACGATCTGTTATTTGAACAACTGCCTCTTCTATTTGCTGTCCTGGTTCACCACAGGTCAGCTTGCCGTCAGCAGCAACAAAATCGTTAGTATAATCAATGCAGATTAACGCTTTTTTCACTCTTCTCTCCCCCTGATTTTTATATTTATTAGTATAGCCAAGTCACAGCAGCTTTGAAAGAATTAAATTTGCCGACTATTGCATAGCAACACCCGGCTCATTATTTCTTATTTGAAAGTTGAGATTTACGAAATATCTCGTCTTCTATATATATCTTATCTTTATCGACAGCTGTGGGCGCCGCCAAAACTAATCCCAGGAGCGGATGAAATGAATCGGATACAATCGTAAAATCGTTCCCCGACTTGTTTGCTAATTGAATATATTTAGAAAAATCGCCATAGTTCATTTGTCCGTTCAACAGCAATTTTGCTTCTTTATTAGAATTCAATGCTTGTTCAACTTCTTTATAAACCGCCTTCCTCCTTACTTGCCCAATTGTTAACGCAATAATTACCCGTTCGCGAATCGAGCCTAAAAAAAGCCGGCGTTCGTCCTTTTTTGTTTCAAGAGTACCGTATATGCCCTGTTGGATATATTGGTCCATTGAAGAATCATCCATGCGAATCCTCCTGCATTTAAGTGTTTGAATCCAGTATAAAGCAAAATAAAGCAAAACTTCAAATAGCAAGGATTCAAACTATCATTCGCCCAATATGATTCCAACTGTCCATATTTCGAATTTATAAGAAATACTACATTACCGCCCAAACCATTCCAACCAATTTTAACCATCCAAAAAACGAAATCCATAACGGTATGCTGAAAACCGTTGCCCAGCACATACCTCTGATAAATGAAAAATCATAATTAGTCATTATTAGCCCTCCCTTGTTTCAGTATGGCCATAAACAAAATGCTTCAATCTTTTTGTAAACGCTTTCAATTAATAGTAATATTTTTTTATGCTTCAATATAAGAAAATATGTCATTACATCTCAGTAACCCATTGAACCATTTTAATTGCAAGCTCTTGAGCCGCTTCTCTTGTCGTTCTATTTTGAAGTGATTGGTCAATTGTTAAAAACAGTTCTTCTTTTTCATCCTCATAAGAAACGAGAATACTCCATTCCAAGTCAGGGACAGCAATCAGCGTATGATTTTCTTTCCTGTTCTCGTGAAGGTAAACCTGGTTGATCGGAATATGATTTGCTGTAAGATTCGCTTTTCTAATTTTCATTTTTTTACTCTCCTGATGATTTGGTTTTATTATACAACAAATAGGACTGATTTCATACAAAAAAAGCATTCCAAATTAGGAATGCTATCCATTAAATGCATCGAATTGATCAAAAACATCAGAATCATCAAGTTTCGTACTGCTTTTTTGATTCATAAACCAATTGTAATCTCCCGTATTAAATGCACCGGATCCTCCCGATGACTGGAAAGCACTTTTCGGTGAGATGGCAAATACATCTCCAAAGCTTGTGATTCCGTTATCTAGCAAATTCTCAATCCGTATAGGTCCGACAATAGCAGGCACCATCTATTCCCCCTACTTTTTTTCCCATAGTATGAAAGGGGTAGGCTGATTGTGCCTGTTTATCGGTATCAAGCCTGTTTCTCTTTATCCAATACGGAAAGCTGCCGTAAACGAATAAGCCGAACTACATTTAGGGTGAATGCTTTTAATACGGCATAAACCGGGACAGCCAATATCATTCCGAGTACACCGCCGAAGCTGCTTGCGCCAATTAAGAGCAGAATAATCGTTAATGGATGAGTATTGATTCGTTTTCCGATAACCAGTGGAGAAATCAGATTTCCGTCAATTTGTTGGACAACAGCAACGACTACGATTGCTAAGAGTGCCTGAGTCGGTGATTCAATCAGAGCGATAATCACAGCCGGTGCAGCTCCAATAAACGGTCCAAGATAAGGAATAATATTGGTAACAGCCACGACAATTCCTAATATTAATGCATAATCCAGACCAATAATCGAATACCCGATAAAACATCCGGTTCCGACAAAAAGGCTGACAATCAGCTGTCCTTGAATATAAGCCGCTAAGGTTGAATACAAATCGTGAAAAATTTTCAACCCTTCTTTTCGGTAATTAACTGGGAGAATTTTCACCGCCAAATTCGGAAAATGCGATCCATCCTTCAACATATAAAATAGAATAAACGGAACAGTTACTATAGCCAGTGTTATATTTGCCATCACTCCAACGATCGCACTTACTCCTTTAGAAAAATTCTGAGGAAGATTTGTCGCATACGAGCTAAGTGTATTTTGCAGCTGAGAAATAGAAACATAATCTTGGTTCAGCATCCATTTATACCATTGCGATTCGTAAAGATTATTTATTAATTGTGGAATTTCCTCAGCATATCGAGGAATATTATTGAATAGATCAGTTATCTGAGAAGTCACGATAGGACCCACTGTAGCAAGGAGGATGCTTACCAATACGATAAATACCAAATAAATCAAAAGAATCGATATCGTTCTCGGCAATTTTTTTTGCAGCAAGTTAACAACTGGATTGAAAATAAAGAACAAAATCCCCGCTATCAAAATCGGGAAAAACAAGGTGGTAACGAATAAGATAAACGGTTCAAATAAAAAAGATACCTTCGTTGAAACAAAAATAATGAGCAAAACAAGCAATATTTGCAGTGTCCAAAAATGTACTTTTGATTTAAGCAAGCCGCTACTCCTCCTGAATACCTTGTTATGATTACTTTCAAACTACTATTCAAATCCAAATATGTCAAACGTTTTTCCCATTAAGAAAAAGAGAAACTGTTCATCGCCGCCAAATAAAACGAAATCATGACAAGAAAGCAAAATAACAGGCCGACTTTTACACTGCCATTTCTAAACAAACTAATATAAAAAAGAGCGAGAAATGAAATGGACATGAATGCAAAGACGACTCCGGCAATGCTTACAGAAAAATCAGCATGGACAGGGATGTTTGCAGTCCCTTTAAAGCTCCTAAAAAGAAAGGACTCTCCGTTTGTCGACAGTGTTTCACCAATATTATGAGGCGGTGATTGAGTCCCCAGGAGGCTTGTAAAGAAAAAGACAACCCCGAGTATGACCGTTTCCGCTCTTATCCAATGCAGTACCCGAAATCGGTTGGACTTTGCATAGGAAGCCAATCCGCCATTCACAATGGCAAAAGCAATGACAGCAAGTACCCCAATATGTTTGATAAACAAATATTGACCGTAAGAAAGCGGAAATGCATTGGCATAATCAAATATATTCATAACGAAACTCATTAAAAAAAGACCGCTTGTGATCATCAGGACAAGACATCCTGCTGCTAAAGGGGTGAACCAATTTAAAAATGCTGACCAGTTTTGCTCCTTTTCCCCAAACCAACCGACGTTCAGTAAAATTCCAACCCATAATACAGCACCTGTGAAATGCAACACATGATTGACGATCCCCCATACAGGAGAAATAGACGCGGAATGGCCTCCGTAACCGAAAACAAAGATAAGCGCAAATAAAAAAAGCAGCTGAAGTAAATTTGGCGCCTTTATCATTCTGAACAACCATACACATAAGCATATGATGACAGTCATCATCCACGCCTGACCCGATCGTAAATCAGTTAATACGGTAAAGAAGGCTTGATAAAAGCCAAAGTCCTTCGAATAAGATAGGCTAAGCTTTAAAATCGGCCCGATGGTTAAGATCGCGATGAGCAGCGGACTGGCTAGCAGTAATTTTTCTGGCACTTGGACAAATGGTTTTTTCGCCTCAGGAATAAATGTCAGAAAAATATGGCCGACCAAAAAAGAAAGAAGCAAGTAAACAAAAAAATCCACTAGGGAGACGAACAAATCCGGCATTATTTTTTCTTCCTTGTTAACAGATAGATACCTGCTGCAAACAAAAGAGCAATAATGCCAATCCACATATAAGCATTTTGGCCTTGGCCACCAGTATCATTGCTATCTGTTAGAGCATTTGTTTGATCATCTTGGTCCTCTGCGTCTTGATTTTTTTCTGAAACATTTACTGAAAAGCCGATGCTATCCTCAACTGTGTGCCCGTCTTCACCGACAATCTTCCATGAAACTGTATATTCTCCGCTTTGCAAAGGCTCTTTAAGAGTACCAGTGATTGTAGAGCCTTCTACTTTTTGGTTTTCAAGATCTATTTCTTCGCTTTCGCGACTTAAAGTCATCGTGCTTAAGTTTTCAATTGGTGTGTTAAAGTGCAATGTGATCTCTTTTAAGGGTTCTTCTATAACTGCTCCATTTTCAGGCGTCGAGTTCTCCAGTGTTGAATGGGCAAAAATGAGGCTCGGATTTGCCAGTAGAAGAACGAGAGTAAATGCTAATATTTTTTTCATGATGATTCCCTTCCTCTCTATACTGCTTCTCTACATTCTAGCATAAGAAATTCTTCATAATCGAATGAGAAATTGACGTTTTTTCAAGAATAACAAAAAGAGCAGTTGTCTGCTCTTTTACATTCTTTCAATGTTTCTCGTTTTATAATCGTATATTTTGATCATTTTTGCGAATTTGGATAGGTTGTAAGCAGCACATTTCATGCAGAAAGAGTTTGAGGGGAAGCAGGTGAAAAAAGAGGATCGACAACCGCAGGCAGACTCACGTAACCTTATACAAGTTTTTTTATAGGATACCCTGCTTGGTCGATCATTTGGTCAAGCTTTTTAATACGATGTAAAGCTGTTGTTTGGTCAATGACGCGATAATGGTGTCTTCCTCCCGGCTCTTCATCCATTTCGTCAGCCATTTTGACAATTTGCTGAAGTTTGTTTTTTTCCAAATCTCCTTCCGGCAAATAAGAATCCGTATGAAGAAGTATGGCTAAAGCAATTTCCTTCGCAGCCTTGGGTTCTTCGCCAAGGCGAATTAACAGCTTATGCGCACGTTCAGCGCCTTTTATCGCATGTATATCATTTCTTTTGTACAATTCATAATCCCATTCTCCGTCTGTAAACCATTCATAATGCCCGATATCATGCAGGAGCGCCGCTTTTGCAGCAAGATCGGGATTGACTCCAGCTTTAACTGCCATGTGGCAGGCATGATAGGCACAAGCAATCGCATGGGCAATGCCTGAACGCTTGAGGTATTTTTGGGCAATTGGATGGGTGAATACGTCCACTAATAGAACGGATCTCATAGAAATCCCTCCTTGAAAGCATTTGTAGAATCCTAACATATTTTTAAGCTTTTCTCAATTTATTTGTTACATTTATTCTCATTTTTCGCGGAATTGTAATTCTGTACCCTTTTCCAGCCAGTGAAAAACACAGTTAAAGCAGTATATGATCACTTGCTTTCTACGTTATAGACAGTTTCTTTAATTTATAAAATTAAAAACCCGCGCATTCATGCCGCGGGTTTAGAGAAATTCTTTTATATCATATATGCGTCCGTTTTCCATCTCAGTTTCAAGCAGTGACATAAGCTTTCCCGCAACAAAATCAGGAGATCGAAGCTGTCCTTTTTCGTGAAATTCTTGAAATCGCTGCACCTGCTGAAAATCCTCTGCCTTCGAAGAACGAATCTGTCCCTGCATCTCGGTATTCATAATTCCTGGAGAGAAGGAGATTACTTTTACTGGGTTTTCATGATCCTCTTGTTCAACACCGAACACCTTTGTAAACATATCCAAACCTGCCTTGGAGCTGCAGTAAGCGCTCCAGCCCTTGCTTGGTTTGTGTGCGGCCCCCGAGGAAATATTAACAATTGTTTTCTTGCCTTTAAAATTTGCAGTCCATTTTACAAATGCCTGACTAAGTACGACAGGGGCAATAAGATTCAATGAATAATGATTTATCACTTCTCCTGCTTCAGCTTCGCCAACCCTTTTTATCGGTGTAACCGTTCCGGCATTATTAATTAGTGTGACAGAAGTGTAATGACTCAATGGTAATTTTTCTGTTATTTCTTGCATGAGCCGAATCATTTCTTCCGAATCCGAAAGATCTCCCTGGTAGCTTGTTAGCCTTTCGTGTTGATTCGTTTCTTTGCTTCGAGAAATGGCATTCACGTGTACGCCTTGATTAAGCAAACGTTCAGTAATCGCTCTGCCAAGACCTTTTGTTGAGCCTGTTACGATGGCAAGCTTCATTTTATCTCCTCCATTTCATGCTGCTATTGTGTCGTTTTAGGAATGAGAAAGAATAGTGCGCCGATCCCTAATAGGATTACACCGACAAACAGGCCCGTGATTAGAAATGATTGGTTGCTTTCGCCTTTCGAATCGATTTCTTCTTCACTCGCTTTCAATTTTCGCTGAAACGAGACATCGAGCTGCTTTGATTTAGCTGTTATCGTATTTGTCTCCTCTTTGGTCTCTTTAAACAGGTGATCGGCCAACAGCGTGTTTTTATTTGGTTTTTGCCCTTCAAATTTTAACATCAGCTGATCTTCTGAGAGCTGATTTTTTTGCTGATACAAGGAATCTTCATGTAAATAATCCGTGTTACGTTTTATTTCCTTTTCTTGATACTGATTCGGCTTGACATTTACGCCATTGCTATCCGCGTTTGCATATACGGGAAATGAGAAAAGAAAAGGGAGCAAAAAAAGCATTGTTCCCCTTTTTGAAAAATTACGCTTCATATCCGGTTTCGCTCTCCTCGGTTTTAGACGCTACATAGGCTGAAATGAAAGGTATTAAAAGCAATACCATTGTGATAACTGCCAATAGCGTAGTCCCCAATGCAAATAAATTGCCTGTATCGTATTGTATTGAAATATAAACAGCAGAAACCGGATCATGAAAATCAAAGTTTGGCATAACAAGATCAATTAACGGCGCCGTAAAGAACAGGATTAATCCTGCCGCTGCCAGCCACCCGACAATTGGAGTTAAAGTAAATGCCGTTTTTACAAGTGCAGAGCATGTAACCAATAGCAAAATGGTAAAAACAGACCATTGAATCGCTTGATCATCCGAAAGTGTGTAGATATTTAAGCTAAACAGGCTGATCATTAGGCCGACAATGATATTTAATAACCCAAACAATGCTCCTCTCACCAGCAGCGGGGCATTTCGATAATACTGGCTGAAATATCCGATAAGCAGGCTGCTGATAAGCAAAATAATCAATATCACGACTGGAGGAACTTTCTGGGTGGTCTCTGAAGGAACCTCCCCGCTAATTTGCAATGGATTTGCCAAATAATCATAGACATATCCGTTATTTTGCCCATCAACCAACGTATTGCCTAGAATCCCATAGACATCTTGCCGGATAAGCTTTGTTGAATAAACGTTTTGCGCCCAGTTGCGATTCAATGTATCCGATTTTTCCTGGACATCATTGACGCTTTGCTGAAGATTATTCGTATAATCAATGACTTCTTCTTGACGTTTAGATAATGAACTGATCGTATCTGATAATTCAAGCACTTCTTCTCCAATCGAATCTTGCATCTGTACAACGATTGTTCCGCCTAAGCCTTCCCCTTGAACCACGGTTTCTGCCGCACCCGTCGCTTGAGCGGGGTTACTCAGCTGTTCGGCTACACGGCCGGCACTCTCTGAAATCGCAGAAAGACTGTTCAAAATCTGTGTTTGTTCTTCACCAATGAAATTCTCATATCCATCAACAAATGAGGTCATTCCATTAATAAAGCTGTCGATCTCTTCATTTGAAGTAAGCATATTGTTTTTTAAATCCTGCCAGCTTGTCTCTTCTTCTTGATTGATAAACAGAACAGATTTCACCTTTTCCGACTGGTCATCAATTACTTTATTATTCTGTGATTCCGTCGATCTAGGGACAAACAATATATCATGATATTGGGAAAGATAGCCTGAGTACAACATTAGATCGTTAATATTTCTGCTGTGCAATGGCATATCAAAATATTTTTTCAGCTCTTCCTTGCGGCTGTCGCTAAGTGAAGGTGAATTCAAAATGTCTCGTTCTTTGTTGTTAATGAATTGATAAATTTCTTTATAATCATCGTTTCTGATGTCAATTTGCTCGTTTACTTCTTTTTTGAGACGAACGATTTCGTTATTCTTCTCATCAATTTGTTCTGTCAAATTTGTAATCGTCTCTTTTTGTTCATTTATGTTTTCTTCCAATACGCCTTTATCAGCAAGCAATTTGTTAACATTCTCAAGGGCATTCTTTTTGTCCGTTTCAATCACTTCGATCGTTTTTAAAAGGTCGTTGATATATTTTTTAAGCTCTTCGTTATTGCCGCTGTCATCGCCGAGCTTTTGGTTTATCTCAGTAACAGCTTGATCGATGCTTCCTTTAAAAGCTACAAGCTTGGTTTGGAGATCAGTTATTTCTTGATCGTTTTGCCCATTTTTCTTCGCTTCAAGCTCTGTAACCATAGACTGAATGCTTTGCGAAACATGACTCAATTGATCCAACTGATCACTTACATCCGGCACTTCCCATCCAGGGGGATCTGGTGAAGGATTATTTTCATCTTTATTTCCGGTTTCTGAATCTTGTGGTCCAGTTTCTTCATTTCCGCTTCCAGAATCTCCTGTTGCGGAAGCTTCTGTTCCTTCAATACTCGCGGGATCCAGCTCTGCTCCATCACCATTACTTTCCTCAGGCTCTTCCGGGTATTTGTTTTTTGGTTCTTCTGTCGGGTATTGAAGCTCCTGCCTTATTGGCAGAATTGTATTTTGAATCATTGTGAGCATGTACTGATTTGACGCGTGTTGATAATCGTTAATGAGCTGGCTTTGAATATCTCTAATCCCGCTTTGCTGCCGGGGAATTTGTGCTTCTCGAACATTTCGGAAGTTAGACATCACATCTGTTGTATGCCCTAATTGTGTCTGCAGCCCCCTCACGTTCGAGGTGAGTGAATTCATTTGAGTCGTAAATTGGTTTGACATTTGCTGCTGCTTCTCTGAAATCTCTTGCAGGCTTGTCTTAATTTGCGCTTCGTTCTCTGACTGTGAACTTAGCAATACCTCTCGCAGATTTTGCTGATATTCTTTGTATTGGTCCACGTTTTTAACAAATTCAGAAAGCTCTTCCTTCGCTTGATCTGTATTGTTTTTCCTTTCTTCTTTTGAAGCATCCGCACTTTCCATAGTATCTTTCAAAGTATTGATCATTTGCTGCTGCTGTTCGACTTCTCCGGCTAGATTAGTAGAGCTCGGTTTGTAAAAGCCTGTCATCGCATTCAGAAATTCGGCTTCTTTTGAGACAATTTTATCAAACTCATTTCTGACATTTTCAATCTCTTGTGATACATAGCTCCAATAAAGAGTGGACATCTGCTGATTCATTGACTTTTGGGCATCTTCCAGCTCTCTTTGTACTCTTTCTTTATTGACTGCATCCAGCCTTTCTTGGATAGCGAATCCGACTGTTGCCTTTTGTGGATGTTCTTTATTATAGCTTAAGATATTCTTTGAGAAATCAGACGGAATATATATGACAGCATCGTAATTTCTGTTTGCGAGTCCGTTTTCGGCCGCACTGCGACCCAGCATTGCCCAATCGTAGTCCGGCCGGCCTGAAAGAACTTGAGCAACCTCCCCTCCAAATCGAATCGTTTCCTTTTCCTCATCTACGCCCGCATCCTCATTAACTATGGCAATGCTGCGGGTGGCCTGGTTGGTTTGCTTCATTGGATCTTCCCCAATAAACTGGAAAAACAGGGAAGGGACAAGCAAGATAATGACCATTGTACAAATGATTTTTATCATGCTTTTTCTTTGTTCCGTCATATGGCTTTCTTCCTCTCTTTTGAACATAAAGGAATTTGTATCTTTCTCTCTTTCCCATTTTCGATTAAATAGCCATATCCGGGCTGAATCTCGGTTTCCTGGCGATCATATGGCAGTGGGATCATGTTTTGATCTGATTTCTTCATGAGCAGCACTGCTTGTCTTACCTGCTTCACTTCTGTGGTCAAAGAATCGTAGCCCTTTGAAAATTCGCTTGCATTTCCTGAGACAATCAGATGAAAGCCAAGATGGGCATATGATCTTATAAAAGATGTAATTTTATCCTGTATGGAAGCATCAATTGACTGTTGAAACCTTCCAAACCCGTCGATGACCAAAACGATGGAAGCGAATGAAAGATTTTGCACTTCTCTCTGCTGAACTGCCTCCAAATACATTGCTTCACGCGTTTTGAATACTTCTTCATTTTGAGTAAGCCATTCTTTCATTTCTTCTTTCGTGTCGATATTATTTATTTTTTCTTCCTGTGTAAACTCAGTCAATCCCCGGTCAATGCTGTCAAATACGCCAATTTGCTGAGTATCCCCGTCCAGAAGATATCTTAGCATCAGCTTTATGACATTCGTTTTTCCTTTTTGGGTCTGTCCCATTACAATACAATGCTTGGTTTTTGCAAGAGCCATATATACTGGCTGAACCGACTCTTCATCCAGCCCCAAAGGAATAAAGCCGTATTCTTTTCGACTAGGGACATAATTCTCTTCAAAGTCATACATTGATAACTCGGAAGGGAGCATTGGAATAGCTTTTGGCTTTTCTCTGTCTTCATATGTCATTCTTATTTGCTGAACCTGAGCCTTTAGTTCATCGAATAACTCGATGTCATCATCCGCTTCAACAGGCAGGAAGACTTGGGCAAAATAGGATGCGTCCTTTTTAATAATTACCCTTCCCGGAATCGGTTCTAGGCTGAATTTCGGTTTTCCGATGACTCCGTAAGCTTCTGTTTGATCCATTAAGTAATGAACAATTTTCGTTTTCAAATTGTTCATTAATGATTGGCGAACGGCATTTACCCTTGTTGCGCTTACGATCAAATAGATACCTAACGATTGTCCGTCCCTTGAAAATTTAATAAATTCCTGCTCGTAATCATACATTTCTTCTTTGACAACATCGAAGTTATCCAACACTAGAAAAATAATCGGAAGCTCGTCTTCAGCAAGAGCATTGTACAATTTAATATGGCTCATTTCCTTTTGGCGAAACAATTTTTTTCTGTGCTCTATTTCGTCTTTAACAAACCGCATAAACTTCTCCATTTTCCTCTTTTGGTCCAAAAGGAAATAGTCTGCGGTATGCGGAAGCTGAGCAAGAGGCAAAAGGGATCCGTTGCCAAAATCAAAAATATAGTAATGCAGCTCTTCTGGAGAGTACTCTTCAGCAAAGCTCATTAAAAGCGTCGTTACAGTTATCGATTTTCCGTAACCGGAAGATCCGAAAATGCCGATATTCCCATCCTCCATTATCTGATATGGATAAGGCGCTTGCTTTTGCAGATCCGGTTCATCTACATATGCAATGTGGAATACTTCTTTTTTATTAGATTTGTAGAGCATCTTAGAAATTCTTTCTTCCAACGGAGGCAGCCATGGGCTCGGAAGCCTCTTAATACCTAATTCTGACTGAACCCGTTCGATCTCTTCTGTCACTGCTTCTATTTCGATCTGTGAATTTTTTTGGGATTGAGATTCAGCAGTGACACCAGATAAAGGAATTAATCCTGTATCCGTCACAATCGCGATCTCATCTTCAGTTCCTGTTCTATCTTCCATATAGGGCGCGCCGCTCCAAGCCGATTGAAAGAGCTCATATACCTCATTATTTCCGACCTGCAAATATCCGCGGCCGGTTACTGTAATAGAAGCTGCATCGCTGTTTTTTAATATTTCTTTACTATCCTGCGCGTCTTGAACCTTAAGGGCTATCTTAAATCTGGAATTGCTCCAAATTTGATTATCGATAATTCCTCCCGGCTTCTGCGTGGCAAGAATCAAATGGACACCGAGACTGCGTCCAATCCTTGCCGCACTGACCAATTCACGGATAAATTCCGGCTCCTCGTTTTTTAATTCTGCAAATTCATCTGATATTAAAAAGAGGTGCGGCATGGCTTCTTGCGCAATTTTTTCCTTGTAAAGCTTCGTATAGTCGTTAATATGGTTCACCTTGAATTGATCAAAGAGCCTCTGCCTTTTTTTCAATTCACTTTTTATGCTGGCAAGCGCCCGTATACTGAAATTTTTGCTTCCTTCAATATTCGTAATGGTCCCAAGCAAATGCGGAATATTTTTAAAAGGCTGAGCCATTCCGCCGCCTTTATAGTCAATTAGCAGAAACGCAACTTCATGGGGGTGAAAATGTACAGCTAAAGAAAGAAGATACGTTTGCAAAAATTCACTCTTTCCGGAACCAGTCGTTCCCGCCAGCAATCCGTGCGGGCCATGTGCCTTTTCGTGAAGGTTTAAATATACAAGATCATCTTTTCCTTTATATCCAATTGGAACAGAAAGCGACTTCGCCGATTCACTGCTTGCCCATTTTTCCTTAATGCCAATTTCGTTTACGTCTCTCGTATGGAAGAGCTCTAAAAAAGAAACCATGTTTGGAATCGAATTTGTCATTCCAACTAAATGATTGAGCGTTCTGAGCGTTCTTGAAAATGTTTCATTACCTTTCTTGCTATGTTGATCAAGAGCAAACGGAATTTGTACCGCTTTTTTCTGTTCGATTAAAATATCTCCTTCGCGATCATTAATATAACGAACGAGTGTATAAATATGCTCAGGCAGGCTTTCTTTCGTATCAGCTGCCATAATCATGGAGAGGCCAAGATTTTTCGGTTCCCCCTCAAGGTATTCCAATATGACGTGCTCAGAAATCAGCTGATAATTTGTAATGATAAATACAAAATGCGGCTTAAATAGCAATTTCTCTTTATCATCCTCTAAATCACGCTCTCTCAACGTTTCATAGACGGAAGACAGGATTTGGTCTCTCGTCTGTTCATTATAAATAAAGCCCTTGGCATAGGAATTTGGCAGCTGAAAATGAGGCAGCCACTTCATCCACTCCCAATCTTTATATTCATTCTCATCAAAAATAAAGATCAAGCGGAGATCGTGATAGCTGTGAAAAAATGCAAGTTGCCCGATCAGCTGGTGAAGCTCATTTTTTACAATTGACTCTTTCCCTACAACTCCCATAGGCCCTTCTGCTAAATTGACAGTAACGGGAACGTTTTTCACTTTTTTATAGACTTTTTCCATTTTTTGTGTTTTTTCTAACAGCTCATCCGTATCACGATGAGCAAGATCTCCGCCATTCATAGAAATCTGATAGCTGGCTTCGACATCTCCTGTGCCGAGACGAATTTGCAGAAAATCGGCACTTTCCAATGATTTTTCCCAAATACGGCTGTCTATTTCCTTGGTTAAAAATTTCATACGTTCAAAACGGGGGAAATGGAAGGAAAGGACACTTTTTTGTTTGTCTGACAGCTCCTGCAATTCTTTCCGCTTATTTTCCAAATACAGCTTGTAAACTCTTTTCCGCTTTTCTTCCCGCTGTTTTTTCTGCGTTCTTTCTCTAAAATATTGTGCTGAAGACGTAATTAAGGTCGTAATGAACATCATGATCGAGACAATTATAAAGATTCCTCTTGGCTGGAGAAGGGCAACGATCCCAATGACAATCAGCATGACTAATGGAGGCATGATGATAATCCAAAAGCTTCTGCCTTCATAATCATTTTCTTGATACGGAAACGTAAATGTCACTTTTTCCTTTGGAAGTTCATATATCATACGTGGAGTTCTTCGAAAAAGCGGGTATTTCTTCTTCATCTCTGAGCTTGGTTTCATCGATCTTTCCAAAGTGGTTTCATAAGGTTCATAACTGACAACTTCCAGCAAATCATTTTCAATTAATTTAAATACTGTAAATTCCCAGAACAGCTCATCTCCGCTTTCAATTGGAGCAGGTGCGGTACACTTTATTCCGTTTACATACACCTCTTGATTCTCAGGAAGAACGTGCCATCTTCCGTTCGTATGCAGGAGGGAAAATCCCCCTTTTTCTGCAGAAAATAGCGGGCTCGTCCCTTTATAAAAGCTGGCTTTTTCTTTATCATCTGTCGAAAAACGAATGTCCTTCTTGTCCCCTAAATAGTAAAGAGACGTTTCAGCCTTGTCTTCCGTCAGAATGATGGTCATTTGTTTATTCTTATTTTTCAGCAAAAAAGGCTGGTTCTCCGTTATACTCCCCAGAGATTCTTCTCCTTCAAACAGATAATATCCGTCACTGCTATTATTTGGTTCTAAAGTAATGATTCCTTTTTCGAACGGAAAGCTTCGGATTGTGATTGTCTGCTGTAAATCAGGACCTATGGTGTAAGTTCGCGCAGGCTTCTGAGTTAATTTTATAGATTGATAGCCTTGGTCGTTGAAAACCCATAGCAGATCCATGTGTCTCCCTCCTGAAAAAAACCCTTTTAGTCGTTGATGGTTTTCCCTATTTATCAAATAGATTCTATATATTTTTATGGTAATTTA
The DNA here is from genome assembly GCF_017832095.1 of Bacillus capparidis. NCBI lineage: Bacteria > Bacillati > Bacillota > Bacilli > Caryophanales > Bacillaceae > Bacillus > Bacillus capparidis. Next base: position 110,916 of record NZ_JAFDST010000002.1, read on the forward strand.
GTTGTTGTTGCCGGAATCCTGCTGATTTTCCGCTGCTGAATCATTGGATCCATCAGACTGCTCTCCCTCAGTTTGCTGCTCTTCCAATTCATTTCGATACTCTTGCAGTTCGCCTTCAATCTGTTTCACTTGCTGCTCCTTCTCTTGACTATCCAGCTCGCTGCTTGCCATAATTTCCTTTTGATAGTTAATAAGTCCATATGCAATCAGATCTCTATCCTCCAGCATACGTGCAATATCAATTGCTTCCTTGTTCTTCCCCCTGCCGATATTAATCCAGTACATAAAATATTGAGGGTCAGCTTGGAGCGTTAAGGTGTTTTCAATATTGCCCCTTTGTTCTTCGGTTAAAGATACTGTAACAATATACGAACGGGCGAGCTGATATTGGACGCCCTGCGGCATGCTTCTTTCATCATATTTTGATAGTTCGTTAATTACTTCGCTGTACTGATTGTTTAAGAAAAGCCTGTTACTTTCGACATATGCCTCTTGTCTCGGAATGGCAAAAAATAAAGAATAAAAGGAGTAGATAATGGCAGGAACAAGCAGTACAATAAGCCCAATTCCAATATACTTTTGCATACTCCATTTCTTTTTTGGGATGTGCAAAAGCAATTTTTCTTCGGCTTCGATTTCTTCTATCTTTTCTTTAATATACTCAAGAAGTTCCGTTTCGTTTTTTTTGGATAGGATTTCTTTGGCTGTTTCAGAAAGTTTTAATGTTTCATAGTATTTTAAATAGTCATGAAAGGGATATTTTTCATCCACCGAAAGTGCTATGAGCGCTTTCATCTCATTCATCAGGCGATCATGGTCAGTTTCATAGGGAGGAATGCTTTCTGTCACGCCATAATGCAAAAAAGCAGGTGTAAGACTATGGTCAAACACGATATTTTCCGGTGCAATAATCAAATGGAGCCTTTCCATTGAATGCTCCTGTACTTTTTTAACAAGCTGATAAGCAAATCGCCATTTGCTCTTTTGATCTTTCCTTTTAAGAATACGGTAATTTTGATATGTAGAAGGGGGATGAATGGTGACAAGCAACTCATCATCAGTTAGTTCTATTTTTTTCTCAAAAGCAGGGTCTACTTCCTTTATCATGGTTGCTTCCAAACCATCCAGAAGCTTGATTTTTTCGCGTTGAAAGGTGAAGGTATAGCCTTCATTTTCGTTCATAACTGCATCTATTTGTTCTTCGAGATATGTTTTTTTATCTTCCATTCCATTCGGACTCCCTCATAAAATTTCCACTCGGTCCCCTGTCGTAATACCGCATTCAGACATCGTTCTTTCCCCCGGAAACACTTGTTCTTTATTGATAATTCTTACCCAGCAGCCTTCACGCGGAGGAATCGAAATTTGTTTTGTCTGCCATACAATATCAATGACATTCTTAATCGAATGATAATTTGACAGCCTGATATCGAATGGATCACCGCTGTAGTTCTTCAAATCTATCGTAATCTCAATATACATAGTTTTCCACACTCCGAAACGAAAGAAGAGCGCCGTCATGTTATGAATTAGGCGCTCCTTTTATTCTTCAATTCATTCTAAATGACTAGCCGCGAATTTGCGACGCGATACCTTGGTCAGTATCTCTAAGTGTTTTCGCAGTGCTGTCAAGCTGGCGGGATACATCAGCAAGCAGCTGGGCCATTTGTTTGAAAGAAGGCTCTAATTCTTCATATTGCTGAGCAAACGCTCTGCTTGATTCACCTTCCCATTCATCTTGGAGCTGGCCGATCAAGTTTCTAAGAACTCCGATTTGCTCCTCAACTTTACCGCTTTCTTCCTGATACCTCTGCGCTTTTTCTTCTAATTGTTCCGGAGTGACACGAATGATTCCTGACATATTTCATCCTCCTTTGTTAATATGTAGCATGGTTATAATTAACAATACGTCTTTATTATAAAAACATGTCGAAAAGCCAGTCAAACTAATATGTTTTATTTCTTAAAAATAAGTATTTTAGATTAGTTAATTATGAAAATATTTGTGATTATTTTCATATAATAGGTAATATAGCATATGTTTTACCGAAGTAATTTTCGAAGAAATTCCCACTTTTTTTGTTTCTATTTTTCATAAACTTACTATTTATTAGTCTAATTTATTATTTTTATTGTTTTACCTTCTTACTTTCTTCATAATATATATAAAATCAGATGTATCAGCTTCTGCAGGTACTTCCTGATGTTTAATATCTTTAATAAGCGGTGAATGTCATGGACAAAAGCTACGATCCCTTCAAATACAGCTCAGACAGTCTTGAAGATGTTGCTGAGCAGATCAGCGATGTTCTCAAATGTCCGATCACAATCGAAGACGTCAATCACAGATTGCTTGCATACAGCACCCATAGCGACTCCACAGATCCCGCAAGAATTTCAACTATTATCGGAAGAAGAGTTCCTGAGAAAGTCATTCACAGCCTTTGGAAGGATGGCACCATTCCTGCCTTGCTTAAGAGCCAAGAACCGATCCATGTAAAAAACATTAAAGAGGTGGGTCTGGGCAATCGGGTCGCTATATCCATTTGGAAAAACAACGAGGTGCTTGGATTTATTTGGGCACAGGAAATTAATAAGTCACTTACTTCCAATGAATTGGACCTATTAAAAAAAGCAGCCAATGCCGTTCAAAATAAATTGCTTTATTTACAAAAAGGGAAGATGAAGAAGGAAGAACGAGAGCAAGAGTTTTTTTGGAAACTCTTGACCGGCAATACCCTTCGGCACGATGATATGGCAGATGGCTTTTATCAATTGAACAAGACGATGCCTCCGATCTATTCTGTTGTTTTGTTCAGATTTACAAAACCAATTACGGAAAAAATGGAGAAGCAGCTAAACTATTTACTAGAAACGACGCAGCTTGTACACATTTGTTTAGTGACGATCGATTATAATGAACTAATACTATTGGTATCTCCAAAAGAAGAACAGCCTTTGAATCAAATTAAGCAATTTTTAAGAGTCATGGAAAAACAAATGATGCAAAGGTACAATATAGAACATTTTGCAATGAGCATTGGCGGTATTTACAGCGATATCTCATCTGTTCATATCGCCTATAAGGAAGCACTGGCTGTATTAAAGGTAAAGGAGCGCTATTTATCCGATGCAGAACACCTGATGAGCTTTTCTGAATTAGGTATCTATCAATATCTTGACGTACTTGCAGAAAAACGAAAGCATAACAGGTCTCCGAACTATCCCTTATCTCAGCTGGAGAAATATGATAATGAGCATCATTCAAACCTAATTGAAACCCTTGAAACCTTTATTGATTCAGACAGTAACGTCAAAACCGCAGCAAAACAGCTTAATGTTCATGTCAATACGCTGAACTACCGATTGAAACGCATACAAGAGATTACAGGGTTAGACCTAAAAAATGTAAATGAAAAATTTTCGATTTTACTAGAGATTAAGATCCGAAACATGGGTTTGTGAAATTTCACAAATCCATGTTTTTTATTTTTTTATTTCGAACAAAGAAATTACGATATAAAAGAGATAAACTATAAATAACTAAAGTTTCAGAAAATTAACCTGGAAATAATAACAAGGAGGATCAATAGCATGATAATAGGCGTTCCAAAAGAAATTAAAAACAACGAAAACAGAGTTGCGCTTACACCTGGAAGTGCTTCACAATTAATTGCATCAGGTCATCGTGTACTGGTTGAGCAGGACGCGGGCCTTGGAAGCGGATTTGATAATGCGGATTACATGTCTGTAGGAGCTGAGATCATTACAGAAGCAAAATCAGTTTGGGATTCTTCTGAAATGATTTTGAAAGTAAAAGAACCTCTGCAAGAGGAGTATGTATACTTTCGGGAGAATTTAATTTTATTTACTTACCTTCATCTGGCTGCAGAGCCATCCTTAGCGAAGGCGTTAAAAGAAAAAGGTGTTACTGCGATTGCTTATGAAACTGTCAGCGATGGCCGTTCACTGCCGCTGCTTACGCCAATGTCCGAGGTGGCCGGAAGAATGGCAGCACAAATCGGTGCGCAATTTTTAGAAAAGCCAAAAGGCGGCCGCGGAATATTGCTTGGAGGAGTCCCTGGGGTAGCAAGAGGAAAAGTGACAATTATCGGCGGTGGTGTCGTTGGAACAAACGCAGCAAAAACAGCCGTTGGACTCGGTGCCGACGTTACAATGATCGATCTTAATGCGGATCGTCTCCGCCAGCTGGATGATATTTTCGGCCATCAAATAAAAACGCTTATGTCCAACCCTGTGAATATTGCCGACAGTGTGGCAGAAGCTGATTTGTTAATCTGTGCCGTCTTAATTCCGGGAGCAAAAGCACCAACCCTCGTAACGGAAGAAATGGTTAAGCAAATGAAACAAGGTTCTGTGATTGTAGATGTGGCCATTGATCAAGGCGGCATTGTTGAAACAGTCGATCACATCACTACCCATGATCAGCCAACCTATGAAAAGCACGGCATCCTTCATTACGCTGTAGCCAATATGCCAGGTGCCGTTCCAAGAACATCAACCGTGGCATTGACGAATGTGACTATTCCGTATGCATTACAAATTGCAAATAAAGGAGTTAAGAATGCCATAAATGAAAACGCGGCTTTGAAATCAGGCGTCAATGTAATGAACGGAGAAATCACTTACCAAGCAGTAGCCAGAGATCTCGGATACAACTACGTCCCGGTTGATGATGCTGTTAAAAGCTTTGTATAATTGCTAAAGACAAGCGTTTCATTAGATCATTCTATTGAAACGCTTTTTTGGCTTGCCTCTGCCCGGGCAAAAAACGATGGCCGGAATAATATATTACTAGATTTTTTTATAGTATGGTTGATTAATATGACAAAATCCGCTACAATTTTACAAGCATAAACTAATATACTGGATAATTTTTGTGATCAGTATTATATGATTGGCCATGTAAGGGGGCAAAACGATATGGCAACAGCAATTCGAATTCAACGCTATTTTTTATCCGAATACGATCGAGAAAAGCTTGAGGAAAAGGTTGCAAAAGAAAAGCCTGAATTGGAAAAATATATCCTTGAAATGGATGATGAACAATTAACCGAACTTGCGTCAAGGTAAAGAGATTCGCTCTTTCCTTTTTCTTATATGATTAAAAAAACTGCGCGGAAATAGCGCAGTTTTTTTATCTTCAAAGCGAAGCGCAGAAGGATATTCCAATCGGGCAGGTAGAGTCTCAACCAGTTTCCCCTTGTTAAAACGAGTTCATTGAAGCTTCTCAAACCTTTCTACAAAAGAAGCGAGCGTTCTTGCCATGACACCGGTTCCCCCTGCAGGACCTAAGGATGATCCGTTTTTTGTTGTCGCAGTACCTGCAATATCAAGATGCACCCAAGGAGTCTTCTCAGCAAATTCCCCGATAAAGGTTCCGGCCATAATGGCATGCCCCTCTCTGCCCGGTGAATTATTCAAATCGGCCATCAGACTGTTTTTTACTCGTTTCTTATCCTTCTCCGTAATCGGCAATTGCCAGATCGGCTCACCACAATCTTCAGATACAGACACAATTTGCTGGAAAAGCTTCTGGCTATTTGTCATCGCTCCCGTTATCTCCGTTCCTAAGGCGACAACCACTCCTCCTGTCAACGTAGCTACATCTATAAGCACTGAAGCCCCATGCTGCTTTGCATAAGTAATTCCATCAGCTAACACAAGCCGTCCTTCAGCATCGGTATTTAATATTTCAACCGTTTTCCCGCTTAACGTAACAATCACGTCATCAGGCTTCATCGCACTAGAAGAGATCATATTATCTGTCGAAGGAATGACAGCCACAACATTTTGTTCTGGCTTTAATTCTCCGATGATTTCCATAGCACCAAGGACAGAGGCTGCTCCTCCCATATCAGATTTCATCCCGACAATGCCGTCCCTCGGTTTTATGCTGTATCCACCCGTGTCAAAGGTAATTCTTTTCCAACGAGACCGATAACATCATCCCACGTTTCTTTTCCTTGGTACTTCAATACAATCATTTTAGGAGGCTCGCTTGACCCTTGATTGACCGCAAGCAAACCGCCCATGCCAAGCTCCTCAAGTTCTTTTTTATCCAAAACCTCATAATCGAAATGATATTTATTAGCAAGATTAATTGCATAGTCTGCTAAATCGGCTGCAGTCAGTAAATTTCCTGGAAGGTTCACAAGAGTTCTCGCGGAATTGGCACCTTTCCCGTACACGCTTCCTACTTCCAAGCTTGCTTGGATTTCATTGAGATCCAGATCTGTATGTACAAATACGTTTTCGATTGGTTTTTCCGGTTCATTTGACTTTTGTTTATAATTCTGAATCGTGTATGTAGACCTATGAAAGGTTTCAGACAAAGCATGTGCAGCTTCTTCACCACTTACGTTCCCGGAAAGAAAGCTGTCCAGCGCCATCGTCAGTGACTGGCTATTCTTATCCTTTTGCAGCAGCCGGAATACAAGCGAAAAAGCATCGATCGTATCTTGATAAGAATAATCTGCTTCTCTCCCAAGCCCGACAAAATAAATCCGCTTGGTTTCAGTGAGCCCCGGTGTAAACAGTTTGGAGGTACTCCCCCTTTTGGAGGTAATATCGCCATCCTTTAACAGGCCGGTAATTTGACCATCCAGCAGCTCATCCAGCTGCTTTGCCTTACCTGCCAATTGGCTCTTTTGAAATAAACCGATAACCAATGTTTCTTGGCCTTCGTGTTGAGTATCATTTATTGCATAAAACATTTGGAATCACTCCTTTAGTTTATAAGGAAGAATGGTATAATAAAAATGATAAATCAGCATGGATTTTTGCTGCTTTCTGTTTATTTTACCAGTTCCTATTATAGGTGACCAATTCGTATGATTTTTCAGGTGCAGCAAGTTAATTATTAAATGATATATAGAGAAAGGATGTACGAAAGCATTTGGAATTATTGACAAATTTCCCTCTAGTAGCAAGCCTGGTCGCGATACTATTCGCGCAATTCGTAAAGGTGCCCATTCAATTTATTGCCACAAGAAAAATTGACTGGAAGCTGGTCACCAGTACAGGAGGAATGCCGAGCTCCCATTCAGCTGCTGTAACAGCCTTAACAACCGGGGTTGCAATCGAGCAGGGGCTTAATTCTCCATTATTTGCTGTGGCGACTATTTTTGCCGTCATAACGATGTTTGACGCGACAGGTGTAAGAAGGCACGCCGGTGAACAAGCAACCGCAATTAATAAATTAATCTTTGACTTCAACAGATTTGTCAGTGAAGCAAAGGATTTTCCTAATGCTGGAGAAGATGAAAAGCAAAAGAAATTAAAAGAATTATTAGGGCATCAGCCGATCGAAGTTTTTTTTGGAGGGTTAACCGGAATCGCCTTGGCACTTATATTAAATTTTTATTTTAACTAAAGTGATTCCTTAGCGCGAAACGGGCAGCTATCCCCTTTTTTGGGGATGACTGCCCGTAAAATCATAAGATAATCTTTATTTCTTTTCAATTTTGTTTTGGTCTCTTAACACTTGTAAAGTTTTATCTTCGTTCAGCCGTGTTAATGTCTCTTCATCCAATTTACCGCTTCCTTTTCTTACAACAATTACATCGACAGTTTTTTTGCCCCATTTGTCATAAACGTCATCCACCGTTTCAAAGTAAAGGTCAAGACGATGTCCCTTGATTGCTGAACCGGTATCTGCAACTACTCCGTAGCCGTAGCCTGGAATGAAAAGAATCGTCCCTATCGGAAAAATGGATGGGTCAGCAGCTACCGTTGAAAATATATCCCTTTTTACTTTTACCCCTGAGTATGTAATGCCATATTGAGGGTGATTGGTATTCTTCCCAGTCGATTCAACTCCTGCTGTATATCCCGTCGCTACGACTTTCTGCTTGGGATACTTACTCAAGTCAAAAGCTTCGAGCTTTTTTGATGCCGCTTTAGCGTCTTCTTGAGCAGCGAATACTTGCGTTTCTGCAGCTTCCCCTGTGTTAAATTTTTTAAACATGATTCCCACTTGCTTAATAGATAGCTCCTGCTGTTCTTTTATCCATTTTGATAAATCCTTGGCTTCTACCCCAGATACGGCAAAGAAAGTCGTCATTGCGGCCAAAAGAAACAAACTGAGCATCATTGTCCGTTTTGCTAATTGAATTGTATTTTTCATTTTTTCTCTCCTCCCATCTACTATTCGTTTCCAGATAAGAGAAAAAATATTCAAAAAATACACATCACAGTGAAATACAAAAAAACCTTCTTCAAACTGAAGAAAGCTAAAACATTTGATATCCCCTTTTTCTCAACGACTTTATAGCTATCCCTGACATGACAGCTCCGATCAGTCCGCTCGTTAATATTAATACGTCCGCTGCGGCTAATGATCCAAATTTCACAATAAGATTTGGAAAAGATTCTAACGGTGTCCGCACGAAATCAATCAGCTTTTGATCATTAATAATGAATGCGCATACAATTGGATAGATAAGAGCCATAATCCACGACATTCTGAGCAGCATATTTAGTAAAAAGCCAATTCCAAAAAATAACACAAAAAATAAAACGACTGAAATCAGTACAACCGGTAAACTAATCACTTTTCTTCTCCCTCCCCACGTTAAGTGTACACAGAAGGCATAATGGGAGTCAATGTACTGTGATTAATGAATTTCACCGGTGCCCTTGCAATGATTACACGTTTCAGATCCGCCAAGCAGGAGCTGAAAATATCCGTTCCCAGAACAGTAAATACATGGTTTTGATTCAGACTTTGAATTTGATTTCATAATTACTCCTCTTATTAGAATTTTCTGATAATATATCATACTCTCGCTTTCTGAACAAAGTTAGAAAATGTAACATTAAATCTCATGAGAGCGCAAACATATATGATTTTCTCCTTCGTTCTTATATTTTCTTAGATTTTTGTGATTTTGTGATGCTGGTTATTGTTATAATATCTTTTCTATTTCAGCACAGATTTTTCAAGACTCTTGCCTCAAGCGAAGAAATTAAGGTTTACTTAAATAAAAAAAGCCTGCGGAAATGCAGACTTTTTTAGAAAAATTTAAATTTCCCTTTTTTAAGAACAAGCCCTGGACCGCCAACTAAAAATAGCGACCGGTTGTCGATGACTTTTTTCATAATAGAAGCTTTTGTCCCTGTTAAATTCTTGCCGTAGACAACACCAACTGCATTGTGTTCGCCTAACGATGCAACGGTTCCCTTAATATCCGGCGTAAATTCCTCCAGATTGTCTTGGCCGCGAATCAGCCTTCCAATATTTTTTGCGCAAGTCACCCCTTGCTGCATAGCAATTTGGGCCGTTGGCGGATATGGCCGGTTATTTTCTTCATTTATAATTAAAGAGCAATCCCCAATAATGAATACGTCATCGTGCCCCTCGACAAGAAGATGAGGGTTTACCTTCACACGGCCACGGTTATTTTCAAACCCTGCCTCTTCCACAATACTGTTCCCGCGGACTCCGGCAGCCCAGACGACTGTGCCAGCTTTAATTTCTTCCTGCTTATCATCTTTGCTGACGATAATTCCATCCGGGGTGCATTCTTTAATCGCCGTTCCAATTTTAAATTCTACCCCTTTGCCTTCTAAATAGTTAACTGCATAATCAACAAGGCCTGGATCAAAACCAGGAAGAACTGTAGGAGCTGCTTCAACGCAAATGATTCGGACATTTTTTTGGTCAATATCGTATTCTCGGCAGAGCTCTGGAACACGATTGCAAAGCTCTCCTAAAAATTCAATTCCTGTAAAACCTGCTCCTCCTACAATAATGGATAATCGCTCTTTCTTTTTTTCTGCGTCATTGTTGAAAGTGGCGAATTGATATTCAATATGCTCACGAAGCTGCCTTGCGCCGTTAATATTTGAAATAGAGAAAGCGTATTCTTTTAAACCCGCAATTCCAAAGGTTTCAGGCATAGCTCCAAGAGCAATCACAAGGTAATCATACTCAAGCTCTCCGTTTGATAAGGTTACTTTCTTTTCGTTGATATTGATTCCGGTTACCGTATCCTGCACAAAATTGATCCGGGAAGTATTGATTACGCTTTTAATTTCATAACGGCACCGATCGTGATGAAGCGTACCAGCACACGCTTCATGGAGCCATGTTGTTTCATAATGGTAATTGTGTTTATTAACCAAAGTAATTTCCGCTTCATTTACACCTACATGCTTTGTCAGGCGTGTAACAGTCATTAATCCGCCGTAACCGGCACCTAATACCACAACTTTGGGTTTTTTCAAAGGGATCACATCCACCTTTACGTAATTTATTGTCTAGATGTTTTGATTACTTATATCTTCCACGACTTAATAATATTTTATGAATAATTAGGATGAAAACTTTGTTAAAAACTTCACTTTAAAAATTGTGCAATGATTATTATGAGAAATTAGTATACAGCTACCTTTCCATCATATCCATTTCTGTTTCGATTATCAAGATCATTTAAACACTGTGATTCCCAGCTTTTTAAGTGCTTCCAATAGTTATCTCTGTAGTCTTTAAAAGCTCTATGTGTTATTATTAAGAATAATTATCAATTACAGGAGGCTTTTTTCATGCGTGAAGATACAAAGATATATGACATTACAATTATCGGGGGAGGACCGGTCGGCCTATTTACCGCGTTTTATGGCGGAATGAGGCAGGCAAGCGTTAAAATTATCGAAAGCTTGCCTCAGCTTGGCGGACAGCTATCTGCGCTTTATCCCGAAAAATATATATATGATGTAGCAGGCTTTCCTAAAATCAGTGCCCAGAATCTCGTTAACAACTTAAAGGAACAAATGGAGAAATTCGAGCAAACAGTGTGCTTGGATCAAGCGGTAGAAACTGTGGAAAAGCAAGCAGACGGTGTGTTCAAGCTAGTGACGAACGAAGAAACCCACTATACAAAAACCATTATCATTACAGCTGGAAACGGTGCGTTCAAACCACGTAAATTAGAGCTGGAAAATGCAGAGCAATTTGAAAAAACAAATCTGCATTACTTCGTAGATGACATGAACAAGTTTGCCGGCCGTCGAGTAGCCGTTTTGGGCGGTGGTGATTCTGCAGTTGATTGGGCGCTTATGCTTGAACCTATTGCAAAAGAGGTATCAATTATTCACAGACGCGATAAATTCCGTGCTCATGAGCATAGTGTAGAAAACCTGCACAATAGCAAAGTGAACGTGCTTACTCCGTTTGTTCCTTCTGAAATCGTTGGCACTGATACGATCGAACAGCTAGTGATTGAAGAGGTGAAAGGAGAACGCAAGGAAGTTCTTGATGTAGATGATGTCATTTGTAACTTTGGATTTATCTCTTCCCTCGGTCCAATTAAGAGCTGGGGCTTAAATATTGAAAAGAATTCTATTGTTGTGGACAGCACGATGAAAACCAATATTGATGGCATCTATGCGGCTGGTGATATTTGCACTTACGAAGGAAAGGTGAAACTCATTGCTAGCGGTTTTGGCGAAGCGCCAACTGCCGTTAATAATGCCAAAGCCTATATGGATCCGAAAGCGCGCGTACAGCCGCTTCACAGCACAAGCCTTTTTGATAATAAGTAATACGAAAAGAACCGGCTAACAACCGGTTCTCTTTCTGTTTTGTCTAAAAAATGCCTATATATGCATTAAGTACTCCAAGAATCATTGCGATCAGCAATATAACTACAATACTTGCTACAATCAAAATGATACGATCCTTGATTTTTTCCGGTTTCGGGAGAGGATTCTCACAGCCGCATTCCGGACAAACGGATGAGCGATATGGGATCAAGGCATTGCATTTTCTGCAGTTTATTTTTTCTTCCATTGGTTTACCTCATTTCGGTGTCAGCGTACGACAGACGCCTCGACTGCATACGTACAGATCGAGATCATCTTATCAATGTATACCTTGTCTCATGTTAATCAACCTGCTCTTATATTTCAAGCAAGATCAAGTATTGAGGAAAAAGTCGAAGCGCCTCTTACGTTATACGTCAAGAAGCGCATTAAAAGACATGAGTTTATTTGATTTGCCCCTTCTTAGCTGCCAGCAACCTGCTAAGAACCTAACACTCTTCCGGTGTACCTTCGTTTTTCGCCGTCCTGAATGAGGAGCCACATCCACAGGAAGCGATCGCATTTGGATTGTCGATGGTGAATCCGCCGCCCATCATCGATTGTTTGTAATCAATAATTGTTCCGGTCATGATGTCCATGCTCTCATTGTCGACAAGAACAGTGATCCCGTGTTGATCAAATTTTGTATCATTTTCATTTTTTTCGTGTTCAAAGCCCATGCCGTAGGAAAGTCCGCTGCAGCCTCCTCCTTTGACTCCGACTCTCAAAAAAGCATTTTCTTCTTCATGCTCTTTCATCATATCTTTTATGTGAAAAGCTGCTGCTTCGGTAATCGTTACAGGTGTATTCATCACGTATTCCTCCTTATCTTTCGTTAGTTTTATTATACCAATATCGTCTCAATTCTTAAAATGGTTCGATCGCCTACCCGAAATAGGTTCCTTCACAAATGGTTTCTGCCGGTCCGGTCATGTACACATGGCCGTTTTCATGCCAGTTAATAACTAAATCTCCTCCTGCAAGATGAACCGTGACATCTGTTCCTTGCTTCGTAAATTCATTCAATACGGATGATACGACAGCGGCACACGCCCCTGTTCCGCAAGCCTGAGTGATTCCAGATCCCCTTTCCCACACTCTGAAATGCAGTTCTCTTTCATTTTCCACTTCAACAAACTCTACGTTAACGCCTTCAGGAAACATTGGGTCCTTCTCGATTACCGGGCCAAGCGTCGTAAGCGGTGCTTCACTTATATCACTCAAGTAAAACACAATGTGAGGGTTTCCCATGGACACGGCTGTTCCTTTTAATTCGGTGTTGTTAAACGAAAGTGATTCATTGATCGTTATTGAATTAGAATTTCCCAGCATAGGAAGATCGCCCTTTTTCAAATGGGGCTCTCCCATATCAACGGTAACTGCTGTCACTTTATCATTTTCAAGATGCAGCTCGGCGTATACATTTCCAGATAACGTTTCAATGGAAAATGATTCTTCTGTTACCAGTTTATTTTCATATGCGTATTTGGCAACACACCTTAGTCCGTTTCCGCAGTTTTTTCCTTCAGATCCGTCACTGTTAAAAATGCGCATTTTGACTGAGGCTGTCTCGGAAGGGCAGATCAATATCATTCCGTCCGAGCCTATTCCTGTATATACATTCGATACTTTAATTGCTAATTCTTTCAATTGTTCCTCAGGAAGGTTTTCCTTAAATTGATTGACATATATATAGTTATTGCCGAGGGCATGCATTTTAGTAAATTGAAAAGAGTTCATTTGTTCCTCCAATATCTTTTCTTTAAGTATAAAAGCGAAAGGAATTGAACACAATGTTTATATCCCCCGTTTTTCATACATAAAAGCTCCCTAGTTCGCTAGGGAGCTTTTATGCTTTTAACTTATATAAACATTTCTGCTACCCGCGGCGCTCAGTAAATTGGAAAGAGTACTTAGCAGCTGCAGCTTTCATCCCAAGCTTTGCAGCAACATGGTGCAGGTCGAAAGCCGCCCAATCCACCAAGCAATATTTCCAGGAAAATTTGCATAGCATTGAGCCAGGGGACAGGCTGTTAAAACATCGGATTCTCTTCAATATGCTTATATATATTTTCAACCAAGCCTTCTGCATCATTGCCAGTAACGACTTCTCCGTTTACTAAAGCAAATAATTTGTCGAGACACATTCCGCAGTAGCTCAAGCACCCGTATTCAACGACATCTATATTTGGGTCCTTTTCCAGTACTTCCAATGCTTTTTGAGAGCCATTGGCCAGGTTGCTCATGCAAAATTCAACAATCGTATACACGATCTATCACCTCACATACACCTTCATCCTACTCTTTTTTTCTATATGCGTCAAAATTTATTTTTTAATTAGTACATTCTATTTTCGTTAATATGTCTTTCTATATACTGGTAAAGAGAGTTATTCGCTGAGAATCATTGTAGTTTATTAACAAATTCGCTATAATTTTAAGGGGAATTTTCTATAGAATCATTATTTTGAACAGATCATGATCTATAAGGGAGAAGGAGATTACATGAAAAACCTGGTCTTGCTTGGCGGGGGCTACGGCAATATGCGTATTCTGCAAAAATTACTGTCGAATCAGTTACCCGATCATATGAAAATAACACTTGTAGACAAAAATCCGTATCACTGTTTGAAAACGGAATATTACGCTCTTGCTGCTGGAACCATTTCAGACCATCATATTCGAGTCACATTTCCTGAACATCCAAAACTTGACCATGTATATGGAGAGATTTCTTCAATTGACCTTAATCAAAAACAGATCCTCTTTACGGACCGCGATTCACTGGACTACGATGAATTAGTGATCGGGCTCGGCTGTGAGGATAAATATCATAACGTGCCAGGCGCAGAAGAATATACATACAGCATTCAAACAATTGACCAATCAAGAAAAGCCTCTCAATCGTTAAATAATTTACACGCTGATGCCACAGTCGCAATCGTAGGAGCGGGGCTTAGCGGTGTAGAGCTGGCGAGTGAATTAAGAGAAAGCCGCAGCGATTTGCGAATTATATTGTTCGACAGAGGAAAATTGATTTTATCCAGCTTCCCAGAACGGTTAAGCAAATATGTTCAAAGCTGGTTTGAAGACCACGGGGTAGAAATTGTCAATCATGCAGATATTACAAAAGTAGAAGACAGTATCGTATACAACCATAATGAACCTATTTCAGCTGATGCGATTGTCTGGACAGCGGGCATTCAACCGAATAGAGTCGTAAGAGAGTTGGATATAGAAAAAGATTGCCATGGAAGAGTTGTGTTATCTCCGCATCATAATATTCCCGGAGATGAAAATGTATATGTCGTAGGTGATTGCGCGAGTCTCCCGCACGCACCAAGCGCACAGCTTGCCGAGGCTCAAGCGGAACAAATTGTGCAAATCATGCAAAAAAGATGGAACAATGAACCATTACCCGATACCTTGCCAAAATTTAAACTAAAGGGAGTCCTCGGCTCTCTCGGAAGAAAAGCAGGATTCGGCCTCGTTGCCGAACGCCCGCTCATCGGAAGAGTACCGCGTCTCTTAAAATCAGGTCTGCTCTGGATGTACAAGCATCATAATGGATAACGGTCATGTTTTTGGATTAAACTCGTTAACTGGTCATAGATAACGAGTTTTTTTGTGTTTTTTAGTGCGGTTTTTGTTAAACTTCCAGGAATATTGCAGAGTATTTTTAAGTTTGCGGGATTTATTTGCAAGATCGCCGATTTTTTTCTATGCCAATCTTGCCGCCATTACCCTTCTACTTTTCCCCAGTGACAACTGTTCCGTTATATATAACTACTCGTTTTCCATTTAAATCAAACAAAATCTTGTTTCCATATTCAGTATCCTGGATGTCGATTTTGCCTTCATATTCTTCGATTAATTTACCGTCATCACTATAAACCTTTACGACTCTTTCTATGCCGCCGGAGTTATTGGACTGAATGGATTTTATCATTCTCTGGCCGGTTGCTGTATTGAAATACCAAATAACGAGTCCGCCAATGACAACCAAGACAATCACTGCACCTATGATTAGTTTTTTCATACCGTTTCAGCTCCTTTTCATAGTGTTACGTATCAATAGATGAAATGTTTCAAAAATAGATACCACGGAAAGATTGGTATTTAACCTGAGGACTGAAAATGTCCTCCCATAAAAAAACAGCAAGGGAGTTTCCCTTGCCGCTTTATTTGGCTGCGTATCCGTGCTTCTCCATTTCACTGAACACATTCTTTAATCGGATGTCGCCTTCTCCAACTACGGTATCTTCCACGAGAACTAATGGATAGAAATACTTTTCATTTCGGACCTGTTCAGCAATGTCCTCTTTTTTTTGATCATTTTGAGGTTCTTGGATATCAACGTATGAGATCGTAAAAGGCTGATCTGGATACTTCCTTTTTAAAGCTGCCTCCAGCCATTCGTACGTTTCCTTTGCTGACGGCATATTCACACAGCTTGCACAGAGAACTTCTGCACCATATACCGATAATTCCACTTGTTTTGACATACGATCATTCTCCCTCGTTTACTTGATCCGTTACTTCTTTAGGGAAAGCTTCCTTGGGCAAGGCACCTTCCCAAACACTTCCGTTAACAAAATTAACTTTCACAAATACGTGTTCTCCGCTGTCTGCTTCACTGTTTTCCAAAGCATTTTTAATGACGCCCTTCTGCGTGACCTCAACCTTATTTGAAATCGAGTCTACATCTATTTCTCTGTCTCGATAGCTTTCATCTGTCACCACGATATTTCGAACCTCTTCAGGTGCCGGGAAAACCTGGACCAGCAGATTTTTTTCATCCAGACAATTTTTCACATGTTCAAAAGAAGAATTCCATGGGATATGAATAGACTCCTGCTCCTTCCTTACAAAAGCGATGTATCCCAAATCATCTCCAGCATGAAGTTCATTATACGTCATACTCATAAGGTCTTTTAAAAGTGTTTCTTTAAGCTCATTAATATCTTCAGAATCCTTAATCGTCAGTTCCGTTTTTTGAGAAAGGAGCCCTCCTATCGTTATTTCCGAGTTAACATTGGCTAACTCCGCGTAACGTTGCTTTTTAAAATCTGTCGTTTCATAAAGCACGCTTAGCTGCGGTACGTACATCTTTTCATTTATACTATAATATCTCTTAAAACGTTTTCCGTCCTTTAATTTATACTCAATAGCAATAAATTGATTGGCATCAAAATCATTCTCATTTTCATTCATCTCTTTTTGATCGATAATCAACCTCTGAAATTCGCGCGTATTAAGAATATATGCTCGATCCTCTGAGAAACCGGCAGATTCCTCTTTATTTTGCCAATTGAAATCATTCTGAAATACTCTTACTCCGGCAATCTCATTTTCCTCCGGCAGTCTTTTCCCGTAGCCAAACGCATCAGTCTCGAAAACGGTAAAAACAATCGCCATTGCGACAGAGAAGCTAATAAATCCAATGAATGTTTTCCAATGAAACACCCGCCAATTTTTTTGCACAAGCATTTCGGAAACAAAGTACCCGACAGCAGCACCGAGAACTGCTCCAAACACATGCCATCCAAAGGAGGATCCGGAGACAGAATAGAAATACGTACTCCCTAACAGAGTCGAACAAAATGTGACCCCGTATTTAAAGATTGGTTTCATAATTTCAAAGGCAATTACTTCTTGAGCGTTTTCAAGTTTTCTATTTTTATAAAGAAACCAGCCTGCAATAAAAAAGAGTATTGTTAATACAATATACACAATGATTAGTAAAGAATTAGACTTATCTTCTTGCATATTGAAATAGGCTAGAAAAGGGACAAGCATTTCAGTATTTATTCCATAGGCAGGATTAAAGCCATACAAAAAGATTTTCATCTGATACAGGATTAATTCATAAAGCCCAAAAGGCAGCAAAATAAAAATAAAGGTGAGAATGGCTTGAAACACAGACATACCTGTAATCATTCCAACTAAAACTGCTGTGGAAAAAAAGAAAAATGAACATAAGATTGCAATACCAGTCCAATACAAAATTTCTGAGTTCTCTACGATAGCGTTCATCAAAGGGTTCGTGTTAATAACTGCAAATAAAACGCCAGTGTTGATCAGAATCGGTACAATCATCATTAATAAGCCGCTGATAATGTGGTTGATGTACAATGATTCTCTTCGAATCGGAAAGCTATGTACAAAATCAGCAGAAGACTCGGATTGAAGATAGCGAAACACCATGACTCCACAGGCGACAGGAACCGTAAACAAAACTAAGACTTCTAACCGATCCGTCATTAATTCTGACAAGCTTTTGAAATCAGATGTTTGAAAATACTTGTTTGAAGCTTTTATGAGCAAAGATACAGGTCCCGTTAGCAATAGACCGATTGTAAATATAATTGCGATCCAGCCGTATTGCCGAAAATCCTGAATGATTATTCCTGGTTTAAAGAAGGATATTTTCGATTTCATAGCCAAAATCCCCCATTTCAAAAATGAATATTTCTTCTAAAGTAAGCGGCAAAAGATCGAACAGCAGCAGGTTTCCTTGCTGGAGCTGTTCTCGTATGTCGTGCTCACTGCCTTTTGCAATGATTAAAAGCACGCTTCCCCGTTTTTCTTTGTGGAGAATGTCCAATCCTTCTACGACGTGTTCCTCCTCAGGATTTTTAAATGCAACTTGAATTTTATGTATATCCGCTTTTAAATCGTCTAAGTCCCTCTCAATCATGAGCTTCCCTTGATGCATGATTCCAACATAATCGCAAAGATCCTCTATTTCACGTAAATTATGCGACGAAATCAAAACCGTAAGCTCCCGATCTGCTACTTCCTGAAATAATAGATTTTTTATTTTTTTTCTCATGACTGGATCAAGCCCGTCAATCGGCTCATCAAGAATCAAGACATCAGGCATGGCCGATAATGCCAGCCAGAATGCAACCTGCCTCTTCATTCCTTTTGAAAGGCGGTGCACTTTCTGTTTCACTTCCAGGCGAAATACCTTCTGAAGCTGAGTGAAGCGCTCATCGCTCCAATTAGGGTACATCCTTTTATAATAAGCGGCACATTGCGCAATCGTATACTGGGGAAAGAAGTAGAGCATGTCAGCAATAAAGACTACTCTTTCTTTAACTGAAGTATTTTCATAAATGCGCTGATTATCAATAGTAATGTCTCCAGATAAAGGACGGTAGATGCCGGCGATCATTTTCATTAAGGAGGTTTTCCCGGCGCCGTTTGATCCTAAAAGGCCATAAATTGATCCTTTTTTTACCGACAAGGACAGGTTGTCTACCGCTCTTTTTTTTCGATAGTTTTTTGAAACGCCTTTTACATCAATCATTCGCTTCCTTCTCCTTTCAACACCTTTTTCGCCTCGAAATATAGCAAATCATAATCGCTGTGTGTCAGCCCATGGAAAATGGCTTCAGCGGTTACCTTCCGGATTTCATTTTTCAATTCAACCAGTTTTTCGACATTTTGCTGTCCGCTGATGGGAGCAACGAAATTGCCTTTGCCTTTAATGGAGTAAATCATTCCCTGATACTCCAGCTCTCTGTATGCTCTTTGAATCGTATTCGGATTCACGGTTAATTCTCCTGAAAGGGAGCGGACGGACGGTAGCCTTTCATCAGTTTTTAATACTCCACTGATGATCAGCTCTTTAATATTTACTACTAGCTGTTCATAGATCGGTTTTCTGCTTTTTAAGTCAAGCTGGAACATATAGCTCCCTCCATCTGTATCAACTGTATTAAACAAATTAATACAGAATTAATCGTAAATGTTTTCTTCTCAAAAGTAAAGATAAAATGTTATAATGAAAAAGATAACCTGGATAACTAACAATAGCTTTTTATTGTTGATCTGAATATAATGGGTTTATAAGAAAGGAGCGACTTAGTTATGTCGGTTGAAATGGATATGAACGAACAAGTGCAAGAGGTTTTAGATAAACTTCGTCCGTTTTTACTTCGTGACGGCGGAGATTGCGAACTTGTAGATGTGGAGGAAGGGGTTGTGAAGCTTCGCCTTTTAGGAGCTTGCGGAAGCTGCCCAAGCTCAACCATTACACTAAAAGCAGGTATTGAACGCGCCTTGCTTGAAGAAGTTCCAGGCGTTGTCGAAGTAGAACAAGTTTTTTAATTTGATCAAGAAAGCTGTCCATTTTCGGACAGCTTTTTTTATACTACAAATAATCTTCAAACCAGCCGGAAATATAATTAAGTCGCTTAATTCTTTGTTCTGGGTGTCCTGACCTTGATAAGTTGTGTGCCGCATTTGGAAATCGCACGAATTTTACGTTCTTTTTCATTTTTTTGAGGGCGACAAAAAGCTGTTCTGCCTGCTCCACCGGACAGCGATCATCCCTTTCTCCGTGTAAAATCAAGAGCGGAGTGGAGATATTTTCCGCATACTTCAGCGGTGAAAACTCCCATAGCTTCGTCGGGTTTTCAAACAAGTCATAACCAAGCTGCCAATCTGTAAAAAAATAACCGATGTCACTGACACCGTAAAAACTGAGCCAATTGGAGATGGAGCGTTGGGTGACGGCAGCTTTAAACCTGTTCGTTTGCCCGACTATCCAGTTTGTCATAAATCCTCCATAGCTTCCGCCAGTGACGCCAAGCCGTGTTTCATCAAGAAATTGATAGCTGCCGAGCACATAATCGACAGCTTTCATGACATCCTCGTAATCACCGCCGCCGTAATCTCCTCTTACTCCATCCACATAGGCTTGTCCGTACCCATGGCTTCCTCTCGGATTGACGAACACGACTGCATTTCCCTTGGCAGCAAGTACCTGAAATTCATGGAAATATGCGTTAGCATACATCGCGTGCGGTCCACCATGGACTTCAAGAATTAGGGGATACTTTTTTCCTTCTTCATATTCAGCAGGCTTTAACAACCATCCGTGAATTGTCATTCCATCATAAGATTCAAACTCAATTTCTTCCGGCTCAATTATGATATGTTCATTTACAAAACTTTCATTTACATCTGTAATTCGCTTCGCTTCTTTTGTCTCTAGATTCAGTTCATAAAGCTCACTTGGCCAGGATGGCGTGGCGCTGCTTATGATTGCCATATGTTCTTCGGGATGAAGGGAAAACCCGTTAATGTGCTCTTTTTCCAATCTAACAGGATACGCATGTCCTTCGATAGATATGTAATAAATCGCTGTATTTCCTTGGTCAGTCGCTAAAGCGTAAAAACCTTTATTATCTTTTGTCCAAATAGGATCCGGGCTGACTGCACCAAATACCGTATCTCCCACAACAGCATCTTCAAAAATCACCTCAAGGCTTTCCGTTAAACAGCTCAGTTTCTCTTCATGAAAATCATAGATCCATGCCTTTGTCAGCGTGGCATTTTTAAATTCTTTTTCGTGGCCCAGAAATGCCGCATAACGACCGTCGTTTGAAAATGAAACCGATGAGAACATTCCGTTTTCATTGGTGAGCCGACGGATTTTTTTGTCATCCAATGACAGGAGATGAATATCATAGACATAATTCAGCTCTTTGTCTTCCGAATAATTCGCAGTAAATGCAATCGCTTGTCCATCAGGCGTAAAGACGTGGGATGAGTGGTTCGTCTCATGATCAGTAAGCTGCTGTAATGCTCCTGTTGCAAAATCAATCAACACCAGCTGCGAATATTTCCCTCTCGTAAATCCAACTCCGTCCGCTTTATATTGAAGTGACTCTATCTCCAAAGGCTCATATGAATCAATTTCCGCTTTCTTTTCATCGTCAAGGCTTTCCTTATTTGTCAGCTTAGCCGAACAGACTATAGACTTACCATCCGGAGCCCACACCGGCTGTGTAAGATCGTATGGCGTTTCAGCCACCTTTTTCGCTTCACCGCCATCCGTTCGCAATACGTAAATTGATGAGGTTTCATCTCTCTTCGACACAAAGGCTAATTTCTTTCCATCTGGTGACCATTTAGGAGAATGGCTTTTTTCTTTCCCATGAGTCCATGCATAAGATTGTCCTTGATTTGTATCATATACGATAATATGAGAGTTGTATGAATCCTTCTTTTCATTTATTTTTGTTTGTACATAAGCAACCTTCGTTCCATCTGGAGAATAGTTAGGATCCGTTACAGATATTAGTTGAACAAGATCTTCTGCGGCTATGAGTTTTTTCAATACTGTTCCTCCTTCACGTTTGAATCACTTTCTACTTATTTCGACTTTCTAAATATAAAAACCTGCTATTTTTAATAGAAAAAAATCCCGCTCCAAAACGCAGGGAGCGGGTCCATTTCTTCTTTAATTTGATTGAGTTGTCCTTATGATATTTCCTTTGTCCACCGTGCATCCTGCTTTTGGAACATGGAGGCAGTCGATTTCACAAGCAGGAAAGTTTTGCGAAAGCTGCTCTTTCATCTGCTGCCCTTTTCCTGTTTCAGTCAAAACGAGAACCGTTGGCCCAGCCCCGCTCAGTGCGACACCATAAGCTCCTTTCAGCATTGCTACATGATCGACTTTGCTCAGCTCTGGAACGAGCATGGAGCGATACGGCTGATGAAATAAATCCTTTTTCATCATTTGACCGGCGAGTTCCCAATTCTTTGTTAGTAAGGCGGCTACTAACATGTTGCTTACCGCACTTGCTTGCACTGCACTTTTATAAGAGATCTCCTCGGGGAGAACATTTCTGGCATCCTTTGTTAGTACCTCATAAGCAGGAATAACCACGACAATGTCAAGCTCTACCTCAGGGATATGAATCAGTTGTGTATCTTCTTTTTCATGAAGTCCGAAAACCAAGCCACCGTACAGAGAAGCTCCAGCATTGTCGGGATGTCCTTCTTCAAGGCTGGCAAAGTGCAGCTTTTCTTTATCTGAAAGCTGAAGATTCAATAATGTGTTCGCGAGTTCTATTCCAGCGACAATCGCGGCAGCACTGCTCCCGAGCCCCCTAGCAAGAGGAATGTCGCTCCAAACCTTTACGTGACATGCGGGAATTGTCTCACCGAAAGAGTCTGCCACCCGTTTAGCGACCTGATATATAAGGTTATCTGTCCCTTTCGGCAATTGTGCCAAGCTTTCAGTTTCTGCTTCAAAGCTCCAGGATGTGCTTTCAAACACAGTTAATTTTAAGTAACGTGAAAGAGCCATTCCGACTGAATCAAAGCCCGGTCCCAGATTTGCAGTGCTGCCCGGAACAGTAATCGAAAAAAGCATGTCACTTTCACTCATACCTTCGCAGCTCCTTTTAAATGGTCCAGAACAATGTCTTCATCCTTAGGAAGTTTAGTCGGTTTGATTTCAGACACATCAATAGCGGTGTTTGGATCCTTCAAACCGTTTCCGGTAAGGACACATACGACCGTACTTCCTTTTTTAATTTCACCGGTTTTTAATTGCTTGATTACGCCTGCAATGGATGCACACGATCCAGGCTCAGCAAAAATTCCTTCTTCACGGGAGATAAGCTGGTAGGCTTCTAGAATTTGCTCGTCTGTCACTTCATCGATTTTTCCGTTTGACTCAACCGATGCTTGTACAGCCTTGTCCCAGCTTGCCGGATTTCCGATTCTTATGGCAGTTGCTACAGTTTCAGGCTGTTCAATCACTTGATTACGGACGATTGCTGCTGCACCTTCCGCTTCAAAGCCGCGCATCTCAGGAAGACCCGAATTGTGTCTCTCGTGATACTCTTTAAAACCTTTCCAATACGCAGTTATATTGCCTGCGTTTCCAACTGGTATAGCCAGGACATCTGGCGCTTGGCCAAGCTGCTCGCACACTTCAAATGCGGCTGTTTTTTGTCCTTCGATTCGATAAGGATTAACAGAATTCACGAGGGCAATCGGCTCTTTTTCGCAAATGCTGCGAACCATTTTCAGCGCATCGTCAAAGTTGCCGTCAATTGAGATAATTTCCGCCCCGTACATCACCGCTTGCGCCAGCTTGCCAAAGGCGATTTTTCCTTCAGGAATGACAACGATACATTTCATGTTTGCGCGTGCCGCATAGGCTGCTGCTGCAGCTGACGTATTCCCTGTAGAAGCACACATAATCGTATCATTGCCCTCTTCTTTCGCTTTGGCGACTGCCATCACCATTCCTCTGTCCTTAAATGAGCCAGTAGGATTAACTCCTTCTGTTTTTACATGGAGCTCGATCCCAAGCTTCTCAGAAAGCTTAGAAAGGTGTATCAGCGGGGTATTTCCTTCATGAAGCGTAAGCATAGGCGTTTGTTCTGTTACCGGTAAATAATCTTTATATTGATGAATGAGTCCTCTCCACATTAGCTATAACCGTTCCCTTCTACGCGATACGTACTTTTTACTTGAACAACAACCTCTAAATCGTTTAATTGCCCTAAAATAACGCTGAAATCCTCTTCCGATGCTTGATGAGTAACAATCACAATTTCCGCTAAATCATCATGATCTTTAATTGGCAGCTGCAATATTTTCTCGAAGCTGACTCCCCGCTCAGAAAAGACGGAGGTGATTTTAGAAAATGACCCTACTTGATCTCTCACATGAATTCGTAAAAACTGCTGGGCATATATTTCGCCGGGATCCTTCATCTTTTTTTCAAATTGAGGCGCCACAGCGCTTTTTCCGTTGACTCCAAGACGCATGTTTTTCATTACAGCAACCAGATCGGATACTACCGCAGTAGCCGTAGGAAGGCTTCCTGCACCCGGACCGTAGAACATTGTCTCTCCAACGGCTTCCCCGTAAACATATACAGCATTAAACTCATCGTTTACAGAAGCAAGAGGATGGTGGTCAGGAAGCAAAGTCGGCTGTACACTGACTTCTGCTTTATTTCCGTGGCGATGGGCAATCCCAATCAGCTTCATCGTATATCCTAACCGAGTGCTAAAAGCAATGTCTTCATCTGAAATTGACGATATTCCTTTAACACTGACGTCGTCTAAATCAACGTTCATCGAAAAGCCGAGCCGGGCAAGAATCGCCATTTTTCTGGCAGCGTCAAGGCCTTCTACATCTGCTGTCGGATCTGATTCTGCAAATCCCAGATCCTGTGCCTCTTTCAATACCTCGTCATATGCAGCCTTTTCTTTGTTCATCTTCGTTAAAATAAAGTTGGTCGTTCCGTTTACGATTCCCATCATTTTCGTAATTCTGTCAGAGGACAATCCTTCAACGAGTGTACGCAAAATCGGGATTCCACCGGCCACGCTTGCCTCATAATAAAGATCGCAGCTGTTTTCAGTCGCTGTAGAGATCAGCTCAGAACCATAAAGTGCCATTAAATCCTTGTTTGCTGTTACTACATGTTTTTTTTCTTTTAATGCATCGAGCAAATATACACGAGTTTGTTCGATACCGCCAATTACTTCAATAATAACATCAATTTCCGGATCATGTATAACATCATAAGGTTCTGTCGTAAGCGCCTCTTTGGGCAAATTGACATCTCTATCCTTATGTATATCCTTAACCAATACTTTTTTCACAGAAACTGGACATCCTACTTGATGCATTAATTGATCTTGATGATCCTCGATAATTTTTACAACACCAGTTCCTACTGTCCCGAGTCCCAAAAGCCCTACATTGATAACCTTCACAAAAACTCCACCTTTCAACTGATGTCCGTCACAGAAGTTCATCTGTCATTTCATCACAGACAATAAAGTTACACACATTATAAGGCTGAAAATGGGTTTTGACAAGTCGGCGAATGACACAAATTCTTTTTTGATACCGCTTACTTACTTGGAAAACCAAGGATTCTCCTGCATAAAGTATTTTTGGCAGAAATGCTGTCAAAACCCTTGCATAGCCAATTGCAAAAAGCGAATAGATTCATTCTATCCGCTTCTTTTTTGTGTCAGCCATTTAATTTGCGGAATTTGAAAATGAGTGTTTCTCATTCCGGACATCTCATGAAACGTTCTCAAAAACAGCTCATACCTATCTGAATCAAGAAGCAGCCGGTCTAGACGGTCTTCATAAAAGTCGTGCTCTGATTCTGGTGAAATATAGTATCCTTCAATCGTTTCAAAATAGTGAAGCGGAAACAGAAGCCTGCTGTAGATCAGTCTTTTTGAAAAGCTTGACAGCGGTGTAACTTCCTCATACTGCTGCAGAAATAAAAAGCCTTGTTCAAACAGATCATTTCTATACAGCATAAACGTGTTTCTCATATATTCTGCTAGATCCCTTGAGCCGTGGTCAAGCACCCAATCTGTAGGTATTTTTACGAGGTTTTCCTGAGACCACTTGTTTTTTGTCATTCGTTGATGACATACAGTTCCGGAATCAACAATCCCTGGTTTTTCATCAAGCTCGGTATCAACCAAATATTGAATTGCATTTTCTGATAGTCCTAAATAATACGGGAATGATTCCACAAATTTTTTTTCGAATGGCTCAAGTGGATGCATAAATGCTTTTTGCCGCCAAAACTGTTCCAGCTGATCTAACCGCTTCTCCCAAAAGCCCTTCCACCCGCCGAGCCTCGTCATTTCCTTCACTTGATAAGGAAACTGCCGACCCTTTTGATGAAATTGTGCAAGCTCCGTTCCAAGTTGAAACGACCTGTTTGACAAGTAGGAAGCCGATTTGAGCAAAGAATATTTACTGCCTTCGTGCTCAAACGTCAGCTCATTATCCTTGGTCATTAGAAAAGTTGAAACGTATGGGTCTTTTTGCTCTTGCAAATACTGACTCATATCATGTAATTCCTTCAATTCTTCCTTTGTAAATTCACCGGTAGGGACGATAAGAAAGATAGAGTTGGGAGTTTGGAATGAAGGGTATGAATGAAAAACTGAAAGCTGCCGGACATGAATTCCATAATGGGTTTTTATTGAATCCTTCACATGATCACCCGCATTTCTATATTGATCTTTTTTTATCATAATCGGGCTTTAGGTGAATTATGAACACAAATTTTCTGAGTTAAGAAATGAAGGGTACATTTTCATTCATTTTTGTATAAACTAGTAAAAAAAGATTGGATGAAAGCAATGGCTGAAAAAAATTATCAGGACCAAGTCGAAGCAACAGCAAAGCAGTGGCTGCAGGAAAGAGGAGTTTCCGTTTCTGACATAGCAGACCTCGTCTATTTCTTACAAAGAAAATATCATACCAACTTAACGCATGAGGAATGTGTTATGAATGTGGAACGGGTTCTTGCGAAACGTGAGGTTCAAAATGCGATTTTAACGGGAATACAATTGGACCGCTTGGCCGAACGAAAAATGCTTGCCGAACCGCTTCAATCCATTATTGAAGTCGATGAAAGCCTTTATGGAATTGATGAAATTCTGTCTTTCTCGATTGTGAATATTTATGGATCAATCGGCTATACGAACTACGGGTACGTCGATAAAGAAAAGCCGGGAATTTTAGCGAAATTGAACGATAAATCGACCGGAGAATGCCATACCT
The DNA here is from genome assembly GCF_017832095.1 of Bacillus capparidis. Taxonomy (NCBI): domain Bacteria; kingdom Bacillati; phylum Bacillota; class Bacilli; order Caryophanales; family Bacillaceae; genus Bacillus; species Bacillus capparidis. The sequence goes on from NZ_JAFDST010000002.1 coordinate 137,898, forward strand.
TCCTTGACGATATCGTCGGGGCCATCGCAGCAGCTGCATCGAGCAGACTGGCTCACAGCTCCCAACAAAAGAGCGGGCAGCAGCCTCAATAAGCTGCCGCCCGTTTTTTTAAATATATGTCAGCCATTCTTCAAGCGAATGTATCGCATACGTCGGCTGAGCATCATAGTTCTTCAAATGCTCTTTTTTCGTAACGCCTGTGTGAACGAGCAGCGTATCCATACCGGAACGAATTCCTGCCAAAATATCAGTATCATAGTTATCTCCTACCATAAGCGTATCCTCTACAGCTATACCTAACTGTTTCATTGCCTGTTCCATAATAATTGGTTCAGGCTTTCCGATAAATGTAGGTTGAGTGACTGTGGTCACAGTTAACACAGACGTTAAAGAGCCGTTTCCGGGCAAAAAGCCTCTCTCAGTCGGCAAAGCAATGTCGCCATTTGTCGAGATAAATTCTGCTCCATTGCGAATGGCTAATGCACCAATAGCCAGCTTCTCATATGTAATGTCGCGGTCGATTCCCACAACTACAACATCCGCATTCTCTTTTGCAAATGTAAACCCTTTTTCTGAAAGGGCTTTTTTGATCCCTTCTTCACCAATACAGTATACTGACGCATTCTTTTTCTTTTCTGCTATATAGTTGGCAGTGGCGAGACTGGTGGTAAAAACCTGTTCTTCTGTAGCGGGAATATCAAATTCAACCAGTTTTTTTGCCACCTGTTCCGGTGTGCGGGAGGAATTGTTTGTGACAAATAAGTAAGGGATCTTTTTTTCTATGAGCTTTTTTACAAAAATACCTGCTTCCTCTATTTTTTCGGAACCATTGTACATCGTGCCATCCAGGTCAATTAAGTAGGCTTTATATTGTTTCATATCTTAACACTCCATCTATTATTTAAATGCTGATACCGGCCCCAGTTCGTTGCGAAGATAGATGCGAATTCTTTCTGGAAAGCGTTGAAGAACCTCTGTGCATTCTGCTAAACCGTTTACTAATTCAAGTTCATCAATTTGAGTGTATTGTTGCACGAGCTTCTTCCGCATAGAGACCAGCTTTTTCAGTGTTTGTCCTTCTTGATTGGTTATAACTTTTTCGTCCATTAATATGTCTAATATGTCGTTATAGCTGCCGGCGTCTCTCATAATAAATCCATCGATCATCATGTTCCCCGCATCTAATACACATTCAATTAAAAGGTGTGCGATCCGTTCAAATGCCTTCTTTTCGATCTCTGTCTTCCATCCCGAATGGTTTCTGTAAAGCTCCAGATTTTTCTCAAAAAAGACTAACGTTTCTTCAATTTGTTTTTGATCCACAAAATACACCCTTCATCCATCCCCTTATTTGTTACTTTTTGATTCGTTTCAACACAAAATACGCACAGCCGAAATTACAGTACTCATATATGTACTCATCCAATGTGCTTATTTTTGTATCGAAAGCTGCCTTTTGATTATGATCATCAAAAAAACCTTTTAAACGAAGCTGATTATATCCCCAATCACCTACTATATAGTCATACTTGTTTAAAATTTCTGAATAACGATTTTTAAATGCTTCTTCGTCAAACCCGTCCTTAAAATTTTCAATGATCTCAAAAGTATGATTTTGAAAAGAAATCACCTTGATTTGCCACCTCTTTTTTGCAGGGACTGATAATTTTCATCCTCTTTATGATAGACCATAACGATTGCCCCATCAATTATTAAAAAAGAAAATTCTTTTTAATAGGATACACTAATTCTCAATGATTTCCGAATGAGGCAAAAAAAACGCCAGAATTCTGGCGTTTATGCTCGTGCTTGACGTTTCTTTGAAGCCGCATTAACTTGCTCATCCGCATGATAGGAAGATCGTACGAGAGGTCCTGCTTCACAGTGGCTGAAGCCTTTTTCCAATGCGATATCTTTTAGCTCTGCAAACTCATCCGGGTGATAGTACTTCTGAACCTTCAAATGCTTTTTCGTAGGCTGCAAATACTGTCCGATCGTCATAATATCAACGTTGTTTGCCAATAGATCATCCATCGTTTCAATTATCTCTTCTTTTGTTTCGCCTAAACCAATCATAATGCTCGATTTAGTTGGAATATCAGGCTGCATCTCTTTTGCGCGGCGCAAAAATTCAAGTGAACGATCATATGTGGCACGCGCACGAACTCTTGGAGTCAGGCTTCTAACGGTCTCAATATTATGATTAAGAATATCCGGTCTTGCGTCCATCAAGATTTTCAAGTTTTCATAATCCCCACCCATATCGGAAGGTAGAACCTCAATAGTAGTAAACGGGCTTTTTCTGCGGACAGCACGGACAGTTTCCGCAAAAATGCCTGCTCCTCCGTCCCTTTGGTCATCGCGGGCAACGGCTGTAATAACAGCGTGCTTCAAATTCATAAGAGCCACAGAATCAGCCACTCGCTCCGGCTCGTTAAGATCAAGCTCAGTTGGAAGTCCGGTTTTTATTGCGCAAAAACGGCAGGCTCTTGTACACACTGAGCCGAGAATCATAAATGTAGCTGTCCGGCGAACTGCCCAGCATTCGTGGATATTGGGGCATTTCGCTTCTTCACAGACTGTATGTAGGTTTTTTTCCCTCATCATTTTTTTTAAGCCTGTGTAGTTTTCATTTGTATTAAGCTTTATTTTAAGCCAATCAGGCTTTCTTAGGTATTCTTCTTTTTTTACCACTGATATCAACTCCATTATTTGAATCTGTTCTTTCTAGGAAGGGTATAAGAAGTGTATTGAAATCGATCACATTTTATTGTAGATAAAAGTTTTTACAATTGCCACTTTAACATAGTAATCATTATTGAACAAGAAAAGAAAACCTTGAAATTACTAACATTTTCTAATAATGGATTACGGGATTATACCACAGACTAGAAGTACCTTAATTTTTTTGAAAGGAGCCCGACCGTTTGACAAGAAAAGCAATTGTATTATCCCTAATTTTTTTGCTCATCTCTCCAATAGCTGAAGCCGCCAGCGAGTCAACTGAAAAAACACGGATGGAGCTCTATCAAAAGACAGAAGCTGTGACAAACATTCCTTGGTACGTGCTTGCTGCGATTGACCAATATGAAACGAATATACGTAATAATCGCAAAGACCTTCCGGATTCCACCGGCCCTATCGGAATTTATATTCCTGAAGAAATATGGAGTGGACCGGAAAATCCCGATCCTAAAGATGTCCACCCTTTAAGTATTAAAGTTTTTGATGGAATTGGAATGGATGGAAACGGTGACGGATTAGCTGATCAAAGCGATGAAGAAGATGTGTTATTTACAGTTGGGCAATATTTACGCAAGTACGGAACCGATCTTGAAAACATTCGGATTGGCCTATGGGAATATTATCATCGCGATCAGACCGTCGGAATCATTACTGGCTTTATTAAGCTATTTAAGAAGTACGGGCACATTGAACTGGGCGAACATGCATTTCCGCTGCCCGTTCGAACTGATTACAGCTACAGAAGTACATGGGGATCTGCACGAGGCTTTGGCGGCAGACGCATACACGAAGGAACGGATCTATTCGCTCATTACGGCCTCCCTGTCCGATCAACGTGCTTTGGCATCGTCGAAATGAAGGGTTGGAATCGATTTGGAGGATGGAGAATCGGAATCCGTGACATTAATAATACGTACCACTACTTTGCTCATTTAAACGGCTTCACTAAAGGTTTAAAGGTCGGGCAAATTGTAGCTCCAGGCGAAGTAATCGGTTCAGTCGGCAGCTCCGGCTATGGTCCGCCAGGCACTTCCGGTAAGTTTCCGCCTCACCTGCATTACGGGATGTATAAGGACAATGGACGAACCGAATGGTCTTTTGATCCCTATCCTTATTTACGAGTATGGGAGCGAAAAGATCTTAAAAAAAAGTAAACCGTTCGAATTAACGGTTTACTCTTTTATTAGGGTTTACTTATTTTTTTTACTTTTTACGACAGCGTTGGCAATGCTAGCCCCAAGTCAGTCCAAAAAAAGTAATAGCTCTGCGACTAAAGCAGAATATATCCGAAAGAAAAATAATTAAAAAGCTGAGCGATGAATAATCCGTATTTTTTTACTAAGTTTGTCCATAAAATTATCAAACACAATATAGTCTAAAAATGATTATAGCCTCTAGAATGCGAAGTTGAAAAAACTTTTCTGAATCCTAGATAATTGGAAAAGTAAAAAATATCCTCCTTATTTATGATATCATGTAATAGAAAACAACTAGGAGGTAGCTCACGCTTGAACAGGTCAACCGAATTTATCTTATCCTTAATCGCTAGTATTTTATTGGTTTTATGCTTGATCTTGACTGTTTTCATTTTACTTTTCTTCGGAACGGTTGCGGAAGGTGATGCGAATGCGGCTTTTTGGTTTATTGTACTTCTAATTTCGATTTTCTTAAATGCCCCGTTGATTATTTTAGTTTGGGTCGGGACATTTTTCCTGAAGAAAGACAGTTTAGGCTGGGGCATCTTTATTTTGGTCATGGGGATTTTGTACTCACTTTCATTCTATTTTGTGCCAGGGATCTTATTGCTTATAGCAGGGATCATGATGCTCTCTAGAAAAAACCACTCGCTAGAAAAGAGTATATGACAATTGCCATGTTTAAAAAAATACATAAGAAAACCCCTGATTAAAGGGGTTTAGCCATTTTTAATAATGCTTCTCTTCCGCTCATACCAGGGTGAATCCCCAGCGATTCCGCTTCATATGTGATAGATTCGAGCGGCGCCTCAAGCAGCTGTTCAATTGTCCGGACACCTACAGCTCTCCCGGCTATTATTTTCCGATCCTTTAATTTTTCATTTAATAAAGCAACATCGAGCGCGCCACACATAATGTAGCCATTCTCATTGGTCACAGCCATGAAGTTTGTTTTTGGAAGCTTTACAGTTATAGCAGTAAAAGGATAATCACCAATCATCAACGGTGTTAATGTTACCATTTAAGAAATCCTCCCTTCCCCATCAATTTATGATAGAAAGAAGGACTTGTTGTATAGGCCGAAGCGGAAATTACGCTTTACTGAGCTTCCATGCCAAAAGGTCACGCAAAAATTCCGGCATAAAATAGATTTTATTCGTTGCATTTCGAATCGAAGGAAAAAAAGAGCCTAACGTAAACATATCGATTGTACCAACGGAATATACTCGATCGGGCACGAGCGGTTCTTGATTAATCAATATGCTCTTCACATGCACCAATCCGTCTTGCAAACGCTCCGTCTCCAATTCGATACCGGAATACATCATTTTCCCCATCACTTCCCCGCGAAAGCCGAGCCCTTTAATTTGGAACTGCTCCATTTGATCCGTTGCCGCATGAAGAATAATTTCCTTTAGCTCGTCCCCTTCAAGAAAAACCTTTATGGGATTAATCGGATGCGGACAAATGCTGTGCAAATCCTTTCTCGTAACAGATCCTTTTTCGAGAGACTGGAGAATAACTCCGGAGTTCACCATGCCGATCTCAGTTCCGCACCATTCCCTCAAAGCTTCTGCAAGCAGTTTAGGCAAAGAAGATGAATAGAACCAGTTGACCTCTAAGGTCGAAGAAATCGTGGCTACCTCCTGATTCAGGATTTCGCTTGCTTTTTTTTCTTCCTTCTGCAGAAAGTCCTTTGCCCTGATTGAGCTTTCTGTTAAATCTTCTACCTTTTGAACACTTGCTTTTTTGCCGTGTATTGTTTTCGTTTCAGAATCCAGTTGAAGCTCAATATGTCCAACAAAGTGCCCGTATTTTTCTGCACATCCCAAAAGAACCCCGTTTTCGTATTGACCATTTTCGAGCAAATGATGGGTATGAGAGCCAAGAATCACATCGATTTCAGGAAACCGTTTTGCGGCCAGAATGTCATCAGAAATGCCAAGGTGGGAAAGAAGCACAATAATATCAGCTTGCTCCCTCACTTCATTTATGACTTCTGAAATGCTTTCAAACGGATCCGTTATCTTCCAATCGAGAACTTCATACACATCGTAATAGGATACTGTAACACCAAGAATGGCAAGCTTCATATTATTTTTCAGCGTCTTAATATAGTAAGGCATCAACCAATCGGGTCTCTTACCGTTTAAATCATACAGATTCGATAATACGATTGGAAATTTTGCATCAGCATACAATGTGTCGAGTTTTTCGTGCGGTAGTGTAATCCCTTCATTATTTCCGATTGTCGCACCGTCACAGCATATATCATTCAAAAGCTCAATATTTGCTTTTCCAAAGGTTGCTTCTGAAATCATGTGAAAACGATCTACGTGGTCACCGATATCAAAAACCAATGACTCTTCCTTCTTTTTCTGCAGCTCGTTACGTTTCGTTTCAATATATTGCGCGATTTTTGGCCAGTTTTCAAAATGGCTATGCAAATCATTTGTATGAAATAAGTGAAGAGTCTCTCTCATATCTCCTTCTCCTTGTAAAGAACTAAAAAATCGCTTGAAAGATCATGCGCAGCCCGATAATGACCAAAACCCATCTCATCATAATGACAAGAATATCGTTTTTAAGCGCCCTGTTAATATACGCACCAAGTTTGCCGCCATACCATGCACCCGGGACTAAACAAAGAGCAAAAAGCCAATTGACATGTCCTGAAGCAATATGAGCGATAGATCCGGTGATAGATGATAAAAAAATAATAAACATGGAAGTGGCTATAGCTACCCTCGGCGGAAACATAAAAAGCAGTATCATCGCAGGCACCATTAATGACCCGCCGCCAATTCCAAATAACCCGCCAAGAAAGCCAACAACTAGAGCAATGCTGATTCCGATCCAAACACGATAGGAATAAGTATATACAGTCCCATCATTCTCCTGAAACGCCCGGATCATTCCGACATGTTTTTTTTCAGCGGATCTTTGATTTCTTTTCAGCATCAACGATAGCGAGATGGCAATCATAAAAATGCCGAACCATAAGGAAAACGAATCTGTATGAAATCCTTTAGAAACATACGCCCCCGCTACGCTTCCTGTACCAGATCCGATAAAAAAAATCAGCCCGCTTTTGTAATCAACAAGTTTATATTTCATATATGATAAAGTAGAAGAAAGGCCGGTAAAAATAATAACAAACAACGATGTTCCGATGGCAATCTGAGGGGTCACATCGTGAAAAGCTGGTACGATTTCTGCCAAATAAGTCAAAGCTGGGACAATCAGAATTCCCCCTCCGAGCCCCACCAGGCTTCCAATCATACCTGCCAATACCCCAAGGATAAGCATAATGATTATTACAATCATGAAATACCTCTTCTCTTTAGCTGAAAAAATCTAGCTGTCTCGGGGCTAAACCCTCATAATTCAGATTTAAAAGGGTAATCATTTCTTTTCCGTTATCTGCTGCATCTCCGCCAGAATTGTTGTTAAAAATAACATATATGTCGCGAGTTTGTCTTTGCAAGGCTTCCAGCTTCTTTTTCCATTCAGTGAGCTCATTCTTATTGTACCTGTACAAATACCGAACCTCCCGCCAGTTTTCTCCTGAAGCGGGTTTTTTCCAGCCTTCTATATTACGTCCATGGAACCGAACGAGCGTTTTTAATTGTGAAGTCGCCTCCAATACTGCAGGCACGCTTCCAACACCTGCTTGCGGCTCATCACATATGCTATGGATCCATTCTTCTTTTTTCATAAAATCCAGCGTTCTTTTCAAAAATGAAGGGGAAAACCAAGACTGATGCCGGAATTCAAGAGCACAAGGCATATCACCCATTTGTTCCCTGCACCATCTTAAATAAGCAACATTATCTTTCGTGCAATCAAACCATGGAGGAAATTGAAAAAGGACCATCGCCAGCTTACCAGCATTTATGTAAGGAACGATCGATTTCTTAAAATGATCAAACATTTCTTCCTTTGACTCGTAAGGGATTTCTCCTCTTTGATGACCAGTCATTCCCTGATAGGCTTTTATTATAAATTGAAAGGAATCAGGTGTATCTTTTATCCATTTTACACTATTTCTCTCCGGCGGAATGGCATAAAAGCTTGAATCAAGTTCAACGATAGGGAAATTGGCGGAATAATGAGCCAGTTTGTTTTTACTGTTAAGTCTCGCGGGATAAATGCTATCGTGATCTCCCCAGCCTGACAAGCCTATGTAAATCAATCTGTATCACCTCTAAACTTAGTTTATCATACGATTTTCTAAGAATCTTCTAATAAGGATAAAGGTACAGCTCGAAATTTCATGCTTATCATAGCTTGTCCAATTTTCGAATTTTCTGGTTGTGAAGGACAAAAAATGGCGCAAATGAGACAGAGGAACATCTTTCATTTCGGAATGTGAAGGACAGAATGGCGCAAGGGAAACAGAAATATGTCCTTCATTCGGGTTATGAAGGACAGAATGAAGTAAAAGTGCTGGAGAAATGTCCTTCATACCGGTCACGAAGGACAAAATGACGCAAGGGAAACAGAAATATGTCCTTCATCCGGGTTGTGAAGGACGAAATGGCGCAAGTGATACAAAAAAATGTCCTTCATTCGGGTTATGAAGGACAGAATGGCGTAAGTGAGGCAGAGAAATGTCCTTCATTCGGGTTATGAAGGACAATATGACGCAAGTGAGGCAGAGAAATGTCCTTCATCCGGGTTGTGAAGGACGAAATGGCGCAAGTGATACAAAAAAATGTCCTTCATTCAGGTTATGAAGGACAAAATAACGCAAGTGAGGCAGAGAAATGTCCTTCATTCGGGTTATGAAGGACAAAATGGCGCAAGTGATACAGAAATATGTCCTTCATCCGGGTTGTGAAGGACATCATGAAGTAAGAGTGCCGGAGAAATGTCCTTCATAACCCCCACTGTTTGAAGGTTTGTTCAAGTCAGGTCGGAGTATACTAGCTTGCCTCTTGTAAATGTCGCATTAATTTTGCATGGAAACGAATGATCTTCATAGAGTGAGACTTTATGCTTTGCATACATGTTTTTCTTTGCCACAGTAAATTGTTGGTTCAGATCAACAATAGTAAGGTCTGCATCATATCCAGCTTTGATTTTTCCTTTTTTCTTCCCTAATCCGAAACGGTCTGCAGGAGATTCCGCCGTCCAGTATGCGACCTTTTCTAACGGAATATTGTACTTAAGCGCCACCTCAATAACACTCAATAGCGTATATTGCCCGCCGCTGATCCCTCCCCATGACTGAAACATGTTTTCTTCGTTTTTCATTTCAGGAGGACACGGAGAATGATCAGAGGAAATCATATCAATTTTGCCTTCAATGAGTGCTGAAACCAATTCATCTCTGACTGGCTTTTCTCTAAGTGGTGGAGCACACTTTGCTCTTGACCCTATTGTTTTTAGATCATCATGGGTAAACAGAAGGTAATGAGGACAGGTCTCAAGGGTGACATCCATTCCTTCCTCTTTTGCTCTCGTAATTGCCTCAACGGCTCGTCCACTGCTGATGTGGACAAAATGCAGCAGGCAGCCGCTTAGCTTAGCAAACTGAATAGCTCGTTCAACCGCTTCTACCTCTGCTTCCACTGGTCTCGAGGCAGCATAGGCATCCGCAGATACATCACCCTTCTTTTCAAAAATCGACTGCATGACACGGGTGATCACATTGCTTTCTGAATGGAGAGCTAGTATTTTATTATGCTTGGCGATTTCCATCATGCCTAGCAAAAGCGTCTCATCATCAACCGCTTCGAATTCCTTGTTCCCGGATTCAGAAAGAAACGCTTTAAAGCCGATCACTCCAGCTTCGGCAAGCCCTGCAATTTCTTCAAAGTTTCCAGGCACAAGTCCTCCCCACAAAGCAAAATCAACAACCGATTTTTCGTTAGCGATTTTCTTTTTTTCTTCATAGGCTTGCACAGAAGTCGTTGACGGGATTCCGTTTAAAGGCATATCAAAAAATGTTGTACAGCCTCCCGCAGCAAGCATCGCCGTTCCTGTTTCAAAACCTTCCCAATGCTCGCGGCCAGGTTCGTCAAGATGTACATGGCAGTCTACCGCCCCGGGAAAGACATAAAACCCTTCTGCTTTAAATACGTCTAAGCTGTCTTCTTCGGAAAGGGAGCCGATTTCAGCTATGACTCCATCATTAATTCCCACATCTGCAGAAATAACTCCATCTTGTGCAACAATCTGTGCTCCTTTAATTATTAGATCATAGGGCTTCATAGTTACCCCTCCCTTTTGTAAAAAGAAAGAACCGTTTGTATGGCATCTCCAGCTTTAATTGCTGCTCCATGATAAATTAACGCTGCCTCAAATGCGGCAAGGACAAAAAGAACATTTTTCTTCTGGCAGCTGTAGCCCATCGAACCGATACGCCAAATTTTCCCTTGAAGAGGCCCGAAAGAACTGGCAATCTCAACGCCAAATTCAGATAGCATCAAGCTTCTGACCGAGTCTGCATCTATCCCTTCCGGAACTTTAATACAGGTGACTACCGGGAGCTTTTTCTCTCCTTCAACAAATAGTTCGAGTCCCATCGCTTTTATTCCTGCTATAAGCGCCTCTTCATGAAGACGATGGCGTTTAAAACGATTTTCAAGTCCTTCCTCAAGAACAAGACGAACGCCTTCGCGAAGCGCATAAAGCATTGTCGTAGCCTCTGTATGATGATTAAGCCGTCTTGGGCTCCAATAATCCATTAACTGGCTGATATCAAAATAATTGCTCGAAATCGGAGAATGCTTTCTTTCATAGGCATGATCGCTTTCTGTCGCGATACCTTTCTCTACTTTTTTTCGAGAATTGATGACAGCTTCGACTCTGTCATTAAAGGTTATCGGGGCCATTCCAGATGGAACGGACAGGCACTTTTGTGTTCCGCCAATTACAGCGTCCAGGCACCACTCGTCCGTTAATACTTCTGTACCGCCAATTGTTGCGACCGCATCAACAATAAACAGGGCATCCAAAGCACGGCACGCGTGACCAATCTCTTTTAATGGCTGAATTGCACCTGTTGAGGTTTCCCCATGCACCATTGCGACAATTTTCGGTTGAACCTGTTTGATTTGCTCGATTACATCTTCGGGGTTAAATACGTCTCCCCACTCACATTCCATGATGTGGATGTCTGCTCCGTATCTTTCGCAAATTTCGGTGAGAAGATACCCGAACCGTCCGTAAATCGGGATCAGCACCTTGTCACCTTTTTCAATTACGCTGGACAAGACCGCTTCCAATCCGGACCTGGACGTCCCGTCAATCGGAAAAGCCCACTTATTTGAAGTCTGAAATACGCCTCTTAGCATGTCCATCGTTTCATTCATCATCTCGGTAAAAGCCGGATCAAATTGCCCCAATATCGGCGTGCTTAATGCACGTAATACTCTCGGATCCGCTTCTACCGGACCTGGCGTCATAATTGTTCGTTTCGGTGCACAAAGCTCCTTATATGCCATTCTTTATTCTCCTTTCTATTCATAGGCTAATTGATATAACGCGGATGTCAGCAGCTTGCAGCCAGACGTTAAATCCTCATTGTTCGTCCATTCCAACGGAGAATGGCTAATCCCTTTATGACTTGGAACAAATACGAGCATCGTCGGACAATAAGTACCGAATACCTGTGAATCATGCCCAGCCCCGCTTGTCATTTCTTGATAACTGATATTTAGAGCGTCCGCCTCTTCGGCAAACAGCTTTTTCAAGTCGGCATTCAATGGAACAGGCTTCACATTCGTCCATTGGGAAACGGCCATTTTTACTTCTGACTGATTAGAAATACGTTCAAAGGCTGCAAATAAATCATGAGAAAATTTCTCCAGCAAATCTTCGTTATGATGCCTGATGTCAACCGTAAACTCTGCAGATTCAGCAATGACATTCGGAACATTCGGTTTTACGCTCATTTTCCCGGCTGTTGCCACAAGGTGCGGATCTGTTTTTTTCGCTTCCTTCGTCATGTAATAAATGCATTCTGACGCAGCGGCGAGAGCATCTTCCCGATTTTGCATCGGGGTCGTACCTGCATGATTGCTTGCTCCCTTTATTGTCACTGTATATCTTTTTTGGCCAACGATATCTGTAACCAATCCAATTGAATTCCCAGATCGTTCAAGAACATTCCCCTGTTCAATATGAAGCTCTAGAAAGCATGTAATATCATTTCGATACGGATCTGGATGCATTCTTTTACCAAAGCCGGCCTCGTGCATCGCGGCTTCCAGGCCTACACCTTCCGCGTCGCGGACAGGCGGTGTTTTTTTAAGGTCATGTACCCCGGTAATATTGCCGGAACCCCAAAAGGTCAGGGGAAATCTGCTGCCCTCTTCCTCACATAAGGAAACGACTTCAATCGTTTTTTTCGGAGGACCGTGATCGGAAAGAAGTTGTGAAACAGCCTGCAAACTCGCAACAATTCCAAAAGCTCCGTCAAAACGCCCTCCATTCACGACAGAATCTACGTGAGAGCCGGTTAAAATGGTTGCTTGAGAATCTTCTGTTCCCTCAATTCTTCCAAACAGATTCCCCGCGTCATCAAAATATGCCTTAAGACCGTATGACTCCATCAATTCATAAAGAGCCAGCTGTGCATCCTGCCACTCCTTTGAATATAGCAATCTGGTCACGCCGTTATCTTTTGTCTTTCCGTAGGAAGCGAGCCATGACAGCAATTGATCCAACTGTGGTTTATCTCCTCTTAATGTATCAGATGAGAAGCTCATTTCCTCACTTCCTTTCATTTGTTGTTACATTATGTGACAACTTTATGTATTAGATTTAGTTTACTGTTAATATATAAAATAATCATTAGCAAATTCGTTACTTTTTTTTATATTCATTGTTTATTTTAACTAAAAAGATGAAAATTATGAGATTCGTATGTTACTTGTTAGAACATAGAAAAGGAGAACGAGATGAACATTATTGATTTGATGCAGCTACCTATATTTAAACAAGCAAAGATAATTGGCGGCTTATCTGGGTCAGGTCGAGAGGTTCAACACGTTAACATGATGGACGCTCCCGATATTACGGATTATCTTAATAAAGGGGATCTTCTTGTGACTACGGCATATCACTTAAAGGATGAACCCGAGCTACTAGGCGATCTGATTATCCATATGTCAAATCGGGGTTGTGCAGGACTGGGCATTAAAACAAAACGTTTTTTGCACCACATCCCCGACTCTATTTTAGAGCTCGCTGATCAGCTCGCTTTTCCGATCATCGACCTCCCTGACCAGGTAAGATTAGCCGACATCGCAAACCAGACCTTAAGTTACATTCTCGATATTCGAACGGGTGAATTGCAGCATGCAGTTTCCATACACAAACGATTTACAGAACATATAATGAGCGGAAAAGGTTTGAGAGCGCTTCTGAAAAACGTTTCCCAGCTGCTGGATTTTCCTGTCCTTTTGGTCGACCATCATTTACGAATCCTTGCTTCATCAACAAACTCAACGAATGTTAGCGATGACCTTGAGAACGGCCTGCAGCAGTTAACGGATGCAGCGTACACATCGTTTACTTTGCTTTCTTCCAAATCTGCCTTTTCCGTTTTTCCAATTTTCACTCATGAAAAAAAATGCGGATATCTTATCGTAGAAGGCTTTATTTCTGTGTCAGATAAACAAAAAATCCTTACGATCGAACAGGCAACCAATGTCATTTCGTTTGAATTGATGAAGGATAATGCACTAAAACAATATACGAAAAGAGCACGAAATGAGTTCTTTAGCAATTTTGTCGAAGGCGTTTTTTCTTCCGAAAGCGAAATCGAAAATCGCGGAAAAGAACTGAATTTAAAAAGAGAACAAAAATATTTATGTGTCGCAGGAAAGCTTGACCGCAAGCAATCCGACGCAAGCTTCATTGAAAATCAGATCATAACGGATACCGTATTTGAATTTTTGGAAGGGCGCTTGTCTTCACTTTCTCTTCCGTCACATTTTTTTATGAAAAGTGATATTGGCGTCCTATTGATCGAAGCTGGTGAATATTGGGGAGAAGAAAATACCGTCGTTTCTGACTGGTTAAAACAGATGCAAAACGATATAAACAGACTGTTTCGGCAAACGATATCTTTCGGAGTCAGTAACGTATGCCACGTGCTGCTTGATGTTCCCGAATCCTATTCGGAAGCGACCGATGCTTTGCAAACAGGCTACCTTTCCGGAAACTCTCAATTTGTTCAATTTTACCATACGAAGGACATTTCAGAGATTTTAAGGATGGTTCCGACTGATGATTTACGAAACTTCTATGCGTTTACGCTGCAAAAGCTCTCAGATCTTCAATATGAGGAACAAAGCTTATTAAACACACTTTCGATTTATTTAGAGACGCATTGCCAAATCTCTGAAACAGCGAAGCGCTTGTACGTTCACCGCAATACAGTGATTTATAGACTGGAAAAGTGTGAAGAAATTTTAGGTGTAAGCTTAAAGGATCCTGACGCTACCTTGCGGCTAAGACTTGCTTTTCGTATACAAATGGTTTTGAAATAACTAGGTTGTATTGTAGAAAACATAAGAAGTTATAGGTGGTTTTATACATGATGTCCAATGACTTCATGCGCCCTATTTACTATGATGAGTAGTAACAGTGAAAGGAGCATCTAAAGTGGTCACTTTATCCGAACTCAATCGAATGTCACCAAATGAATTTTCTGATACGCTTGCCCATATCTATGAGGAATCGCCTTGGGTTGCGATTCTTACGGAGAAACAACGGCCATATTCCAGTTTGGCCGAATTGACTGAAGCAATGAAAAAAATCGTTCAATACTCAGATCGGGAGAAAAAGGAAACTCTTCTAAACAGCCACCCGCGGCTAGGGGATCGAAAACAAATGAGCAATGATTCTGTCAAAGAGCAAAAAAATGCGGGCCTCGCCAGCTTGAATGATGATGAATACGAGCTCTTTCTTCAATTAAATCATGCCTATGATGAGAAATTCGGCTTTCCATTTATTCTTGCTGTTAAAGGCAAAACGAAAGACGAAATTCAACAGGCCATTCACTCCCGGCTGCAAAACGGACGCGACATAGAATTTGAAACAGCTTTAAACGAAGTATTCAAAATTGCCTCTTTCCGATTGCAAGAAAAAATTGATACACAAAACACTGAAAAAGCTGGAGAAGTAAAGAAATAAGGGGGATATTATGGGACAGCTGACAACTCACATTCTTGACTTAACACACGGCATTCCTGCTTCTCGTGTAAAAATCGAATTATATTCTATCGAACAATCAAATAGGTCGCTGCTTGCGAATAGCATAACAAACAAAGACGGCAGGGTTGATAAACCGCTGCTCTCTGAAGAGAAAATGGTTTCAGGAGAATATGAACTGTTATTTTATATCGGCGACTATTTTAAAGAAAAAGAAACACCTTTGCCCGATCCGCCATTTCTGAATGTCGTCTCAGTTCGCTTCGGAATCGCAGATCCGGGCTCCCACTACCATGTTCCTTTGCTCGTTTCACCTTGGGGATACCAGGTATATAGAGGAAGTTAAAAAACAGGAGCGAAAGGAATTATTTCTTTCGCTCCTGTTTTTATTTTTCTTCTGTGAAATATTGGTAATTTATGTTAATGTATGTAAGCTTCATAATTTAATTGAAATAGGGAAAGAACAAATAATATCGTTATGAGGTGTCGGCCATAAAAAAACTGCAAATACCAATCTTACTTGTGGTGCTTCTCACTTTAATGGGAGGCAGCTACTTTATACTACGTTTGGATAACATTAATAACTCTATTGTAATATTAATAACTTTGAGCCTAATTATTCTAACCCCGATGAGCATCTATTTTTTGTTGATCCGTCCAAGACCTTTGCCAAAATTATTGTCATATCTTTCATTTCTTTTATGTTTAGCTGCTTCTTATTATATTATCCCTCTTCCGCACAAAGGTTTTTTTAATCATATCTTGGTTTGGCTCTTACCTGTTTTAGAAGTTTGTGTCATCATTATTGTAATTTATACGATCGTTAAAACTATAATCCTTTATAAAACAAATGAAAACAGTGATTTTCTTGATGCTGTTAGGAAGTCACTTGAACCAAAGTTAGGAAAAGGCCCGCTATTAGAAATAGTCTTAACAGAACTTAGTGTATTTTATTATTCTATAGTCGTGTCGTTTAAAAAGCCAAAAGTACAATCGCAAGGAGTCTATCCCTATCATAAATCTTTACAGTTAAAGATCGTTACCATCGTATTTTCAATCCTGATTGTTGGAGAAGGCCTGCTATTTCATTTTCTTATTCAAATATGGAATGATATTGCTGCATGGATTTTTACAGTACTGAATATTTACGCTCTACTTTATATGATAGGACATAATAATTCTATAAAATATTTACCTCATGTTATTAAGAAAGGTAAACTCATAATTCGTCTAGGATTTCAGAGCAGCATTGAAATAGATATCAAAAATATCATAAGCATAAAACATGCAAAAGAAAGTGAACTCGGTGCTAAAATACCTAAAGATACATACATTTCTTTAACAAAGCTTGATTCTCCACAGTTTGAACTCACTTTAAAGGAACCAACATTAATGAGAGGCTCTTACGGAAAAAATAAATACGTTAATACTGTAGTATTTCGTGCAGATGAACCTCAAAAAATGATTAAAGAGATAAATTCAATAAGAAATTTATCACCCTAAAGATTAATCTTCGAAAATTGGTTATGGTTAAAAAAGTTCCTCAAGGGAAAAATAATTCTCAAATTGTTTTTGGCGGAGGAAAAAAATTGTTTATATTCGCTATTGTTTTACTAGCAGGAGGGTTATTTACAATAAACGCTATTTTTGCGTACCAAAGTGAGCATATCAATCCGGCATTTTGGACAACAGTTTGGTATCAGTTTAAGCTTTTACCGGTATTTTTTGCAGCAAACTTATTGATCGGATACGGCGTGAAATTTGCATATCAAGCTTTTGGAAATATGACGTTCACCCTTACTTTTTCAAAAGGCATTGAAATGATGATTTGTTTATTGATTAGTTATTTATTTTTGAAGGAGGTACCGAACTGGTGGACATTGCTCGGTCTGGCTATTATTGTTGCGGGGTTTTGGATAATGAAGTTGAAATGAGAAGCAAACCAGTGAGAGAAAAAACTCTCCCACTAATTTTTATCCAAAAAAACCTGTTTCTCTAAGCTCTTCCCTTACTCGTCTCGCCGCTCGAATGATTCCGCCGTATCCGGTGCATCTGCATAGATTTCCCGACAGGCCTTCTAAAATTTCCTCATCTGTCGCTTCTTCATTTTCTTGAAACAGTGCTTTTAGCGCTATGATCATTCCGGGTGTACAATAGCCGCATTGAAAGCCGCCTTCCTGCAAAAAAGCATTTTGGCAGCAGTCGAGCTCATCTTCAGCAAGGCCTTCAATCGTCGTTATTTCTTTATCAAACGCTTGATAGGCCATCGTCATACAGGAATTAATCAGGCGTCCATCCATGAGTACTGAGCATGCGCCGCATCGGCCGATTCCGCAAGATACTTTTGTCCCTGTCAGCTGAAATTCATCCCTCAGTACTTCGACAAGCGGGGTCGTATCTGGTTTTGTAATCACTTTTATCGTTCCGTTTACAGTCATGCTTTTTAATTCTTTTGGGGAGTCGCCCGGTTTTAGCTGTGATTGCTCCTTCATATCCATGCCTTTTCCCCCTTTTCATCGATTGCGTCAAGAAGCTCTTCTGATGAAATCGGCAGGCGATTGACCCAATATCCGACTGCATCGTGGACAGCCTTGGCGATCGCCGGCGCAACTGCGACCGTCCCTATTTCTCCAACTCCTCTAGGTCCGTAAATATCCCCTTCACATAGCTCCTCAATCGCGTGAATATTTATATCGGGAGGCACATCTTGTATCCCTGGGATCAGATAAGTATCCAAATTTCCCGTCAAGTATCTTCCTTCTGACATCGCTGCTTCTTCCGATAACGTATAGCCAAGCGCCATCATAGCGCCGCCTTCAATTTGTCCGGTATAGCCTTGTTTGCTGACGACAGGACCAGCCGCAACCGCATGCTCCATATCCGTTACCTGAACCATTCCTGTCAGAAGATCAACCTCCACTTCAAGAGCAACCGCGCCAAACGAATAAAGAAAATGCCCTCCTATTACAGGATCAGGAGTCGTAGGAAATTGAAATGAAGTATCGACGACCAGGGAACTTTCTTTAAAGCCTTGCGCTGCAAGCTTTGAAAATGAAATAACAGGTGACTTTTTTTGATAAAGTCCCCCTGGTCCAATCAACAGAGATTCAGCTGGAAGATTGGTAAGTTCAGCGGCTTTTTCAATCAGTTGTTTGATAAATAACGGTTTCATCAGCTGAATCGCCTGCCAAACCATGCTGGTTCCTCTTGAAGCTGTAGATGATCCGGATACAGGTACCGCTTCAGTGTCGCCAATAATAATTTGCAAATCTTCGGTAGAGCAGCCAAGCTCATCCGTTACTAGATTTTCAATGACAGCAAGGATCCCCTGTCCGCATTCTTCAAATCCAAATGAGATCACGATCTTTCCTTCTTCAGATAATGAAAGCCTGCCTCCTGAAGGATCCAATCTTCCGTATCCAAGGCCACCTCCATGCATCGTGATTGCCGCTCCCACCCCCTTCTTTTTAAATGGAGAAGAGGACTTTTTTGAAACATGTAACAACGGAGATTTCGCAATCGTTTCAAGCACATTTGCAGCACCATCTGTAGGTGCAATTCGATGGT
Organism: Bacillus capparidis; assembly: GCF_017832095.1. Taxonomy (NCBI): domain Bacteria; kingdom Bacillati; phylum Bacillota; class Bacilli; order Caryophanales; family Bacillaceae; genus Bacillus; species Bacillus capparidis. The sequence goes on from NZ_JAFDST010000002.1 coordinate 156,578, forward strand.
TCATCGGACCGGGATCTTTTGCCTCGCGCAAATTAATTCTTCGTATTTGCAGCGGATCCATTCCCAATTTTTCCGCTAAACGATCCATCTGGCTTTCAAGCGCAAACGTTATTTGGTTGCCGCCAAAGCCTCTGAATTCTCCGGCTACTCCGTTATTCGTATAGACAGAAATGCCTTCGGTCAACAGATTCGGAATAAGGTATGGACCAGCGGCATGTTCGACAGAAAAATCAAGCACAGCTGGTCCTAAAGTGGCATAGGCGCCAGTATCGGCAACAATCTTTACGTATTGCGCCTGGATTTTTCCTTCCACCGTCACTCCTGTTTTCATCGTAATTTTCATCGGATGCCGTTTTATTCCCGAACGAACAGATTCTTTCCTCGTTTGATGGATTTTTACAGGCTGCTTCGTAACGATAGCAAGCAATGCCGCGTACGGCTGGATATTTAATTCATCCTTTCCGCCAAAGGAGCCGCCGATTGGACTCGATACGATCCGAATGTCTTCCTCCGGCATTGCGAGTATTCTTGAAAGCTGAAATCGGTCTTTATAGCCATGCTGTGTGCCTGCATAAATAGTGATAGCTCCGTCTTTTTCCGGGACTACCACTCCGCCTTCAGTTTCCATATACGTATGCATCTGCCGCGGCAGATGATACGTTTCCGCTAAAATCAGATCGCTGCTACGAAAGCCCGCTTCCACGTCTCCGTGCTGATGACCAGCTTCATGAAGGATATTTCCATTATCATGAAGCTTTGGCGAGCCGGGCTCTAACGCCTTTTCCGGGTCATCTACCACTTGAAGCGGCTCATACTCAACTTCGATGAAAGACAGTGCTTGAACGGCAATATCTTCAGTCTTAGCTGCCACAGCCGCAATCGCGTCTCCCACATAACGAACCCGATCTTCGCACAAAACAGGCTGATCTGGAAAAACGATTCCAAAACGATTCATCCCCGGAACATCCTTATACGTAATAACAGCTTTCACACCAGGCAACGTGGAGGCACGATCCGTACTTATTGATTTGATCTCAGCATGCGGAAACTCACTTCGTAAAACCTTGGCATAAAGCATGTTTGGAAAAGTCAGGTCTGTCATATATTTTAATGTGCCGGTAACTTTTGTCTTGCCGTCCGGACGAACACGGTTTTTACCATCCATGAATGTTTCCTCCTTCATTGAACAAGCTCAGACATTAAAAGGTTTGCCGCTGCTTTCTTACGGTAATCAGCTGAAAGAAAAGCATCAGGCATTGGCTGAAATTCGGAAATCATCGTCTGATAAATATCCTTCATCATTTCCGGAGCAAGCCTTTTGTTTAACAGCTTTTTTTCCGCGTCATACAAACGCTGTGCCTGGATGTCTGCATGCCCTGCAATCAGACGGATAAAAGAAAATTTTTGCTGATTATCCTTCTCATAGCTTCCGGATACAACGACTGACGACCCTATAAATGCTTTTCGTCGTCCGATTTTATGATAAAAGACCTTCCGATTTTCTTCCCTGGGAATGAGGATTCTCGTTATTAGACAATCCTCACGATTATTCTCCAGCCATTCAGCGAGTGGAGTACGAACATAGCCTTCAGTTGTATATAAAACGATCGTGGCATCCATAACCAACAGCAACGGGATGATATCACCCGTTTTAATTGCGACATTTCCGCCGATCGTTGCTTTGTTTCTGATTCCAGGTGACGCTACATGCGAAACTGCTCGGCTTAAAGCAGGCCATTTCCCTTGTATCAATGGGTTACGCCGACAGGAGCTTAGATTTACGGCAGCTCCCAATGATAAAAAAAGTTGGTCTTCTATCAATTCAGCTGTGATCTCCTGAAGGGGGATGACTTGTTCAAGACTTATCAAATTTTGAGGCTTCATGCCCGTCTTCTCCCATTGAAGCTGAAGCCACGTCGCACCCAGAGCAACACAGCCTTTCTCGCTAAGGGAATGCTTCAGCTCAAACGCTTCTTCTATTGTTTTCGGAACAAAAACCTTCGTTGACATTGATGTTTTATTCAATGGCTTGCTCCCCCCTTTGCCTTTTGATAGTCTCGCGGCGTATCAATATCAAAAAAATTCATCGGATCTTCATGAGCAATCGAGAGTCCTTCTCCTAAGCATCCATTTAAGATAAGTTTTTTGGCGCCTTCGTCTCCTTTTAGCTTCAGTAGAAATGGAAAGCATTCCTTTGAAAAGAGGATTGGTGGTCGAATATCGTTTTTGAGTTTCGAAGCTACATACGGTAGAGGTTTTGTACGGCTGGAGTATGTTGACAGTAATCGATTGATGAGCGATACAGAGAGAAACGGCTGATCCGCAAGCATAATTATGATACCGTCAGCACCCATTTCTGCTGCCTTTTTCACACCGCATACAATGGAATAAGACTGTCCCCTATCTGCATCATCACAGCACTCAACGCTCCATTTTTCTTGATTGTTTAGCAGACTCGGATCGACCCAGGCAGCGTGAGGCGTGCTGCTGTTTTCAATTACAATGACTTGATCAAGCTTTGACTGAATCGCTGCCTTTAAGCTTAAACTCCCGAGTGTAGTGCCTGACAGCGGGAGGGCAAGTTTATATAGTCCCATTCTCGTACTTTTTCCCGCAGCTAAGTAAATCCCGATCATTGCCTTCATATTCTAATCTGCTTCTTGATTTGAGAATTTTTTAAGCTATTTCGATTTTGCAGAATTTCAGCGATAACGGCTACGGCTATTTCTTCAGGTCCTTCAGCCCCTATTCGTAATCCGATCGGGCTAAAAAAGTGAGCAGGAGGCACCTTTCCTTGAAGAAGCCTCTCGGTCCGCCTGCTCGATCCAAGCAATCCGATGTAGGCGACTCGCTGATCCAGCATATATTCCAAAATGGCTTGGTCGTGCTGAAAATGATGGGTAGCGATAATGATACTGTCACTTTCTCGAAAGGAGATCTGCTTAAGTGCATCGGCAGGGAAACCTGCGATCAGCTTATCTGCTCTTGGAAAATTAAAAGTATTGCACAGCGCAGATCGCCAATCAGAGACAATGACCGAAAAGCCTGAAGTTGAAGCCAATTCAGCAATCGGTATCGTATCGATCCCCGCTCCGAACAAGAATACCCTTGGCTTTGGCTCACATCGCTGGATGTACGTTGTGCCATCATCTTTTTTTATGAGAACCGTTTTGCTGACTTTTGCTATTTGCTCTCTTTCATATGTGGAGAGCTCTTTATTCCATACGCCAAATTCTTCAGTTTCCGTTAGAAATAAATAGTCTGTGACTTGATTTTTATCATTCAGCTTTTTCACCATCGTGACCGGACTGCCTTTATGAAATGCCGATTTTACTTTTGCTAAATTCAACTTCAGCTCAGCATCAATCCGTTCAAGCAGAACGTACACAACACCGTTGCAGCCGACACCTAAGCCCCATGAAAGATTGTCGTCACTGCTCATATCGTAGGCAACTAGCTTCGACGAAAATCCTTTCGGAAGCTGAATCGACCTTTCATACAAATCTTCCTCCAGGCAGCCGCCGCTTAAAACACCTGTTCTAGAACCTCCCTCTTCCAAGAGCATCATCGTTCCTGCTTTACGATAGGAGGAACCGTCCACGCGAATAATCGTCGCAAGCACAGAATCTTCCGTTGTGTAATCCAGAGCATTCAATATTTGATGAATCGTATCCATAAATGAACCTCCAATTGCACTTGCTGTGTTGGTTACTTTTATCTATAAAACTATATTTTTTTAGTTAACTTGTATAAAATCATAAAGCAGATCATCCGGAAAAACATGTATGATGTGAGATTATATTACATTGCAATCAGAAAAATTCGAGAATAACATTTTTTAATTGCATTATGTTACATTATAGAAAAACTACTTAGTTCGTTCTGTTTTGTACAAAATGCATTAAATTGAAAAGGAAATGAAAACTTGCCGCAACTTATTTTTGATACACTAATAGGTAAGCATTCTTTTTTATACGAATGACATAGTCGAAAAGCCCGGAGGTTACCATGACTTCACAATTAATTAATAAAACATTTTATAAATCATTTATAGACGAGCACGAAACAAAGCATCCCATTCTTGTGCTGGCTGAAAATCATCTGGCCGAGCGTCAAGAGGAGTCAAACGACTTGAGTGCTGTACGGTACGCCCAAGGAGAGGTTTATTTTCATCACAAGGATTATGAAGCAGCTATCTTCAAATGGGAAAATATTGAGGGCGAGCTCGGGAATTGGTCCCGGAAAAATATTGCCGATTCATATTATGAGCTTAAAGACCTGACATCGGCAGAAGACATTTACACATCGATAAAAACCGACGATAAAACCCTATTATCAGAAATCTATTTAAAGCTCTTTTTCCTTTACCAAGAAAGAAATAAGACAGATCGTACATACGCGATATTAAAAAAAGCACTGCATCTGGATCCTGATTATCCAATGGTAACTGAACTGGCCCGCCGTTTTTATGAGGAGGAACGGGATGATCAGAATGCGACCGAGCTTGCAATAAAAGAAGCGATTCGCACAGAGGATATTCAATGGTTCCATGTGCTAAAAGAGTATGTCGAGCAAGAACGAGCTGGGACTGCTGCGCCGGAAGATTTCTATGAGGTGCTGATCGTGCTTTACAGAATAGATCAGCGGAAATTTGTCCAGTTAATTGCTGCATTGTGGAACCACTTCCGCCTTCAAGGCTCAATGTTCCCTTGGTTAGAAACGGTAAACAATATTTTCTTAAACATTGAAGTGCAGCCATTTGAGTCATGGCAAAGCGTGTCTGCTTTATATAAGGATACTTACTCAAGCCTCATTAACGGACAGTACTACATAAATAAAATTCAGCCTATCGTTCCAACTTTGCTTGTGAATTGGCTCAAAATATCCGTGAAGGAAGAGCAATTACTTGCTGCATCAGCTGTGCTTGCATGGAATGAAATCTCACCTGCTTCCTTTGATGAAAACACGATCCATCGCGCTCAACAGACGATTTCTGACAATCATATTGATGCGGTTTCTGTAGACGATATTAAAGCATTGATAAAGACGATTACGAACTTTGGTAAAACCAATGAATTATCACCTGGCAACCGAAGCTTATGGTGGACCAATAAGCTTACTGAAAAATCGACAAGCTACATTATGCTCGCTGGTTTTCATGAAAATAAATTGATCCATCAGCTGCTTGGAGATCAGATTTTGACTCCGAATTCACAAGCAGCAATCATTTATTCCAGTGAAAATCCTGCAGAAGCACATGAAATTTCCGATCAAGGCATCCGAAAGATTACGAGTTTATCAGAAACAGGTGAAAAAGAGCCGACGAGGTCGGGCAAAGATTTTATTGAAATTCAGTCTCCGAATCTTCCTTTTGATGAAGAGAAAAAGTATGCCTGGATCCACGTTCCAAGCAATAAAAATGCTATGCAGCGCTATTTACCTTTGGCTGACGGGCTTCTTTTCCAGCTGGAAGCAAAAGAAGCATTTAACCTTTCAGAATTGGACTTTCTATTAAATATCCGGGAACAGGACCCAACCTTAGCCATTCATTTTGCTATAACAGGAAAAGACTCGCTTGATGGCTCTGATACTGTAGAATTCCTTCAAGAAACGAAGGGGAAAATTAAAGAATATTTCCCGGATGCAGAGGTATTTACTTTTAATGATCACCATGATTGGAATACCTTTTTGCAGACCGTTGATTCTTCTTTGGCTCGATTCCAAGCTCGCAGACTAAAAGAAAAGCTGTTGTTTATGGCTCAAATTTTGACCAAAGATATTATCAAGAAAAAGGAAGATACAGAAAACGAGTACCTTGATTTAATCAATTGGAACAAGGACATTCTTTCAAGATTGGAAGGGTTCATTTACCACTACAATGACAGAGAAGCTGAGAGTATTCAAGAAATCACCAGCTCATATAAAGGGTTAATTAATGAAACAGAAAAGCAAATGAAAGAAAAAATCCCTGAAATTATTCGTAAATCAACGACACATATGAATGAAAAGAGCGACTTCCGGAAAATTCATATTGAATTAAATAAAAAAATGAATGAAGGGATTCAAGCCTATCTGCAAGACGAGCTTCTCCCATCACTTACCCGCTCTCTTGAAGAATGGCTCAATCAGGCAAAGGCAACACTTTCTGATAGCCAAGTCTATCTAAATGAAATGAGCGATACCTTTAATAGCTTATACGGAAAAGAAAAATTAAAGCTGGCATGTGATTTTCGAATCTTTGAAGATTGGAAACGAGATCTTGGCCGAATGACCGGAAGAGCCCAAATTGAACAGGAAAACATTTTGCTAAGATCAAAACCCGCTCAGCTCTTTCTTAAAGGCGCAGGCAAGCTATTAGGCGGACTTTCCAACCAAAAATCCGTACTTTATAACCAGTACAAAAAATATATTGAAAACGAAAGCTACGAGGAAGTCGCCAATTCAATCACGAGAAAATTTCTTTTGCAATTTGAGCTTTTCAAACAAGCGCTGGAGCACGACATCAACATGTTCTATCAAAATCCTTATCAAGAAATAACTGAAACGATCGATGAAACAAAGAATAACATCGAAACCAGCCAAAACGCTCTTGATACAATAAGGGCAAATCCGGAACAATACACCGATCCGCTGACATTGTTTGACTTAAAACGAACTCAGTATGAATGGCTTGTAAAAGGCTCTGGAAGATGATTTAGGTAAAAGAGGGTGCCTCGCAGGATTTACTGCGAGGCACTTTTTAGTAGGAAAGAAGGAACTAGTGTGCAGGTACGAGCCTATGGAATGAGCGGTTCTACTTGGTTTTTTAAAAAACTAGAATCAGGTTTCAAAATGGGGTAACACCGTCAAAACGCATATTCTATACGTTAAAACTGAAAGACCTAATATATAAGGATTTTATTGCGAACAACCAAAAAGGATTTCTGTCACATCTGCTCGCCAAGGAATTTACTACACAATGCCAATGCATGTCGCTATATCAAAGATTTTAGTAGCGTAGAAAAAATAGAGAACAAGCGCCGTCAGTAGTTAAACAATGATGAAAAGAATAGGTGAACATTTTGCCATCTTCCCTACCTTAACAGCCTTGATCGTGCCTTTCTGCAGAGCAGGCTGGTTACCAGTAAAGCAATGCTAAAAATAGTTCCTAGTATCTGATCGATTAGAAAAATTCCCGTCCTGATGTACTGAACAATAAAAGTCCCACCGAATATACCAATAGCGAGAATTGCCAGTATGATAAGGGTAAGGGCAATATTCAATTTTTTCATTTCCTTCCCCTTTTCTTTTTTGCTAAATATGTAATGAACTGATTACTTACATTATCTTTTCCGTTTCTGTTTCCATTTTAACAAAATTTTCCGATTTTTATTATGATCCGGTCAATTTTTCATTTCTTTACTACCGTCACCGGCTTATGGACTGGAAACACGGTTGTTTAACTTATCTATCAAAGGGAAGACAAACAAAGGGAAGACAAAATCTAGTGACTTTTCAAATACAGGAGGCGTATCAATTGGCAAAAACAATTTTTATTACTGGTGCAGCGACCGGACTTGGTAAAGGAACAGCGATCGGATTGGCAAAGAAAGGACACCGTGTGATTGCACCGGTGGAAATCAATGCACAGGTCACGTCGCTTCGGGAAGATGCCAGTGCAGCAGGTGTGGAACTCGAAGTATTTAAGATGGATATCCGTAATCCAGAAGACAGAAGCCAGATGGCTGAATATGATTTTGATATATTTGTCGCCAATGCGGCAATCAATGAAGGCGGTCCGCTTGGTGAAGTGCCGATGTCAATTTTCCGTGACATCTTTGAAGTGAATGTTTTCAGCACACTGGAAACCGCCCAGATTGCGGCTCGGAAGTTCGTCCAAAAAGGCGAAGGGAAAATCATTTTCATGTCTTCAATGGCTGGCATTATGACTTCCCCTTACAGCGGCCTCTACGCAGCTTCCAAGCATGCAATTGAAGCAATGGCGAAAACAATGCAAAAAGAACTGGAACAGTTTGATGTTAAAGTAGCGACTATTAATCCGGGACCGTTTGCGACCGGCTTCAACGATCGTGCCGTTGAGGCTAAGTGGAAATGGTTTAATGAAGAAATCCATTATTCACCGGCCGATGAAATGAAGGAAATCGACAAAGGAATGGCCAACCAGTTCGATCCACAGGAAATGATCGATAAAATGGTCGAAGTCATCCCACTCGATTCTCATAAATTCCGTACCGTCTATCCGCCAAAAACAGAAGAACAAATGAAAGAACAGGAAAGAGAGAGCTGGGAAAAAGAAATATAAATGGAAAAGGTGTCAGACACCACGTGCAGGAAATATTCCTGCGATGTCTGGCATCTTTTTTGTGCCACAACCAATCAGTTTTCCGTTGCCGGCTGCCTGGCTTCCGCCCGAACTGAGAAGCGTAATGATGAGAAAGAACCTTAGAGGTATTCAACTTTTGATTAATCAAACAGGTTAACACCTGATGTAAAATCTTTACAGGAGAAGGATTAAATCGTTGATTGAGTCCTTCAGGACTTATCAAGACTCCCGTTGAAGATTCTAGACAACTACATAACTGTGTTAGGGACATACTTGCTACTTTTTGGCTTAACCACACGCACAACGCAATTAAATCTTAGGCTTGGAACTTACTCGTCCTTTGAACAAAACCTACCTTTTTGGCCAACTGATGAAGAGCTTATGGAGACAGATATCGTTGCAATTCCTGTGAAAAGAGGGTAAGTTCGTCTAAAACTTTCACGATACATAAAAAACACCTTCCTTTCCATCATATTACAGAAAGAATAGCGTTTTTTTTCGTTTTTGGGGTAATGATTTGCACTAACTTGATGGGCATGTGGCGGTACCCCTACTATAAAATGTCTTAAGTTATGTTATCAAGACCTAAATCGCAGAAAGTCATAAAAACTAAAGGGCGATACATATTAGTCATGTATAATATGTATCGCCCTTTTACTTCTTGCTCAATACTCGTGCTCCTTTAACTGAAGAATGTTCATCTGTATTTTATGTAATAATCTGACTCAACTAAAATGGCACTTAGACCTTTTCCCATCCCATTAAAAACTCTTCCTCGTCAGTCTGTTCATCGAATAATTCTTCTTTTATTACAAAGCCATTTCTCAAATAAAAATTAACGGCTTTGTTATTTTTCTTGTACACTTTCAGTTGTATATTTTCCCTTCGTCCTTTTATAAAGTTTAATAATCTTCTTCCGTATCCTTCACCTTGGTGTTTAACATCAATAAACAATGCAGCCATATAATTATCTACCATTGAAATGAAGCCCACAACTTCTTTTTCATTGCTTAGAACATAGGTTTTAGACATTGGAATAACATTGGAATATACTTTTCTTTCATCTCCTTTCGCTGTGATTTCCAATAATCCTTATCAATAAAATCATGTGCGATTAAGGAACCTTCGTACCATATTTCTATTAATTTATTAATTTCTGTTTTTTATTCACTATAATGTTCACGTTATCACCCTCTTAAAATATAGTACGTATAAATCATTATTCAAAATAAGTTTAGTCCAATACGCTTTATTCTACTAAAGGACCGTTTGTTGAACATGCAGGTAACGGTGTTCACTTAGATTTTTTTATAAACTTCTGCATAAGCAAATTTTAACTGCTCACGTAGTTCTTTATTTTCTACATCTAATTTCTTAATTTTACGTTTTAAAGATACTATAATTGCATCTTTATTATTCTCATCAATCTCACGTTTTACCTGTTTTGGAGTTTGAACTTGGGTTTGCTGCTCTCGTAACGATTCAATTCGTTCTCGTATTTCTTGCTTGTTATATAAAGTAGCTTTGCTAATTCCTGCTTCCTCTGCAACACTATTAAAGTTAATGTTATCATTGGCTTTGAATCGCATCATCAACCGTTTTACGAGTCTTTGCTTTTCTTGCTTCATGCACTTGTTTCAAATGCTCTCTGCGATCATATTTAGCCATTTAAATCACCTTGCTTTTGTTTTACACGTTCTAATCGACCAAAAATTATGTTACCTTGCTTGATGGTGTTTAGGATATCTTCATATCTCTTTAAATTAGTACGATTCTTTTCCGCAGTGTCATAACGTCCGCGCTCCTCCAGTACTTTTATCATCTTTGCAGTCGTTTTCATATGTAGTTCATATTTTTGTACATCTAGCTCTGAAAAACCGACCGCAAGATCCTTACATGGACTACCACCATTGCACGTCCCATAAAATCGAACCTGGAACAGGGAGTTTCTATAGAGCATACGAGGAAGAAATAAACGAATCCAGGTGTTTTTTATTAGAATTGAATGATTTTATCGTATGGATATTCAATTTTTATCGAGTTTTGGTCTTTTGTTATTTAACTTCATACGCGTATTTTTATTGTCTACTAGATGCTTAATTTCTTTGAAGCTTACAAAACTTTTATTTTGTTGATCAAAAAGCCGAAAACGAAGGGATTTCAGGCTTGTTCTTAGTGTAATTGTTGTCGCTTTGTGCAACGGTGGCGTATATTCATGAGCTTTCTCTAAATTGTAGTTTGGCACTCTAGGAGCCAAATGATGTACATGGTGAAAACCAATATTACCAGTCACCCATTGTAGAACTTTAGGGAGCTTGTAATAGGAGCTACCATCAACTGCAGCCTTCACGTAATCCCACTCTTTATCGTTCTCAAAATAGGAATCCTCAAATTGATGCTGTACGTAAAATAGCCAAATTCCAAGTGATCCTGCTACAAAAAGGATGGGAGTTTGAACTAGCAGAAAAGCTTGCCAACCAATAGCCCAACACAAAAGTGCATACACCGCAACAATTGAGAAATTGGTCAAATACGTGTTTAAACGTTCCTTACGTTTCGCGTCTTTTCGATTCAATCGATTAGAAACTAAGAACAGATAGATGGGACCTAATCCAAACATAACAATTGGATTGCGGTAAACTCGGTAGGCTAACCGGCTCCAGGAGGAAGCTGCAATATACTCATCAACTGTCATGACCCACACATCACCAGTTCCTCGTTTGTCTAAGTTGCTGCTCGTGGCATGATGTATCGAGTGGCTTCGTTTCCACTGTTCATACGGAAACATTATTATGACCCCACTGATTGTACCAAGGATATTATTCGCTTTTCGGCTTTTGAAAAATGATTGATGACAACAATCATGGAAAATAATGAAGCTTCGCACGACGAACCCGGCTGTAACAATAGCTAATAGCAGTGTTAGCCAATAAGAAACCGACAAACTCTGATAAGCTAGAAACCAAAGTAGTAAAAACGGAAGGAATGTATTTATCAATTGCTTTATACTTGATTTCGTATTGGGTTTTTCAAAAGGTGCTACATTTTTTCTTAATTCAGTCGTTTTTTGTTTGCTCATGTGTTCCTCCTTAAATCTTTACCGTGTTTAATATTCAACTCTTCTTTATATTTATAGTAGACCATAGTAACTGATAATAAAAGATATAAACGTCAAGTAACTAGTATGACAACTGTCATACATAGGTGGATGTATTTTTTAATGAAAGGAAAAGGATGTGGAGAAAAATTCATTTTCATTAAAGTACTAGCACTATTTCAGTCATAGATATTTAAAAGTGCTCATAAACGTGTATCTTTCCAACAGGTTTTGAGCCACTACTTTTTAAATATAATGCGAACAAAAAACTTCCTCTCTATGATGACTAGGATAAGGTAGTTTCTTCAGAGCTATGAATTTTCAACTGTCGTTCATTTTGTGATGAAAACTTTTTAACCATTTCATCATGTTACGCTCCGAAGTTCTTGACATTTTATGAGTATCTTCATCATTCACGCATACTCACGTACCAGTTGCCCTTGTCATCTTCATTTAATCTATATACCTTATCGGTTGTTTCTACTATCTGTATAAAAGTCTCCATCCTTCAGTCCTAAACAATCCCCCCTATACCATGTATATACCCGGTATTATTACCCGAACTATCAATTTTATAAAAAATTTCATATACGCAAAAATGATGAAAGGCAAATGAAATTATTTACTATTAGTAGATTTAAATTCGTCCTTTTCTAAACAAGGTTTTTACACTTTAAAGATTTATCTACTTTCCTGGATTTGCTATATTCAGTTCTATATGTTATGCTTAACTTAATTATTTTTGTTCGGTGTAAGATTGTGAGAATAGAAATCTCTTCAATAGAAAATTTTTATCTTGAGATAGTATAGTTGAACAAGGGTAGTAATACAAGTGTGGGGCATCCCACAACAGGAGGTAATATTATGGAACAAGGTACAGTGAAATGGTTTAATGCAGACAAAGGATTCGGTTTTATCGAGCAAGAAGGTGGAGACGATGTATTCGTACATTTCAGCTCTATTCAAGGCGAAGGCTTTAAATCATTAGACGAAGGTCAAAAAGTAACGTTTGATATTGAACAAGGGCAACGTGGCCTACAAGCTGCTAACGTTCATAAAGTAGCATAATCAGAGTAAAAAAGACTCCATCTGGGAGTCTTTTTTACTCTTGATTTCACTAGCTAGAAAAAAACATATGATATCTACTTTTAAAATCTCGGTATAATAAAAAAAACCAGAGTTTTAAGTCTGGTTTTTGGACAAAACAAATGGAACAAGGTATGGACTAGTTATATCATACATTAGAAATATAAAGCAAATATGGCTTGTTTGTTTGGTAAGAAGTTTAAATTCAGTTAAAAAAGTGCCAGAAGTTCTTTAAGGATTTATACAAAAGGCGGGCATAAATTATTTTGGATGGGGATTAGGAGACGCATCTAAAAGCCGTTCTCCAGATCTCATTTTATGGTCACACAAAGGACACTTTTGATGGTTTTGATAAGAGAAATTTTTTCTCATCCAACCATTCCACTCTTCTGATTCGCATTCCCAAATCTCTATTCGTTCTCTAGTAAGGGCTCTTGATTTTTCTTCCTATGGTTATAATACAGAATTTATAAATACACGTAAGCGTGGATAAAATAAGGTTTGAATTCGTCTTGGACAGATACCTTAAAACAAGATGTTCGTTGATAGTAACATTGATTTACAATACGCAGGAATGAATAAGCAACACCTCTGTTTGAAGAGTACTTTTCTCATTTCTGAATTTAAGTAAGAGAAGGAGCATGAAACATTTGAAAAATTTTTCCGATTTTCATTTAAGTAAGGACATTGAAAAGGCCGTTCATAACTTGGGTTTTGAAGAGGCTACGCCGATTCAGGCTGAAGCTATTCCGATAGCTATGACGGGTAAAGATCTAATTGGACAGGCTCAAACAGGCACTGGAAAGACAACAGCTTTTGGTATACCCCTTATAGAGCGAGTTGAGCTTGGTGCTAAAACGATTCAGGGAATCGTTTTAGCACCGACACGTGAACTGGCGATTCAAGTAGCTGAGGAGTTAAATCGAATTGGACAGGTAAAAGGAGTTCAAACGTTACCTATTTATGGGGGACAGGATATTAGTCGCCAAATCAAGGCGCTTAAGAAAAGACCACATATTATCTCAGCAACGCCAGGCCGTCTTATGGACCATATAAAAAGAAGAACCATTCGTTTAAATCATATTCGTACGGCAGTTCTAGATGAAGCAGATGAGATGTTAAACATGGGCTTTATTGAAGATATCCAAACGATTCTTGGTGGTATCTCTTCTCCCCATCAAACCTTATTATTTTCAGCAACCATGTCCAAGCAAGTACAAAGTTTAGCACAGAAATTTATGAACACTCCTGAACTCGTGAAAGTAAAAGCGAAGGGGTTAACGGTAAAGAACATTGAGCAACAGTATGTGGAAATTCCAGAAAATAGAAAATTTGATGTTCTTTGTAATCTTTTAGATCTTCAATCACCAGACCTTGCTATTGTGTTTGGACGCACAAAAAAACGGGTGGATGAACTTGCCGAAGGGCTGAAAAAACGTGGGTATGCAGCAGAAGGCATTCATGGAGATCTTACACAATCAAAACGGGCCGATGTGATTCGTCAATTCAAGGAGCATACTATTGAGATTATGGTCGCAACCGACGTTGCAGCAAGAGGACTTGATATTACAGGTGTTAGCCACGTCTATAATTTTGATATTCCTCAGGATCCTGAAAGCTATGTTCATCGTATTGGTCGAACAGGGCGGGCAGGTACTAAGGGATTGGCGGTTACCTTTATAACCTCGAGAGAACGTCATCACTTAAAAGTAATTGAAGATGTCACGAAAACAAGCATGTCTAGACAATCACCTCCCACTTCTAGTGAAGTAATGGCAGGAAATCAGGAAGCAATCGTTCACCGTGTTTTGACCGCCATCGACAAAAGAGAGTTAGGGGAATATAAACCTACGGCGGAAAAGTTATTAGAAGAAGTGGATTCTGTTACCTTATTGTCAGCCACTTTAAAGCTCTTAACAAAAGAATCGAATATGACTCCTGTTCAATTAACTGAAGTGCCACCACTTCGTAATAGAAAGGCAAAAACAGAACGCAAGAGAAGTAGAGGCAGAAAAGAAGCTGCAGGCCGTAAAAAGACTTATAGAAGATAAGCCTTTATTGTTTTATGACTATATACTTTCCTAGTAGGTATCGATCTTGATCGCTCCGTAAAGTGTCAAAAACAACGAACCTTTTCTGGACCAACTATCGAAGAAAGATTGCTTACTTTTTGAACACATCTATCGGAAGAAAACCTACACGGATTGATGTAAGCCTTTCTCAGCTCTACTATAAGAATACGGTAACTTAAATGGTTAATCCTTATGATTAGGGAGAACTAAACAACATCAGGCGAAAGAACGAAATAAAATAAAGAAACGTGTGAGATTTAAATTGTGTCTCACAATAAATAAAATTAAAAGTTTTATTATGTCTGATACTCGAGAGGATGATGGCTATGAGCGCGGAAATATTTCGTAATGGGGAAATAGTAAATATAAGAGGATCGAATGAATTAGTAACAGTCTTAAAAAGTCATTATGTAAAAAATATGAAAAGATACTCTTATGTAGTCAATAAATATCCCAGTACTTTTTTCTTTGAAGAAGAATTAATGAAACATGAAAAATAGTGAATAAGGTTGATATAAAAATCTTTTTAAGTAAAAACAGACTCTGGAAATAGAGTCTGTTTTTATTAGGGTCTCTTATGCTTTACGTACGTTTGTCGCTTGTGGGCCACGTTGGCCTTGTTCAATATCAAACGTTACTTTTTGACCTTCGTCTAATGATTTAAAGCCTTCGCCTTGAATAGAGCTGAAATGTACGAATACATCGTCTCCGCCTTCAACTTCGATAAAACCGAATCCTTTGTCTGCATTAAACCATTTCACTGTACCTTGTTCCATAATATTGCCTCCTAGAATATAAAAAATACACCAGATTATAAGCCAAAGGCCGGGTTTATATTTATCTCCGTAAACATTCTCTGATGGAAATAAATCAGGAACCAAAATATTTATAGTTTCGGACGGATGCCTGGAGCGCTAGAAAACATGTATCAGCTGCGGAAAATCCAGAAAGTTTTCCGAAAGAATTAATGGCAGCCGGGTATAACCTAGATGATTTGGACGAGTGGATTTTAACGATTGAAACGCAGGTTACTTCAAGTGGTCGGTCGTTTAAATTATGACACATTTGCGAAGGTATGAGAAAATGAAAGTGTATGTAGTCCTTCATCAAGAAAATCAAAATAGCAGTTTTTTTCGTAGTGACAAAACTAAAATCGGTTCCATGCTTGGGAAAATTTGTTCATTTTCGCCATAGATGAACGAAAGCGAGCCCCCGTAAGGGAATACTCGCTTTTTATTTTTTGGGACTGCAAAATCATTATCCCATAAAAGATGACATTGCGAAACATCGGGAGGAATCGGGGAAGAGAGTCAGACAAAGAAAGATTACCTGTTTCAGCTTGACTCTTCCATGTATAAAGTAAATCGATTGGATAAGAATCAGGAGTAACATCAATTTCATTTGCGCATCTCCCACAGAGCCAAATACCATTTTTCACATTTTTTCTTTCTTCTTTTGTCATATAATGAAGAAAGACTTGAAGGAAAAGTATGATTTTCCTGAAACCGTCTATGACCCAAAGGGAAAGCCTTATCCTGCCAAGTTAGAAACCTATTATTATGATCTGCTGTTCGATTATAAAATTAATTGGGATTGCAGCCTAAAAGAGTCTGCCTATCGAAGGTAGGGATATTTATGACCAATTCATCCAATAATCGAGATCGTTACTCTGGGTGATTGCACAATTACAAGGCTTAAATAGTAGCCTGGGTACTCCTTTAGTAGTATTCAGCCTTCCCCCTGCAGGAAAGAAGATAGCAAAATAAAAAAGATTCGGCAGGATTTCCCGCCGAACCTTTGTAAGTCTGAATTATCCAATTGAACCTTCCATTTCGAACTTGATCAGACGGTTCATTTCGACTGCATATTCCATTGGAAGTTCTTTTGTGAATGGTTCGATAAAGCCCATGACGATCATTTCTGTGGCTTCTTCTTCTGAGATTCCGCGGCTCATCAAGTAGAAGAGCTGTTCTTCAGAGACTTTAGAAACCTTCGCTTCGTGCTCTAGAGAAATGTTGTCGTTCAAAATTTCGTTATATGGGATTGTATCAGATGTTGATTTGTTATCCATAATCAACGTATCACATTCAATGTTTGAGCGGGCGCCTTCCGCTTTTCTTCCGAAGTGGACGATTCCGCGGTAGGTTACTTTTCCGCCTTGTTTTGAAATAGATTTAGACACGATGGTTGATGATGTGTTTGGAGCCAAATGAATCATTTTCGCTCCCGCATCCTGATGCTGCCCTTTACCTGCAAGAGCGATACTTAGCGTCATACCGCGAGCGCCTTCGCCTTTTAGAATAACGGCAGGGTATTTCATTGTTAATTTACTTCCAATATTGCCGTCGATCCATTCCATCGTTGCTCCTGCTTCGCAGACCGCACGCTTTGTCACCAGATTAAAGACATTGTTTGCCCAGTTTTGAATTGTCGTGTAACGGCAGTATCCACCTTTTTTCACAACAATTTCAACAACAGCACTGTGAAGAGAGTTTGTTGTATAAACAGGGGCTGTACAGCCTTCAACGTAATGCACGGAAGCTTCTTCATCCACGATAATCAGCGTTCTCTCAAACTGACCCATGTTCTCTGAGTTAATGCGGAAGTAAGCTTGAAGCGGCGTCTCCACCTTTACACCTTTTGGTACATAGATGAAAGATCCTCCTGACCAAACAGCTGAGTTCAGAGCAGAAAATTTATTGTCAGTTGGCGGAATCGTTTTTGCCCAGTGCTCACGGAAAATATCTTCATTTTCTCTTAGTGCGCTGTCTGTGTCTTTAAAAACGATACCTTGGGATTCAAGATCCTCTTGCATATTGTGGTAAACAACCTCTGATTCATATTGTGCAGATACACCAGCCAAGTATTTTTGCTCAGCTTCTGGAATCCCCAGCTTGTCAAAGGTTTGTTTAATTTCTTCAGGTACTTCATCCCAAGATCTTTCTGAGCGTTCAGAAGGCTTGACGTAATAAGTGATCTCATCAAAGTTAAGAGCGTTTAAATCTCCGCCCCATTGAGGCATCGGCATTTCATAAAAGTGCTCTAATGATTTCAAACGGAAATCGAGCATCCACTTAGGTTCATCTTTCATACGTGAAATTTCTTGAACGATTTCTTTCGTTAGCCCTCGTTCTGAACGGAAAATGGAAACGTCTCTGTCGGCAAAACCATACTTGTATTCACCAATTTCAGGCATTTTTTTAGCCATCCATTTTCACTCCTTTTTATGATTTGTCGCCAGCGTTTTCATCTGTGGCGACTCCTTTTTCAAGTGCTTTCCAAGACAATGTGGCACATTTGATTCTTGCAGGAAACTTGGATACTCCTTGCAATGCTTCAATATCTCCAAGGTCAATTGAATCGTCGTATTCATTTCCCTGCATCATATCAGAAAAAATCTTCGACATATTGAGGGCTGTCTCTATATCTTTCCCCTTAATCGCCTGGGTCATCATACTTGCAGATGCCATGGAGATTGAGCAGCCTTCACCCTCAAATTTCGCATCATCTACTTTTCCGTCTTCAACCTTCATAGTAAGGCGAATACGGTCTCCACAGGTAGGATTGTTCATGTCGACAACAATGCTGTCGTTTAAAACCCCTCTATTTCTAGGGTTTTTGTAATGATCCATGATGACCTGCCTGTAAAGTGTATCTAAATTTGAATTAAAAGACATTTGTGAAATACTCCTTTGTCTTTTGTAATCCAGAAATCAATTTATCAATTTCTTCCTCTGTGTTGTACAGATAGAAGCTGGCTCGTGCAGTTGCTGAAACATTCAACCATTTCATCAATGGCTGTGCACAGTGATGGCCTGCTCTTACAGCTATTCCGTCCCCGTCTAATACGGTTGCAACATCATGGGGATGAACATCCTCTAAATTAAAGGTGACGATTCCTGCTCGATGTTCTGGACCGTACACGGTAACTCCCTCAAATTGCGAGAAACGCTCAAGTGCATATACGGCAAGCTTATGCTCGTGCTCGCTGATTTCATCAAGACCAACCTCTTCAAGGAAATCGATGGCTGCTCCAAGTCCGATGGCTCCGGCGATGATCGGTGTACCGGCCTCGAATTTCCACGGAAGTTCCTTCCAGGTAGATTCGTACAAACCGACAAAATCAATCATTTCTCCGCCGAATTCAACAGGCTCCATGCTTTCAAGCAGGTGCTTCTTGCCATACAGAGCTCCGATGCCGGTAGGGCCGCACATTTTGTGGGCAGAAAGCGCAAAGAAATCACAGTCAAGATCTTGAACATCTACCTTCATATGCGGAGTGCTTTGAGCTCCGTCAACTACTACAACCGCACCATGTGCATGGGCAATTTCAGTAATTTCCTTGATCGGATTAATCGTTCCGAGTACGTTTGATACATGGGTGACAGATACAATTTTCGTATTCGCTGTTACTGTTAGTTTAACATCTTCAATTGAAATTGTACCGTCTTTTTGAAGTGGGATATATTTCAAAGTAGCTCCGGTTGCCTTTGCCGCTTGCTGCCAAGGGATAATATTTGAATGATGCTCCATTGGAGTAATTACAATTTCATCCCCCGGCTTCAGATTGGCTCTCGCATAGCTCTGGGCTACCATGTTTAAGGCGGTTGAAGTTCCTCGGGTAAAAATAATTTCCTGCATTGAGACAGCATTGATAAATTTTCTTACTTTATCACGTGCCCCTTCATATTGATCAGTCGCCTTCGTGCCTAGCGTGTGGACACCTCTGTGCACGTTTGAATTGTAAGAACGATAATAATGGTCGATGGCTTCTATTACAGCCCGGGGTTTCTGAGATGTAGCCGAACTGTCTAGATACACTAGGTCATTCCCATTAACTTGCTGATGAAGGATTGGAAACTGCTCCCGGATTTCCGCCGTATTCATTATCTCACTTTCCTTTCAATTACAGAGACAAGCTGTGTTTTGACCTGTTCAATTGGAAGTGCCTTTACGACAGGTGCCAAAAAGCCGTGAATGACTAAACGTTCTGCTTCTGTTTTTGGAATCCCCCGGCTCATCAAATAGTAGAGCTGAATCGGGTCTACGCGACCAACAGATGCAGCATGTCCCGCTGTTACGTCATCTTCATCAATCAAAAGAATCGGGTTGGCATCGCCTCTGGCTTTTTCACTGAGCATTAACACACGAGATTCTTGCTCTGCATTGGATTTTGAAGCTCCGTGTTCAATCTTTCCGATTCCGTTAAAAATGGATGATGCCGCATCCTTCATAACGCCATGCTTTAAAATATATCCTTCAGAATGCTTGCCATAATGGACAATGCTTGTCGTGAAATTTTCTTTTTGGTTCCCTCTTCCGACGACGACTGTTTTCAAATCACCGATTGTTCCGTCGCCTAAAAGATTAGTCCGATTGTCCGAAATGGTGTCTCCGTCATTCATTAAACCAAGTGCCCATTCGATTTTGCTGTCCCGTCCTTTGGCAACACCACGTCGATTGACATACGTAGTAACACCTTCAGACAAATAGTCAACTGCTCCGTAGGATACCTTGGCATTGGCACCTGTAATGACCTCGGAGATGATGTTGAACACTGCCGATTTTGGATTGACAGTGCTGATATAGTTTTCGACATAAGTGACCGCACTATTGTCTTCAGCAACGATAAGAACGTGATTAAACAATGTTGTGTCAAGACTTTCATGTGTGAAAACTGCTTGAACAGGCTCTTTTATCTCTACATTTTTTGGTACATAAAGAAAGACTCCGCCGTTCATTAATGCAGCGTGAAGAGCTGTTAATTTATGTTCATCGGCTTTGACGCCGTCTTTCATATAATATTTTTCTACCAAGTCGCTGTTCTCACGAGCTGCAGATTGAATATCCTTGAAGATTACACCTTGTTCTTCATACTCTTTTGGAAGAGATACGTAAGACGTGGTATTGTCTCTTTGGATAAATAGGATGCTGTTTTTATTATCCACATCGACCAAGGAACGGATATCATCCGGCAGGTCTTGCAGAGATTCCAGTGCAGCTCCTTCTGATTCATGCTTGTCAAAGCTTGTGAAATTCCAGCTTTTAATATTGGTTTTATCCGGCTTTGGCATTGGCAGATGTTCCGCATCAGCAAGTGCACGTAAACGGAAATCCGTAAGCCAAGCAGGCTCTTGGTGTTTTTCAGAATATCCTTTAATATATGCCTGATCGACTGATTGCTTGGTTTCTGATGTCATGATAATCCCCCTAACGCTTACGCTTCTTGACCGATTGTTTCGTCTTCGATGCCAAGCTCTTCTTTAATCCACTCGTAACCTTCTGCTTCAAGGCGTTGTGCCAATTCCGCACCGCCTGATTTAACAACACGGCCTTGCATCATGATATGCACATGGTCAGGAGTGATGTAGTTAAGCAGTCGTTGATAGTGAGTGATAATTAAGCAACCGAAATCTTCACCACGCATTTTGTTAATGCCTTTTGAAACGACTTTAAGGGCATCAATATCCAATCCGGAGTCGATTTCATCTAAGATTGCAATTTTTGGCTCAATCATCATTAGTTGTAGAATTTCATTGCGTTTTTTCTCCCCGCCGGAAAAACCTTCATTTAGATAGCGCTGAGCCATGTCAGGATCCATATCTAGAAACTCCATGTTTTCATCCATTTTGCGGATGAACTTCATAAGAGAAATTTCGTCGCCTTCTTCGCGGCGTGCATTAATTGAAGAACGGAGAAAATCAGCATTTGTCACGCCGCTGATTTCACTAGGATATTGCATGGCAAGAAATAAACCGGCTTTGGCACGTTCATCTACTTCCATCTCTAGTACATCTTGTCCGTCCAATGTGATGCTTCCTTGTGTTACTTCGTATTTTGGGTGTCCCATAATAGCGGCAGACAAGGTTGACTTACCAGTACCGTTCGGACCCATTACCGCATGAAATTCTCCACCTTTTATTTCAAGGTTTACACCTTTTAAGATCTCTTTCCCGTCAATTTCGACATGAAGATCTTTAATTACTAAAGTTGATGCAGCCATTCTTTTTACCTCCAGTATTCTTAACGAAAAATTTAGTTATTCTCAATTTATTCTCATTCTAATTTTATAACAAATTAAAACTGAAAACAACTCTTAATAGTGGTTAAAACGTTACCCTTCAAATAATAAAGTGTACCAAAATAATTGAAAAACATAAAGCATTCCCGAAACCAAAGGGTGGTTACCAACAAAAAACACTTATATATTGATAAAGGATGGAGTGAAGTCCCCATCCCTTTAGCTTGTTTTTATTTACGAGTACAGTGTATCAACAATGGCCGTTAATGAAAAGCAATGTGCAAATTACGCTGAATTAATGCAGTGAATCTTTAAGATCGTTGATGCTTTCTTGAACCAGCGTTACCGCTTGGCTTACAGCTGCTCCTCCGCCAAATGCGGCAGCTACACTTACCGCTTCAAGAATTTCGTCCTCGGCTGCCCCTTCGTCCATACACCCTTTCACATGATAAACAATACAATATTCATCCTGTGAAAAAACGCTGATTCCAAGTGCTATTAGTTGTTTTTCTTTTTTTGATAGAACGCCCTCTTTAAAGCACTCTTCAGTGAACTCATTGTATTTTTCTGCAATCAAGGGCATTTTCTTTGAAAAAAGGCCTAATCCTGCTTTGAAATCATGCAGTGCTGCTTCTGTATGATTTTCCGTATCATGATGATTCATAAGAATTCCCTCCCAATTTTCACTTTTTCACCGTTTAGTATGTACGATTTAAAAAAAGCTATGAAAAATTGATAGCGAAGGCGTTAAAACAGGATGGCTGAGAAAATCAGCATTCGTTAAACCGCAAAAAGCCCGGTTTTCATCAAAACCGGGCTTTCCGTCAATTTATTCTGATACTGGAAGTACAGATCCGTTGTATTTCTCATCGATAAAGCTCTTAATTTCGTCGGAATGCAAAGCTTCAAGCAAAGCTTTAATTTTTTCAGACGATTCATCCCCTTTTCGTACGGCGATGATGTTCGCATAAGGGTTGTTTTCTGGTGATTCAAGTTCAATTGCATCTTTTTTAGGATTTAATTTATTTTGAATCGCGTAGTTCACATTAATGAATACAGCATCGGCTTCATTGTTTTCGTAAGCCTTCGCGGTTAATTCAGGTGCAATTTTTTCGAATTTCAGGTTTTTTTTATTCTCAACTATATCTTTCTCTGTTGCATTTACTGCTTCCACCTTGGAATCCAGTTTAATTAATCCAGATTTTTGAAGAAACGCAAGCATACGTCCTTGCTCAGCCACGTTGTTTGTCAAAATAACTTTTGCTCCGTCCGGAAGCTCGTTTAAAGATTTAACCTTTTTAGAATAGATACCAAATGGTTCAAGATGGATTGCACCGGCATTTACAAGGTCGTAATCATTATCCTTTTTTTCTTGCTCCAAGTACGGAATGTGTTGGAAAAAGTTTGCATCTACTTCTTTTTCAGCTAATGCTTTATTATACATTTTATAGTCGCTAAACGTTTCAACCTTCAATGTATAGCCCTTTTCTTTCAATAGGGGCTCCGCTTCTTCTAAAAGTTCTGCATGAGGTGTTTTCGTTGCTGCAACAACGATTTCTTTACTGTTTGAGTCACCTGCATTATTTGAACCGCAAGCAGTTAAAATGCCAGCAAAAACAAAAATTAATGCACTTAAAATTAGTTTCTTCATTACAAATCCTCCGTTATCGTTTATCAATTTTATTAGTTATCAAATCACCGAACAATTGAATAATAAAGACGATGATTAAAATAAATACAGTCGCGGCTAAGGTTACATCTGTATTGCCAGACTGATAACCTTCTACATATGCAAGATCTCCCAATCCCCCTGCACCGATTGCACCCGCAATAGCAGTTGAGCCAATTAAGGCGATAGCCGTTACAGTGATACCGGAAATAAGTGCAGGCATGGATTCCGGAAGATACACTTTAAAAATTATCGTGGATGTTCTTGCTCCCATCGATTTTGCGGCCTCTACGACACCTTTGTCGACTTCACGCAAGGCGATTTCCACTAAACGTGCATAAAATGGCGCCGATCCGATAACGAGCGCTGGCAGTGCAGCGATTGGGCCTAAAATCGTGCCAACTAAAAACTTGGTAAAGCCGAGCAATAAAATAATTAAAATAATAAATGGAATCGACCTGAAAATATTAACCACTGCCGCGATCAGACTGTTGATCGCTTTGTTTTCCCATAGGTTCCCCTTATCTGTCAAAAAAAGCAGCATTCCCAAGGCAACTCCAATAATAAAGGCAATAAATAACGAGATGATAGTCATATAAATCGTTTCATACGTTGCATTCCAGAGAACCTCCATATCAACGTTTGGAAACCATTTTTCAAACATTTGAAATCACCTCTGCTTCTACCTGTCTTGTCTTGATGTACTCAATGACTTGATTCACTTCAGCCGCATCTCCATCAATATGGATAAATAGTGTTCCGTATGAGCCTTCCTGAGTTTGCGTTATCTTTCCTTGGAGAATGTTTACTTCAACTTGGAAATTACGAATCATGTGAGCGATCAGCGGTTGTTCAGCTGATTCTCCGATAAAAGAAAGACGAACAGTTTTCCCTGATTTCTTTGCTCTGAGAATATGCTGAATCGCTTCCTTTGTTTCCTCGGGCTCAGTAAGCTGTCCAACAAATCGTTTCGTCGTTTGTTCTTTCGGAGTTACGAATACTTTGAGCACGTCTCCTTCTTCTACTACCCGGCCATTATCCATAACAGCCACTCTGTGACAAATTTTTCTGATGACATGCATCTCGTGGGTAATCAACACGATGGTCAAACCGAGCCTTTTGTTTATGTCAGACAGAAGGTCCAGGATTGACTCTGTTGTTTCCGGATCCAAAGCTGAAGTCGCTTCATCACAAAGAAGCACCTTGGGATCGTTAGCCAAAGCCCTGGCGATGCCGACTCTTTGTTTTTGCCCTCCGCTGAGCTGGGATGGGTATGCATTTTCTTTGCCTTCTAAGCCGACAAGGCGAATCAATTCGTTTACTTTGGCGTTCCTTTTTTTTGCACCTACTCCCGCAATTTCAAGAGGAAAAGAAATATTTTCTTTAACGGTTCGGGACCACAGCAGATTAAAGTGCTGAAAAATCATGCCGATTTCCTGTCTCGCCTTACGCAGTGAATTTCCTTTGATTTTGTTTATAGGATTGCCCGCGACTTCAACAGTCCCCTCAGTCGGCAGTTCCAATCCATTTAAAAGGCGAATCAACGTACTTTTGCCGGCACCGCTGTAGCCGATAATCCCAAATATTTCTCCTTGTTCTATCGATAAATCAACGTTCTGTACGGCATGGACTTTATTATGCCCCGTCTGATAGGTCTTAGAGATGTTTATTAGTTTAATCAGTACAATCACCTGTTTCCTTTCAAATCCAATTCCTTCAGCCTAATACTATATAAAAAAACCTTTCCGCGAAAAACGAGCAGAAAGGTATTATATGTTGTAATCACCTTTCTCTCATCTTCCAAAGCGTATGCTTCGGGTGAATTGGCACCATTTCAACAAAGTTGACGGTTGCCGGGTTTCATAGGGCACTTCCCTCCACCTCTCTCAATAAGAGAAAACGATATGCGGTTATATAAGACATAGGTCTGATAATACATGAAGAATATCACGCGTAAGATTCTTTGTCAATAAATATTACAAAATTCTTATTGTAATAACATTTTTATAGAAAAACAGAAGTTATTACGCTGTTGTAAAAAAACCATCGGTCAGCCAAAGTATTGCTTCAAGCCTTAAAAGCGCTCGAAAGGAGCCCTTCACTTTTACTGTTCCGCTTTGCACAAGCTGCTGCAGCGGGATATCTCCTTGCAGCAAACAAATTATTTCATGTTGCTCTCCAAAAAAAACCAGATGTGATTTTTCCCCTTCCGACGGGGATCTTTGAGCCATTAATCCTTCTTCGTTAATCGAAATCGAAATGATTTCCCGTTCTCCTGCAAATGCGATTAACAAGGGTGACTTTGATAAAAGAGGTTTTAAAAAAAGACGGCTTTTTGTTGTTTCTGCCCATTCCAATTCATTCAAAATATAGACCCCCCAAAAAAATTGCCTTCATATACCATTTCTCTTTCTTTGAAAGGAGTCCTCTTAGAATTGCTCGACATAAACGGGGATTATTTCCTAAGAAATATGTCAAAAGCCGCTTTATAGAGCGGCTTTTTGTTTAATCGTATCGTATAAATGGGAAACAGATTGAAAAGTATATTCCATGTTTACAATGTCGTTTCCAGACAGGAGAATATAGCAAGGAACACTTTCCACCTTCCATTGTTTAGCTAAACGGGGTGAAAAATTAAGATTGATCTTATAAAAGGGGATAGATGGGAGCATTTCCTCCACAACCTCTAACATTTTGCCTCCAACCTTGCATGTTCCGCAAAGCGGAGTATAGAGATACACAAGATATGTTGGATCATTAATATTCATCACTTCTTTTTCCTGAAGCTCTTTCATGGAAGCGAGACACCTCTATATTATAGATATTTTACCTTTACATCTATATTAGCATTCTGAAGAATTACGGCTAAATGATGACTAGGTGCAGTTGCAACCTCTCGATACGTTTTATCCACGTATAAATGAATCGCCGCAGGAAACTCTCTTTTCAGCTGCTTTCTAAGCTTATCACCTGATTCATCTGAATCTACTAAAATATAGACATCTTTTTCATAAAGTTCTTCGACTAGCTCATCAAGCCGGGTTATGCTGATTGTTCCATTGGTACAAACAATGTCTACCGGATCCATTACAACTTCTTTCACTTTCATTTTGTCAGTTTTTCCTTCAACTATAATGACTTTTTCCATGAGGACATCACCCATCACTATATAATTACATACAAAAAGTAAAATTTCATTCTCAGTTAAAAGTAGTTGGATCCCTTTGAAAGATTACTGCCTGGCCTGGGTTGGGTTGGTTCACCTGAACAACGGCTGGCTCCTCAGGCTTCCTGCTGCAACGCCTTTATTGTCACATCTGTCAGCACCCCAGAACCACACGCAGGAAGATTCGATATGCAAAAATGGACACCCATCTTACCTAAGGGTGTCCACTCCGATTTTTTCTTATCCCTTAGTCTTCCTTTATCATTTCATCGTATTGTTCAGAAGTCATAAGGTTGTCAATTTCGGAGATGTCTTGTGGTTCAACTACGATCATCCACGCTTTTTCGTACGGAGACTCATTTACAAATTCAGGATTATCTTCTAAATCTTCATTTACTTCTAGAACTTTCCCATTAATGGGTGCGTATAGCTCGGAAACGGTTTTAACAGACTCTACGCTTCCAAAAGGCTCGTCCGCTTTGATTTCATCTCCAACTGACGGCAGCTCGACAAACACGATGTCTCCCAGCTCTGATTGGGCAAAATCAGTAATTCCAATTCTTACATTGCCATCTTCAGTTTTTACCCACTCATGTTCTTCAGAATAACGCAATTCATTCGGTGTACTCATTTTCAAACCTCCAGTAATTTTCTAGACTTAAAAAACATCACATTACAATTAATATTACATTATAGCCAGTACTTTTGAAACTCTTCTTCTTTAAATCCAACTGTTGTTTTTTTTCCGTCTGTTGTTAACGGACGTTTAATAAGCATGCCATCTGATGAGAGAAGCTCGAGCATTTCATCCTCTGTCATTTCTTTAACTTTATCCTTCAGTTGGAGCTGCCGGTACTTTTGGCCGCTTGTATTAAAAAACTTTTTCAAGTCCAGTCCGCTCGTTTGATAAAGCTTTTTTAGTTCCTCTTTATCCGGCGGAGTTTCTGCAATATGTATATCGTTAAGCTCTATTTCATGGCTTTCCAGCCACTTTTTTGCCTTTCTGCACGTTCCGCATTTCGGGTACCAATAAAAAGTCAATGACATTCACTCACCTCCAGTATCTACGGAGGTATTTTACCATAGAATGATTTCATCTCCAAAATAACGTACTTATGTAAAAAAGAGCCTGACATGATATCAAGCTCTTGCCTCTTCAAACGACGAATCTTTCCTCAGCAAAAATCATTTTTGCTGCTTCTCTTTTCTTGACTATGATATTTAGGGGAGTATGGCGCGTAAGCTTTCTTAATGCAGAGAGCGTCATGCGAAGGGAATCACCGGATTCTACAGCAAGTATTGTTTCTTTTGCATGTGCTTCTATTTCATTAAATGCTTCCTGAGTAAAGATTTCCGTGTAAAGGAGCTTCTGCCTGCTTTTTTCCTCGCCTTTTTCTGCCAATGATTTTTCTGTTCTTAGAATGGCTGATTCAATTGAATAGACGTGTCCAACAATGTCAGCAAGATTCACAAGTACCTCCTGTTCTTTTTCAATCTCTTTCCCATATCTCTCTGCAGCGAGTCCGGCAGTCATGAGCGCGATTTTTTTAGCATTTTTCAACAAATGCTTTTGCAAATTAAGCGGTTCGCTGCCCGGCTCTTCGGGCATCAGCATCATTAACTCATCCTTAAGCTCCCGTGCTTTTTGAAATAGCGGCAGTTCTCCCTTCATCGCTTTTTTCAAAAAGGTTCCCGGTACGATCAGACGATTGATTTCATTCGTTCCTTCAAAGATTCTGTTAATCCTGGAGTCACGGTATCTCCTCTCTACTTCATATTCCTGCATAAATCCGTATCCGCCATGAATCTGAACACCTTCATCCACAATATAATCCAAGGTTTCTGAGCCCGACACCTTGTTTAACGAGCATTCAATCGCATATTCGGCGATTGCGTCAGCTATTTTAATACCATCTTTTTGGTCTTCTTCGGACAGAGCTCCCAATTTTTCTTCAAAAAGCCCAACCGTACGATAGACGGAACTTTCCATCGCGTAAAGCTTGGAAGCCATTGTAGCTGCTTTTTCACCAATTAAACTAAACGAAGAAAGCGGTTTTTGGAATTGGCGCCGTTGATTCGCATATCTTGCAGACAGTTCGATCACTCGTTTAGATGCTCCAATGGTCCCGATTGCCAGCTTATAACGGCCGATGTTTAATATATTAAATGCGATAAGATGACCCTTTCCTGCTTCGCCCAGAAGATTTTCTTTCGGGACCTCGGAGTTGTCTAGAATCAGTGTTCTCGTCGATGATCCTTTAATCCCCATTTTCTTTTCTTCAGTTCCTGTAGATACTCCGGGAAAGGTCTTCTCAACGATAAATGCGGAAAATTGATCACCGTCTATTTTCGCATAAACGATAAATACATCTGCAAATCCGGAATTTGTAATCCACTGCTTCTCGCCATTTAATATATAATGGGTACCCGCTTGGTTTAATACCGCTGTCGTTTTTGCTCCAAGGGCATCTGATCCCGATCCCGGTTCAGTCAAGGCATAAGCGGCAATTTTTTCACCGCTTGCAAGGTCTGGAAGATAGTTTTCTTTTTGCTTCGCTGTCCCAAAAAAGACAATTGGGAGAGTACCAATTCCGACATGAGCCCCGTGAGAAAGAGAAAAGCTTCCTGCCGTGGAAAATTTCTCTGTAATTAGAGCAGAGCTTATTTTGTCAAGCCCTAGCCCTCCGAATTCTTCCGGTACGTCAGCACCCAGCAATCCTAATTCACCCGCCTTTTTCAACAAGCGAACAGATTGGCTGAAGTTTTGTTCTTCGATTTCGTCAATGTAAGGCAAAACATCTTTTTCAATAAAGTCTTCGGTTGTTTTTGCAATCATCTGATGCTCTTCTGTGATATCCTCCGGCGTAAATATTTGCTTATACGAAACGTCTTCAATTAAGAAGCTTCCGCCTTTTGGTACTTTTTTGATAGTCTCTCCCACTGTATTTCCCCCTTGATTTAAAGTAATTCAAACACTCCGGCTGCCCCCATGCCGCCTCCGATACACATTGTTACAACCCCAAATTGTACGTTTCTTCTTTTCATTTCATGCATCAGCGTAAGTGTCAGCTTTGCTCCAGTACATCCAAGAGGATGCCCGAGCGCTATTGCTCCGCCATTTACGTTGACTTTATCCTCATCTAACCGGAGCTCTCTAATGACACTGACCGCTTGGGAAGCAAAAGCTTCGTTTAGTTCAAAAAGTCCAATATCACTTAAATCTAGTCCTGCAATCTTTAGTGCCCGCGGAATCGCTTCTACAGGTCCGATCCCCATCAGCTCCGGCGGTACTCCGCTAACAGCAAAGGAACGAAATTTTACCATCGGAGCAAAACCGAGAGCAGTTGCTTTGTCTTTATCCATTAAAAGAACGCACGCAGCACCGTCACTCGTTTGAGACGAATTCCCCGCCGTAACTGATCCATTTATTGAAAACGCCGGTTTCAATGTCCCGAGAACCTTCAGATTCGTGTCTTTCCTTACACCTTCATCATTTTCGATGATAAACTTCGTTTCCTGCAGCTTATGGTCTTCACCAACTTCTTTTCGATTTACTTCAACCGGAACAATTTCTTCTTTGAATTTTCCTGCGTTAACTGCCTGCGCTGCTCTTTTATGACTGCGAACGGCAAACTCATCCTGCGCTTCTCTCGACACATTATATGCAGCAGCCACCTGCTCTGCCGTATGGCCCATACCCATATAATATTCAGGAGTTCTTTCTGCAAGGATCGGGTTCGGCCTAGATATATGCCCCATCATCGGAACCATGCTCATCGATTCGGCTCCTCCTGCAAGAATCGTGTCTGCCGCGCCAAGCATGATTTTTTCTGCCCCATAGGCGATCGCCTGCAAACCGGAAGAACAGTAGCGGTTGATAGTAATAGCAGGTACTGTATGCGGAAGTCCTGCCAAAGCCCCGATGTTTCTCGCCATATTTAATCCCTGTTCTGCTTCAGGCGTGGCACAGCCCATAATAAGGTCATCGATCGTCCCCTCATAATTCCCTGCTCTCTTCAATGTTTCTTTTACCGTTAACGCCCCAAGATCGTCTGGACGGACCGTTTTTAATGTTCCTTTTTTCGCTTTTCCTACCGGCGTCCTCGCACCTGTGACAATAACTGCCTCCTTCATTCTATCCCTCCTAATTACGTAAAGGCTTCCCTTTTACCAGCATATGCTGCATTCTTTGTTGGGATTGTGCTTCCCCCGCTAAGCTTAAAAAGGCCTCTCTTTCTAAATCCAGCAAGTATTCTTCCGAGACCTTTGTTCCGAATGGTACATTCCCGCCTGCAATTACGTAAGCCAGTTTTTTCGCAATGTTCATATCATATTCACTTATATAACCTGAAAGCTTCAATGCTTCTGCACCTAACAGCATTGTACCGAAGCCTGTTTCTCCAGTGACCGGTATTTTCACTGGAACAGGCGGGTGATATCCTTGGTCAAACAATGAAATGACCTGCTGCTTTGCATGATGGATCAAATGGTCTTGATTGCTAATGACGAGATCTCCAGCTCGTAAAAAGGAGTACTCCCTTGCTTCCTGCGCGGAGGTGGATATCTTTGCAAATGCAATCGTTTCAAATACGCGGTTTGCAGCTTTTTGATAATCGAATTCTACCCCTTCCGGAAGATTTTCAATGTGATGGAGATAAAGCTCCTTATTCCCTCCTCCACCAGGAATTAAGCCGACCCCTACCTCAACAAGACCCATGTAGGTTTCACTGGCAGCACAAATTTTACCTGCGGGAAGACATACCTCTGTTCCTCCTCCGAGAGTCATGGCAAATGGAGCAGCTACCACAGGTTTTTTACTGTATTTGATCTTCATCATTGCATCTTGAAACCTTCTAATCACAAACTCAATTTCATAAAAATTTTCGTCCTGCGCTTCCATTAATATGAGCGCTAAATTCGCGCCAACACAGAAATTTTTCCCTTGATTTCCGATGACGAGACCCTTGTAATTGGTATCCACTTCCTCCAAAGAAGCATGAATCATTTGAATGATATCCATCCCTATGGCGTTGCTTTTGGAATGGAACTCAAGGAGCGCAACATCATCACCGATGTCGATAAGGCTTGCGCCGTTATTTGACTGAATCACTCCATTTGAGCGCTTTATTGCAGCTAAATGGATCTGATTTTTGTTTTGTTCAAGCAAACGATATTCAGCCTGATTATAGAAAAAAACCTTCCCGTGTTCCCGCAAATAAAAGGATTCATGTCCCTTTCCCAGCATTGTCGTTACGACAGCAGGCACTTCTGCCCCTTCTTCCTGCAGCTTATGGGTGATTTTTTCTACACCAAGAATATCCCAAATCTCAAACGGACCATGCTGCCAGCCAAAGCCCCATTTCATCGCATTGTCTATCGCTGAAATATCATCTGATATTTCGCCTATTAATTTTGCTGAATAGACGAGTACGGGAGCTATTAGTTTCCAAAGCAATTCTCCTGCCTTGTCATCAGAAAATATAAGCGCTTTCATTTTATTTTCTGCGCCCTTTAACGATTTAGCAGCTTGTATGCCTGGTGAATCGAGTTTTGTTCGTGCATGATAAGTCATCGAGACAGGATCTAATTCTAAAATCTCATTTCCTTCTTTTTTATAAAAACCTTGATTTGCTTTGCTTCCAATCCAGCCATTTTCCAACATGATCCTTACAAATGAAGGCAATGTGAATATTTCTTTTTCTTCACCTGTTGCATGTTCATAAACATTTTTGGCTACATGAGAAAAGGTATCAAGACCGACCACATCCAGAGTTCGAAATGTGGCACTTTTCGGCCTTCCGATCAATGGGCCGGTGATCGAGTCGATGTCACCTACGCTGTATTGGCCGGCAATCATTTCTTTTATCGTCACTAACAGTCCATAGGTTCCAATCCTGTTCGCAATAAAATTGGGTGTATCTTTTGCTTCGACAATTCCCTTACCAAGAACATCCTCACCAAAGGTCTTCATGAAGTCTAGGATGCAGGGATCCGTTTCTCTTATGGGTATGACTTCTAACAGCTTCAAGTAACGTGCCGGATTAAAGAAATGGGTTCCTAAAAAGTGCTTTTTGAAATCAGCGGATCTTCCTTCTGCCATTTTATTGACGGATATTCCGGACGTATTGCTGGAAACGATGCTTCCCGGTTTTCGTTTTTCATCGATCAGTGCAAGTATTTCTTTTTTCACCTCAAGATTCTCGACAACGACTTCTATAATCCAATCTGCGCTGTTTAAAGAATCCGCATGATCAAGTAAATTGCCAACTGTCAAATACGCGAGATTTTTAGTTGATGTCAGCGGTGCAGGCTTCTGCTTTACAAGCTTTTGCAGAGCCTCAGTGCCCAGTCTGTTTCTAACCTTATCATCTGACAAAGTTAACCCTTTTTGCTTCTCATCCTCCGTTAATTCATTTGGAACACGATCAATCAACAACACAGGTATACCGGTATTGGCTAGATGAGCGGCAATGCCTGAACCCATGACGCCCGATCCTATGACAGCAGCTTTTCCAATATGCCTCTTCATTCCCATCCCCCTCATTTGAATGAATACTCATTCATTTTTTGTGTAAAAAAAATGCAGTTATTATCCCTCTTTTTTCATCTTAAAAGAATTTGAAAATTTCTTCAATAGCATGTTGGAAAAAAGATCTCTCGAACGCTAACGTATTGATTTTACGGGAGTGGAAAGGATAAAAAAACGAGCAATGGGGGTGATACTAGTTATGGCGCGTCTGAAGAAAGATCCATCAAAAGCGGGAGTCAGCGCTGCAAGCGTTAAAGGAAGTGCCGGTCCTGTACAAAGCAGGGAAGGCACAGGCAGGCGAAACAGCAAAAACCAGCAGCCAAAGTAAAACCTAATAATATGAAGCGGGATTCTATTTTTTTACACAGAATCCCGCTTTTATTAAACTTATGTTAGTTTTGTGTTTGATTTAGATTTCATCTTGCGAATTATAGCTACGAGCAGCAGAAACAATGGAATAATTATGAAAAGAGGAATGTGGATGTAATAGCGTAATGTTTCTCTCCCTTTTTCCAAATGTTCTGTAAAATTGGACGCCATCGCCAAAGATAAAAAGATGATAATGATCCCTGAAGGCAAAAGAATTTGTTGATAATCTTTCAGCCGAAATAAATCCACTACTCCGATAACGGCACCATACATAAAGATGGAAGTTTTAAAGAACACGGTAATCAACATAGTAAAAACAACAATCGCATCAAGCCTTTGGATAAACTCTAAAAGATTGACCGTTGAAACTGTTGATAATGTAGGAAATGTAGCTCTTTCTGCAGTATCAACACCAAGAACAGCAATATTCAAGCTTGATGTCCAGCATAAGATGAGTCCGCTTGAAACGATGGAAATCAGCCACACGTTTTTTACTAATCCGCCTCGATTCAAATAAGGAAGCAGCATAGTAAAAACGATCATTTCACCAAAAGGAAAAGGAGTGGTATCCAGAAGAAATGTTTCTATGATCGGTGTCCATCCGTTTTCAAGAAACGGCTGCAAATTATTTATGTCAATATTTCCTGAAACGAGAATAAATAAATTACCTGCTAACCCGAATAAAAACAAAATAACAATAAATACTTCTGCTGTTCTTCCTATCACTTCAATCCCATGATGAACGACATAACACATCAATAGAACCAATAAAAGATTGATCGCTACTAGCGGTGTTTCTTGTAAGGTTGACGAAATAAGCAAACCGCCGAAATCACGGACATTTCTGGCAGCAATATAATAAAAATATACGATATAAACTAAACCAACGATCCATCCAAGATATTTCCCCAATATTTTTCGTGCATATCCGGTTAAAGGTAAATTTGGGTATTGACGAAATAAGTAGTAGTAAATTGAAAATAAGATCATCCCGCCGCACATTCCTAGAAGAATGGCAAGCCAAGCATCTTTTCTCGCTACTATTCCATAAGCTACGATCAACGAAGTCCCCATGTTAAACATAAACATCAAGGCAAAAAGTTGAATCACACTAATTTTCGATTTTTCCATTGGCCAAGTACCCCATCCTTCATTTCAACTTAAGTTTTGCATACCCTTCCTGTCTAATCTTTTATCCTATCCTACTTCCAGATTTCAATACTAATTGCCAAAAATATTTTATATGGCCAAATAAAAAAACCCCCGGAGCTCAGGAGGGTTTCAATTTCACTCTTATTTTCTAACCATTCCCTTCAAAACAAACGCCACGTTTGCCGGCCTTTCAGCGAGCCGTCTCATAAAATAGCCGTACCAATCTTTGCCGTAGGGAACGTAAATTCTCATTTTATAGCCTTCTTCCACCAATTCCTTCTGCCTTTCCGTTCGAATGCCAAAAAGCATTTGGAATTCAAATTGGTCAAAAGGAATTTGATACTTTTCAACTAATTTTTTCGTATATTCGATTATGGCATCATCATGTGTAGCAACCGCTGAATAATTGCCATTTTGCAAATGCATTTTTATCATCTTTTTAAAATTCTCATCCACATCTTTTTTCTCAGGAAACGAAACTTTCGGAGACTCTTTATAAGCCCCTTTCACAAGTCTGAGATTTGGCTGGTATGAACTAAGATCGATCAAATCGTTTTCCGTTCGATACAAATACGCTTGAAGGACTGTTCCGACATTGTCATATTCCTTTGTTAAAATCTTGAAGATGTCCAGCGTTTTTTGGCAAAGGGAATAGTCTTCCATATCTATTGTGACAAATACATTATTTGTCGTAGCTTCATTTAAAATTCGTTTCATGTTTTTAAGAACAATCTCGTCTGATATTCCTAATCCCATAGATGTCAATTTTAACGAAAGCTGTGAATCCAAATTGTTGGCACGGATCGCTTTAATTGCTTTGATACATTGGGCTGCCATATCATTTGCTTCTTTCTCGGTGTCAACAAACTCTCCTAAGTAGTCTAACGTGACAGCCAATTGCTCGTTATTAAGTCCCTTTATTACACGTACAGCCCGATCTATTGTTTCTCCAGCAACAAACCTTCCTGCGCCAAAACGAAGACCGTATTTTTTGGCAAGCCTTGTCATCATCTTATTTTTTGATAAAAACAATAAAGAGTCACGCATGAATTGTTCCATCCGAAATCCCCCTGTTTATATAAAAACAAGTTGTAACGATCTAGATCTTTTTCTAATAGCTTACCATCTTCAGAAGATTTTGAATACAAACATTGATAAATACTTTTTCTCCCTTTTGGAACGATAAAGAAGATCAGAAAAAAGAGGAGGACCACATCATTGCAAAATCAGCAAACAAGTATGAACACACCGCCACCGGTCATTTCTACAAAGGATTTTCTATATTTGGAAGACATGCTTCATTGGAATCTAATGGCAATGAAAAAAGCTCATGCATTTGCTGGACAATGCCAGGATCAAACGATCAAGAACGAGCTTGACCAAATCGGACAGATGCATCATAAGCATTATCAAGCGATTATGAAGCACCTGCAACCGAATCAAATGGGACAACAAACTACGTTGCAATAGGAGGACCAAATGAACCAGCAAAATCAAACAACCGTTGGTAATCAGCCGACACCGGTACCTGAAACGAGCGCAATGAACGACCGAGACTATATGAACGAACTTTTGGCGACTGAAAAGTATATCACGGATTCTTACTGTACAGCATTAAATGAGTTCAGACATGATGCGCTCTATCAAGATATTCACAGCATCTTTAATGAGTCTAAGGATGCACAGAGAAGGTTATTT
The DNA here is from genome assembly GCF_017832095.1 of Bacillus capparidis. Taxonomy (NCBI): domain Bacteria; kingdom Bacillati; phylum Bacillota; class Bacilli; order Caryophanales; family Bacillaceae; genus Bacillus; species Bacillus capparidis. The sequence goes on from NZ_JAFDST010000002.1 coordinate 192,760, forward strand.
AATGTTATGTTTCAACACGGCTGGTATAAAGTCGAAGCTGAAAAAACCCAAAAGCTTCAGCAGGCATATACCCAATTTCAGAACACATTGGAGAACCAGTCTCCATATCAGCAGCATTAACAATGAACAAAAGGCAAATAACAACATTGTTATCTGCCTTTTGTTCGTTCAGTTTTAAAAGAAAGCTGCACTGTTTTCAATAGAATTACACATTAATTTCACGCATCGAACCTAATACGATGTTATATCCATCAGGGTCTTTAATACACGTGTTTTTAAACTCCCATTTGCCGTGTATACCTGTAAACGGTTCTGCTGCAATTTGTCCTCCATTTCCACGTACTTCTTCAAATAAAGAGTCCAAGTCATCCCAGCTAACGTGTATATATGTGTCCCAACCGTAATCAGGACCCTCCCAATCAGTCGGATAATCTGGTCGCTTTTTTGCTAAAGCGTTCGGTCGCACATCATTAGGAGAGTTCGCCTGTTGCAGAATAATTATCATATCGTCTCGTTCTGCGTGTCCCCAATCATCTACTCGGCATCCGAGGACATCACGGTAGTATTCCTGTGATTTTTTTAAGTCGGAGACTAAACGGACTTGAATTGATAGTCCGAATTTCCCCCTCTTTTTGGTATCCACCTTGTCTTTATTTTCGTTCATATTCATGTCTCCTTTCAATTACAGTATTGATTGAAAAAGGCATTCATGATTATGTTCTACTAATTACTATCATGTTCCTTTTTGATTTTATTTTTTAAAATGGAATATGGAATCATATTCTTTTACTTATATTATTATTCTCATATGTGATTCTCTTTTAGAAAAAGGCAAATAAAATAACAGGCAAATAAAAGGATTACTAGTGGTAAGATACGAATTCAATTAGGGGATAAATTTAGAATGAGGTGAAAAAGATGGGGGCAGCAAAAAAACTAATACCAATTGAAGCAGCTAAACGGTTTATTACTAAACACTTCCCTGACTGTCAAGGAGCTGTATTGGCTGGAAGTGTTGTTAGAGGTGAGGCAACAGATACGTCTGACCTTGACATTGTTGTTTTTGATAACAGCATAACATCATCCTACAGAGAGTCATTCATTGATTTTGGTTGGGCAATTGAGGTTTTTGTTCATAATTTAACTTCCTATAAACATTTTTTCAATTTGGATTATCAAGATGCAAAACCTTCGATGCAAAGAATGATAGTAGAGGGGATTATACTAAAAGATCAAGGAATCATAGATTCTATAAAAAAAGAAGCTAAAGAAATGCTAGATAATGGTCCTCAAAAGTGGACAAAAGAAACAATTAGGATAAAACGTTATTTTATAACTGATGTACTTGATGATTTTATAGGATGTAATAATCGAGCTGAAGAATTATTTATAGCAAACACATTAGCCGAGCTTATTCATGAGTTTGTTTTAAGAACAAATGGCCATTGGATAGGTTCTTCGAAATGGATGATTCGTGCTTTGAAGCATTATGATATAAATTTCGCTGAAGAATTTGTTGAAGCCTTTGACGTTTTTTATAGAACAGGTGATAAAAGCAAAGTTATTCTAATAAGTGAAATGGTTTTAGAACCGCACGGCGGACGATTGTTTGAAGGATTTTCTTTAGGGAAATGAAGGTTAGACACCAAGTTTCCAACAACCGAAACCAAGGTTGCAGCGTTCTCCCTTTTGCCAAACTTATCTAAAAAAGTGTATTTAGTCGAATGAGAAAGCCTTGCAAATGCTCCATCATTACATTTAGAGGCAGATGACAGTTTGAAACGGGGCACATTTCCTTTAGTCTAATTATTTATCAAAAATAGAGCCCCGTGATTGTTATTCCTTTCCATTCTTCCTATGCTCTTCATTCAACGTTTTGATATGGTAGATGACTTCTTTAATTTCTTTCTTAGCATCAGGATAGGTTCCGTTCCAGTGCTTGGCAAGAGCTGGCATGCTTTTTGCGATATGAGTGTAAATAATCCACATTTCTACTTGCTTTTTTAAATCTTCATCTGTTTCGCCAAGCAAGAGTTCCGTGTACTTTTCTAGAAGACCATCGATTTGTTCCTCTAATTTATTTGACAACGAATTTCTCTCCTTTTCTCATTGAAACATTTTACGTCTGCACCGTAATACTATGCATTTTGCTCCAAACTGACCTGTCTGACAATACATCTGCCCCGTCCATGAGGAATGCAAAGCGGAGTACCAAACAGCGGATCACTTGTTACTTGGCAGTTCATTCCAAACACTTCCTGAACAAGATTACAATTCATAATTGTTTCAGGTCTCCCCTCAGCATAAATCTTCTTGTCTTTTATGGCAATCAGATGATGCGCATATCGGCAGGCAAGGTTCAAATCATGCAGAACCATAACGATGGTGCGCTTTTCTTTTTCATTTAATTCAAACAGAAGGTCGAGAATTTCAATTTGATGAGTCATATCTAGATAAGTCGTTGGTTCGTCAAGCAGGATGATATCCGTTTCCTGTGCTAGAGTCATTGCGATCCAAGCTCTTTGCCTTTGGCCGCCAGAGAGTGAATCAACTGTTCTTTCTGCTAATTCTTTCGTTCCTGTGGCCTCGAGTGCCCGTTCAACTGCTTCTTCGTCTTCTTCCGACCATTGCTTCAGCCAATTTTGATATGGGTATCTGCCTTGTTTTACAAGCTGAAGAACTGTAAGACCTTCCGGAGCAGCAGGTCCTTGAGGCAAGATGGAGAGCTCTCTTGCAACCTCCTTAGTTGGAAGCTTTGCAATGGACTTACCTTCCAAAAGAACAGATCCTCCTTTTGGTTTCATCAGCCTGGCTAAAGACCTTAGAAGGGTTGATTTGCCGCAGCCATTGCTGCCGATGAATACTGTAATTTCACCTTTTGGTATTGTTACGTTTAACTCATCAATAATCAAACTATCTCCATATCCCAGGCTTAACGTGTTTGTTGATATAGCACTCATAATCTGAATCCACTCCTTCTATTGATTTCTGCTTTTATAAAGCAAGTAGATAAAATAAGGTGCGCCGATCGCCGCTGTAAATACTCCAGCCGGAATTTCCAAAGGGGCGAATGCGCTTTTTCCAATTAAGTCAGCTAGAACAACTAGTAAACCGCCGAGCAATGATGCAGATGGCAGCAATGCGCCGAAGGAAGATCCGACCAGCCTTCGCGCGATGTGCGGAGCAATAAGCCCGACAAACCCAATGGCTCCTGCAAAAGATACAGCGCAGGCTGTCAATGCTGTACTTAGAAGCAGCAAATACAAACGGTGGAGCTGAACCTTGCTCCCCACTCCTTTAGCTACTTCTTCACCAAGCCCTTGAATATTCACATGGCGGATAGCAAGAAAAGAAAGGAGTAACAGTACAACTGCCGCAACACCTAATACGTAAACCTCACTCCAGTTTGCTCCATAAACTGATCCTGTGATCCAAATATTCGCTTGCTGTACTCTGTGGATAGGCCCTTTTATCATCAAAAGTGTGGTCAATGACTGAGCAAGCATTGACGTTCCTATCCCAATTAATATCAGACGAAAAGTAGATACTCCGTTTTTATAAGAAAGTGCGTACACTACCATGCCTGTTATTGATGCACCGGCAAATGCGGCAAGGGGCTGCCATGCAATATTGACGGTTAAAGCGCCGCTGCTCGTTGAAAAAAGCAAAATAAACAAAACTATGGCTACAGATGCACCGCCGGTAACTCCGATGATATCGGGAGACGCCAGCGGATTGCGGATGAGCCCTTGAAGTATGCTTCCTGCAGCTGCCAGACAGATTCCCGCCAATAGGGCAATAAGTATTCTTGGCATTCGAAAGCTTTGGACGACAAGCTGATCAAGTTTTGAACCAATTCCGAGCAGCGATTTGCCAACGTCAAGAGGAGAAATAAATCGATCTCCGACTCCGGCGCTCACAATAATTGACAGAACTGTTATGCACACTAATATGAGAAAGGTGATAACGGCTCTTTTATCTAATAAATATGAAATGTTTCCTTTATTTACTCTCATCGGACGATAATTCTTCATCGCTGATCCCCTTTTCTTGCTATGTAAATGAAGACAGGGGTGCCAATAATAGCAGTCATCACACCGACTGGTACCTCTTCAGGCATAATAATGTACCTGGCTCCGATATCTGCTGTGATCAGTAGTATCGCTCCCAAAAGAGCGCAATATGGCAAAATCCAGCGATGGTCATTGCCGACAAGATATCTTGCAAAATGCGGAACTACAATTCCAATAAATCCTATTGGCCCTGCAATGGCGACTGCTCCCCCAGCAAGAATAATGATGGACACGGCCATCATCAGTTTGATTAAGCCTGTTTTTTGGCCAAGGCTTTTCGCTACATCCTCCCCCATGATAAGCACATTAATTTTCCTGCCTAACAAAAAGCTTCCTATTAATGCAATAATCAGATAAGGAGAAAGAGAAAGAAGTAGCTGCAGGTTACGGCCTTGGACAGATCCTGCAAGCCAAAATAAAACCTGCTCCAAAGCAGCTTCATTCACGGCAAGCATCCCCTGGGTCAAAGAAGAAAATAATGCCGCGATTGACGCTCCTGCAAGGGTAAGCTTTACCGGTGTAAGGCCATCTATGCCTATTGAGCTTATAAAATAAACGATAAATGCCGCAATTGCAGCCCCAGCAAATGCGATCCAGACGTTGGCTTGTAAGGATTGTACATGAAAAAAAATCATTGATACTACTACAAAGAATCCGGCTCCTGCGTTGACACCAAAAATGTCTGGGGAGGCTAATGGATTTTTCGTCAGCGCCTGCATCAATGCTCCAGCTACAGCCAGCGCAGCACCGACAACAGCAGCGACAAGCGCTCTTGGCAATCGGACATTCGTAATAATAAGATGCTCGTTTGATCCATTAAATGCTTGAAACGCATCAATTGCTGTCTTCCATGATGTATCTGTATACCCATATACCACGCTGCAGCATATGGCAGCCAATGAAATCAAGATTAAAAATAAGGAGACCCAGATTTTTTGTCTATTCGTCACTAAAAGCATGTTTTGTTTCTCCTGATTGATAGAAATATTGCCTGCTTCTATAGTAACAAATTTTATTGATCTTGAAAATCATTTTCAATTAAAGATTGACATTATTAATCCTTCACATTATGATCTAATTGATAATGATTTTCATAGGAGGATTTTACATAAATGAAAAATAGAATACTATTATCTTTATTTACTGTTATACTATTACTCATTCTTGCTGCATGTGGCGGCGGATCGTCTGAAGACAGTTCACCAGATAAAACTAGATCCATAGACCACGCAATGGGAACTGCTGATGTTCCTTCTGAACCTAAAAAAGTCGTTGTTTTAACAAACGAAGGAACAGAAGCTTTGTTAGAACTGGGGATTACACCTGTAGGGGCTGTCCAATCTTGGACCGGAGATCCTTGGTATGACCATATTAAAGACAGCATGAAGAATGTCAAAAACGTGGGGACAGAGAGCGAACCGAACATTGAAGCGATTGCCGAATTAGAGCCAGATTTAATCATCGGAAATAAAATTCGTCAAGAGCAAGTCTATGAACAGCTTTCCGAAATCGCGCCAACAGTTTTTTCCGAAGAGCTCCGCGGTGATTGGAAAGTAAATTTCAATCTCTATGCAAATGCAGTCAATAAAGAACAAAAAGGAAAAGAAATTATCGATCAATTCGATAAGCGAGTGACAGATTTAAGTGAAAAGCTTGGAGATAAAAAAGAGAAAAAGGTTTCCGTAGTCAGGTTTATGGCTGGCCAATCACGGATTTATTATAAAGATTCTTTTCCTGGTGTAATATTGGGCCAGCTCGGATTTAAATATCCTGCAAATCAGGACAAAATATTTGAATCTCAAGACGACAAGTTTGCATATATGACTGAAAGCAAGGAATCAATCCCGGAGATGGACGGAGATGTTCTATTTTACTTCACTTATAAACCAGCTGAATCTGAAAAAGATGCGAGTGAGTGGGAGAATAATTGGACGAACGATCCGCTTTGGAAAAATTTAAAGGCTGTTAAGTCAGGAAATGCGCATAAAGTTAATGATACAGTTTGGACAACTGCAGGCGGAGTGAAAGCTGCGAATCTGCTGCTTGACGATATTGAATCTTACTTCCTGGAAAAGTAAAAAAAGCAGTTTAAAGAAGAGCCCTCACGATTTGTGAGGGCTCTTCTTATGATAATTTAATTGGTTTCCGTCCTTCATCGTTATTTCCAAATCAAGCTTTTCGTAATCTTCCTCTAAATTAAAGGAAGATAGGATGTCATGAACTAACGAATCCTCTGATTGATTATTCTCCGGCTGCAGCTCGTCAAGCATCATTTTCATTTCTACTAACGCTTCGTCCCCGATATGATTGACTCCACTAAGGCCGTCTTTAATTTCTGCTGTTTCTTCTGGCGAATTGCGATAAATGGCTTGAAATGAATCCTGGTTTCCTTGTCCGTAGTAAACCGCAAGCTTGAAGCTTTTAAATGGGAGCGTCGATTGATCAACATCAACGGCATCCGCAACATTTAACGAACGGTCTTCTGTTTTTTCAAAACCGGCTAACCCGCATCCCGAAGTAATGGCCACACAAACAATCATCATCATCTGCAAAGACAGACGCATGCTATTCAACTCCCATACGAACACTTTTTTCCTTTAGCATGCTCCACATGTTTGCAGGTTATGCGTGTCTTATCCTGCGGTTTAAGTTAAACGCAGAAATTCTTCAGCATCCTTTATAGAAAGCTCGATTGCATCCTCCCAAAACTCACGTTTTGTCAGATCAACGTTTAGATGCTTTGACGCCAGATCTTCAACTGTCATTGAAGCGGTATCCTTTAATAGCGCTATATACTTTTCCTCAAATCTCGCTCCTTCCTTCAATGCTCTTGCATAAATACCCAATGAAAATAAATATCCAAATGTATAAGGAAAATTATAAAAAGGCACAGATGTGATATAAAAATGAAGCTTTGAGGCCCAGAAATACGGTGCATAGTCGCCTAACGCATCACAATAGGCTTCTTTTTGCGCCTCAACCATCAATTGATTTAATCTCTCCGCAGAAACCATTCCTTTTTTTCTTTCTTCATAAAATCTTGTTTCAAACAGGAACCGGGCATGGATATTCATATAAAATGCGACACTTCTCTGAAGCTTATCTTCAAGCAATACCAATTTTTGTTCGTCCGAATCGGCTTGCTTTAACGCCGCATCAGCGACAATCATTTCCGCAAATGTAGATGCAGTCTCGGCCACATTCATTGCATACCCTCTATTTAAAGGGCGGACATCGAGCATTGCCTCCTGATGATAGGCATGCCCAAGTTCGTGGGCAAGGGTCGAAACGTTTGAGGCGCTGCCAGAAAACGTCATGAAAATTCTCGATTGTTCGCTTTCGGGGAAGCTCGTACAGAAGCCGCCCGGGCGTTTGCCATCCCGGTCTTCCGCTTCAATCCATCGGTCTTTAAACGCTTTTTCACTAAAAGATGAAAGCTTAGGAGCAAATGACTTGAACTGATCGACAATAAAATTAGCCGCTCTATCATACGAATACTCCCCTGCATCGGTTCCGATCGGGGCTTCCAGATCACACCAATCGAGCTTGTCGAGCCCTAAAAGTTCTGCTTTTCGATTTAAGTAATCGACAAACGGCTGTTTGTTATCGCTGATGACCTCCCACATGACATCCAATGTTTCTTCTTTCATCCGATTGATTTCAAGAGGCTCCTTTAAGACGTTGTTCCAGCGTCGTGCGCCATAAACATTTAACCTGAATCCGCCAAGGTGATTCAGTGTTCGGCTAAGGATATCAGCATCCTGCTCCCATGCGCGATTTAAATTTTCTGTAATTATCTTTCGCGTATGGCGTTCCGGCCTTGCAGTTAGATTAGAGGCTTGGCCAACCGAAAGCATTTTCGTTTCTCCGTCGTCTTCATACGGAATTTTAATTTTAGAAACGATTGCATTGTACAGATCTCCCCAAGAATGATAACCATCAACTGCAATCCCTTGAATAAGCGTCTCCTGTTCGACCGAAAGACGATCTTTTACCTTTTCTCTTCTTTCATTTAATATGTATGAAATTTCTTTTATTTCTTCCTGCTGCAGCAGTTCGTTCCAAAGGCTTTTGTCAATTTCCGAGAGCTTTTTATCGAATAAGACCAAAGAGTTATGAAATGTTGCACTTAACTGTGTGATCTCTGATCGTTTCTGATTTGCCTTTAAGTCTTTCATATTTTGAGCCTGTAAGCAGCTGACAAATGCTCCAGCCTGTCTTGTCTTCTTCACGACACTTTCGAATAAGCTGAGAATGGCTGACAATTCATTTATATCACCGGTATGCTTAGGACTGGTAAAGGACTTGACCTGTTCATGAAAAGCAGACAATTCTTCTCTGATCATATTCAAATAGGAAGCAAACTCTTCTGAATGGCTCCCTCCTTTAAAGAACACATCCAGATTCCAGGTTTCTTTTAAATTATTTAGTGTCATACCTATTCTCCCTTCTCGACTATTCTTTTTATTATAAGCTAATTATGAAAATATTGTTAGAAAGAAAAAGAGCCTCCGACTAAGTCAGAAGCTCAACTGTTTCTTAATTTTTTTACAAATCTGTCTGTCGCCAATAAACCCAGCAGGCAAAGAACCATTAAAATGGGCGGCAAATACCGATTGATTTCTCCATCCACATGCTGTGTCTGTTGAATCGGATCTTCTTCTTTCGGTTCATGTTTATTGTCAATTGCCAGCTGCATCGAATTTATTATCCGGCCATCTTCTCCCAGTATATTCAGCTTACCAGAGCTATCTACACGTTCGGAAAGGGTTTCGTTTTTTTTCTTCGTGATCATTAAATCACTTGGCAGTTTGGCGCTGTCTGCCGATTCTGTCGAGAAGGATTCACCTTGAACATATTTTTTGGTTTCAAAGCCTTTGAAGCCGTAATCAAGGAGCTGCATCGTATCCTTGTACATGAAGTTTTTTTGATCAGCCTTCAACACGACTGCGATGAGATCTAAATTGTCTCTTTTGGCTGTCGTAACAAGGGTGTGCTTAGATTCGTTCACAAAGCCATTTTTACCGCCTGTAATTCCCGCATAAGAAATTTCCCCTGTAAGCATCCGGTGGTGATTAACCAGTGTCGTATCCCATGATTTTCCGTTCCATGGGAGTTTTTTTGTTTGAAAAATTTCTCTGAACCCGTCATTTTTCATTGCATACGCGGTGATTTTCGCCATGTCTTCTGAGGTTGTATAATGATCTTCATGAAAAAGTCCGCTTGGATTCATAAAATTCGTCTGAGAAACGCCTATTCTCTCATGGAGGTAAGCATTAATATCTTTTGAAAATTGATCAGGATTACCGCTGACATATTCCGCTACGGCCATTGCAGCGTCATTGCCTGAGTTGATCAGCATGCCTTGAATCAATTGCTTCAATTTCATATGTTCTCCTTCTTCAAGATACACCTTCGTTCCATCCATATTTGCCGCATTGGCACTCACGGTAACTTTATCTTCAAGATTCGCTTTTTCAATAGCATAAATAGCCGTTGCAATCTTAGTTATACTCGCGGGGTACATTTTTTTTCCGCTGTTTTTTTGGAATATAATATCCCCTGACTTCGCATCCATCAAAATAGCAGATTCACTTTCTAACACAGGCTCTTTCTCAGCTGCACCTGCCTGCTTTTGAATTCCTGCTGCAAATAGTAGGACGATAAGTAGAAGAATGGATCGTATAAAGAACATGGAATCACCTGTATATGTAAAAGTTTCGAAAAAGTCTATATTTCCCTCTTAAATCTTATCAGTCCCGAATGGTAGATTTCAATGGAATTCGGAAGTTTTATAGGTCTTTTACCAGGAATCAAACATGCAAATTATAATAACATAGTAAAAAACGACCTATAAAGGCCGTTTTTACCAATTATATTCTATTTTAAGACTCCTCTTCTTTTTGACTAAGCGTAACACTGAATGTTTGTTTCTTGCCTTCACGAAGAACATCCATCGTGACCTTATCGCCAATTTTAGTTTCTTTATATAAAATATTTTTTAAATCACCAGTGTTTGTGACTGATTTGCCGTTAATTCCTACAATAACGTCGCCGGACTTAATTCCTGCTTTTTGAGCCGCAGACCCGGACTGCACATCATCTATATACGCGCCTTTATTCAGCTGATCCCCAAAGAGGCCGAGTGTGCCTTCTTGATAGTTTTGCGGAACCCTCTCCATATCTAACATACTTACTCCAAGAAACGGCCGTTCAACGTTTCCTTTTTCAAGGAGTTCATCTACAATTGGCTGCAGATCATTGCTTGGAATAGCGAAGCCTATCGACTCTACTCCGGTTTCGCTGATTTTCAAACTGTTAATGCCAATGACCTGTCCATCGCTATTAATCAAGGGACCTCCGCTGTTTCCAGCATTAATCGCCGCATCGGTTTGCAGCACGTTCATTTCCCAGCTTCCTTGCGAGGTCGAAACATCCACCGACCGGTTGATTCCACTAATAATACCTTCAGTTACAGTTCTGGAAAAGTCGTGTCCAAGCGGATTTCCGATGGCAATGACTTGATCGCCGGGTCTCGCTTTGGAGGAATTTCCGAAGCTGGCTACCGAATCAATTCCTTTTGAGCTTATTTCAAGAACAGCTAAGTCGGTTAACGCATCACTTCCGACTAATTTTGCTTCCGTGTCGCTGCCATCAAAAAGAGAGACTTTGACTTTGTTAGCTCCTTCTACGACATGGTTGTTTGTAACAATATAAGCCTTATCGCCATCCTTTTTAAAGACAATGCCAGTTCCCGTTCCACTTTCTACACCTTTGTTGCTATTGTTTTCAAATCCGAAGCTGCTTTGTTGGTTTTGGATGTTGCTGATACCGACAATAGATGGTGACAGCTCTTCCACCATATCCGCAATTGAATCGGAGTTGTTTTTAGAAGCAGATGTCTTTGTAAAATTAGGAGACTGCTCCTGTCCAGAGCTTGCATTCTCCGTTATCGGGGTATTTTCCTCTTGTTGATTTGGCAAATAAGGGAACACGCCAAGCACCAAGCCGCCTCCAATGACACCTCCGAGGATGGGGCTCAGCCAAGAAGCTGCTCTTCGTTTTTTTGTCTTATTGTTATTTTTTTCTCTCGATTCTTCAACGGAAGCTGCTGTTTCACCCGCTTCGTAAATTGTTTGATTTGGTTGAGAATTTTGTTTCGATATGACCGGAGCGTCGACTTTGTCTGAATCATCTCGTGTATCGTCACTGTTCCAAACAACACGGCGTTCTTCTTCCTGTTTGTAAGAATTCGGCTCATCGGCTTTCGAGTTGTATTGATTTTGCTCGTTTGAGTTATTGTTCTGTTGATTATTATTTTCTTGGTTTTGGTCTTCTCGTCTGTAATCCATGAAAAAATCACTCCTTCTTTCATTTCTATCATGGTCTGGTGCACAGCTTTCCAATCATCTTGCTATGTACCAAAGAAATAACTTATCATCCAATCATTTCCTCATTCTCTTTCTTCCCTTACGTGTATAATACGCAAACATTGTGGGATAAAAATGAAAAAAATATGTGAAATTGTGAAAAACCTTCTTGAATACATATTAACCGTTTATAATGGCGTAAGAAAGGATGTGACTCATTTTGTCCTACACAGTTAACCTTGTGGAAGATGAACAAAGCTTAAATGAGCTGTTAACGAAATACTTACAAAGCGAGGGCTGGATCGTTACGTCTTTTTTAAATGGAACAGATGCAATCAACAAGTTAACGCCCTCTCCTCATATTTGGATCCTTGATATCATGCTCCCTGATATTGACGGCTACACGATAATCAAGGAAATTAAAAAACAAGACCCGGCCGTTCCTGTCATTTTTATATCGGCAAGAGACGCCGATATTGATAGAGTACTCGGCCTTGAACTGGGAAGCAGCGATTATATTTCAAAGCCATTCCTGCCCAGGGAACTCATCATTCGTGTAAAAAAACTACTTGAACTAGTATATAAAAATGACAGGCCAAAAGCTTCCCCTCTCCTTTCTCCGTATGAGGTTTACGAAGAGCTGAGAGAAGTCTACAAAAATGGTGTATCGATCACTTTGACATCAAAGGAGTTTGACCTTTTGCTATTATTTATTAAAAACAAAGGCCATGCATTTTCCAGGGAAGATATTTTGGTGAAAATTTGGGGAGATAACTATTTTGGCACCGATCGTGTCGTCGATGATCTCGTTCGGCGATTAAGAAAAAAAATGCCTGAGCTTAAGGTCGAGACGATCTACGGGTTTGGCTACAGGATGGCAAAAGGATGAAAAACAAACCTCTCGCCTTTCAAATTTGGTTATCAATAGCAGCGATTTTATTTGTTATTGCCATTTTGTTGATGATTTTGCTGCTCACGACGTTACGAAACTTTTTTACGGATGAAATCTATACGACGATCGAAAATGAGCAGCACATTTTAACTGAGTTTCGAGTGCCCGGTTCTCTGGAGAGACGCGATTTTTCCAAAGATGCCTCTGCACCGAGCACGGAACGATCGGTGCAGCACATCCTGCTTCCAGAGGATATCTCCCTGTACCGAAAACAGCAATTTGTTCCCGACTCGTTCATAAAAAAGGTCTATGAATTGGTCAACAGCCAACACACAAAGACGAGAAGATATTCTGAAGATATAGGCAATACAAGAGTTTTCTTCGTCGTAAAAAAAGTGATCGTCAATGACCAGCCGGGATACCTGCTTTCCTATGCATTTGATTCGTATCGGGACACACTGTCATTCACACTGTTTAAAAGGCTGCTTTACGGTTTAGCTATTGTACTGATATTAAGCTGGATTCCTTCTCTTTGGCTGGCGCGTTATTTATCAAGACCCTTGGTCACTTTGGAAAAGCACGTCAAACAAATCAGCAAACAGGACTGGCACGATCCTGTGACCGTCGATCGGACGGATGAAATTGGACATCTCGGCCAAAGCATCGAGGATATGAGGCAAAAGCTTATTCATAAGGATGAGACAGAAAGAGCATTAATGCAAAATATTTCACACGACTTAAAAACACCAGTAATGGTCATTCGCGGGTACACTCAAGCAATAAAGGACGGAATCTTTCCGCAGGGTGATTTAGATAGTACAGTGGATGTCATTGAAGCGGAAGCTGAAAAATTGGAGAAGAAAATCAAAAATTTATTATACCTGACAAAACTGGATTATCTTTCGAAACAAAAGCAAGTTCGGGAAACATTTCATTTGAGCGAAACGATCCAATCGGTTGTGGATCGGTTAAAATGGTCTAGAATCGATATAGATTGGCTGACCTCTTTAGATGATGTATCTATTGAAGGGGATGAAGAACAGTGGAATAAATTGGTCGAAAACATTTTGGAAAACCAAATACGCTATGCGGAACAAACCATAGAAATTCAGGTTCGCACAGGAAATGCAAATGAAGCCATTCTAACGATCAAAAATGATGGACCGCATATTGAAGAAAAGATGCTTACCAGCCTATTTGAGCCTTTTAATAAAGGGAAGAAAGGCGAATTCGGAATAGGGCTTAGCATCGTAAAACGTATATTGGAGCTTCATAATGCAAAAATCAAGATTGAAAATAAAGAAACAGGAGTGTGCTATACAATCATCGTTCCAAAAAACAGGCTGTAATCTGCGCAGTCTGTTTTTTTACGTAAATGAATATCCGTTTAAATCACGATAGCCTTTTGTCACATGTCTTTTCGAATGCTGTATCCAGCGTTTTTCTTCGACCATTTGCTTTGGATAACTGACTTTTTCAGCTTTGATTCCCTGGCTTTTTAAACGGGAAATGATCTGTTCCAATTCTTTCATGGCGATGCACCCTTTCAGTTAATTTTGACCATACAGTCACCTTACTATATAATATATAAAACAAGAGTATGAATTACAAGTTACAATCTTGTTAAATTTTCGGTTTGACCACTTGGTCACTCCTTTAGCCAACGTCAACATGGAGGATGGGCATTCATGAAGCAAAAAGAAATAAGCATCATTAATCAAGCAATTAAATTGTTCGCAGAAAAAGGATATAAAACGACCTCTGTTCAAGAAATCGCTGATGAATGCGGAATATCCAAAGGCGCTTTTTACATTTACTTCAAATCGAAAGACGCATTATTGGTAAGCATCCTCGAATACTATTATCACAAAGTATTTACCCGAATTGACGAATTGAAAACCAGCCATCTCCCCCCCAAAGAAGTTTATCGGAAGCAGCTTGCGGTTTATTATGAAAATATTCTTGAACACCAGGATTTTATTACGATGCAAATGAAAGAAAAATCAATGCCTGACAATAAGGACATTCGTACGATCGCCAATCAGTTCAAAGCGACATCACTTGAACTGCATACACAAAATGTAAAGCACATTTACGGTGAAGGCATTGCCCCCTATCTGGCCGATATTTGCTTATTAATTGAGGGGCTTACCCACGTCTATTTGGAGCTGATCATTTTATATAAACTTCCATTAGAAATCAGCAGGCTGACATCCACGATTGTCGACAGGGTCGATGACCTTGTCCAAGGGATGATTAGAAGAAATGAAAAGCCGCTTGTGACAAACTTGACTGCTAGCAGCTTATTTGAATGGCCGGATATGGAGCATAAACCGGGACATTCAATGATCAAAAAAATTAAAGAAAAAGCCTCACGTCTACCCGACCGCTCTCATCATCAAGAAATCATGGAAAGCTTGGAGCTGCTTGAAAATGAACTTAGGCATCCAACTCCGCGAACTGCAATTATTAAAGGCATGATTGCCAATTTAAAAGCAGTAGACGAAATTAAAGGAGAAGCTGAAATGCTCGATCATCTGATAAATGAAAGAAAGAATGGTTCCAACTTCATCTAAAATGGGGGGAAACGGCTGAATGACAGCCGTTTCTTCCGTATGTTAAGCCTTTGAATTCACCATATCTTCCGGCTTCACAAACCGATCAAACTCTTCCTCAGTTAATAGATTTAATTTCAAAGAAGCCTCTTTCAATGTCAAACCTTCTTTATGGGCAAGCTTTGCGATTTTCGCCGCATTTTCATACCCGATATGCGGATTCAATGCAGTCACCAGCATAAGTGATTCTTCCAAATTCCGTTGAATAACTTCTTGATTCGGTTCAATTCCAACCGCACAATTGTCATGGAATGAGTGAATTCCTTCAGCAAGCAGCTGGACGGATTGCAGGAAGTTATAAGCAATCACGGGCTTGAACACATTTAATTCAAAATTCCCTTGGCTTGCAGCAATTCCAATTGTTGCGTCATTCCCCATGACCTGTACAGCAATCATCGTTAATGCTTCACATTGAGTCGGGTTTACTTTTCCCGGCATAATTGAGCTTCCCGGTTCGTTCTCAGGAATCACCAGTTCGCCAATTCCACATCGCGGCCCGCTCGCAAGCCATCTTACATCGTTCGCAATTTTCATTAAATCAGCTGCCAACGCTTTTATTGCCCCATGCACATAGGTTAATTCGTCATGACTCGTTAGGGCATGAAACTTATTCGGCGAAGAACGGAAGTTGTGCTTCGTCAACTGACTGATTTCCTCCGCTACTATGTTCCCAAACTCCGGATGAGCATTTATCCCGGTTCCTACCGCGGTTCCGCCAATAGCCAATTCGCGGATTTTTTCAGTAGATTCCAGAATCATTTCTTTCGAACGCTCCAGCATGTATACCCATCCGCTGATTTCCTGACCTAACGTTAATGGCGTAGCATCCTGCAGATGGGTCCGGCCAATTTTCACGACATCTTCATAGGCTTGGGCCTTCTCATCAAGAGTGCCTTTCAGCTGATCGATCGCCGGAATAAGCTTTTCGTAGACTGATAGTACAGCAGCAACGTGCATTGCCGTAGGAAAGGTGTCGTTTGAGCTTTGACTGCGGTTCACGTCATCATTTGGGTGGATCCTTTCCGATACGCCTTTTTCTTGCAGATATTCGGTCGCCAGGTTAGCAACAACCTCGTTCATATTCATGTTGCTTTGGGTTCCGCTGCCAGTTTGCCAAACAACCAATGGAAATTGATCATCGTACGTACCTTTCAAGACCTCATCACAGACGGATACGATTGCCTTTGATTTCTCCTTCTCCAAATTCCCAAGCCTTTCATTCGCAATTGCTGTACTTCTCTTGAGAATTGCAAACGCCTTCACAATTTCGTGCGGCATTTTTTCATTGCCTATTTTAAAATTCTCCCTGCTTCTTTGAGTTTGCGCCCCCCAATATTTGTCTGCCGGTACTTTTATTTCTCCCATTGTGTCTTTTTCAATTCTGTATTCCATTATGTATCCCTCCATTAATCTAGTACTTCGATGAAAACAAGTAATATCCTTTATTAAAATTTTATCGTATTTTTCTATGAAAATCTAAAAAAATTCGGTGGTACATCCATTGTGAACCTGACCTGCTTTTTAAGTGCTGTATTCCCCAACCGTTTTTTCATCAATATAGTTGTTCTTCAAAATTATCTAGAAGATCTTTTGAAGAGGTTGGGAGCCATGGTAAAATACAGTAGAAAGGGTGTGTCTGTTTGAAAAGAACGCTGCAGGTTGTCGGAATTCTATTAATTGTGGCAGGAATTCTAATATTCTTTGCGACGATGAACCAATCCCTCTTATCAGATCCGTATATAGGGGGTGGAGTGGGTTATATCGAGTCTATGATGTCTTTTTTGTCCTATTCTATAACTCCTATTCTTCTTATTATCGGAGGATTTCTCCTGCTCGGCACTGCCAAATTGATTGAAGTGCAAGAGCGGTCATCAGAAATGACAACTGCATTGCTAAAACAGCTGTTAGAAATGAAAAACGAAGCCCAAGCCCCTTCTGCCCCAATGAATAATACTCACATAGCGGCAGATGAACAGGAATTGACAGCAGAAATAGAAGAAGAACTGCCATTTCAAGAAAACGAACGGAAATATTGGCACGGTTAATGGCCGTAATGCAGGATAAAGTAATGAAGGCTTTCCTATAGTTTGGAAGGCCTTTATTTATTGTACAATCTTATTCCGGTGAGCGTAAATGGCTGCCTGGGTTCGGTCTGCCACCTCAAGCTTAGATAAAATATTCGTTACGTGAGTTTTCACTGTTTTTATCGTTATGTAAAGGTCCTCTGAAATATCTTTGTTTGTTTTGCCTTCAGCCAAGAGACGAAGTATTTCCAGCTCTCTGGCTGTCAATGAATGATGGAGCGGCTGCTCTGAAGAGGAATGACGCAATCTGGACAGGACTTTTCCCGCGACCTTTGCCTCAAGCTTCGGTTCTCCAATGCTTGCAGATCTGATCGCTTCGGCAATATCCTTTGCTTTTGAAGTTTTTAACAAGTAACTGAGAGCTCCGGCTTCAATGACAGGATAAACCTTATCATCGTCAATAAAGCTCGTTAACACGATGATTTTTGCGTTTTCCATTTGGCTGCAAATCTTTTTTGTCGCCTCTATTCCATCCATGCCCTCCATGACCAGATCCATAAGGATGACGTCTGGTTTTAGATCAACAGCCATTTTCACTCCAGTCTCCCCATCTGATGCTTCGCCAACTACTTCAATGTCAGACTGCGCTTCTAAAAATGCTGCCAACCCCATTCTAACCATCTCATGATCATCAATCAACAGTACCCGTATCAACATGTTCACTCCTCTCCTTATAGATAGGAACCTTGACATCAATTTGCGTTCCTTTCGTTTCAAACGAAATGATTTCTGCGACTCCTCCTACTTCACTTGCCCGTTCACGAATCGAATTCAACCCGTAAGAAGAAGTTTTGATGTCGTCCATTTTAAATCCGATTCCATTATCAATGACCTTTAGCTGAACCTGGCTGTTTCTTGCTAAAAGGCGAACTGTAACCTTCGAGGCTTTCGAGTGGCGAAACACATTTGATAGTGCTTCTTGAACAATCCGGAACAGCTGGTCTTCTACTCCTTTTGATAGATACTGGATGTCTTCGAGCTCCCAGTCAATCTCAAGAGTCTCTTTTTCTTTGAATTCTTGCAACAGCTCAAAAAGTCCTTCTTTTAATCCTTTGCCCTCCAGAGTCACCGGCCTTAAATGCATGAGGAGCGCCCTCATTTCATTTTGAGCATTCGCAGCCATCCCTTCTACTAATTTCATGCGCTTTGCCACTTTCTCATTTAAGCCGGTCGTCGATTCGAGTATTGCAGATGTCATCATCGATATGGCGAACAGCTGCTGGCTTACGACATCGTGCAGGTCTCTTGCAAGCTTTTGCCGTTCTTCTGACACGACAGATTTTTTCATTTGGATTTGCCACTCAGCACGTTCGTTAGACAGCTTTTGAAGTGATGCCACTTGAAGCTCGACTCTCTTAGCCATTTCGTTTAACTGGTCTGCCACCATTCCGATTTCGTCATCGCCAAGCGCAGGGAGCCGATAGGCAAAATTCCCATTTTCAAATTTTAATATGGATTCAATTAACTTTTCCAAGCGATTCTTCAAATCATTACCGAAAATATACCCAGAACCAAAGCCAATGAAAACACAGATCATGAGCAGGATGGCGAAAAACGGAACACCAAACCATTTTGATGACAAAAGCAGGCTTGGATCAAGCTGATAATAAAAAAACAAAAGTACGGTTATGGCGCTCATGACAAAAAAACTCGCACCCAAATACATCCTTACCGATCTCCATTGGATATTGGAAAGTATTTTTCTTGTCATAAATATCTCACGTCCACATCCCCGATAAACAATGAAATAGATATTTTCACTTTCCTTGAACTGTTGTTGTAGTTAGAAGATGACGCATGGATTTTGCTGCTTAATCCGCTGCTTCTGTCTCCAATTATATCCATATCACCCACAAATGCCGATGAGGTGATTGCCACCTCCAAGTCAGCCGGCACATAAATATCAATATCGCCAATAATCCCGCTTATGACAATCGTGCTTTCACCCTCAGGAACGATGGCTTTCGAGAGGTCAATCTTCACATCGCCGATAAAACCGGAAATATTTAGATCTGTAAGATCAAAAGGATTTTTCATTAACCTGACTTCTCCGATAAAAAAGTTGCGATTGGCTGTCGGAATTGTATGGTTCACCGGTTCTGATTTCTTTTTCGTCAGATCCACTTTTTTTGATGGTTCCTTTGTTTTTTCCTTTTGAGCAAAAACGGGCTGATTCGTAACTAAACGATATCCTGCATAAATGAGAAAAGCAGCGAAAAGGTACCCGAAAAGATTAAAGGTGATGCTGAATAACGATTTTACGAAGAGCAATCCAGCAAAGACATACATGACTGATCCGAGTAATCGGTGGGAATATTTATGGAAAAAGTATCCTGCAATTAAAAAACAGAGCGGCCAGAACACTGCGTCACCCAGACCACTATTTTGCATAAAGACACTTATCCCGAAAAGTATTACAAGAAGCCCAAGTAGCTTTTTCTTAGTTAGACGCAAGCGGCCCCGCTCCTTTCTGTGAATTATTGCCCATCAATCTCTACATCACCGCTTGTGACCGAAATTGATACGTTATGGTTTGCCTTTCCTTTTGAGGCCTTCAGTTTATTTTCATCAGACTCAATTTTGTCAAAATCAAAAGAATGGCTGATGTCTCCGCTGGTGGTATTTGCTTCGAGAGCGATATCCGCGTCTTCAGGCAAAGAGAGGCTCAGTTCCCCGGAGGTTAATTGAAATTGGAGATCGTTTGTCAATTCATTTAAGCTGACTGTAACATTTCCGCTAGTCAGTTTCGAATGAATTTTTCCGGTCAGGTTTTCAATTTCTATATTTCCAGATGTAGTCCTTAATGTTGAATTTGAAGCGTTGATATCTGATAATCCAATGTTTCCTGAAGTTCCTTTTACATTCAATTCTTTTGCATCTACTTCGTCCACTTTAATATTCCCGCTGCTCGTTTCCAAAGAGAGCTGATCTAAGCTTAATTGATGATCTGCTGATAATCGCAAATTGCCGCTTGTGAGATCGGCAGACAGGTTTTCTTTGTACTCGGCCGGGACATGCACGACCAGCTTATGATCTTGAAAGAACGAAAAGAAAGACAAACCCTTATGCTTTACGTTAAGAGAAAGCTTCCCTCCGCTTTCACTCGCATCCAAGCTGATATTTTTGCCGCCATGCAATTCAGCGTAAATGTCATCACGCTCTTCTCCGACAATATCAACGTTCGTACTCCTTGAAGAAACCTCAATCTCGTCAATATCACTAACATCAGCAGAGGCAGTAGTATTACTCTCTCCCGGACTAATCAAGAAAAAAAAGCCGTCCCGGAAGACAAGAAAGACCAATAGTAAGATGCCGAATAATATCATCAGATTCCCGACAAGTTTTTTCATAGTATCCCTCATTTTTTATGGGTCATCCTTATTATAAGGAATGTTCGTTTGCATTGAAACTATTATTTCAAGACAGGGGTAGGAGGCTAAAGCCAGCCCCCCATTCATTGCGATTACTGCTTGCTTGCCAGAAGCTCGCCATTATCCTTTTTCTTCGCTTTCATTTTTTCAATCTCTTTCTCTACTTCGCCAGCATATTCGAGATTCGTGAAGGAGCTTGAACCGGAAATGTCAGCAAAGCTGTTCACCTTAATTTCCATTTCTTCTATTCTGTTTTCCATTCGCATAAATTCCCGATATGCACTATCGCTATCAATCCTGTTAAATGATGCATTTAAATGTTCCTTTGCTTTCACCGCATTCGCGCGTGCAATTAATGCATGCTTTTTATCCTTAAGATCCTGAAGCTTCCCTTCAAGTGTCTCCAGCTGGTTTTTCAGTTCTTTCACTTGATTCTTTGCCAGTTCATAGCTTTCTTTATGTTCCTTCGCTTTTTCTTCGTAATATTTCATTTCAGCTAAGGCTTTACGGGCAAGCTCTTCTTCGCCGGCATCAAAAGCGAGCTGCGCTTGATTTCTGCGTTTAGTCTCTAATTGTTCTGCTTCCTCGAATTTCTTCTTAAAGCCCCGCTCAATCGTTTGTTGCTCGATAATGATATGCTTCGCTTTAGCAATATCGCTTTCCATGTCCCTTACATATTGATTCAGCATAACCCTCGGGTTTTCTACCTTATCCAGTCCTTCATTGATTTGAGCGACGAACATATCTCTCATTCGTTTAAGTACCATGTTTTCGTTCCTCCTGTTATTTATTTTTTTTCAAAAAATCTTCCCATTCTGAATCAAAGTTTGATTGGTAAACGGTGTCTTCTTTATGTGAATGGATGATCGGATCTGCTTCTTTTGATTCATCCTTGATCATTTTCCAACCGAAATAAATCAGCCCGGCCGCCAAAGCCAATCCTAAAATAAACGGGAGTGATCCGGTTACAAAGCAAATTCCAAACAGAATCAGGATGATCCCGGAAATTTTATGTCCTCTGCTCCAGCGTTTTGCCCCGTAGTACAGCAGTCCTGCAGAAACAGCGATTGCAATCAGCCCTCCAAAACTTCCGCCTCCAAAGAAGAGAGAAAGTCCAAACAAAATCAAGACGATGCCGATTATGGATTTGCCGCTAATTTTCACGTGTGTCCCTCCTTTCTCGTTCCTTGACTTAACTATAGTCAAAATTAAAAGCCTATAAAACGAGACAGAGAAGGATTTTAAGATAAGACCAGGGTCGTATAGGAGGACAGACTCTTAGCCAAAACAATACCGCCAGTTGGTGGCAGACAGCTCAGTTTTTTCTGTATTCAGCGGCAAGGAGATAACGATATATCCGTTCATCCCGGGGCTCATGTGCCCGCTTCGGGAATGATTGCGACCGCTTTACATTTTATTGCGACCACTTCCGAATTTATTGTGACCACTTTCTCTTTTTTTCTGCCCGCTTGAGAAATCATTCGTCTCCTTCGTGTGCTTTCCACGCTTGTAGAGCAGTTCCAAACTTAGCTAAACATAAAAAGAAGAGCTGCTATAGAGCCCTTCTTCACCTTATCTTGTCTTGTACTTATTATGAAATCCTTTTTCTCTTCTTCACATACTCCTTTTCCCAATAATCCGCATTTTTGATTCCCAGCTTACTCGGTGTGAAAATCGGATCCAATCCTTGCAGCTTTTGTTCTCTGTAATCTTTTAAAGCACGCAGCACCGGTTTGATGAGAAACAGGAGTGCTATAAGATTAAGCCAGGCCATCATGCCGACGCCCAGATCTGCTAAAAGCCAGGTTACTCCTGTTTCCCACAAAGCACCAATCAGAGTGGTGGCTATTAAGGCTAACTTTAAAATTAAGGCAAAGATCTTATTGAATTTTCCTTTTAATATATAGACCATATTTGTTTCTGCAATGTAATATTGAGCCATGATCGTCGTGAACGCGAAAAAACATAGGGCAATGGCAACAAATCCCGAACCAAACCCCGGAATCACGCTTTCGACAGCCTCCTGGGTATATTGGGCTGTTCCTTCAATTAATGCCCCGTCCGCTCCTAAAACATTGCTTGCAATCGGATTTCCTCCAGCATCTACCGTATTAAAACTGTTAGTAAATAAAATCATTAATGCTGTTGCAGAACAAACAAATAAGGTATCAATATAGATCGAAAATGCCTGGACCAGCCCTTGCTTCACCGGATGGGAAACTTCTGCTGCAGCAGCAGCATGCGGTCCGGTTCCCTGTCCTGCTTCGTTCGAATATACCCCGCGCTGTATACCAAAGGAAATAGCGGTACCGACAATTCCTCCAAACATAGCATTTGCCCCAAATGCACTGGAAAAAATCAATTCCAAAACGGCGGGCACTTGTTCAATATTTAAGCCGATAACGATTAACGAAACTAAAATATAGCCAACCGCCATGAAAGGGACGACAAACTGTGCAACAGAAGCTATGCTTTTCACCCCGCCAATAATGATTAATGCTAATATAGCAGTCATCACTATCCCTGATACAACATTAGGAACACCAAAAGCCTCCTTCAAGCCGGAAGAAATAGAGTTTGCCTGGATCCCTGGAGCAAACAGTGCGGTCGCAATCATAGCAGCAATCGCAAAAATGACTGCATACCATCTTAATCCAAGGGCTTTATCAATGTAATAAGCAGGTCCTCCGCGATATTGACCGGACTCTTGCTTTTTATATATCTGACCTAACGTCGATTCAGCAAACGAACTTGCCGCTCCAACAAAGCCGATAAACCACATCCAAAAAACAGCTCCAGGACCTCCTGCATAGATTGCTGCGGCGACTCCAGCAATATTTCCGGTACCAACACGTCCGGATAGAGCTATTGATATCGCCTGGAAAGACGATACGCCTTCCTTAGAGCTTTTTCCAGTAAACGTTTGAATGATCATATCTTTTAAATATCTCAATTGTACAAAACCAGTTAACCCGGTTAACAGCAATCCAATAACTGCACAAAGCCACACTAGCGGAGAACTCCACACGATTCCGACAAGCCATTCAAGAAACTGTTCCAAAAAACCTCTCCCTTCGGAAATTGATGAACAAACTATACTGCACCATTTTACTTACAAAAATGAATTATTCACCTAATAAGTAAGGTAATGTAACAATACTAGCCAAAACCGTGACTTCCGAACCAAAAAATATTAGATTATTTCACATGAATAACCCGGCTTTGTTTGATGAAAAGCCAAGCCATCCTTTTAGTATTCTTCTCTTATTAAAGGCAATCTGGAACAGTGAATTCCCCCGCCCATTTTTCTAATTTTTGATATATCAACGGGTAACACTTCGATCCCAGTGATCTTGCGGTTCTCGGAGTATCTGCAGCCATGATGACTTTTCTCGGCAAAACAGTAAGGCAATATGTCGTACATTCCAAGTTATTCGGACCTATGTAAATTAGCTTTAGGCCTCTTGCTCGACGTTCCTCGAGAACCCAAAGAGGAAGGTGTGAACTTATCAAAGAAAAGAAAGCCAAAAGTGATTTTCATGAGAAAACATAAACTGACATCATACCATATTACTATCCGCTTTCTTTCATTAACTTCTTTCTTTATTCCGTTAGATTACGGTACATTTATTCCCTAGATAGTGATAAGATACCGTTCTTAAAATATAAAATGAAACTGAATATTATATAGATTAGTATTTATTCTAGGCTATAATAAAATAAACAACACGGCATCCAAAATTCAACTTCAAAAATATTTTTCAAAGGAACTATGATAATGAAAAAAATAGTTGTTATCCTCTTGGCTGCAGCTGCTATCATAATTGTTTTTGTTTTTAACCAATCTAACGCAAAACAGGATAGGGATATATACGTAGCTATAAACGGAAATGATCAAAATAACGGCACAAAATCGAAGCCATTCCGCACACTAAAAAAAGCTGCTTCAGAAGCTAAAGCTGGTACCGCCGTTTTTATACGCAAAGGAACCTATCATGAAAAGATTGTCGTCAAACATAATGGCACAAAATCAAAACCAATTGTTTTTCAAGCCTACAAAAATGAAAAGGTTGTTCTTAGCGGAAAGAGTGTAAAGAATGTTGGAGGAACAACATCCTTAGTCAATATTAACAATAAAAATTATCTTACAATCAAGGGATTGACTATACAGGATTTAATAACTGATTTAGCAGATGAAACAGTTATAGGAATTTACGTAACAGGCTCTAGCAGCCATATTACATTAGAAAATAATCATGTGCAGAGGATAGAGACACATGCAGATGATGGGAATGGCCACGGAATCGCTATATATGGAACTGGCCCAATGAAAGACCTAAACATTTTGAACAATACAGTGGAAGATTTAATACTCGGTTCGAGTGAGGCTCTTGTTCTTAATGGAGATATTAACGGATTCAAAGTGGAAAATAATCTAGTTCGCCGAAGTAACAATATCGGAATTGATCTAATCGGCTTTGAAGGTACTTCTAATAATAAAAAGACCGACTATGTACGAAATGGTGCAGTAAAAAATAATAAAGTTTATGAAATTTCCTCTTATGGTAACCCTGCTTATGGAGAAGATTATACGGCAGGCGGAATTTACGTTGATGGCGGAAAAAATATAACCATCGAAAAGAATACCATTTATAATAACGATATCGGAATTGAAGCAACCTCTGAGCATGCTAAAAAATATGCTGATCATATTAACATTATAAACAATACTATTTATAACAACTTTTACACCGGGATATCGATTGGCGGGTATGATGAAAATCGGGGAGGTACGATAAATTCTACGATCTCTCAAAATATTATTTATCGAAACGACACGAAAGAGCTAGATGGAGGACAGCTTTTAATACAGCATGATACAAAAAACAATGTGATAGAAAAAAATATTTTAACCGCTGGACCGTCTCGTTTATTTATCGCCAACTATTTTACTACCAATCAAGACAATAAACTATTAAAGAATGTATTTCATAAGGAAAAAGGCAAAACTGGTATTTGGATATGGAAAGATGAAGAATATACTTCATTTCCGGATTTCAAAATCGCTTCAAAAAGTGATGCACCATCCAAATATTTAGATCCTCGATATAAAAATGCGAATAAATATGATTTTAATCTAAAAAAGGATTCACCTGCAAAAAAAATAACAAAATGATATGAAGCTCACCCCCTATATCTTCAGAGTGGTAGAGGGTGAGCCGAACATCCTTGAGAAACAGATTCTCTTACCACTTTAAAATGGATATATCGTTTTTAATGAATACTTCCAAATCTTTAAGATCAATTTGTAATCCTCTACTATGCTCCTTTAGCAGCAGATCTCTTTAATTATCGTACACTGTATAAGACAACAGGAGTTTCTTCTTTTCATTTTTCCCATTTTCATGATTCATCTTCTCTAATTAAAGGAAGCGTGGAACAGTGAATTCCGCCGCCCATTTTCCGGATTTCCGATATATCGACAGGCAGCACTTCGATGCCATTTTCCGATAAAATATCCGCAGTTCGCGGCGCATCTGCAGTCATTAGAACCTTTCCCGGAGAAACTGCCAGGCAATTTGTCGTACGTTCCGGGTCATCCGGATCTGTGTAGATCAGCTTAATGCCCCTTGCACGAAGCTCCTCGAGAAACCAGTGAGGCAGGCGTGCAGGCTCGACAAGTGCGGTATTTTCATCAATGAGTACATACATTTCGTCCAAATGGATCCGGTCAGCGGGAACATCAATGACGATTAGATCAATTCCCTGCCATGAAAGAATCTGCCTTAATTGATCTATGCCCGATTGGTTGATTCTGATGGACCGGCCGATAATCGCAGTTTTTGAATCCAGCATGGCAAAACTGCCGCCTTCGACGAATCCATCGCCTTGAATTGTTGCGAGAACAGGCATTCCGAGTTTCGCAAAGGTTTGGTAAGCTGCTTTTTCCTCTCCTTGTCTCATTCGGAGAGCAAATCTGGTCAAAATAACCCCTCCAGGTACGACTAGGCCGATATCTCTTGTATAAATCGATTTCGTATGTAAAGGAGACGTAAAATCCAAATCTACCACCTCTGCTCCGCAAGCTTCCAGCGTTTTTCTCAGCTGATCATGCTGGGCTTGCAACAGATCTGTATTGATCGGCTCTTTTCCATTTAGATAGCTGACGATTTGATTGTTTTCATCCCGCAATACAAGTGCATCCACACTTTCTTCATAGGTCATCTGTTTCAAGAGTGCAAGTTCGTTCCCCGGGCGGTGCAAAAGGACTTTTTTAATCTGTCCGACATAGGATGAAGCTCCCCATTTCTCCCCCCAAACGGTGTGAAGTGTATTCGGTTCTTTAAATGATTCAGTCAGTAAACTTTCTGCTAAAAATTCTTGTGTTGGAAATGGCATTTTTTTCTCCCTTTCTGATTCGTTATAGTGCTTCTTTACTCTCGTTTTGTCCTTTCTCTTGAAAGTATTGTGTTCTGCCTTTTTTATCCGGATACAGATAAGAAAAAGCAATGATCTGATCAAGCTGGCGGCAAGCCCGTATAAAATCGGATCAGTAGATGTCGTTCCTTTGAAAAAAAGTCCCCCAATTATGACAACCGTACTAACCAACATTGAGATAAAGGCTGCTTTTGCTGATGCTCGCTTCCAGAAGAAGCCAAGGATAATCGGAAAGAACATAGCTCCTGATAAAATGGCATACGCGATATCCAA
The DNA here is from genome assembly GCF_017832095.1 of Bacillus capparidis. NCBI lineage: Bacteria > Bacillati > Bacillota > Bacilli > Caryophanales > Bacillaceae > Bacillus > Bacillus capparidis. The sequence continues at coordinate 219,876 of NZ_JAFDST010000002.1, forward strand.
TGCGATCAGCACATCTTGTATCCAAATTGAGCAAATAATTATCAATATCCCGACAATCAACGTAATCAGACGAGAAAGAAACAGAATTTTTTGTCCGCCAATAAGCGGTTTTAGAATATCGTTGACAATTAACGTTGATGAAGCAAGCAGTGTTCCAGAGGCAGTCGACATAAGTGCAGATAGGACTGCTGCCAAAACAAGTCCCATAAAACCAGGTGGGAGAACGTTTAGCGCCATGTGGGCAAATACGCTTTGTGAATCGTCAAGATTAGGAAATGCCACGTAGGCACACATTCCGATTATAGCCACGGCTACTGCGTAAAAAATACTGTAGATACCGGCACCAATTCCGCCCGCTTTTGAAATCCGCAAATTTCTCGCAGTAAATGTTCTTTGCCATAAATCCTGTCCAACAAGCATCCCTAGAGTATAAAGAAGGAAGTACTGAAAAATTGTCGGCCAGCCAATGTTCGTCCAATCCATATAAGCCTCAGGGATTGCTTCAGTCAGGCCATCCCAGCCTCCTGCTTGAGATAAGCTGAATGGCAGCATAATAAAAAAGATTCCGACAGTCATAATACAAAACTGTATAACATCGGTCATTGTAATCGACCACATGCCTCCTAACATCGTATATACGAGAACAATTCCGCCGCTTAATAGAATAGAGGGAACCATTCCCCAGCCAAGAAAAACATTTAATATCGTTCCCATCCCAATAACTTGAGTGATCACAAGCATCGCTGTATAAATACAAGCCACAATTGCGCTGAGAACCCTCGTTTCTCCATTGTATCTGCGAAAAAGCATTTCACTGATCGTCAGCACCTTCATGCCAAAAAGCTTGTTTGATAGAAAGTAAGCAAGACACAGGGTACCCAGTCCAATCATAATCACCAGCCACGCGTCAGAAATGCCTAAAGTATAACCGAGCTTGGCTGTTCCGATCGTAGAGGCTCCTCCCAGAATGACTGCCGATAAACAAGAAAGATACATAAAAAATCCTAAATTTCGTTCAGCGACGGCATAGGTTTCCGATGTTTTAATTTTTCTTGTCCCTATAACGCCCACTCCTACAATAACTAAAAAGTAGAATATTATTAACACGACATCGAGTGTACTCATCGTATCCCTCCCTTTCGTTAATTATTATCAATCTATCATTTATCAAACTTTTTAGAAAATTGAAGGAATTAATGATGATAATAGGGATATTCTATGTTATATTTCCTAACAGCAGTTTTGCATTAACCAGTATACCTCTATATCATTAGTTGATTAATCAATAGGGATGGAGAGAGTTCAATGGAATTACGTCAATTGAAAACATTTCAAGTTGCTGCGGAAAATTTAAATTTTACCAAAACGGCTCAAGCTTTAAATTTTACTCAGCCAACAGTTAGCTCACAAATCCAAGTCCTGGAACAAGAATTAAACCAACAGCTATTTTTTCGTATTGGAAAAAAGTTAATTCTGACTCCAGCAGGAAAACTATTAAAAACGCATAGCGACCAGATCTTTTCCCACGTGGAAAAGATAGAAACCGAATTCCTCAATTTGTCCCAGCCGAACTCCAAGCTAGTGATAGCAGCAGCGGAAGTTTACTGTTCGAATTACTTACTGCCAATTACAACAGAATACTTAAAAAATTTTCCCAAGGCTGAGATCCAGCTGCTCACAAGATCGACTAATGACGTGATAAAGGGCTTATTAAACAGCGAGTATGATATCGGAGTGATTGCCGGTGAGGTGAGCGAAAAGGGGCTAAGAAACTTGCTTCTTGAGGAAGAGGAAATGCTTCTAGTTGTCAGCATGACTCTTTATGATAAATATGGATTAAATCACCTTTTATCCGAGCTGCCTTTTCTTGAACATCGAATAAGCGGCTACTTTCAAGACATGCTAAACAGATATATTAACAGGCTTCCGTTTCTTCCGAAGCATACGATTCTAGTGGAGAGTGAAAAAGCGATCAAGCAGGGGATTTTGAACCAAATGGGACTAGGAGTGATGACAAGCAGCTTTGTAAAACAAGAACTTCAAGAAAATAAGCTTGTTGCCATTCGTTTATTCGACGAAAAAGTCACGGTAAAAACCTCCTTGATCACGCTTGAAGACAAACGCGAAATAAATACGATTAAATCCTTCAGCCATATGACTCAAATGCTATGGAATAACATCCATGAGCTGGAGTCAATAAATAGATGAAGGTGGCTGCATTAAATAAACTGCTGCCACCTTTTTGTAACGGCAAATTCTCGAATACTAGATCCGATTCGTTCCATATCAATGTATACAGTGCCGGTTTTCCTTTTTCCAAATCGATAGACCTATTCCTCTTTCTCATCACGGTCTCGAAACACAATCGCACCTCTTTCATACTCCACATCTTTTACATGTAATCTGAAATTGATAACTCGTGCGACGGCAAACAAGTAGTCGGAAAGCCTGTTGATATATTTTAAGGTAACACTAGGAATTTCTTCGCTATTCATCAGCCTGACGATTTGCCTTTCCGCTCTTCTTGCAATCGTTCTGGCAGCGTGAACATAGGCGGAAGCTTTTGAGCCTCCGGGCAAAATAAACCGTTCCAGCGGAGGTGCCTCTTTTGTATACTCATCAATACGCTGTTCCAGGAATTCCACGTATTCTTCCTTCAGCATTCCTTCTTTTGTTTTTGAAACGTTGGCTAACTCTCCTCCGCAATCAAACAGCTCAAGCTGGATTTTAAAGAGTTCTTCCTTAATCTCGCTCGTGATTTTATTCTCTAGCTCAGCCGCTGCCAGCCCGATAAAACTATTTAGCTCGTCTATCGTTCCATAGCTTTCGACTCTGATGTCATCCTTCGAGACTCTTCCGCCAATAAGACTCGTTTGTCCTTGGTCTCCCGTTCGAGTGTAAAGTTTCATTCCTGCACTCCTTCATAAAAATTTAATATTGTTATTATCCCGTCTCAAGGATAAATGATTAGCCATATATACTTTTACTCTATATAAATAATAGTTGCATGAACTTGGATAATAACTAGTGCAAATAGGTCTATTATAACGTTTATAGAGTAGTTCTATTTTGTTCTTTTGAATTTTATCTTTGTATTCACAGAATTATATTGATATAAAAAAGAATCGAGTCGGTTTATCCGACCATCATTTGATTTTATACACCCATTTCTAAATTTGAGCGTTACATTTAAACGATTCTGGCGTGAAGCCACCCACTTGAAGCTCAACAGAAAATAGGCTTCCCGCATGCGGATTATCCCCTCTTTCTTTCTCAGATAAAGGAATGGAAGCCGTCGTAATGAATAAGGTTTTCATATTCGTTCCTCCGAAAGCGCAGCATGTGACATGTGGAACCGGAAGATAAATGGTATCGATCCATTCTTTTTTGCCGGGGTCGATCTTCACTGCTTTCCCGCCGCCAAAAAGAGCGACCCAGAGATTCCCTTCTTGATCGATCGTCATTCCGTCAGGGTATCCGGCATCCTCCTCGAAACGATATACAACTTCTTGATTCGAAAGGTTACCTGTTTCAGGATCATATTGAAACTGCTTGATTTCCATTGTGGGAGTATCTATATAATAAAATACATGTTTTTCCCGGTCCCAGTCTAATCCGTTTGAGATACTTACCGGCTCAATTATAGTCGTGAGCTGTAAGTCTTTTTCCAAACGATAGAAGGCACCTTTTTCTTTTTTCCCTTCCATACTCATCGTACCGGCCCACAAACGTCCTGCAGGATCGCATTTCCCATCATTAAACCGCAGTGAATGTTCCATCTGTTCCGGCTTTTTTAAAAGCGTCAACTGCTTCTGCACTAAATCAAATAAGTAGAACCCATCTTTCATTACGAGTACAAGCTTGTCTTTTTGATATCTTGAGATTGCTGTGACAAAGGAATTAAAGCGGTGTATTACATCTTCATTTGTTTCCGGATCAAAGACGTGAAGCTCCCCTCTCAATATATCCGTCCAATACAGTTTGGAAGAATCCGGATCCCATACTGGCCCTTCTCCAAGAAGAGCTCTCGCATCAAATGTCAAAGTCGCATCCATATTTTCACCTCTAGTTCATCTTTTCTTCAATCAGCTGGAGTTACAACATATAGAATATGCCAGTGAAGGCGGTTGCAACTGAACGCACTGCGTAATTCACCTTTGTACATTACATCCCCCACCTGCTTCCTTAGATTTTCAAAATCACCTGAGGCGGGGGTCTTACAGCCCGGGATAATTGAGAGGTTTCCCATTCAAAGCTTATTCAATATTCAATCACTTATTCTTATTGAACTGCATAATGATGGAGGTTCCTGCTCCTTCCTTGCTTTCCACATTAATCGTTCCATTATGGATATGGACGAGCTCTTTTGTAATAGCAAGCCCAAGTCCAGAACCAACTGACGGGTCCTTCGTATTTGTCCCCTTATAATAACGATTGAACAAATTAGCGACATGCTCCTGCGACATTCCTTTTCCGTTATCTTTAATAATTAACGTAATGTCATCCATATCTTCGTGGAGAATCACCGAAATGCGTGTTCCCAGATCATTATGTTTTACCCCATTGGCAACCAGGTTATCTATAATCCGCTTAAACCAAGCCTGATCTATCGAGAAAACGACTTTTTCTTTGTTGTGATGGAAATGCAAATAAAACTCATCCAGGAAAGGCGTCCTCTCGTAATGCTCAATTAATTCTTTTAAAAAAAAGACGAGATCGGTTTTCTCTCGATCAACTGGAATCGCATCATTTTTTAATCTATAGGTTAAATTTAAATCCTCGATTAATTCGGACATATATTCCGATTTTTCCCGCATGACTTGGCCCATTTCCCGGACCTCGTCCTTCGACCATTCGTATTGGTCGGATTCTAGCATCATCGCATTTCCATAAATTGTGCTGAGCGGCGTCTTTAAATCATGGGACAGACCGGCGATCCATTCCTCTCGAGTAGTTTGTATTTTATTCCGGTTTTTTTCATTGGTTTCAAGCGTTGCTGTCAGCTTTTCAAGCGACACGATAACCTCGTTGAAAAGCCGGTATGGCTGCTTCACTTTTCCGTTCTTCTTTTTGCTCACCGGCCTCCCTTTCCGATTCAGGGGCTCGTAAAAGTTTCCTTTAGCTAAATTGTATACCCAGCGAATCGTATGAAAAATGGGCGCTCCAAAACGGAAGGAATACCATAAAGCGAACAAAACTATGACGAAAAATAAGAAACAGATAATAATAAGAAAATTCTTTAATGCAGAAAACGAAAGGATCCGATTAAAATCATCATCGGGAAAATAGGACAGGTTGGGAACGGCAGTAACCATCACGCTGCCATTATCCAACGTTTCATAAGATATTTCATTCTTATAATTCCAAGGCTTAGAAGTATAGGAAAGCAAATCAATTTCTCGTATCCCTTTTTTCAAATTCGCGCTTCCATTAATATCATCAATATACTTGCCATTTTGATCAAAAAGATAGACAGAGCCTTTTAAATCCTTTATATACACAAGGGTGGAAGGATCAAATGAATCTAAGGACGTGCGGGATTTTTCATGTTCTTTAATATAATTTAATATGAACTCACTTTTAGGTTCTTTCCCGTAAAGCACGATATATTCATTATCGGAGATGGAAGCAGACCAATAATATATTTTTGCGCCATTTAATTTTTCCTTTTGATAAATAGTGTTCAAATCTTCATTACTAATCGTTTTTGGAAGATTTCCTTTTTTCCCGTAAGAATAAACGATCTCCTGGTTTTTATTTAAAAGAACCAGAAAGCCTTCTTCCTTGTCGACAATTTCTTTTAAAACGGGCGTAACATGAAAGGATTCCTCCTGATCTTTTTCAATCCACATCTCAAAAGATTCAGGGGTGGCTCGCGTCAAGCCGCTTCTTGTATCATTTTCAATTATGTCCAATACAAATCTCGTTGTTGCAAATGCCAAAACGAAGCCGACTACCACCAACATTAAAAATACTTGGCCAATAATTAAAAATACTAGCTTTGTTCTTAGTTTCATAGGGATTAATTCTGCTTTCTTTTCGGAATAAATTTGTATCCAAGCCCTCTGACAGTAACGATATATTTCGGATCACTGGCATTGACCTCTATTTTCTCCCTTAGCTTCCTTATATGAACCATCACTGTATTATTGTCGCCATAGGAAGGCGATCCCCATACTCTTTCATAAAGCTGATCCTTAGATAAGACACGATTCGGATGATCACAAAAATACTGCAGGAGCTGTAACAGCTGGGCAGAGCAGCCGACTGATTCACCAGCGACGATGAGCTCGGCGGAATCTGGCTTTAATATAAAGTGATCATATGAATATAAATCATCATCTGGAACTTGTCGCGGTTCTTCTTGAATTGTTATATACGTCCGTTTCAAATGGGCTTTGATTCTTGCTACCAGTTCCAATGGATTAAAAGGTTTTGTTATGTAATCATCCGCTCCATACGCAAATCCAGACAGCTTGTCTAGATCTGATGTCTTTGCTGTTAAAAAAAAGATTGGTGCCTTCGTATGCTGGCGGATCTGCGGACAAATCTCAAAACCTGATTGCCCAGGCATCATCACGTCGAGCAGAATCAAATCCACTTTCTTTGCTTTAACAATTTCCAAAGCATCTACAGCATTCACAGCACTAATGACTTGCTCGAACCCTTCTTTTTTTAAAACACGCTCTACCATTTGTACGATAGCTTCTTCGTCATCGACGATTAGAATTCGTGCATTTTCCATTGTATTCTTTCCTTTCTATCATGTTCCATGTATCAATCATACCATTGAACGTATCCTTGTCACGAACCTAAATCTTATTTAAGGAAACTTTAAAGCAAACTTCAGCTACGGGTAAATCCTATTCGCTATGATAAGTACAACACATGTAATAGAGGAGGTGTACGAATGACAATCATCAAGACTCAGTATCTTACCAAATTTTATCAGAGTAAAGCCGCAGTAAGCGATGTCACTTTCTCAGTATCCAAAGGTGGTACTTATGGAATTTGCGGAAACCGCGGAGCGGGAAAATCGACATTATTGAATCTTCTTGCCGGCTCTTCTTCTCCAAGCTCAGGAGAGGTTTTCCTTTTTAATAAGCCGTCCGGGGATAAAAGTGTCCAGCAAAGGCTCGGAGTCTATAACGAACATTCTGAAATTCATCACCATTTAACGGGAATGAATCATTTGTTGAATTTTTCATCTCGGCAAAAGAAGCGTGCCAGCGAAGATAAATGCTTAGAACTATTGCGGGCTGTCAATCTTTACGATGCGGCATACGTGAAGGTTGATAAATATACGAGGGATATGCAAAAGAGGCTGCTACTAGTACAATCCATCGTACACGATCCGGAGGTGCTTCTCTTTGATGAACCGACACAGGGTCTTGGCGACACTTCAGTTCGTTATATTCACCAATTCATTGAGGAGCTGAAATTGCAAGGAAAAACGATTATTATGGCCTTTGAAAAATTAGATGAACTTGCCAATCTTTGTACAACCATTTCGCTTATGCAAAATGGAAGGATGATAAAAGAGGGAAGCAAAGAAGACCTATATGCAGCATACGGGCATTCCATTACAGCCTCATTTAAGCTATCCAAAGTAACAAATAAAGAAAAACAAACTTTGATCCCGCTGATTTCCCAATTTGCTGAAATTCTTTACTGGACAAATCACGCGCTTTCCATTTCGATCCAATACGATTACTACATTCCCGTAGTAGTCAGAGCGTTAGTTAATGAAAGAATTGATGTTTTTCGGATAGAGGTTGATGAGCCTGATTTGGATGACCTTCTTTACGGAAGCAAGCGCACTTAAATAGATTCTGCCGATTTTCGCAAAACAAAAAACGCTGAAACCTCAGCGTTTTTTGTGAAAATTATATTATTATTTTGCTGCGAATTTTTTTACCGCAAATGGATAAATGATGACTCCGGCTAAAAATAAGCCGACTCCAAGTCCAAAGGTAATCATATCTGCAGTTCCTGTCGCAATGACCCATAAGGAATAAACGATTGCCAATAAGGCAATAGCGCCATCTTTTATTCGGGAGCCTTCCAGCTCGGAATAGGTTTCACCTTTAAACACGATCTTTAGAAAGTAGATGGCCGAAACCAAGTAAGGTATTAAATACGCAAGCGTTGCCGAGGTCGTTAAAAAATCAAATGCCTGGCTGATCGTGCCGGAAATCGTTGAAAAAATAAAAATTTGCGACATCAAATTCGTGATCAGCAAGGAGTTAGCAGGGCTCCCCTTTCGGTTCACTTTAGCAAAAAAAGTTGGAAAGTCCCCTGCTTTTGCAGATTGATAAGGCAACTCGGAACTGAGCAAGATCCATCCTAACATGGAACCCGCCAGACACATAATGGCCAAGATTCCCATTATGACTCCCCCTAAGCTCCCGATCAGAACTGCCAACACATCTACGAACGGCTTATCAGAAGCCCGAAGGACCTCGACCGGCAAAGCCCCCATTGTAATAAGTGTGATGATAAGATAAATGCAAAGAGCAATAATAAGTCCGGTAACAGTAGCACGCTTTACATCACGCTGAGAAGAAGCTCTCCCGGATAAAATAACCGCAGATTCAATGCCTACAAATGCCCATAAAGTTGATATGGCTGCATTGTGTACCTGCGCCCCCAAGCCTAAAACCGTTCCGCTCTCACCTTCGACCGGATAGTAAAATCCATTAAAATTTTCAGTCTGGAATACGAACAGACCTGCGATAATGAATAATGCGAAACCAGCCACTTTGGCAAAAGTCGTCAAAAAGTTGATCTTGCCGGCTGCATTGAAGCTGGTAACAAGTATTATATGTGTTCCCCATAATAATATGGTACACAGCAGGAAGGTAAGCAGCTGCCCTAATTGGATTTCCATGTCGCCAGTCTCAAATAAGACCCTTTTGTCAGTCAAGATGGGGATAAACGTCGTAATATATCCCGCCAAACTTGTCACAACGGCAACATTGCTGATCCAGTTGGCTACCCAGTAGCCCCAAACCATTGTAAAGCTTGCCAGTTTTCCTTTTTTCGGATCAGAAAAAATAGCTCTGGCATAGTTTTGCGGACCGCCCGCTAAATCCGGCCTTCGAATCGATAATTGACCAAACACAAGGGCAATCATAAGGACACCAAAGCCAGTCACAAGCCAAGCGTATAATGCCCCTAACGGACTGGCTGTATTAGCTAGAGTGCTCGGCAGCATGAAGACTCCAGAGCCTACCATGTTGCCAACAACTATTGCTGTTAATAACCAAAAACCCCATTTATTGTTTTGCATCGTATACCTCCAATTTTTCCTGAACGTATACGGTACGTAAAGCCTTTAACGCATTATAAAAAGCATGAACAAACAAAAGTCCATGCTGCACATACACTCCTGACCTCCGGATAGCTCTCCGCACCGTAACCGCGGCAGTCCTGCCCTTTTTCAGGTACAGACCCAGCACAAAAACCTGTGAAATCTTCATGCTTCGGCACGGATGCCTTTTATATGCTTTCATCAACCTCACAAGTCTCGAAGCATACGACTAATCATCCATGCAACCTCTACCTCACCAAGTCCGAGTGAGGATTTTATTAGTTGTAAAACAACCACCTATGTGAGGCTACCAGAAGTAAAGGAAGCTGTCAATGGAATGTTTTTCTACAAAAACAACTTGCAGAAGATTTCTGCAAGTTGTCACATGCTTATTTGTTTTGTTTCTTATTAATTGCTTCTTGAAGAGGATCGCCTTTCAAAGCGGCAGAAGCGTCTTTAAGTGCTCCAGTCAATGCTTGCTTGTCTTTCCCGTTTGACTTGCCCTTACCTATATTAAAAAAACCCATTATGATCACCTCATATAATGAATTGTGATACATGTTTAATTTGGTTCTTTTATTAAGATAATATACACAGAGTAAAATGGAATTGATACTCGTGTATAGCCTTGTATCACGTGGGCAACATAAGGTACGAAAAAGAAAGCAGCTAAGCTGCTTTCTTATTTTACCAAGGATGCTTCGTTAGCCTCTTTAGCAAGTTCAATAGCGCCGTAAATTCCTGCATGATCTCCTAGGCCTGGAGAGACAATGTATGACTCAAGTTCCGGAAGGTCAATATAGTTATTCACGTAGCCTTTCAGCTTTTCAAAAATCAACGGAAACAGATGAGATTGCTTCATCACGCCGCCGCCCATAATAATTTTTTCAGGAGATAAAATCAGAATGTACTGCATCAAACCTTGAGCAAGATAATCGGCTTCTATCTCCCAAACTAATGGTTGATCTGCTAAATCTTTCCCCGGTTTGCCCCACCTTTGTTCAATGGCAGGACCTGCAGCCAATCCTTCCAAGCAATCGTTATGAGAAGGACAGGTGCCTTTAAAAGTGTCTTGAGGATGACGACGTACTAACACATGCCCCATTTCAGGATGCGTATGGCCTTGAACCAGCTTTCCGCCAATCACGGCTCCAGCGCCAATTCCTGTGCCAACTGTAATATACATGCAGCTGCCGAGACCTTTTGCTGCTCCCTTTTTCAGTTCCCCTAACGCGGCTGCATTAACATCAGTCGTAAAATATACAGGAGTACCCAGGCGTTTTTTTAGCTCAGGAATAAATGGGTAATTGACCCATGCTTTTTTTGGAGTATTCGTAATATAACCGTAATTTTCTTGATCCTCCGCGACAGAGATTGGACCGAAAGCGCCCACTCCTAATGATGAAAGTGAAAATTCATTGAAAAATAATTCGATCTGACTCATCGTTTTTTCCGGTGTTTCAGTAGGGAATTTCGTTTCTTTAATGATTTCGCCAGCAGCATTTGCCACTGCGCAGACAAATTTCGTTCCTCCAGCTTCTATAGCGCCTAAATACATATTTTGTTTTCCCCCTAATCAAATTAGTAATGGCCAAGCAACATTATTCTTCATGCATTGCAACCTAGAGACGCAAGAATTATTCTGACGAAACTGATTCACAATAATCTTATATAAATACATGATTGCTACCAATGATAAAATTTCATATTTAACCGTTTGCAAGGCTTTTCATTTTAAGTCACATTTAGCTGCTGCTTCTTACTATAATATCGGTTTCTCCATAATTTAGTGTGTAGTTTTCGTCAATTGAATGCCTCTATATCTCTTCGTTCACTGGATGCCTCGACCATTTTTGCATTTTGACATTTCTCATCATAACGTTACCAATTTACGATTCATTTTTCCACACTTTTTTTATTTCCTTTACATGGAAATAATTCATAAGATAATAGGCACTCTCCTTTGGAAGGAGCATGTGCTAAAGAACAGCAGAAATCATTAATATTATCTGATACAATAATTAATATTAGCATAAGAAATACAGCAAAAAAAGGTAACTATGAACTAACATTGTTCATTATTTAAGAAATACTTAGGAGAAAGTGCAAAATGGCTTACGATAATATTAGAGTCTTAGACAGAGATGACGCAGATAGGTATTTGGAGTTAAGGCTGGAGGCATTACTTCAGGATCCTGATGCATTTGGTTCAACGTATGAAGAAACCATGCAAAACAGCATGAAAGAGCTGTTACATCAGTACAAACAAAGGTTAGTCCCAACCGAAAAGTCCTTTACCGTAGGTGCATTTTATGAAGCCACTCTTATTAGTGCTGCAAGTATTCTCCGTCAAGAAATGATTAAATTTAACCATAAAGCTGCACTTCTAGCAGTATACACATCTCCTGCTTACCGAGGGAAAGGCATTGGAAAAGCAGTCCTTTATGCAGTAATTGAGCATGCGAAAAAGCTAGAAGGCCTTGAACAAATTACTCTAAGTGTATTGAAATCAAACAAATCTGCCAAAAAACTCTATGAATCTGCAGGATTTGAAGTCTTTGGCTGCGAAAAACAAGCAATAAAATATAAAAACAGGTACCATGATGAGCTTCATATGAAATTATTACTATGATAAGCTATGCTCCCGAAGTCAGGAGCATCAGCTTTCTTTTTTACCGTTTATCAAAAACATAAAAACCGTAATTAAAATAAATGCGATGAGTGCTAGAAAAGGAATGGTTATAAAACCAAACCAGTTAATATAGGATGAATTACACGGGACACCGTTCACGCACGGCCTGAGCCCTCCAAACCCCGGGACCTTTTGCTCGAGATAATGCATCAGTGATATGCAGCCGCCAATGATTGACAAAGGAAGTATGTATACTTTGATCCTAAAGTCATGTCGAAAGGTTGCAATTCCTAGCAAAAAGGCTAAAGGATACATGAAGATCCGCTGATACCAGCAGAGCTCGCAAGGAATAAATTTGCGAATTTCACTAAAGTATAGGCTTCCGAGAACAGCTGTCATTGCTACGACCCATGCAATATATAAGAAGACAGGGTTCTTGTTCATTTCGCATTCCCCAGTTCTTCATCGATCATTTCTTTAATTTTATTGTAATCAAAGACTTCATTGACTGTTTTGCCGTTTATCATAATGGTTGGGGTCGATTGAACATTATATTTCTTATACAATTCTGTATCCGTTTGTAATTGCTCGGCAAACGTCTTGGCCGAAAGCTTGTCGACTAACTCATCCGGATCAACGGAAGTTGTTTCTTCCGCTATTTCAGCCATTTTATTTGGAGTCACCCATTTTTCCCCATGCTCAGCCTGAGATTCGAAAACCTTATGGTGAAAATCCCAAAAAGACTTTGGATCTTCCGCAAGAACCTGTTCCGAAGCCAAAGCTGCTGTCTCTGAATCCTGGCCATGAAAAAGCACATTAACAGCAGATAACTTTACATCACCTGTTGTAATATAATCTTTTTCAAGCTGAGGGAAAATGTCCATTTCCCATGCCTTACATGAAGGGCACATATAATCTCCAAAAACCGTCACTGTTACAGGCGCACTTTCCTCCCCCATAACAGGTTGTCCTTCAAGTGAAGGAGGAGTGTCGAAGCTTCCTGCTTCCCCGTCCTCAGAACCGGAGTTTTTAATAACCACCAAAGCTACAATTAATACAAATAAAGTCAGCGTGATTATAACAGCGATTTTTAAAGGTGATTGCTTTTTCGCAAGTTGCTTTTTGCTCACTTAGACACCTCATTTTTAAAAGATTTTCGCAAGTTAATAGACATATAAAAAACTATCCTGATTATAAACTAAAGATAACAACGATGTCTCATGATTACAATTAAATTCGATAATTTTCCAATAAGTGAATGATATTAACTGGAATACAAACTTCTTGAATAAAAAAGGAAATCGTGCTTTTATGCGCATGATTTCCTTTTTTTCATTATTTGACTACGTCATATCCCTGGTCTTCAATCGTATCAGCAATTTCTTCAAGTGAGACAGCATTTCCGTCATAGCTGATCTCAACTTGTTCTGCTTCCAAATTGACCTTCACAGATTCGACTCCATCCAATTTCCCCACATTGCTTTCGATCGCATGAACACAATGTGCGCAAGACATTCCTTGAACAGTTAATTTATTTTCGGACATATTCATCCCTCCAGCAGTTTACATTGATACAGCATTACTTTACCCCTGTAAGGTAATCGAAAAAGATGCTTCAAACATTTACAGCTTCGAAAACCTCTTAAAAACTTCCATTAGTTCTTCAATCGACTGCTCTCCATTGCCGCTTTTAATCGCATCGGACACGCAATGGTTCGTATGATTTTCAAGCAGATGAAACGCAACCTTTTGCATGGCTGCATTAATTGCGGAGATTTGCACAATGATGTCTACGCAATACCGATCGTTTTCCACCATGTTTTGGATTCCTCTGACTTGACCTTCAATTCGCTTTAATCGATTCAACAGCTGATCTTTTTCCTTACTGCTTTGCGGACTAAGAGCAGCTCCATGTTTTTCTTCCATGACTATCACCTGCTTCACTAGTTCATTATCTCTATTATATATGAAATCATCTTAAAAGACATCTTCAATGGTTGTTTTTAAGTGATGAAAAAGATATTGCCCGAGCGACTCACTGCTCTTTTAACGAGCTCTCGTGAGTCGCTCTTTTCATTTTCTAGGATGTTTCGCGCATGTTATTTTCGACAATTTCTTGCTGACGCACCGGAATGCTTTGGATGGACTGGTTAAGCTGATCCAGCTTCTGCTCAATGCGGTGCAACAAATAAAAGGTCACAATGATAGGAAACCCTACTTCACTGATCCACTGCATCCATACATCCATATGCTCTCCCTCCTTTTCCCTGTCTTATTATCTATGTAAACGAAAGAATCGGTTATGGGAGCATCTTTAGTTTAACTTTGCTTTTCTATATTATCCGTACTAAAATAAGCAAAAAGCCCAAAGGATGATAAAGATGTGCGGCAGATTCACTTTGTATTCAGATTTTGATGATATTCTGAACCGTTTTGATATCGAGCTGTCCAATTTAGAATATGACTACGTACAAAGCTATAACATAGCTCCGTCTCAGCAAATCCTTTCTGTCATTAACGACGGCTCAAAAAACCGGCTGGGTCATTTAAGATGGGGGCTCCTTCCTCCGTGGTCCAAAGATGAGAAAATTGGCTATAAAATGATTAATGCCCGCTCAGAAACGCTGGCTCAAAAACCAAGCTTTAAAAAACCGCTTCAAAGCAAAAGATGCATCATACCTGCTGACAGCTTTTATGAGTGGAAACGAATCGATTCGAAAACAAAGCTTCCCATGCGAATTAAGCTGAGATCCGCCAAGCTTTTTTCCTTTGCAGGACTTTGGGAAAAATGGAACTCTCCTAAGGGTGAAATGATTTACAGCTGTACAATTATTACCACGAATTCAAATGATTTAATGAGCCCGATTCACGACCGCATGCCTGTCATATTGACACCTGAAACAGAAGCACAATGGCTAAATCCAAAAATCAAGAATATCGAAGATTTGCAAAAGCTGCTTGTCCCATATGAAGCAAAAGACATGGAAGCATTTCAGGTGTCGTCTGAGGTCAATTCACCAAAGAACAACTCACCTGAATTAATAGATGCGATTTAAAAAACTAGCCCATTCCAGTTTATCCAGAATGGGCTTACTGAGAAAAGGCAATCATCCGCCAAAAAATAAATCTAAAATATTCCCTCCAAGTGAAGCATCTTTGTTATAGAATTCTGAATATCCGCATTTCTTACAGTACACAACGAGAAAACGATTATTCTGTACATCAAACATTTTCGATAATCCAGTACCTGTAGTAGCAATTTCCTTCTGACCGGCCTCTGTGCTTCCGCATTTAATACATCCTTTTTTCTGCATTGCTATTAACTCCTTACATATTAATATTTTCAAAGTGAATTATACCTAAATTTTCCAATCCGTGCATCGGATTCAACTATTCATTTAGTTGAAATTTCATTCAATCGTCCGCTCAACATCTATGCATTTCTTTTTCTTCTTGACTGATTAAAGCAAATTTTTTCTCCGTTAAGGACCATCCTATTGCCCTGGAATTTTCGTTTTTGCCCCGACGCTATTGGACGAGAGGGTGGCATTTAGATTACTTACTTCTTAATTCCGCATTTTATATGTTCCCTTTATTGATTGTATTCTTCAACATCTCCAAGCTTAATCTTCGTATCCTTTTCAAAATAGACGGCATATTTCAAAGCGCCATGTTCTGCTTCCCTTCCTGTTCTTCCAAATTGATTGGCATTTATATTTGATTCATAGCTGTAGCCTTCATCATTCAGTGTTTTTTGAATCGTTTGGGCAGCCTGATAAACTTCTTCCTTATTCATCTGATTCGCATGAAGTAGAATATAAATTTGTATCGGACGGTCAAAGGGTAGATCCTTGCTCCATGGAGCATTCGTATCGAGCTGCCCTTTAAGGACTTCAACATTAACTTCCACTTCTTTTACTGCTGGTACCTTCGGCTTTAATAATTTAGAAAGTTCGGTTCCACCTTCAGCACCAAGCCGGTCCATGACCTCTTGATCGAGCATGCTTTCACGAATTCCATCCCTATTAACTTTCGGCATAATGAACCCTCTTACGGTAAATTCATACTCATTCTGCTCTTTTTCAGCATCTACCGTCCCAATTTCAACGACACGATAAGCGTATTCTTTAAATTTAAAGTTATACGTGCCCTCATTGATCCGAAGTTCTTTTTCAGGATATTTTTCGCTTAAATATTTCTTCAGGGTATGTTCAGAAAAATACTTGCTGATGGGATTACCATTAAATTCGTTATAAACAAATAAAATAAACCCTGTAAGAACAACAACCAATGTAATGTAAATTATTTTTTTCATTCCTATCTCAGCT
Organism: Bacillus capparidis; assembly: GCF_017832095.1. Taxonomy (NCBI): domain Bacteria; kingdom Bacillati; phylum Bacillota; class Bacilli; order Caryophanales; family Bacillaceae; genus Bacillus; species Bacillus capparidis. The sequence goes on from NZ_JAFDST010000002.1 coordinate 236,149, forward strand.
ACTTTCTTTTATTTTAAGAATTAAGAGGCCAATCAGCCCCCCTATTAACGCAAATACAAAATGAATGAATGTCATGAAGAAGGATCCAACGAAGCCATTCCATATAAATTCGGCAGGCTGTATGTTGAATTCACCGGGTACGCTGTTCGAAAAATTTGCCAAATGGATTGCGACAGCCCAAAGAAATAAGGGGAGAAACGAAATGTAGAACACGATTTTCATATCTTTATAAAAAAGATACGTCACAAGTCCAAGCACTGAATACCACAGGATAAATCCAAAGCTTTCATTTAATAAGGAGGATTGAATAGCGAGTAAAAATGAGATGGCTACGAGAATAATTTGAAAAATTGCAAGCTTGCGATGAATCCTTTTAAACATTTTCTCTTGATCGATTGTTGATTGGACGTCTAATTTGTCTAAGGGCTGGGCAGCTTTTTGGACGAGGTTTTTCATTTCCTCGTTATCAGCTACTTGCTCATCAAACCATCTTTTTGTTTCCTCACTTAAAAGCCCTTCATTATATAACGGCAATAAGTCCTCGAGAATCGAACGTGTCCGTTTATCCATGATATCCCTCCATTTCTTTTTGGAGTTTGAGCTTTGCTCTGTAAAAGGTAACTCTTGCGTAGTTTTCGCTTCGTCCGATAATAGAGCCTATTTCTCGAAATGACAGCTCTCCATATACACGCAAGATTACAATTTCATTCTCTGGCTCTGCCAATTGTGCAATTTTACCAATCAAGTTCACTGCCGTTTCTTTTATGATGAACTGATCCTCAGGTGAATCTGTTTCGATTCGTTCGTTCCTCATTTTCGCTTCCAATTGATTCTTGTACTTCTTCGTGCGGTAATGTTTTTTCATCCTGTTTTTGGCAATTGAAAAAAGCCACGTTTCGACGGTTGATTGATGCTTAAACGAGTGTAACCCTTTAATTGCTTCATAAAAAACCTCCTGGGTTAAGTCTTCTGCCGCTTCTTTATGTAAGGTTTTCACGAAGAAAAAGGCAAATACCTTTGGCTGAATTTCCTTGTACAGCTCCTCCAATTCCATAATCGTTCTCCCTTGCCTGAATATGGTTCGGTGTTTTCAACTATTTAGTACCTTGAATGTGGTTTTTGTTACAAAAAATGAAAAATAATAATCAAAGGCTCAAACTCCGCAGACTAAAAAACAGTAAATAAGCCTTTATATAATTTAGAAGGCTCGCGATTCTATTCTTAATTGACTTTTTAAGGCTAACTTACAGAATAAAATCATATTTACTAAATTTAGGGTTCTCACAGCATGAAAAATCCCAATCTCTAAAGTGGTACTAAATAAGAAATTGGGATTTAATAATTCTTCAATTGCGCTTGATTTTGGAAGAACGAATGACATATCCAACGTATTATATTTGAAATTATTTTTTCAATATACGCATTAACACATCCACGTCAGGCAATCCATACTCTTCATCCACCTGATCCTGTATGATAAGACTGTTAATAATGGAAAAGTACCAGGTCAACAGCTTTCGGGGTTCTCCTAGGGGAAATTCACCTGAATTCTGTCCTTTAATGAAGATTGGAATCAGTAGATCAATCAGAACATTCGTGGAATGTTGTTCAAAGATCTGCGCTACCTTTTCCGGAACATCATCTGCTTTCCGTGACCGCTGTATTAGCATAAAGGCGAATTTATTGTTTTCATCAAGCATGTTTAGTGTTAGGTTTCTAATTTGTTCAAAAGGTGTTCCAGGTAAATGTTCAATGTGCTCGAGTTCCCTTTTCGATTCTTCCATCATTTCTTGGATAATTGTGATAAAAAGTTCCTTTTTGGAGTTGAAATAGCGGTAAATGAGTCCTTCGCTAATACTTGCTTCCGCAGCAATCATGCTCGTTTTCGTTCCTGTATATCCTCGGCGGGCAAATACTTTGAGCGCCGCTTGCTTGATCTGCTCTCTGCGCTCGTCACGGATTTGATCAAGCTGTTGTCTGTTTAATGGAGACATTTGCCAACCTCCAGATCTAAGAAAGTTTTATCTTCATTGTACCACGAATCTGGTAAGCCATTTCCTCTACAATCAGCTGCCTAATGTGTTGACCAGCGGAAGTACCCTCTTTATCAGTTCATTATGGAACTGATCAGACTGAGCAAAACACGCAAGATGGCCAGCGTTCTTGATTAGAACAAACTCTTTGAAGGGAGCTTCAATTTCGTCATAATATGCTTTAGCAGTTGCAGTTGGAGTAATAATATCTTGATCTCCTTGAAAAATAAAGATTGGCAGTTCAAACCGCTTCCCGAGTTTTTTAAAATCAAAGTTTATTAATTCATCATATAGGTGGTCCAGGGAAAAACTCATACCTCGAAAGATATCAATCAAATCATGTATTTTATGATCCGGGGATGAGATCATAGATGGCAAGATTAGATCCATAATCATATTAGGAACATCCTTGATAGCCTTAACGAGATATTGGTTCCTTTTGTCGTAGTCTTTGCGACTCCACAGAGATTGATCCGGCCCCATTCTCTCAATCAACTGAACCCCCTTCGTATTGCCTGCTGTACGGAGTGCGTTGATTGTTAATTCGTATGAAAGATTTTGGAGATCCGGAGCATTTTGATCAGTGCCTACATATGCATAAAAAAGATCGGGGCGAAGCTTTGCCATCATGACTCCGATTAGGCTGCCCGCGGAGCTTCCGATAAGAATTACTTTTGGGTGACCAAGCTTGTGGCACAAGTATTTCGTCACCTCTATCCCATCCTGTGCGAGGCGGTCGAAGGTGATGGTTCCGCAGCCGTCTTTCCCATTCTTGCGGAAAGTCTTGCCCGCGCCACGCTGATCCCACTGAACGACAGTGAAGTGCTTCTCCCATGAACGAAGTAACGGACTGAAAATGGAATATGTGGAAGCTGGACCACCAGGAATAATTAACAAAACAGGGTTGTTCCGATTCTCACCTCGTATAGTGATCCACTGGCCGATTCCGCCAATTTTAACAAAACTGCCTTCAACAATTCCGTTTGGTGTGTTGGTCTGAAGCCCTTTGGCATTTTTCCTCTGATTGCTTTTTCGCAGGACTAGCTCCCACAAGATATTGGTTCTGCTCATTTGAATATTTCCTTTCTTAATCTTATTGTCAGATTAGGTTCTAATAATGAGTGAATAACTCACTCATTATTAGGATATGGTATTTTCCAGGATCCGTCAACAAAATAATAAGTATAGTAAAGTTAGTTGTTTTATAAAAAATCTCGATATCTCATTGGTTCTATGTGTTTTGATTTCGATTCAGAAACACAAAAAACTGAACTCGTTTCTTTAAGCAGAAACGAGTTCAGTAGTTAAGCAATCGACTTAAGTTGTTTTCGTTGATATCTTCGTCTGATGAACTTCCTACTCTTCTGAAAAGCTTATATTAAAGACGTTATCCTTACCTGGTCTTACTGCACATTATTATACTTTCGGACTTTCCTTTCTAAACCTCTTTTTAAATAAATAGTATGCCGCTCCAGCAATTGCAGCGATTAACAGAAAAATTGGCGATCTTCCTGCTAAAAAGATAATCAGAGTTGAACCGAATGAGAGCAAGCCATTAACAGATGACATAAATTCCTGCTGTGTTCTTTCCCATGTGTTTAGCTTAGTAGTTGTCACGCCGGGAAGAGCGTCTTCTTTTAAGCTCAGGGAGATGTTGGACATATCGCTCCTTGTTTTTAAATAGTTCATTCTTCCTTTCATGCTTTCGATTTCTTCCTGTACTCTCTCTAAGTCATTGGAAACGGTTAAGAGGTCCTCTGTTCCTTTGGCATTCTCCATAAATTGATACAAGCGCTTTTCTACAGCTTCCTTTGCTGCAAGCCTTGACTCTAGATCGACGTATTCTTCTGTCACGTCTTGACCTGTTACCGATTGATTCAGAACACTTAGCTCACTTGAACCTTTTAATTGATCCAAAAACGATTGAAAGGATGATTCTGGAATTCGAATGTTTAGCGTTCCACTTTTACCGTCATCCTCTTCCTGTGTCGTGCTTTGGTTGACTACATAGCCTTTTACTGCAGAAACTCGTTCAAGAATCCATTTTGCGCCTTCATCATAACTCTTTACTTCTGCCTCAACCTGAGCCTCATGAATAATCATTTGTTCGGTTGATTCAGAGCCTTCTTCAGCTTGTGATTCTTCTGACTTAGGAGCATTTGCATTGTCTTGGTTATCCGCCGTTTTCATTTCCGCTGACTTTTCTACACTAGAAGCACTGCTGCTCGAATCGCTTTGCATCTCCCCACCTGGAGCAATGCTGGCGGAATCGCTTTCTTGCATACCACCGCTCTGGCATCCTCCCAAAACAAACATCAAACAAATGAAAAAAATTGCTGTGCTTTTTTTCATAAACTGCCTCCTCTCATATCTTTTAGACGAGAGCAGAACTTATAGGTTACGTACACAACTATGTTTATTCCGCATGAATACGGGAAAACAATTCGAGTCATGAATATTTTTTCCTAGGAGGCCTTAGTAATGAGCAGATTACAATCAAAAGTTGCATTAATTACAGGAGCTAGCTCAGGGATCGGCAAAGCGACTGCCGAACGATTTGCAAAAGAAGGGGCAAACGTTCTTTGCGCGGATCTGAAATTTGAAGAAACGAAAGAAACTGTAGAAAGAATTAATGCGCATGGCGGAAAAGCCAAGGCATACGAGGTCGACATTTCTGATGAGAATAAAGTAAAAAGATTAAAAGAGCAAATTGAAGAAGAATTCGGTTCGATAGACATTCTGTTTAACAATGCCGGGACAGATACTGAAGGTGGCAAAGTTCATGAGTACCCGGTTGAATTATGGGATAAATTAATGGCTGTGGATCTTAGAGGAACTTATTTAGTAAGCAAATATTTCATCCCGCTTATGCTTGAACAAGGCGGATCAATCATTAACAATTCTTCTGTATCTGGATTAGCCGCTGACTTGGATCGTTCAGGATACAATGCGGCCAAAGGCGGAATTACCAATCTGACAAAGGCAATGGCCATCGATTATGCACGTGACGGGATCAGAGTCAACTGTATTGCCCCCGGAACAATTGAAACACCCCTTCTTGACGATCTAATGGGTGAAGAAGGAGGAAAAGAATTTCGAAAAGCATACAAATGGGTGGATCCGATGGGGAGATTAGGCAGAGCAGAAGAAGTAGCCGGTGTCGTGCTATTCTTAGCATCTGATGACAGCTCCTATGTCACAGGCGAGTCAATTACAGTCGACGGTGGACATATGTCTTACACTTGGCCCGGCAAAATGCTTTACGACAAAACATATACGGAATAATGATTTGTTATTAGGCACGAATTTCTCGTGCCTTTTTTATTTGTAAAGGTAATTCCATTGTCATCTTCTTTCGATAAAGAATCTGCTATTGGCTTTACGATTATTTTTGCGTTAATATAACTAATACATTAACTAAGCCTTAGGACTATTAAAGAGTTGGTGAAATCCATGGAAAAAGAATTCGATCATTTAAGGCTTGAAAATCAGATCTGCTTTCTCCTTTATGCAAGTTCAAGGGAAATGACAAAGCAATATAAACCTCTTCTTGAAGAATTAGATGTCACCTATCCTCAGTATCTTGTTCTGCTCTTATTATGGGAGCATAAACAACTCAGCGTAAAAAAATTAGGGGAACAGCTCTATCTAGATTCCGGAACACTTACTCCCATGCTCAAACGAATGGAACAGCATGATTTGATAAATAGGAAGCGGTCAGAGTTTGACGAAAGATCTGTTACCATTCAGCTGACTGATAAAGGACAAGCATTAAAAAACAAAGCTTCCTCGGTTCCCTTGCGAATCGCTGAAATAATCGGGAATAATAACAACGATATTGATACGTTAAAATCTATTTTGCTAAATTTATTAGAAACACTACGAAAATAATAATAGTAAGTAAAAGGTGCCAAGCCGGCACCTTTTTTCATTACTCTACAATCTCAAGCGTTACGTCAATATTTCCTCTAGTCGCTTTGGAATACGGACAGAAATCATGTGCTTTATGGACGAGCTCTTCCAACGTTCCTTTATCAACACCCGTCCCTTTTACCTGCAGCTTTACCGCAATCTGAAAACCGTCATCCACTTTCAAAAGGCTAACATTTGCAGTCACCTCGGATTCGAACTTCACTCGTTCCGCTCTGGCCACATGCTGCAGGGCTCCATCAAAACAAGCTGAGTATCCGGCAGCAAACAGCTGCTCTGGATTGGTTGCTTCAGGAATCTTTTGAGCTCTAGGAGTTCCCGGCATCGCGATATCCATTTTAATGTTGCCGTCAGCTGATTCTACTCTTCCTTCTCTTCCACCAATTGCTTTAACTGCTGTCGTTAGCACTGTTTCTGCCATTAGAATCGTCTCCTTATTTCATTTTAATTGTTTGCAATTATATTGTACGCAATTTAATTTGAAACTTCAATTGAGGTAGCTCGGTATTTTCTCAATTGAAAAAACAGCAGAAAAAAGTTCTCTGCTGTTTTTTCTAATGGGTGTGGCTGCCTTTTGAAGGGTTGGTAATGACAAACTCCTCTTGTGGCACATAATAGTACTGAATCCAAATACCATCCAGGAATTCTTCACGTTTATCAAGGAGAATATCAATATCCTTGTCTGTTTTTACTACTTCGTCATTCTCTGTCGGCGCATCAAGCTTGAAATCATAATGGGCATGATCTCCGTGCTGATGAGTGACAAACACGCGGATCATTTTCCCATCTGCTTCCTCAGAATCGAGCATTTTTTTTAATACTTTTGCTGCATTCCGATTAATTTTACACTTCATCGTTTAATCGCCTTCTTTTGTAATTGATAGTGCAATTATGCCATAACTCATACAAAAAGAATAAATTCATGCTTTCAGGAATGGGACGGTGTTTTTTAGTATGACTTATTTCTACCGTATAATGAGAAAAACGTTTTCTGAGAATTTCCCCTTGTGATTTTAGGTGATTTCGATGTGATTTCGAGCGACCTTATCCTGTTTCTTTCTCTTTTATCGGCGATTCTCTGAATATATCGGCGATTTTTCTTTTTTATCGGCGATTCTACGATTATATCTGGAATTTAGCTTTCTCCTTTCATTGCCGCAAAAATACGGAGCCCCCTAATAGGAGGCTCCGTATTTTATTCTACCGTGATTTCGAGATAGGTTTTTAGCGCTTCTCCAGGAGAAATAAACAGCAATTCCTCCTTATTATTGAGCTCTTTTGTCTTTGCCATCCAAGGTTCAACGCAGACAAAATCGTTTTCCTTTTCTGTCCATAGCACAACGTAAGCGAACTCGCTGCCGTAAGACAATTGAACCTTCTTTTCTATTTCCGGCAATTCAAAAACAATATCTTTCTTTTCCGCATCTAGTAAGGCTAGTGCTTCTTTCTTGTCTGTCAGGTCAATCGTGCCGTTTATTTCTTTTGTTTTCATATCATTGTAATCTAAATAGGTTTTTGCATCAGTTTGATAGGCTAATTCCTTTTGGGCTGTCTTAAAATACGGATGAAAGCCCGCGTAAATCGGCATATCAGAATCTGAGTGATTCCGGTATTCCTGATGGATTGTTAATGTATTATTCTTTAAAGCATATGTAAATATCACTTCAAAATCAAAGGGAAAAGAATTTTTCGTTTCTTCCGTGCTTGTCAAACGCATCGTGATGGCTGCTTCACCGTTAGAATTTGTATCAATAACTTTCCAAGAGTTGTTTCTCGCCACCCCATGATTTTTCATTTTGTATGTTTTTCCGTCCCACTCGTATTCTCCATTCTCAAGCTGGCCAGAAATCGGGAAAAGAATGGGAATGCCGCCTCTTACGTTGGCTTCAGCATTGTAAAACGTTTCTTTATTTAGATACAGCAGCTCTTTACCTTCTACTTCAAATCCGATAATGATCCCGCCTCTTTCAGGTGCAGCTTTCACCCTTGCATTTGTTGACGAATCAATTAGCTCATAAATGGTAAAATTCTCATCCTTATATTGCTTCACATCATACATGTTTTTGCTTCCACCCTTCTGTAATTGAATTCAGCTTTCCTTGCGATTTTTAATGACAACATTTTGTTCATGATCTGTTGTGATAAGGATATCTGCCATTCCGATAAACAGACCGTTTTCTACAACACCGGGAATCATATTCAGCTTCTGTTCCAATTCTTTTATATTATGGGTCGATCCAATACTGCAATCAAAAAGATAGTTTCCGTTATCTGTAACGTAAGGTTCTTTATTTGCCATTCGTAATTCAGGGCCAATCCCTGTTTTGCTAATCAGCTGTTTTGTAAGTTGATAGCCAAATGGCACTACTTCAACAGGTAAACGAAATCCTCCAAGCTTCTCAACCGCTTTATTAGGATCTGCAATAACGACAAACGTTTTTGCCGCTTTTGCGATAATTTTCTCACGAAGCAGGGCCCCTCCCCCGCCTTTGATAAGATCAAGATCCGGATTCACTTCGTCAGCCCCGTCAATGGCAAGATCGATTCGATCAATTTCACTGAAATCTACTAGGGGTATTCCCATTTCTTTTGCAAGCACTTGCGTACGAACTGAAGTCGGAATTCCGCGAAAGGAAAGGCCCTCTTTTACAAGCTGACCGAGCTTTTGCAGCGTGTAAAAGAAGGTTGAACCTGTTCCAAGTCCTACAACCATGCCATCTTTAATATGCTCCGCTGCCTTTTCTCCGACGAGCTGTTTTTCAATCATTTCATCACCCCCAATCAAAAAATATTTCATTTTACTTCAAGTATAGGCACAACACGAAAAGAGTTCCATTAAAATCTCTTTTCCAAAAAAAAATGCGCACTTTTACACCTCTGCGGGGAATTTCGTACAATCCATGCGACCTATGAACTATACAGTTGAACATCTTAATTAATTGACTTATTACTAAAGAAATGAAAAAATTCACAAAAGGCCGCTGAATTTTTGCTATTAAGAACTATCCTTGCCAAAATTGCTTCAATGTTCTAATAGATATATCTCTATTCATATATTTATAGTGTTCAAGAAATCAAATTATAATAATTACAAAATAGCATTGACTTTAATTTAATAAATGTTATTATAATTATTATAATTTAAAAGCTATAATAAAAAACTATGAGGTGATTCTAACATGGCTGAAAAAAATAACCTTACAACGAGCTGGGGAGCTCCTGTCGGTGACAATCAAAATTCGATGACAGCTGGTTCTCGTGGTCCAACTCTTATTCAAGACGTTCATCTACTAGAGAAATTAGCACATTTTAATAGAGAACGCGTTCCTGAGCGTGTTGTTCACGCGAAAGGTGCCGGAGCACACGGCTATTTCGAAGTAACAAACGATGTATCAAAATATACGAAAGCAAAACTTTTTTCAGAGGTTGGAAAACGCACACCAATGTTTATCCGTTTCTCTACAGTAGCTGGAGAGAATGGTTCTGCCGATACCGTACGCGATCCCCGCGGATTTGCCGTAAAATTTTATACGGAAGACGGCAACTACGATCTTGTAGGAAACAATACTCCTGTTTTCTTTATCCGTGATGCTATTAAGTTCCCGGATTTTATCCATACACAAAAACGCCACCCGCAGACTCATTTGAAAAATCCTGACGCGGTATGGGATTTCTGGTCTTTATCACCTGAATCACTTCATCAAGTATCAATCTTAATGTCCGATCGCGGTATTCCAGCAACCTTCCGCCACATGCACGGATTCGGAAGCCATACATTTAAATGGGTCAATGAAGAAGGAGAAGGCGTTTGGATTAAATATCACTTTAAAACAGAACAAGGCGTAAAAAATTTAGCTTCGGATGTTGCAGCTAAGCTCGCAGGCGATAATCCTGATTACCATACAGAGGATCTTTTCAACGCGATTGAAAATGGCGATTTTCCTGCTTGGAAGCTTTATGTTCAAATCATGCCTTTAGAGGACGCAAATACTTATCGTTTTGATCCGTTTGATGTGACAAAAGTATGGTCTCAAAAGGATTACCCATTAATTGAAGTAGGCCAAATGGTATTGAATAAAAATCCAGAAAACTATTTCGCTGAAGTTGAGCAAGCTACTTTCTCACCGGGAACTTTAGTGCCTGGTATTGACGTTTCTCCGGATAAAATGCTTCAAGGTCGTTTATTTGCCTATCATGATGCTCACCGCTACCGTGTAGGTGCCAACCATCAAGCCTTGCCGATTAACCGGGCGCGCAACGAGGTGAAAAATTATCAGCGTGACGGACAAATGCGGTTTGATGATAACGGAGGCGGCTCTGTTTACTACGAACCAAACAGCTACGATGGCCCGACAGAATCCCCGGAAAATAAAGCAGCATCTTATGCCGTTTCCGGAGTAGCCGATAGTGTAGCTTACGACCATAATGATCATTACACTCAAGCCGGCGATCTATATCGCCTCATGAACGATGAAGAACGCACTCGTCTAGTCGAAAACATCGTCGAAGCGATGAAGCCTGTTTCAAAAGATGAAATTAAACTTCGTCAAATTCAACATTTTTACAAAGCAGATCCAGAATACGGTACACGTATTGCAAAAGGTCTTGGTTTGCAAGTGCCACAGCAGGTTTAATAAGCAAATAAAAGTATCCGCCGCCTAAGGTGGATACTTTTTTTACGTGCAGACAGCCGATGTATTTGGCTGTTTTTTTATTATTCTTATCCATTTTATCTGTAACCTGTTTCATTCCTTTTATTATAAAATGATGCCCGGGTGAAGCAGGTGAAGGTTTGATGAATACTTTCATGTAATAGGTTAAGGGGAATAACTTCTAATATTTAGTATGCAAAAGATTTCAGATATATATATCAAACGGCTGAATATAATCAGAGGAGAAATGATTTTGCGAGGTGTATAAAAATGAAAGATAATCAAGCGCAAGCGTATTATACAAAAACGAAAACTTATATACCTTATCGTAGTCCTTATGATCCTTGCCCTCCGATCGGTGTTAAGTATTACAGTACTCCTCCCAATCTTTATTTAGGCTTTCAACCACCTAACCTTCAGCAATTTCCGCCTCATGAAGCCTTAAAGAAAGGGACATTATGGCCTGTCTTTTATGATTATTACGACAATCCTTATAAAAAGGGAGGAAGGTAAGAGATGGCCCAAATGCCACAAGAGTACTATCAGCAATTGGAGGAAATACAGGCTGTTGACTTTGTTCTTGTTGAACTGAGGTTATATCTTGATACTCATCCCACTGATTCTCAAGCCATTCAGCAATTTAATCAGTACGCCCAATATAGTAAACAGCTAAAGCAGAAATTCGAATCAAGGTTTGGACCGCTTTCTCAAGACAGCTTGAACGGCTCAAATGAATACTGGTTGTGGAAAAACAGTCCTTGGCCTTGGCAAGTCTAATGTAAGGAGAGAAGATTATGTGGACATATGATAAAAAATTACAGTACCCCGTAAGAGTAAGTACGTGTAATCCGAGATTAGCCAAGTATTTGATCGAACAATACGGCGGAGCGGATGGAGAATTAGCCGCTGCTCTTCGCTACTTAAATCAACGGTACACGATTCCCGACAAAGTTATCGGCCTGTTGACAGATATCGGAACCGAAGAATTTGCCCACTTGGAAATGATCGCGACGATGGTTTATAAATTAACAAAGGATGCAACGCCACAGCAAATGAGGGATGCCGGGCTCGGAGATCATTATGCGAACCATGACGGCGCTTTGTTTTATCACAACGCTGCAGGGGTTCCTTTTACTGCGTCATACATTCAAGCAAAAGGCGATCCGATCGCTGATTTATATGAAGATATCGCGGCAGAAGAAAAAGCGAGAGCTACCTACCAATGGCTGATTGACATGTCTGATGACCCTGATTTAAACGATGGCTTACGCTTTTTGCGAGAAAGGGAGATCGTTCATTCTCAGCGATTCAGAGAAGCAGTGGAAATCATAAAAGATGAACGCGAGCAAAAAAGGATTTTTTAGCTGCGAAAAAACACGGATATTAAATATGCCGTGTTTCTTTCGCGTCTGAAAGCTGTTGAAAAAAAAGAAAAATCTCTTCACTCAGCACTTTATATCCTTTAGAAGTAAGATGAATTCCGTCATCACTTATGAAGTCAATCAATTCTCCTGTTTTTTTCAATGCAGATCTTACATCAATTTTACTTACTCCTAATTCTTTTATTAGTTTATTTAAGCTGCGATTGTACAAACCATGCCAGTGCTCGATACCGCCCATCCTGCCAATCCAATGACTGATTGAAATGCCCGAATTGCCCGATATAAATGTGTAATATCGGACAGGATCTAAAGGAGGCAAAGTTAAAATAACAGGTGTTATGCCAGCTGATTGCAATTTAGTGACAATCGTTTTTACATTTTCCAAATAGCGCTCAAGCGGCACGATCGGTTGATGCTCTTTATCGGGATTTTCAGCAACCTCATTCCATAAAAAGTTACAATCATTCCCTCCCACTGCTACAATGGCATAATCCGGATGTTCTTCTATCACATCTTTGTTTAGTCGTTTCAAGAGAAGATCTGAATTATCGTTAAATACTCCTTTATTTATTACAGAAGCATTAAAACCTTCCTCCCGGGAAAATAATTCCTGCAAATATGCCGGATAGTTATCTTTAATTATTCTTAGCCGGCCTTTGACGTAAGAAACTCCTCTCGTTAAACTGTCTCCAAAACAGATAATTTTCATGGCATCACCTTTTTTCTTGCAATTTTTCATATAATGACACAGAAATAATAACTATTAAATGAGCATATACATATTCATCCGAATTATTCCAAAGACTACTCCTGAAGAAGGAGGGGAGTATCTTTGAATAAAAATCATTGCAATCCCGGCAAAACAGAGAAATCAAATGAAGCACAATTAACATGGTGGCAGCTTTCCATAATTGGCGTGGGGTGTACAATCGGCACCGGGTATTTTTTAGGATCAGGTATCGGAATAAAAATGACAGGCCCCTCTATTGTTCTTTCCTTTTTATTGGCAGCATTCGGAACATATATCGTTTTCAATCTGCTGGCTAAAATGACCGCAAAAGATCCACAAAAAGGTTCGTTTTGCTATTATGCAAAAAAAGCCTATGGAAATTGGGCGGGATTTAGCTGTGGATGGACGTATTGGTTCTCTAATATTCTTATTATGGGCAGCCAGCTGACCGCTATATCTATTTTCTCGCAATTTTGGTTTCGTGATGTTCCACTCTGGCTTTTTGCTTCCGGATACGCTGTCGCTTCAATCATTGTTGTGTTATTAGGAACAAATGGCTTTGATAGAATTGAGAATGTGTTGACTGCAGCTAAAATTGCAGCAATTGTTATGTTTATCGTCTTAGCCATAGCAGCACTGATTGGTTGGATTCCCGGTAAATCAAAGCCTGTAGATATCTCTTTCTTCTCTTTATATCAATTCTTTCCGAAAGGCTTTACAGGATTTTGGTCTTCCCTTATTTACTCATTTTATGCGTTTGGCGGAATTGAAGTGATCGGGCTAATGGCCATGCAGCTCAAAAAGAAAGAGGATGCACCAAAGGCCGGTCAGATCATGCTGATTATCCTTACTGTAATCTATGTCGTATCTCTCATTTTTGCTATTACTATGATTCCCTATGAGCTCTTTAATGAAAGAGAAAGCCCTTTTGTCACAGCTTTGTCCAATTATCGTCTTCCTTTTTTTCCTCATGTGTTTAACGGGGCGATTATTATTGCCGGGTTTTCAACAATGGCAGCATCTTTATTTGGTGTCACCAACCTGCTCAATACGCTGGCTGAGGACGGAGATGCTCCTGCTTTCTTTGCAATTAAGAGCAAAAAGAAAGGCTTGCCATTAAACTCATTGGCGCTCGCAGCTGCCGGTTTATTGGCTTCAATCCTGACAGCATTGGCAATGCCTGAGTCGATTTATGAATATATAACGACCGCCGCAGGAATCTTGTTATTATATAATTGGTTTGCGATCATCATTTCTTCTTTTAAAATTCTTGCTCTTTCTTTTAAGGAAAAGCTTATGGGTTTCTTGGGTTTATTAATAATCGTCGGATCAATAGGCGGAGCCTTACTCGAGAAAGCCGTTCGCCCGGGATTTTTTGCAAGCATAATATTTGTTGTGATCGTCTTGTTATTGTCCTTGAAAAAAACTATCAAGATTAACTAAACAGCAGTATGGAGGCTTGGACGGCAAAATAAATACCGAAAGCAATCATCGATATGGAGGATACAATCGTAATGCCAGTCAATACGTTTGATGCAAGCAGCCTTCTGGCACCTCCTGCGATCATCGCCATCGTTACATCCCATGTTAAAATTCCAAGGATAATAGCCGCACTATAAAAAACAAGCTGCCCGGTGTTCTCCACAGAAGCTGTCTGGGCCAAAACCGAACCATATATTCCGAGCCAAAACAATATGGTTAAAGGATTGGAAATGGACATGGCGAACCCTGAAGAGAGTGATTTGAAAAAGGTTGCTTTTTTCTCATTTCTCATACTGGTTTCAAACTTTCCAATCCCTAGTAAGCCTTCAATTCCTGAATAGGTTAATACAAAAAAACCAAACAGCCAGAGAAAAGCCTTCATAAAAGATGTATCTAAAAAGTTGATTACTCCGAAATAAACAAGCATCATGTAAGTGACGTCTGCTAATAACGCACCGATGCCAAAAATCCATGCATGAAAGAAACCGTGTTTGACTCCTTTATTTAATTGGGCTGCATTTACCGGCCCTATTGGAGCTGCCAGTGAAATCCCCAGTAACATGTAACTAAGAAAAACACCCATCATTCATCGTCCCCCCGTCCAACCTTATACATTAGCTTATTCACACAAATCTGCTTGTACGACATTTTATCGATGTTTTACATAATCGGAAGGATCGCAAGACGAGAAAAAAACCCAGCCGATATGACGGCTGGGATTGGAAGTAACCTGATTTTGATTCAACTTGTTCGATCAGTTTTCACACTTAAACTATATCGACAGAAGAAATCAATGTTTTAATATATTTATATTATAATTTTTACCAATATTTAAAATAAATCGATAAGCTCAGAGATGCCAAGTACGATAAACATGAGCAAACAGCCGATCAAGACCGTATTGGCAATCCAGTTGTTTCGAAATTCCGGCTCTACTTTTTTTGAATTTAGAAGAATTACGAGAGAGGTCGCTAAAAACGGCATAAACAGCGCACCGAGCACACCATATAAAATAATCAATTCTATCGGTTTTCCATAGAAAAAAATCAACATCGGGGGAAAGGTCAGCCAAGCAAGATAAATTCGATAAGCCGGATCATTTTCAGTCACTGGTTTTGTTGTGTCATTTTTGCTTCTGATCGTTCTTATAAAGTCGGCAAATAAATATGGAACACCATTCCATACGCCTAATAATGAAGTAAAAGCTGCAGACCAAAA
Source organism: Bacillus capparidis (assembly GCF_017832095.1). NCBI lineage: Bacteria > Bacillati > Bacillota > Bacilli > Caryophanales > Bacillaceae > Bacillus > Bacillus capparidis. The sequence goes on from NZ_JAFDST010000002.1 coordinate 251,576, forward strand.
TGCAATTAAAAACAGCCAGCGGAGCGGTGCACCAAATTCATCTCCAAGCATTTGGGCAAGATTTAGCAGTCCCTGATCTCCTTTAATCTCTATTCCGGTACCAAAAAGAAATTTCGCACCAATAATGAGTGCAGCCAGTGTAAATATGGACGTAATAACATATGCAGTTTTTGCATCCAACCTCATAACTGCTACCCAGCCTTTTCCTTTCCATCCCTTTTCCTGTAACCAGTACCCGTAAGACGCCATTGTAATTGTTCCTCCTACACCGCCGATCAGTCCAAGTGTAAGCATTAGGGACCCTTCAGGAACCCTGGGAACAAATCCATATGAAAATTCACCGATTGATGGTAAAAAAAGAAAAGCCGTTCCGATAATTGTTACGAACATGATTCCGATTAAAACAGTCATCACCCGTTCAAACAAAAGATACCGTCCTGTCCATACTAGGATAAACCCTGCCAATGAATGGAGCATTGCCCATGCCCAAATCGGCATAACCGGAAACATTGAATGCATGCCCAAGCCGCATGTCAACGAAGCTGTTGCTCCATATAGAAACCCCCAAATGACTGAGTAAATTCCAAAATATCCAGTTGCCCATTTTCCCATGGCATGCCAACCCTGCAAAATGGTCTTCCCTGTGGCAAGATACCATCTGCCGACGCCTTCATTCAAAAAATATTTTAAAATGGCCCCTACGACAATTGCCCAAACAAATGTCATTCCAAAAGAAGTACCTGCGACGATAGCCGTAACCAGATCAGCTGTGCCTACACCGGTAGCAGCAACAACTAACCCTGGCCCCATCAAGGCAAGCTTTTGGCGAACGGTTTTTGGCGGAACCGGATTTGCTTCACTAAAGTAAGAGTTATCATTCAATTTATCTTTCATTCTATTGCCCCCTTGCGTTCTTTTTTGGAGCCGCTTACAAAAAATCTTTCCTTTCTAGTTAAATTATTGCATACTTCTATCAGCAGGAGCAATAGCTTGTACGCAGGGCTGTTCTTTACTGAGATTATCACTTTAAGAATGCTGACATTGAGAAAAGCTCTCTTTATTATTAACTAGAAACAAAAAAGCTTCTGTTCAGTACAGAAGCTTTTTTGTTACATTTACTACTTTACCCATTTCCGCTGAAACGCTGCAATGTCGGCATATTCTTCCTTCTGAAGCCTGGACTGGCGGATAAAGATCGGAGTTAGATCTTTGTATATTTCTACATTTTCCTGAATCGGTTTGTGAAAATGAGTCCCACCGATCATTTCCGATACGATGTCTAACGAATCGATTTCACCTAAGCTATATAAACCAATAATCGCCGCACCAAGGCAAGAGCTCTCGAAGCTCTCAGGAACGTGAACATCCTGGTCGAAAATATCAGCCATCATCTGCCGCCAAAGCTCTGATCTTGCAAATCCGCCTGTGGCCTGGATTTTCTTCGGTTCTCCGATTAATTCTTCCAATGCGAGCAATACGGTATATAAATTTAATATCACTCCTTCAAGGACGGAACGAATCAGATGTTCTCTTTTATGATGCAGGCCTAGACCGAAAAAGGAACCGCGTGCATTCGCATCCCACAATGGAGCCCGTTCTCCGGCTAAATACGGATGAAAGATCAATCCGTCCGATCCGGGTTTTACTCTGGCTGCGATATCTGTCAAAACTTCATAAGGGTCTTTTCCCAGCCGTTTTGCTGTCTCGACCTCCGAAGATGCCAGCTGGTCACGGACCCATCTGAAAATCATTCCGCCATTGTTCACCGGTCCGCCAATGACCCAATGTTTTTCCGTTAAAGCGTAGCAAAAAATCCTGCCTTTCGGATCCGTTACCGGCCGGTCGGTAACAGCGCGAATGGCGCCGCTTGTTCCGATCGTAACAGCAACGACACCAGGTTCAATCGCATTCACTCCTAAATTGGACAATACTCCGTCGCTTGCTCCCACAACAAAAGGTGTCGACCGCAGCAGATTCATTTCGTTGGCATACGTGTCATCTATACCATTTAAATGAAATGTGGTCGGAACCGGCTTCGAAAGCTGATCTTCAGTTACTCCAGCTATATTCAGCGCTTCTTCATCCCACGTCAGAGATTTTAAGTTGAACATCCCTGTGGCTGATGCGATGGAGTAGTCAATTACATACTCGCCAAAAAGCTTAAAGAAGACGTATTCTTTAATCGAAATAAATTTATGCGCCTTTGAAAATAGTTCAGGGTGATCATTCTTTAGCCAAGTTAACTTAGAAAGCGGCGACATTGGATGAATGGGTGTGCCAGTTCGCAAGTAGATGCTATGGCCATTCATCTCTTCTTTAATTTTTTTCGTCCAATGGGTGCTTCTGTTATCCGCCCATGTGATGCATTTCGTTAACGGCTTGCCTTTGTCATCTACCGCAATGACGCTATGCATCGCGGAACTAAACGAAACACAAAGAATGTCACTTGGCAGGATTTCGCTTTCCTGAACGTTTTTTTTCACTGATTGTATTACCGCTTGAAAGATGACTTCCGGATCTTGTTCCGCTGTTTCAGGTGTAGGAGAATATAATGGATATTCGATTCCATTGCTTGAAATAACTGTCCCGTCAGCCGCAAACAAAACGGCTTTCGTGCTTGTTGTGCCGATATCTACTCCGATTACATATTTTGAACTCACTGCTCTTCCCCCTATTAATCTTACAGAAATCGTTTACCAATCCCCGCTTCTGTCTTACTCTTCGCTTTTTACGATCGCATGGCCTCCGAATTCGTTTCTTAAAGCAGCAACTACTTTTCCCGTAAATGTGTCTTCTTCCAAAGAACGATATCTCATCATTAATGACAATGCAATGACTGGAGTCGCAGTTTGGAGGTCAAGCGCTGTTTCAACCGTCCATTTTCCTTCACCTGAAGAATGCATAACTCCTTTTATTCCTTCCAGCCGCGAATCTTTTGAAAAAGCGTTTTCAGTTAATTCCATCAGCCATGATCGAATCACTGACCCGTTATTCCACACTCTCGCTACCTTTTCATAATCAAAATCAAAGGAGCTTTTCTCTAATAAATCAAAGCCCTCCGCAATTGATTGCATCATCCCGTACTCAATTCCATTATGAACCATTTTCAAAAAATGCCCGCTGCCGCTTTCCCCGGCATATAAGTATCCGTTTTCAACACAAATATCGCGAAAAACCGGCTCTACAGTCATAAAGGCTTCTTTATTCCCGCCAATCATTGTACAAACACCGTTTCTGGCTCCATCTGTTCCGCCGCTCGTTCCTACATCAAGAAAATAAATGCCTTGGTTCAACAGCTCCTCCGCTCTATGTACAGATTGTTTATAATGGGAATTCCCTCCGTCAATAACTATATCCCCTTCACTTAATAACGGTTTGAGTTCAGAAATCACATTGTCGGTAATTGCTCCTGCTGGAACCATAAGCCAAATCACTCTTGGAGTTGACAGACTTTCAACCAATTCAGAAATGGTTGCAGCTCCTCCTGCACCCTTCCTCGAGAGATCTTCTACCGCCTCCTGATTGATATCGTATACAACAACTTCATGGCTGTGATCTAATAGGTTTAAAGAAAGATTAAACCCCATCTTCCCTAATCCAACTACTCCAATATTCATAATGATCCTCCCACCTGAAATTTTTTTTCATTCTCTCTTCATTATATAAAATTTAAAGTAAATTGCAATCGTTTTCAAGAAATTTTTTTTCACAAGAGGAATTATGCTATACTTTCTTAAAAGAAAATAAAGAGGGGATCAACGATTATGGCACAGAACTGCTTATCAAAAATTCGGTCATATCATGTGAAATTTAGTGAAAAAGAAAAAAAAATTGCCGATTATATATTGAAAAATCCAGAAAATATTATTCATAACACCATTAATGAAGTAGCAGAAGATCTCGGAGTCGCCGATGCAACCGTCTTCCGCTTTTGCAAACGATTAGGTTTTAAAGGCTACCAGGCTATGAAAATCGCACTTGCTTCTGAAATTATGACACCTATGCAGCAAATCCATGAAGAAATCACAGAACAGGATGATGAAAAACATATTGCCGAAAAAATTTTCAGATCCAACATACGAACGTTGGAACATACATTGCAAATCCTCGACAAGGATAGCCTAAAAAAAGCTGTTGATCTAATTCTTGCCGCAAACCGAGTAAATTTTTACGGAACAGGCGGCTCAGCTGTGATCGCGATGGACGGATATCATAAGTTTGTCAGAACGGGCATCGCAACCTTTGCTTTTATCGATTCCCATTTCCAATTGATGTCCGCCTCTCAATTGACACCAAACGATGTGGCAGTGGTTATCTCCCATTCGGGAACGAATCGAGATACGATCAATATTTTGAAAGTTGCAAAAGAAAACGGCGCCAAAGTAATCGGAATTACAAGTTTTCCGAAATCTCCAATCGGACAAGATGCAGATGTCGCGCTTTTTACAAGCTCAGAAGAAACAGAGTACCGCTCCGAAGCACTAGCCTCCAGAATCGGGCAATTAAGCTTGATCGACGCTTTATACGTCAATGTTATGGTTTTAAACAAAGCAGAGGCAAATCATACGTTAGAGAAAGTAAGAAACGCGATTTCCAATACACGCATATAGATAAAAGGTGAACCTTCCAATAGAAAGTTCACCTTTTCTGACTTCTTTAAACAAAGACGTCGAGGATTAAAATAAATACGAGTGAAGCAACTGCGATAATCGTCTCTAAAACAGTCCAAGTCTGTAACGTTTCTTTTACCGACATTCCAAAGTATTCTTTAATCATCCAGAATCCGGAATCGTTTACATGAGAAAGGATCAGGGAACCTGCACCTGTTGCCAAAACAAGCAGTTCAAGATTGGCATCAGGAACAAGTGCAGCGATCGGCGCAACAATCCCCGCAGCTGTCATCATCGAAACAGTTGCTGATCCAGTAGCAACGCGAATCATTGCCGCAATTCCCCAGCCTAAGATGATCGGAGAAATATTGGATTCAGTCGCAAGCTCGGCAATGTATTCGCCGATGCCGGAATCAAGCAGCACTCTGTTAAATGCTCCGCCTGCACCGATAACCAATAGAATAGTAGCGGTCGGAGCTAAACAGTCATTGGTAAATTTCAAGATCGTTTCCCTGTTTAACCCACGGAAAAAACCAAGGCTAAAGAATGAGTAAACGGTTGCAATTAATAATGCAACAACTGGGTCGCCTAAAAATTTCAATACTTGAAACAATCCGCTATCTTTTGAAAGGGCTAAATCAGCAATTGAGGAAGCTAGCATTAAAAATACTGGAACCATTACCGTAAATACAGTGTTAATAAAACCAGGAAGCTCCTTTGCTTCTTTATGCTCGGCAAGCTGATCGCCAATTTCTTTCGGTGTTGTTTTATGAATGCGCTTACCAATCCATTTACCATAAACAGGGCCAGCAAGAATAGCAGTAGGCAGCCCTACAATAATCGCGTAAAGAATCGTTAATCCGACATCCGCCTTAAAGATTCCCACAGCAGCCATTGCGGCCGGGTGCGGCGGTACTAGACCATGGACAACGGATAAACCGGCTACTAGCGGAACACCGATCGTAACAAGTGATACACCAGTTTGACGGGCAATTGTGAAAACCAAAGGGATTAACAAGACGAATCCTACTTGGAAAAACACCGGAATACCAACAATAAAGCCGACAAACATCATAGCCCAATGGACATTTTTTTCGCCAAAACGAGAAAGCAGCGTTTGTGCGATTCGCTCAGCGCCGCCTGACTCAGCCATCATCTTTCCAAGCATCGTCCCGAGAGCCAAGACAATTGCCAGAAATCCTAATGTATTCCCCATACCGGTTTTTATCGAATCAATAATTCCGGGCACTTCTGGTGAAGGAGCCACAAGCGGCATTCCTGTTGCAAGTCCGACACCAATAGCAGTAACGATAAGAGAGACAAACGGATTTAATTTTGCAACCGTTATCAATAACAAAAGTACAACAATTGCAGCTAAAACGATCAGCAGTAACATAAGAAATATCCTCCTAGTCTAGTTATCCAATGTCGTCAATGAAAGCACTTTCAGTGATAAATAGATTATATGAAAAAAAATTTTTTAAATCAATAGATATTAAAAAAAATTTTTTAATGTCGATACACCATTGATGAATTCTCAATAATTATCGTGATAAATTAATGATAAAATCGCTTAGCCAAAATTTGCAGGTAATCAGCAGCAGGGATAACAAACAAGTACTGTCCGACCACAAAAAATGACATAATAGGGCGCTCAGCTGTTAAGACATTTGAGCTCATCTTCGCTACTTTTTATTATTGTAAAAATTTATTATATAAATCGCCGTTTACAAACAAAAAAGCATATCTGCCGTCATTTTAACCGGCGATATGCTTTACGATGCTTTATGATGATTTCTGTTTTTTCAGCTTGCCAATTCCAAATTCCTTCGCTTCCTTCTTAAGAGCTTTTAATAAGCTGAACGTCATTAATGCCATAACAACCGAAAACGGAAGAGCTGCAATAATCATCATGTTTTGCAAGCCTTGCAAGCCACCTGAATAAAGAAGGACGAGTGCGATAGCAGTTAGCAATACACCCCAGATGACTTTAACGAAATTGGTTGGATTTTGAGATCCGTCTGTCGTCATCATTCCTAATACGAAGGTTCCTGAGTCAGCAGAAGTAATAAAGAACGTTCCGACCAGAATAATCGCAAGTATCGATAAAATCGCACTCATTGGGTAGTTCGCGAACACGCCAAAGAGAGATTGCTCTGTAGCCAGCTTCGAGATTGAAGCGACTCCGTCATGTTCAAGCAGCATTGCTGCACCGCCAAATGTAGAGAACCAGATAAACCCGATGACAGAAGGAACGAGTAGAACATACACAACAAATTCACGTATGGTGCGTCCTTTTGATACGCGGGCGATAAAGACTCCTACAAAAGGAGACCATGCAATCCACCATGCCCAATAAAAAATTGTCCAGCTGTTGATCCACGTACGATGCTCTTCATTAAGCGGGGCAATGCGGAAGCTCATGTTAATTAACTGCTGCATATACGACCCAATGGTATCTGTGAATATATTTAACGTAAACACTGTTGGACCGAATACAAACGTAATGATTAAAAGAAGAAATGCAAGGATCATGTTGACGTTGCTCAGAATTTTGATTCCTTTGCCTAAGCCCGTTAATGCTGAACCGACAAATAAAACAGTAACCACTAAAACGATAAGGAATTGACTCATAAGATTGGATGGGACTCCAAATAAATATGACAATCCTCCGTTTATTTGCACGGCCCCAAATCCAAGTGTCGTTGCAACACCAATCACAGTAGCAAGAACAGCGATAATATCAATGACTTTACCGGCAATTCCATCTGCGTACTTTCCAAGAATCGGCTTCAACGTGGCACTAATTAAGCTTTTTTCACCTTTTCTGAAGGTAAAGTACGCTAAAGATAGCGCGATGATTCCATAGATCGCCCAAGCGTGAATTCCCCAGTGGAAGAAAGTAAACCTCATTGCATCTTGCATGGCTTGCTCTGTTCCCGTTTCTCCCGTTGGAGAACTAATCGCATAGTGGCTGATCGGTTCGGCTGAACCATAGAATACCAAACCAATCCCCATTCCCGCACTAAAGAGCATCGCAAGCCAGGTTGGTCGTGAAAACTCAGGCTTGTCCTCCTGTTTCCCAAGTTTAATCCGGCCAATCGGACTCACTAATAAAAACAAACAAACGGCGACAAACACCGTAACAACAATTAAATAATACCAGCCAAATGAATTTGATATATACAATTGCATACTGGTGGTTATGCTTTCAAGGTCAGCAGGCATCACAATCCCAGCAAGAACAAGAAGCACCAGTATGGCTACAGAAATGTAAAAAACTGTTGAAACATTTTTCATAATTTAAATTAAAAACTCCCTTCATTGAAATATTCGCAGAGGGCTTTACTTCGGAGAACACTAAATAATAAACACAACTTTTTTAATGAAGTATAGTAACTAACCCTTAAGATTGCGTTAATAAAATCCTTAACTAAATCATTGTCACTTAGTTAATATTCCTCATCTAAAAAGAGACAACCCAGAACTTTGTTACCAATCCGAGCCCTTAGTAGATTGTCCTTCTTTCGGTTATTCAGTCATACTGTTTGGCTGTTTGTTTTTTGTTTGCTTGTTTTTTCCTTATAAACTTGTTGCTCCAGTGCTTTCTTCAAGGTAAATAAAGGCGAACAGTTTCTGATTATACAATAAAAAATACTAAATTGTCTTTCCATATAGCACATTTTCAGGCTTTTTCTCAAATTATTTTGCTCTTTTCATTTGGATATACAGCTCATCAAACTGATTCGCCAATTCGAAATCTAATACGGTCAACCCTCTTGCCTGCCAGGATGTAAGCTTTAACGTAACGACTTTATAATCGATCGAAATAAAGGGATGATGATTGATTTTTTCAGATGTGTCAGCCACCCCTTGCACAAATTCAATTCCGTTTAAATATTCGAGAAATCTGTACTTTCTTACAATCCATTTTTCGTCAGTTAGCTTCCATTCTGCGACTTTTGTTAACTGTTCCTGGATTTCAGATTCATTTAGTTTTTTCACAATGTATCACTCCAAATTAATTACTTACAAATAGTGTATCAATTATTACGGAAAACAACTTTTTTTGAAAAACAAAAAACTGACAACCAAAATCGGCAGTCAGTTTGTTCAATAATGATGTTAATTTTTATTCATGTTCTTTTCTTTTACGTACTGTGAAAAGAATTCAACAGGTGTTTTCATTTTGAACATTTCAATATTTTTACTTGACCAAGTGCCTATACGATTATTTTCGGTGCGGGTCTGATAATATTCATTCATCCGCTGATCATATTCTTCAATTAATTGATGTAGCGAATCAGTCTTATAAGCATTTTCAAAATAAACGGATGTCATTGGCAGACGCGGCTTTATTTCCGGCTGTTGATCAGGGACCCCAATTGCAAGACCAAATAACGGGATGACGTATGGAGGCAATTGAAGAATTTTATCAAGTTTGGGTAACTCTTTTACTATCCCTCCGATAATAACGCCTCCCAATCCCATGGATTCTGCAGCTAACAGTGCATTCTGTGCAGCGAGAGATGTGTCCTGCACGGAAATTTGGTAAAAAAGTGTACTCTCTAACATTTCTTCCATTTCCTTTTTATCTTCTGCAGACGCCAATACTGTTAATCTGTAGAGATCAGCGCAAAAAATAAAAAAATGCCCATTTTTTTCTACGTACTCTGATTCAGTTATCTTGCCCAATTCTTTTTTTATAGCAGGATCAGTAATTCCTATTATTGAGTATGATTGCATAAAACTTGAAGATGGTGCCATTTGTGCTGCTTGAATAATTGTTTCAATTTGCTGCTTTGTTACTTCATCTTCTTTAAATTTTCGAATCGACCGATGCTCCATCATTTTCTTAATTACCGGATTCAATTGACTCTCATCTCCTTTTTGGTTTCCTGGAAACAATTTTGGATTCCTTATTGTCAAAAATGTTTCCAGGAAACTTTATTCATTCATTGAATTCTTGGTATAATGAAACAATCAATCATGACTGGTTGGAGGATGAAAGATGAGACGCTCGATAAGCAGGAATTCACTCGAAGAAAATACATTAGAACAAATTAAAAATGAAATAGAGACTTCACTCCTGGCAATCATGCTTCGTGAATCAAAAGAGGGTGAAGAAAAACAGTGGTTAATCGAACACTGTACGAATGAAGGTTTAGTTAAGGTAATACAACAGATGACTGTACTCATGCTGCATATTCTGGACGTCATTGGTGAATGTGAGCCCATAAACGGCATTTCAATTTCGAAAAAATTTGGGACTCCTAAAGGAACTGTGTCTAAGATTACCTGTAAGCTCGTTCAATTAGAATTGATTTACGCTAATTATCTTGAAAATAATAAAAAAGAGATTCTTTATTGTACAACCTCTCTCGGGAAAGAGCTTTTTCAGCTGCACCGAGAATTGCATAAACAGATTGACGATAATTTCAAAAATTTCCTAAAAAAATATGATAAAAATGAACTGGAAACAGTAACTAACTTTCTTAAAAACATTGCTCAAACATCGTTTATGAAGTGAAGAAGCCTATTTATTATAGGTCTTCACAAATAAAAAAACATGATTAACCTTCATCGGTTAATCATGTTTTTTTATATAAATATCGTTCGAATAATTGTTTCGTAATTATCCACCTAACATATGTATGGTGGAGACGGTGGGAGTCGAACCCACGTCCAGAAACATCGATTACTTAAGCGTCTACGAGCGTAGTCAGCATATTCGCTTGTTCACTCATCCTCGTGCCTGCCGACAAGGCGCGGCGGTGAGCTAGTCTGTTGATCTCTTCTTACGCACCCAGACTAGTACGTAAGCGTAGCCTACTTGGATGTGCTCCTCACAGACACATAGGCAATGTCAGGAAGAGCTCGCTGCGTTTATTAGGCAGCTAGTGCTACGTTTTGGTTAAAACTTTTAGTTTTGCCAGTTATATTTATATGCGTGTTAACGAGATCGCCTCTCGGCTCGCAACCTAAGCTCGATCCATCCCTGTCGAATCCGTAACGTCCCCATGATAAGGGAATACGGGAAAAGAAAGATCTTACCCTGCTATGTGTATAGTATAACAAAATAACTAGTGGGTTTCAAATGGTAACGAGTGTAAATAAAATCATACTTTTAGAACGTAGCTTAGAACCCTTTTTGCCGTTCCCGAAACGCTCGGTCAATTTCTCTTTTGGCCGCTTTTTGCTTTAAATCCTCTCGTTTATCATATTTTTTCTTTCCTTTTCCAAGTCCGAGAAGAACCTTTACAAAGCCATTTTTCAAGTAAAGCTTAAGTGGTACAAGCGTATAGCCCTGTTCTTTCGTCAAACCGATCAGCTTATTAATTTCTTTGCGGTGCAATAACAGCTTCCTTGTTCTGAGCGGATCATGGTTATGGATATTTCCTTGCTCATACGGGCTGATGTGCATGTTGTGAAGAAATACTTCGCCCTGATCAATTTTGGCAAAACCATCCTTTAAATTTACCCGACCGGCACGTATTGATTTAATTTCTGTTCCTTTCAGAACAATTCCGGTTTCATATGTTTCTTCTATAAAATAGTCGTGATTTGCTTTTCTGTTTTGGGAAATTACTTTCCCTTCTCCCTTTGGCATCCAAAAAACCTCCTAATGCAATACCCGTTAACAATAGTCTTATTTTAGCAAAGATATGTTTGTCCTACAATTTCCAAGGTAAAGAAACCAGAGCCCGCTTTAAGGCTCTGGTTACCTTTTCTTTTTTTTCCTTTTTTGTTTCGGGGCATTTTCAAAGAATTTCTTCTTTTTTTTCTTTTTCGGACGTGTAAACCACTCGCTTTCTTTTCCTCCGTTTGCCGGCTTCTTCGTCTCCTTCTTTTCTTTCCGTTTTTTGAATTCAAAGGTTGTCGGTCGGCGCTTGCCCTTCATTCCTACGATCTCGAAATCAATATTTCTTTCTTCCTTATTCACTCCTACGACTTTGACTGTAATTTCATCACCGATTCTGTACACATTTCCTGTTCGTTCGCCGATCATCGCAAAATGCGCTTCATCAAAACGGTAATAATCATCAGTCATAAAGCTGACATGAACTAATCCTTCGATCGTATTTGGCAGTTCAACAAACATTCCGAAATTCGTAACCGAGCTAATCATCCCATCAAATTCTTCGCCGACCTTATCAAGCATATATTCCGCTTTTTTCAAGTCATCCGTTTCGCGCTCAGCATCTACGGCGTGCCTTTCCATCGTTGATGAGTGATCGGCAATTTCCGGCAGAAGATTATCCCATTTTTCTCTGGTTGCTTCGTCCACTTTTCCATTAATTAAATACGTACGGATAAGGCGGTGTACAATTAAGTCCGGATACCTCCTGATCGGAGAAGTGAAATGGGTGTAAAATTCGGTCGCTAATCCGAAATGGCCGAGGCTCTCCGGATCATACTTTGCCTGCTTCATCGATCTTAGCATAACAGTAGAGATCACAGTTTCTTCCGGCCGGTCTCTCACAGTTTCCAACACACTTTGCAGCGACCGGGGGTGAATATTGGCTGCAGTGCCCTTTACGACATAACCAAATGTCGTAACAAATTCGAGAAACTTTTGCAGTTTTTCTGCATTGGGCTCTTCATGGATTCTGTAAATAAACGGCACGTTCATCCAGTGAAAATGCTCGGCTACAGTTTCGTTGGCGAGAAGCATAAATTCCTCAATCAGCTTTTCCGCAACTGAACGCTCTCTAATCACCACATCTAATGCCTTTCCCTCTTCGTCGACGAGTACCTTCGACTCTTTGAAATCAAAATCAACAGCACCACGTTCCATCCTTTTCGTTCGTAAGATTTCCGCCAGGTTCTCCATATCTTGAAACATTCCAACTAACGGCTCGTATTTCGCAATCAATTCTTCATCTTTGTCGACAAGAATTTTATTCACATCAGAATACGTCATTCGTTCCGTTGTTCTTATCACACTTTGAAATATTTCGTGCTGGATCACTTTGCCGTTTCGATCAACAACCATTTCACAGGAAAGCGTCAAACGATCAACCTTTGGATTTAACGAGCAAATGCCATTGGATAAACGATGAGGTATCATCGGAATAACCCGGTCCACAAGATAGACAGACGTTCCTCTCTCAAACGCTTCGCGGTCAATAGGGGAACCTTCCGTTACGTAATGGGTGACATCGGCGATATGAACGCCCAGCTTATAATTTCCATCTTTTAATTTCGTGACAGTGACGGCATCATCCAAATCCTTCGCATCGGCACCGTCAATCGTAACGATCGTTTGGTCCCGCAGGTCTCTTCGATGCTCCAAATCTTTTTCTTTGATTTTATCTGGAGTCTTTGTGGCTTGTGCCATTGCTTCGTCAGGAAATTCACCCGGAAGACCGTGCTTATGAATAATACTGATAATATCAATTCCGGGATCGTTTTTATGACCGAGTATTTCTGCGATCTCTCCCTCCGCACTTTTCCGTCCTTCTGGATAGCTTGTCAGATTGACAACAACCTTGTGTCCTTCTGACGCTCCATTTTTCCCGTGCTGCGGAATGAAGATATCCGCTGTGATTTTTTTATCATCAGGGATGACAAAGCCAAAGCTTTTTGATTCCGTATACGTTCCGACCACTTGCTTCGTGTTTCTTTCCAGAATACGAATGACTGTGCCTTCTTTTTTACTGCCAGTTGCGTGGTTATTAATTCTAACCATGACAGTGTCGCTGTTCATAGCGGTACTTAAATCAGCAGCAGAAATAAAAATATCATCCATTCCGGTTTCTTCAGGAATCAGAAAAGCAAATCCTTTCGGATGGCTCGAGATTTTCCCTTTCACCAAATTCATTTTTTCCGGCAATCCATACCGGTCGCTCCTTGTCCTTACTACACGGCCTTCGTTTTCGAGCTGGACAAGAGCCTTAACGAGTTCCTTGAAATCATCGCTGTCAGTGATATTTAATAGTTCTTCTATCTCTTGTACTGTCAGCGGTTTGTATGCTTCTTCCTTCATAAATGCAAGCACTCTATCGATAAATTCTTGTTTTTCCAAACGGTTGAACCTCCTTGTTGTGACAGCGGCTACCAATCAAGGCCTTCAAGGAATTGATAAACATCCTGGTGTACCTTATCCCTTTCTTTATCCAATGTAATGACATGGCCTGATTCTTCGTACCACTTCAATTTCTTATCATCAGTTTCTACTTCATCATAAATAATATTTGCACTATCCGTATTAATCATGTGATCATGGCGCGCCTGAATGACAAAGGTTGGAGAATAGATCATGTCAATATTCTTTCTGACCTCTGCAATCAGTTCTTGTAAAGCTTTCAAGGTATTCATGGGGGTCTTTTTGAATTCCTTCATTTCTTCTTGAATGACGTCCGCGGATTTTCCTTCCATCGCTTTTTTATAGTTTTTCGCATATTCCAGAATCCCCTGATACATAACCTCTTCACTTTTTATGTACATCGGAGCGCACATTGGGATAATTCCCTTTACGGGTACAGTGTAACCTAATTTTAAAGAAAAAACTCCTCCCAGGGACAACCCGCAAACTGCTATTTCATCGTACCCTTCTTCCTTTAAAAAATGATATCCTTCATCAACGTCTTTCCACCAATCTTCCGGCCCTGTATGTACAAGTTCTTCAGGCGGCACACCGTGTCCTTTATACTGGGGGGCATGGCATGTATATCCTCTTTCATTTAAATACCTGCCGAGCATTCTCACATCCGCAGTATTTCCAGTAAATCCATGCAATAGCAGCACAGCTTTTTTTCCGCCTTTAAATGTGAATGGTTTCGGTGTAACAATTTTCATATTACTTAGCTCCTTTTTCTTTTCCATTACTATCTTTCCCAGGTTTAGGGGGTAAACAAACGTTAGTCCCGGTTAAATACGAAAAGGACCTGATCAAAGAATCAGGCCCCTTTTTTAGCTCGCCGCCTGTTAAACTCCTAGGTAAGCAAGCGAAATGGTTAAGAGAAAAAATAATACAGACAAAATAATCGTTAAGCGATGCAAAATTAAATCTAAGCCTCTCGCTTTTTGTTTTCCAAACAGCTGCTCGGCACCCCCGGAAATTGCTCCGGACAGGCCTGCGCTTTTACCGGATTGAAGCAATACCACAAAAATGAGAGCAATACTTACAATAATGAGCAATGTAAGAACGATCGTGTGAAGCATGGCACGTACACCTCCGTAAACAAACTAATTCCCATTGTTTTATTTTACATGATTGACAAAAGGATGTCACGATATGCTTTTGTCATTTTACAAAGAAAGACGCTCTACGAGTTTTATAAAGAGCTGCAGACGTTCATCAAGTGAAGGAATTTCTAAATACTCCGAATCGCTGTGGGCATTTCCGCCAATCGGACCGAGACCGTCCAGTGTGGCAACTCCCATAGAAGCAGTAAAAGAAGCATCCGATCCCCCGCCTGTATAGGTTTCTTTTAAATCAATATTCAATTCTTCTGCAATTTCTTTTGCAAGTTCATAAAGCGCTTTTGATTTTTCTGTTTTTACCATCGGCGGACGGTCAAGATGTCCGGTTAATTCTATGCGGGTTCCTTCAACATCCGGAGTTTCACAGACCTCTTCCATTTTCTGCTCCAACGGACGAAATTGTTCCATTGAAGAAACTCTAACATCCACGTGGCCTACAGCATGGGCAGATACTGTATTGACCGTTGTTCCGCCTTCGATTACTCCTACATTGACCGACACGCCATTTTCATGGTCGTTTAACTGCTGAAGCTTAACAATTTTATGAGCCAGCTCTTCGATTGCGCTTTTCCCTTTTTCCGGCTCAATCCCCGAGTGTGCCGCTTCCCCTTCAATCGTAAGCGTGTATGTGCCGCTGCCTCTTCTTTCCGTTACGACAGAGCCGTCCTTTCTTGCTGGCTCCATAATTAAAGCATAGTTCTTGCCCTTCGCATGCTTTTCGATTAGTGCTCTCGAATGAACGGAGCCGATTTCTTCATCACTGTTAAATACCAGTTCAACATTTCGAAGACATGCGTTGTTTGTTTCGGTTAAATACTTCATTGCATAAAACAACATCACATGGCTGGCTTTCATATCAATGACTCCCGGTCCGTACGCACGGTTTCCTTCTGTTTTATACGGCCTTTCTTTTGCAGTTCCTTCTGGAAATACCGTGTCCATATGGGCAATGATGATTATTTTCGGATTCTCCGCCTCCGGATGCCGCAATATGAGGTGATTGCCGATTTCTTTTTCTTCGACGATTTCAGCATGAAAGCCTATGGATTGATACAGACCTGCTAAAATTCCCCCGATCTTATCCACGCCTTTTTTATCATGGGAACCGCTGTCAATATTCACAAGCTTTTCGAGTAACGCCAATTTCTCATTCTTCATGGACTAGCAGCCTTCCTTCGATCTATTTATGAACTAAACGATTGGTTCTCTCAACCACCAAAACACGTAGGTGAGGGAAGTATTACTTTCTATCATATCCTACTTTTTGTTCACTTTTCCACATTCTTTTCTAAAAAATAAAAAAGACCGAACCTCAGCTGGCAGGTACGGTCTCTTTGAAAAGAAAAGTTTTAAAAGTTAGGAAGCAGCCCGAGGCACCCATCCCTCCTGCTTTTATTTTCTCTAACGATCGATCACCTTTGGTTTAGTTGGGACTGAATCCGTTACAGGCTCACCTTCTGAAATTCCGTAACGCTCATAAAAACGGCGAAAAGCTTTTGGCGCCCACCAGTTTGCACTGCCTGCGAGCTTCATAAAAGCAGGAACGAGCACTCCTCTGATTAATGTCGCGTCTACTAATACAGCCAATGTCATCCCGACTCCAAGCATTTTCAAAAAGACGACATCTCCAAATGCATAGGCTGCAAACGTAAAAGCAAGAATGGCAGCAGCAGCTGTCACAAGCGGCCCACTTCGTTGAATGCCGATGGCCACCGATTCGTCCAAATTGCCGGTACGGTCATATTCTTCTTTAATACGAGACAAAATAAACACTTCATAATCCATCGAAAGCCCGTAAGCAATACAAAACATAAGAATCGGGATGCTCGGTTCAATCGTGCCTGTCGAAGTAAAATTCAGCCACTCTGACAGATTGCCTTCTTGAAAAACCCAGACGAGCGCGCCAAACATAATAGCCAAACTCAAGACATTAAGCACTGTGGCTTTCAAGGGCAAAAGAAGGCTTCCGCTCATAAGGAAGAGAATAACGAACGTGATCAAGAATATAAGTACAGCAGCAATAGGCAGTCTTTCTAGCAATGCTTCACGGAAATCCGTCATGTCTGCAGGATATCCTCCTACCAGGACATCAAAAGGAGCAGAAAGCTCGCGAATATCTCCGATAAGTTTCGCCGCATCTGTTTCTAAATTTTGTGCAGATGGAACAACTGACAGCCAGGTTCCTTCTTCATCACCGCTGAATCGTTCATGATTTTCTCCGGGTTGTAAAATTTGTTGTCCGTCCACGAATGAACCTGCTAGTGAATCGACTTGCATGATGCCAGATGCTAAAGACAGTTCGGAAGCATAATTTTTGATCTCATCCAATTTTTCTTCAGGCGACTCAAGTGAAGGTACAACGATCTGAATGGCATCTGTCTCTTCTGCAGGGAACCCGTTGCGTTTTTGCTCCTGTACGATCCGGCTTGATGCTTCTTCCGGCAATGTCCGATCATCCGGGAGACCAAACTGAAGACCCGCAATTGGAGAACCGAGAATGAGCAGGAGGGCCAGAGCAGCTCCACCTACTAAAAACGGCCGGCGTATTACAGCCTTCGCACTTCTGTACCATAACCCCTTGGACGTGACAGGAAAAGAATTAACCTGCCTGCCCCTTCGAACAGCATGGTGCCCCAAGACGGATAAGAAGGCTGGCAAAATCAATACCGCACCGACGATTCCCGATGCTACGATCAATACGCCGGTGTAAGCGAAGGATTGCAGAAACGGAAACGGAAAAACTAACAGTACTGCCGTCGATACCGCTACAGTTACTCCGCTAAAAATCACCGTACGACCAGCAGTTTCCACCGTTCGTACCACAGCGTCAAACGGATTCTTGCCACTCGCCAGCTCCTCTCGAAAACGGGATAAACAGGCTGTAATCAATTCCAAGTGCGAGACCCATAACAAGCGTCAGGTTCAGGGCAAAAGTTGAAACCTCTGTAAAGGCCACGACCCCGCTAAGCCCCGCAAGCGTAGCTATCATGGCAAATAATCCGACTCCCAAGGTAAGGAGGGCCAGCCTTACTCTTCGGAACATAATCAAGAGCATGAAAAAGACAGCGGGAAAAATAATGAGCTCTGCCCTGACAAAGTCCTGTCTCGCAAATTCACCTACTTGCCGAAAAATTTCATCCTGCCCTCCGACCTCAACCTTGAGCAGGTCATCCTCTCTCGTAAATTTCGGCGATAACTCCGAAAGCTCCTGTCTAACCTCTGTTGCGCTTCCTTTCATGTGTGCAAGGATTAACGCCTGCCTGCCATCCTCGCTGCGAAGAGTTGAGGAACGATCACGAGTCCAATAAGAATCCGCATGAACGACCGTTTCCTCAGCCTCAAGCTCATTAGTTAGAGCCGTCCCCGCTTCATGTACTTCCCGACTGTCAATCGTGCCCGATTTAGCAGTAACAAGCAGAATCAAATTGGAGTTTCCAGTATCAAACGTGTTTGCCAGCACTTGAGATGCCCGGTCAGATTCAGAGCCCGGCACTTCGAAGCGGCTTAGTGTCAATTGACCGACGGTACCGACTGCAAAAATGGCGGAGACAATAGTTAAGAGAATGGCTGCCGCGATCACAAACCATCTTGCATTAACAATAAACTGACCGATTTTTCCTAACGTCGTTTTGGGTGCCGCATTAGAATTCATTTTGTCTCTCATCAAAGTTCCTCCTACAAATTTATAAATGAATTTTCTATATATAAATTATATATATTTTATTAGTTTGTCAACAAAAAAACATCTAACACCAATTGACTTTTCTTTATATAATTGATATAACGTATAAAGTGAAAGCGGAATTATTTTATTTCCGCGCAACAACAGAATTGAATGAGCTTAAAGACTAAAAAGAATGTAGGTAATCATATGAGTTATTCACTTTCATTTTGGCAAGGAATTTCAATAATTGTCTATACAGCGGTTAAAGTTGAGCATGGCTACACGGATTTTGTTCCTACACGCCAGTTATCCGAATCATTGGATATTCCAATTCCGACTGCAGTAAAAATTCTGCAATCTTTGAATCGGACAGGTCTCACGGAAACGAGAGAAGGCGCGAAGGGCGGTATGCGTCTGGCGAAAAAACCTGAAGAGATTACATTGCTTGACGTCTTTCACGCTATCGAGCATGACCGGCCGTTATTTCGGACAAAAATGCCTACCTCACTTACAAATGATTTTGCAACAATGGTCATCGAGAAAATGACCGCATCTTTACAGCAATCAGAACAGTCGATGAAGTCTAGTTTGAATCAAGTAACCATTGCTGACCTTTTCCGATAGTTTCAAGTATGTAAAGAAGCCTGCCCCGATCCGGGCAGGCTTCTTTTTCAGCATGTATTAAGATAATACCTTTTTCTTCGTTTTCACCGGTGACAATAATTTTTCTAACCATCCCATAATAATATCCGCTAGTATGGCCATTAGAGCCGTTGGGATTGCACCAGCTAATATAACAGAAGCTCCATTTGTCGCATTTGTTCCGCGAACGATAATATCACCGAGACCTCCGGCACCGACAAATGTGCCAATCGCAGTTATTCCGATGGCAATAACCAAAGCGGTTCGAATTCCTCCCATAATAACCGAAATTGCTAAAGGAAGCTCAACCATCCATAAGATTTGAGTCTTTGTCATTCCCATTGCTTTTCCTGATTCAAGAAGCGCGTTGTCGAGATTATTGATACCAGTCTGTGTATTTCGAATAATCGGCAACAAAGAATAAAGGAATAACGAGAAAACGACCGTATTTGTTCCCAGCCCCATGACAAGCATAAGAACGGCAAGCATAGCCAAGGCAGGGATTGTTTGGATAATATTCGTAAATGATATGACCCAAGCGGCAAGCCTCCCCCGCCTTGCAATAAAAATGCCTACAGGAATACCTATAATAGCTGCAAACAATACGCCATAGGCTGAGATTAAGAAATGCCGGTAAAACTCCCTCCAGACGTAAGAAAAGTTCTCTGAATAATAGCCGATCAAATCATAGATCACGTCCACTTTGTGCGCACCTCCTTTAGTTTTCGAAGTAACTGTTTTTCTTTAAAAATTCCTCGGCAATGACTGCCGGTTCCCTTAGTTTTCCATCGGCTTCGTAATTCAGCTTCTGCATCGTCTCCGTATCAATTTTCCCTATCAATCGTTGAAGGATGTCCCCGAGTTCAGGATGCTCCTTCAACAGATCAGCAGAAATGACTGGAGAAGCATCATACGGAGGGAAAAACTTTTTATCATCTTCAAGGACTTTCAGATTATACGCTGAAATCCGTCCGTCTGTCGTATAGGCTAGTGCTACATCCATTTTATTTGTATCCAGTGCATCATACACGAGTCCGATTTGCATCGGATAAATGGTTCCGAACTTAAAACCATACGTATTTATAAATCCTTCGTATCCGTCCCCTTTTCTTTTTAGCCAAGCGTTGTCAACGCCCCTATTATTTTCAATTTTGAGTTAATTATGTTTCATTAAAGGTTGATTGGCTTAAAGGTGGATATAAATGTTGGAAGAAAATGAAGAGTTTAAAATCAAAAAAATCGAGGATCAATTTATTGATAGATTTGCTGAAAATATTAACACGTACGGTATTTCACCGACAGTTGGCCGTGTCCTAGGGTTGATCTACATGAACAGAAAGCCGATGACTCTAAATGAGCTCTCAGAAGCTTCAGGAATGAGCAAAACACGAATGAGCCAGGTTGTCCGTAAAATGGTTAATTTAAATATCGCAGAAAAAGTGTTCGAAAAAGGTTTTCGTAAAGACTTATATAACGTAGAACAAGATTATTACCAAACCTTTATCGCTGTCTTTTCTACAAACTGGGGAAAGCTAGCCCACAAAAATAAAATGACAGGAAAAAAACTGCAAAAAGAGCTTTCAGAAATACTATCGAGTGAAGACGAGTTAACTGAAGAGGCTGAAGTAAAAATTAATGAGCTTCTTGAAGAAACCAGACTATTATTAAACTATATCAATTGGCTCGACAGACTCGTTGATTTTTTTGAAAGTGAAGAAATATTTAAGCACGTGCCTAAAACGTAGGATTTCAGGTAGCTCCGTCTTTAATGCGGCGGGGGCTTTTTGGTTCGGCTGCAGCTTCGATCTTGATATAAACGGATACAATCCGTTAGCTGTTTAACTTATCGGCGAAATTTACAATATATCGATTATTCGACAAATTCCTTGAAAAATCGACCACATAAAAAAGGAGCAACCCAGGGCCCTGAGTTACTCCTTTATCAGAATTGCTTATTTGCTTAGGTTATAGAAAGATGCTAAGCCGTCATATTTTGCTGTTTCAGCAAGCTGGTCTTCGATACGAAGAAGCTGGTTGTATTTCGCAACACGGTCAGTTCTTGAAGGTGCACCAGTTTTGATTTGGCCTGCATTTGTTGCAACTGCGATGTCGGCAATTGTGCTGTCTTCAGTTTCACCAGAACGGTGAGAAATAACAGCTGTGTATCCAGCGCGTTTTGCCATTTCGATTGCATCGAACGTTTCAGTCAATGTACCGATTTGGTTCACTTTGACAAGGATTGAGTTTCCAACGCCGTTTTTAATACCTTCAGATAGCTTTTTCGTGTTTGTAACGAACAAGTCATCTCCTACAAGCTGAACTTTGCTTCCAATACGTTCAGTAAGGAGCTTGTGGCCTTCCCAGTCATTTTCGTCAAGACCGTCTTCGATTGAGATGATTGGGTATTTCGAGCATAGGTCTTCGTACCAATCAACCATTTCAGCTGATGTTTTAACAACACCTTCACCTGCAAGATGGTATTTGCCATCTTCTTTGTTAAAGAACTCTGAAGAAGCTGCATCCATAGCAAGTTTAACTTCTTCTCCAGGCTTAAACCCTGCTTTTTCGATCGCTTCTACGATCGTTTGAAGAGCTTCTTCGTTTGAGCCAAGGTTAGGTGCAAAGCCGCCTTCATCACCTACAGCCGTATTTAAACCTTTTTCTTTAAG
Source organism: Bacillus capparidis (assembly GCF_017832095.1). NCBI lineage: Bacteria > Bacillati > Bacillota > Bacilli > Caryophanales > Bacillaceae > Bacillus > Bacillus capparidis. The sequence goes on from NZ_JAFDST010000002.1 coordinate 273,370, forward strand.
AACCGCTTTTAAGCTGTGGAAAATTTGTGCGCCCGTACGAAGTGCTTCACTGAACGTTTTCGCTCCAACAGGCATAATCATAAATTCTTGAATGTCCACGTTGTTGTCAGCGTGCTCTCCACCGTTTACGATGTTCATCATCGGAACCGGAAGAGTTTTTGCGTTGAAACCGCCAAGATACTGATAAAGAGGGATTTCAAGGAAATCAGCTGCAGCACGGGCAACAGCCATTGAAACACCAAGAATCGCATTTGCGCCAAGCTTGCCTTTGTTTTCTGTTCCATCAATCTCGATTAATAATTGGTCAATTGCAACTTGATCAGTAATGTCAAGGCCGACAAGCTTTGGTGAAATGGTTTCATTTACGTTGTTAACTGCAGTTAAAACACCTTTTCCAAGGTAACGGTCTTTATCTCCGTCACGAAGCTCAACTGCTTCGTATTCACCTGTAGAAGCTCCGCTTGGAACCAATGCGCGTCCAAATGCTCCTGACTCTGTATAAACCTCTACTTCTACTGTTGGATTCCCACGGGAGTCCAATACTTCACGTGCATAAACATCAACAATGTATGGCATGTTTTTTTCTCTCCTTATCCTCATTTAGTAATTAATGAAGTTCCTGTCATTTCTTTTGGCTGTTCTACGTTCAACAAATCCAATAACGTTGGAGCAAGATCCCCAAGTTTACCGCCTTCACGCAAGGTAATCCCTTCCTTGGTTACAATAACAGGTACCGGATTAGTCGTATGGGCAGTATGGGGTTCACCGTTTTCAGCGATTAGTACATCGGAATTCCCATGATCAGCAGTAATAATTGCATTTCCGCCTTTGGCTAGAATCTTATCGACAACTTCACCTAAGCATTCATCTACTGCTTCAATCGCTTTAATTGTCGGCTCAAGCTTCCCAGAATGACCTACCATATCTGGATTCGCAAAGTTAAGTATGATCGCATCATGCTTATCCGCTTCGATTTCCTTCACAAGTGCGTCTTTGACTTCATAAGCACTCATTTCCGGTTTCAGATCATAGGTAGCCACTTTCGGAGAATCAATTAAAATTCGTTCTTCCCCGGGAAATTCCTCTTCGCGTCCGCCGCTCATAAAGAAGGTGACGTGTGGATATTTTTCCGTTTCTGCAATTCTCAGCTGCTTTAACCCTTTTTGAGACAATACTTCTCCAACCGTATTATCCAGATTTACCGGTTTAAATGCGACATAACCATCCACGCTCTCGCTAAAGTGCGTTAAGCAGACAAAATACAAATCTTGAGGATGTTTGTCACCCCGGTCAAAGGAACGAAAATCTTTATTCGTGAACGTGTTCGAAATTTGAATGGCACGATCCGGCCTGAAATTGTAGAAAATAACAGAATCCTGATCTTTAATTGTCGCAACAGGCTCTCCATTTTCTCTCGTAATGACGGATGGAATAACAAATTCATCATAAATTCCATTCGCATAGGAATCTTTAATGACATCCTGTGCACTGCTGTAGGATGGGCCATCACCATAAACCATCGAACGGTAAGCCTTTTCGACACGATCCCAGCGCTTATCACGATCCATTGAGTAATATCTTCCAGTGATCGTGGCAATTTCACCTACGCCAAGCTCATCCATCTCTTTTTGAAGCTCGGTAATATACTTGCTGGCCGTTTGCGGACCTACATCGCGTCCGTCAAGAAATCCATGCACATAAACCTTTGTTAGTCCTTCTTGCTTTGCAAGCTTCAAAAGAGAAAACAAGTGGTTGATGTGGCTGTGAACTCCACCATCAGAAAGAAGTCCGAACAAATGTAAGCTTGTTCCTTTTTCCTTGGCATGATTCATCGCATCAAGAAAAGTTTGATTTTTTTCAAATTCCCCTTCACGAATCGCTTTGTTAACGCGTGTTAAACTCTGGTAAACAATTCGTCCGGCACCAATGTTCAAATGCCCTACTTCGGAATTTCCCATTTGACCTTCAGGCAGACCAACAGCTTCACCAGAAGCTTGGAGCGTTTGGTGAGGATAGTTGTTCCAATAGCGGTCAAAGTTTGGTTTATTCGCTTGGGCTACGGCGTTACCATCGGTTTGTTCCCGTAAAGCAAATCCGTCCAAGATAATAAGAGCACAAGGCTTCTTACTCATACTTGCCCTCCTCCAATAGCTGAAGGAAAGATTGCGGTTCGAGGCTCGCACCGCCGACAAGAGCGCCATCAATATCAGACTGCGCCATATATTCTTTAATATTTGCAGGTTTCACGCTGCCGCCATACTGAATGCGAATTTTCTCGGCTGTTTCTTTGCCGAATTCTTCGGCAACTGTATTGCGGATATGAGAACAAACATCATTTGCATCAGCTGCAGTTGAAGACTTCCCTGTTCCAATTGCCCAAATCGGTTCATATGCAATAACAGATTCAGCAATCTGATCATTTGTCAATCCGGCTAACGCTTTCTTCACTTGATCAGCGACTAAATCATTTGTTCTTCCAGCTTCACGCTCTTCAAGCGTTTCTCCGCAGCAAATAATCGGCACAATTCCATATTTGAAAGCTGCATGTGCTTTTTTATTAACTGATTCATCAGTTTCAGCAAAAAGCTCGCGTCTTTCGGAATGGCCAATTACAGAGTACTGAACCCCAAGATCTTGAAGAGCAAGGGGACTGATTTCTCCGGTAAACGCTCCGCTCTCTTCAAAATACAAGTTTTGTGAACCGATTTTTAACCCTGTACCTTTAGCTGATTCAACCAATCTTTCCAAAAACAGTGCTGGTGAACAGATAACTGCATCAACCTTGTCTGATGATGGCAAAGAGGTTTTTACTTCCTCTGCAAAACTGACTGCTTCACCTAACGTTTTATTCATTTTCCAGTTTCCAGCGATAATTGGTTTTCTCATTAGCCACACATCCTTTAAAAGCAATTTTTATTTATCGTTTAAAGCGACTACTCCAGGAAGCTCTTTGCCTTCCATAAATTCAAGAGATGCACCGCCGCCAGTTGACATGTGGCTCATTTGTTCAGCTAAGCCGAATTGTTCAACAGCAGCCGCGGAGTCTCCTCCCCCAATTATGGAATATGTATCTTTGGCTTCAGCAAGAGCTTCTGCAACAGCCTTAGTTCCTTTTTCGAATGTTTCAAGCTCAAACACGCCCATTGGACCGTTCCAAACGACTAATTTGCTGCTTTTAATAACATCCGCATAGGTTTTTGCTGTTTTTTCTCCGATATCAAGCCCTTCCCAATCACTTGGGATTTCACTGATCGGAACATTTTTCGTATTTGCATCATTTGAAAAATCATCAGCTATCAAAACATCTTCAGGCATGTAGAAGTTTACGCCTTTTTCTTTTGCACGTTCGATAAAAGACTTTGCAAGCTCAATTTTATCTTCTTCCAATAGGGATTTACCAATTTCATAGCCCTGTGCTTTGACGAAAGTATAAGCAAGACCGCCGCCAATAATTAAATTATCGACTTTGTCCATTAGGTGCTCAATAACACCGATTTTATCTTTCACTTTCGCACCGCCAACAATCGCAGTGAATGGGCGTTCAGGATTAGAAAGCGCTTTTCCGAGTACCTCAAGCTCTTTTTCCATCAGAAAACCGGCAACCGCAGGAAGATGCTCTGCAATACCAGCTGTTGAAGCATGCGCGCGATGTGCTGCACCAAAAGCATCGTTCACATAAACATCTGCAAGCTCGGCAAATGCTTTAGAAAGCTCAGGATCATTTTTTTCTTCTCCCGGATAAAAACGGACGTTTTCCAATACAAGAATGTCTCCATTCTGTAAGGAATTGACTTCCGATTTCACCGCGTCGCCATATGCTTCATCCGCTTTTTTCACTTCTTTGCCAATGAGCTGCTCGAGTCGTTTCGCTGTTGGATTTAAACGAAGCTCCTCAACAACCTGACCTTTTGGACGTCCCAAGTGGCTGGCAATTAATACTTTTGCTCCTTGCTCTGACAAGTATTTTATTGTCGGAAGAGCTGCTCGAATTCTAGTATCATCTGTTATTTCTCCATCTTTCAATGGCACGTTGAAGTCAACCCGCAAAAATACAACACGGCCGTTCACATCAATGTCTTTTACTGATTGTTTGTTCATACCCGTCCAGAACCTCCTTTTGTCCGATTGGTTTCCCTAGTACTTTCACTTCTTAGAAAGAAAACAAGGGAAAGGGATGTGTCCCCTTCCCTTGTCCGTTTTCATTATAGCGTTTCTTATGGAAAGAACCAAGTCTTGTCTTACAGACCTTGTTTCGCGATATATGCAGCAAGGTCAACAACACGGTTGGAATATCCGCTTTCGTTATCGTACCAAGAAATAACTTTTACCATACGGTCTTCCATAACCATTGTTGATAGTGCATCGATTGTAGAAGATGCAGGATCACCATTGTAGTCTTTTGATACAAGCGGCTCATCGCTGTAAGCAAGAATTCCTTTTAGATCGCCTTCAGCAGCTTCTTTTAATGCTGCGTTTACTTCTTCAGCAGTTACGTCTTTATCAAGCTCGGCAACCAAGTCAACAAGAGAAACGTTAGGAGTCGGTACACGCATCGCTCCTCCGTTTAATTTGCCTTTTAGCTCAGGCAATACAAGTGAAACAGCTTTTGCAGCACCAGTTGTTGTTGGAATAATGTTTTCACCTGCAGCACGAGCACGACGATAGTCTTTATGCGGAAGATCAAGAATTTGCTGATCATTCGTGTAAGAGTGGATTGTTGTCATCATTCCGCGTTTGATACCGAATTTTTCATGCAATACTTTTGCAAACGGTGCAAGGCAGTTTGTCGTACAAGAAGCGTTACTGATAACGTTGTGGGAAGCTGCATCGTATTTATCTTCGTTAACTCCCATTACGATAGTAATATCTTCTTCGCTTGCCGGTGCAGAAATGATAACTTTTTTCGCGCCGCCTTCTAAATGCTTCGCTGCATCTGCACGTTTTGTGAAGAATCCAGTAGATTCAACAACAACTTCAACACCAAGGTCACTCCAAGGTAATTTTGAAGGGTCACGTTCAGAAAGAACTTGAATTTCTTTCCCGTCTACTACAAGATTAGAACCATTTACAGAAACTTCACCATCAAGTTTTCCATGAACAGTGTCATATTGTAAAAGATGAGCAAGCATGTTAGCGTCAGTTAAATCGTTAACTGCCACTACCTCAACTTCAGAATTTTTTAATGCTGCACGAAAGACATTACGGCCAATACGACCAAATCCATTAATACCGACTTTTACAGCCATGTTTTTTTCCTCCTTTGGTAAGTGAAAAAATATTTATATTGAGGGATTCTAGGAATCCCTTAATAACTGTTTTGCGGCCCCTTCATCAGTGACCAATACCGCCGTGTTGCGGTTTTTTTTGAAATATGCTTCAATTGCCGCTGCTTTGGAAGCCCCTCCGGCCACAGCGATAATATCAGGAAATGAAGGAAGGTCATCGAGCTGAATGCCCACGGAGTGGACTCTGTTGACGACTTCGCCATCCTGATTGAAATAGTACCCAAAGGCTTCTGCAACTGCATGATTTTGTTCAATCATTTGCATATCCTCTACTGGCGTATTTCTGCGAATTGCCATCGTCTTAGCATCACCAATTCCATGAATAACCATCGTTGCCGCTTTAATTACGTTTAGCAGCTCTTTAATCGTTGGTTCTTCAATAATAGAATGGTAAGATTCTGCGCTAAGCTGGCCGGGAACATGCAACAACTTATAGTTCCCCAATGCTTTTTCCGCCATATCGGCACAAATCGTGTTGGCTTGGTTTTTCACATTTTCTCCAAGCCCGCCTCTTGCCGGTACAAATAAAAGTTTTCGGTTTTTCGGGTCAGGGCTGAGCATGTCTGCAACAGCTGCCATTGTCGTTCCACCCGTTACAGCGACGATATTTTCTCCTACCCAGCGGTCTTTCATACATGCCGCTGCAGCTCTCCCCATTTCTTTTTTCACCCATGGGGATTGATCACTGTTTCCGGATACGATAATGACATTCTCTAGACTTAGCCTCTCCTTTAATTTCATTTCCAAACGGGTAAGTCCTGAAACATCTTTCATCGTTTCTTCAAGGATCGTAAGCAAGGACGACCCTTCCATCGTCAAAGACATTCCGCTCGGCTTAATATCAAGGAGATCCTGGTCTTTCAGGAATTGCACCTCTGCGCGGAGGACTCGTTCACTAATTCCCAGGCTTTGTGCCAGGCTTCTGCGGCCAATCGGTTCAGTAAGCCTAATGTACTGCAGAATTTCATAACGTTTTTGCATGATTTGAAGAAGGTCAGGCAATAATTTTTTTTGAGCATGAATTAATTGATTCATTTCTTGAACGTTCCTTTCCAAATTCCCTATTGGACATAAAATGTCCCAGTATGACTAAAAACGTCCCACCTTTGCCAAAAAAAAATCTTTCCTTCTTTCAATATCTATTCTAGCAGGAGTTTAAAAAAGATACAAGGTTATTGACTGCTCAATTTCACTTGCAAAATGCCTGTTTAATTAAGAATATTCCCATTTTCATTATTTGTTAAACGAAAATTTACATTAACTTTAAAAACAGGTATTTGAAATTTCCTATTATTTCTTACTTGTCATAAATACTTGCTCCAAAAGGGTTCCATTTGGAGTATAAACCTTTTTAAAGCCTGCTTCCTGTAAAATATCGACTAACGAATGATTCGATTCAGGCAGATTATATGTCATACGATGAATCGATTCGTTTGCCTGGAACACATAATTGATCATATATTTGAGAACTTCTTCTTTATTATGTATGTGTCTGTCACATTCACACTGGTACAAGATTATCGATTGCAGATTCCCTTCGCCATTAAATACCCTTCTGTATAAAGCATATCCAAGCACATTTTCCGAAGAATCCTTGACAACCAATGATTCTCCATCACGAATATGCTGCCACTGTGTTTGCCATGGAATGGAATCGTTGTAAAGCACAAGTTTGCCGATATCTTTCGGAAGACCATATTCGATCGAATAAGCATTTTTGTTTGCATCCTGAAACAAATCCTCTTTTCTCCTCCCTTTCAGCTCAAGAAATAGCAAATGGTCGATTATCTTATACCCGTACTTTTCATATAATCTAATCGCTTTTTCATTGACACTGAATGCTTCAAGACTGGCAATCTCAACCCCTTCTCTTTCATAAACATCCATGGATTCCTTCATTAATTTACTGGCAACTCCCGATTTTCTGTGAGAAGGCGCAACGCTTGTGCCGCCATTCCAAGCCCATTTCTTCCCGTTCATCGTCTTTATGCCATTTAGGATCAGGCCGACGGGCTCCTCTTCACAGTATGCGACAAACGAATAAGATGGTGAAAGATCTTCTTTTCCGAGACGATGGGTAAACTGGTCAACTGTCATTTGAGAAGAAGAAAAATAATCCTCGAATCTTTGTTCCATGCGCTGACAGCATCCGAAAGAGGACATTCGCTTAGTAATTTTATGGTTATCATTGTTCATTAGTCTCCTTGTTTCTTTTTAAGCTCTAATTCTGCAAAAATCCTTTAATTCCTTTTTGAAAGAGTCAAATTACACTTGATCGAGGTATTTGACAACCGTCCTGTTTGAATTCATTTTTATAAACAAGAAAAAACCCTTAAAGTGGGTTTTTTAATAAACATACAATTCATTTTTTCTCATTTTTTTATTGTTTAAAAGCGCGCCTAACAGCTTTCCTTTTGAAGCTTCCAACGCATCCTTCGCTTTTTTTGCATCTTCATTTTTCGTTTTGCTGCTTGCGATCACAAGAATGCTTCCATCGGTTTGGTTGGCCAGAATTTGCGCATCAGCAACGGCAAGAATGGGCGGTGAGTCGAAAATCACGAGACTGTACCGATCATACGCTTGAACCAGCAGGTCTTCCATCGCTCTCGAGGATAATAATTCCGCAGGGTTTGGAGGCGTAGGACCGCTTGTCAACAGGTCCAGATTCTCTACGGTGCTTGCTTGTACCGCATTTTCCAATGTACGTTGCCTCATTAATACGTTCGTTAACCCTATTGAATTATCCAATTGAAACAGGCCGTGGTTTGTTGGCTTTCTCAAGTCACCATCAATTAGCAGAACCTTTTTTTCCTGTTGGGCAAACACGACAGCGAGATTAGCAGCAATAAATGATTTTCCTTCACTAGAATGTGCTGAAGTAACCAATATGGAACGGATATGATCCTCCATTGATGAAAATTCAATATTTGTCCGTATCGTTCTGAATTGCTCCACGATCGGAGATTTCGGCTGAAACATTGCAATAATCGAACGCGGATTGTCTTTCGTCATTTTCTTCTTCAGTCTCAAGCCTTTCACCTCATATCAGATGATTTGTTGATTGGATTATAATTTATATTTTTTTTCGTGAAAAAGGGGAAAATAAGTTGTTTGGTTCTTTTTAAAGAACAAAAACATTCTTTTTCTTCTATTATCTATCATTCTCTTACAATTTTTAATTTTATAAAGAACATTAATTGCTTTATAATGAACAAAAAGGTTTGTCCTACAGAGGAGATTTGAAGATGATAGGGAAAGTGATTCGAATCTATCGGAGAAGAAAAGGAATATCAATCAATCATCTTGCGGAAATATCAGGAGTTTCTAAATCCTATTTAAGCAAGATTGAACGCGGGGTTCATGTCAATCCCTCTGTACAGTTCTTAAAAAAAATCAGCTCTACCCTGGAAGTAGAACTAAAAGAATTATTTGATGCAGAAACCATTCTTCACAAAAAAAATACAGAGGATGAAGAATGGAGATCCGAACTATTATCTGCAGTCAAATCAGGAATGGGAAAAGAAGAGCTCATTTCTTTCACCAATCAATTAAAAAACAAGCCCGAAAAACAAATACATACTTCCGCAAGATCGCTTATCACTTCGAATCTGGATGAATGGAGAAAGCTAATGATAGAAGCGAGGGAAATTGGTCTTACCGTTGAAGAAGTGAGGCAATTTTTGAAACGGTGACCTTTTTTCTGAGAAGGCTAGATAATCAAAATAAATATGGATTGAGAAAATGCTAAAAAGCCCTGCCTAGAACAGGACTTTTGACTAAATATGCTATATGTTATGTTTAAAACAATAATGGTTCACCAATTCTTCTATTTGATCATGGTCAGGAAAATCACTATTGAATTCAAATTGAATCTCCTCGACAAACTTTCCATGATGATACACATGAATGGCTCCATTTTGTTTGATTACACTATACTCTGGTTCAAACGTATAGCCATTACGTTCAATGGCGCCCATACTTATTTCCCGCCTTTCTTAAAACAACAATTCATAAACCTCATTCAATTCCCGGCTTCGTTGATGGTCCTGTTCGTCTTGAGCGTATTTGATTTCTTTTCCCAGCACATGATCCAAAAAGTCCATCTCTTCATCGTTTAAATCCTTAACGAACTCCTCCTCATTCGAATAATGCTTCGCGAGCATCTTCTTATATATTTTCTGACAGACATCGCTATCCAAATAATTCGACATTGACTCCCTTAAATATCCTAAGGTCTTATCCATATCTCAATCTCCTTTCTTCCATCTTTAGCTTGCAGAAAGAAAAGCATTCTATACACAAAATTTTTATACACCCCTCCATCAGTTTATATATAAAAACTAGAAAAATTCTCTTATTAAGTGGAATTTTGATACTGGATCTATGTTAGAGTATTTTGTAAAAAAGTTTGATCATTTTCTTCTATTATTCAATTAATTACGGAACGATCATTCCTCTTCTTATTTTCCCCAATTTATAGTTTCTAATGTCCAATTATTGTTTTGAAATTCCTATATATATCTATTAAACTTCTTTTATCCTCTTTTCCATTAACTCTTTAAATTCTCCATAATAAAAAAAGCCCCTTAAGACAGGTCGTCTTAAAGGACTATTCGGAAATAAATCAGCACATCATTGTTTTCTGGGAAAGCCATAGCTCTTCGCACTCCACGCTATAATCAACGCAAGAAGCAACAGAATCACCAGCACTCCTGGAAAAGCCTGTACTCCAACAAGTTCTAACAAGATACCACCCGCAATGCCTCCACCAGCGATTGCTAGATTCCATACTGTGGTATTAATAGGCATTACGATATCAACACCTTCTTCACCGCTTGCATCGGCAAGCGCCGTTTGCAACAGCGTAGCGGCACCGCCGAAGGTAAGTCCCCATAAAGCCACAGACGCATAAACGACTGATGCCGTCGTGGCGCCCGCCCATAGTGCTACGGAAACCAGCGCAAAGCCGAGCAGACTGAGCAATACAAGTATGCGTAGCTTACGGTCTATTAACAGGCCAACAATCCAGATGGAGACAAGTGCGGCTAAACCAAAGACCAGCAAGACAAGATCGACACGTTCTCCGAGTCCGGAAGGCTCGAGAAACGGCGCAATATACGTATATAAAATATTGTGTGCCAACATCCAGAATAGCACCACCATGAGAATCGGACGTATGCCGGGCAAAACAAACACCTGACCGACGGTCATTCTTTGACCTGCAGGCTGCCCAGGATAATCCGGCACCTTCCACAGCACCCATACAATTAAAACAAGAGTCAGAAGAGACATGAGTCCGAATACTCCGCGCCATCCGATCAGGTCACCGAGCAAGGTGCCGATCGGCACTCCGAATGTGAGAGCAATCGGCGTTCCTACCATTGCGACAGCCAAGGCACGCCCTCTTAATGCATCCGGTACCATACGCCGTGCATAACCGGCAATCATCCCCCAAGCAGCACCGGCAGCTACACCGGCGAAAAATCGAGCGATTAGCGTCAAAGCATAGCTGCTTGACAGGGCGGTAATCGTGTTAAATATGAAAAATCCCGTAATGATGACAAGCAGAAGCGGACGTCGTCGCACCCCTCCGGTAAACATGGCGAATGGAATTGCCGCTACAATTGAACCAATAGCATAAGAAGTTACGAGCTGACCAGCCATTCCATTTGTAATATTCAGTCCTTGCGAGATATACGGTAGTAAACCGGCTGGAATGGTTTCTGTACAAATACAAATAAAACCTGTCATTGCAAGAGCCAGCAGTGCTAGCCAAGGAAGGCGTGCAGGGATGCTGGTTGATTTAACAGCACTGGTAGTTGAAAGTTGAGACAAAATATTTCCCCCTTAACGTATTAATCAATTATGGAACGATTAATCCACATATTAAATCTAAACGTATTCACTTGTCAAGAACTTTTGGATCGATTAGTATAAAATTAATAAAGGAGGTTATTCTTATGCCACGAACGGGTCGCCCCCGCACATTTAATCGTGACGAGGCTGTTGTTGCCGCGATGCTTCTGTTCTGGGAACATGGCTTTGAATCCACTTCACTTGCTCAGTTGCGCGATGCGATGGGAGGTATATCAGCCGCGAGTTTTTACGCGGCATTCGAATCCAAGGAAGCACTGTTCTGCGAAGCGATGGATAAATATATCTCAACTTATGGACAGGTTTCAGAAAGTTTCAGGGATAAAAGCATATCACCAAAAGTGGCAATTGAACGGGGATTACGGAAATCGGCACGGATGCAGACAGAGAAATCCCATCCTCTAGGTTGTCTGTTGGTTTTGTCCGCTATAACTTGTTCTCCTGAGCAAAAACACATGCAAGATATGCTCTCTGAGGAACGAAAAAGGGTCCGCGGTTGGATAAAAGATTGTATAGAACGGGCCGTAGCAAATGGTGAGTTGCGCGATTCTACGGATATCCCCATGCTGGTTACCTTGTTTGAAACATTTCTTCGGGGTATTTCTACACAAGCCCGGGACGATGTTCCATATGAGGCAATTGACGCAGCCATAACTCAACTGATGAGCGTATGGGATGCATTATCTTAGTGATGCTGCACCCGGCTCCGAGATTAACGTCGTTAGGATTTCTAATCATCGTTGTTAAAAAAGGTTCATGGCGAGTGAAGGGAACGTCATGAACCTTTTAATCATTGAAGAACAGGGAATACATAGGAAGGGAATCAGTACATTCACTTGTCATTTTGTCATTAATTGGTGTACACTCTTGTTATCTAACAACAAAGTGAATAGTTAATGCCAGGTCATTTACTTCTTTGTTCTGTACCTATTAAAGATTTTCATAATACTAGACCAATCTATCTTGTCTCTCGTACGGAAAAGATAGGGAGAGCTCTTTTTAAAACACTTATGACCTAAAACACACCTTTAGACAATATCTCTAAAAGGGTAAAATAGTGCAACTTTATTTCAAATCCACAATCTAACTCGTGTCCATACATCTATACTAACTCCATACAATCAATACAATTTCATAAAGATAAGGAGATTTTATATGGTTGAAAAACAAATAAATCTGCGGTCTTTTGAAACGGAAGATATTAAGGAGCTCCATCGGTGGTCAAATGATCCAGCTTCAATCTTAATGGTCGGTCGAACTCCGCAAACTTTTGAGCAAGTTGAAAAGCATGTAGAGAAAAAAAGACAAAACGGAGATGTTTTGTTTGCTGTTGAAAATGAAGAAAATAAACTAATAGGATGGGTCTTTCTTCAAAATATTGAGCATGAGCATGGAAGAGCCGGCATTGGTATTCTTCTTGCCCCTGAAGCTCGAGGTCAAGGCTATGGTAAATATGTGATGGAGAAAGCGATTGATATTGGATTTAATCAATTTCGATTAAATAAAATCTATTTAACTACAAGAGGCATTAACAAACAGGCTATTTCACTTTACGAAAAGATCGGATTTGTTGTAGAGGGAAAGTTAAGAAAACATGCTTATGTAGATGGAAGTTACTATGATACATACTTTATGGGGATTTTACGATCTGAATGGGAACAAAGAAATAATGAAATTGATTAAACACGAAAAAATCCATAAAAATAGCAAGGGGTGCATATCGCTTAACCCCTTGCTATCATTGACTTTTAAGACGCGCTCGGAGGGATTCGAACCCCCGGCAGACGTGGTACCGGAAACCACCGCTCTATCCAACTGAGCTACGAGCGCATGAATAAAATGAAGCCTGCTTAATATACGAATTAAACCGTCAGCACATACGATTATACTTTATTATTTAGAGGATATCAACCATTACTTTTAGTTGTTCTTTTTAAAAAACTTTTATCACAATTTCCCGATAAGTAGTGAGTTTTGAAATACAAAAACATTTTCAGTGTTGAGCAAGCAATGTTACGATAAAGAGGAGATTGCTTCAGGTGGTTTGAAGCTTTTCAATATTGGGGAAAATGATACAGTAGTTTGGCATATTTCTAATTGGACAGAGCGTCAAAATAAAGGACAGCATATTGTTTGACCTTTATTGACCAAAAATGTATGATTGAAATACATACTTACCCTATAAGGTGAAGGAGGAGCATTATGAATTTAATACCTACAGTTATTGAACAAACAAATCGTGGGGAAAGAGCCTACGATATTTACTCAAGATTGTTGAAAGACCGTATCATTATGCTTGGATCAGGAATTGATGATAACGTGGCTAACTCCATTGTTTCTCAATTGTTGTTCTTAGAAGCAGAGGATCCGGACAAAGATATTTCCATTTACATTAACAGCCCTGGCGGTTCCATTACTTCCGGTATGGCAATCTATGATACAATGCAGCTTATCAAGCCGCAGGTTTCCACCATTTGTACCGGTATGGCTGCATCAATGGGTGCATTTTTGCTGGCAGCAGGTGAAAAAGGAAAACGCTTTGCCTTGCCAAACAGTGAAGTGATGATTCACCAGCCGCTAGGAGGCGCACAAGGTCAAGCCACTGATATCGATATTGCAGCAAAACGAATCTTGCTCCTTCGTGATAAATTAAACAAAATCTTAGCTGAACGGACTGGCCAGCCACTTGAAGTGATCGAGCGCGATACGGATCGTGACAACTTCAAATCTGCTGAGCAAGCGAAGGAATACGGTTTGATCGATCACGTTTTGACAAAAAGGGAATCTAACGACAATAACAAGTAAACTTTTCCGCCGGGTGAATCCGGCGGTTTTTTTTATTTTCTGTACCCCGGCCGGTGATTTAAAAGATTTTGGTAAGCAAAACCCTTCACTTCATCTTCTTTATAATGTTTGAGAAGTTCATTAATTAAATGTTGATAGCAAGAAGCGTCCTCTAAGCCTTCGACAAATGCTGAGATCCCATCGAAGTCCGAGCCAAAGCAAATTTGATCGACTCCGCCGAGACTGCAAAAATGGTCAATGTGTTTCATTACATCAGATATGTCTGCCTTTTCGTCTTCTTTAACGAAAGGCGGGTAATAAACGACACTAATGAAGCCATTCTTTTCAAAAATGCTCTGTGCCTGTTGATCAGTAAGGTTTCTTTGGTGGTTACAAATTGTCTTTGAATTTGAATGGCTTGCAATTGGAAAGTCGGCAATTTCCATCACATCCCAAAATGCTTTCTCGCATAGATGCGAAACATCAGTCAATACACTGTATTCATTATTTAATCGGACGACTTCCTTCCCAAGCTCAGTTAGTCCTGCTCCTCTCGGCTCATCAGCTCCATCTGCGCACAGATTGGCATGATTCCATGTTAATCCGACAGACCTTACCCCTAATTGGTAAAGGGTTCTTAATTTGGTAAGATCGTTGCCAAAAGCATCAGCTCCCTCTAAAGTGAGAACGGCTCCTATTTGATTGTCTTGCAGCCGGTCAATATCTGCCCAGCAATCGATTTTTTTCATTGTCGGATTGTTCGCTAAAACCTCTGTATGAAAAAGATTGATCTGATCTAAAGCAACTTGGAATTTTTCATCCGATTTCACTTCAGGCTCCACGAAGACAGCAAAAAACTGTAACCAGACATTTCCTTCCTTTAACCTGCTGATATTTGTTTGAAGTTCCGGAGAATCAGAAAATCTTAGTGACCTATTTTGATATAATCGATATAAAACATCACAATGTGTGTCTGCTACTTTCAACAATTACCAGCTCCTTTATTACCGTCTTGGCGGGAATCAGAGTATGACAAAAAATAGTGAAAAAGGGCGCTGTTATCATTTTATCCGACCATTTTTAAAATTTATCCGACCTTCATTAAAATATATCCACCCATCATCAAGAAATATGCTCCCAGCCCTCTTTCCCAAACAAAAAAAGGGCCCCTTTGGCCCCGCTGCTTAACCGATTTCCGTCCACTTCTTTTTCAAGTCCGGAAATGTGAAACTTTTCATTAATTGGACAAGCTCTTCTGGATAGGATGAAGAATGTATCAGCTTCAGATGAGATTCATTGGAAAATCCTTCTTGAATGCTGTATTTAACCATTTGCATCATTGGCTCGAAGTATCCGTTAATATTGTAAAGCCCGATTGGTTTTTTATGTATGCCGATTTGCGCCCAGCATAACACCTCGAACAATTCCTCATAGGTTCCAAAGCCACCCGGCATCGCGATATAGCCGTCAGATAGCTCACTCATTTTTGCTTTGCGTTCATGCATGCCGTTTACCTCGATCAGCTCTGTCAGCTCGCGGTGGACCACTTCACCTGAGAACAGCCCTTTAGGCATAACCCCGATGACCTCTCCGCCATTTTCTAAGATGGTGTTCGCAATTTCACCCATCAAGCCGATTTTGGACCCTCCGTATACAAGTCTGTACCCATTCTCAGCCATGTATTTTCCGAGGTCTTTTGCCTTCGTACGATATTCTTCATTTACACCCGGGTTCGACCCTGCAAACACACATATTGTCTTCATTTTTGTCATCTCCGCTTATGTATATTGTCTTCAATAAAATACATTTTACTATATCTGAATGACAAAATGAAAGACCGTCCGGCTTTACCCGAGTGTATATTTTCCTATTTATAATCTAATTGTTGTTCGATTCGTTCTCTAACCTGCGGAACAGATAAGCCGATTATAATTTGCAGGGCGTTCCCGTTCCTGACGACTCCATGAGCGCCCAGGCTTCTGAATTCACTATCAGATTTTACTTTTGAATGATCGTTTACACTCACTCTGAGCCTTGTCGCACAGTTTGTGATCTCACTAATATTTTCCTTTCCGCCCAATGCTTCTATGCACAAAGCGGCTTGATCAGGAGCTTCCGCGCTTGCAGCGACTTCATTTTGTTTGCCGTTCTTTCTTTCTCGGTATTCCTGTTTGCTGTACATTTTCGTTTCTGCCTGATTGTCTGTTTCCCGTCCCGGAGTTGCCACATTCAGCTTTACGATTAAGAAGCGGAAGATGAAGAAATAAATGGCTGTAAAGGATAATCCGATTGCAAACTGGTAAATGTATGTCAGCCCATGGCTGCCAAATAGCGGAATCCAATTCAGCGTCATAACTTCAATGAGTCCGCCACCCATATTTCCGACAACTCCTGCCATGTACATTAATGTCGACATGGATGCCGCCAGAAGTGCATGAATGAGGAACAATAGCGGCGAAATAAAGAGAAATGTAAACTCAATCGGCTCCGTAATCCCAGCAATAACGGAAGTTAAAGTAATCGGAATCAAAAGACCGGCAACAATTTTTTTCTTTTCTTTTTTGGCCGTCACATAAATGGCTAAAGCAATTCCTGGAATCGCGAAGATCTTTGAATTTCCATGTAGAGCGAAGCCTCCTTCAGGAAAAAGCTCCTTCAGCGGCTGATTCGATGCAGAAAAATCGCCAAGGTGCTGCGCCCAATAAGTGACGATTCCACCTTCCACGACAGCCGGACCAAATACAAAAGGCGTGTAAATAAAATGATGCAGACCAGTCGGAAGAAGAATCCGTTCCAAAAACGTATAGATCCAAACTCCCAAGGCTCCTGATCCCTTTAAGAACACCTGCATGGATGCAATGCCGTCCTGAACAATCGGCCAAACATAAGACATTACAATGGCTAAAGGAATCATGACAAAAAACGAAAGAATGACAACATAAGAAGATCCTTGAAAAATACCGAGAAAATCCGGAAGCTTTTTATCAAAGTACCGGTTATGCAAATACACGACGATTGAAGAGATTAAGATCGCGCCAAATATATTTGTATCAAGGGTTTTGATCCCGGCGATCTCAGCAAGACCGCTCGTTCCTCCAACTTCCTGGCTCATATCGACACCGAAAGAATCTCCCCAAACCGTTAATATCGCACCGACAAAGTAGTTAAACGTCAAATAAGTGGTAAGCGCTTCCAAACAAGCTCTGGCTTGTGCCTTTTTCGCAAGCGCAATCGGGATCCCGATGGCAAACAGAAGTGGCATCTGCCTGAATATCGTCCAGCCCCCTTCTTCAATAACAAACCATGATTTCGACCAAAACGTGTCGGGGCTTGCTAACGTTCCCATGATTTGCTGATTTTTAAAAAGAGCGCATAATCCAACGACAATTCCTGCAAAAGCGAACAATAGGACAGGGACAAACATCGCGCTTCCAAATCGCTGAACTTTCTGCATCATCGTAATAACCCCATTTCTGATTAATTATTTTTTCCCATGAACATAATCGACATAGTTTCTGAACAAAGCCTCTCCAACTAAAAAAAACGGAACAAAAGCAGTAAGCTCTCTATCATTCTCAACTTTAACGGTTTTACTCGTTGCATATAAATTGTACGGAGTTAATTGAGCAAGCAAATTATTTTTTAAATTTGTAATCGATACAAACGGGATCCCTCTAATCGAAAGAAGTTTTGCTTGAGGGATTAGCTCCGGCGTTTCTCCAGATAGAGAAATAATAATAAGTAAGTCTTCCGGCTTGAAATCAGGAAACATCGTATCAAATTCAATTTTATCTTGAATAATTGATAAGTATTTCCGCTCTGAAACAAAGGATCGTTGAAGCTCTTTCGCGCAATTCGTTTGAGCAGTTCCTGATCCGTAGACAAAAATTCGATCCGCATCTTTAATTAGACGGCAAATTCCTTCCATATCTGTATTTCGTAAAGCTTTGATATTGGATTCAATATCACTCATTAAACTTTCAAAATAGTGATTATGAACTTCGACAGGCTTGTCCTCCCATTTTAAAAAAATACGAAATTCACTGTATCCGCTAAAATCCAGCTTCTGAGCCAAACGAAGAATCGATGACCTTGAAACATTGCACTTTTTTGCAAGTTCCGTAATGCTGTCTTGATAGCATTCCTTTTTATGGTTCAAAATGTATTTTAAAACATAGAAATCGTTTTCATTTAACTTGTTGTAGTGCTTATTAATAAGCTGTTCTAATTGCACTGCCTATTCCCTCCCCTATAATTCTATTATACATAAGGGAGGGAATAAAACAGAAGTAGTTAGATGATTGGCTGCAAAGGTTTCTCTTCCAGCTGCGGCCAATACTCTCTATTGGCTTCTATTAGATCTTCTAAAATCGCTTTTGCCACATCAGCTCCAGGCACCGTTTTCGACAGAATGATCGCCTGCCAGAGCTTTTGGGAAGATTTTTCTACCCAAGCTTCAACGACCAGCTTTTCAACTGAAACCTGCTGTTCCATTAATCCTTTCTGGAACTGAGGGATTTTTCCGACCGCCAAAGGCTCAGGTCCGTTACTGCCGACGATGCATGGAATTTCAACCATTGCCGTCGAATCAAAGTTTTCGATCGCACCGTTATTTTCAACAATCAGCAGCATTCTTTCGCCGGTATTATAAGCAATCGCTCTTGCAAGATCGACGATGTAGGAAGCGTGGTCATCAATTTCAATCTCACTGTTTTTGCTGCTGCCTTCTTCAACAATTTTCTGGCATTGCGAGAAAATAAACGCTTCCCGCCCGGCCATCACTTCATTCGCTCTTGTAAAATCCGGGTTGGACTTCTTCGCCATTTGCTGCGGGAAGAAATAGTATTGCAAATATGTGTTTGGAAGAACGTCAGGATCTGTCGCATACACATCACGTGCCTTCGTAAATGTATCATTCCAGCTTTTTTCCGTTGGATGATGATTTGCATTAGGTGTATAACCAAATTCTTTAATATGTTTTTTTAACACAGGCATTAAGTCATTTCCTTCACTGTCTTGAATTTCCGTCCACCAGCCAAAATGGTTCAAGCCGTAATACCGGACCTTCATTTCTTTTCTGGAGGAAAGGCCAGCGATTTCAGCCATACGATCCTCTATACCGACAGGCATGTCACATATGTTCAGAACCTTTGAATCAGGACGTAAGCGGCGGGTTGCTTCTGCAACAATGGCCGCTGGATTTGAGTAATTTAACATCCATGCATCTGGTGAATATTTTTCCATATAGTCGATGATCTCTAGAACTCCGCCAATGGACCGCATTCCATAAGCGATTCCGCCCGGTCCGCACGTTTCCTGGCCGACAACACCATATTTCAACGGGATTTTTTCATCCAATTCCCTCATTGCGTATTTTCCAACACGGATATGCGCCATGACAAAGTCAACGTCTGTGAAAGCCTGCTCTGGATCGTCAGTTGCTAAAAACTCGATTTCCGGCGCCTTTTCGTGGATAAAAATCTCACATGCTCCTGCGATTTTGTCCTGCCTTTCTTTATCATTATCATATAATTTCAGTTTGCGAATCGGAAACTGGTCAAGATTGTCCAAAAGCATAAGAACGATACCAGGAGTAAACGTGCTGCCACCGCCTGCAATTACTACTGAAAAAGATTTTGTCATCATTTATTCCTCCTATTCCTGTTTTCAATTCTATTTATATCACCACATGAAATCGGTTACAACAATTCTACGGTGAGTAGGGAGTTTACTCATTGTCTGTTTTTTTTCCCACTGGACGGGAAATTTCCCAGCTCATCCTGGTCGTTGAAAAAATCGTTTATTGATGTATGATGGATAGTAAAACATAGCAAAAGGGTGTTGCAATCTTGCAAATAACAGACGCAGAAAAATGGATTCTCTCATTCTATAAACAGAGAGGCTGGACGAAGTACGGTCCTTTTATTCGGACTGGTTTTTTGATGGAAGAGGTTGGAGAAGTAGCAAGAGCCGTAAGAGCTTATGAGATTGGAAGAGACAGACCCGACGAAGTTGAACAGCCGAAGGAGAAATTAAAGCAGGAGCTGATTGAAGAAATGGGTGACGTGATCGGCAATATCACCCTTCTCGCAGATATCTATGGCGTTTCTCTGGAGGAAGTCATTGCGAGTCATAAGGAAAAGCTGACGAAACGATTTGCAGAGGATCTTGGGTAGAGTTTAATGTAACGCATCCCGCTTTTTTTCAAATCCTTTCTTTTTTATAATAAAAGCAAAAAGGAGATTCTCTATGAAACCATATGTTTACCTTACAAAAACTGTGCCAAAAGAGGTTCAAGAGCTGATTGAAGAAAGCTGCACATTGGGAATGTGGGAAGGAAAAGAACCGATCTCTAAAGAGGCTCTTTACGAAAATGTGAAAGAGGCTGAAGGCTTAATCACTTCAGGAATATCGATTAACAAAGAGCTTTTAGAGCATGCTCCCCGCCTGAAGGTCGTCAGCAATTACTCCGTCGGCTACGATAACTTCGATATTGATGAGATGGCAAAACGAAATATTATCGGCACTCATACTCCTTTTACACTTGACGATACAGTCGCTGATCTTGCTTTTGCGTTGATCCTTTCTTCAGCACGCCGCATCAGCGAGCTCGATCGATACATACGAAAAGGGAAGTGGCATGAAAAAGATGCAAAGGAAATCTTCGGATCGGATGTACATCATCAAACGCTGGGAATCATCGGTATGGGACGGATCGGCGAAGCGGTTGCCAAGCGTGCAAAGTTCGGGTTTGACATGGAGGTGATCTACCATAATCGAAATCGGAAGCCTGAAGCAGAAAAAACTTACGGGGTCTCTTATCAATCCCTCGATGACCTGCTCGCAAGCTCGGATTTTGTATTGATGATCACGCCGCTAACCGACGAAACCTATCATATGATCGGTAAAGAAGAATTTAAGAAAATGAAATCCACCGCACATTTTATCAACGTTTCAAGAGGAAATACCGTAGATGAAGATGCCCTTATAGAAGCCCTGACAAACGGTACGATTGCTGGAGCCGGACTTGACGTCTTTCAAAAAGAGCCGATTAACGAGGATAATCCGCTCTTACAATTGGAAAACGTTACACTCGCCCCCCACATCGGATCTGCAACAGAAATCGTCAGGCTCAATATGTTTAAGCAAGCCGCTAAAAATACGATTGAAGTCGTGCACGGAAGAAAAGCGCCAAATCCGGTGAAGGAATTGAAGGATATTTAACTGTATCGGTGAAATGCCATTTTGTTGTTAACTGCACATAAAACAGCTTATGCTTGTCATGACCACAGCATCCGAATGGGTGCTGTTTTTTCTTAGTTAAGATTTTTATCTAAAAGCGCAATATCATACAAGAATAGGTTTTGATATTATGATATTTTTAAAATTGCCATTGACGATTAGGAGGATAGCTGGATGTTAAATGAAGTTCGTACCATTTATCTAGATTCTGATTTAGACATCGAGGCTTATCGATTTAAAGGAATCATGCAGAAGTTCCCTGCTCACTTTCATGAATATTATGTGATCGGTTTTATTGAAGAAGGGCAGCGCTTTTTAGCTTGCAAAGGCGAGGAATACATTATTAATCCGGGTGATTTATTATTGTTCAATCCGTATGATACTCACAGCTGTGCACGAATAGACGGCAAAACGTTGGATTATCGCTGCATCAATGTTACGCCGGAGGTTATGAAAAAGGTGATGCTACAAATTAATGGTGAAGATAACCTTCCCAGCTTCAAACAAAACGTATTGTACCGCAGCGAACTTGTATCCAATTTGCGAGAGCTGCATGTAAAAATAACACAGGAAGATCACGAATTTAAGAAAGAAGAATTGTTTTACCACTTATTGGAAGATCTTATTCAAACGTACTCTGACCTAGCAATTGTTCCGCAAGCTTCTGAAACCTCTCATGAGATAAAAACAGTGTGCGCCTATTTGGAGGAAAACTATACAAAAACGATTAAGTTGAATGATTTAAGTGCCCTAACTGGATGGAGCAAATATCATTTATTAAGATCGTTCACAAAACAAATGGGAATCTCTCCTTACAGCTATTTGGAAACAATTCGGGTCAATCATGCAAAAAAGATGTTGGAGCAAGGAAATAAGCCGATTGAAGTGGCGTTTTTAACAGGATTTAGCGATCAAAGCCATTTGACAAAAAACTTTAAGAGCCTTGTTGGGTTAACACCAAAACAATATATGAGAATTTTCGAAAGTGAAGGAGGAACCTCATGAGTCCGCTTGAAACCAAATGCGTCATTGTGATTGATGAAATGTTGCCTTTAGGATTGAACGCCAACACAGCAGCCATCTTAGGTATATTACTTGAGAAATTAGCGCCCGAGTTGGTGGGCAGCAGCGTAGAAGACCTCTCGGGAATAAATCATTTGAGAATTGTAAAAACACCGGTTCCAATTTTAAAAGCCACAAGCAGCCTTCTTCGCGAACTAAGGGATCAGACAATGTCAGAACCGTTCGCCGATCTGCTCGTCACTGATTTTTCAGATGCGGCGCAGGAGCTGTAAAACGTATGAGGAGTATACAGCAAAACTACAGAATCAAGCAAAAACAGACTATCAACACTTCGGACTTGACATCTATGGAGAAAAGAAAAAAGTTAATCGTTTAACCGGAAGCTTTTCTCTGCTGAGGTAGTGAAAGTTTTTATAGCAAGGTTAAAAAAGAGGAGGAGAAAGATGGATAACTTACTTGCCTATATGCTAATTGCCCTTATGATGTCAATGCTGCCCGGCACAGATACGGTGATTATTTTAAAAAATACCCTTACCCACGGAGCTAAGGCCGGGCGTTATACAATACTAGGAATGGTGACTGGTCTTACATTTTGGACGGTTATTGCCATTCTCGGTTTGTCCGTTGTCATTGCCCAATCCATATTTCTTTTCAATATAATCAAGTATTTAGGAGCCGCATACTTATTCTATCTCGGTGTTAGAGCATTATTTACGAAACGTACACTTTCACTAGATGCTGTTCATGCGGAAAGTCAGAGTTCGATTGACAAGCCATCGAACGCTCATTACAAAGAATCCTATTTTCAAGGTGTCATCAGTAATATTCTCAACCCTAAAACTGTTCTTGTCTACATCACCTTCATGCCTCAATTCATTGATCTTAATGGCAACACAAACCTGCAACTGATTGGATTAGGATTGATCCTTACTATTATTGCAGCAGGATGGTTTTTTATCTTGGTTTCTCTCTTAGATCATTGGAAAAAGTGGCTGAAAAAGGATTCATTTCAGAACGTCTTTCAAAAATGTACTGGAGCCATATTAATCGGATTTGGTGTAAAAACGGTCATATAAATCAGGGTGAAAAATCCTTTTTCACCCTGTCAAAACATCTTCGCTTGGATAACGGATTTTTTCTTGCTCAGGCTTTGCTAATGAAAAAGCAAAGGTTAGCGGTCCCAGCTTACCTAAGAACATGATGAACACAATGATGATCTTGCCGATATTTGATAGGTCGGCCGTAATCCCCATGGACAACCCTACCGTACCGAATGCTGAAATCACTTCAAATAATAGTTTCAAAAATGGGATTGGCTCGGTAATGTTTAATAGCAATACAGCTAAGAAAATAAATAGAATGCTAATAGCCGAAATCGAAAGCGAACGGAAAATGACCTCATCTTTAATAGATCTTCTGCCGACTGTTATTTGTTTTTTTCCTTGCAAAAAGGTTAATACGGATAAAACAATCACTAAAAATGTAGTAAGTTTAATTCCGCCCCCGGTTGAGGCGCTTCCTGCCCCGACAAACATAAACAGCAGCATCAATGTTATCGTAGCTTCGTGTAAACTGCCAATATCCAAACT
Source organism: Bacillus capparidis (assembly GCF_017832095.1). Lineage (NCBI taxonomy): Bacteria > Bacillati > Bacillota > Bacilli > Caryophanales > Bacillaceae > Bacillus > Bacillus capparidis. Next base: position 297,167 of record NZ_JAFDST010000002.1, read on the forward strand.
GTTAAACCCTGCTGTTCGAGTTGTCACCGCTTGAAAATAGGATCCCCAAAATTTATCGCCTAATGACATAGGGCCAAGCGTGTCAGGGTTATTGTATTCCATTGAGAAAACTATAACAGTGGCTATTACATTAAGCACCAGTGTACCTACAATCATTAGTTTCGAATGCAGACTTAATTTTTTAAAGCTTCGTTTATACCACACATCCACTAAAACAGTAAAGCCTATTCCGCCTAAAATGAACAGAGAAGAAATCACGAGGTTGACTAACGGATCTCCTACATATCCCATTAAGTTGTCTGGCCATAAAGAAAATCCCGCATTGTTAAAAGCAGATATTGAGTGAAAAAAGCTATAATACATCCCTTTTCCCCAGCCATATTCCGGAACCCATCGGATAGCGAGCAGCAGCATGGCTATCAATTCTATAGATAATGAGAAGATAAATAAGTTTTTCACTAATTTAATAATCCCGCCGAGAGAGGTTTGATTAAGAGCCTGCTGGATAAGCAGCCGTTCTTTAAAACCAATTTTCTTTCCCAGCATGATAAAAATGAGAACTGCAAAAGACATGATCCCCAAGCCGCCGACTTGGATAAGCATGACTATAACCAGCTGGCCAAAGAGGGTATAAGCGGTACCTGTATCAACAACCGCGAGACCCGTGACTGTCATAGCTGACGTCGCAGTGAACAATGCATCGGTCCAGCTGACAGATTCGGTTGTTGCAAACGGTAGCTTTAATAAAATTGTACCTAGTATAATAAAAAACAAAAACACTAATAGCAGCAGCTGGGAGGGATTCAATCGAATGTATTTTATATTCATTTAAACTCCTTCTTTTTCAAATCGTTCAATGTCCTTATTGTTTCCTATGACAATTAACACGTCGTCCTTATAAATAGCTTCTTCAGCAGAAGGAGAAACAATAAATTTCCCATCACGTTGAATTCCAACAATATTACATCCGTAATTGGCCCGTATGTTTAGATCTTCCAAGGAACGGTGATCAACCTTTTTTGTTGCTATAATTTCCACGATGCTGAAATCTTTAGATAGCTCAATAAAATCAATCATCTTATCGGTCACAATATGATGGGCTATTCTTTTAGCCACATCACGCTCCGGATGAATAACTCTGTCAACACCAATTTTCTCGAGAACTTTTGAATGGTTTTCATCCTGTGCTTTTGCCCAAACTTTAGTCACACCTATTTCTTTCAAGAGTAATGAAGTCAAGATGCTTGATTGCATATCATCTCCAAAGGAAACGAACGCAAGATCAACATTTCGAACGCCCAGCTTTTGCAAAACCGTTTCATCGATTGCATTTGCACAAACTGCATGTGTGGCAAATTGCATATATTCACTGACTCTTGTCTCATCTTTATCTACAGCTAATACTTCAATACCCATTTCATAAAACTCTTTAACAAGGGTTGATCCAAAGCGTCCTAAACCAAATACGGCGAATAATTTCTTCATCTTAACCCTTCCTTGATTCATTTTCTATAGTTGTTTGTTAACAAACACAGAAGTATTACATTTTACAAAAAAAAGACCACAAAGGATTCCCCAGTGGTCGTTTTATTCTCCGATCACAAGTTCACATCCTCTCCTTAACGCTTACGAGGTTAGCTGTCGGGTTCGGGTACAGAAGTAACCCTGCCTTCATCATGAAGGATTCACCCCTAGTAACAAAATGTTTGTTACAATTCTGGTTCCCCCGTTCCACACGGATTCAGCGATCAAGATGGTTGATTCTGAAAATTATATTACTCCCAAAGTTTCGTATTGTAAAGTTATCCTATAACTTTATGAGCTAAACTTTTTCTCCGGTACTTGCTCATTCTCCTGGCGCTTTAGACGGCCCAATCGCTCGGTTTCTAAATCAATGTCTATCGCATAATGGGGGCGACGTTTCACTTCCGTAAAAATCGTGCCGATATATTCGCCAATAATGCCAATCCCCATTAAATTCAACCCGCCTAAAAACCAAATCGAAATCATTAAAGAGGTCCAGCCGACGTTTGTGTGCCCGAGAAGTTTTTGAATCAAAGCGTATATCCCTGCAGAAACGCTTAAAAAAAACAATAAAATTCCTAGCAATGTGATACTTCTGATCGGTGTCACACTAAATGATGTAATCCCTTTAAAGGCAAAGGACAGCATCTTTTTCAGAGGGTATTTAGTTTCTCCTGCCACACGCTCTTTTCGATCATACAATACCTTTGTCGATCGCAGGCCGATCATAGGGACAATTCCTCTCAAAAACAGATTGGCTTCACGATAGCGACCGAGCTCTTCAAGTGCACGCTTGCTCATTAAACGATAATCGGCATGATTATAAATTAACTGAATCCCAAGCTTATTCATTAGTGAATAATAGCCTAAAGCAGTTGTCCGCTTAAAAAAAGTATCTGTTTGGCGGCTGCGGCGGACGCCGTAGACAATCTCGTACCCTTCTTTATATTTCTCGATAAAATCACGAATAACAGACACGTCATCCTGAAGATCGGCATCTATTGAAATCACACAATCCGAGCTGCCTTTTGCTTTTTCCAGTCCGGCTAAAAGAGCTTTTTGGTGTCCTGCATTTTTCATTAATTTTATGCCGGTTACATAGCTGTTCTTTACACTTTCCATCACAATCAGTGACCACGTACGATCCTGGCTTCCATCATCGACAAACAAAATTTTACTTTCAGCTGAGATGAATTTATCATCCATTAAGCATTTCAATTCAGTACTTAGCTGGCGGCATGTTTGTATTATAGCTTCCTCTTCGTTGTAGCACGGAACTACGATAGTTACTATAGGCTGTTTCATTATGTACCCTCCTCCATTTTCGCTATTTTCGTTAAGAAAGCTTTTAGCAAAAAATGTATCCATATTGCCTCTGAGGTATTATTCCTTTTTTTAGAAAAGACATTCCTGAATTTATTAAAATGGTCCATTAAAAAAGCAGTGCCAGGTTTTCTAGCACTGCAAAAGTAATTACAATTCATTTATTTTTTATTAGGTGTTAATTCGTTTGAAAACTCAGTTTTACTTGCCACAGGAACAGGTTTTCGCATTAAATTTTTATTTTGCATTAGATTCGAAAAGAAATTTTGAACAGGGCTCATCATATTACCCGAACGGCTGCCGCGTAAGCCAAAAAATACGGCACTGACTAATCCTAACACAGACACCCACAGCATCATTCCATTGTTTCTTTTTCTGGAATTTCCTCTATTTAAAAGAGTATTGATCCATTGAAAATTATTCAACTTCAATCACTTCCTTCATGATTTTGCGCTGTCGGTATTAATTTTTACAAAGATCTTCTTGATTATGTTGGTAGTTATTAGACCGCTCTTCCTTTTTTGTCGGATACAAAGGGAAGGATCAAGACACTTTAAGCAAGCCATACTTCCGTTTGAATCGTTCCAAAATTTTCTTCCACTGCTTTCCCATAACGGCGATAAAAAAGACATTGGAAAGGGCATGGGCAAAATCAAAAGGAAAGCTTGCTGCATAAGCGGCAATCACAGATTCCAGATTCAGCTCACTCAAGAATCCGACCACAAACCAAAGATTCATAATCCAGCCAAACAAAAATGCAGCAATGAAGCCAAAAATAAGCTGTCCCCATATTTTTTTCATCAATCGTGTATCTTTTAATAGTCCTGCTGTAAAACCAACCATTCCCCATGCGAACATTTGCCATGGGGTCCAAGGGCCTTGCCCGAGAAAGAAATTCGATACGACGGCTGCTGTAGCGCCAACCATAAAGCCTGATTCTTTTCCAAAAACGATTGCCGTCATGATTATGACAAATGAAACGGGCTGCACGCCAGGTAAAGGTGTAAAGGGGATGCGACTTACTGCGGCAATGACAGCGAGCACGGCGAGCAAAACAATTTCCCGGGAAGTAAATGCCCGTTTTTCAAAACGAATATATAACGGAAGCATGACCGCTGCGAGCATTAGAAAGCTAAACCACATATAGTGTCTGTCAGACATCCAAGTCATTCCTGCCAGCATCAAAACAAAAAATGAGACAGCCGCTACATTCGCAATGTTTGATCGTTTTGACATAACATGTTCACGTCCTCCCACGTTAAAGCATAGGGTTGTTTTTTACGAACAAGTCTGTTCACGCCTGTCGTATAAAAATAATTACTTGAAAAAAATCCAGCAGGATCGTTTTCCGACACAATTTCACCATCAAACAGCATAGCACAACGATTCGCATACTTTGCAGCAAACTCGATATCATGCGTGGCAAGCATGATGGCAGCTCCTTCATGCTGAAGCTTTTGAAATAGGCAACCAAGCTGTTCCTTCTTTTCTGGATCGAGCCCCTTTGTCGGTTCATCTAGCAAAAGCAGTTCAGGCTGAGAAAGGAGAGCAAGAATGATGGCGAAAATCTGTTTTTCCCCTTCGCTTATATCCAATGGATGACGATGTTTGATATGGCCTAATTGAAAATCGTCCATTAGCTTATCAGCCAATGGCTTCGGGTTTAGTTCAGCGAACTGCCGGCATCGTTCATACAGCTCCAGTTCAACCTCATCATACGTAAAATGATAAGCAGGCTGCTGGCTGACGTAACCAATTTTCATATATCTTTTTTTCTGCGTCCATTTTTCAATCCGCTGATTTTGAAAAACAACCTTCCCTTTTCTAGGTTTATGTAACCCCGCAAGAATAGTGAGAAGCGTCGACTTTCCCGACCCGTTCGCACCAACCAGAGCCATGCAGTCCCCTGAGTGAACGGCTATATCAAGTTGAGAGAGCACCGTTTCGCTCGTCCTTTCATATCGAAAAGTGAGGCCTGTTCCTTTTATGAGTGGCTTTCCCTCATGATGCTGCTTTTTTTCAGTGGAACCATGAAGCGGCAAACGATCATTTATGTGTTTCATACCTTCTTTCACAGAAAAAGGAACAGTATTGCTTTCACTTTCCAGAAATAGCCTTGGAATATCTGGGATGTAGGAACGATACGCTGCATCTTTCCATAAATCAACGATGACACTTCTGGGGGAATCGTTGTAAAGAATCGTTCCTTTTTCCATAAAGATAAGCCGTTCTGCCAAAGGAAGAAGCTCATCGAGACAATGCTCGACAACAACGATCGTCACGCCGAGCTCCTCATGAATTCGTTTCAATAACTCCAAAAATTCCTTTGCTGCCACTGGGTCTAACTGGGCTGTCGGTTCATCCAACAGCAAAAGCTTGGGCTGCAATGCGAGAACCGACGCTAAATTAACGAGCTGTTTTTGGCCGCCGGACAAGGTATGTACCGACTGATGAAGCATATATTCAATCCCTAGAAAACGTACAAGCTCAGCAATTTTTTTCTTTATGTCTTCTGAAGGAAATCCGATGTTTTCAAGCGAAAAAGCAATTTCTTGAATCACTGTTTCCATCACGATCTGATTTTCCGGATTTTGAAAAACCATCCCGATTTCACGGGCAGAGGTCACTTTATCCAATTCATGAATCGCTATTCCTTGATAAAAAATGCTTCCCTCACGATCGCCAACAGGAAGCACCTCTTGTTTAAAATGCTTTAGAAGGGTTGATTTGCCGCAGCCGGACGGTCCGCTAACCACGACAAACTCGCCTTCTTCAAGACGTACGGAAACAGAACGCAATGCTTTTTCCGACTCATCCGGGTAAGTAAATGAAAGGTCTATGATTTCTGCATGCGCCACCAAACTCGCTCCCTTCCTTCGATGAGAATTGGTAATGAAATAAGCAAAAGATATATGATTAGGATAAAGATTTCTACCCCATTTATTCCGAGCGAGGCAACTGTCGGGTAAATAGAAAGAACGCCGTATCCATAAAAAGAGCCAATCAGGCAGGTTAATAATGCCAATCCAATCATGCACATAAGCAAACCATCCCTCATGGTAAAACGATATCGCTCGAAGGTTGTTCTTTTTGCTGCTCCAAATCCACGCGCCTGCATGCTGTCCGCTGTCTGCAATGCCTCTTCCAAAGAAAAAACGAGTAGCAGTGTAACAAGCTTCATCCCATTTTTCGCCCGAGTACGGAGAGACCCCCCGGCGACATCGACTCCTTTTGTTTTTTGCACCATTGTAATTTGCTTGAGACGCTGAAAAAACAAAGGCACAAAACGGATCGTAATCATCATAAGGATGGCTGCTTTTGGAGATATTCTCTGAAACAGATAGAGAAATTTGTGGCTGGTCACAATGTGATGATAAGAAGCAAATGCAAATGCAATCGTCAAAAAAGACAGTCCTAACGTGTAACCATACGTGATGGCTTCAAGCGTAATCGGATTATTTCTTAAATAAAACAATATTGTCGCGCCTCTGTGAGATAATAATGGATTCGCTGCAGCAATTATAAACGCAAGAATAAGCGAGCCCGCAATTAATTTTTTTAGTGACCGATCAATCCCGTGCATTACATTCAGCAAAATAAGGAGAATTACGGAGCAAAGCAAAAAAGTCGGATGCAGCAAAACCATTGACAGGATAATGACCGAAACATAATAAACGAAAAGAACCAAAGGATGCATGGTCGAAAATTCCGATTCTGCTTTCCTTCGGCTCAAACGTCTTTCCCCATATTTTCGGAATAGAGCCATTCGATCCTGTCACCCTTTTTTACGGCAAATTCGCCGGCACTTTTCGTTGCTTTTTTTCCATTCACTTTAAATACCCAGCCGCTCAGATCACCACGGTCAAACTCATATAAATTATTGATACCTTTTACGTAGAGGCCTGCTCCGGATCCGCTCGTTTCCAGCTGGATATGTTTTTCTTTTGTAATTTTAAACAAGACATCGTAAACCGTATCGCCATTTTTCAAGTCGACATTGGTTGCACCGAGAATACTTCCCATATCGTTGTCACCTTGAATCATAATTTGGGCCTGATCTATCTCTTTCTTTGGTGCTTGAGGTTTCGTTTCTGTTTTTTTATTTTCTTCAGCAGGCTTCGATGGCGTTGATTTTGCTTCTTCTTTTGGCGGAGAATCCGGTTTGCTAGTTTTATCTGATTTGTTTTCTTTTTGCTCGCTTGCCTTGCTTTCCTGCTTTTTCGTTTCACCTGAATTTTCATCCGGTGCTTTCTTCTGCTCCTGAGAATCATTAGTAGTTTTTTTGTTAGGTGCAGGATCATTTTTCTTTTCAGCTTGATCTGGCTGTTTTTGTTTCTCCGTTTTATTCTGTGTATCGTCATTGCCAGATGGCTTTGTCTTTTCGTCTTTGGGTTCGGATTCTACATGATCGGAGGATTTTTCCTCGGCTGCTTCAGATTTATGAGATGCAATCGTTTGAGAGTTGGATGGTTGTTCATTTGATGACTGCCCGCACCCTGAAATGGCAAAAGCTGTTGCTAACAAAAGACCGACAACAAATTTCCATCTCTGCATTGAGTAATCTCCTTTCTCATAGCATACCGGATTAGACCCATATCGCCCAATCCGGTATGTACATATTATACGTGTAATGTTTTTCTATAGATAATAAATCCAAGTAAAGCTAGCAGTAGTCCGGAACCAAACCAAACAACCAAATCCCAGCCATAAAGTGACGTATTCGGCAGCTTGTGTCCTTCGGTAGAATCCGCTGCTTTTTCTTTATTTTGCGAATCGTCAGCAGGTGCTTGAGATTTATTTTGATTATCGGCTGCCGGCTTCTGGCTGCTATCAGTTGGCTGCTGCTCCGGCTCTGGTTTCGGATCTTGTTCTGGTTTCGGATCTTGTTCTGGTTTCGGATCTTGTTCTGGTTTCGGAGTCTGCTCTTGATCCGAATCCTTATCAGGAGCAGGTGTTGGCTTAGTTTCTGACGGAGTTTGTTCCTTCGTCCAAACATAGATGCTTCCTTTGCCATCCTGCACGGATTGATACTGAATGAGCGAATTCAAAACCTGTTCAGTAGCCATATCATTTACTCCGTTTTCGGAATCTATCCATTTAAATCCGTTTCCTGTGCGATAGCTTAAAATGGCATCAATCACATTGTTACCGTTTTTTGTGTACTTCTCGCTAGTTGGATCATCACCGGAAAGTACAATTCCGATTAATGCCTGTGCTGCGCTGATGCTGTTTTCCTGGCCGAGACTAGCATATCCACCTTTATCAGTTTGCGTGCTGCTTAAGAAATCTCCGGCTTTTGCAAGAGCCGTTTTCACTTTTTCATTTTTATCTTTGTATGGAGCAAGCGCCGTCATCGCCATTCCTGTCAGATCCGGCTCGCTTTGTGCATCAATGGTTGAAAGTGCCCATCCTCCATCATTATGCTGCTTATTTAAAATATTGTCGATGAACTTTTCCCGCGTCCATTTTGCGTTTTCTGGCAGTTGATAGGTTTTGCTGTCGATAGCAAGCAACCCATAAATGACTGTATTAATCGAACCGATTCGATTCTTTTCATCTGTATAAAGCATGCGAATCAAATTCTTCCCGGCAAAATTCGTCGGATCTTGCTCGAGGGAAAGTACAGTAAAAATCGCTCGCTCAAGATCTGTGCCGAACAACCTTCCATTTTTATCTTTAGACGTTACGTATTCTGTCGTTTTTTCTATATGCTTTTTCTTAACCGAATCAGGAATCTTGTTGCCTGACCTGGCCACAGCAAATAGCTCCCAGTCACTCCATTCCTTCTTCTTTAAGATGTGGTCAACGGTTTGCTTGATCTCACCTGTGATTTGATAAGTAGGCGGCTGTTCTGTGTCCTCAGGAACTGAAGGGTCAGTTGGCTGTTCTACCGGATCTTCACCAGGATTAGAAGGATCTGGCTGGGCTTGTTCACATCCGCCAAGCGCTTTGATGCTTTCTTCAAGGGTTTTCTCCTTTAGATCCTCTCCCCAATTAAGGGAATAACGATAAGCAATGACATCTCCTTCTTTTACCTCGTACTGATTCGCTCCAACCGTTGGTGATTCACCGTTCGTTTCATAGAGCCAGCCGCTTTGTTCGCCGTGATCCAGTTCACGAAGTCCATCAATTCCGCTAACATATTCAAAAGATCCAAATTTGGAAACCTCAACTTTATCTCCAAGCTCCTTAGAGAGTAGACTGTATGCTGTTTCCCCTTCAGAAATTTCAATCGATTTCGGACATACGATAATTCCTTTTTCTGAATCTCCAATTACGGCCAGTGTCGCTGTGTTTTCCTGTGCAAATGCTTGAGGTATGTATGTAAAAAATGATGTCGCTGCAACCAGGACAGCCAGCCATAAAGCAATTATTTTATTTATTTTCATTTACTTCTTCTCCCTAATTTTTCTATATAAAGTGAATCTTTAATCGGTGGGGGTTTCGACGCATAGGATATGCTAGTGGAGGCGTTGCAACAGGACGCCTGAGTAATTACCTTCGTACATTACATCCCCCACTGATTGTTAGATGAAGCCAACCCTAGCTTTTACGGGCAGTTAATCCCCCACCATTTCTTACTGCCCGTTAATGCGGGATAACCACAAAAAAACACCCATAAAAAAGGGCGTGCTTTATTGCAAACAGTGCTTACACTGATTCTATTGTCACTACACCTCCCTAACACCCGTAGGAAATTTGGCTTTCAATTGAAGGCAGGTCTCCTGACTTGTGAATTAACAATGTCTAGCGCCTTCCCGTTTTTCACAGTGGCTCTTGCTAGATATCTCCTCACTTACAGTGGCGGGTCCGTGCTGGAATTTCACCAGTCTTCCCTTTTAAATACAATGCAAAACAATGCATACCTTCACTCATATCATATTCAATTAATACAGACATCTTACCATTTTCCTATATGTATTGTCTATTTCTTCTGAAAAAAAGAAAGGGTGTGATAAAATGGTTGTATTCGTATCTAGAGTGGAGATGAACCTATGAAAAAAGAGATAATCAATCGATTTACTACATATGTAAAAGTAGACACCCAGTCTAATGAAGATAATATTACTTGCCCGAGCACACCCGGCCAGCTGACACTAGGCAATATGCTCGTTAAAGAACTAAAATCTATTGGAATGGAAGAGGTAACAATTGATGCAAACGGCTACGTGATGGCTACTTTACCGTCAAATACGGATAAGGATGTGCCTGTCATCGGATTTTTAGCCCACGTCGATACAGCGACTGACTTCACCGGTAAAAACGTCAATCCTCAAGTGATAGACAATTACGATGGCAATGATATCGTTTTAAACGAAAATGTTGTAATGACAAAAGAGCTGTTTCCGAATCTTCCTTCGTATAAAGGACACACGCTGATTACAACAGACGGAACCACTTTGCTTGGGGCTGACAACAAAGCCGGAATTGCTGAAATTATGACGGCAATGGCCTACTTGATTGAGCATCCGGAAATCAAGCACGGAAAAATCAGAGTCGCCTTTACTCCAGATGAAGAAATAGGCAGAGGGCCGCACAAGTTCGATGTAAAGAAATTTAATGCTTCCTACGCTTACACCGTTGATGGCGGTCCGCTTGGCGAATTGGAATACGAAAGCTTTAATGCTGCCTCAGCAAAGCTGTCCTTTAAAGGTAACAGCGTTCATCCCGGCACGGCAAAAAACAAAATGGTCAATTCGATGAAAATCGCCGTGGAATTTCAGGCAAAGCTCCCTCCTAAAGAGGCTCCTGAACATACGGAAGGTTACGAAGGCTTCTACCATTTAATCTCATTTCAAGGAACAGTTGAAGAAACAAAGCTTTCCTATATTATCCGAGATCACGATAAAGAACAATTTCTAGCGAGAAAAGCAAAGGTTCAGCAAATCACTGAGGAGCTAAAGCAAACATACGGTGAAGAAAGCGTTAGGCTGGAGCTAAACGATCAGTACTACAACATGAAGGATAAAATTGAACCCGTCAAGGAAATCGTTCATATTGCCTCCGATGCGATGAAGAAACTTGATATCGAACCAAAAGTTTCTCCGATCAGGGGAGGAACGGATGGATCCCAGTTATCATATATGGGGCTCCCAACTCCGAACATCTTTACCGGCGGAGAAAACTTTCACGGCAAATTTGAATTTATTTCTGTAGAAAATATGATTAAAGCTGTCCAAGTCATCGTCGAGATCAGCCGTTTGTTTGAAGAAAGAGCTTAACTCGTTTGAAAGCAAAGAGCCTAGCATGTGCAGGCTCTTTTTTTGTAGCCCGATACAGGTTAGATGACATTGAATCGCTTCATCGGCGATTTATGGGAGAAATCAGGCGATCTTCTTCATGATTTCAGTGATTCTTCTTTTTCCGGTGATCTTTCTGATATTCCGGCAACCGAAATGATTTTCCGACAATTTTTCGATATTTCGGCGATCTTCCTCATTTTCTGGCGATCCTTTTCATATTCTGGTGATCCTTCACTTATTCCGGCGATCTTCCTCTTATTCTGGCGACCCTTCATTCATCCATAGGTTCTTCCATAAATGAAAATGCACCAAATTATTGCATCTTAATCTTTCTGATTGTTCCCAAAATTTATAAAAATAGTTAATAAGAACTAAAGATGACGGATTTAATTCAATTCAAAAAGAAATGCAAGCAAAGAACCTCTATTTCCCTTTCATACTGGGATATTTTCTTACAAAACCGTTCTCCTATTTCATTCAATTTTCGTCAAAAAGACCCATTTTTTATTATGCCTTTCCATCTATGAAAAAGGTTGTCAACATTAATATAGTTCTGTATCATGTATTTTTTCTGTAAATAAAAACAGTTCGTTGTGTTCAAGGAAACTTGGTTCGACAAATTGAATTAACAGGTATTCGAGTAACCCTTCATTTTATTACTCGTAAAAGAATTCGTAAATTCTCTCTTGAAAGACTTCCTAAAAAAAACGAAATTGTAATTCTTATATGAAATAGATGAAGTAATCTTCAATCAACGAATTTACGAAAAGGAAGGAGGAGAAAGTCGAAAAACCTGAAATAAAGCTTCACCAAAAAAAATTAAGCAGGAGGAATGAAAGTGAAAAAGAAAAAATTAGCGATGTTGGCTGCTTCTCTCGGTTTAGCCGCTACCTTGGCATTTCCGAATACGAGTTATGCAAGAGACACTAATTATACAAATGGAGCTTCGTTCGGCTGGTCTCCTTATACATGGTCTGCCAGCGGGTTCAAATGGAACAACGAGATTACCGGTTCATTTACAAATGTAAAATTCAGTAGCTCGGCTGCAAGTTCCCATAACTCTATGTACTATCTGACATTTGAGATCAACCATACAAGGGATCACAACGGCCATACTGGCTGGTATTGGACGAACCTGCCGGACCCTGGATACGATCGTGATGACGACAACGGCAATGGCTGGTCAGAAGAAGCAGAAGCCTATATCGAAGCTGATGGATGGAAACAATCGATCAGTGCATACACCGGGTATGGATTTCAATCTTCTTGGTGGCTTTCAAGTTCCGGAAACTTTGATTTTATTGTTCAAAGATCCTTATATAATCCTATCGCCGGAGAAATGGAAGCTTGGCACTACGATAAAATCACAAATAGAGGTTGGAGCGGGCTTTATTCCGCAAACAGTGTTAAGGAAAAAAGTCCGGTTGCATCAGCCCCATCTGCAAAAGAAGACGTCCTTTACTCGAATAATGGTTTGAAAATTGCGAAAGTCAAAGAAGCGGACAGTAAAACGGCAGATGTATACGTGCAGCCAAACGTAGCATCGAAAGCAGACTTCAGCAAGTATAAAAACCAGCAAAAAGAATTACTTAAACAAATCGATAAGGAAAACATTGAAGTCGTGTTAACTTTCAACAAATCGTTATCTGTTAAAGAAGTTGAAAAGTTAATAAAGAAATACGATATTGCAGTAGATTCCTATGAAATTAAATCTACTGACAAAAAAGGTGAATGGACAACAATTGGCGGAACTCCAGACAAAAAAGAACTATTTTCTAAAGCACAATATGATAACGTTACCAAAGGTCGCGGCGTTAAATTTTCTGGCTTTACAAGTTTAGTTGGAACAGTAAATAAAGATCAGCTGGCCAACCTTGAAAAGGAAAAATCAGTTTTCTTCGCTGATGTATCAAAAGAGTATGCGAAATCACTCGTTAAAAACCAAGATGTCGATGTATTGGTTCCTGATTTCGCTTGGGAAGTCAATGATCTAAAATAAGTTTTTCAGGAGCCCTTTCTTTTGAGAGAGGGCTTCTTTATTAAATGTAATATTGTTTTCCCGCCGTGAATGACCGGCCAAACCAGGAAAATAACGATGCCGAATAATGCAGCTCCGAAACCAGTCGCAAAGTATAAATAGAGACAAACTACGAGCAAAGTATAATTTAAAAATAACCATTTTCTCATATTTGATCTCCCTCCCCTTATTAGACAATTAACCGGATCAGATCGTCAAAAAAGTAAATGACCAAAAGATCGACAAGCAACGACATCAATAACAATTTCATATTCTTTAAAAACCACGTAAACATTAATAATACAAAGGCGAGCGGGATATAAAATAAAACCAGGCTTGCACGAAGGCCTTCAAATTGAATCCCGTAAGGAACATCAGCAGAAAAGTGCTGGGAGAAATCAAACGCAATCAGCCCGAGGACAATGACTCGTATAAAGAACATGAGTAATGTATTCACTCGTTTAAATAAGAAAAGCTTCTTAAATCGCTTCATTGGGGCTTGATTATGATTCATTTCTTTTGGAGTGATTTCAATATTCCCTACAGACTCCAGCTGCTCTTTGCAGCTTTCACATTCCTCCGCATGTTTTTCAATGACCCGCTTTGCGTCTTCTTCCAATTCGTTATAAATCGGAATTAATTCCTGGCATAAAATATGAATATCTTCAAATCTAGCCACCTTTATTCACCTCATGATAGTATTTCAAAAAAAGCTTTCTCGCTCTGAATATTCGTGATTTTACGTTTACTAACGAAATATCGAGAAAGTCAGAAATTTCTTGATAGCTGTACCCGTGATAATCTCTTGCGATAATGACAAAGCTGTACTTGGAAGGCAGCTTTAAAAGAATTTCATTAATTTCACTGAATTCAACAAATTGATTCGTTGAGTACTGATCGACCATCAAATTTTCAATTTCCTGGTCGTCTTTAAACAAGGAGGGTTTTTTCTTCCGAAAGTGATCAATCAGCCGATTCTTTGCGCTCCTTACTAAAAAACTTTTAAAATTATTGATAAGCAGGACTTTCTCAGGCTGCAGCAGCATTTTTGAAAATACCTCTTGAATGATATCCTCAGCCAATTGTTTATCCGATGTGAAGCTTAACAAAAAGTTTAGAAGATACTGATAGTGTTTATTGTAAATATCCTCTATCACTTCAAATGGGCTTTCCCTTTTCTTCATCACATGTATCTCCCATCTATATGTGACTCATAGTAAAGACGATTTGATGATGTAAAAGTTGCAAAACCGAATAAATAAAATTATCGTCTTTGAAAGCGATTTACAAAAAATGAAACGTCCAAAGACATTGAGATGTACCATAACGCATTTTACTTCAGAACCTTTGCTGGCTCTTTTCCTCTTTTTTGTCCTTCAGAAACCACATGAAGGACTTTTCTCTGGCTCTTTTTCTCCTTTTTGTCCTTCATCACCTGCATGACGGACTTTTCTCTGGCTCTTTTTCTCCTTTTTGTCCTTCATTACCTGCATGACGGACTTTTCTCTGGCTTTTTTCCTCTTTTTTGTCCTTAATCACCTGCATGACGGACTTTTCTCTGGCTCTTTTTCTCCTTTTTGTCCTTCATCACCTGCATGACGGACTTTTCTCTGGCTTTTTTCCTCTTTTTTGTCCTTCATAGTCCCCTTGAAGGACTTTTCTCTGGCTCTTTTTCTCTTTTTTGTCCTTCATAGTCCCCTTGAAGGACTTTTCTCTGGCTCTTTTTCTCCTTTTTGTCCTTCATAATAACCCCTACCCAATACAATTCCAAAATCACCCATAAAAAAGAAAGCACTGAATCTTCAGTGCTTCCCTTGCGTAATTATTCGTATCGAAGTGAATCGATTGGATCCAAACGTGCTGCTTTATTGGCAGGAAGTATACCAAATATGACACCAATAACCATACTGAACAGAACCCCTCCGGCGACAACCTGCCAGGATATTAAGGACGGCCATCCTGCAAATAAGGATACAAGTGAGGCTCCTCCGTATCCCAGACCGATTCCAATAAGGCCTCCGAATAGTGTAAGGACGACAGATTCAATCAAAAATTGGGTCAAGATTTGTCCCCGTGTGGCGCCCATTGCTTTTCTGATTCCGATTTCTCTCGTTCTTTCTGTTACAGAGACGAGCATAATATTCATGACGCCGATTCCTCCGACTACTAATGAAATTCCCGCAATGGAGCCGATGATTGCGGTCATAATGGACGTAATTTGACCAATTCCCGCTGCAATCTCTTCCATATTAAAAACGGAGTATGAGTCTTCTGTGTCATGAACATCATTCATCAGCTGAGCCGCACGATCTCCAACATCCTTTAACTCGTCCGTTGATGCTGCCTGAAGCGAAACACTGCTGTAATCATTCGTGCCATATGCAGCACGCATCATAGGGAAAGGAACGTAAATTTCATTCATGCCAAATGCAAAAAGTCCGGTCGATTCCTCCAAAGTTCCGATAATTTCAACCGGCTGTCCGTTTGCCCACACAATTTCTCCGATTGGTGCTTTTCCTTTGAAAAGCTCTTCTGCCATCGTTTGCGAAATGATGCCGACCCGCTTTCCAGATAGAAAGTCTCCTTCGGAAAATTCCCGGCCTTCTGCAATGGCAAGAGAATTAACTTCGATGTATCCTTCATTAATGCCGGTAACATTTGCATCGATTTGTTCTTCCTTGAATTTGACAGACATGGATTCGCTGGATGACGTTACGATTTGTTCGACCCCATCAAGCTCCCTTAACCTGCGGATATCTTCATCGGTGAAACTGGCATTCATATACGCATTCGGATCAGAAGCAAGCTCTTCTTCACTTGGCTGATACATTAACTCAACCGTATTGCCTGGTCCAGAAATTTGCTGTTTTAGCATTTGCTCGCCACCCTGTCCGATTGCCACGACGACGATAACTGAGCCAACTCCGATAATAATACCAAGCATCGTGAGAATGGAGCGCATTTTGTGAGCAAACAGCGAGCTTAAAGCCATTCTCAGGTTTTCCACTAAGCTCATGCCTTCACGCTCCTTTGCTCTTTGTCGCTGTCCACTATCTCCCCGTCCCGAACCGTAATGATTCGATTTGTATAATCTGCGATTTCCTTCTCATGGGTAACGAGAATAATGGTCGTTCCCTCTTCGTTCAATGCGGTAAATTGCTCCATAATCGAAAAGCTCGTTTTTGTATCCAAGGCGCCGGTAGGCTCATCCGCCAAAATCAGCTTAGGCTCATTCACGATCGCTCTCGCAATAGCAACTCTTTGCTTTTGCCCCCCAGAAAGTTCATTGGGCATATGTTTCATTCGATCCTTCAGCCCTACTTTTTCAAGTGCGTTCTCAGCCCGCTCTTCTCGTTCTTTTTTCGAAATCCCCCCGTATATCATCGGCAGCTCAACATTTTTTTTGGCGTTTAGTCTCGGCAAAAGCTGAAATTGCTGAAAGACAAATCCGATCGACTGATTTCTTACTTCAGCAAGCTGCTTATCATTATAAGCGGATATATCGTTGCCTTCCAATTTATAACTGCCCTTCGTCGGTCTGTCCAAGCAGCCGATAATATTCATAATGGTTGATTTCCCGGAACCAGATGGTCCCATTATCGCCGCGTATTCCCCTTTTTTAATAAGCATATTGATATCCTTTAAAATATCAATCGTTTCTTTTCCAATCGAATAGCTCTTTATTACTTGATTTAATTCGATCATCAGATGCTCACTTCCGTTCCGCTTTGCAAATCAGCGGCGGGGGATAATATGACTTGGTTGTCTGCGGACAGGCCTTCTATGATCTCAATGCTTTCATCAGCTGATTCTCCTACTTTTATATCTACTCGCTTCGCTTTTCCATCCTCAACAATGAACACATAGCTTTGGTCCCCATCTTTCTTAATCGCTTCAGCCGGAAGGGTTGCCGCTTTCCGCTTATCTGTTTCAATTTCCATAATAAATTTAAATCCGGTTTTCGCATTTGGCAGTTTTCCATCAAATTTAACCTCAAGCGGATATTGGACAGCTTGCTCTCCGCCAGCTTGGGCACCTCCTTCATTACCTTGAGTGTTAGGAACGAGCCCCACTGCTGTGACTTTTCCTTTCCATTCCTGACCTTGGATGACGTCAGAGGTTAATTTGACTGGCTGCTCCTTTTTTACTTTCAACGTATCGTATTCTGACAGAACGCCTTCAACGATTAGATTCTTCGTATTTCCGATATGAATAATCGGCTCCTGAATTTCAGTTTTTTTGGAAGCCGCTTCTTTATCCACGGAGATGACTGTACCGTCTGCCTCGCTTTTCACTACAAGTGCATCCAGTTGCTTCTCTATCGTTTCTTTTTGGATCATATTTTGCCTAATTTCCAAATCAGCCAGCTTTTCATCCATATCCAGCTGCTCTCTTTCGGGATCGATTTGACTTTTAGCTTCCTTTTCCCCCAGCTGTTTTGTTAAGTCCTTCTCTTTTTGCTCAAGATCTTCTCTTTTTTGCTCGAATTGATCAATCTGCAGCTCCTTCGATTCAATGGTTAACGCGTTTTGTTCCTTTTCGAGCTCAAGCTGCTCATTGGTGTAGCGAAGAAGCGGAGTCCCTTTTTTTACCGCATCGCCTTCTTTTACGAGGATTTGTTGAACTTCTCCTTTATCCGCCTCATAAAAAACATTTTGTTCTTGTGAGAAACCAAGAGTGCCGGGAACCATCACAGTTGAAGAAATCTCTTTTTCTTCCAGGGAAACCACTTGTACTTCGCGGCTTGTTCCGCTTGTCTGGACCGTTCTGAAAACATTTACTCCAATAAAAATAGCAATAATTACAACAATTCCGATACCTATCCATAGTTTTTTCAATTTTACACGTTCCCTTCAAATGATTGTGAAAACGAAGCAAATACGCCTCCCAAAAAGGAGATTATAAGCATAATTGCAAAGATAATGATCGTAATTGTCCAAGAAGCTTTTTTCGATAGGCCCGCAACTTTTTGAAAGCCGATAGCCAAAAGAATATAGCTCCAAATACTGAAAACTTCAAATGGTGCGAGAATAGATGCCACCGGCTCCTCTGCAGGTATTATGCTTTTCAGAGAAGTTACGGCCATTGTTGAATTAACATCGGTAAAAAATACAACCAATCCATGAATCACCATTCCGATGTTAGAAATAAATAAAGTAAACGAAGCCATAGAAAGCATTTGTTTATATTTAACACTACTGCCTGCAATTTTGGCACATACCCATAAGATCAGAGCTCCAAGAAATATTGAGCCTAAAAAAGTAAAAATGATGCCGATAATGCCGATAATCCAGGTTATCGTCTCAAAGGTCTTCTGATCACCAACCGTGCCGCCATATTTTTGCATTTCAGCAGCAAAATCCATCCCTGCCAGGGTTAGAACAGTCCCTGCCAACATCATGAGAAAAACAATAACCATCGGAATGGCAACAATCGGTTTTTCTCTTAATCTCTCAAACTGCTCCGTCGGATTAGTGAATAATCCTAACAATGACGGTTTTTTTCCTGCTTCCATTTTCATTTCACTCATACCAAAATCCTCCTACTAAAAACGTTGTCTCTATTTTTTACGGATATAACGAGAGAAGGTTTCACTCTCTTTCCATTCTTAGTGTATCATTGGAAATTCGTTGAAAAGCTTAACATTTTCTTAAAATTGCGTAAAAAAGCCCCGCACAACAAAAGCGGGGTCAAGCGTTTATTCTGTAAGCTGGCTTTTTTGAAAGTCGGCTATGCTTTGATAATCTTCTTCCAGCTTTCTGGAGAGCCTGATATAGATAGGCAAAAGCTTTTGATAAACTTCTACGTGCTCTTTAATCGGCTCGTGGGTGTGAGTTGTACCGACCATCGTTTTTACGATATCTAACGATTCTGTTTTTCCAGTTGCATACATTCCTAGGACAACAGCACCTAAGCAAGAGCTTTCAAAACTTTCAGGGACGATGACATTCTGATCAAAAATATCAGCCAGCATCTGCCGCCATAAAGCTGATCTCGCAAAGCCGCCAGTCGCGTTGATCTCCTTTGGCGTCCCTGTAATTTCTTTTAGTGCAAGCAGCACGGTATACAAATTGTACAGCACACCTTCAAGCGCTGCCCGAATCAGATGTTCCTTTTTATGGTGGATTGCAAGACCGAAGAATGATCCTCGCGCGTCCGCATTCCACAGAGGCGCCCTTTCTCCTGCCAGGTACGGGTGAAAAATTAATCCATCAGATCCCGGCTTGATGGTTTCAGCGATTCTGCTTAATACTTCATAGGAGTCTAATCCGAGACGTTTAGCAGTTTCAACCTCTGAAGCGGAAAATTCATCGCGTATCCATCTGAAGATAATTCCTCCGTTATTGACCGGTCCCCCGATTACCCAATGCTTTTCCGTTAACGCATAACAAAAGATTCTTCCCTTCGGATCTGCGACAGGTTTATCCACGACCGTACGGATCGCTCCACTCGTGCCGATTGTCAAGCCGACAACTCCTTCTCCGATTGCGCCTACACCTAAATTGGATAAGACCCCGTCACTCGCTCCAATGATAAATGAAGTTGATTCTGAGAGCCCCATCTCTTGGGCAAATTCCGGAACAATTCCTTGGAGTGAAAACGTCGTAGGAACGATTTCTGACAGATGATCCGGTGTGATATGGGCAACCTCAAGTGCCTCTTTATCCCAATCAAGCTCTTCTAAATTCATTAAGCCGGTTGCCGAAGCAAGCGAATGGTCCACAACGTATCGGTTAAACAATTTGCTAAAAACATATTCCTTGATGCCGATAAATTTATGTGTGCTGGCAAAAAGGTCTTGGTCTTCTTTATATATCCAGAGAATTTTACTAAGCGGCGACATCGGATGAATCGGGGTGCCAGTCCGCATGTAAATCTCATGGCCATTCAGGTTATTTTTGATTTCCTTTGCCCACTTCGTGCTGCGATTGTCAGCCCACGTAATGCACGGCGAGAGCGGCTTCCCTTTTTCATCAATAGCTATCAAGCTATGCATGGCAGAACTGAAAGACACAAACAGGATTTGCTCCTGCATCAGCTTGTTTTTCGTCATTAGCTCTTTAATGACATCGAGAACTGCCCGGAATATTTCCTCGGGGTCTTGTTCGGCAGCAGTAGGAACTTTAGTTATTAAAGGGTAACCAATGTTTGCTTTGTCGACCATATTCCCGTCTTCTGTGAAAAGAACGGCCTTTGTGCTAGTTGTTCCGATATCTACTCCAATCATATACTCGGGCATAAAAAAACCTCCTTCGTCTTTTTCAAAATCCAATGCTTCGGCTAAGGCTTCCATTTGTTTCAATATCTATTAAAGCGTTTACGTTTTTTTCGAGATTTTACCCCAATGCTTCCCTATCCTGCCTGGTTTGACAGGAAGGGATCCAATCTGATCTCCCTAGCTCTCATTCTGTACAAAATCGGACAATGCATCTAGGGCCTCTTGTTCATCTGTCCCATTTGTAATGAGTGTAATCATAGCGCCTGAGCCTACAGCCAGGCTCATTAGGCCCATGATGCTCTTTGCATTTACTTTTTTCCCATCCTTCTCCAAATAAATATCAGAAGTATAGCGGTTGGCTTCTTGGACAAACAATGCAGCTGGCCTTGCCTGCAAACCAGTTTTCAATTTTATTTCCATTTTACGCTCAAGCATATAATCCCCTCTTTTTCGTTTGTCTTTATTTAAATGAAATGGATTGGCCTTGCCTTAACTGCTCTGCAATTTCATCAAGCTTTCTCAGCCGATGGTTAATGCCTGATTTGCTGATTTTGCCGCTAGATACCATTTCCCCTAATTCCTTTAACGTAACTTCTTGATAATCGATACGGAGACGGGCAATTTCACTAAGCTTATCAGGCAGTGCATCCAATCCTATTTTTTCATTAATATATTTTATGTTTTCCACCTGCCTGAGTGATGCACCAATTGTCTTATTTAAATTGGCAGTTTCACAATTGACGAGGCGGTTGACCGAATTCCTCATATCACGGACGATTCTAACATCCTCAAACCGGAGCAGAGAATTGTGAGCACCAATCACATTCAAAAACTCTGTGATTTTTTCAGCCTCCTTTAAGTACGTAATGTATCCTTTTTTTCTCTCTAATGTACGGCTGTTCAAATGAAAAAGATTCATTAAATCACAGAGAGAATCATTGTGCTCCTTATATAATGAAAAAATCTCCAAATGATAGGAAGAGGTTTCCGGGTTATTCACTGAACCTCCGGCGAGAAAAGCCCCCCTGATATAGGATCTTTTGCAGCAGCGCTTTTTTACAAGCTCTTCAGAAATATTCCTTGCAAATATAAAATTCTCTCCAAGGATCTTTAAATCCTCTAAAATCGACTTCACATTTGCTGTGAGCCTGACGATATACACATTGTTCTTTTTTAATCTCATTTTTTTTCTGACAAGAAGCTCAACGGGCACCGCATATTGCATTTTAATTAAAGTATAAATTCTTCTAGCAATCGCTGCGTTTTCCGTTTGAATATCAGCAGCCAGCTTTTTATTTGAAAAAGACATTGAACCATTCATACGAATGAGGGCAGAGAGTTCAGCTTTTGCACAGCAATCCTTTACCTCAAGGTTCGTTAACTCTTTTTTTGTCTCAGATGCAAATGACATAATGCCACCCCCATTCATAAAAGTGAACACGTGTATTTTTTACAGAATCATCATTTTTCTACCAATTTTATCAGAAGTGAAGCCATTTTGTGTGTATCATGCCTTATGACGTTATTGTCATAAGAAATAATCCGGTCTTGAATAACCTCTAAGCCCATCTCTTTTAGCTTTTCCGCATTAAATTGAACAGGCTGGGCAAGTTCTTTTGCATATTTTTCTCTAAAATCTTCCGTTATTTCCTCATCATTCACTATGATTGTGTCGATGAAATCCTTGTTCATGTGGTCATTTAGCGCTTTTACATGATCAGCTGCGCTGTAGTACAACGTTTCCCCGGGCTGAGTCATGACATTGCAAATGTATACTTTCTTTGCTTGTGCTTTGCAAATTTCTTCTCCGATCTTCGGTACGAGCAAATTTGGAAGAATACTCGTATAAAGGCTCCCCGGCCCTATGATGATTAAATCCGCCCCGCGGATCGCCTCAATTGCTTCCGGCAGCGGATCAATTTTTTCCGGGGTCAGAAAGACCTTTTTAATTTTTTTCCCGTATGCCGGGATGGCAGATTCTCCAGAAACAATCTTTCCATCCTCCATTTCAGCATGCAGCACAACACTTGTATTCGCAGCCGGCAGCACTCTGCCGCGGACATTAAGCACCTTGCTCATTACGGTTACCGCATGAAAAAAGTCTCCTGTAATGTTTGTCATCGCTGCTAAAATTAAGTTTCCTAAAGAATGCCCTACCAAATTGTTGCCTTTGCTGAATCGATGCTGAAATAAATCCTCGACGAGAGGCTCGACATCAGATAAGGCAGCAAGCACATTCCGAACGTCCCCAGGGGGCGGAATATGAAGTTCATCGCGAAGCCTTCCCGAGCTCCCTCCGTCATCAGCAACGGTGACGATTGCAGTAATATCGATCGGTTTCTCTTTTAATCCCCTGAGCAGAACAGACAGTCCAGTACCTCCGCCAAAAATAACGATTTTTTGCTTCGTAGACATCTATCGCCTGCTTTTCTTTTCAATGTCCCGATGAGACACGAAAGTGTAATAGTCTTCTTTAAAAACGTTCCCAAGATGATCTGCAAGCGTAACTGAGCGGTGCTGGCCTCCTGTACAGCCGATGGCTATTACAAGCTGGCTTTTTCCTTCTCTTTTATAAAAAGGGAGCATAAAGGTTAAAAGATCGGTCAGTTTTTCCAGGAATTTCTGAGTTTCGTTCCATTTCATGACATAGGATGATACTTCTTCATCTTTTCCTGTCATTGGCCGCAAATAATCTATGTAATAAGGGTTGGGGAGAAATCTCACATCGAACACCAAATCTGCATCAATCGGAAGCCCATATTTAAATCCGAAGGACATGATATTGACTGTAAAGGTTTGCCCCTGGTTCGTCGCAAAATGCTGTACGATTTTTTCTCGAAGTTCTTTCGGTTTCATTTGAGATGTATCGTAAATGATTTGCGACCTGCCTTTCAGCTCCTCAAGCAGCTCTCGTTCCAGACCTATCCCTTCCAGAGGCAGCCCGCTTGCAGCGAGTGGATGGGAACGCCTTGTTTCTTTATATCTTGTCACCAATATCTGATCTTTAGCATCCAAAAATAAAATTCGTGGTGTTATCCAAGTCACTTCGGACATTTCATCCAATGCTTCGATTAATGTTTTGAAAAATTCGCGTCCTCGAAGATCCATGACGATGGCTACCTTGCTCATTTTCGAGCTGGATTCCTTCATCAGCTCTAAAAATTTAGGAAGCAAGGACGGAGGAAGGTTATCGACACAAAAATAACCCATATCCTCAAAGCTTTGAATAGCCACCGTTTTTCCGGCGCCTGACATGCCGGTAATAATTACGAGCTCTATTTCGTGAGATGTACTTGAAGCCATGCTGCTCTCCCCCTAGCCTAATTATTTTGTTACTTACCCCTGCGGATCCAGACGATAGGAAAGCAGTTCAAAGTCAGGTGTATACGTAAAACTGCCATGCAAAAGGCCGTTGCCTTTTAATAAATAATCAAGAATGTGAAGATCTCCTGGGGCCATTGGCAAATTCTTTATCTCTTTTAAGCCATGCCATTTTAAAATACCTTCTTCCGATTCTTGAAGTGCTTTTCCTGTATACGAATCGCTGACAAAAGAAAACATCATCCATTCTGATACAACCTGATTCCCATTTTTAATGATAAAGGTGAAGACTCCCTTTAAAATTGGATTGGTCAAAAACAGGCCTGTTTCTTCGCGATATTCTCTGATTACGGAATCTCGAACTGTTTCCCCGCTTTCCATTTTTCCTCCAGGAGCTACCCACCATCCGCGACGCGGCTTTTGTAATAGAAGGGCTTTATCTTCTGATGTAAGTAAACAATTGGTCACTCTTTGCAAAAAATGTCACCTATCCTTCATCCATCTATTTCTATTATACCTTTTATAACAAATGCACTCAACGACCATGCAATATACGTCGTCTGGAATAACGAAAAAAAGGACACGGAAACAGGTTCCGTGCCACACAATTTATACTTAATAAAAGGGGGTCAATTACTATTCATATCATAACTGAAAATTGTTTCACTCCTGTTACAACGGCGTTAAATCATCGTAACGATTTGAAGTTAGTTAACAGCCTTCAGCTTCTCATTCAATTCCTCTACGTAATGCTGCACGCTTTGCGCCGCGATACTTCCGTCACCAGTCGCGGTGACGATTTGGCGAAGCGATTTTTCTCTTATGTCCCCTGCGGCAAAAATACCATCAACCTTTGTTTCCATACGTTCATTTGTCTCGATGTAGCCTTCCGCATTGGTGATGCCGAGATTTTCAAACGGCTTGGATAGAGGAAGCATACCGATATAAACAAATACACCGTCACAGGTAAATTCTTGTTCTTCACCCGTTTTTGTGTCAACTAGAGTTACCTTACCGACTTTTCCTCCGTCCTCATGAATTTCTTTTACAGTTTTATTCCAGAGAAAATCAATTTTCTCATTATCAAAAGCACGCTGCTGCAGAATTTTTTGTGCTCTTAATTCATCTCGGCGGTGTACAATCGTCACTTTTGAGGCAAAGCGGGTAAGATAGACTCCCTCTTCAACTGCTGAGTCGCCTCCGCCAACCACGACAAGCTCTTTGTTTTTGAAGAATGCTCCGTCGCAAACTGCACAATAAGAAACTCCGCGGCCTCCTAATTCCTGCTCACCAGGAATACCGAGTTTTTTATATTCAGCACCTGCTGTGATAACGACTGAACGTCCTTTGTATTCTTTGTTTCCGGCATTGACAATTTTGTATTCTTCTCCATCGACAATTTCTTTAATGTCTCCATACGCATATTCCGCACCGAATTTTTTCGCATGATCAAACATTTTATTTGAAAGCTCAGGACCAAGAATGCTGTCAAACCCAGGATAATTTTCAACATCTTCTGTATTTGCCATTTGACCTCCGGGTATGCCTCTTTCAATCATTAATGTCGAAAGATTGGCTCTGGAAGTATAAACAGCCGCAGTCATGCCTGCAGGTCCTGCTCCGATAATAATGCAATCATAAATCTTTTCTTCAGACATAATATCCACTCCTTGCTTCTTTCTATCGTATGCGTTTAAGTTTTCCCAATTGATTTATCCTTACCCATATCCTATAAAAAATCAAATGATCATGCCATTATTTTGCTTGAGATTCGATCCGCCGTAAAAAAAGAAACTCACCTTGACATCATCTGCAAGGTGAGCCGTATTAAAGCAAGCTATCCACTAGATTGACATACTTCGTTAACGTAGCCGCAGAGATCTGAAAAGCGTCTGCAACATGCTTTTTAGCTACTTTCTGATCCTGGGCGCACTTCCATGAATAATAAACAGCAGCAGCCCATCCTCGCGGCGTCCTCATGGATAAATTAGCACCGCGTATTAGCTGGATAACATGGGCCATGAACAAGCAAAACACGTCTTCTTGTCCTGCCTCTCCATCTGCGTGATGTACCGATTTTACCATTCGAAATGCAAAAAGGGCATCATCAGATACTTTCATTTCCGGCTGTTCTCCGTGGATCAAAAGCTCACCGACTTGTGTTTCAAACGGTGTTTTCACCCGGTCTGACTGAAGATACCTCTGAATTTCGTTTGTCCGATTGGTATAGAAAGAGAAAAATAATGCGGCAACCCTTTCCTCTGTTTTCCGATATACAGGAGGCTTCTCCGATTCACTCTTCCACGGTTCAATCCGGCTATCCTCAGGAAATTCTTCCTTCATCCGCTTCCAAATCATCTTGGCAAATTTCAAGCGTCCTGTTCGATAGGCAGAGCATGAGAGCCAATAATAAAAGGTGTCGTCTCCTTCAAAACCCGTCTTATATAACTTCTTTAGCCATTTGAATCCCAAATCAAAGCGGCCGATCAGTGAAAACGTCGCACCAAGCTTATACTGCTGTTCAATCAGCAGCGGACAAACATTGGAAAGCCTATCACTTAAAGCCAGCATCTTTTCATCATCATGTTCGTAATAATAGAAGACGAGAAGATTGCACAAGGCATGCAAGTTCCCACTGTTTCCTTTAAGAACGGTTTGCAGCGTTTGTTTGGCTTTGTCAACATTTCCTGCATAAAAATGGGCCAATGCCAAATTGTTATATGCGGACCAAAACTCAGGATATTCCTTAATAATTTTTTCTAAGATTTGGATCGCCTCATCGAGCATTCCTTCTTCAAGAAGGGATCTCGCTTCATCCTGATTCACAAGTAAATCGTCTTGATTATGCGGATCGCTTAAATCCTCATCGCTCATTTCAAGCAGTTCAAGCAGGCTTTCGTTTTCTTCGCATAAATCTCCATCCGGTTCAGCAGCAGAATACTTCGTTGCCGATTTGTACGCTTCATGGAATAATCCGAGATAGGCGTAATTATTAGCCATAAAAAAGTGGCATTCAGCCATATCGTCTTTAAGATGATTTAAGATGTATGATAAAAGTTCATTTGACTGCTGGTAATGACCCATTTCAGTGTAGATGACAGCAAGCTGATAAAGCATGGATGCGTTTTCCGGCTCCAAAACAATGGCACGCTGAAGAAGCTTGCTTGCTCTGGTCAAGTTCCGCTCCCGATATGCTTTTAATCCTTTATGGTAAAAGTAATGGCCATCTTGCAAAAGCTCTATTACTTTCGGTTTGTTCTGATGCTCCAACATGAATTTTCCCACAGATACCCTCCAATTCATGATTATTACCGTGCATAGTATACCATACTACATTGATAACTTACAGCTTCTTTGAAGGAAAACGGGAATTAAAAAGGAGGATAAATCCCTCACCTTTAAACAAATCAGGTGAAGAAGAGTCTCCACCTGATTTAAATGATGATCTGTCAATTATACATTCTACTTCTTATTGCCGTGTCTTTCAGCTAGCGTTTGCAGCACTTCTTCAAATGGAAGCCCCTGTTCACGTAGAAGTACCAGCAAATGATAAAGCAAGTCTGCCGATTCCCATTTCAACTCGTCTTTATCTCTATTTTTGCTCGCTATAATAACTTCAGCCGCTTCTTCCCCAACTTTTTTACAGATCTTATCAATCCCCTCGTTGAAAAGGTAAGTTGTATAAGCGCCTTCCGGCCGATCGGCATATCTTTTTGCAATAACTTTTTCCAGCTCATTTAATATTTCACTGCTTCCAACCTCTAAAGCCTCGGATTTTTCATTCGGGGTAAAACAGCTGTAGCTTCCTGTGTGGCATGCCGGTCCTTTCGGATCAACGAGCACAACGAGAGCGTCGCTGTCACAGTCCTGGCGAATATCGATTACATGCTGGATATTTCCCGAAGTTGCTCCTTTATGCCAGAGCTCTTGCCGGGATCTGCTGTAGAACCAGGTTTGTTTCGTTTCGATCGTTTTTTCCAGCGATTCTTTATTCATATATGCAAGCGTTAATACTTCCTTACTGAAGGCATCTTGAACGATTGCCGGAATAAGTCCATCTTTTGAAAATGTTAGCTCGTCTATCGTGATCATCTAATATTCACTCCACGGTTTCTGATGTATGCTTTCACTTCATGAATTGAGGTCTCTTTATAATGAAAAATTGATGCAGCCAAGGCAGCGTCGGCTGTCCCTTTCGTAAATGCATGAAGCATGTGCTCTGCGTTGCCGGCACCGCCTGAAGCAATTACCGGAACAGATACAGCTTCAGAAACAAGCTTGGTCAGTCGATGATCAAAGCCGTTTTTTTCTCCGTCTGAGTCCATGCTCGTCAATAGAATTTCTCCGGCCCCTCTCATAACGGCTTCTTTTGCCCATTCGACAACTTCTAGATCTGTCTCTTTTCGCCCGCCATGGGTATATACTTTGTACGTATCGGATTCCGGGTCATATTTTGCGTCAATCGCAACCACGATGCATTGGGAGCCGAAAAAATTGGCGCCTTCTGTTATCAGCTCAGGGCGCGAAACAGCTGAAGTATTGACAGATACCTTGTCCGCTCCTGCCCGGAGGATGCGTTTCATATCATCCAGGTGATTAATGCCGCCGCCAACAGTAAAGGGGATTGCAAGTGCGGCAGCAACCTTTTCAACAACATCAATCATCGTTTTTCTGCCTTCATGGGAAGCTGAAATATCAAGAAAAACAAGCTCATCTGCGCCTTCTGAATCGTAGACAGCAGCAAGCTCAACCGGATCTCCCGCATCTTTAAGCTCCAGAAATTGTATACCCTTAACCACTCGTCCGTCCTTTACATCCAGACACGGAATAATTCGTTTTGTAATCATATGGACTTCACCTTTTCCAATCCTTCTTCAACAGAGAAACGATTTGTATAAAGCGCTTTTCCTACGATTGCTCCGGCAATGCCTTTATCCCTGTTTTTTGCAAGCGTTTCTAGATCTTCTAATGAGCTGACTCCGCCAGATGCAATGACTTCCTTCCCTGTGGCTTCAGCAAGCTCAATCGTGCTCTCGACATTTGGGCCGGATAGCATGCCGTCATTTGCAATATCCGTAAAAATAAAGACCTCCGCCCCAACATGTGCTAATTCTCTTCCCAAATCGCATGCTTTTACATGGGAATCCTCAAGCCAGCCTTCGGTTGAGACGAAGCCGTTTCTCGCATCAAGCCCAATCGCGATATGCTTTCCGTATTTTTTCAGCATTTCTTTCACAAACGACGGGTTCGAAACAGCTGAGCTGCCAAGAATAACTCGATTGACATCATTGGTTAAATAATAATCGATATCCTTTTCGCTTCTGATTCCTCCGCCAACCTGAATATTTGCGTCTAACGTTTTGGCAATTTCCAGCACATGGCGGTCATTGATTCGTTTTCCCGCTTTAGCACCATCAAGATCGACCAAGTGAATCCATTCTGCACCCTGACCGGCGAAAAACGAAGCCATTTCAAGCGGAGAATCTCCGTAAATCGTTTCGTCATCGTAATTTCCCTGAACAAGTCTTACACATTTTCCGTTTCTCATATCTATAGCTGGATATAAGGTAAATGCACTCATTTTTTCACCTTCTGTTCTGCCGCGATTTTCGTAAATTGGCTAAGAATCGCCATACCGACTTCACTGCTTTTTTCAGGATGAAACTGGGTGCCAAACACATTTCCTTTTCCGACAACTGCAGGAACTGGTACACCATAATCCGCGGTGGCCAGAAGTGTGTCCTCCTCAGCTTCCGTAATGTAGAAGGAATGAACGAAATAGCAATACCCTTCATTCACCTCTCTGAGCAGCTCGTTTTCACGATGAAATGTTAGTCGATTCCATCCCATGTGAGGCACCTTCAAACGAAGTCCATCCTCATCCTGGTTGTTGATATGGACCGCCCTGCCTTTAAGGAGACCCAGCCCTTTTGTTAATTTAAATTCTTCGCTCTCGTCAAACAAAAGCTGCATCCCAAGACAGATTCCTAAAAGCGGTTTTTGATCAGCGACAATTTGATGAACGAAGGCTTCAAGCCCGCTCTCCCTAAGTAGACTCATTGCATCTTTAAAAGCGCCGACACCGGGAAGGATAAAGCCATCGGCATCAGATAATTCTTCAGGTTTATCAGATAAAATGTATGGAACATCTAAACGCTCCAACGCTTTTTTTACGCTAAAAAGGTTACCCATACCATAGTCAATAATTCCAATCATCTACAGCATTCCTTTCGTTGAAGGGACTCCGGTAATTCTTGGATCAATCGTCGTGGCTTCATCAAGCGCACGTCCGAGTGCCTTAAAGACTGCTTCAATCATATGATGGGTGTTCGTGCCATAATGAACAATCACGTGCAGATTCATACGTGCTTCCAATGCCAGCTTCCATAAAAATTCGTGGACAAGCTCTGTATCAAATGTACCAACTTTTTGGGAAGGAAACTCTCCCCTCATTTCCAAATGCGGCCTGTTGCTTAAATCGATGCTAACCTGGGCCAGCGCATCATCCATGGGAACAAACGCCGTACCGTAGCGCTTGATTCCAGCTTTATCACCTAACGCTTCAAGCAAAACCTGACCAAGACATATTCCGATATCTTCTGTGGTATGGTGATCGTCAATATCGACATCTCCCTTGGCATTAACGGTCAAATCAAAATTTCCGTGCTTTGTAAACAGATCTAGCATATGTGACATAAATGGGACGTTGGTTTCGATATTGGAATTTCCTTTTCCGTCAATTGAAAAAGAAAGAGCAATATCAGTTTCTTTCGTTTTCCGTGTCCGTTCAGCGATTCTCATTACCATCCTCCTGTTTTCTGGCTTCTACTGCTCTAGCGTGAGCTTCAAGTCCTTCCAGCCTTGCAAAAGAAGCGATTTTTCCCGAATTTTCAAGAAATGCCTTCTTGCTGTAGGCGATAATGCTTGACCGTTTTTGAAAATCTGCTACATTTAATGGGCTGGAAAAACGGGCGGTTCCGTTCGTGGGTAACACGTGATTCGGTCCTGCAAAATAATCCCCCACCGACTCCGTACTGTAGCGTCCAAGAAAAATCGCTCCAGCATGTTTGATTTTTCCCAGCAACGATTGAGAATGCTTTGTCATGACTTCCAAATGCTCCGGTGCCAGCTGGTTGACAACATCAATTGCTTCCTCCAGATTTTCAGTTACATAGATATGTCCGTTGTTTTCAATAGATTTTGCCGCAATATCCTTGCGTGGAAGAGCTTTTAATTGTTTATCGACCTCTGTTTGCACTTCTTTTGCAAAAGCCTCTGAAGGGGTAACAAGAATACTTGATGCAAGTATGTCATGCTCAGCTTGCGAAAGCAGGTCAGCAGCAATTTCATGAGCAGCGACAGAGCCGTCAGCAAGAACAACGATCTCGCTCGGTCCTGCGATCATATCAATATCTACATGACCGAAAACTTCACGCTTGGCGAGAGCCACGTAAATATTTCCGGGTCCCGTAATTTTATCGACGCTGGCAATCGTTTCTGTTCCATATGCCAATGCAGCAATTGCCTGGGCTCCTCCCATTTTATATACTTCACTGACTCCAAGCTCTGCTGCGGCAATGAGCACGCTTGGTGCCAGCCCTCCATCTCTCGTTGGCGGAGAAACAAGCACAATTCGTTCAACCCCCGCTACGAGTGCAGGAATGACATTCATTAAAACGGTAGAAGGATAGGCAGCCGTTCCACCCGGTACATAAACACCGACAGAATCAAGCGCTGTAACTTTCTGTCCGAGCATTGATCCATCATTTCGATGATAAAACCATGAAGTTTGAAGTTGCCTTTCATGATATTCCTTTATATTTTCAATCGCTTCCCTTATCACCTGGTGATAGTGAACATCAAGAGTGCTGTAAGCTGCAGCTAGCTCTTCTTTTGATACGACGGGATTCGGATTAACTCCATCAAATTGTTTTGTAAAGGACTTTACTGCAGAATCACCGTTTTTTCTCACTTCTGAAATGATGTGCTTTACCGTATTTTTCTGTTCGTCCGTTCCGTAGTCAATGGAACGTTTAATTTTAAAATTTTTACTTATTTTTGTAATCTTCATTTTACCGGTTCCCCTTCCACAACGAGCGCAAGCCTTGAAGCCAGCTCTTCAATGATTTTATCTTTCATACGGTAACTGACAGGATTTACAATAAGCCTCGATGTGATATCACAAATTTTTTCGCTTTCTACCAATCCGTTTTCTTTAAGAGTTTGCCCTGTTGAAACAATATCAACAATGCGTTCAGCAAGTCCGACTAAAGGAGCCAATTCCACAGAGCCATTTAATTTTATGATTTCTACTTGCTCCCCTTGCTCACGGAAATACTTTGATGCTACATTCGGGTATTTGGTAGCCACTCGAGGAGCTACTCCACCTATTTCAGCCTGAGGCAGACCGGCAACTGCCAAACGGCATTTGCTGATTTTCAAATCTAAAATTTCATATACATCCCGTTCTTCCTCTAGCATAACATCTTTTCCTGCTATACCTGCATCCGCCACTCCGTGCTCTACGTAAGTCGTTACATCAGTCGGCTTGGCAAGAATAAAGCGAAGATTCTCAGCAGGTACATTAATAATCAGCTTTCTGGAAGCTTCAAATTCATCAGGAAGTTTGTATCCTGCCATTCTCAGAAGTGTTACAGCTTCCTCAAATATTCTTCCTTTCGGCATAGCGATCGTTAGTGGTTTATCCATTTTTCTCTTCCTTTCCGTCACCTGTCAGATACGTGATGTTTTGGAAGGATATTTCCAGTTCTTCAAAATTAGTTACACCTCTGATATCCTGAAGCACAACTTTTTTCCCTTCCATGCGCTCTTTGTCCGCTAATCTTATCGCCGCTTTGCGATTTTCTTCGCTAAATACAATAGCTTCAATTTCAGCATCTTCCATACTGATATGCAATGCTTCGACCAGCCTGTCTGTACGAATCGAAAATCCCGTCGCAGGAGCCCCTGCCTGAAAATGATCAAGCAAATGGTCATAGCGTCCGCCATTCCCAATCAGATAGCCTACATTTTCTGCATAAATCTCAAACAGAATCCCGGTATAGTAACTCATATGGCTTACCATGCTCAAATCCAGCTTAATATGTTCCGTACATCCGTATTCTTTCAAAATTTCGTCTAATTTTCTTAAATCATCTGCCGCTTTTTTTCCTTCTTCAGAAAGTAGTGTACTCGATGCTTGAATGACTTTATCCATGTCACCGCGGAGTTCAGGGAGCTCTAACAGCTTCCTTTTTTTCTCAGGATCTAGCGGCAGAGTGTATACTTCTTCTTTATATCCTACATAATTTTTTTGATAAAGGAAACGACGCAGGCGATTTGATGCCTCTCTGTCTCCGACACTTTCATAGAGAAGCGCCTCCGTGATCCCGATATGTCCGATCGCAACCTGAAACCCTTTTAGCCCCGCGTTTTTTAACGAGCTGATGGCAAGTGCGATAACTTCCGCGTCAGCGCTGATTGTACCGTCACCTATTAATTCAACACCTGTCTGTTCAAACTCTGCTGGCCTTCCGCCTTCCCGTTCTTGAGCCCGGAAAACATTTGCAGAATAACCGATGCGGAGGGGATGTTGCTGTTTTTTAATTTTTGAAGCGGCAACCCTTGCGATGGGACCTGTCATATCCGGCCTGAGCACAAGTGTTTGACCGGAATGATCCAACAGCTTAAATAAATTTTCTTCTGAAATTGATGATCTGAATCCAACTGTCTCATAAAACTCGAGAGTCGGGGTTTCCATCAGCTGATAGCCCCAGCCTTTAATGACATCTGTCAAAGATGAGCGGATTTTTTCTTTTGTACTATATAAATCAGGAAGAGTATCTCTCATTCCCTGCGGTTTTTCAAACATGAACATGATGAGTAAGCACCCCTTGAAGATAAGCTTAAGTATTTTTGAAAAAAATTAATGATAGTTTAAGTGAGCAAAAAAACAAAATCCTTTAGTTCGCTAATATGATAATATGCTAACATGCAAAAGAGATTTTCGCAATTCTTTAAAGGTTAAAAAAAGGAAATTCCTTTTAGAATTTCCCTTGGTATCAGCCTGCCTAACTCTGGCCGTTATGTTCCTCCGCTTCTTTTTTCATAGAAATAAATTGCATCGGATTTCCTCCTACAAATGCGCCGGAGGGTACATCTTTATGAACAAGTGTACCTGCAGAAATTACAGCGCCGTCACCAATGACTATACCTGGCAAAATCGTTGTATTGGCTCCGATCATGACTTCATCGCCTATTTTGACTTCCCCCAGCCGATACTCCTTAATTAAGTATTCATGGGCCAGGATCGTTGTATTGTAGCCAATAACCGTGTTCCTTCCGACGGATATCTTTTCAGGAAACATAATATCGAGCATAACCATTAACGCAAACGAAGTCTGATCGCCGATTTTCATATGTAAAAAAGTGCGGTAAAGCCAATTTTTCATTTTCAAAGAAGGAGTATATCTCGCTAATTGTATGACGATAAAATTTTTTATGACTTTAAGGAAGGGCACAGTTTTATACACATGCCATAGTGAATTACCGCCTTCAACCGGATAGCGGGTTGTTCTCCTCACATTACTTCACTCCTGCGATGGCAATTAGATCGCTCATTTTATCAAGCATATAGTCAGGTTTGTACTTTGCAAGATAGTCTTTCCCTTTAATGCTCCATGCTACACCGGCAGTTTTAGTTCCAGCGCTTTTGCCTGACTCAATGTCATGATAATTATCTCCAACCATAATTGCTTCCCCAGGTTTGCTGTTTAATTGCTTTAACGCTTTTAATACAGGTTCTGGATGCGGCTTTTCATTCTCAACATCATCGAGAGTAACTATCGCTTCAAAAAAACGTTCAAGCCCGGTAACCTTGAGCCCCATTGTTACAGTATTTTTCAGCTTTGTTGTCACAATGCCCAGCTTGAAACCCGATTGCTTTAACTGTTCCAGTGTTTCATAAACCGTTTCATACTCTGTCACCAATTCATCGTGCATTTTGTGGTTGAATTCCCTGTACATTTTGATCATGTCTTCCTCGTGTCCCGGTTTTAACCCGGTAAAGGTTGTATGAAGAGATGGGCCGATAAAAGGAAGAACCTGCTCCCTTTTGTACTTGCCAGGAAAATAATGCTCGAGCGTATGCAAGAAAGAAGCTATAATTAGTTCGTTTGTATTGATTAATGTTCCATCCAAATCGAATAAGATCGTATTAACCTTCATAGACGGCTCCTTTTCTTTCAGAATGATAGTCCCTGTTTTTCCATAAATAAGAAATCGCTATCGTTAATAATAAAGCTGTTGTCAATCGTATCACCAACAGCGGCCAGACAGGTATGCCGAGCGGAATAAAGACAAGTGTATCCTCAACCACCGCATGGCAAGCAACTAGAAAAATAAAAGCAAGCGTAAGATCCCTCTTGCTTACTCCATCTTCCTCTACTGCTTTGATCATAACACCGGCTCCGTACGCAAGCCCAATCGTAAGGCCGGCAACCATTGTCATCGAAGTATTTTCTTTCATTCCAAGAAGTCTGACAAATGGAGCGATCCAATTGGAGAATACGTTAAGCCATCCTTTATCCCTCATAATCTGGATGACAATCATCAAAGGAATAATAATCGCAGCAAGCTGCAAAATATTCATACCGGCTTTGGCAAACGCAGCCATCACGATCTCAAACCAACCTTCTGGAGGGGCTGTTTTGTTTACTGAAACAAAACCATATTGAGCCGTGCTTTGCCCGCCGTGCCAAAAAAGATGAATGAGAACACCGGAAAAAACGGCAAGGCCGATTCGTACGGCTAAAATAACCCAAATTTTTATGCCGACCTTCATCGCAACTGTCGATTCGATGATTACGTTATGGCAGAAAGACAGCATAATCGCTAGAATAAACACTTCTTTAACTGTTAATTCAAGGGAAAATATAGCTGCAATTCCTGCATAAAGGTTAAGCATATTTCCGATTACGAGAGGGATGGCGGCTTCTCCAGATAAACCAAAAATGCCCATAACTGGAGAAATAAGCTTAATAATCCAACCCATCACAGGTGTATGCTGCAGCAAACTGATGAGGATTGTAACTGGAAAGATTACCTTTCCAAGTGTCCATGTTGTTTGCAAGCCTGATTTAGCACCTGCAGCCAGAGTTTTTTTCATATAGATTCTCCTTTTGCTAGCTTTTTAAGAGGGATCCAAATATCTTGTTTTAGAATCTCCTCTGACACGTCTGACTATAATGAAAATAATTGCAGCTGCAATCAGCGTGACCGATATCACTTGGGCAGCACGTAACGTATCTGTCAGCATCAAGCTGTCGGTACGCATTCCTTCAATAAAATAACGTCCGATTGAATACCATATGACATAAGTTAAGAAAAGCTCTCCCCTGCCAAGGTTTACTTTTCTAAGAACAAGCAGCAGAATAACTCCTGCGAAGTTCCAAAGCGATTCATATAAAAAAGTCGGATGATGGTACTGACCTTGTATATTCATTTGGTTAATGATGAATTCCGGAAGGTGCAAATTTTCCAAAAATGCTCTCGTAACAGGGCCACCGTAGGCTTCCTGGTTAATAAAATTTCCCCATCGCCCAATAGCCTGCCCAAGCAAAATACTAGGAGCTGCAATGTCAGCAAGCTTCCAAAATGAAATACCTCTAATCTTTGCAAAAATAATGCCCGTAACAACAGCTCCGATTAATCCTCCATGGATGGCCAGTCCGCCTTCCCATATTTTCACGATTTCACCCGGATGATCCCTGTAATACTCATTCCATTGAAAAATAACATAGTATGCTCTTGCTGAAAGGATCGCGATCGGAATCGCAAATAAAATTAAATCAACAAATGTATCTTTATGAAGCCCTCTTTTTTGGCTTTCACGGACTGCCAGCCATAGCCCGAGCAATGCCCCTAGTCCAATGATTACTCCGTACCAATGAACAGCTAATGGCCCCAGCTCAAACGCAACAGGATTTATTGGTGTAATTTCTTCGTTCATGGTCTCAGCTCCTTTTTAGTCCTGCTCATGTTCCTCAATTACGCCTGCAAGCTTATTTGTAAATTGTTCAGCTGCATTTAAGCCCATCCGCTTCAAGCGGAAATTCATAGCCGCTACTTCAATAATAACGGCAAGGTTTCTTCCGGGACGTACCGGAACCGTAAGTTTCGTAATTTCTGTATCGATGATTTTCACTTTTTCTTCTTCCAGTCCAAGCCTGTCGTACTGCTTTCCCTGTTCCCAAAGCTCCAGGTTCATGACAAGCGTAATACGTTTATAGCTTCGTACAGAACCGGCACCAAATAAAGTCATCACATTGATGATGCCCAGCCCTCTAATTTCTAGAAGATGCTCAATCAGTTCAGGCGCACTTCCAACAAGTGTATCTTGATCTTCTTGGCGAATTTCAACACAGTCGTCTGCAACCAATCGATGGCCTCTTTTTATTAATTCCAACGCCGTTTCACTTTTTCCTACACCACTTTTTCCCGTGAGGAGAACACCTACACCATAAATATCAACCAATACACCATGAACAGCAGTCGTTGGCGCAAGCTTGCTCTCTAGATAATTGGTCAGTCTGCTCGCAAGCCTCGTCGTTTTTAATGGCGATCTTAAAACAGGGACTCCGTTTTGTTCAGATGATTCGATCAGTTCAGGCGGCACATGCATGTCTCTCGTTACAATAACGGCTGGTGTTATATCCGTACATAAAGAATCCATGCGATGCCTTTTCTCACTATCCAAAAGTTTTTCAAAAAAGGAAATTTCGGTTTTTCCCAAAAGCTGGACACGTTCCTTTGGATAATATGTAAAGTATCCAGCCATTTCCAAACCTGGTCTGGACAGATCACTCATAGTAATTGGCCGATTGATCCCTTCTTCTCCGCTTATTAATTCGAGTTGAAAATGGTCCATTAGGTCTTTCGTTCGAACCTTTGGCATTACTTTTTCCCCCTTCTAGGTCGAGGTTTTTTTTGACATACAGCTATATTCTATCACTTTTAAAAAAAAGCCAAAACATATTTTATTAAACGACAAACAAATGGTACATTTGTATAGACAACTATACTCTATTAATAACTGGAGGAGAATATGGGACAAAGACTTGCCATTCAGAACGTAAAAATCGCAGAAGAGCATGAGATCATACCTAACGGATATCTTATCTTTGAAGATGAAGTCATCCTCAAGGTCGGGCACGGCGAGCCGGATATTTCTTGCGACAAGGTTATTACGGCACCGAGCGGCTCAGTTCTTTTGCCGGGAATGATTGATATTCATATTCACGGCGGGTACGGAGCGGATACTATGGATGCAACTCCTGACGCATTACAGACCATTTCAAAGCATCTTCCCTCCGAGGGAACGACAAGTTTTTTGGCCACAACGATTACCCAAGAGCACTCCCGCATTGAAGATGCATTAAGAAATGCAGCTCATTGGATGAATGGCCAGCACAACCACATGGGGGCTGAAATGCTGGGAATTCATTTAGAAGGCCCTTTTATTAATAAGAACAAGGCAGGAGCACAGCCGGAGAACCATATAATTCCACCTAACCTAGAAACGTTTATTAAATGGCAAAAGCTTTCAGAGAATCGAATTAAAATTGTTACATTCGCACCTGAAGAAGACACCTCCCATACTTTTGTGAAGTACTTAACATCTCAGAATATTATTCCATCCATCGGCCATTCCGACGCAAATTATAACCAAATGAACGAAGCAATTGCTTCTGGAGCCAAGCATGTGACACACTTATTCAACGGTATGAGAGGATTTCATCACCGGGAACCGGGAGTTGCAGGAACTGCGCTTGCTCGCGAAGATCTTTTTGCCGAATTGATAACAGACGGAATTCACAGTCACGAAGCGGCGGTAAAACTGACCTATCAAGCGAAAGGTAGCAGCGGAATTATTATGATCACCGATTCCATGAGAGGAAAAGGTCTAAGTGACGGACGTTATGACTTTGGCGGACAAACGGTTGAGGTAAAAGGAGACACAGCTTTTCTTTCTGACGGAACACTTGCAGGATCCATTCTAAAAATGAACGAAGGGGCAAAGCTGATGATGAAAATTACAAATTGTTCACTTTTGGATATTGTCCGCATGACCTCAGCCAACGCAGCAAACCAGTTGAAGGTATATGACAGAAAAGGAAGCCTTGCTGCTGGAAAAGATGCAGACCTTGTGATAGTAAGTCCTGAAGGAGACGTACTTAAAACTTATTGCAAAGGAAAAATTGCCTGGGAAAGAACGGAGGAATTATAATGGTTAATATTCTTATTTATCATTCTTACAAAGAACTTAGCCGGGCCGCAGCTGAAGAAATTGCAAGCCAAATTCAAAGAAAAGCCGATTCTGTTCTCGGACTCGCTACGGGAGGGACACCTGAAGGAGTATACGATGAACTTATTGACATTCATAAAAGACAAAATCTTTCTTTTCGTTCTGTCGTGACCTTTAACCTCGATGAATATGTCGGGCTTGGTTCAGACGATCCGAATAGTTATCGCTATTACATGACGAAACGCCTGTTTTCACATATTGATATTCCAAAAGATCAATATTTCCTGCCTGACGGAACGAATGAGAACTTGCTGCAGGAATGTGAGGATTATGAAAAGCTGATCACCTCCCGCGGCGGCATCGACCTCCAGCTTCTCGGAATCGGTCATAACGGCCATATCGGTTTCAATGAACCAGGAACGCCATTTTCGACCAAAACACACACTGTAACATTAAAACAGCAAACAATCGAAGCGAACTCAAGGTATTTCCATACTATAGAAGACGTGCCTAAGCAAGCCATAACGATGGGGATTGAGAGCATTTTAAACAGCAAGAGGATTATTTTGCTTGCATCTGGAAAAAAGAAAGCCAGTGCTGTAAAAAGGCTGATTGAAGGTACCGTGGATGAAAGCTTCCCTGCGTCAGCTCTTCATCTCCATCCGAATACGACGATTTTCATCGATCGTGATGCTGCATCTTTATTAGACGATTGAAAGGATTAAATTAATGTATATTAATAAGCATTCACCAGTCCCTATTTATCATCAAATTGAAGAACAGCTGAAAGCGATGATAGACAAGGGAGAGCTGCAGCCAGATATGCTGCTTCCTTCTGAACGGGAATATTCAGAGACATTCGGAATCAGCCGAATG
Source organism: Bacillus capparidis (assembly GCF_017832095.1). NCBI lineage: Bacteria > Bacillati > Bacillota > Bacilli > Caryophanales > Bacillaceae > Bacillus > Bacillus capparidis. The sequence goes on from NZ_JAFDST010000002.1 coordinate 336,994, forward strand.
ACTGTAAGACAGGCCCTTTCAAATTTAGTCAGCCAAGGATATCTTTATCGGCAAAAGGGAAAAGGAACGTTTGTCAGCAAACAAAAAATTAAACAGCCGCTTCAGGGATTGACAAGCTTTACGGAAGATATGAAAAGCCGCGGACGAAAACCAAGCAGTAAGCTCCTTCGGTTTGAAATCATCAAAGCGGATGAACACATTTCGAACCAATTAAGCCGCCCTTATGGCGCAAGCGTATATGAGATCATGAGAATCAGGCTTGCAGACGATATCCCTATGGCATTAGAAACGACGTATATTCCCATTGATCTGTTGAAAGGGCTGACTGAAGCAGATCTTAAGGCCTCTCTTTATGAATACGTGGAAAAACATCTCGATTCATTGATCAGTCACGCCAGGCAAGAATTGGAGGCAGGTATTGCAGATGCTTTCGAAGCAAGCCATCTTGACATTTCGAAAGGAACACCTGTTCTTCTGATGAAACGCATATCATTTTTGCAAAACGGGACACCGTTCGAATATGTAAAATCCGTTTATCGAGGAGACCGATATTCATTTATTTTTCAGATGGATCGACAAAAATAGCGCTAATCATGCTCCTTTTACAGTATCTACTGTTTATAACAGAGATAAAGGAGGTTGATTAAGTGAAAATATTTTTAGATGCTGGCCATGGGTATCAAACGCCGGGAAAACGTACGGTTGATGGAATGAAGGAGTACGAGTTTAACAGAGATATTGCCGAAAAGGTAAAAACCTTGCTTAAAACCTATTCATCTGTTCAGGTATCTTCCGTTCACAGCGACAAGAGAGACGTCCCTTTAAAGGAACGAACAGCTCTTGCAAATAAGGCTTCTGCCGATTTGTATCTATCCATTCATGCCAACGCGAGTGGCAATGGAAAAGAGTGGAACGATGTTAACGGAATTGAAACGTTCGTTTACCTATCAAAGCCAACGGAAGCCACGTCTCTTGCACAAACGATTCAAAACGAATTAATCAAGGCGACGGAAAGAAAAAACCGGGGCGTGAAGCTGGCTGACTTTCATGTGCTGAGAGAAACAAAAATGACGGCGATCCTTTGTGAATGTGGTTTTATGACCAATAAAGAGGAAGCCGCCCTGTTAAAAACACCCGCTTATCGTCAAGCATGTGCAGAAGCAATCACTAAGGGCATTACCGGGTTTTACAAGCTTAAGCGAAAGCGCCGGACTAAACATGGTTCAAGCGGGTGCGTTTGATGAGAACGAGCATGCTGAGAAACTAGTTACAACGCTAAAAAAGCTGGCTTTGATGAATGATTCAAAAAAGGTCCTTAACCAAGGGCCTTTTTTACTGCACTATCATTTTACTATGGTTTCGTTTGAGGTTTAATCATCCATTGCTGGGGGTTATCCTCCCATGTCTGGGATTTATCCTCATTTGTCTTTTCTCTTTAAGATTTATTGTAAAATTGAAGTTTTCTGAAGAACCATTTATTTTTCTTCCCTTTCATCTTAATGATGAATTCATCCTTCCCGGGATAGGTTTCTGCGTCATAATAATTGAATGAATGAAGATAAGGAGAAAACGTGGTGAAGTGGATGGTGTCATCTTTAGGATTAACAGTAAGCACCCGCAAGTAGCCTTGCCCGCCATTTGGTGCAGCTTGATAATCTGCGAGAATTTGGTAAACTGTCCGGTCTGCTTTTCCGTCCCCGTCGTCATCAATCTCATCCGCTTTTACATTTGCTCCGTGATAATGACCGCTTAACACCAATTCTACGTTTTTATTTTGCTTTACAATCTGTTCGTATAATTTTTCGCCTACTTGGCTTCTTTCGCCGTTTGTATACAAATAATCGTGAAAGGCAAGGATCGCCCGACGATCGGGATACTGTTGAAGGACATCGTTCATCCAGTTCACTTCCTCCTGATTGATTCCCCAGCCCATAAATACGATGATATAGTCGTCTCCTTCGGCAGAAATTAAATCATAATGCCCCTTATTTTGTAGATACCTATCACCATACCAGGGGTTATCTTTAAACCTTGAATAGCCGAAATATTTTCCATACTTCGTGTAATTGTCCTTGCCGTTCAGGAGATCGTGGTTTCCTGCCAACACTCCATACGGCACAAGATTTTTGTCCAAAACGCCTAAAAGCCGATCCGCACGCTCCCACTGAACGCGTTTATCTGCTTTATTGATAATATCTCCGGTATGGAAAACGTATTGAATATTAAGCTTTTCTTTTTCTTCTGTAATCCAATTCACCTGTTTTTCTAAAATATGCGGATAGCTTTCTGAATAGTATTGCGTATCGGACATCCAAATAAACGTATATTCTTTTTTATAGAGCCAATTTCCGGCGGCTGTTTCATTTGACGCTTGTACTCCATTCTCCATTGTGAAGCAGATGAAAAAGACGACTGTAAGAATAAAAGGCTTGAATTTATGTCTAACAATTCCCATAAGCAGACCTCCTTCTAATAGGATGTCACAAGCAAGGAGGTCTTATAGACAGAAACAAAAGGAAGTTGAAGGAAAAACAAATAACCCAATCCGGGTTATTTTTTTTGATTTAAAGGTTCAATTATTCCTTTTTGAATCAACAAATGAAAGAGGGAAAGCACAATTGAAGCCCAGATCGCTGTTCCAAAACCATCGATATTGAAGCTGTCTCCCATAATGGCAGCTGTCATCGCCAAGGTAATAGCATTGATGATGAATAAAAACAACCCAAGCGTTAAAACCGTTACAGGCAGCGTCAGAATGACCAAGATCGGTTTTACCAGTACATTTAAAATCGATAAAATGAAACTTGCCACAATTGCTGCCCATATTCCGGTTAATTCTACTGATTCAAAATAACCGGCAATAACGATCAACAGCAAAGCATTGACAAGAACACTGATAATCCATTTCAACATTTACTTAATTTCTCCTTCTTCCGGAACCATATAAATACAAATGAGATAAATAATCAGAAAGGGGATGACTGTAGTAATAATCGCCAGGATAACCGTAATAATCCGTAACAGAGTAGCATCTATATTTAAATATTGGGCTAATCCACCGATGACCCCTGCAATTTTTTTATCGGTCGTTGATCGAAACCATTTTTTCACAAAATCACCCTCTACAATTGTTTAAGCTTAATAGATCCAGTTTTCGTTTCTGTAAATAGTGTCAATTTGTGTTCCTGCCCCTGGTTTGCTTTGAAATACATTTCCTTTTGGAGCGTGTCACTTTTCTCTCTGATCATCACGACCTCGTCAAGATCTGCAGCTAATGATCCAAGATTGCTTTTCAGCTCTGCTTTCACTTCAACTCCATGGGGAATCGAAAACTCCACGCTTCCGGTTGTCGTTTTTGCGTATACCGATTTAACATTTGGATCGGTAATTTTTGCTGTGATGTTGCCGTTAAAGCTTTGCAAATCAAGTGATTGGCTGGACCCGCGCAATTCAATCATTCCATTGATCGTTTCTGCCTCGATCGAACCGCATTCATAATCAACCAGTTTGATTTGCCCATTAGCTGTTTCAATCCCAGCTTTGTCAGCTTTTAATGATGAAAAAGAAACAACTCCATTTGTTGTTTTCGCATTTAATTCATTTACTTTCAAATGTTCCCCTCTGACTGGACCATTAAACAATTTGATACGGATTTTTTCATACTGCTTTTGCGGAATTTGAAGCGTTACATTTGTTTTCATCGTCTTTTTTTCTGTACGGATGAAAAGCTTTTCGCCTTCAACACCGCATTCAAAATGATTGTGAAACGCCGTCTTTGCTTCCTCCTGATTGTCAACCCTGTATATTTTGCCCTGGCATTCTACACGAACATCACTCTCATCCCACGGTAAAATATTTAAGCTTCCGTTCGCTAAATGAATGTCAAGATTGTTAAATTCAGTTTCTTTATATTGAAAAATATGTTTGACATCATAAGACTGGCCAAAGTTCAAATCAAAATCGACTTCCTTAACTTTCTTAACAGCGGTGTCCATTAAATCAAACAATTTCGTTCCAATTGATGATGTTTTATGAGTTGTTTTCGTCTCTTCTGAAGATGAGGATGTTTTTTTAACCTCAGCAGATAGTGAAGTTGTTTTGCTTTCTTCGGATGCTTCCTCAAGCTTTTCCATTAAAGTAATCGCTTCGCTGGCTGTCAGTTTGCCTTCTTCCACCAGCTTTAAGATACGTTTTTTTTCTTCTTGCATTTTTATTTCCTCCTCCACTTGAGTTTTATGCATTTATTAAAATTTCATTCCGCTTTATCATTCTGTATCGTTTTTATGCCAAAGGGTCAGTGCCCATTTACATAGTTATACGGTTCCCCTGTGAAAAGGTTTCATTTTCATTCTATGGGCATGAGCCAATTTGTTCAAATTAATTTTTTTTGAGCGATTAAATAGATTCTTTTTTTATTACCCTTTAAAATTGGTAAAAAAACAGGAGGTATTTATAATGCCAAACAAGCCCTCCAATCCAGAAGAGCTAGCCTATACGAAAAAAGAATTGCTGGAGCTTGTGAATGAGCAAAAACGAATGAACAAGGAAATGATATTGCAGCTTGAAAAATTATCATCGCTGCCGTCAATGTCTCAAGAAATCCATTACTTAAAAGTGCTTCTTGACAGCAGCAGCGCTCATATCTCAAATGATTTGATCCGCCTAAGCAGACAAATCGATCGGTTAAAATAAACAAAAAAGAAAAACCCTTCTAAGAGGGTTTTAAGGAGTAATCGTTTCTTTGCTTTTTAATAACTCTTTCATTCTTAACCGATCACGTTCAAGAACTGGTTTAAGATACCGTCCAGTGTAGGATTCGTTTGACTTAATAATTTCTTCAGGACTTCCGACAGCTATTATTTGCCCGCCGCCTGAGCCTCCTTCCGGACCTAAATCAATGAGATGATCAGCCGCTTTAATGACGTCTAAATTATGTTCAATTACTAAAACAGTATCTCCATTATCAACGAGTCTTTGTAAAACAACTAATAATCTTGCAATATCATCGACATGCAGTCCCGTTGTCGGTTCATCTAATATATATAAGGATCTGCCGTTTGATCTCCTGTGGAGTTCAGAAGCCAATTTTACCCGCTGTGCTTCACCGCCAGACATTGTTGTGGCAGGCTGTCCCAGTTTGACGTAGCCCAGACCAACGTCGAAAATCGTTTGAAGCTTCCTTTTAATTTTCGGTATGTTTTCAAAGAATTGAAGGGCATTCTCAACTGTCATTTCCAGAACATCAGAGATATTTTTCCCTTTATAAGTTACTTCAAGCGTTTCTCTGTTGTAACGTTTACCATGGCATACTTCACAAGGAACATAGACATCAGGCAGAAAGTGCATTTCAATTTTAATAATTCCATCACCACGGCACGCTTCGCAACGTCCGCCCTTGACATTAAAACTAAACCTTCCTTTTTTGTATCCCCGGATCTTCGCTTCATTTGTTTGAGAGAAGACATCCCGTATGTCATCGAATACACCGGTGTATGTTGCCGGATTGGACCTAGGCGTTCTTCCGATAGGAGATTGATCAATATCAATCACCTTATCAAGATAGTCAGCCCCTTTTAATTCTTTGAATTCACCCGGCTTTGTTTTCGCCCGATGAAGCTTTTGAGCTAATGCTTTATGAAGAATTTCGTTAACGAGCGTACTTTTTCCTGACCCAGACACACCTGTAACAGCAATAAATGTCCCCAGTGGAAATTTGACTGAAACATTTTTCAGGTTATTTTCTTTCGCCCCTTTAATTTCAATAAACCTTCCGTTAGATGATTTACGTTCGACAGGCAGCGGAATAAATTTCTTTCCGGAAAGATATTGGCCGGTTAATGAGTTGGAATCATTCATAACATCCTCAGGAGTTCCGGCAGAAACAATCTCTCCACCGTGCACTCCTGCCCCGGGTCCAATGTCAATCAAGTAATCGGCTGCAATCATCGTGTCTTCATCATGCTCGACAACAATAAGTGTATTGCCGATATCCCTCATTCTCTTTAGGGTATCAATGAGACGGTCATTGTCTCTTTGATGCAAGCCGATAGAAGGCTCATCAAGAATGTAAAGGACTCCGGTCAGTCTGGAGCCAATCTGAGTAGCCAAGCGGATCCGCTGTGCTTCTCCTCCTGAAAGCGTTCCAGCAGAGCGGCTCATCGTTAAGTAATCCAAGCCCACATTATTCAAGAACCCAAGACGTTCTTCAATTTCACGCAATATCAGTCTTGCGATCTGCATATCTTTTTCCGACAGCTCAAGAGAATGGAAGAAGTCCAAAGCCTGAGTAATGGAGAGCTTCGTTATGTTCCCAATATGATTTTCATTAATAAGTACAGCCAAGGCTTCTCTTTTCAAGCGGTGCCCTTTGCATTCAGGACAAGGCTGATGAGCCATATACTTTTCCATTTGCTCCCTGATATAATCGGAAGACGTTTCTTTGTAACGGCGTTCAAGGTTGCGGATTACGCCTTCAAATTCAATATGGTTTTCTCGAATCTGGCCGAAATCATTTTCATACCTGAAATATATTTTTTCTTTTCCGCTGCCATAAAGAACTTTATCAAACAAATGCGTCGGTATGTCCTCTACCGGCATATCCATGTCAATACCGTAATGATTGCACACGGCTTCTAAAAGCTTCGGATAATATTGAGAACTCTGGGGCTCCCAAGGTGCGATCGCGTTATCCTTCAACGAAAGTGTCTTATCAGGAATGACCAGCTCAAGATCAACCTCAAGCTTCGATCCAAGACCGTCACAGCTTGGACATGCTCCAAACGGGCTGTTAAAGGAGAACATTCTCGGCTCAAGCTCGCCAATGGAAAATCCGCAGATTGGGCAGGCATGAAGCTCACTGAACAGCAATTCCTCCTGGCCAATAACATCAATCATCACTTTTCCTTCTCCGAGGCGAAGAGCTGTTTCTAATGAATCAGATAGCCTGGCCGCTACTCCTTCTTTCACAACGATACGATCGACAATAACTTCAATGCTGTGTTTTTTATTTTTCTCCAGCACGATCTCTTCGGATAAATCTTCTACATTGCCATCCACCCGTGCTCTTACGTACCCTTGCTTTTTAATTTGCTCGAAAACTTTCGCGTGTGTTCCTTTTCGGCCGGAAACAATTGGGGCTAGGACCTGAAGCTTTGTTTTCTCAGGAAACTCAAGGATCCTGTCCACCATTTGTTCGATCGTCTGTGACTCGATTTCGATGCCGTGATTTGGACAGTACGGCTTTCCGATTCTTGCATACAGCAATCGAAGATAATCGTAGATTTCTGTTACCGTACCAACAGTTGAACGAGGGTTGCGGCTTGTTGTTTTCTGATCGATGCTGATTGCCGGAGACAACCCTTCAATGGTGTCGACATCCGGCTTATCCATTTGCCCTAAAAATTGGCGTGCATAGGCAGAAAGGGACTCAACATAACGTCTCTGTCCTTCTGCGTATATCGTATCAAAAGCAAGAGACGATTTTCCTGAACCCGACAGCCCCGTCACGACGACCAGCTGATCCCGAGGGATATTGATATCGATATTTTTCAGGTTATGGACTCTTGCTCCTTTCACCTCAATTCGGTCTAAAGCCATTTATCATCATCCTTCCGATTTAAGCTCAAGCAGCAAATCCCGCAGCTCTGCCGCACGTTCGAAATCCAGCGCTTTTGCTGCTTCTTTCATTTCGTGCTCCATTTGTTCGACGACTTTTTGCTTTTCCTTCTTCGTCATTTTTGAAAGCTTCGGTGCCGCTTTTGTTTCATATTCCTCTTGATCCTCAGCTGCAAACGTCGCTCGGATGACATCGCGTATTTTCTTATTAATCGTCTGAGGTGTAATGCCATGTTCTTTATTGAAAGCTTCCTGCTGTTCACGGCGCCTTTTCGTTTCCGAAATAGCGATTTCCATAGAATTCGTTATCTTATCGGCATACATAATAACCCGTCCGTTCGCATTTCTGGCCGCACGCCCTACCGTTTGGATTAGGGATCGTTCGGATCTTAGGAACCCTTCCTTATCCGCATCCAATATTGCTACAAGGGAAACCTCAGGTATATCAAGCCCTTCCCGCAACAAGTTGATGCCGATTAGAACATCGTGCTTCCCAAGCCGTAAATCTCTAATGATTTCAATTCGTTCCAGTGTTTTAATTTCTGAATGGAGATAGTTTACTTTGATGCCGAGTTCTTTTAAATAGTCTGTGAGATCTTCAGACATTTTTTTCGTGAGTGTCGTCACAAGAACTCTTTCATTTTTTTCAATTCTTGCATTGATCTCGCCAATTAAATCGTCGATCTGGCCTTGAATTGGCCTGACTTCAATAATTGGATCAAGAAGGCCGGTCGGGCGGATAATTTGTTCAACCATCTCTGGTGTATGCTCCAGTTCAAAAGGACCCGGAGTGGCTGATACATAAATGCAATTATGCATATGCTTTTCAAATTCTTCAAAGCGAAGGGGACGGTTATCTAAGGCAGAAGGCAGCCGAAAGCCGTGATCGACGAGTACCTGCTTCCTTGCCTGGTCCCCATTATACATTCCCCTTACCTGAGGAAGAGTGACATGCGACTCATCTACGACGATCATAAAATCGTCAGGAAAGTAATCGAGAAGTGTATAAGGGGTTGCTCCAGCTTCCCTTAATGTTAAATGCCTTGAATAGTTTTCAATACCGGAACAGAAGCCCATTTCCCGCATCATTTCCAGATCATAGCGCGTCCGCTGCTCAAGCCTTTGCGCTTCCAAAAGCTTACCTTCTTCACGCATATAATTGAGGCGCTCTTCCAGCTCTGTTTCAATATTGGCAATGGCTTTTTGCATTTTTTCTTCACGGGTGACGAAGTGGGATGCTGGGAAAATTGCTACATGGTCCCGATCTCTCAGGATTTCTCCTGTTAATGCATCGACTTCCCGGATCCGCTCGATTTCATCGCCAAACAATTCAACGCGAATACAATGCTCATCCCTTGAGGCAGGGAAAATTTCGACGACGTCGCCCCGTACCCTGAATGTCCCGCGCTGAAAATCGATGTCGTTCCTCACATATTGGATATCGACCAACTTTCTGAGCAGCTCATTTCTTTCCAATTCCATTTCTGTTCGCAAAGAAAGCACCATTTCCCGGTATTCCTCTGGGGAACCCAAACCGTAGATGCAGGATACACTGGCGATTATGATAACATCCTTCCGTTCAAATAAAGAAGATGTAGCAGAGTGCCGTAATTTATCAATCTCATCATTGATGCTCGAATCTTTTTCAATAAATGTATCCGTCTGCGGTACATAAGCTTCCGGCTGATAATAATCGTAGTAGCTGACAAAGTATTCAACCGCATTATTCGGAAAAAACTCCTTAAACTCGCTGTACAGCTGTCCGGCAAGTGTTTTGTTGTGGGCAATCACGAGCGTAGGTTTATTTACTTCTTTTATCACATTCGAAACGGTAAACGTTTTTCCTGTTCCAGTTGCACCCAACAATGTTTGATGTTTTTTTCCTTCTTTAATTCCCCTCACCAGGTGATCAATGGCTTTTGGCTGATCACCTTGGGGCTGATAAGCTGAAATGAGCTCAAAACGATCGTTCACAAAAAAGCCTCCATTTCATAACGAAATCTTCCTACCAATAGTTTACCACAAAACATGTTAAAATCGAGAAAAATACGAACTAAAGTTCGCTTTATTTTACTCAAATAAAAAACCTGCTTCGATCCATAAAAGCAGGGTTGACCATTCTCAATCATTTCAATCACTTTTCTTCTTTTCTTCAACTGCTTTCTTCGCCATATAAAGCGAGCCGGCAATTAATGAAAGCACATCAAGACCGACAATAAAATAGGTTTGTGTATAACCTTTTAAATAGGAGGCGAACAGCAAAGCAGCTGTCAACGCAATGGCTACATAATGACTGTATGTTACCCTAGTAAAAAGAACGACAAGCAAAAAAGGGAATACTAGAGCAAAAACGGCTTTTGTAATCACAAAAACCCTCCTCCAATTTCGTTAAATGGGATACACATATCATTACAAAAATCCATTTTTGCGTCAATGTATCAATACTTTGCAAAGTTAAAACAGAAAAAGGAATGCAATATGCATCCCTTTCTCTATAAATTCCTGTGAGGCAGCTTTACACATCAATTTACGTTAACGATTTTCCGTAATTGAAGTGACGATCCGCAATGCATCTACAGGGTCTTTCGTATTCGGCTCTACTTCATAGACTATTTGGCCTTCTTGCCAAAAAGCCGAATTCGTTACATCATTATTTTCGTATGCTACTGAGAATCGGGCAAATTGATTAGGAATCGGCAGTGTATTGTTTTCAAGAAACTCAACCATTTCTTTTGCTTTACCTGGTAAATCAATCTGATTTTGCGTTTGTGCCTGCATACCTAAATACCATCTGCCTTCATTCCAGTTAAAGAATTTATGTCCTGCTCCTGCGTCCTGCATCCCCCATAATCCGTAGCCTAAATCAATCGCATGATCCTGTTTCTGAACTTCTTGGTAACCAACTTCCTGTTGTGCTGCTTCTGCAGATTCATACTTTTCCCCTCTCAACGTTACAAGTTGGCTATCCTCACCGACATTATTTAAAGAACGGTCATTGATTAGAACCGGATGATCGGTTTGATATATGATCACGCTGTAGCCGTCTGGTTTATTATCATACGCAGCCGTATAATATGTTTTCTCACCTTTTGGAAGGTTGGTAGGTTTGACAAATGGAATATCGGTGTTTAAATAGGTCTCGACGTCTTTCAACAATGCTTCTAAAGATGTATAGCCCTCGGTTTGTTTGGAATCCGTGCCTTTTTCGGTATCTTCTTTTCGCTGTTCTTGGTCAGGCACTTTATTTGGCTCGTTATCTGAATTAGGATTCGGATCTACTTTGGGTTCTGCTTCATTAGCTTGGGTGTTTTCATTATTCGGTCCTTGCTGTTGTATAGAAGGAGACGCTTGATTTTGCTCAAACCACAAATTCTTTGCAGAAGAAAATGTGAAAATACCTACCCCGAGCAATAAGACAAACGTGAGTGCAACAGGTACGAGATGCTGCCATACTGAACCAGGTCTTTTTCTGCTTCTTGTATGCATATCTTCCTCTTCCCTCTCTTTTATTTTGGCAAAAACAGCCGCTCTGTCCCGCTCGGTAAAAGTTTTATTACGATAAGCTTTAGATAATAATTCCTTTAGCTTCTTGTCGTCTGTCATTCAATAACCCCCTGAAGAAGATCTTTTAATTTCTCTCTTCCCCTTCTTAACCTTGTTTTTATCGTGTTTGTTGAAGTACGCAATATTTCAGCTATCTCTATTACCGAAAAATCCTCGTAATAATAGAGATAAACGGGAGTTCGGTATTTTTTCGGTAGACGAAACAGAGCCTGTCTTACTTGTAAAGCATGCTGTTCATTCATAACAATCGATTCTGCTGAGGGAGAGAGCTGAAGCGCTTCAAAGTGGGATGAAGCAAGTGACTCTTTATTCTTCACATACCAGCTTTTCAAATAATCCTTGGACTTATTAATCGTTATCCGATACAACCACGTTTTCAAGGATGATTCCTTGCGAAACGTATGCAGCTTCGAATATACCGTAACAAAAACATTTTGTACGACTTCCTTCGCTGTATCTGCGTCTTTCACATAAGTGTAAGCCAGCCGGACGAGCTCGTCTCCATATGCATGCATAATCTCTTCTAATTCTTGATCTTTATCATACTCTTTCATAGGTGTCCCCACTTTATTCTCCCCCTTAGTACCGATCATTGTTTTGACGAGGCTAGGGGGAATCAGGTTTCAAAACTATAATAATATCTTAATTAAACTTATTCGATAAAAAGCACATAAGAAAGACGCTGAGCTTCACTCAGCGTCTTATCGCGTTTTTACATTTCATGAATTACGGTACTGCCGGTATTCCATTTCGTCATCTTCCTTTACAAACAAAATACCGAGCTCGTGATGCTCACCTTCATAAGAAGCACGCTGTTCAAAACGAAGCTGGCCGTCACAATCAATAATTTCCAGCTTAATGAACGTCCGGTTTTTCTCCAGCGCTTCGTAAAAATCAGTGACTTTCCTCACTTGAATGCCGTTAGCCTTCGTTATAATTTCACCAATTTCCAAATTCAGCTCTTCAGCAGGTGTATGAGGGATAATGCCAAGCACCATCAAGCCCTGGTTACGCTTAGAAAAGTAATACGGCGCACTATTGTCATTTACTCGCTGCTTCCAGCTTAAAAACGCTCGTCCTGCTACTGCCACAGCAGCTGCCGCTAAAGACAGCGGACTCCAGAAATAACTGGCGGCTCCGATAGCAAGTGTTACAATCCCAAGAATACATACCCTTCTTGCTGTAAGCTGCATGCTTATGATGGGAAGCGATCCTTGGACACGCTGGCCAAACCCTATAAAATACGGAATCCATAACGGAATAAATGACTGACTATTAACAGAAAAAACAGGCCACCAGTCAAAAGGCACGCTGATTCCGTCTCCGGGAATGAACAGAAAAAGGGGAAGAAGCCATACCCTGTTTGCGATCTGCCGACCAATGTACGACCCTCTTTTACTGATAGCTATTGCCGGAGACATTTTAACATGTGCAGACCTGTAAGATAATAGTCCTTCTGCCAGCAGCAGCAACCCCAATAAAACTGCTAATCCGGTCCAATTTGTTAATGGAAGCTGCGGAATCATTCGGTCCGCTTCAGGAAAAAAAGCAGCCCCATATCCAATAATTATTGTGATTCCAAGCGTGTAGGCAGACGACAACGCGCTCATACGAAATGTGAAGCTGAAGAGAGCCGTAATTATGAAAATGAGCATGAGAAGCCCGAACGGCAAAACGATTCCAACTGCACAAAACAAAACAGACAGTATTAGACCTGCAGCGATCCCTTTCGTATATGTAAATTTCAATTCATCTGTAATGTCCTTCACACGGGTGTGAAAGGTTTTTCGTTCCCTTTTGATACGGACATGTCCATAAAACAAACTCATGACTACAAAAAAATAGAAGAGAGGATTAACAAAGAACCATCCTGCTCCTTTAGCGAACTGATACAACCATTCGACCATCAAGGAAACGTTCACCGCCTCAACCTAGCATTATTATTCTAGTTTATCAAATTAATAAATAAATGAATATGCCAACCTGAGGTTATTTTTCTATGTCTTGATTGATCCACAGCGTAACATTGGAAAGGGAAAAATCGTTTAGATAATGATCAACCTCAACATCTAAGACATTCCCAACGAGCTGCATCGACCGTTTGATATCTGTTAAATTCACACCCAGCCTTTTATGGTTCCTCATCAAATAATCAAAATAATATTCCGCACAATCTTCCGTAATATCCTTTACACTGCTGATTGATGTATAGTTGACTAAATACCTGCAAAACATCATCAGAAGCTCCGTAGCTTTTGTCGAAGAAAAGGTTACTTTTTGTGTATGGTGTGTTAATTCATTCACCAACCCTTTGTATCTTTTCTCTCTAACTAGACTTGCCCTTTTCAATATTGAACCTCCATTTTCTATCTACTAAGAAAAGCGCAAACTCCATTTCTTAAAATGGCTCTATTTGAAGCATGTATTATATCATCTACGCTAGAAGAACCTACCCTTTTTGTAAACCTTTCTTACATTTTAAAAATATTTCATTTCTATTACAACCAACGAAAGTTTCATTTTTCATGAAAATATTGCCAAAACAAAAAAGTGAGCAATGCTGTGCTCACTTTTGTTTCGATATTGTTTTTAAAGCTGCCTGAAGTTGAAGATCGTTTTTCTCATCCTCCTTTAGAGAATTAATTTTCTCGTTGATCCGTTGTGCCGTGCGGTTATCAATCACTCCGGTTTCTTTTAGGCCGTGCTTGCTTTGAAAGCTTCTAACTGCCTTTTTTGTACTTTTATTAAAATATCCATCCATCCGTTTTGAATCAAACCCGAGGCCTTTTAACAAAATTTGGGCGCGGCTTACTTCGTTGTTGTTCATATCCTCTTTTAAAGGTTCTTTTATTTGCAGAGGTCCTACTGATAAAAATTTAGGCTGTGTAACCAGAATCGTCGGCTTGACTCCCTTTTTATGAATCCAGTTGCCATCCGGGGTCAGCCACTTGTACAGCGTAAGTTTTATATTGCTTCCATCTCCCATTGGGACTGCCTGCTGAACCGTTCCTTTCCCAAAAGAAGTTTCTCCGATCACATCATAGTGGCAGGCTTCCTTTAAAGCACCCGCCAGTATCTCAGAAGCGGAGGCACTGCCTTTATCCGTTATAACAGATACCGGATACGGCTTTGGTTTTGTTAATTTCGAATAAAATTTCTTTGTTTCACCGTTCCTTTCTGCAATTTGAATATATGGCTGGTCCTTTGTAATAAAATGCTTCATGATTTCTTCTACACTTTGAAGATAGCCTCCCGGGTTCCCGCGAACATCAAGAACCAAACCGTCGATTCCTTTATCCTCAAGATTTTTTAATGATTTTGAGAAATCATCCGCAGTTTTTTCAGAAAAAGATGAAATCGAAATATAGCCAATCGACTTATCTTTTGTTTTCTTTATCGACGCAAAGACTGTCTCAAGAGGTATTTCATCTCTTTTAATCAAAAAAGATAAATTCTCCCTCGTTCCGGTACGGTGAACTTCGATCTTTACTTTCGACCCTTTCTTGCCGCGAATTTTTAATACCGCATCATTCAAATCCTTACCCGCCATCGACTCACCATCAATGCTGATGATTTCATCATTCGGCTTTAGGCCTGATTTTTCCGCAGGGGAGCGCTTAAAAGAAGAAACAATTATTATTTTTCCATTTTCCATTCCTACTTCCGCTCCGATTCCTTCAAACGATGAATCGAGTGCGTCTGAAAATTGTTTGGCTGTCTGCTTGTCCATATAGACAGAATATGGATCATTTAAAGAAGTAAGCATTCCTTGAATAGCCCCTTCAAGAAGCTTCTCCCGATCAACCTCTTCCACGTATTCATTCGATATTAATTCATAAGCTTTTTTAAATTTTTCAAACCCATTCACCTCTTCCCGGTCTGGAGAGGAGAGGGCATCTGCTTTATGGAAGCCTGCAGGCTCGATAATTGCATACAGCCCCATTCCGCTGACGATTAAGGTACACATTACAATCCATGATGCGATTCTCTTTTTCATTCTCTGCCTCCTTCAATCATGTGGGTTGAGATAGTATGTGCAAAAGAGAATCATTTCATGTAATGGAAGAAATGAAAAAAACTCTTAAAACAGATGTTTTAAGAGTTAAAATAAGGGAATGCTATTGAATATACGGTCTTGGATCAACTGCGTTTGATTTTGCTGCATTCCAAAGACCTTTATGTAGTTCGAAATGCAAATGCTGTCCGTGCGAAGCACCAGTGTTGCCCATCGTTCCGATTCGTTGGCCTTGTTCTACACGGTCGCCAGTTGAGACTTGCATTCCAGACAGATGGGCGTAAACCGTCTGATATGTTTGACCGTTAATGTTATGTGTCACAAAAATCACATTTCCATAACTGGTTGAATAGTGTGCGTTGTACACCGTCCCTGATGCAGCAGCGTGAACAGGCACATCAGAACCTGCAAGAGCAATATCTACTCCAAAGTGATTACCACCATCTCTTGGTCCAAATGGTGAAGTGAAACTGCCAGGAGCAGGCTTGATAAACCCGGATGTATTTGACTCCACCGGCTCGGAAGCTGATGCAGTTTGCTGATTCTGTGTTTCTTCAGCTTTTCGTCTTTTTTCGGCCTCTTGTTGTTTCCGATGTGTTTCTTCTGCCTTGATTGCTTCATCTTGACGCTTTAAAAGGTCAGCTTCATTTTCCATAGAACCGAGCTCATCAACCGCTTTTTTTTGATCTTTTTTCACCTGTTCGATTAATTTGTTCTTTTCGGTTTGCCGCTTGTCCAAATCAGCTTTTAAAGCTTCAAGCTCATCAAGGGCGGCATGTTGTTTATCGAGTTTATTATTTAGTTCTGCTTCTTTTTGCTCAACAAGCTTTAAGTCTTTCTTATGGGCTTCTATGATATCTTTATCGGCTGAAACAATTGTTGTTACAGCACTTACACGGCTGACAAAGTCGCCAAAGGTTTGAGCACCTAAAAGCACATCTAAATAATTTACGTTCCCGCCGTTTTCCTGGATCGCGCGTGCACGATCCTGAAGCAGTTTATTTCTTTTTTCAATCCGTTTTGTAATCTCTTTAATCTCTTTTTTTAATTTATTAATCTCTTGATTAGTTTGCTTAATATCAGCCTGCCTTTTTTCAATGGAATCATTCGTTGTTATGATTTCTGTATCCAGCTTTTGCAGATCAGCATTCAAATCTTTTTCCTGAGCTTCTAACTCTGCACGTTTAATTTCATTGTCAGCTTGCCTTTTTTCGAGTTCTGATTGTTTATTCTCTACTTCTTCTCTTTGCTTGTCCAAATCTTCATAAGCGTACGCACGGTTTTCTAAAGCAGGAAGTATGAATCCTGAAGCACAGACAGCAGTTGCTACACCGATTGATAATACCTTTCCTTTCAAAAAAACTCCTCCTAAAAATGCAAAAGGGCTTATCCGGCCTTTCACGTTGTTTATGTATGATCGGCTTATTACTAGAAAAGAACAGCCAGCTCTAAGGCCGGCCTATACTTTAAGAAATTTTCGAACGGACATAAGACTTCCCCAAACACCAATTACTGCTCCAATAGCAATCAAAATCAGTGAAACCTGAAAAACAAACGGATTGTATGGGAGAAGGGTGATAAACGAGCCTTGAACACGAGGAGCAATCCACTCAATCAAAGAATTGTAGCTGCTCAAAAGGATCGCTATCGGAATGACACTTCCAAATACACCTAGCAATAATCCTTCAATGAAAAACGGCCAGCGCACAAACCCATTAGTCGCACCTACTAATTTCATAATCTCGATTTCTTTCCGTCTCGCAAAAATTGTGATTTTAATCGTATTAGAAATCAGAAACATGGCAGTAAACACCAATCCGATGATCAGAGCGATGCCAATATTTCGTGACACTTCTACAATTCTAAATAGGCGGCTGACTTCTTCCTGACCGTAGGTTACTTTGTATGTTTGATCCAGTTTGTCAATTTCAGCAGCAACCTTCGGCGTATCCCTTGGGTTTGTTGTTTTCACAATAAACGCATCGTATAAAGGATTGCTTTGATCAAACATCGCAAACGTCTGGCCATTTTCTCCAAGACTGTCAATCAGCTGTTCAAGCTCTTGTTCTTTTGAAGAAAACCTGACGTTTTCAATGCCATCTATGTTCTCAATTTGTGACTGCAGTTTATCTTGATCGTTTTGCTCGGAAGTCAGTTCTACCAATACTTTGATTTCTACCTGCCGCTCTGCGTTTGTTGCCATATTGTTCAAGTTGAACATGATGACTATAAATACACAAACCAGCAGCAGGGTTACTGTTACAGCACTAATAGACGCAAAGGTCATCCATGAATTTCTTCCAAGTGATTTCAAGCCTTCGCGAATGTGCCTAACGAGAGTTCTATTCATAATTGCCATACTCTCCTCTCGCTTGGTCACGCACAATTAGACCATCTTCTATAGCAATAACTCTTTTCTTCATCGTGTTTACGATCTCTTTGTTGTGAGTTGCCATCACAACAGTGGTTCCGCGATTATTAACCTCTTCAAGAGTCCTCATAATTTCCCATGAAGTATCCGGATCCAAATTTCCAGTCGGCTCATCTGCAATAACGATGTCCGGACTATTAACAATTGATCTTGCAATCGATACCCGCTGCTGTTCCCCGCCGGAAAGCTGGTCTGGAAATTGCCGCGCCTTATGCTTCAGTTGAACGAGATCCAGTGTTTCAAGCACTTTTTTTCTAATTACTTTTGGATGCTCTCCGATCACTTCAAGCGCAAATGAAATATTCTCAAACACTGTGAGCTTTGGCAACAGTTTAAAGTCCTGAAACACGACCCCTAATTTCCGCCTTAAAAAAGGAATTTCTTTTTCTTTTATATCCGCAAGGTTCAAGCTGTTAATTACAATTTTACCTTTTGTAGGCTTTTCTTGGCGGTATATCATTTTAATAAATGTCGATTTGCCTGCACCGCTGGGACCAACGATATAGACAAACTCTCCAGGATGTATAGTGACACTTAATCCGGCGATTGCAGATACGCCATTAGAATAAGTTTTGTAAACGTCTTTCATCTCTATCATGCGATCACCTAATCTTTTAAGTTGTTTACCCGGTCATACTGTTCGGAGCAATATGTATCTTTCTGTCCATAAAAAAACAATTTATCTATAGTAAACTACAATTTATATATCGGCAGAGTGTTTTAAAAATAAATACAAACTTTGACGATCTTTTTCAAATTTCAACAATTTCCATTATACTTTATGAAAACTCACACTGACATTACAATTATATTTCAAAAGTCGGATGTTGTCGAATAAAATCGAAAAAAAACCGAGGTCAATTTTTTGATCTCGGTTTTCCCTTTTTCCTGATTTTTCACGTTATTTTTTCTCAGAAAGCCAATTGGCTAATTCCGTGGCTTCTTCTTCACTGACAAGCCCTCCAGGCATGTTGTTGCCCCGTCCGTTGTTAATAATATCTACAATTTCGCTTTCTGAGTACTTTGCCCCAACCTTCTGCAAATTAGGTCCGGAAGACCCTTCCAGATTCTGTCCGTGACAGCCGATGCAGCTTTCTTGATATAGATCTTCACCATTTCCTGCCGTTTCATTGTTCTTATCTGATGAATCGGAATCATTATCCCCGGCTCCGCAAGCACCCAATAAAAGGATCGCAGGAAATACAGCTAGCGTGAAAAGTTTGCGTTTCATAAAATGGTTCATCTCCCTTATTGGCAATGATGAATCCATTATAACCTGTTTATGCGCGTTTGAAACCCTCTCCAAGCACCTCTGCCGCATCCATGGCAATAACAAATGCAGACTCATCAATGCTTTTCACAAGATGTTTCAATTTTGTAAACTCTGCTTGTCCAACTGCGCACATTAAAATGGGCCGCTCATCATCTGTATACCCGCCTTGGGCTGATATTTTCGTGATTCCCCTGTCAATTCGATGAAGAACGGCATCTCGCACAGCAGCTTCCTCGTTCGTTATAATCATCGCCATTTTGGAACGGTTGAAGCCAACCTGTACAATATCAATCGTTTTGCTCGACACGTAAACGCCGATCATCGCAAACAGCGCCTGCTCCAGATTAAATACGAAAGCAGCGGACAGAACAATAAGCCCATCAATAAAAGCCAAACAAGTTCCAAGTGTCAAACCTGTATATTTATGAATGATCTGCGCGGCTAGTGCCGTTCCCCCGGTTGATCCTTTTCCAAGGAACACAAGACCAATTCCGATTCCTACTCCAACGCCTCCAAAAATCGCAGCCAGCAATTCATTGTGGGTTGCCCGTCCAAGATCCTTTGACATGTAAACGATGAACGGCAAAAATATGGAGCCGGCCAAGGTTTTTAATCCGTATTTCCCGCCCAGCACATAGAAACCGGCAATAAACAGCGGAATATTCAATCCCCATTGCACAAAAGCCGCTTCAAATCCAAACGACTCCATGATCGTACTAATTCCGCTGATTCCGCCAGCCGCAATGTGATTCGGAAGGAGAAAAACATTAAAAGTAACCGCCACAATTGCTGATCCAACAAAAATATATAAATAATCCCGAAATACGTCCAAATGAAGTACTTTTTTCACCATCAAAATATCCTTCTTTCTAGTTAGTAAATCACCATTTGGAAGTATAACATCTGAACTCATTTATTTGAACAACACCAGGATAACGTATTAGCGGGGTAAAGTAGTAATTTTTGCTGGATTATTTACTTCATTAGATGGTAGTTTTGATTTCTAAAATGAGCCCGAAGTGCTTCGTCAGCAAAAGAGTGTCTAACTGAAAGTAAAGATGGCCTGATTTTAATCTGAGGTCTTGAAATATATAATAGTTATTACCCTGAAGTTTTCCGAGCTCATAGTCCAGTGCCAGTTCTCCTTTAAAGCCAGTTTTCCGTTTTGTTAAATCTCCTTCTATGTCACTGCGCTTTTTATGTTTTTGCCTCATGCGGGAAATTAAAGATTCTAGTGCATAAAGCTGCAGCGGTGTGGTTCGTTTTTTTGCAATCAAATGATCATCTCCTTCAATGATTAACCATTCGATAAATGATTTAGAAATACCTTCGATTTCAGTTATAATTGGTTTATCCCGCAATAACGGGCAGTAAGCCCTCCACCTCGAAAACTTTAGGCCACCACTAAAGAAGTGCAGGTGGAGGTCAACTGCCCGTAAAAGCCCGATTGGTTCACCTAACAATCAGTGGGGGAGGATACGAAGGCTAAAAGCTCAGGCGTCTTGTTCGTGCGCCTTCACTAGCATATCCTATGCACCGCTCCCCACTGATTGAAGGTTCACTTTATTACAAAACAAAGAGAGGTTTTATGGTTGAAGCGTTCTCAGTTATTACTATTATCCTTAAGTTTATTCTTCCTTCTCACCGCATGCGGGACTGCTTCTACAGATAAGGTACAGCTGACAATCTCTGCAGCCGCGAGTTTAAAGGATGCCATGGAAGATATTCAGGAAGCCTATCAAAAAGAGCATCCAGAGGTTGAGTTGACGTTTAATTTTGGCGGTTCTGGTGCCTTGCAGCAACAAATCTCCCAAGGGGCACCAGTTGATTTATTTATCTCAGCTGCCGAGGATAAATTTCAATTGCTTGTGGATGATAAGATCATTTCAAAAGAGGATGCCATTCGTTTAGCAGGCAACAAGCTTGTCCTTATTGTTCCAAAGGATTCTTCGATCACATCGTTTCAGGCGCTTGCAGATGATTCTGTCACAAAAATTGCTCTTGGTACGCCCGAGACCGTCCCTGCAGGAGCATATGGGAAACAGTCTCTCCAAAATATGGGTCTGTGGAATCAAGTGGAGCCAAAGGCTGTGTACGCAAAGGATGTCCGCCAGGTTCTGTCTTATGTAGAAACAGGAAATGTTGAGGCGGGGATTGTTTATCAAACGGATGCCCTCATTTCCAACAATGTGAAAACAGTAGAAACAGCAAAGGAAGACACGCACCAGCCGATCATTTATCCTGCAGGAGTCATCAGCGATTCTAAGCACCAGGAAGAAGCGAAAGCTTTTCTCTCCTTTCTCCTGGGCAGGGAAGCTAAACAAACATTGGACAAATATGGATTCTCTACTAAATAATCTAGGCTCGGCTGAATTTTGGGCTCCGGTTCAGCTTTCGCTAAAGGTTGCAATGCTTTCCAGCGTTTTTATTATCTTATTAGGTACCCTCACAGGCCGTTTGATGGCACGGGCTACTTTTCGCGGGAAAGCAGCTGTGGAAACGTTGATTATGCTTCCGCTCGTTCTTCCGCCTACTGTAGTTGGATTTTTTTTAATTATCATCTTTGGCAGGAACAGTATAATTGGACAAGGAATTGAACAGCTGTTCGATCAGCCTGTCATTTTTACTTGGTGGGCGGCAGTAATTGCATCATTGGTCGTCGCTTTTCCACTGATGTATCAAACAGCAAAATCCGGGTTTGCGGACATCGATTCCGCAGTTGAAGAAGCAGGAAGAGTGGACGGAGGCAGTGAGTGGAAAGTCTTTCTTTATCTTTCAGTTCCTCTTGCTGCCAGATCCCTTCTGTCCGGCAGTGTGTTAAGCTTTGCCCGTGCTTTAGGGGAGTTCGGGGCAACTTTTATGTTTGCGGGGAATATTCCAGGGCAAACACAAACGATTCCGACAGCGATTTATGTGGCCTTAGATTCCGGAAACATGCATTTGGCCTGGCTCTGGGTAGGCGCGATTATGCTCATATCTTTTTTCATGCTGCTTCTCGTACAATTAAAAAAATGGTAAAGCATCCCCTTAAGGATGTTTTACCATTACGAAATTTTTGAACGTAAATAAGCGTCAATAAATATTTCAATATCGCCGTCCATAACCGCTTGCACATTTCCCATTTCAGTATTCGTTCTATGGTCTTTGGCCATCGAATAGGGATGGAATACATAGGAACGGATCTGGCTGCCCCAGCCGATTTCTTTTTGTTCTCCACGAATTTCATCAAGCTGAGCCTGCTGCTCTTCAATACGTCGTTGATAAAGCTTTGCCTTTAGCATTTTCATCGCACGTTCGCGGTTTTTAATTTGTGAACGCTCCGTTTGGCAGGTTACCACAACTCCGGTCGGTATGTGTGTAATCCGTACGGCGGAGTCGGTCGTGTTGACGTGCTGGCCGCCTGCCCCGCTTGCACGATACGTATCAACCTTAATATCTTCCGTTCGAATGTCAATATCGATTTCTTCATTGAATTCAGGCATGACGTCACAGGAAACAAATGACGTATGGCGGCGTCCGGAGGAATCAAACGGCGAGATCCTGACAAGCCTGTGTACGCCTTTTTCCGCCTTCAAATACCCGTAGGCGTTATGTCCCTTAATGAGCAGCGTAACAGATTTAATGCCTGCCTCGTCTCCAGGCAGGTAGTCAAGAGTTTCGACTTTAAACCCTTTTCTTTCAGCCCAGCGCGTATACATTCTGAGAAGCATGGCTCCCCAATCTTGTGACTCTGTTCCTCCTGCGCCAGGATGAAGCTCTAATATAGCGTTGTTCTTGTCATAAGGCTCACTTAGCAAAAGCTGAAGCTCAAATTCATTAAATTCTTTGGTCAGGTTTTTCACTTCTTTTGTTAGTTCATTTTGAAGATCCTGATCTGCTTCTTCCTTTAATAAATCGTGTGTCATTTGCAGTTCTTCGTGAGATTCACTTAGACTTTGATAAGAATTTACGTACTCTTTAAGCGCATTGGCTTCGTTAATGACAGACTGCGCTTTTTGTTGATCGTCCCAAAAGGAAGGATCAGCCATCTGGTTCTCTAGCTCACTAATTTTTGCTTCTTTGACTTCGAGGTCAAAGAGACCCCCTAAAGTCAGCCAGCCTTGCAGCCATATTTTCTAATTCCTGACGAATTTCTACTAATTCCATCTCTTCACCTCATAAAATTGTTATATGCGACAAGAACGGCAGCACTTGGCTGCCACGTGTTTCCAGCTCTAACAGGCCGTAGGATTGATGTTACGCGAGGGATCAACTGACCGTTAGAGCTAAGATTTATTCACTTTATTCTGCTTTGCCGCAGCAATTTTTATATTTTTTCCCGCTTCCGCAATGGCATGGCTGGTTTCGTCCAATGTCCACCACTTTACGGACTGGTTTTTTCTTCGCAGCTTTTTCTTCATCGCCTTCTTTCGGCTGATGTGCGGTAGTCTGCCCTTGTATGACCTCTTCTCGTTCGAGGTTATTTTGAATTTCTGCCTTCAGGACGTATTTTGCCACATCATCCTCAATCGAAGCGACCATGTTTTCAAACATCGCAAAGCCTTCCATTTGATATTCGCGTAAAGGATTTGTTTGCGCATAAGCCCGTAAATGGATACCTTGGCGAAGCTGATCCATCGCATCGATATGATCCATCCACTTGGAATCTACTGCACGAAGCACGATGACTTTTTCAAACTCGCGCATTTGTTCAACGCCGTAATTTTCTTCTTTCTCACTATATTTCGTTTCAATGCGATCCATGATTCGTTCTGATATTTCTTCAGACTCTAAACCGAAAATATCGCTTTTTTCCAAAGCGCCCTCATCCAAATAAATCGCATTAATTTGTTCAACAAGCCCATCCAGGTTCCATTCTTCCTGAAGCTCTTCTTTTGGTGTGAACGAAGCGACAGTCCTCTCCATTGAAGAGCGGATCATGTCGAGAACAATTGAACGCAGATCCTCCGACTCAATGACATCGAAACGCTGCTTATAGATGACTTCGCGCTGCTGTCTAAGAACATCATCATATTGCAACAGCTGCTTACGGGAATCAAAGTTGTTGCCTTCTACGCGTCTTTGGGAAGATTCAACCGCTCGCGAAACCATTTTGCTTTGAATCGGAGTATTGTCGTCCATGCCGAACCGGTCGAGCATCGCCATCGTCCGCTCCGCACCAAATCTGCGCATGAGTTCATCCTCCATAGATAAGTAAAATTGCGTAATTCCCGGATCTCCCTGACGACCTGAACGACCTCTCAGCTGATTGTCTATCCGTCTTGATTCATGGCGTTCAGTCCCGATAACGGCAAGTCCTCCCAGTTCCTTTACGCCTTCACCTAATTTAATGTCGGTTCCGCGTCCAGCCATGTTCGTGGCAATTGTGACAGACCCTTTTTGGCCGGCCGCTTCAATTATTTGTGCTTCACGTTCATGGTTTTTTGCATTTAATACTTCATGGGGGATTCCTTTATTTTTCAGCATTTTAGCAATAAGCTCTGACGTTTCAACAGCAACTGTCCCTACAAGAACAGGCTGGCCTGTCATGTAGCGCTGAGCAACATCTTCTACAACTGAATTAAATTTCCCCTTCATTGAGCGGTAAATTAAGTCCGGGCGATCATCACGGATTATCTCTTTGTTGGTCGGAATACAGACAACCTGCATATTGTAAATATTGCGGAATTCTTCTTCCTCTGTTTTCGCAGTACCCGTCATACCAGCAATTTTATTGTACATCCGGAAATAGTTTTGGAACGTAATCGTCGCTAGTGTCATGCTTTCGTTTTGTACTTCCAAACCTTCTTTCGCTTCAATGGCTTGATGCAGGCCATCACTGTATCGGCGCCCCTTCATTAAAC
The DNA here is from genome assembly GCF_017832095.1 of Bacillus capparidis. Taxonomy (NCBI): domain Bacteria; kingdom Bacillati; phylum Bacillota; class Bacilli; order Caryophanales; family Bacillaceae; genus Bacillus; species Bacillus capparidis. Next base: position 361,734 of record NZ_JAFDST010000002.1, read on the forward strand.
GACCCGTAAATGAATCAACGATGATGACTTCGCCGTTCTCAACAACGTAATCAACATCCTTTTGCATGGATGCGTGTGCTTTTAATGCCTGGCCGATATGGTGGTTTAAGGCTACATTTCTCACATCAAATAGGTTGTCAATTCCGAATGCTTTTTCGGCTTTCGTCATTCCGTCTTCAGTTAACTGTACACCTTTTGTTTTTACATCATAAATATAGTCGTCTTCTTTTTTGAGAGTACGGACAAAAGCATTTGCTTGCACATACAGCTTTGTTGATTTAGCAGCCTGGCCGGAAATAATTAATGGTGTCCTCGCTTCATCGACAAGAATCGAATCGACCTCATCAATAACGGCAAAATTCAGCGGCCGCTGTACCATGTCTTCTTTATACAACACCATGTTATCCCGTAAATAATCAAAACCAAGCTCGTTATTGGTAGAATAGGTGATATCCGCTGCATAGGCTTCTCTTTTTTCAGCTTTTGATAAGCTGTTTAAATTCAAACCAACTGTCAGCCCTAAAAATTCAAAGATTCTACCCATTTCCTCGGCATCGCGGCTAGCCAAATATTCGTTAACGGTAACGACATGAACACCGTTGGCAGAAAGCGCGTTTAAATAAACCGGCATGGTGGAAGTCAGCGTTTTTCCTTCCCCGGTTTTCATTTCTGAAATATTGCCTTCATGAAGTGCTACCCCGCCCATAAGCTGTACTTTGAAAGGGTACATGCCCGTCACTCGTTTAGAGGCTTCTCTTACAACCGCAAAGGCTTCCGTTAGAAGATCGTCCAGCCCTTCTCCTTTATCCAGCCGCTCTCTGAAATCTGCGGTTTTACTCCTTAATTCATCATCAGACAGTTGTTCCATTTCCTTGCCTAATGCATCTATTTCATTCGCTTTTTTTTCATAACGGTTTAATGTACGTTTCGTCGGATCAAACACTTTGTTTAAAATTCCAAGCATGTATAAACGCTCCTCTTGTCCCATACCTAAACAGGATGATAAAACTGGCATAGGTTAATGTGTCTAGATTTATTTTATCACATCTTATGATATTTCCAAACCATATACAAAAGACTGCCTCCAGTTTTTCCTGTAGGAGGCAGTCTTTTTCATAAGATGTTATTCAGTCGGCTCAATCAATCCGTATTTTCCGTCGTTTCTTCTATAAACAACATTCGTTAAATTGGTTTCGGCATTTGTAAAAACAAAAAAATTGTGTCCCAGCATATTCATTTGCAGAATTGCTTCTTCATTATCCATCGGTTTTAAATTAAACCTTTTTTGCCTGACAATCTCAGGCCGGTCTTCCTCTATTTCTTCTGCGGCAGCTGCAGCTTCTCCGTTAGCTGCTCCGTTTTCAAATGAATGCTTAGGTGTATCCAGTTCCCGGACTTTTCTGTTGACTTTCGTTTTATGTTTGCGAATTTGCCTTTCCAGTTTGCCGGAAGCTAGATCAACTGCGTTATACATATCCTCGTTATGCACTTCTGCCCTTAACACTAAATCGGTCATTGGAATGGTCACTTCTACCTTCGATTCTTGGTCACTGTAAAATTTTAAATTGACATTTACAATGGCATTGACGCTTTTTTCAAAGTACCTTTCCATTTTGCCGATTTTTCGCTCTACATGCTCTTTTAACGCTGATGTCACATCAATGTTTTCCCCTCTAATAATAAACTCCATCAAAAGAAGCCTCCTTTAGGTTAAGGATATATAACCTATTTCTCCATTTCCCTCGAAAAACCCTGCACAAACATGAAATTTGTTGTTATTTCCTGAATTTTGTAACTTTAATTGAAATGTACTCTTCTTCTGCTTAAATAAACATATTCTTTCGGACAGAGTCTATATGCTCCGATTTTTATGAAAAAAAGCTGCCGGTTCAACCGTACAGCTTACTCACTCAGATTATCCGCATTTAGACTTATGGATTTCCTACTTGCGTTTATCATAATAACGGCCATCGATCTGACTTTGAGCATAAGGCGTTATGTAGCGATTTCTAGTGACCCGTTTTAATTTTGCTTGCCCGATATCTTTCATTATTGATTTCTTCAAGCTGGTGAATTGGATTAAAAGGTCTGAATTCCATTCTAAAAGCTGTTTCATTTGTTGTTGCTCGTTTTGAGAAAGAGGCGGCTTAATGTCGTAGATCAACTCTTCTCTCATGTCAATAAATTCTTCAATTTCCTGAATCTGCAAATCACTGTCTTTTTCACCTTCAAGCATTTCCATGAATGATTTAGTCTCTTTAAACAGTGTGGCTGTGCTGCCCATTACTTAAACCCGCCTGATTTTTGCCGTTCTTGTCTGTCTATTTGGATGGCCTGCTTCCATGTGTCACGAAATTCAATAATGTATCCTTCCACTTCCAACAGAATGGAAAGGTCATTTTTCACATTCGCGTCCACCAAGCGGCGGTAAATGTAATCATAAATTATGGCGAATTGCTCTGAGATCGTAACGTCACGGTTAAGCGTTACCTGTAATTCTTGAATTATGTTTTGAGCCTTCACCAAGTTTTCGTTCTTTTGATCTATCGCACCCTCTTGTATTGATTGTGCCGCCAGTTTTATGAATTTCAGGCAGCCGTTATACAGCATAAGTGTTAATTCTCCTGGTGATGCTGTATTGACTGAATTTTGCTGGTAGGCTGTGAAAGGGTTTTTCATTGCCATCTATTATCCTCCTAAACTTCCGAATTGCTGAGACATATATGCTGATTGTTCATTCATTCGCTGAATCGCTGTTTCCATCGCAGAGAATTGCCTCCAGTACCCATCTTCGACTTGCTTCATCCTGTCTTCAAAACGATTCACCTGCTTGTCAACATCATCAAGGCTTTTTCCGATCGAAAACTGATTATTTGACTTCGTCGTATTTCCCGCTTTATTTTCAATTTGCTTCATGGTCGTATCCATCGTCGCCCGCAAACGGTAAGCGATGCCCTTTTCTTCATAAGACGCATTCCTGCCTCCTCCAACGAAAAGCTGTTGCAGCGATTCTGGATCTTCCTTGATTTTTTGTTTCAATTGATCTTCATCAATTTCAAGATGGCCTCGTAATTGATACACACTCGAAGTTGAAATTCCGAATTCAGTCAGCTGCTGAGTTGTGCCATCACTTTTCACTCCGGAATAAAAGTCCATTCTCATCCCATTCATACCGCTTGTTAAGATGCTGTCATTTTTCAGCAATCCGCTCTTTGCTTTTTCTTCCCACAGTTTTATTTCATCTTCGCTCATTTCTTTCTTTTGCTCTGCCGTTAAAGGCTGATAATCCCGATAACGTGACTCGTTCACCTTCTGATTGACTTCATCGATCAAGCCGTTGTATTTATCAACGAATTCTTTAATCGTGTCATAAATACCATCAGTGTCCGTTTCGCTTGATATTGTCAATTCTGAAGACGTCGTATTTAAAAGGGTGTACTCCATTCCGTTGATGGCGAACTGGTTTGATGTTTTTTCCATGTCAAAGCCATTTACTTTTACTTTGGCATTTTCCCCTAGTTGAAGTGAATTCAGTTCACGCCCATTTAACGAAAAACCTAGAGAAGAACTCATAAAGTTCGCGGTCGCATCATCTGCAGCTTCAATCTTGCCGCCTTTTCCAGTTTTTACGGAGGTAAAGGCAATCGTTTCGGTATATTCCCCTGTGCTTGAGTCTAATATCTTTTCCTTCATCGCGGTGACGCCGAGTTCTGACCCGTTAATTTTTTTGACAATATCGTCCAGTGTATCTGTTGATGCGATATTAATTTTCACAGGGTCTGGATTTGCTTGGGAGTTCCCCGGATCTGTCACATGAAATTCCAGCGCATGATCTCCCTGGGTAAACTTCGTAATATCTCCCGATTTATATGTCGTTGATGTCGCAAGCTTGTCTACTTGTATTTTTGCCGAATAATTTTGTGTTGAATTAATGGAACGTGCTGTAACCTTGCTTTCACCAGAGCTCGTCACTTTTTTTTTGTTATACGTATTTGAAAGAGCCATCTTATCAAATATATATGTATCTAAATCGGCCATTTTCTTGTTAATATCCCGGTATTGGTCGCGCTGCCAACCAAGAACCTGCTTTTTTTGATTTAGCTTGTCCAGTGGCATACGCTGCGCCTTCATTAATTCTCCAACCATTGAATCTATATCCATTCCAGATGCTAATCCGCCAATCCTCATGATGACTGTCTCCTTTCCTATATCGATCTATCGACTAAAAACCCCATAAACTCAACCATAGCGGCATAAAAATCAAGCCATTTTTTTGTGGGGATTTCCTTGATTATCTCATCTGTCTTTGTATTGATAACTTTTACATAATATTCATCCAGCTTCTCATGGAGCTCGAACTGAATATGTACCTGTGTCGGCTCCAGAAGCTCATTTGCTGCCTGTACCGTCTTTTTAAGGTTCGTTTCATCACTTGTCAATTTTTCTTCATTCTGCTGATAATCCTCTGTGCGAATACCTGATGTCCTAGAATGATAAGCTTCTATCGTACGATTGGATAACGATGTCACTTTGTCAATTGGCATTAGCAGGGATCAGCTCCTATCATTTTCTATCTTTTATATCGGCTGGATTTTAAAAAAATAAAGAGGAAAACTGCAGTAAAAAAAGCGAGGACAACAGCGCCTCGCCTTTCTACATATTTCTAAATATTGCATTCCATTCTTCCGCTTTTGCAAGGGCGGAAGAATCATCAACTATCTCTCCTGGCTTATTGCCTGTGCCAAGTAAATAATCTACAAATTCCACTCCTATAAATTGGCATATGTATTGAAATTGCTGAACCAATGGCAGCGGCGTAATTTTTCTCTTATCCCCGGATGTAACTATGAGGTAAGCTTTCTTTTGTTTCATATTAGGTAAGAAGCCAAGTGACTCGCTCCTTAAAAATTGCGACCACCGATCGATAAAATTTTTCATATGCCCCGACATCGTGTACCAGTAGAGCGGAGTAGCAAAAATCAGCACATCATACTCAAGCATTTTCTTTACCAAGTCTTCTGCATCATCGTCTACAGGCGAAAAACCCTGCTCCGTATGTCTCATATCTACAATCGGTTCAATCCGATAATCAAGCAAATGGAATACATCTGCATCAATATTTTTAATCACCCGATTGACAAGTTCCTCCGTGTTGCCTTCCCGTCTTGCACTACCCAAAAAAACTCCTATTTTCATATTGATCTTCTCCCTATCGTGACATTCATTTTATCCTATGAAGATTATTCCACAAACTGCCCAAGTTAAAAAGAAATTCGGTTTGAAACCCTTTTCAAGTGTATAATACTAGGTAGCAAAAATATTTTTGAATGGTGATACTATGAATATATTAGTAACTGGCGGAGCAGGTTTTATTGGAAGCCACTTTGTTAAATATATGCTTTCCACATATCCCGGGTGCTTGATTGTGAACTATGATTTCCTCACGTATGCCGGAAACCTGGAAACGCTCCGTGAGATAGAAGGAAACAGCAAGCATATCTTTGTCAAGGGAAGTATAAACGACTCCGAGCTGTTGCATGAAACGATGCGCAAGCATTCCATTGATATTATCGTGCATTTTGCGGCTGAAACCCACGTTGACAAAAGCATACAAAGCAGCAGCCGTTTTACACAGACGAATTTAGGCGGTACACAAGTATTGTTGGATGCGGCTCTCACATTTCAAGTCGATCGATACATCCAGATTTCAACCGATGAAGTTTACGGAAGCCTTGGAGATACTGGATCATTTCAAGAAACTGATTCTCTCCTGCCTAACAGTCCATATTCAGCCAGTAAAGCCGGAGCAGATCTTTTAGCCAGAGCCTATTACAAAACGTACGGGCTGCCGGTAGTCATAACAAGATGCTCAAATAATTATGGTTCATTTCAACATCCGGAAAAGGTGATCCCCCTTTTTATTACGAATGCTTTAGTAAAAAAACAACTTCCTGTATACGGAAGCGGTAAAAACGTTCGCGACTGGATTCATGTAAGGGATCACTGTTCAGCAATTGATGCTGTTCTTCATCGGGGCAGTTTGGGCGAAACCTACAATGTAGGAGGCAGCAATGAACGGAGCAATATTGAATTAGCTGAATTGATTTTATACGAACTTGGACTTCCATCCTCTTTCATTGAGTTCGTCGCAGATAGGCCGGGCCATGATTATCGCTATGCGATTGATTCATCAAAATTAATAAACAGCCTCGGATGGAAGCCCGAAATCAGCTTTACTGATGGCCTTAAAGAGACAATCACCTGGTATATGCAAAACGAGGACTGGTGGAAACCGCTTAAGCCTTTTTAAACCGGTCTTTTTTTCTGATGATGTAGTCAATTGTTAAAAATGGCAATCCAACAATCCACATCCGGTGCACAGCCGACAGCTCCTGGCTGCCATCTGCGGATAAATCAAACGATTCTTCAAGCGGGAGACGGAGCTTGTTCAAATAGATTCCTTCGTCCCCCCACCCGTCTTTCCGGCGTTTGCTCGTTAAAAGGAGCCCGCCATTCTTCGTTCCGTAGGGCTTCAATATTCCGGTCATACTTGCAAAGGGGAGCGGCAATGCAACGTTCATATATGTCTCATTTTGATACGAATGCTTGCTGTATAATGCAAGAAAAATCGCTTCCCCGCGTTGGTTGCATCTGACCCAGGCACGGACTTTTTCTCTGCCATCTTGTTTGGAATCAACCCCTTTTAATTCTCCCGTCATTTCCTCCCATTCTGCGTGCTGCGGCAAATAAAGCTGACCCATTCGCTTGCTGAAAAAAGAATAGATTGCAAGAAATGGCCGAAACCAGCCTTTCCAAGTCACTTGTGCATAAAGCTGATAATTTTCTGTCTGCTCATAGAAATCCTTTATCAGGGGATCAGTCCCTTTGAAATCAACAGAATAAAAGTCAGCTATTTGATCGACCAAACCTGTGCAGTTTGCTTCCGATACTAAATTCTCTTTCTCTAAAAATCGTTCGCCTATATTGCCAGAACCCTTTATTTCGCTCAAAGGGAGTCCGTAAAATGAATAAGCTGCGGCTGGCTTTTCCAGGCTCCAACCAACTAAGGCAGGAACGATGACACCTGCTGCGTTAACAAGGCCATGGATCCAAATCATATTTTCAATTGTAAATGTGGCTTGCTGCCGAAGCACGCCAAAGGAGTAAATCAGGGAAAAGAAAATCGTCAGCAGCAATATGAACGACGAGAATCCAACCAACATCTTGGCGATTCGCCGTGAGAAAGGTGTCTTTAAAACAAGAAAGCCGTATACATAAAGAGAAGCTGTATATAAAAAAACTGAAACAAATTCAAGCTGCCTGGAAAAAGAAATCCCAGCAGCAATCACTAGAGGAGAGAGAAGAAGTATCCAAGTCACGCAGGCATATACCCTGCGGAAAGACGTCAACCTTCTCCCCAATAATCCGTTGAAGATTGGCAGCAAAAAAGCAGAATAATGAAAGTGGACAGCCGTTAACAAAAGGATCAACGGGCCAAAATTCATAATCTCGAATTCTCCTACGTAAGCAGTAAACCAGAAACCTCCAAGAACCAAGTACATAAATCCTGCATCGATTGACGTTTCTTCTATATTGGCAAACCCTCTTTCTGCCAGTCTTCGAAACCCATATAATGCCAGAAGTCCAGTGTAGAGAAACCAACCAGATGCAAAATAAACAGAATCAAACAGAAAAGCCAGAGTTGCGGCAGCAGCGGCAAATGGATACAAACCAATCACGGCTTTTTTTAGAAAAGGCTCTTTCCCATTTCTGTATGAATGTGAAGTAAGCTTCATAACGGCAGGTACAAATATCAAAATTGATGCCAAGACTAGCGTTTCTGCGATCAAAAATTGCTGATAAGTACAGGCCAAAAATAAAACAAACAATATCCAGCCGGCAATGCCGTTTGTACGGTTCAAATTGATTCCTCCAATTCCCGAAAGCTTCCTTTATAAAAAAATAATGTGCCAAAAAGGGGATTATCAACATGAACCTCTATGAGATAGCAGTCGTTTTTGTCATCATACGATTCTTTCACCAGAGTGTAGCCGTAAAGCATTTTCGGAAGAGGAATTCGTTTTTTGAACACGTATAGCCACTGCTTATCTGATGTGATGACGAGCGAGCCATCACTTTCTACAGAAAACTCCAGGGTGCTGATAAAAAACGGCGGCTGTCCAAAAAAATCAATGATTTCATCTTTTTCATCATCAAGTATCATCTTCGCGTCAAAATATCTGTTTTTTTTACCAAATGAAAAAGTTCGATTCCAAAGGACTCCAGCTGTTCCGTCTTCTGCTTCTATCGCACGGTTAACGATTGAAAACGGAATGTTTTCCCCTCTCTCAGGATAAAAACAACGATAAGGCAGCGCCAATTTAAATAATAGGCGGACAAAAGCGTTACCTCCGGATATTTCAGACATGGTCCCTTTTCCGTTAAACTCTTTATCAGCTGTAATCAGATAACGTTTTCGCAATTTCGGATGGAGCATGTGAAAATCATGTCCTAAAATAGCTTGATAAATCGACATATTATCCCCTCTTTCTTTTGGCGTCTCCAGCACTGGGAAGATTATCGGCATTTATCCAGCCGATGATGGAAATACCAATGAGAGCCACATGCAAAGAAGCAGGATTAAAAGGATGAAGAAATACGCCGATTCCTGCGAAAGCTGCTGCGGCCGTCAACATCAGCAAAAGTCCGATGTGAATGAGAAACCAGTTTTTTCTCCTAACGGGCAAGAGCCATAAAAGACCAAAAATGATTTCACATATCCCGATTCCTTTTACTGGTGGTAGTGGCTGGAAGAGCTGGAAAAAGCGCAGAAAACATGCTTATTTCTTCAGGATGAACAAACAGCAGCTTCGGAACCAGGCCATGATATATCCAGACAAATGCGACCACAGCAGAAGAAATCCAATACATAATAAATTGCCGAAACAGCTGTCGGGGATGATCACCCTTTTCAAGCCAAATCTTTAGCGCATCAAAGCTCCATGCAGTCGCCCAGCCTAGCAGAGGGCGAAACATCCATCGATCGATCACTTTTCCTGCCCACCCGTGATTCGTATCGTAATCATATTGAGTCAAAAAAGTAACGCCTTTCTTGGTTTGTATGTACTTCCAGTATCCCCTGCCCTCTTTTATGATCGAAAGGGGATGGTCCGTTCCAAATTTCAACGAGGAAACACGATCTCCAGAGTTTTTATTCATTTCAATAATCGTCTCCCCGGTCCCTGAAACAGCCAAGCCAAACCCGATATTCGTTTCATAGAAAAATCGTTGGGGTTCATTCTTTTTGTTATGCAAATACTCAATTTTCGTAAAGCGCAAGTCCCATACCTCATGCTTTATTGGATTTTGAGTGTATTCCCACAATTGATCCATGCTTGTATCAATAGGAATCTCCACATAAATAGGTTTTTTCTTCAAAAGAAAACACCTCAAATTTGTGATATTGTGAAACACTTCACATACTTAGAATAACACGTTTGGAGTTCACGTCAATAAGAAATGAACAACAGAGTGAAAAAAGAGATGTGTAACCATTGTTTATCGCTAGCTGGATAAGCTTGAGCTCACTCTAAAAATTGTTTACCAAGTAATATCTTTGGATCCCGGCGATGTTATGAGCCGGTACAACCGGACATCCTACTATTGCTTACTCGGCAGACTGGCTGAAGCCGCCGACAATTAGAAATCGTATTTGAAATGGATGAAGAGGGCTATTTCGTTGAGCTATCCGAAGATAACGAAGATTTATCGGCATTAAAAAACAGTTTAAAAAGGGTGACACAGAAAGGAGCAGCATGCTTCCTATCTGAGTCACCCTTTTTTCTAGGAAGAAAACGTAAAGCATTTTGAACTCCCCAGAATCTTCTTAATTTCTACCGCCTTTGCGGCCAATTTCTTGATAATGTTCTTTGTCGTGGTTCTTGCTGGTTGCTTCTCCGCCTTTTTCACCGATTTCTTGATAATATTCTTTATCGTGATCCTTTCTTGTTTGCTCTCCGCCTTTTTCACCGATTTCTTGATAGAATTCTTTATCATGATTCTTGCTGGTTGTTTCTCCGCCTTTTTCGCCAATATCTTGATAATGTTCTTTGTCGTGATTCTTGCTAGTTGCTTCTCCGCCTTTTTCACCGATTTCTTGATAGAATTCTTTATCGTGGTTTTTGCTCGTTTGCTCTCCGCCTCTTCTGCCTGCTTCTTCACGACTCATTTTGTTATCATTGTTGTTAGCCATTTTTTATACCTCCTTAATTTTTGTTACATTATGTTGTTACCACGTATGAATTTGATAAAACATATATGGCTCATTAAAATCAGTCGAAAATGATAACAAACATATGTTCTGAATAAAGGGAAAAGAAAACCCGGAAAAGTTCTTTTTCCGGGAAATTGATTTTCTTAATTCGCAGCAGCCTCTACATTAATAACTCCGTTTCCGTAATAAAAATGATCACCCAAATAATCTGCTGTGTCGGATAAACGTTGACGTATTTGACTTGCCGAAAGGTCAGGATGCTTTGATTTAATTAATGCAGCTGCGCCAGCTACATGAGGAGAAGCCATCGACGTTCCATCCAGCTCGGTGTATTGATTTCCAGGTAATGTACTTTGAACACTGACTCCCGGAGCCATCACTTCCAGCTCATCTCCTACGCTTGAAAAGTATGCTTTTTTATTGTTGCTATCCACTGCGCCGACAGCGATAACGGAGCTGTACTTGGCAGGGTAGCCGATTGTATTTACTCTTCCGCCAGACGAACCGCTGTTTCCTGCTGCAGCAACAACAACGACGTCATTTGCATACGCATTATCTACGGCTTGCTTCAATGCTTTTGAGCCTGATGATCCCCCCAAGCTCATATTAATGACATCCATTCCGTTTGCAGTTGCCCATTCAATACCGCTTACAATGCCGCTGTAAGAGCCGCTTCCTGCAGAGTCCAGCACTTTAACGGCATATAGGGAAGCATCTGGAGCAACCCCCAGCACCCCGGTCGTATTGTTTAATGCTGCAACTGTACCAGATACGTGAGTACCATGGCCATTGCCATCACTGTATGGACTTGGCTCACTCGGAACAAAGCTTGCTCCCCCAACGACATTCAAGTCCTCATGGGAAGCATCAATTCCGGTATCTAAAACAGCCACCTTTACCCCGCCGCCACTGTAGCCTTGAGCTTGGACACGATCTGCTTTAATATGCGGGATTCCGTATGGAACCGTTTGAGCAGATGGCTTCAGCTTATAAGCTTGTTCATAGGCTGTAGCAATATGATCCTCTTCAATATATGCAACCGCGGGATTATTTTTCAAATCCTTCACAGCTTTATCTGTGAGAGTCGCCTTTGCCGCGTTAATGATTGAAAATTGCTTTTCTAACTTTCCTCCGGCTTTAGACACGGTAACTTCGTTTGACATGGCACCGATTTCAGAAGATTTGAACCCTACGATATAATCTTTTGATTTAAGGCTTGTACTTTCTGCTGAGGCAGAGCCGTTAAATATAAAAATGAAAACAGCTGTAAGAAATAACGTGAGATAGGCTAATAGATTCTTCTTCATCATTCACACTCCTCTCATTTCAGAACAACCTTCGAGCGGGCACGCCTGCTTTCAAATTATTCTGTAAACATATTGTAAAACAGGAAAGAAAAAGCGAGTAGACCCATTTTCTGTAGGCATACCAATGAAGAAAACTTAGTAAAATAGTTTCTTTTAAAACCCATTATTTAACATTATAGCGATCTATCTGCAGAGTTATTACCCTGAGCATAGAATCATTACGCAGAATTTTAGGTTTTTCTGAACCTTAGTGAATGAGAAAGAAGAATTAGTTGTACGTCAAAAGGAGGATGAAACCTCTCATTTTTTCCAAACTTTACTACCAGATACGGACCGCTGAATTGCAATATGAATTGTAAAGTTTTTTGTTTTATATTGACAGAAAGGAAAAGAAATCACATTCTTTTTTTGAATGAATAAATCATTCATTTTTAAAATACTGGAGGTAACTTATTATGATTACTTCAAAGCTTACGCAAGGAAAAACAGATCGTGCTCTGATTATCGGGGGAAGTATCGCCGGATTACTGGCTGCGAGAGTGCTTGCTGATTATTATGAAGAGGTTCTTATCGTTGATAAAGACGATTTACCAGAATACCCGCAAGTCCGTTCAGACACTCCACAGGCTTTTCATCCCCATCGTTTCACAGAGAGTGGCAAAATAATTTTTGAACGTTTTTTTCTAGGGTACGAAGAAGAATTATTATCTTATGGAGCCCCTTCATCACTAGATAAAACCATTTATCAAATGAATCAATATGGAAGCCTCACACTGCAATACCCACGGAATGATATTAAGTTTAGCCGATCTTTGCTAGAGTGGGTGATTCGAAAACGCGTGCAAAAGATACCCAATGTTCATTTTCTCTCGAAGCAAGATGTCATCTGTCTAGTAACGAATCCAGAGCAAACAGTTGTCACAGGGGTCAGTGTCCGAGAACGCGGCCAAATCGGGCAGGAGGAAACACTTTTCGCAGACATGGTATTTGATACGAGCGGCCGCACCTCTAAACTCGCGAAATGGCTGGAGGATTTGGGATACAACGTGCCAGAACCGGATCTTTTAAAGGTATCTCTCGGCTATAATACTCGCCGTTATAAGCTTGCTTCTCACCAAATACATCTGACAGACAAATGGGATGTCATTAACATCGCTGGCCAACCTGCTAATGGAACTTTTACAGGAGTCTTTTCCTTTATTGAAAATCATGTAGCAGAGGTTTTGCTTTATCGTCCAAGGGGCTGCTATCTACCTGTAAATGCCGAAGAATTTGAACTGGAGATTTCACAGCTTCCAAGCCCGATCATCTCCGAAATCGTCAAAGAGTTTGAACCAATCACTCCACCACGAGGATTTCGCGTTTCTGAATTGAACCGTCATCACTTTGAAAAAATGGAGAGATGGCCATCTGGTTTGTTAGTTTTAGGAGATGCTTTCTGCATTTTTGATCCGATATTTGGTCAAGGAATGACAGTCGCTGCGATGGAAGCAGAACTACTGGAAATCTGTTTGCAGGAGCAAAAAATTGATCCTTTAAACCCAATTTTGAGCAAAGGGTTCTCCGAAAGATACAGGAGGTGATTGAGCCTGCATGGTGGCTGAACTGCGCATGTGATTTGCAATGGCAAGGCGTTGAATATGTGAGTAAAGTACAGCTGGAAGGAATTGCTTTTGCCAAAAAATACATGGATTTGTTTCTCAAACATGCAACCATCCAGCGTAACTTTGAACTTTATGGATTGTATTGGGCAGTAAATACATTGTCATTACCTCCAAGTGAAATAATGAACTCGAAAATATTATCGATGGTTCTTCATGCATCCGAAGAAGGAAAGCAATTTCTCTCTGAGCTTTCACAGCAGTATGCTCTGCCGTTGGACGAAATACTGAATAAGATTATTCCTGCCTTCTCTAAAAGCTCTTCAGAACCCATTCAGAAATAATTGTTATAAGGGAATATCATGTCATTTTCATCTTAGATAAAAGGAAAGCTTTTCGCATTTTTCGCATAGGCTTGTAAATATAGCAAAGTTTCAAGAGAGGAGGATCAGAGCTGAAAAAAATCTACCGGCCAAAGCGATTGAGACGAAAAGGGCCTGTTCCTTTCAAAATAGTTTTCATCTATTCTTTGATCCTATTGCTCTTCTTTAATATTTGTACATTTGTGATTGTGGATCGAATCATTGAACCGATGTTAATGAAGGTTGCTAAAATTGAGGTGAAAAGCATTGCAACGGACGCGATAAATGGAGCCATAGAAAAAAATCGCGAGAAAATTGATATTAATAAGCTAATTGTCCGCCATAGCCAGGGGGATGGGAAAAACTCGCCAATTAGCTTTAATCCTTCCGTGTATCAAGAATTTTTGACAGGATTGACTAAGGATATTCATGAGGAAATAGGGAAAAAGACCAACCATTTTTCAGAAGCAAACGACGATGAAAAAGAATTAAAAGTCTATTATATCCCGTTAGGTGCGGCTACCGGAAATACCATTTTTGCCAATACCGGCCCGAAAATTCCGATCGAAATGATGCTCGCCGGCACCGTAGAATCACAATTGAAGACGAATACAAAAAGTGAAGGGATCAATAATGTCTGGTTAGAAATATTAGTCGAGCTGAATGTCGACATTCAAGTCATTATTCCTTCATTAACCTCTGAAGAACCGATGAAGACAACAGTCAAAATCGGCGACTACTTTTTTCCAGGAGAAGTACCCGAGTATTATAGCGGCAATGGGTCGGGCAATTCTCCAGTTATTAGCTATCCTTCTAACGACGAAAGTAATCAATAGAACGGCAATTAGCTATTGCCGTTCTATTTTTGTGTGTAAATCCATACCGATGACGCCTATTGTTTCTCCCTCTGAATTTTTGATCGCCTGTGAAAGAGTCACACAAGAGGCTTTCGTGATCGCTGAAATATACGGATCGGATACATAAACGGCTCCATCCATTGCTTGTTTCCACCATTCTCTTTGCTTCGCATTGAACAAGCCCGCTTCAGGCTTTGAAAAAATAAATGTACCATCAGTTTTATTTGACCAAATAGCCTCAATTTCGGCGGTTTCATTAAAATAAGATGTCAATATTTCATGATGCAGCCGGGGATCGAGTGTTTGAAGCTCGTGATGGCTCGATATTTTGGCAAGCAGCTTTTGCAGCGTATCAAGATTTTGAATATCATTCGTAATCGCCCTATTTTCTACATTCATACCTTGAATAGCAGCTGCTAACGAATTCGACGTTTCATGCAGTCCCTTGCCAATGGATTGCAGGTATCCAACCTCTTTGTGCTGAAGGCCCATTTCATGTCACAAAATCAAGAGTCAGCTGAACCGTCTTTACAACTAATTCAAGTTTTGCAGCGGCATTTTGTGACATGGCTGATTGGTTTATGCTGGCGTTCTCTGTTTGTTCAACTTGTTGATGAACACCCTTTTTCTTTTGATATATGCCTTCCATCTGAGCTGACATTTTTTCTATTTCGTCAATTCCTTTTTCGACTGCCCTTTTTTCATTTTCAACGGACTCCACTACCTCACAAACACTCTCCTCAATGGCAGAGAGCAGCTGCGATGACTGATTAACTGCATCACGGCTCTGATCGGAAAGCGATTTAATTTCTTGCGCGACAACTGAAAATCCTTTCCCATGTTCCCCTGCTCTTGCTGCTTCAATTGATGCATTCAGCGAGAGCATTGTCGTTTTTTTGATAATTTCTTTGATGATGCTGTTCATATCTTCAATCGTTGAAGCTTGATGGGATAGCTCGGCAATTTTTTTACTGACGGATTGATTATATTCCTTCAGCTCAGTAACCATTTGACTTGTATTCGCCAACGATTTTCTAACATCGCTGACAGTCTCTAGCGAATCATTGCTATCAGTACTTAACTGGCTGGATATTTCTTTTATTTGTACAGCTGCGGCGGAAACCTGCTGCAAGGTGGCAAAAGCATCTTGAATTTGCTCCATCGCTTTGTCGCTACTTTCCTTTAATCCTTCACTTTCTGTAACCGATTTGTCTGCAATTCGCTTTAGCCGGTCCATCGCGGAATGGACCTCTTCAACCGCCGAAAGCAACTGATCAGAAGCCACCTGAGATTCGTTGATAAATTGATCAATTAATTCCGAGTCTAAAGAACTAGTTTCCGCCTCATTTTTTTGAAAAAGCTGCCGTGTTTTTGCTTACGGCCCACGTAGCACATCTTCTCCTGTGATTTTCTTTTATAGGTAATTATACTCAAAAATCATCTGTTTTTCTTTAAGTATAAGAATCTTTTTGACATGTACTTAAATTTTATTTAACGAACTTACTTGACGTAACTATGTTAATTATTTATACTTACTTACGTAAAGTAACTTACTTATAACTTATGTCAGACAGGTGAATACTTATGGGAGGCTTCAGCAAACTATTTTCGAATAAGGAGACAAAAGCTATGACAAACTTTTATGAAGCGATTCAAAACAGACGTTCAATTTATGCCATCAGTAAGGAAAATGTAGCATCAGACGAAAAAATTCAAGAAATCGTAGAGCATGCCGTAAAACATACACCTTCATCTTTTAACTCACAAAGTTCACGGGTAGTCGTCCTACTTGGCGAGCAGCACGATAAACTTTGGGATATTACAAAAGAAGCGTTACGCAAAATCGTACCTGCTGAACAATTTGCACCAACAGAAGAAAAAATCAATTCTTTCAAAAATGGATACGGTTCGATTCTTTTCTTCGAAGACGAAACAGTGATCGAATCTTTGCAAGAACAGTTCGCACCATATGCACATAACTTCCCAATCTGGTCTCAACAAACATCAGGCATGCATCAACTTGTTGTCTGGACGGCACTGGAGCTGGAAGGATACGGCGCAACTCTGCAGCATTACACAGAACTCATTGAAGAAGATGTAAAAAAAGAATGGAACATCCCGGAAAGCTGGAAGATGATCGCCCAGATGCCATTTGGGAAACCGGTTGCCCCAGCAGGAGAAAAAGAATTTTTACCACTTGAAGATCGCGTGAAAATTTACAAATAAGTCGTCGTACAAAAAGCCAGCTTCTCGCGAACGCTGGCTTTTTTAAATGCTGCAAAAACCAAGACGAAAAAAGCTATTTGCTAAAATGGCCGCCAAGAACGTTCATCGCACCCTTTACGGCTACTGTCAAGAGCATAAGCCAGATAAAGTCGAGCAAATAAAAAAACAAAGCGGACACCTCTTTTCAAGCTTTGATCTACTGAATTATTTAAACTCTTTTTAGCAGATCTAAACCTAAGAATCGGTTTTTAAAATGATTGCGGCGGTTCGAGGTGGTATGTTCTGCCTTTGGTCATTCCTGTTTTGTGCAAATTCATGGATGTTAATAGACTTCTGGATTGCTTGACGGATTTCATATGAAGGAAACGGCGTATTTGTTGGTTTGTAACCTCAGTACTAAAAAGAAGAGCGTAGTCATCTAATGAGGAAAGGTGGGCATCATTGCTTGAGTTTTCGCAATGATCACACTTCCACTTGCCTTCTTCTCTTTTCATTGGCAGTCGATCACAAGACGGACAATGCACACCTGTCAGAATGTCTTTCTCTGCGATTTGGAATTGCTGCAGAATAGAAGGTTGGATTGGTTGATGATTTTTATAAAGGCGATGAGAAATTTTTTTCAGTTCTTTATTCGATAATTTCACTGTTTTATGTAATGCTTCGAGAGCTTCAAGCTTGAAAGGGAGTGCATTGGAGTGGATCACTTTTTCTTTCATTTCTTTCTCATTAGGGGAGCACCTTATAATTGTCGAAGAATTGCTAATGACGACCAATGAGACAATCGGTACACTCGGGTAATGATTATCTGCTAACCAGTATTTGAGCTGCTTCTCCTGTTTCTTCACCTGCAAAATAGGGTCCGGAAATCCTTTTTCCTTGCCGTCAACTGTACGAATCAGCTGGTGAAATACCTGATCAAAGTACAGGCTTCCAGAGATATTTTTCACTTCAAGGATCAGAAAAAAATGCGGTGACAAAATTAAAGTATCCATTTGAAAATAATGCTTTTGGCGATTTTGAAGCCTGAGATCATGCAGTAAATGATACTTGTCTGCCGGAAGAAAAGTTAAGTGGTAGTCAATCGATTGCTCTCCCCGATAGCCGGCATAACTTTTTAACAGCTCTTCTTCGATTTTTTTGCGGCTGGGATGATTTGAAGGCAGTCTTCTTAACAAAGCCTTGAAGATTAAAATTTTTCGGGGGATTTTTCTATCTTTTACGATCAAAAAGGGACACTCCTTTTTCTTCTATTATACGAGTTGCTTCGGCAATGGAGAAGGTATACCTCTAATTTAAGATTATTTTTATAGAAAAAGTCGATCTTGCTTCTGCCTGGATTAAGAATCTACTTTTACCAGGAGAATACTGACCGATAAGGGAATTTTGGTGACTGTTTGGCTGATTTTTGTAACCACTTTGCTATTTTTTGCGACCACTTTTGCTTTTTTTCGGATCACTTACGAAATTATTCGACCCCCAACCGATTCCAGCAGCTTTTCCTCGGGCAGCCGATCCGCTTCTCAAACGGGATTCGACCCGTTTCGGGAGTTATTACGACCGCTTCGCTGATTTTTGTGACCACTTCAGGATTTATTGCGACCTCTTCTGCTTTTTTTCGGACCACTTGCGAAATTATTCTTCCCACACCGGGTACGGCTGCTTCTTCTCAGGCAGTGAGTCCGCTTCCGCTTACGGGATTCTGACCGATCTGAGTGTTTTTGCGACCGCTTCGCTGATTTTTGTAACCACTTCGGGATTTATTACGACCTCTTCTGCTTTTTTTCGGACCACTAGCGAATTTATTCGACCTCACCCGATTCCGGCAGCTTTTCCTCAGGCAGCGAATCCGCTTTGCTCACGGGATTCTGACCGCTACGGAAGTTTTTGCGACCTCTTCCCCTTTTTTTTGGACCATTTTCTAAATAATTCGCCTCGCAACTGCTCCAGACAGGCTGCTGACAATACGAAAAATCCACCTGCATATGCAGATGGAGCCAAAAACCTAAGCCTTCACAGCAATATATATTTTCACTTGTGCTTCGTCTGGATTTATTGACTCAGCATCATACACTTCAAAATCTCCTGTGAAGGTGCGCGGATGCTTGTCTTTCCAATTCCAGATTGTGTTCCATAATTCAGGCACCACCTCTTTGACATTTCCTGTTCGAGAAGTGAATACCGCATATGTTGATTCCGGCAGCAGGCTGGAAAATGAAGATCCCTCCTTTTTTTCTGTAAAGCTTCCAATCGCAAAAGTATACCCCCCTGATTCATCACTTGTCTAATTTGTATATAAAGCAATAATATCTTCTTTTGGAGATTGCCTTGCAAAATATCGCTCCCATAACAACGGAATTTCTCCTTTGCCGTCTATTTCTTTCTCATTCGATGTCTCCGTTGAAAACCTGCGTCGGCAATTTCACAAATAACGGATCACCTTTCCAACGCGATAATGCAGGCAGTACTTCTTTTAAAATCGATCTCGCTTGCTGCTCGGGCATTCCTTCCCCTGTCATATGCGGTACGCAGATTTCTATCATTTCTTCCATTGTGGTGTCTGGCTGAGTGAATGTACCGTTTTCGTAACAATACTTACAATATTCATTCGTTTTCTCTCCTGTTTGTTCGGTTCCAAAAACCTCTAATGACATTGGCATGCTGCAGCTTTGGCAAATTTGTTCCATTTGATCTCCTCCTTTTTCTCCAAGTATACAAAGAGAAACCTGACAGCAGTTTGTCAGGTTTCATACATGTGATAAATTTCTTTTGCTAATTCGTTTAGTTTTTTACGAATATGCAACGGCCGGACCACTTCAATAGACGTGCCGAAGTTCAGCAAAAAGCCGTACAGCCCTTCGTCTTCCGGATACGCTGTAGTAATGATCATTTCTTCCCGCTCATTCAGCTGTATTGCTTCGACTCCGAACCATTCCTCAGCCAGTCTTTTGCCTTTGTCTTTCACACGAATCTCTAATTCCACCAAATTTTCAGGCTTATTCCATTCTGTATCCCAAGGAAGGTCTGTAAGCTCTACCTTTCTCCTAACAAAAGTCACGGTTGATGTCTGGATATCCTTCATCCGCATCAGTTTAAAAAAGCGAAATGCTTCTTTCTCCATACAGTAGGCATAAAGGTACCAGTTCCGCGATTTCAGTACCAACGTATGCGGCTCAGCCTGCCTTACTGAAACCATCCCTTTATTATTTACATAGGAAAATGAAACGATATGAGTGCTGTCAATTGCCTCGCTTAAGAGCTGCAGCTTATTTTTTATCTTCTCGTCTTTTCCCCAAGTCGAAATATCGATAAACCACTTGTCTGTTTTTGCTTGAAATTTACTTTCACCATCATGCTTGACAAGATTTCGGATTTTTTCCAATGCAGCTCTCATATGATTGGAGTCATACGTAGAGGAAATACTATGTAAAGCTGTAGCGATAGCTGCAAGTTCATCTTCGGTCAGCCACTTTTTCTCGATACGATATTCATCCATGATTCCGATGCCGCCTCCGGTCCCCTGATAAGTGATGACCGGAATTCCCGCTTGATTGATCGTATCGATGTCACGGTAGATCGTTCGGACAGAAACTTCAAATATATCAGCCAACTCTTTTGCCTGAATTCTGCGCTTCCCAAGCAACACAACGATGATTGCTAACAGCCGATCCAATTTCATCCCGGTGACCCAACTTCCTTTCTAAGGTTATGTTTTCCTGTATTCCAATGCAATACCGGTTTGGAGCTCAGTCATCATTTGTTCGTTTTCTATCAGGATGTCTTCAGCTTCTTTCCGAGTTACTGGAGAAAAACGGAGCTTTTCACCTGGCATCAATTGACCAATGGTAGGTAAGTCGGCCGTTATTATTTGTCCAATACGCGGATAGCCTCCGGTCGTCTGCCGATCTGCCATGAGGATAATCGGATTGCCATCAGGAGGTACTTGTATCGTCCCAAAGGATACAGCTTCAGAAAGCATTTCGAGTGGCTCTGTCAATTTTAACTGCGGTCCGTTCATTCTGTAGCCCATCCGGTCTGACTGGCCGGAAATTTGAAAAGCTTCAGATAAAAACTTCTTTTGTGTTTCATTCGTAAACTTTTCAAATTGTTCTCCCGGAATCACCCGAATGACAGGTTCCTTTTTAAAAGATAGAAAAGGAGGATAATAGACAGACCATTCCGGAGCGGCGCAGCTGTATTCATTAAGCAGCTTATTCATAAACCTCAGGACCGCTTCCTTCTTTTCACCGATTTTCAGTGGATCTCCTTTTTGCAGCGCTCTTCCGCTAAACCCGCCAATCGCGCCCCTGAGATATGTACTTTTGCTGTTCATCACTATAGGAACATCAAATCCTCCTGCAGCTGCTAAATAACAGCGTGAGCCGGAACGCCTGGGTCCGAAGGTAAGCGTCTGATCCTTCTTTAAAACAAACGGTTTCCACGCTTTCATCGGGCTCCCGTCAATCGAAAGTGCTGCATCAGCCCCAGCTGCGGCAAGCAGTACATCTTCCTCTGCTCGAAGTGAGGGTCCGGGTCCCATTAAAGTGATTTCGAGAGCAGCTTCGTTTTCAGGATTGCCGACAAGGAAATTTGCAATTCTGAGAGAGTAAGTATCCATTGCACCTCCCGTCAGAACACCATGCTTTTGGTAGCCAAATCGGCCGAGATCCTGAATTGTCGTGAGCAGGCCGGGTTTTTCGATAAGGAGACTCATGCGTCTTCCTCCTCTTCATATGCTAAAAATTCTTCTTCACTTATCGGGTGGAATTTAACGATATCTCCTGCTTGAAGCAGGCTCGGTGGTTCAGATAGCGGCCTGAATAAAGCTAGCGGGGTTTGTCCGATCAGCTGCCAGCCCCCAGGTGTTGAAATAGGGTACACGCCAGTCTGCTTCCCTGCGATCCCAACCGAGCCCTTCGGAATTGAAGTTCTCGGTGAAGAGCGCCTCGGGGCTGCGATTTTTTCATCCAACCCTCCGAGGAAAGGAAAACCAGGGGCAAAACCGATCATATAAACTGTGTATTCCCCATTCGTGTGGATGTCTATTACCTCATCGTCTGTCAGGCCATTGCTGGCTGCAACCTCCTGTAAATCAGGGCCAAATCTGCCACCATAGCATACCGGGATACGAATGGTGCGGGCAGTACTTTCCAATGAGCCTGGCATTTTATCAAGGCTTTCTTCTATATTCGATTTCACCCACTCAAATGGAGCCTGCTTCGAATCCTTATAGACGACCCAGGGATCATAAAACAGAGTAACACTTGTAAATGAGGCTACACATTCAATGAAGCCTTTAAACGGGTGATCTTCAAAATAACGGGCAGCAGTCTGGACCATTTCATGCACCTTCTGGTTGATTTCTTCGCCAAACCTGACTGTTATTGCTGAATCACCAAGGGAGGATATCGTTATGCTTCTTGATTCTTTCGCTGACAATAACATCACCTCTATATAAAAGAAAAATACAGAAAATCAAAGTTTTCTGTATTCATTATAGTACACCGTATTGTTCATCGCTAACATCGGTTACAAACATGTGGCCTGGGGAATGTGTAATCATCAGTTCCGGCTTAGCATGCATGGCAACAGCCTGGGGGGTTACTCCGCAAGCCCAAAATACGGGAACTTCCCCAGCATCAACTGAAACCGCATCACCGAAATCAGGCGCAGCCAAGTCTTGGATCCCAATTGTTTCTGGGCTCCCAATGTGTACCGGACCGCCATGAACAGCTGGAAAACGGCTCGTCACCTGGACAGCACGGACCACATCTTTTTCTTTTACCGGCTTCATGCTGACGACCATATTCCCGTCAAATTTCCCTGCCCTTGTACAAGCGATATTCGACTTATACATCGGTACGTTGCACCCCAGGTCAATATGCCGAATCGGAATGCCATTGTTGATCAAAGCGTGTTCAAAAGTAAAGCTGCAGCCAATCAGAAAACCGACCATGTCATCTTCCCAAAATGGCGTAATATCCTGAACCTCTTCAGATAACTCTCCATTCCGATAGATACGGTAGCTTCCGATATCAGTTCGAATGTCACCCTCTGGAGCAACCAGGGAAGGTATCGGCGAACCTGGTTCGGTCACGTCAAGCAACGGACAGGGTTTTTGGTTTCGTTGGCAAAAAAGCAGAAAACTAAAGGCGTCTTCTTTTTTTAATACTGCGAGATTGGCTTGGGCATATCCTCTGGCCACACCTGCTGTCGGCCCGTTAAACTGGTTGGTTCGGATTAACTCACGAATCTCACGCGGAGACTTCCCGGCTAAATTTTTCAAGACTGCCACTCTCCTTATGATTGAAATAAATCAATGATCGTATAAATCCCCATAAACGTCATGACGACAACAACAAACATTCCTGAAATGAGCAGCCATTTCGGATGCTTATAGTCGCCGACGATTCTTTTTTTCGTTACCGCAACTAGAAGCGACCCAAGAGCGATCGGTAAAATAAGAGCATTTAATGCTCCGACAATAACCAAAACGTCGACAGGACGTCCAACCGTTATAAAAGCAATTGTTGAAATGGCAATAAACGCAATAATAATGAGATTTTTATTTTTTTCAATTGCCGGGCTGAAGGTTTGAATAAACGAAACAGAGGTGTATGCAGCACCGATAACAGACGTAATCGCAGCCGCCCACATCACAATACCGAAAAATTTAAGCCCAATCATTCCAGCTCCATTCTGAAAAACGGAGGCAGCCGGGTTGTTTGGATCTAATGCTGCTCCGCTAGACACAACACCTAGCACAGCAAGGAATAAAGCGATACGCATTACCGTCGTAACCAATATTCCGATAATCGAGCTTTTCGTTACCTCCGGAAGACTGTCAACTCCTTTGACTCCGGCGTCCAAAAGCCGATGACCGCCTGCAAATGTAATATATCCGCCTACCGTTCCTCCGACAAGTGTCACAATTGCAAGTATATCAATTTTGTCAGGCACAAACGTTTTTACTGCAGCTTCTCCAACAGGTGGTGTTGTAGCGAAGGCAATGTAAATCGTTAATAAAATCATAACAATGCCGGCAATTTGCGTAAAACGGTCCATCGCTTTTCCTGCTTCTTTTACCAAGAAGACCAGAATGGCAATTACTGCACTGATTGCAGCCCCCATTTGCGGAGAGATGCCAAATAGAGCCTGCAATCCGAGACCGGCACCGGCAATATTGCCGATGTTGAATGCCAATCCTCCGATCACGATTAAGCCTGCAAGTACAAAGCCCAGACCCGGCAGCACCATATTAGCAATATCCTGTCCTCTTTTTTCAGTGACTGCAATGATGCGCCACACATTCGTCTGGGCGAAAATATCTAATAGTAATGAAATTAAAATAACAAAACCAAAGCTTGCAAGCAGGCTTTGGGTAAATACTGTCGTTTGAGTTAAAAACCCGGGTCCGATCGCTGATGTTGCCATCAAAAAGGCCGCACCGAGCAATAGCGTCCAATTGCTTTTCTTTCCGTTTTTTCCTGATGTATTAATCGGATCCATGTTTTTCCTCCTAGCGTACGGATTTTGCTTCAATGTTAGCTTGTTCGAATGCTCCTCTAATTTTTTTCGCAAAGGATAATGCACGGATTCCGTCGCCGTGAATACAGATGGTGTCTGCTTGTATCGATATTTCTTCTCCGCCAAGCGTTGCAACTTTCTTTTCTTTCACCATCCGAATCACCTGATGGACAGCTTTTTCATCATTCGTAATCAGTGCCTCAGGCTGGCTTCTGGAAGTCAATGTACCATCTGGTTGATAGGTGCGATCGGAGAAAACCTCACTTGCGGTAGCAAGTCCTATATTTTCTCCGGCATTAATTAATTCACTGCCGGAAAGTCCGAATAAAACGAGCTCAGGATTAACCTTATATACCGCTCTGGCAATAGCATCCGCTAAAGAAGGATCCGCGGCAGCCATATTATATAAAGCCCCATGCGGTTTTACGTGCTGCATCTCAGCACCTTCCGCTTTTAAAAATCCGTAGAGGGCGCCAATTTGATAGACAACAAGGTCATATGCTTCTTCAGAAGAAAGCTGCATATTCCGACGACCAAAACCAATTAAATCTGGCAAACCGGGGTGAGCGCCGATTTTTACTTCTTTTTCTAACGCAAGGCCTACCGTCTTTCGCATAACACTCGGATCTCCCGCATGAAATCCGCATGCGATATTCGCTGAGGTGACATAATCAAGAATCTCACTATCGTTCCCTTTTTTATATGTACCAAAGCTTTCTCCCAAGTCACAGTTTACATCAACTCTGCTCATACAGATCACTCCTTTCTCAGGTAGGACGATTATAACATTCGATTTTATAAGAAGGGAGGCGTTATTCATCTGCTATTTTTAATATGAACAAAAAAATCCACCTCATTCAGTGGATTTTTCCGATGGATACGCGCTCGTTATCGTTTGTCATTTTCAGAAAAATTCTTTAAGACATTTCGATAAAGATTGTCATTAAGCTCGTTTTTCGGCTTTTCTGTATCATAGGTTTCATTGTCTAAAGGTTGGAGCTCTTTTAAAGCCTGACGGTATGAGACGTCGTTCATCTTTTCTGGCTGAACATCTTCCCTGGTTACCGGACTCCCGATCCCTTCGTTCCTCTCTGGCTCTTCCTCCGGCAAATGATCGGGAGCACCCGTTTTTCTATTTTCAGGAGAGGCAGCTTTAAGATTCATCGTAATGAGAGCTGCAATGACAATAATGACAAGGATGACAATACCTATCAAATACGTCATACGATCATCTCCTTTTCCTTAGTTTGCTGCCGCTTGGACGACTTTCGCAACACGTCTTCCTAGAGCCGTTCCAATTGCAGCTCCTTCCTCCGGCAAAATATCGCCATCGTTTACCGAGCAAGTAACGCCCGCCCCATAATAAGAGCCATACAGGGCGTTTTCTGGAACATTCGCCGGAAGCCCGACGATGATCATCCCCTGATGAAGCATCGGGGTGATCAGGTTCAGCATCGTGGTTTCAATGCCGCCATGAGTTGTAGCTGTTGTACAAAAAACGGCTCCAATTTTATTAACAAGCAGCCCTTTTGCCCACTGTTTTCCAAGCTTGTCAATCCATGACTTCAACCCTGAGCTGATGGTTCCGAAATGGCCCGGACATCCCCAAATAATTGCATCCATATCTTCAAGCTTATCAATATCAGCTTGATCAACGTGGTCAATAAAAACTTCCGCTGAAGGGATTTCTTTTGCTCCATTCTCAATCGCTTCAGCCAGCTGCTTCGTATGATTGCCTTCACTGTCATAAACAACATAAATCTTCATCTTGCACCCTCCTAAATTCTCAGTTTAATACTCTTTCACTTCTTTTGGAGCAGGCAGCATTTTCACGTTCTTTTTATGTGCTTTCTTTCGCAAATGATCTTTTCGCACATCTCTTAAAAATAATGCAAGAACGACACCAATGCCGCATATAAAAGCAGTTAGAAAAAATGCGTCGTTAATACCCATTACATTTGCTTCGGCATTTGCCTGTTTGAGAAGGCTGCTATAAACGATTTGCTTCGCCTGATCAAGAGGAATATGCAGATGGCCTGCTATCGATTGTACATAAGATTGAAAGCTATGCATAAAACTCGGATCTGCTGTGTTCGTCTGATCAGCTATAACTGAGTAATGAAACGATGTCCGGTTAGTATAAGCAGTAGTAATTAAGCTGATTCCAATCGATCCGCTGATTTGACGAAGGGTATTTGCCATCGCCGTTCCGTGGCTGTTCAGTTCTTTTGGCAGCTGGTTCATACCTGCTGTCATTACCGGCATCATAAGCAGTGAGATTCCAAACGCGCGTATCATATAAATGACCATGATGTGAGTATAAGATGTCTGTACCGTTAAGAACGTATAATCGAACGTTGTAACCGCAGTTATGATTAGTCCGGCAATCGTCAGAGGCCGCGGTCCGTATTTATCAAAAAGTATTCCTGAAATCGGTGACATGACAAGCATCACTAATGCCCCCGGCAATAAGAGCAGCCCAGAATCCAATGCCGAAAAACCAAGCAAATTCTGCAGATAGATCGGCAGCAAAAACATACCGGAAAACAAAGCTACCGTAATAATGATATTTAAGACGCTTGATAATGAGAAAATGTCGTATTTAAACACTCGAAAATCAAGCATAGGTTCAGGTGACTTCAGCTGTTGAAAAATGAACGCGGCAATTCCAACGACACCAATAATAACAGTTGTCAGCACTATAGGATCATCCCAGCCTTCACTTCCCGCTTCGCTTACCCCGTAAAGCAAAGAGGCAAAGCCTGCGACACTAAGGACTGTTCCAAGAAGATCAATTTTAATTTTCCTCGGCTCAACCATATTTCTGAATAAGAAAAATGCGGCGATCAGCACAACAAAAGCCAGCGGCACTAGGCCATTAAACATAAGCCTCCAATGATAATGTTCAATAATCCAGCCGGATAAAGTCGGACCTACAGCGGGAGCAAACATCATGGCCAGCCCAAATACACCCATACCTTTTCCTCGGCTTTCAGGCGGAAAAATAAATAGGATTGTCGTCATAACAAGCGGCTGTAAAATTCCTCCCCCAATTGCTTGGATGAGCCTCCCTGTCATCATGATTGGAAAATTGGTCGCTATTCCGCAGATCAATGTTCCAATTGTAAAAAACATCATCGCTGTAAGAAATAAAGACCTGCTGCCGAATCTGGTGATCAAAAAAGCAGACAAAGGAATCAGGATGCCATTGACCAGCATATAGCCGGTCGTTAACCATTGGATAGTAGAGGTGTCAACACCGAATTCTGTCATTAAATGAGGCAACGCCACGTTCAATAGCGTTTGATTTAAAATAGCCAAAAACAAGCCAGCCATTAGAATGATCAGAATCGATTTCGGATTTTCTGTTTTTGGTTTATTTTCTTGCAATGCCATGGTAAAAAACCTCCTTTCTGTTCAACCTGAGCTTTCATTATTTTTCAATTTTCACAGACGCGTTCATACCCGGTAAAACTTTATCAGAAGGGTTACTGATAGATATCTTCACTTGAACCTTTTGAGTCGTTTTCGTATAATTCCCGCTTGCGTTTGTTTGCGGAAGCAAATCAAACGTGGAGTTTGTTGCATAGCCGATCTTTTCAACTGTCCCTTCAAATGTGGAACCCGGATCCCCGTCGACTGTGACATCTACTTTGTCATTTACTTCTATTTCGCTTAAATCGGTTTCTTTAATATTTGCAGTTACGTACAGGTTATCCATATCGATAACTTCCGCCAAGGCTTGCCCGGCTTGAACGAGTTGTCCATCCTGCGCTTCGTTCTTAACAATCGTTCCATCAGAAATGGTCTTCACATCCTGTGAACCGGATTCAGATTTGACCTTTGCTATTTTATCGTCCTTGGATACTTTATCTCCTTCATTCATGTTCCAGTCGTTCAAAACACCAGCAGCCGAAGCAACGATTTGTGTCCGGTCCCCCTGTACATGCGCTTCATCTGTTTTGACAAATGAGCTGTTTTGATAATAAAAATAAACGCCTCCTGCAATGAGAGCAAGAATGACAATAAGTCCAATTAGATTTGCTACAAGCAATTTTCCTCTGCTCATAATGATTTTCTCCTTTCAAACATGTAAATAAATTTGTTAACAAAGTTAAATATTAATTTAGGATAGTAAAAAAATCAACAGAAAGCTTTCAGATTTTACATGTAAATAATTAGAAATCAATCAATTGGTATATTTCCTTACAAAAATTCCATTTCTACTCAAAAAATATGCTATTGTAAATTTCACCTATTTATTTCTTTGTCCTCGCATGTCTAAATCATTTAAGAATACTTACTCTTGAAGGGAAGCTTTTAAAAGGGGGAGAGTGGTTTGAAAAGAACCTCTTATCGCGGGATAAGTTTAAGGGAAGCTGAGCATGTGATCAGGCATCAAAAGTATGTAAGGAGCGAATCGAGAGTTTTTTGCAATGGGATTACAGCAAAACCCGTTTATGGCCAAGGGGTTTATATGGTAAACGATTTAGAGCTCGCTGCTCAGTACGCGTTTTGTCATGCAGAGGCTGAATTACAGCCTGGGGTTGTCTTAAAGCAAGAAGTCGTGTTTGAAAATCCATTGATTCTTAATCGAAATTATGGAGAAAAACAGCTGAAATTGGATGCATGGACGTGGAAAACATCATCAGCTCTATTTGAATCGATGTCACAGCCTTCTTCTGAAAGGATCGGGGATTGTATAAAGGAGTATTTGCTTCTGAAGGGCTATGATGGCGTGATATCCCACCTTGGAGACGAATTAATTCATTATGTTTCTTATTTTCCCGAAAAACAAATAGGCAAAATCTCGTGGCACCTTTCCTTCAGTATTCAGGATTTGATTGTTTAACGTAAAAGAGCAGCCATCCAGACTGCTCTTTTCTAGCTTGTTGCATTTTTTTCTTTCTGATTGATGATCACATTTGAAAAGTACTTTCTGGCATCTGCATTGCCTATGATCAACTGCTTAACGTCACCTGTTTGCGAATGGGAAAACTTAAGCACAGAGCCATTAAAGTTTTCATACACATGACTAATGTAGTATCCATTAGCCAGAAGCCCATCAATCAGCTTTTTTTCCTTTTCGTATTCCTTAAATTCTGACATCCGCTTCATCCTTTTTATATTAATACTTACACATAGCTAGCGATGTTGGACCGGCATTTTCAGTTCGGATTCCGATCGAAATCTGCTTCGTTTTAAATATTTTCCGGCTCCCGGCTTTCCTGTAAAAGCCTTATCCTTGATGACAAATTCCCCTCTGCTTAGCACAGATACAGGCTCACCAGTAACCTCCATGCCCTCAAAAGCATTGTAGTCCACATTCATATGGTGAGTGGAAGCAGAAATTGTCCGCTTTTTATTCGGATCAAAGATCACAATGTCAGCGTCACTGCCGACAGCAATCGTCCCTTTTTTCGGAAAAAGTCCGAACAGCTTTGCACTTTTCGTACTGACGAGATCGACAAATTGATTAAGGCTGATTCTTCCTTTTTTTACACCTTCCGAAAATAACAAGCTGAACCGGTCTTCAATCATCGGTCCGCCATTTGGTATTTTCGAAAAATCATCCCGTCCCAAATCTTTCTGGCCGTTAAAATGGAACGAACACTGATCAGAACCGAACGTCTGCAGCTGTCCGCTTTTTAGCGCGTTCCATAACACCTCTTGATTCCACTTCTCTCTCAGCGGCGGGGACCAAACGTACTTGGCACCTTCAAAATTTTCTTTTTCCAAATCCGTTTGATCGAGCAAAAGATACTGTGGGCACGTCTCACCCCATACTTGGTAGCCTTTCGACCTGGCTTCGGTAATTTTTTTCACCGCTTCTGCACATGACACGTGCACCACATACAATTGGGAGCCTGCGAGCCCTGTTAGCTCGGCTGCCCTTCCCGTTGCTTCTCCTTCCAGCTCTGGAGGACGGGTTAACGCATGATAAATCGGGGAAGTGTTCCCTTCACTCAGCGCTTTAGTGACCAAATATTCAATCACATCACCGTTTTCAGCATGAACCATTACGAGGGCGCCAAGCTTCTTCGCTTCCACTAACGTACGGAAAAGCGTTTCATCATCAGCCTGAAAAACATGCTTGTAAGCCATGAATACCTTAAAGGAGGTAATCCCTTCTTCTTCGATGATAACAGGAAGCTCATTTAAAATAGCTTCATTGGCCTCGCCGATCATCAGATGAAATCCATAATCAATGACTGCTTTGTGCTGCGACTTTTCATGCCAAGTATTGACTGCTTTTTGCAGGGGCTCTCCTTTATTCGTAAGGCAAAAATCGATGATCGTCGTAGTCCCGCCATAAGCAGCTGCGATCGTTCCTGATTCAAAATCATCACACGTTACTGTGCCGCCAAACGGCATATCGAGATGAGTATGAGGATCGATCCCGCCAGGAAAGAGGTAATTCCCTGTCGCATCAATAATCTCCGCTTCTTCCGCGTCAAAATCCGTTCCAATCGCAGCAATTTTTTCGTCTTCAATCAAGACATCCGCTTCATACATGTCTGAGGCTGTTACAATTGTTCCGCCTTTAATTAGTTTTGCCACCGCTTTACGCCCTCCTTCATTTAATCAAGTGATTCTTTGTATCGCCGCTTGGCGTTCATTCCATGTCATCGGCTTCGAGCTCGGAATTTCAATCATGTCAATCGCGTTTTCTACCGGGCAAACGATGCTGCACAGGTTGCAGCCGACACAATCCTCTTCTCTGACAGAAAGATAGCCCTTGCCGTGCTCATCGGTCAGCCTGTCAATGCATTGGTGCGCCGTGTCCTCGCAAGCAATGTAGCATTTGTTGCAGTTGATGCACGCATCCTGATTGATACGTGCGACGCTTTTATAGTTCAAATCCAGGTTGCCCCATTCGGTGTACCGTTCGACTGTTTTTCCGATCAGCTCTTCAACCGAGTGAAGCCCTTTGTCATCCAAATAGTTGGTCAGTCCGTCAACCATATCTTCAACGATGCTGAATCCGTGATGCATTACTGCTGTACACACTTGAACGCTTCCCGCTCCCATCAGCATGAATTCGACGGCATCCCGCCAATCAGAGATTCCGCCTATACCTGAAATCGGCACGTTAATGCTGGTGTCACCGGCACATTTCCCAACCATATTAAGAGCAATCGGCTTAACCGCGGGACCGCAATAACCTCCGTGTGATCCTTTCCCGCCAACGTGAGGAACAGTATTCCAAGAATCAATATCCACTCCCATTAAGCTGTTAATCGTATTGATCATGCTCACCGCATCCGCTCCGCCTTGAACAGCAGCATATGCAGTTGCTGTGATATCCGTTATATTTGGCGTCAGCTTGACAATGACCGGCGTCTTTGCGGCTTCCTTCACCCAATACGTCTGTTTTTCCACCAGCTCCGGTACCTGTCCGGTCGCTGATCCCATACCGCGTTCTGCCATACCGTGCGGACAACCGAAGTTCAGCTCCAATCCGTCCACTCCTGCAGCCTCTGTTTTTTTCACAAGCTCGTGCCATTTTTCCTGAATCGGGTCAACCATTAAGGATGCAATGATCGCGTGGTTTGGAAATTTCTTTTTTGTTTCATAAATTTCTTTTAGGTTTACTTCGAGAGGACGATCGGTGATGAGTTCAATGTTGTTAAAGCCCGTAACGCGGCGGCCGTTAAAATGAAGGGCAGAAAATCTTGATGATACATTGAGGATTGGATCGCCGAGCGTCTTCCAGACCGCTCCGCCCCATCCCGCTTCAAATGCCCGCTGAACTTGATATCCTGAGTTGGTCGGCGGTGCCGAGGCGAGCCAAAACGGATTAGGAGCCTCGATCCCTGCAAAGGTAATATGTAAATCTGCCAAAAGAGCTAACCTCCTTTATTAAGCTGTTTCATGCTTTACTGCAGCTGACAGTAGACGGTGAATTGAATGGGCAGCCATTTTTCCTTGCTGAGCAGCCGTCACAACCATCGCATCCCCTTTGCCTGCTTTAAAAATGACATCGCCTGCAGCAAAGATTTTCGAGTTGGAGGTTTGGTACGTTCCGCTATCAATCGTTACGATACCTTGCTCATGGTCAAGCTCCATTTCTTCTATTAGACGGGTGTATCGGGTTTGGCCGATGGCGAGAATAACGGCATCCGTATCCATCACTTCGTTCGACCCTTCAATAGGAACTGCCTGTCGTCTGCCGGAGTGATCAGGCTCTTTGATTTCCATGGAAACACATTCAATCCCCCTTACAGCTCCGTTTTCATCTCCGAGAATCTTGACGGGCTGTGTGAGCCATTCAAATTCAATTTCATCCTGCTTAGCAAAATCGTATTCAAAAGGGTACGCGGTCATTTCCTTAACTGTCCTTCTGTATAAGACATTTACCTTCTTAGCTCCTAAACGAACCGAACAGGTAGCGGCATCTATTGCCGTATTTCCGGCACCTACGACGGTTACTTTTTTTCCGACAAAATCTTGTGTTAATGGAGGTGATTTCGTACTTTTTACAAAATCAATCGCGTCATACACTCCATTTAAACCTTCTCCCTCAATGTTCAGGGAAGGAACATCAGACATGCCTATAGCTAAGACGACGGCATCATGTCCATCAATAAGTTCTTTTACCGAAATATCCGTGCCTACTCGCGAATTGGTGCGGATCTCAACTCCTAACTGTTCTACCTGGCTTACTTCCCATAATGATACGTCTTGCGGCAGTCGGAAAGAAACAATCCCATATGTGTCGAGACCGCCAGCCTTATCTTCAGCTTCAAAGATTGTGACACTAAAGCCAGTGCGGGCGAGCTCTCTTGCGGCCGATAGCCCTGCGGGACCTCCTCCGATCACTGCAATTTTTTTCCCATTCGGCAATCCGGGCTGAAAAAGCTGCTGATTGTTTGTCATCGCCCAATTCGTAGCGTGACGCTGCAAATTGCCAATCATAATCGGAAGGGAAGCATCGTTCAAAACACAGGCCCCTTCGCACAGCTCTTCTGTCGGACAAACTCTGGCACATGTTGCTCCTACCGGATTCGCATCCATGATCACTTTAGCCGATCCTTTCATATTTCCTGAGGCAATCTTCTTTATAAACGATGGAATATTTATTTCTGTTGGGCATGCTTTTATACAAGGCGCGTCATAGCAGTACAGACATCTGTTTGCTTCATCCATTACTTCTTTCGGTGATAAATCAGGTTCAATTTCTGCAAAATTGGCTGAGAGATCGTGAAGTGAAATATTTTTATGCAGCAGTCTGTTTTTATTCAAGCTTTTCATGCACCTCTTTCGTTTAAATTTTCTCAAAATTCATAACATTATCGTATTGTATCAATAATTGAATGTCAATCTTTTAATTGCATATTAAAATATGTTTTTATTTTATAAAATAGAAAACTCATTTATAATAATGAAAAAGATAGAGAGATGTGAGAGTATGAATCAGCAAGAGATGGCAGCTGAAATCAATGCGCTGGAAAGAAAAATAGAAGAACAGCAGCACACATTGGCTCAATTAAAGGAAACATTAACTTGTTTGGAAGAACAGGAAGCAGAACGCCGCCGTTTTATTTCGTCTAAAGAAATAATCGATTTGGTTTATTCACACATCGGCAAACGGTTGAATATGTCTACCATGAAACGATGGGCAGACGAAGGCTACCTTGGAGAAGTTATTGATGAAAAAGAAAGATTCTGGGCCATAAAATCTAAGCAAGGGAAAAAAAGATACGTGTATCCGAAAGCTGCCGTTTTTCCATTTTTAAATGAAAAAGGCTACTTAAAACCTAAATTTGCAGTGCTCGATGCGGTTGAAGCAAAACAAGGGATTAAAGGAATGATTATTGATTTTTATCTCGAAAAAGAACATTTTTGCTACACTCTCCAGCTTGACGGCACGTTCCAATCCATTAGCGGAATCAATGAAGATGACCTGCAGCTAGTTGAGAAGGAGATTTGATCGATGAAAGCAAACGTCCGATTGATAAACAATAAAGAAAATCAAGCCATTGCCCGGCAAATCAGAGATTACAATCTCCGTACAGGAAATACTGTATCAATCTCCTTTGAAGAAAATTTATCGGAAATTGTGTTTTCTGGAGAAAAAATCCTCATACCACACAAATATTGGAATAAGGATAATCTGATCATCGAAGGAGAAGCAAAAAAAGAAGAAAACGACTGCCTCATCGAGCCAAGCGAAAAAGGAAAAACAGTCAACCTCCATCTCGATGCCGAGCTCGTCGACGAACTAAACAAAATCAAAGAGCACGTCTTAAGCAAAACCCAGCACGAAATCGTCCTTGAATTATTTAAAAAAGGGCTACATCAGTATAAACGTGAGAATCAGTAGGGGGTTGAAGCAGTGAAAAAGTTTTTTTACGCAGGGTTATTATCGACGCTGGCTTCAATTATCTGTTCTCTTTTGACAAATGATACAATACATCTATAAAGTAGCAGGCACTCTTGCAGTCATCGGAATTATTTTATCAGGGCTTTATCTCCAGACGTTTACCACTGAATTCCAGCAGCGAGGACATTCCAATACAGAAAGCAAAGAGGATCGTAAACAACGAACGGATAGCGGAATTAACTGGGCACTCTTTGCCTTGCCGAACACTCTGTGCTGCATTGTTGTATTTTTGTTTTTTTAGATGCTCAGGATTAAGCGGGTGAGCTGGAGCTTGGTGGCACTTGAAAAAGTGGTGCGAGGCAAATGCTGGTATATTGGTTGGATCGCCGGTATATAGTAAACGGGAAGCGTTATACTCATACTTTTGCTACATTTAAAAGGGTTGAAGACATTAAGAAAGAGTGGAAACATTCCAATCCAACGAAAGCTTGGATTCGTGAAGATATGAAGTTCCATGCACTGAAACACAATCCCCTCCAGGAATTAAAACTGGATAAATTGCCACATCCAGATAAATATGCTTCATTAGTAAATCCTCAAGGTCCTCGTATCAGTAAACGAAAAACTCTTCTCAGGTAGAATCAAAGAAATTCGTCTCCCATGTGTCAATGATGCTATCTTTATCTTCAGAAATGGGAGACTTTTTCGAGATAACAATCGAAGACGCTTTCCTACTCTATCAGATCAATCCTTCAGCAAGTTTCAACTTGTTTAATCCAATTTCTTATTTCTCTAGTCAAATTTAAATAAATACGTTTTTTTCGTATGTCTTGATAGGCTCATTCGCCAATTCAAGGTTGCTTGGTGAGCTTTTTCGAAGTATGCTGATGCCTTTTCAAAATCATCATGATGTTTATGATACATCGCAATATCTAAGGTTAATTCGGCAACGTCTGACCATCAATCTTTACTGCCTAGGTAATCCAATGCATTTTCAATTGAAATACTATCTCCTATGTCATACAAAGCATGGATCAAATTTAGTTTCGATAAATACTCAATTTCTCCTTCTTCTTTAGCACGAGAAACAGCTTGGGTATGCCAATGACGCGCTTCGTCCATCTTTTCCAATTTATATAAACTCCTGCTTAGCATGTACATCGAACGAATACAAAAGATGGATTGGTTATGTTCTGGAATATTAATCGCTTTCAAAAAACAATCTATAGCTTCTGGTAACACGTTTCTTCAGTCATAGGATATACCGAGGTTGAAATAAGCAAGGCTCTCTGTGTAACGAAACCCGTGGGTTTTCGCTCTATCTAAGGCGTTCTTGTAATGGTTTTCGGCTTCATCGTACCGGTGAAGATCAAGTTTATTTGCTGCTAAAACCATTTCACTGTTAATGGTTTTTTCAATATAGTCCTCAGTTGCATTAAAAGATTCGAACGCTTTTTTTGCATAATTTAATGAAAAGAAGTGTTGATCGACTTGGTAATAGGCAATAGCAAATTTGTAATAATTGATCGCATCCATATAGTTTTTTTTATGAAATTCGTAGATTCTTGAAAAAAATAAATAATAATATTGAATCATGGTGTTTGTTTGTTTAATATCGCCTTTGTTTTTATTAATCAATTGATAAACTCTATCTGATTCTGGGAATTCTTGAACCATGAGGCTATGACGAAAATCTAAGAGACTAAAGTATAGGAGTAAGTCTTGGTGGTCTTCTATAACAGGATAGGTATGAAGAATCTGATCTCTCATTGCAACTGCCTTAGGAATATTGTGTCGTTTAATGTCGTGATACCAATGGTTTAACATTTTAGCGACTTCTTCATACGAACCTTCATTAGTCAATCACTTTCCCCCCTTCCTTTTTACAAATTTAAGATTATCCATTATCTGTATTATGACAAAAATCGGGTTTTTTGAAAGTGTCGGAATTAAACGAAAATAATTACTGGGCAGTCATTCTGAAGAAATGAAGTTTCGCGTTGACACACAAGCTCCTGATTTTCGTGATATTGAACAAACTCCCGACAAATTTCTTATGCAGGCTGCACGTTTACTTCGAAAATCAGCTTGCCTTATGATAATTGTAAGAAAAGAAAACGGAGGGATACATATGGCTAGAATCAGCTTGCAAAATATTTATAAAACATATGATAAAAACGTGACAGCGGTTAAGGATTTTAATTTAGAAATTAATGATAAAGAGTTTATTGTCTTTGTCGGACCTTCCGGATGCGGCAAATCAACCACTTTACGTATGATTGCCGGACTTGAGGAAATTTCCTCCGGAAGCTTCTATATTGACGACAAGCTGATGAATGATGTTGCCCCAAAAGACAGAAATATCGCGATGGTCTTTCAAAACTATGCCCTTTACCCTCACATGGATGTTTATAGCAATATGGCATTCGGATTAAAATTAAGAAAATATAAAAAAGACGAAATCGACCGCCGTGTAAAAGATGCAGCAAAAATTCTCGGTTTAGAGGACTATTTAAACCGCAAGCCAAAAGCGCTGTCTGGCGGACAACGTCAGCGGGTTGCCCTCGGCAGGGCGATTGTTCGTGATGCGAAAGTGTTCTTAATGGACGAGCCTTTGTCTAATCTGGATGCAAAGCTTCGTGTGCAAATGAGAACAGAAATTCAAAAACTGCATAAACGGCTTCAAACGACAACAATCTATGTAACACATGATCAAACCGAAGCGATGACTATGGCAACTCGCTTAGTCGTCATGAAAGACGGTATCATTCAGCAGGTGGGCGCGCCAAAAGAAGTTTATGACAATCCAGACAATGTGTTCGTTGGCGGGTTCATCGGCTCTCCTTCAATGAATTTCTTTCAAGGTACCCTATCAAACGGATACTTTCATATTGATGAGAAAACGAAAGTGAAAGTGCCTGAGGATAAATACAAGGATTTACTTGATCAAGGGTATAACAATAAAGAAATAATCCTTGGCATTCGCCCGGAAGACATTCACGATGATGCAGAATTTATGAAAGCATCATCAGAAACAAAGTTAAACATCATGATCGAGGTCTCCGAATTAATGGGTTCTGAAACATACCTGTACTCTAGCATCAACAACCAGAATTTCGTCGCTCGTGTGGATGCGCAGGCTTCAGCAGCAAGCGGACAATTTAAAGAGTTAGCCTTCGATATGGCGAAGGCGCACTTCTTTGATAATGAAACTGAAGAACGTATTACCGCAGAGATGAAAGAGTCCGTATCGCAAATTGTTTGAATCGTTTATTAAAAAAACATCCAGCGATCGCGTATGTTCTTAGGAATGCTACGCGATCGCTGGATGGATTTGTTTGGATGCTTTAATTTTAAACACAGCCCCTCTTTCTCTTTCTAAAGTCGACCTCTATATCCTTTAATCTCTCTCTTGCCACTTTTCCTTCATTTCTACGAGATAGCTCTTGGTACATCTTATTTAGACTAATTGGTTTCATATGGATATAATAATAATAATTAGGTAATATTCGTCCTTTTCCCTTTTACCAACAATTAAAGGGCAAAAGTAGGGTAAATGTGCTGGGATCCGTGTGATTGAAGAAAATCAATGTTATGATATAGGATATTAGTAATATACAACACATAAAACAACGCAACATTTAAAGAATTTGTTTAATTAAGCGGAGGTTATTATGAATCTGTTGGAAAACTCGGATAACAAACATAAAGGACTAGAAATTTTCTTAAAATCGATTATGTCATTCATTGGCGTAGCCTTGCTTGCTATGGGGGCAATGCTGTGTAAACAAGGAAATGTAGGGCTCGATCCTTTTACAGCGATAAATATTGGAATTTCGGATAAAATAGGCTTGAGTTTAGGCACTTATCAGCTCCTGGCCAATCTGTTCATTATCTTATTTGTTTTATTTTTGGATCGAAAAAAAATCGGCATTGGCACAGTTATTAATATGGTTGGTGCCGGTTTTATGATTGATTGGTTCTCGAGTATTTACAGCTCTGTATTTCATTATGAACCAACCATTCTGACCGGCATTGTGAATGGAATATTAGGACTGCTTCTTTTCACTCTGGGCACTTCTTTATATATGTGCGCGAAAGTCGGTGTTGCTCCTTATGATGCACTTGCGCCGATCGCATCAAAAAGGCTGCGTGTTAAGTATAGAATTTGCCGAGTTGTCCAGGATTTAGGATTTATGGTTTCTGCTTTAATTGCAGGCGGTCCGATTGGTCCAGCAACAATCATTATTTCATTTTTTGCAGGTCCGTTAATCTCTTTTTGGAATACTCGTCTCAGTAGAAATATTGCTGCATCAATAGTTGAATTCAGCAAAAACCCTTCCGGAAAGAATATTGGACATGGAGTCGGAGGAGCCGGCAGATATACAGTTCATTTGGTCAAAGAAAGTTATAACCTGACACTGATTACACAGGAACAGCTGTCCGATTATTCTGATGAAGAACTGGAGCAGAGAGTACAACAAACAGCTCGAACCCTCAAAGACACAAAAGCAGTTGTAAGAAATACAATAAATCAATATGTGATGTTAAAAAGAGAAGAACGCCGTCGGAAAAAAGCTGAAAACCAGAATAAAAAGAATGAAAAAAAACAATGATGCTTTAGTCTGAACCTCATAAATGGGATTCAGAAATAATAGCCAGTTCCCTATATTTAGTGGAACTGGCTTTATTTTTGTATAATGGCTATTAACTCCTCTTTACTAATACTCTCAGGTAATATCACAATAACTCCCTCCCAAAATCCCAGACTTTTTGGATGATTATTGATTTTGATGTGGGGAATAATGATTACGATAGAAAAATTACGGGAAAGACCATAATAATACATAGATTGTTTTAATGACCGAAAGGAGATTTTTCATCACATGAAAGCTTTAGTATTAACTGAAAATAAGCGTATGGAACTTCAAGAAGTTTCTGAGGAGCCATTAGCAGATAATGAAATGAAGGTGAAGGTGAAATACGTGGGCATATGCGGTACTGACAAGCATTTGTTTCATGGTCAGCCAGGTTCCGCACAAGCCAATCCGCCGATCGTTTTAGGACACGAAATTTCCGGGGTAATTGCAGAAGCAGGAAAAGGTGTGAAAAGCCAACTCAAAGTCGGGGATCGTGTAACCATAGATCCGAATATTTCATGCGGCTACTGTGATTATTGCCATGAAAATAAGCCTCAGCTTTGTGTTAACATGCAAGCAATCGGTGTTACACGCGATGGCGGAATGGCAGAGTATGTCAATGTGCCAGAAACCAATATATATAAGATTCCCGACAGTCTAAGTTTTAAAGAAGCCGCGATGGCTGAACCGGTCAGCTGTGTTGTATATGGAATAAGGCAACTAACAATTAAACCGCAATACACAGCCCTCGTGGTAGGCGATGGCATTATTGGACAAATGTTTACGCAATATCTGGCAAATAGAGGATTGAAGAAAGTCGATGTCAGCGGCCGTAATCCGAAAAAAGTTGAGACGTTAAAAAAAATTGGGGCAACAAAAGTTTTCAATCCTGAAAAAGAAGAGCATGATGAAAAATATGATATCGTCATTGAATGTGTCGGCGTAACGGCTACACAGGAACGTGCAATAAACTTCGCACGCCGTGGCGGTCAAGTCTTAATGTTCGGCGTCTCCAACCCAGATGACTTAATTCAAGTGAACGCCTACGATATATTCTTTAAAGAGTTAACCATTAAAGGCGCATTCGTCAATCCTTATTCCATGCGAGATGCTATACATATCTTAGCTGACAAAACAGTTGATGCCGAGCAGCTAATCACGCATGAAATCAATCTTGAAGATGTCCCTGATGTTTTGGCAGGAAATATCAATTACAAAATTACCAAAGCTATCATTAAGTTGGATGATGAATGAATCATCCCGTAAACAGTGAAAATTGATTAAATCAACTTTGACGTGCAGAGTTCTTATACCAGCATAACTCTGCACGTCATTTATTTCTCCGCAATTTTTTGAAATATACCCCAAAAATATGGAGTTTATCTGAAATCGACCAGGTAAAAATGATTGAAAGAAATGTGTCATATTTGAACATGTTTTGTTATAATAGAAAATGTTTTGTTATACTCATACTCAGAACATTTCATCTGCTCCATTAGAAAAATTTCTTTTATAGAAAAAGCCAGGTTGTTTTTGCTAATAAATGTTGATATTGACCCAAACTACCTCCACTTGGAGTTTTGAATTCTAAGAAACATATTATTAACAACACAACAATGCAGCTCCTAATTAGGGGCTTATTACTTTTAAGTAGGGATATACTGCTTTATATATGAAAAAAATTCAAGTGGAGCACTAAAGAAACAGTTGTAAAACATAATCAATTAAAAGCTTGTCAATATCAAAAGAAGCTTAAGGAACGGATAAGGAGTTTCAATCGCACGAGCATATTTTTATTATAATAAGGAGGAACAATGAGATACGTAATTGGAATCATCGGTTTATTAATAACTTTGGGTTTAGCCTGGATCGTCAGCAATAATAAAAAGGACATTAAATATCGTCCGATTGCAGTCATGATTGTGATTCAATTTCTTCTCGGATTCTTATTGTTAAGAACAACGGTAGGAAATTGGCTAATTAAAGGGATCTCAAATGGGTTCTCTGAACTTTTGAATTTTGCGAATCAAGGCATCGATTTTGTTTTCGGCGGATTAGTAAATGCAAATCAGATGAGCTTTTTTGTCAGTGTATTACTACCGATCATTTTTATTTCAGCCCTGATCGGTATTCTGCAGCATTGGAGGATACTTCCCCTTTTCATTACCGGCATAGGTTTTCTTCTAAGCAAGATTAACGGTATGGGAAAACTGGAATCTTATAACGGTATTGCGTCAGCAATTTTGGGACAATCCGAAGTTTTCATATCAGTCAAAAGACAACTTGGAAGCTTGCCTCCGCATCGCTTGTATACGCTTTGTGCTTCTGCGATGTCGACGGTATCTATGTCTATTGTCGGTTCGTATATGGTTTTGATCAAACCTGAATATGTCGTCACTGCTATATTTCTTAATCTATTTGGCGGATTTATTATTGCATCAATTATCAACCCCTACAATGTATCATCGGAAGAAGATGTTATCAAAATTGAAGATTACGAAAAGAAACAAACCTTCTTTGAAGTCCTTGGTGAATACATTATGGACGGATTTCGCGTAGCCTTTACTGTCGCAGCCATGTTAATTGGATTCGTTGCTCTCATCGCAATGATTAATGCTGTATTTAACGGCATATTTGGCATCAGCTTCCAAGAAATCATGGGATACATCTTCGCTCCATTCGCTTTCTTAATGGGTGTTCCTTGGAATAGCGCCGTCGATGCAGGAAGCATTATGGCAACCAAATTAGTGACAAATGAATTTGTTGCAATGACCAATTTATCACAAGGTAATTTTGCTTTTTCAGAACGAACAACAGCGATTGTTTCTGTCTTTCTTGTTTCATTTGCAAATTTCTCATCCATCGGGATTATTGCTGGAGCGGTGAAAGGATTACATGCTGAAAAAGGTAACGTTGTCGCACGATTTGGCCTCAAATTGGTCTATGGCGCAACACTTGTTAGCTTTTTAACAGCCATCATTGTTGGGCTGATTTACTAAATTTTTCGAAACGAATTTATGAAAATAGGGCTCTTTTCTTTGGTAGTATGCAAATACCGGAGAATGGAGCTCTTGATATATCCGAAATGTATAGCTGACTGCTGACTTTTTCAGATAACCTGGCAATCCCTTTCGATAGAGAGAAAATTTCTACTTCGGCGGCGGAGCATGCCTGACTATATGAAGGAATCCAAGCCCTGAATTGTTTAAGCTCTCCTGCCGTTTTCCTCTGAGATTTCGTTTCCAAACATGTCTTTACCAATGATTCCTTCAGCCACGCCATTAGCTGAGGCAAGTCCGTAGATTCCCATTTCCGATTTTTGCAGGATGTCGAAGCCTTTTCTGTTTTTGTAAGCGTCAATAGTATAGGTAGCGTCTACACCTTTTCGGCCACCCCAGCCGATCGCCGGGAAAAATCCAGCTGCCGCAAGTGCACCGGCTGTAACGCGGTCTGTCTCACTCAGCATTTGCTTGGTAACAGGGTCAATGCCCTGTGTTAC
This sequence comes from Bacillus capparidis, assembly GCF_017832095.1. Classification (NCBI taxonomy): domain Bacteria; kingdom Bacillati; phylum Bacillota; class Bacilli; order Caryophanales; family Bacillaceae; genus Bacillus; species Bacillus capparidis. The sequence continues at coordinate 404,350 of NZ_JAFDST010000002.1, forward strand.
TCGTACATAATCATAATAACCTGAGAATTCTCCTGTAAAGTTGCAGGCAGCATCCCATGCTTTGTCCAGCAAAGCGCGGTATTCGAGTTCTTTTTGTTCCTTAACGAGACGCCTGGAATCCTCTTGCTCGTTTTTCATCATCAGGTAGTCGTTGTTGAGCTTTTTGGCCTCCACTCTCATTTGGAAAACGTCACTGTTGCGATAGGCAGTTGCGTTAAAGTGCAGCGGAGTGACTTGTCCATTCTTTTCCGTGGAAGCAAGCAGCTGCCGGTACAGCGCGGCAACAATCGACTCATCCTCTTCAAGCATTGAATATTCGCTTTTGAGGCTGCTGTCTAAGGAATTGATCTTCTCAATTGTTTCCGACCGATGTTGTTCTGCATCATTGAATGCGGAAGTAATCGGATATTTGGTAAATGCCTCGATTGGAACAAGATCATCAATCTTGTTAAGTGTTGCTTTTAATTCTGCCTGCTGCTCAGTCACGATTTTCTCTGAGACGTTGAGTCCAAAAGAAACATCATCCTCTAAAAATGGCAAGTGCACCACCGTTTCTCCGGAAAGCTCATGCTCCTCAATGATACCGGAAATGCTTTTCATGAACGCTTCGTTTTTATCTATTAAATCAAGCCAAGCGTTCACTACATCTACTTGCGCGCCATAAAATCCTTTAATCGCCTCTGCCCCTTTTCCTTCAAAGCCATCGAGTCCAATTAGATTTTGAAACGCTTTTTTTAACCGGACCATTTGATCCCTAAATTCAGAATATTCATTGATCCGTTCATTCATAGCTGATATTAAAGTTTTTGCTTCATATATTTTCATCATACCCACAAGATGCCCTTTCATTTTGGATTTTTCTGTTGGTTCATCTTGTTGTTTTTTGCCAAATTGGTTTCATATGGATAGTGTAAGGATATTTAGACCAGGTTGGAATAGGTATTTTCTCCTTTTCAGAGGAAAAAGATTGGAAATTAAGCGGAAGAACAGATTAATTTACATTCTTTGACTGAACTTAGTGAACGATTTATTGTTGAATCCGGATTTGTGGGAGGAATTTAAAGGTTTAAAACAATTTTCATGTAAATTTCGTGTTAAGCAAGAGAAAAGATGTTCAAGGATTTATTTTGCTTATCTATGATTCAACCAGTGTTTATCAAAAATGTATATTAAATGTGCCCTTCACGGACATTATAGAACGAAATGTAAAAGAGACCCTAAAAAACTAGAGTCTCTTTCAAAGATTCTGAAATTAACGAAGAAGCTGTAAAACTCCTTGTGGTTGTTGGTTGGCTTGCTTTGCCGCTATGCCTTTCGGCGATAGAATAGACTATATCTTCACCCATTTTCATGGGGCTGGGCACTTCGAATGATTTCTCATCCTACGAATCTCATTGCCATAGCTTTAAACTTTAGGCAGTGCATTCTAGTCGTTGAACCTTCCCCATCCTTTCGGAACAGGGGCTTGGCTGCTGATTATCCAATCTCTTCTGTTTTCAAACCCTCACACTTGCCGTTTCCAGCTATGCTGTGGTCAGAAAAGCTCTAAGGAAGTTCCAGCAATTCACCCAGTGATGATCTAATCCATTGCCGGACTAGACGCCCTGCAATCAATTATCTAAGAAGTTGAAGCACTCCTTTAGGCATTTGATTGGATTGAGCCAACATTGCTTGTGCTGCTTGACCAAGAATAGAATTCTTCGTTTGACCCATCATTTCTTTCGCCATGTCTACGTCACGAATACGAGATTCAGCAGCTGTTAGATTTTCAGAAGATGTTCCCAGGTTGTTGATTGTGTGTTCTAGGCGGTTTTGGTTTGCACCTAATTTAGAACGTTCAGCAGAAACTTTATCAATTGCAGATTGAATTTTAGTTACCGCAGAAGCTGCTGAATCATGAGAAGATACATCTAGAGCTTGCTCAGTAATCGTACTGCTTGTTCCATCAGTAACTCCTAATTTGGCATCAGTACCAGTAGTGGTAATTCCTAGTGCACTTGCTCTCATATCAGCAATATCAAGGGATAAGCTTTGATTTTCGTTTGCACCAATTTGAAATTTAAGACTTTTAGTAGAATCTGTTGATCCATCCTTATCACCATTCAATAACTTTTGAGTATTGAATTCTGTTGTATTACCAACACGGTTTATTTCAGAAGTAAGGGAGTTAATTTCTTTTTGAATTTCGCCACGGTCAGTATCTATATTTGTATCGTTACCACCTTGAACAGCCAGTTCACGCATACGTTGAAGAATATCGTGAGTTTCGTTTAATGCTCCCTCAGCAGTCTGGATCAAAGAGATCCCGTCCTGTGCATTTCGAGAAGCTTGATCCAAACCACGAATTTGCCCACGCATTTTTTCAGAGATAGCTAGACCAGCAGCATCATCACCTGCACGATTAATACGAAGTCCGGAAGATAATTTTTCCATTGATTTTGATTGAGCGTTAGAAGCTGCACCTAATTGTCGATGCGTATTCAGCGCCGCAATATTGTGATTAATTCTCATTGTTTTGATTTCCTCCTTGAGTGTATGTTCGCACGTCCTTGTGCTTTTTTGCAGAAGCAAGAGGGCGGCCGTCCCTGCTGCTTGCTACATGTTTAATATCGGTCTTTCGTCGCACAAGTTTACAAATTGGCACAAAAAAATCCTCACTTTTTTTGTGAGGATAAGAGACTCAATAGATTGCCTGAGAGATTTGCTGCTCTGCTGTTCTCTTCCTGGATGGCGACGTAAATTTCTTTACGGTGGATGTCGATGTGCCTTGGGGCTTCGATGCCGATTTTGATTTGGTCGCCTTCGATGGCGATGATTTTAATTTCAATGTCATCGCCGATTTGGATGCTTTCGTTTTTCTTTCTTGAGAGAACGAGCATGCTTAAGCACCTCCAATTAGGTGCTTTGTTTGATAGGCAGCGTCTTGCAGGATGACCTGCTTTGCCAGCTTGTTCTTACGATTGACGATGACCGGAGCTTTTAAGTTGGCCGTTGTTTTTTCAAACGGTTCTTCAATCGTTAATAGCACGATAACTTCGACGTCTTCTGTTGATTCCAGTTCCAGCATTTCTGTTGTAGCTTCATCCAGATCGAATTCATAGTCTTTAAAAAACAGAAAAGGGCTTGTTACGATGAAGGCAAGCTCCTCTGTCGACACCGATTGCAGGACTAGAAACGGTGAATCCTCGGATAACGGGAGGATGGCAAATTTCTTTTCATTTAAAAATCCGGGCAGACCGTTTTCAAAGGAGAGGATCTCCTCCTCGTGAATGGCGGTTTCACCATGGTATCTCGTTTGGATAATCATACGTTCATTCCTTTATTCGCTTATTCTTCAGGCGGAATCACGTCGATATGCAGAGAAGGCTTCTGTTGCATATCAATCGTGACCTCACCGGGGCTATAACCTATTATAGGCTTTTTCGGGGTCACTTCAATCATTGGTTTTTGCGGTTCCGCTTCAACCTTGACCTGTGCCGGCTCATAATTTGTTTTTACGCTAAAATGAGAAGGGATAAAACCGATATTGAATTCAAAAGGACGCCGCTCGCTGTTCTGTTTTGCTTGCTCAGGCATCGGGTTCCCCTTGTTTTCAATCCTCATCATTTCGTTACCTTGGCTCGCTCTTCTTGACATCCCCTCTAAGACATCCTGCTTTCCCCGATTAGCTGCTTCTTCAATCCGTCTGAAAATATGCTTTAAGTCCATATCCTCCCATGCCTGCGTCTGATCAATCGTAAGCTTTCCAGGAGTCGTTGTGATTTCCAGCTTGGCAGGCGGTTGCTTGATGTCAATATCAGCAGGCTCTTGCTCAATCGACACGTTAGCAGATCGTATCGTAATACCGATCCGTCCTTGAGTGCTTTCCATCATTAGCCTTGGAAGCTGCATATTCAGTCCTCCTCACAACACTTTCTTGTTACTAAATTCAATCCACATGAATGACAATCTCATTACCTGTTGATTTTCTAAGAAAAGGAGCACTTTTTTCCTTAAAAACGAAATCAAAGCCTGAAATGTCATCAGGTAATGGTGGGGAGATGATATAATTGTTCGTCATCTGCCCTTCCGATCCAGATCCACCGGAAAAACTGCAATTAAAGTGATCATTTATATACAATTCAAAAAATTTATGATGTTCTCTGTTCTCTGTTCTCTCGATCAACTTTGTTATCATGCCAATCAATATTAAAATTGACCACACTGGCATTCGAATACTGTCGGATAAAGGTAACTGTAATACTCTCCTTGTTCAACCGATTATAATACAGGAATATACTTTCTAAAATCCTTTGGTTCAACGACTGGTCGAAATTCGTCCTCATCCATTAACGTCAAAAATATCGATCTTAAAAGCTCCTCATAATGGCCGTATTCTTCAGCCCATCTCGAGATCTCTTCTAGAGGTGGAAATCCCGGATTATTGTTTGAAATTTCCTTCCGTTGCTTTAATAACGCACAAATTTGTTCATTAATCGAGAGAATCCGTTCATCATAATGGTCAGTGGGACGTTCAAATGGAATTTTTTCATTTATATTCCTCATTTTCCAAATATTGTGTTACATTCTATCATAACAGATTCGGTAGCTGATTGGTTGCCATTTTTAATCCTAGTAAAATTATCTACGATCTAAGGGTCCGTTGCTACCTTCTGGAGAAAAGACTAAACCACTTGCTTAATTGCACAAAAAAGAGCCGGAATCGCACAGTTTACCGAGATAATTGCACAGAAGAGTGCCGGAATTGCACAGTTTCCCGAGAAAATTGCACATAAGAGCAACAAAAATGCACAGTTCTATTAGATATTTGCACAGAAATGGTCAAGAATTGCACAATTTACTATGATAATTGCACAGATCCCCTGACACCTTTCATGATTTCTAATCATCTCACTGGCGCACCAGCCCACCACGCATTTCCAACAAAGCACTTCTCCTATGATAGATATTCGAACTTTCCAATCTTAATCAAAAAAGCGTGCTCAGGAAGCCCAAGCCGCTTATCTTAAAAAGTCAATCAAGGTTGGCTGAATAATCCGCGAATTGGTTGATAGTGCTGCTCTGTGGACGCTCTCTTGGGAAAGTAAATCGGTAATGACTTTTTCAAAATCAACATCTTCATTATCAGAAAGCATTCTCGTCGCTACGACCTTTTGCTGCTCCAGTCGGCTTTCTACCAATTCCATCCGATTTGTTCGCGCGCCTATGTCTGAACGCTCAGCAATCATTTGATTGGAAAACCCGTCAATATCACTTAAAAAAGACTTTTCGTTGTTTAGAGTTCCTGTTTTGAGTTCATTCTCTAAATCAGTCAGCATTTCAAAGATATTTTGCCCGCTTGTAGAGCTTCCGCCAAATGCTTCGTTCGGATCGGAGTTGACTTTTAGCGTTACTCCTTTTGAGACATTGATATTTACATCAGAGGTGCTTTCATAGTTTTCAAAGTTATATGTGTATGAGCCATCATCATTTTTCACAATTGGGGCTTGGTCCGTTTTCGTCCCATTAAAAATATACTTTCCTGCGACCTGTGAATTGGCCGAACTAATCATTTGTTCCTTTAATTGGCCAATTTCGACGCCGATCGCCTTTCTTTCTTCGAGACCGTTTGTTTCATTATTTGCACTAACGACCAATTCTCTGATACGAGAGAGGACATCGATGCCTTCGGTTATATTTGTTTCTGTATTATCAAGCCATGAGCCCGCCTCTGTTAAATTACGTGTATACTGATTCACTTCCTCAAGTGACGTTCGGTTTTGCATACTTTTCATCGCGACTACAGGATCGTCGGAAGCCCTTGTGATTTTCTTTCCAGTTGACAGTTGATTCTGCAGCTTTCCCATTTTCTCGTAGCTAGAAGTAATATGGCGCAACGAGTTTTGTGAAAGCATTCCTTGAGTGATTCGCACAGCTCTATTCCCTACCTTCCAACGACACCCATGCCGTTAATGATTTTATCCAATATTTCGTCCTGCAAGGTAATCATTCGGGCTGAGGCATTGTACGCATGCTGGAATTGGATCATGTTCGTCATTTCCTCATCGAGAGAAACCGCGCTGACCGTTTGCCTCCGTTGATCGGCGATTGATGTCAAAAGTGTGCTGTTGCTGGCGAGACGATTGGCTTCTCTTGCTTTAACCCCCATCTCGCCTATCACTCCTTCATAGTAATCAGCTATCGCGGGATCATTTTTTACTTCAGCAAGCCTGGTCGCGTTGCTTCCGTCACCTAGGTCTCCATTTCCGGAAGCCGCGATATTATCGGTTGATGCTTTGATCGTATCCGCTACTTTAATGAGAGAAGCTGCTCCTGACGATAAGTTTCCTCCGGGATTGAAATCAAAAAATGCCGCTCTATTATCGCCTTTTAATGTTGTTCCGCTCTGGTGAACAGCATTAAATTTTTCAGCAAATGAATGAGCCATCTGATCGAGCTTTTGCAGCATCTCCGGAAATACACCTTGCTCTTTGCCGGCAGATTCGATGGACCCATAGGAATCCATTAGGCTTTTCACCTTGCCGATACTCGTAAACTGATCAGCATTAATGGTCTGGCTGCCCACTTTCATTCCACTGACAAGTCCCGAACCATTGTCATACTCAACATTCATCTGATTGAATTGATTGGTGTTTCCATTCAGTAGAGATCCAAGCGTATTTTTATTTGCATCTAATAGCTCGATATTAACTGTCCCTTCCGCCATTGGAAGGGCTTGACCTTTCGGATCGTTATAAGTGACATTAATATTTGCATAGGTGGTTAGCTCGTCCAGCAATTGATCGCGCTGGTCGTACAAATCGTTCGGGAGATAACCATTCGGCTCGACCTGTCCGATTTGTTTATTAATCTCATTTAACTGGCTGACAAGTGAATTGACCGTATCCGCCCCGTTTTCTAAATCTTTTCTTAGATTGCCCTGGACATTTTTTAACGAGTCGGACAAATAATTAAACGTTTCAGCGACGGCCGTACCATTTTCAACGACTACCGACCGTGCGCCTGAGTTGCCGGGACCCGCGGCAAGATCCTGAAGCGATCCCCAAAATTTATTCATTGTGCTGGTTAAGCCGTTGTCGCCGATTTCATTCATTATGTCTTCCATTTGCTTCATAGCATCCGCTCGTGATTGCCAATATCCTGTTTTGTTGTTTTCATCGCGGTACTGACCATCTAAAAAGCTGTCTCTGACCCGCTCGACCGTTTGCGCATTGACGCCTGTACTCATTTGTCCGGGAATGGCAGGGCTGTTCATTGAAATGGATGGATAAGGATTTCCGGCCTCAAATGTTACCCTTTGCCTTGAGTATCCGGGAGTATTAGCATTGGATATATTATTTCCCGTAGTATGTAGGGCGGATTGCTGCGCATACATTCCCTGCTTGGATATTTCAAGACCCATAAAGGTCGATCTCATTTTATTTCCTCCGTTCTAAGCCTGTGAATCAAACAAAGCGAGACGATTTCCGGTTTGCGGTTTTCCTTTTTTCGCTTGTCCATAGTTGCCCGTTTCTGAATTTTTTGGAGCGATCATGTCAAAGGTAAGGGAAACAAATTGAAGGGCTTGGTGAGTTAGCTGCTGATTGATCGAATTGACTTCCTGAAGCTTCGCTAAGAGTGGAGCCAGCCTGCTGTAAAGCGCTTCGAATTTCGTTTTGTCTTCGCCTTCAGCTTTATCGATGCAGTTACTAATTGTCGCCTCCGTTTGATAGCCGAGAAACGCAGCTGTAAGCTCTTCTCTTTTTCTTTCTGTCTGATCAATCGCCTGGAGATACTTTTTTTCTTTAGTCAGGATGAGTGAGAGCAACTTTAGATCATCCTTTTTAATCGCTTCTGTCTTCTCTTGAGACAGCTTTAATAAATGTTCATGTAACGTGCAAAGCTTGTCCAGTTCATCCAACACAGGTTGAGCTGACATGATTTCATTCCTTTCTTACTTGTTTTTATAGAAGTTCACCAGTTTTTCCGCGATTCCTTTTGCATCAATTTCGTAGGTGCCGCTGTCGATTTTCCGTTTCAACTCCGCAAGTTTTTCTTGTCTCTCCATATTAACCTCCGGAGCCTTTTGAAGTTCTTTTGCTTGTTTAGATATTTCAAGCTTATCCTGCTTTGGGGACTTTGCCGGTTGTGTATTCTGCTTTTCATATGTTTTAAGGTAGGGATTAATCGGCTGCGTACTCATTCGATTAATTTTCATAGTGGTTCACTCACTTTCAAGTTACGGTCTGGCATATTATCTTACTTCCTTTATCGACAGCATTTCAAGGAAGTTTAGGCGGTTGATTGTTTTTGGTTCGAATGGCATAATACGTTTCTTTTGAACTAGATTTATCTATAGTATTTGCTGGTTCGCTCTGATTCAAAGGATCTAATTGATTTGTCATTTCTTCACGGCACTTTGCGCAAAATCGCTGCTCGCGAATGATTGTTTTGCAGCGTTCACACGGATAGCCAAGGTTCGGAAATTTGGAAAGCTGAATCCGTTTTTGTCTAATGAATTTCAAGATTAACTCTTCACGGACTCCGGTCTCTTCAGATACCTGAAGCAATGTAGTCTGCCGGTTTTTTTGCTTTCTTAAGAAATCATAGACGACGTCAAACTGTTTTTCTTCCTCTTTTAAGCAAGCATGGCAAATAGATTGCCACTCATTTTTCACAAACAAAGCGTTGCACTTTGGACAATTTGCTAATTGATTCATCTTGCACGGCTCCAATCTTCTTGTTACCTATACTATCGGCAAACACGCTGATTTTTTCAGCTCCTGATTAGTGTAAAAGAAGAAATAGAATTCGCACCGCCGATTTTCTTTAAGCAACGAGCAGCCTGGTGAAGCGTCGATCCTGTCGTATATAAGTCATCGATCAAAATAAGATCCTTTCCGAAAACAGAATGATGTTCTGTCGTAAAAACATCATCTTGCCGCAGACGTTCTCTCCGGCTTTTTTTCGATTGCTTTTCTTTTTTCTTCCTTATTAAAGGATGAGCGGTGGGGAGGTCTAACAGAGAAGCAAGAAGCTCAGTTTGATTAAAGCCTCTTTCCTTGATTCTATCTTCACTCAATGGAATAGGAACTAAGGTATAAGATTTATTAGGATAAGAAGATTTGAACGCGGATAAAAAGGAGGACTCAAAGGCATACACTAGCTCGGCATCGCCTCTGAATTTATATCTGGCAAGCGCTTCCTTCATTTCTTCCGTATAAAGAAATACAGAGCGGTTTTGTGTCAGCAGCCCTTTCGTCTCGGGATCAGCTTCCCATTGAAGGCAATCGTGGCACAGTTCTTCTGCTGTCTGTTCTCTGCCGCACTTTTTGCAGAGACTACCTGATATTCTTTGAAATTTATTTCGGCAATCCAGACATAATCGCTCGGCTCTTTTTGTATAAAGCAGGGAACTCCAAATGAAATCCTTGTCCAGTTTGGCTTCGCATAATAAACAGATCTTCATATTTCTTTCCACTTGCAATGGGGAGATTTTGACTCGATAGCTGCTGCCTCAACTAAAATCACAAGCAAGGAGGTCTTTGTTTGACGATCAACGAGATCTGAGGTGACAAATGCGAGCTTGTCAGAATCCGAGATATATTTCGGCTTGACGTTGTTTAATGAAATTGCCATCACATCGTCTAAGCACTTCTCGCACGTACATGGCATATTCAAATCATCCACATATTGATGAAGAAGAGCCTTAAAGACCACTTCCTTTGCATTGATCAGCATACGGTCAACTCCTTATTACTTTTTGTTCATACTATCATTTTTTTGTAATTTTTAACACCTGTTGATTTGCTGGTCACGCAGAGCTATTTGGTTCATCTCTTTTATATGGGCTCTGGCTTCCAGCATTGCTTTTGTTTTTCCGTAATGAAAGAAGACGACATGCCCTTTTGCGAATTCCGGATGCCGCCCGGCTCTTCCGGCAATTTGGACTAGCGCGCTTTCGGTAAAGATCGCGGATTCCGCACCGAGCACACCGACCTGGGCATTTTTCACGGTGACTCCTCTTTCAAGAATCGTGGTCGTCACGAGTATTTGGAGCTGTTGATCTCTGAACTGCTGGACCTTTTCTTTTCTCATTTTATCTTCTGCGTGAACTCCTTCAGTAAAATATCCGATGCGTTTTAATAGCTTCACCGTTTGTGTAAGATTCGGAATCGTTGGGACAAATAAAAAGATCGGATTGTTCTTCTCGCAATGGTTTTTCACCCAATTCGTTAACACGAGAGGCAGTTTGTTTTTTGATAATTTTTTCTCCCAGTTTCCGATCCATTTCCATGAGGGCTCAGGCAAGGGACGCCGATGAAATCTGGCTGGAATGCGGACGGCATGCAGCTGGCCTTTTTCTACATCACGTTTCATTTCCTTTGATGGGGTTGCGCTTAAGTATATGCAGGCACTGACATGTTTTCTTGCCTTCTTTACGGCGAACTGCAGCTTTTTATCAGCTGAATAAGGAAAGGCATCGACTTCATCAATAATGATGACGTCAAAGGCATTTTTATAGCGGAGGAGCTGATGAGTCGTTGAGATAGTGAGCGGCTTACGTGTGCCGCGGTCTTTACTTCCTCCGTAAAGCGCGGCGATCTCGAATCCGGAAAACGCGTCCTTTAGCCTTGGAGCAAGCTCTAGCACGACATCCGTTCTAGGAGTTGCAATGCATACGAGCTTGCCATTCCTTATCGCATGCAAAATTCCTTCGAATAAAATTTCTGTCTTGCCTGCCCCGCAGACTGCCCAAATCAGGCATTCATCAGACCCATCAATGGTTCGAACGATATGTGTCGAAGCGTTTTTCTGTCCTTCCGAAAGCTTGCCGCTCCAGGTTAATTGAGCATTATCAATTGATATAGAGTTACTGCCCTCAGCGGTTAAGAGGGGAGTACATTCGCTTACCCTCCCCATCATAATGCACGAACGGCAATACACGCAGTCTTTCTTGCAATGATAGCAGGGATAAAAAGCAAAATACGAAGGGTTGTCCTGTCCGCAGCGATTGCAGATCCAGCCGGTTTTCTTTTGCGTAATGCCTGGTTCAGAAAGGATCAGACCTTTTTCAATACTTTCGGTAATGATTTGCTGCTCAAAAGGAAGCTCATTGCTGAGAAGATGTTTGTTCTGAAGGAAATCTTGCAGCTCATTGACCGGCATCGGAATAATGTCCTTTTTGTTTTCGGTAACGCTTTTCCACACTGATAGAGGGTCGGTTCAGGACTGTGGCAATGGCCCGATACGTCATTCCAAGTCTCTCTCGCATGTCCATTAACCGGTTGATTTCTTTCGACGTCCAATGCTTGTAGGTTCTCACTGTTTTCACCCTTTTTTCTTAAGTGTGCGAGTTAATACTTTATTTGTCAAAAAAGGAAAAAAAGAAATCCCCGTTCGAAAAGGAGATTTCAGCGATTATTCCTTCAACTGCCAACCTAAACCCAATGATCCTTCACCAAGGTGTGTTCCAATGACAGCTCCAAAATAGCTTTTATAAAATTCGACGTGCGGATATTTGCTTTGCAGCTCTTTGATCATTTCGTCTGCTTCCTCTTCGCGGTTCGCGTGAAAAGCAACGGCACGAATGGGAATGCCTTTACCAGCATCCTCGGCAAATAAATCATAAATTCGGTTCAACGCTTTTTTCCGAGTACGGATTTTCTCAAAAGGCACGATCAGCTTATCGACAAAATGGAGAACCGGTTTAATCTGCAGCAGTCCGCCAATAAAGGCTTGAGCTCCGCTTAGTCGCCCTCCCCGCTGCAAATGAGCCAAATCATCGACCATAAAATAAGCCCGCGTCCGTTTTTTCAGCGCTTCTAAGTGCTGAAGTATCTCCTCCGGTTCCATGCCTTGTTCCGCTAATTCTGATGCTTCAATCGCATAAAATCCTTGAATCATGCAGCTGATCTCAGAATCAAAAGGATATACTTTGATGTTTTCCGCCATTTCTCCTGCTGAAACACTGCTCGAAAAGGTTCCGCTAATCCCGCTGGACAAATGCACGCTGATCACCGCATCGTAAGACTCCGCCAGCTTTTCGTACATCGTGAGAAATTCTCCAAAAGACGGCTGAGAAGTGGTCGGCAGCTCCTTCAATTCTTTTACTTTTTCATAATAATCAGGCCAGCTTAAATCAACTTCTTCTTTATAGGATCTGCCCTCAATCACGACGTTAAGAGGTATCATATAAATATTATGCTTTTTCATGATGTCTTCAGGTATGTATGCTGTACTGTCGGTCAAAACCGCTATTTTCATATAAACAAAACCTTTCACGTCTTTCTTCTTATTTTAGCTAGAAGATGAATAGATTGGCAAGGTTGTTTATAGGAAGATTTTCATAACTTCCAAGAGTAGAAAAGAGCTAAGATACCTTTTTGGTCAACTGTTATCTTTATATAGTTCAAAATAGCCTCTTTGCATCACCAAGAGTATTTCTTAAAAAACTAGCATTTTCACCAATCACTTCATTAGGTAGGAGCACGACTTGATGTGGAGCAACGCATAATAACATAGTAGGTGAAGCCAGTATATAGAATAGCTGAGTCCTGTGCGGAGAATCATGCGTGGAGAGGCTCCATATCATGTCATCATGATGATGATAAATAGATCCCGATAGAAAAAGGGAGCAATTCCTTTTAACGAGGAAATTACTCCGGGGTTTTTCTATATTTCCACTTTTTTGAGGCTAGACCACTACTCTAGCAGGATTTTTATTTATTAAATTTAGTGTTTTCTTTAGGGCCATTTCGTGTTTTCATGCAAAAACATAAATTCTAAATATAAGCAACAAAGCGGCCTAGAGCAATAATAGCTATCCATAGAAATATGGAGCAAATTGCTGCTGCTTTGACAGATGAAAACTCTTTAATTTCTATTTCTGCACATTTTAAGTTTCTCACATGAAAAACAAATGCATTGATACCAGCTAGCAAAATGAGCAATATTTTTATTTGAAAAGCAGTATTGTTCATCAAAGCCCTTGGATCATTTAAAAAAAGAAAAGTACCGGATAGGACAACTAGAAAAAAACCTAAATGGGCAAGGGGCAACAAGAAATCTGCTGTTTTTTTTACTGACAAGAATTTTCCATAACCTAATAACCTGAGATCAAACAACGCTGTACTCCCCGTCAATATGGCCAATCCTAAAATGTGGACTACTTCTGATATAGGATAAAACCAAGGATTTATACGTACAGATTGTGAGAGTAAGGTACCTTCAAGCCAAATTAGACTGTTTACGAAAGGTGAGAAGACAATAAACTGGGAAAATATCATCAGAGAAAAAAGGGCTGTAAAAAGAGAAATTGAAAAAAACGACAAGCTAATTTTCATCTTTTTTCGATTTAACATCACTCACCCTCGTTTCCATAATTTCCGCCACACAACAATTGCTGCTAAAATGCCGAATAGAACAAAAAGCCCTACAATCCAGAGAATGGGTTGATTCGCTTCAAACAGTGAATCTTTCTGTTGTTCTTCATTCATGGCAATTGATTCTTGGTCCGAATTGTTAAGGGAAGCTGCAGATGAATCAGCATCCCGTTTACAATTTGTTTCCGGAAGAGAAACAGAGCGTTGGCGGACACTTCGATTTTCGTCAAATACAATCAATTCAGGTCTGACTTCTTTCTGAGAATCACAACTGATATAGCCAAATACTGCTATTTCTTCTCCTGTTTGAGGAGCTTCCGGCATTCCCCATTCATTTAGTCGTGTTGTTGGAGCCAATATGAGAGTCCAATTTCCACCGGGACTCGGCAATACTTTAAGATTCTCTAGTGTGTTTTGGAAATTCAGTTCTTCAAGTTCAGGCGGGACATCAATTTCTTTGATATTTTCAGCAAGGGTCAGTTTATCCGGAACACGTATAATAAGTTCTGGATGCGGATTTTTCCAATTTACTTCCACCACTGTTCCAGAGAAGTACAAAGGCTGTGAAGTGTCGAAATAAGACCATCCGTGATGTGCTTGTACAGAAGTATTTTGAATCAACGAAGAAATAAGGATCCCAATAAAAAGAATCAACGTTATTCCTTTATGCAATTGCAGCATAAAACTAGCACCTCTTTTAAAGTTTTATTTGGTTCATGCTACTCTCCTTTTATTATGAAATCGATTTTATTATTCGTCTAATATATAATTACTTATAATCTTATATATAGGAGATATTAATAAAATGGAAATAAGGCATTTACGTTATTTTATCGCTGTAGCTGAAGAATTAAATTTTACACGTGCGGCCGAACGCTTGAAGATGGCACAGCCACCCTTAAGCCAACAAATCAAGGAGCTTGAGAATGAATTAGGCACAAATCTTTTTCGTCGTACAAAACGAAAAGTAGAGTTGACTGAGTCTGGGCGAGTCTTTCTCACTGAAGCACGTCATACCCTCCAACAACTGCAAAAGGGAGTGGAAATGACAAGGTTAGCTGCCAGAGGAAAAGTTGGACGGTTGAGAGTCGGTTTTATAGGTTCGGCCATGGACCGATATTTAATAGAAATTATCCAAGCCTATACATCAGCTTTTCCAGAAGTCACTTTGTCCCTAAAAGAGATGACCTCATCTCAACAATTGGAGGCGCATCAAGCAAATAGGATTGATATCGGATTTATGCGGACTTTTATTTGCAATGAAAATTATGAATCAAAAATTTATTCAGAAGAACCATTGGTTGCTGTTCTGCCCGAAAAACACCCTTTAGCAGAAAAAGGGAGTATTTCAATTAAAGAAATTGGAAACGATCCTTTTATTTTTTTTCCTAGAAAATACGGGAGTTATTTTTATGATCTGTTGACCAATTTTTTCAACCGTCATGGTATGTCGCTAAACGTTGTCCAGGAAGCGATACACATGCATACGATTGTAAATCTTGTGGCCACAGAAATAGGTGTTTCCGTAGTTCCAGAGTCTGTTCAAAATTTTCAGCGTCCTGGTATAAAATATCTCTATATTAAGGAGGAGACCCCAGACATCACCCTTTGTTATACATGGTGTAAAAACAATACGTCGAGTGTATTGAAAGCTTTTATTAAGTTAATTAGTGAATCTTCAATCAATAATTAAGGTGAAACTTCAATCAGTGGGGGTTTTGTTCGTCCCCACTGATTGTTAGGTGAACCAATCGGGCTTTTACGGGCAGTTGATTCCCCCCCTAGACTTCTGAGGATTGACCTAAGTCTTTAGAGGTGGGGGCTTACTGCCCGTTAATGCGGGATAAATTTTGGTTTACTTTATAATTGAAGGAGATTGCGATTTTTAATTGGGGATAGATAGATTTGGCGCTTAGGGGGAGCCATGAGAGTCAGTGAAGAAAAAGTAAAAGGTAAGTTTTTTGAAACAGAGGATTGTTCATCCGGGAGTCAAATTATCGGACAAAGGAATTTGTATGGTTGAAATGACGGAACTGGCATTTTATCCGACCTATTCCGTTTCCGTCATATATCGTACCATTATTGAATTATATCCGACCATTATCGCCGTATATCCCCCCTTCCTCGGAATATATCCCCTATAAACAGCAAAAACCCCTTGCATATTCGCAAGGGATTTTTTATTATCGCATTTCCACCCAGCCGTTTTTAATGGCGACGACCACTGCCTGGGTTCTGTCGTTTACGTTCATTTTTTGCAGGATGTTGCTGACGTGATTTTTTACTGTTTTTTCGCTGATGAATAATGATTCGCCGATTCCTCGGTTGCTTTTTCCATCTGCAAGCATTTGCAGCACTTCGCATTCTCTTCTGGTCAGAATATGCAAAGGCCGGCGGATTTCCGGAAAGACTTCATGCTGTGTAGTTGCCGGAGCGCCGCTTACTGCCAGACGGCGGAATTCGTTTACTAGGTTGTGCGTAACCTTTGGATGGAGGTATGATCCTCCTTCTGCTACAACTTTTACTGCTTCAATTAGCGTATCTGCATCCATTTCCTTTAGCAGATACCCGCGAGCGCCGGTTTTTAATGCATGGGTTACATAATTTTCATCATCATGTATAGATAATATAATGACCTTAGATTCAGGGTAGAGCTCAACAAGCTGTTTTGTTGCTTCCACGCCATTCACTTTCGGCATGTTGATATCCATGATGACTACATCCGGATGATAATGTTCAACGATGCGCGCAGCCTCGTCTCCGTCATCTCCTTCAGCAATAACCTCAAAGGTTGGTTCAAAATCCAAAATACGTTTGACACCTTCACGGAATAACTGATGATCGTCAATAATGACTATGTTTACTTTATTCACAAGCCACGCCTCCCCATTCTTATTTTTCTATACTGTCGAAATTGGGTCAATATGTCTTTTGTCTCTATTTTCATAGAACAAAGGGTACTTGGACCATAATAAAAGTCCCAAGACCTATTTTTGAATCAATCGTTATTTTTCCGTCTAGCAGATCTACTCTTTCTTTCATGCCAAGCAGTCCAAATGATTTGCTTTTATTTTTGCCTGTTTCTTTTATATCAAAGCCTTTTCCATTATCTCGAATAATCAATGTGACGGCTGAATTTGTCATTTCTACTTTGACAGATATCTCAGTGGCTTCCGAATGCTTCATGGAGTTTGTCACTGCCTCTTGCGCGAGCCGGAAGAGGGCGACCTCGAACTGGGGAGGCATCCGGACCGTCTCTGTATCCCCAATTGTCGAAAAAAGAATTTTAATTTTGCCATTGTATTCTTCCGTTGTATTTAAATACTTTCTAAGAGTCGGGATGAGCCCCAAGTCATCAAGAGCCATTGGACGAAGATCATAGATAATTCGTCTCACTTCGTACAAAGCGTTTCTCACATTTTGCCTTAAGCCCCGAATTTCCTTAAAGCCTTCTTCGGTTCCCCTGTCTCTAAAAATTCGTTCGATGAGCTCAGACCTCATCATCACACTGGCCAGCATTTGTGCAGGGCCGTCATGAATTTCTCTTGATACTCTTTTTCGTTCTTCCTCCTGAGCTTCAATAATTCGAAGTCCAAAATCCTGCTTTGCCTGAGCATCCTGAAGCAAAATCCCAACCTGACGAAGATCCTGATTTAAATAGTTTAAAACAACAGTAATTTGGCTTACCAGCGATTCTGAGCGTTCAATGATTTCCTGCAGGCCGAGCAGGCGGCGCTCCAAATCATCACGCCTCTCACGGAGCTGTTTTTCGCGTTGCTGAATCATCGTCAACTCTACCTGCAGCTTGTGGGCTTTTTCGTATGCTGTTCGGATTTCTTCCTCACTGAATTTATGGAAGTTTTTGCTGACTTCAGAAAGTCTTCCTCTGGCCATGCGTGTATGAACCTCAAGCTTGTCCCCAACCTCGATAACTTCATTTACCTGCTGCTTCACTTGCTTTAGTTCTTCTACAGACTGTTCATATTGCTGACGGGATTGTTCACCGATCTGGAAGACTTCATCCTTACTTCCATCAACGGTACTCAGCATTCTCACGATGATCGAGTCTAGTACATTGGAATCTATTTTCTTGGAAGTTCCCAACCTTTTTCCCTCCGTACATTGCATTGTTATCTATTTGTAATTATCGTTATCATTGATCTAAGAAACATGTCGATTTATAATGAAAGAATGCGCATACGTTATATGATGTGCAATATTCTTTTCTATCATAAAAAAATACGAACAAAAATACTAAGGTAAGTAAGAAATTGAAGAAAACAGCTGCTTGCAGGAGGTAATTCAAGCATGTTGGATAGCTATTTGACTGTAAAAGAAGAAGGATCTCATGAAATAGTCATTAATAAATCCCGATTTATCAGCCACATAAAAAGAGCAGCTACTGAAAATGAAGCTCAGGAGTTTATTCAAAGGATAAAAAAAGAGCACTGGAATGCAACACACAATTGTTCAGCCTATCTAATCGGTGAACGCGATCAAATCCAAAAAGCAAATGACGATGGGGAACCAAGCGGTACTGCCGGAGTGCCAATGCTGGAGGTTTTAAAAAAACGCGGGTTAAAGGATACTGTAGTCGTCGTTACCCGTTATTTTGGCGGAATTAAGCTTGGAGCAGGCGGACTCATCCGGGCTTATGGAAAGTCCGTTTCCGAAGGCTTAAACGAAATTGGAATTGTCGAAAGAAAGCTGATGCGCCTTATGTCTACTCAAGTCGATTACACCTGGCTCGGGAAAATTGAGAATGAACTGCGGGAATCTCCATATTTATTAACGAATATTCACTATGCAGACGATGTAACCTTTGACGTATATGTTGAGGAAAATGACAAAGATGCCTATTTGAAATGGATGACAGAGCTAACAAACAGCAAAAGTGACAGTAATGAAGGACCAATAACGTATCTGGAAAAGGACATTCCCCATAATAAAGGAGATTTAACAAATGGCTGAACGTATAAGAGTTCGAGTAAGGAAAAAAAAGAATAAACGAAAGATCATTTTCAAACGAATTGTCTTATTGTTTCTGCTCCTCATTGTAGGCGCAGGAGCATTTGCAGGATACAAACTCTTTAATACAATATACGCTGTAGATCGTACATATGATGAGCTGGAACGCGGTGACAAATCTAAGCTCCGTGAGAATGTTGTCGAGATCAATCAGGAGCCCTTCTCCATTTTATTTATGGGAATCGAGAATTATTCAACAGGAGGCGAGGATGGCCACTCAGATTCTTTGATTTTAGCGACTCTTGATCCGAAGTCGAAATCGATGAAAATGATGAGTATTCCAAGAGATACTCGAACAGAAATTGCCGGCCAAAATGGATTAACAACAAAAATTACTCATGCGTATAATTATGGAGGCAAAGAAGCAACAATTGAGACAGTAGAGGACTTGTTTGATATTCCTATTGACTATTACGCCACAGTTGATTTTAGCGGCTTTAAGGATGTCGTAAACGAAATGGGCGGCATCGATGTCGACGTGCCATTTGACTTTACAGAAAAAAGTGATGTCTCAAAAAATAAAAGCCTTGAATTTACAGAAGGACCGATGCATTTAAACGGTGAAGAGGCATTGGCTTTTGCCAGAATGAGAAAACAAGATCCACGCGGAGACTTTGGCCGAAATGACCGCCAAAAACAAGTGATTGCCGCTGCGATTGATCAGATGTCCAAGCCGCAAAATCTGTCGAACATCGATAATATTACGTCAGCAGCCAGTAAAAATATCGAAACAAACATCAGAATTACCCAGGCTCTCGGTCTACACAGAATTTACAGCGGCTTTAAGAGCGAAAACATAGAATCCTTGACTCTTGAGGGATCGGATGTCTATCTCCCGAACTCCTCAGGGCAAAACGTTTATTATTTCGAACCGGATGCAGACAAGCTGCAAACCTTATCCACTACGTTACGGCAGCATTTAAAGATGGAAGGTGAAACAACCGGGACAGCGTCTGAGAAAGAATCGAAATCAGAGGACAATTCAACAGCTTCTGATTCTTCCAGTTCAAATTCCTAACAAAAAAATCATGCCAAAAACGGCATGATTTTTTTAATTTTTTTTCACCATTCGTTTATAGAACTTGGTAAACGGCTTATATTTTTCATTCACAAGACCGGTAACCTCTGCAATAATCTGCATGAAGAGGATAAGCATACACAGAATGAAAAGAGAAAGCCAAATTGTTGCGCTTGATAATAAAATAGCACTGAGACTAAAGATGACCCCAATTAAATAGATGGCAATAACCGTCATTCGATGGGATAATCCGTATGCCATTAAACGATGATGGATGTGTGACTTATCAGGTGAAGAGATTGGCTGTTTGTTAAGTAATCTCCGGATAATCGCAAAACTCGTATCAAAAATAGGTACACCTAGAATGATAACGGGCACGACAATACTGAAAAGAGTCACGCTTTTGTACAAACCTAAAAGCGACAATACGGAAATCATATAGCCGAGAAAAAGGGATCCTGTATCTCCCATAAATATTTTTGCCGGATGAAAATTGTAAAAAAGAAAACCCAGTGTACTTGCAATAACAAGTGCTGATATCGATAAAATAAGTATTTTATCTGCAGTTAATGCCATTACAGCAATGGTGCTTAGTCCAATGACAGAAATACCTGCAGCCAGCCCATCCAACCCGTCGATCAAATTAATGGAATTAGTAATGCCAACAATCCATATCACGGTCACAGGAAAGGCAAGCCATCCCAATTCAAGGCGGTCAGTAAAAAATGGAACTGAAAAGAAGTCCATTGTCAGGCCTGAACTGGCAATCATACAGGCTACCAGAGTTTGTACGGCAAATTTTACTTTTGCACTCAAATTAAACTTATCGTCGAGCATGCCAAGGATAATGATAATTACTGCCCCAATGCTTATTGTTCTTATACTGGACTCAAAAAGCCCCATGGCAACAGCTCCTGCTGCAACCCCAATAAAAATCGCAAGCCCTCCCATTCTAGGCATAAGCTTGCTATGTACCTTTCTCTTATCGGGACGATCCACTGCTCCTATTTTAATCGCAAAACGTTTAATAAACGGAGTAATAATAATGACGGTTAGCAGAGAGACAAAAAACGCAAAAATTATGCGCTCATAGGACATGGTTAAGTCTCCTTCATAGTATAAAGTAGTAATAGTATTCAATTCATCTTCATCCATTATACAGCTTACGTCTTCAAGTTAACAAGCATTCATAAAAGATCTGAGCCTTTAGAAAGATTAAATTTGTATGACATTTGTAAACAAGCAAACACATCACCGGTTTTGGTGATGTGTTTAGTTATAACCTTTTTTTCACTGCATTTTTAGCATAATGAATAAAGCACCAAGATGCTTTTAACAGATGAAGATGTTCAATTTCGCGATACACAAACCAAGTTTTTTGTGCAGCCTTCCATTTATTCCGTGAAATTGAATTTTCTACAATTCGATATATAGCGAGTGATTCATTCAGCCCGTATGCTTTAAATCCGCGTTTCAAAATGGAAAGCCAAGTGGCAAGATCCTGCCTCGTACGGATATTAGGCATTTTAACATCACCGACCTGGTCACGATCTAACATAACGGTTAAACATCCAATTATCGTATTTTTCAATACATCATCGTACGTAAGTACTTCAGGAACATCTATTTTGTTAACGAGCAGCTTGCCGCTTTGAGTAATTGAGTCATATCCGGTAAATGTAAACGCGTAGTTGTTTTTTTTCATAAATTCCAACTGGCGTTCCATTTTCTCCGGTCTCCATTGATCATCACTGTCTAAAAAAGCAACGTAACGCCCTTTTGCAGCTTCAAGAGCAGAGTTGCGGGCGACGGCAGCGCCGCCATTCTCCTTCAAAAACACCCCGCGAATACGATCGTCCTTTTTTGTATATTCCTCAATAATCTGTCTTGTCCGATCTGTCGAGCAATCATCAGCGATAACCAGCTCCCAGTCTTGATAGGTTTGGTTACGAACAGACTCAATCGTATCTTTTATATAATTTTCCGCATTATATGAAGGGGTAATTACAGATACAAGCGGTTTGCGGTTCATTACTTGTTCAACTCCGTCATGTTAGTCATTGGTTTCTCGAAAAATCTCAGGAACAACTACAAGGCAGAATGAGATGGCCAATCCAATTAATACACCTAAAACCACTCGTTTTTTTGCTGACATACCAGCAGATTTTGTTTCTTCTTCCGCCGTTAAAGGATAAATCGTTTGTGCTGGCTCTATGGTAAGCATCGTCGTTTCAAGCTCATAAAGGAACCTTTGCTTATCCACCTTGGAATCATCGCTTACGGCTTCATTCTCCAGTTCTTCAATATTTGATTGAATGACAGATTGCTTACTCGAAAACAGCTTTTGATCTTTCGCCATAAATGTTTCTGAGATTTTTTTCAGGATCTCACTTGAATCCTCACCTTGATAACTTAGCTGAAACAAATGGTTGGATTGAATCTCGATCATTAATTTCTGCTTCACTTCCTCTACTTGCTCTGAAGAAAAGTCAGGAAATGTCTCCTTTAAAAATGAATCACTCGTCAACAAAACTGGAATTTCTTTTGTGTCATTTAAAGAAGCATCGTTATAACTTCCAGTTTTTATTGTGATCGAAGCAGTATTCTCATTCGTCTGAACGCTTGGAGAAATAAAGTATCCAACAATCCCAAGCAATAGAGGCAGTACAATTAAAAATACGATGTATTTTTTGATTCTGACTCCTATTCGTTTAAGTAAGCCGTTCATAAATTCATTCTCCCCACTTTCAATAAAATGAAGAACCTCTTATCGTTAGTCCTTCCGCTTTTCTTTTCTTCATCACATTAACGATGGAAATAGCCAAGGCTAGGAACACCCAATGAAAGAAAAGATTTGAAACAGAGCTTGGGCTGATGCTGGATACCAAGAAGCTGACCAAAGCTACAAGAGTCCCTTCAATAAGCATTTTTTCGTTTCGGCCAAGTCCTTTTCCGTAAAATTGATAAAGCTGTATAAACAGAAAAGCATAAAGCAGGACATATCCAAGAAAAATAACAAGGCCAAAGTTGACTAGAATTTCAACGAGCCAATTATGAACCTGCTCTACTTGGTTTGTTGCAAAAATCGGCTCATTCTGCAAATAATACGGAACGTTGCCAACGCCTACTCCAAAACCGAAGGAGTCCAGAAAATAATGAAAAGAGTTCTTTAGTAAATTGGCACGTGCCTCATTCGAAGGCAGCATTTCATTGCTATAGGCTGAATTTGACGGAGCAATAAACAGTCGGTAAATAACTCCCGCAATCTTGTTGTAGAACAGGGTTACAAATAAAATTGAGCATGCTGCCGAGAGAATGACCGCCCACTTTTTTAAAAGGCGGGGCAGCATGATAAATACATAGACAGCCAGTCCTAAAGCAATCCCCAACAAACTTGCCCGCGAGCCTGTGTAGCCTATAAGAACGACGGAACAAAGTGAAAGAATAAAAGCAGAGCCTTTGACATACCCATTTTTGACGTTTTTGCAAACGGACAAATAAAAAAAGAATGTAATCGATAAAAAAGTTGCAAAATCATTTTGATTAAAAAACACTGACGTCGGATAATGCTGTTTATATTCAGGGCCGCTGTACAAAGATGAGCTCGGCAAATGTTGCATGGTAAAATGATTATAAAAACCGATCAGCATCAACAGTACTGTCATTACCATCCAAATGGAATAAAATGTAACCAGTCGTTCTAATTTAGTAAAGTGCATGACGATTAAGCAAATAAAGGCTGTGCCCATACCTAAAAGAAATAAGTACTTTAACCCATCTGTCAATGATTTCGTCCACAAAAGCGAAATAAAACCATACCCCAGCCAAAAAAGGAAAAAAGAAAGCATTCCTTTCACTCTTACATCATCCCACGATTGATGCAGCCCCTTATTTTGCCACGCATTGACAATAAATAAAACGAGCGCCGCCACAAGAAGAAGGCGGTAAGGGAATAAGCTGAACGGTCCCACATCGATTGAGTAGATGGCATTATTCAAAAACGTCGCTGCGATCAGCAGATAAAGAGTCAGCCAAAAAAGCTGCTCCAAACTGACAACCTGCCTGACCAATACAAGAAATCCGATTGCCGCACATCCTGCAATGAGCAGGAGATACGGACTGGAATTTTTCGAAACAAAAACGTATGTAAGCAGCAAACCGATAACGATTGCCGCGGATCCAAAAAACACTTGATTGATGTATGTACGATTGATCATTCATCTCCCCCTTCTCTCGCATTCCTGCTACGACTAAGAATGAATGGAATTTCGATAAAAGGCAACAGTCTTTTCTAATCCTTCCTCAATCTCCATCTCAGGCGACCAATTCAGCAGCTCTTTTGTTTCATTGTTGCATAGCACACTATGACGGATGTCACCCGCTCTTTCCTGTTCATATACAGGATCAAGTGCAGAGTTGGTGATTTTTTTCATTGTCGAGAACAATTCGTTTATTGTAATCGAAGAATTGCTTGAAATATTCAGGCACACATTAGGTTTTGATGTGATCGCTTGAACGTTTGCTTTGGCAATATCGCCGACGTAAATGAAGTCTCTCGTTTGCTCCCCGTCACCATAAATGACCGGTGCTTTCCCGCTTGAAAGCATGTCTGAGAAAATCGAAATGACTCCTCCTTCGCCCTTTGCATTTTGGCGAGGACCGTATACGTTGCTGTATCGCAATATACAATAATCGATGCCGTAAAATGTATTGGCAAACTTTAAATAGTTTTCAAACATCAGCTTGGTCAAACCATAGGGTGATTCAGGATTCGTGCTGTGTTTTAAATCAACAGGCACATACTGCGGATTTCCATATACGGCAGCTGATGAGGCAAAAACGATTTTTTTCACTCCTGCCTCAATTCCTCCGTGCAGTATGTTCAAACCACCTTTAATATTGATGTTTTCATCATTAAGAAAATCCTTAATCGATTCAGAAACGCTTACTTGGGCTGCCTGATGAATGATATAGTCCGGATTGATCTTCTTGATGGCGCTAATCGTTTCTGGCTCTGTAATGTCCATTTCACAAATCTCGATGGGCAAATGACTGATATTCTTTCTGTCTCCGGTAGACTCGTTATCGATAACAACCACTTCATATTGTTTTTTAAGGAGCTCTTCAACAATATGTGATCCGATAAACCCCATTCCGCCAGTCACTACTACCTTTTCCATTTGAAAAACTCCCTTATCTCTAGGCTTTTATGGTGTTTTCATATTTTATGGCAGGACGTCCGATTGAGTGATAAATAATTCCTTCACGCTTCATACTTTCAAGCTCGAATAAGTTTCTGCCGTCAATTAAAATCGGCTGATTCATTTTCGCTTTGAAACTATTCCAATCGATAGCTTTGACGTCTTCCCATTCCGTTAAAATCAAGCAAGCATCGGTACCTTCTATCGTTTCGTATAAGTTTTCACTATAGGTTATTTGTTCACCTAAATATTTTTTTGCTTCCTTAATTGCGATTGGGTCATAGGCACATACTTCCGCTCCCAGCTCAACAAGCTTGGGGATGATATCGATCGCCGGTGAAGACCTCATATCATCTGTATTCGGTTTGAAAGCCAAACCCAAAATGGATATTTTTCTTCCTTTTATATCCCCAAACACATCCAGAAGTTTTTGAACCATGATTTGCCTTTGGTTCGCATTAGTCTCAATTACGGCTTCAATTAATTTAAACGGATAATTAACGGAATTAGCGATGTGAAGAAGTGCAGTCGTATCCTTCGGAAAGCAGGATCCGCCAAAACCAATTCCGGCATTTAAAAACTTTGCTCCTATCCTGCTATCGAGGCCGATTCCTTCTGAAACCTTCTTTACGTCGGCTCCTACACGTTCACAAATATTGGCTATATCATTAATAAATGAGATTTTTGTAGCCAGAAATGCGTTAGCCGCATATTTAATCATTTCTGCACTTTCCACGCTGCCGGTAACAATTTTATCCGTAAACGGCTGATGCAATTCCTTGATTATCTCGGCGGCTTTTTCACTTGTGGCACCGATCACAGCTCTTTCCATATTCATTGTATCTTTAATGGCCGAGCCTTCACGCAAAAACTCTGGATTCGATACAACATCAAAAGGAATTTGTCCATCTGAGACGTCGCGGACAATTGATTCCACAAGCTTTCCTGTTCCCACAGGCACCGTACTTTTATTAACAATTACTTTATACGAATTTAAATTTTCGCCAATCGTTTGCGCGACAGCTTTTACAAAGGTTAAGTCTGCTTCGCCTGATTCTGACATTGGTGTACCAACTGCGACGTAGACAATATCAGATTCACGAATGGCATCACCGATATTTACTGTAAATGTGAGCCGTTCATTTTCCAAATTATTCAGAACCATCTCTTCAAGACCCGGCTCATAGATAGGGATAATGCCTTTTTTCAAATTCTCTATTTTATTCGAATCAATATCACAGCAAATAACCTTATTCCCTTTCTCAGCAAAGCAGGTGCCTGAAACCAATCCTACATATCCAGTTCCTATGACGGCAATTGTTTTCAAAATCATCGTTCCCTTCTTGATGAATGATTGGCAAGTAGGCATTTTCTTAACTATTTTGGACGGATTTTATGCCCTTTAAACCGAATCTTTCAAAGTGTCTCGTATGACGGGTAGTAAGAATTATACAAGAGACTATCCCGTAATAGCCCGGTTGGTTTACTTTTAATCAGCGGGTAATACGGGAATCCTCCTCTGATTGAAGGTTCTCTTGATTTTCTTTCTTAAAAGTTGTCAATGCATTGTGATAATGGTCTGCCAAAAACTTAGCATTTCTATCTGCATCGTATTCCAATCGTACCTGTTCGTGAAGTTCTTTTACGATTTCAGGCGTATATGTGTCTTTTTCAGTAAAATCAACAATTGCATTCAAGAGCGCATCAGCCGATTGAGGACTCACTAACAAATCTTTGTGTCTCCCGAATAAAGAGGGAACCCCTCCAACAGCTGTACTGAGTACAGGTGTTTCCAATGCAAGTGCTTCAATTACAACTGTCGGCATTCCTTCGCGGTAGGAAGGAAGAACAAATAGATCAGACAATGAGAGATACTCTGTTACAAGGGAATTTGCGATTTGGCCGGTGAATTTCGCTTTTTCTCCCAAGCTGCTTTGCAGCGCTTCTTTTTCCGGTCCATCTCCTATAAAAACAGCAAAATAATTGCTTTCCAGCCTCTTTACTGCTTCAGCCAGCTCATAAACGCCTTTATCCTTTACCAGCCTTCCTACAAATGTAAGAATAACTTTATCAGCTGGCAGCGCATGCGCTTTTCTTAGTTCCATCTTATCTAATGCCGGCTTTTGAAACCGGTGAAAATCTACACCGATTGGAAGGAACACGGGCGATACTCCCGCCATTTCCTCTGCCTTTTTCTTTAGTTCCTCACTGACCGAAAAGACCATAGAGGCAGATTGAACCGCCAGCAAAAACGCCTGGTACGCACTCCTGCTGTAATGAGGATAGACGTTCACATCACTTCCATGAAGCGTAAGCACATATGGTACAGATGCTGATTCAGAAACGATCGCCGCAGCTCCTCCTGAAGGCATGGCAAAATGAGCATGAATGAGATCAGGCTTAATGGAATTGTTCTTCATCGTTCGGAGCACCGCGCCTGCAATTCTTTTGTGCGGCTGGGCCCACTTTAACTGGCCGGGAACCGCACGGTAGGATGGGCGGTGTACCGGAATTCCATTTCTGATTTCATATGCCGGAACATTTTCATTCATCTTATATTGTTTTTTTAGCCCTCTAATAAAAGGCAAATTAACGGGTTTTGGGCATATAATTTCCACATGAATTCCAAGCCTTTTTAATGCCTGTGCTTGAGTCTCATGAAAAATGCCTGTCCCCGGATTCTGTTCACTTGGATACGTGCTTGTAATCCATAACACCTTCATCGTAATTGCCCTCTCGTTCTTTTATTGAAAAGATTTCGAACGATCTGTTTATTAAAAAGAAATACTAATATTCCATAGCAAACTGCGCTTATTGCAACAGACAGGGAAAGCTGCAAAACTGTTTTATCCGGAAGAATGGACTGTATTAAGACGTTCACGCAATAAGCCACTCCAGCCATAATCAGTGTAAGCAGCAAAGGCTGCATTAACGCGGCTGCGTAATCTTTGATACTTAAACGGATTAAATACTTGACGAGCCATCTTCCTATCAAAAAATTAATGAAGCTAACGGCCGCATAAATCCAGGCAACCATAAGCAAATTACCTGACATTACCGCAGCATAAAGGGATAGTCCGTACAAAATCATGACTCCAAAATCCCAGTAAAATGCGAGATCCGCCCTTCCTTTTGCTAAAAGAACACTTCCGTTCGGATTCATAATCACCCGGAGGATTCCCACGATTGCCAATACATTTAATACTGGAATCGCTACAAGCCAGCGTTCTCCGAAAAACACTTCGATAAACAATTCAGAGACAGCAATCAAGCCAATAAGCAGTGGAAAAGTGATAAACGAAAGCATCTTCGTCATATTTAAAAATCCTTCTGATATCACTTTATGATCGTTTTGATGCTTAGAGAAGACCGGAAACGCGACTCTAGTAATAATCGGATTAATTTTTAATACTGGAATGGTTACGATTTGATAAGCCAAATTATATATTCCGAGTGCTTCTGCCCCGAGAAATCTTCCGATTAGAATCATATCAATATTTGCACCGATTCGATTCACAAGCCTTGATGCGAGCTGAAAGCCGCCAAATGAAAAAAACTCTTTGACCTCTGTTAATTTAAAGACAAAAGACGGCCTCCATTTTTTTTGATAAACCGCAAAATAAGCAAGCCCTCGAAAGGAATACAAAAAAACTTGTGAAATTACATACGCGACAATCGAACTCCCCGAAAAAATCAAAACGATAAGCACCGCAAAAGATAAGAGAATGGACAAAACTTCAATCTTGCTCAGGAGCTGAAAGTTCAAATCCTTTTGCAGCAAATATTGAAATTGCTGTCCGAAAGGCGCAATAATAAACATGATGGACAAAATCTGTATGAGACCTGTGAGCTCTTCACGATGATAAAAGTCGGCAATTAATGGGCTTAGCGCAAATAAAGCCCCAAAAACGAGCAGACCAAATAAGATATTCAGCCAATACAAAGTTGAAAGCTGATTATCTGTCACTTTTTCTTTTTGAATAAGAGCTGCCCCGATACCCATATCGAATATAATTTGGGCAAACACGGTAATCGTTGTGATCATTCCGACAAGACCGAATTCCGATATTGTCATGAGATTGCCCAAGAGCGCGAATTGTCCGATTTGGATAACCGTAATGAGTAACGTTGACAGACTTGTCCACTTTGCTCCGCCCAGTATTTGCTTTGTAATGGCTGACATAAACTTCCCTACTTTTTATCTGGCTCCGTCTCCAGTTAACACAACTTTAAACGTTTTTAACATAATCTTAATATCCATTAGAAAAGTCAAGTGATTAATATAATATAGATCAAAAATAAGTTTTTCTTTCGGGCTGATTTCATATCCGCCGTTTACTTGTGCCCAGCCTGTTAAACCAGGCTTTACAATTAAACGGTTTGTAAACCCGGGTATTTGGTTATTAAATTCTGCAGTGAAGCAAGGTCTTTCCGGTCTTGGACCTACTATACTCATGTCTCCGAGAAGCACATTCAGCAGCTGAGGCAATTCATCAATTCTCGTTTTGCGAATAAAAGAACCGATCCTTGTAATCCTCGGATCATTCGCTTCAGCCCATTTTGCACCGCTTTTCTCGGCATCTTTTCTCATTGACCTTAGCTTGATGACCTTAAAATACTTCCCATTCATACCGACGCGTTCTTGTATATAAAATGGTGAACCCGGTGTTTCAATTGAAATTAGCATAGCAAAAAAAAGGATTACCGGAAAAGCAAAAACAAGACCAATGATTGAAAATGCAATATCCAGCATCCGCTTTACTATTAAATATTTTTGTGCTTTCACGGACAATGGCCGGGACCGGTCTTGACGAACACGATACTGCCTATACAAATTCATGCTTTTTTCTGCATTCACTTAACACACACCTCACGATAGAATAGGACTGTTTTGCCGTGCTATGCAGAGTTTAGCATACGAAAGTAAAGAATCTGTAAAGATAGTGTTAAAGTCTGACTCTATCATTACGAGAATATTTCTTTAATGTATTTTTATTGTAAAGGTTAGAATAATAGGATGATGTTTACTTAATATCCATATTTAAACTACAACAATCAAAAAAACAGATAACCAATTTGGCTATCTGTTTCTAATAGATTTCATTATTCATAATTATGCTGTATTATTGCGGTATTTCGAAAGTCTCCAATTGACGAACCACTTGATCACTTACTGATTTTTTACCGCCCAGTACCGTGAATCCCTTCATTTTATTTGAGGTGATGACTTCGTTCGTTGCATTTGGCAATGACCGGGCATCTGTAAACATCATAGGGCGGTTTTGTTTTGCAGCCAATACTGATCCGGAAAGGGCATCCGCATAAGCATAGCCATTGCTGATAAAGGCTTCATTAGATGTAGAAAAATAGTTTTTTGCAATGTGTGAAGCAACCTCAAAGCGGCTGTTACCGCCAATTCGCGTCGGAGAAGGCAGTTGCTGGTACACATTCTCGCCGACACTGATTTTTCCTCCGACAACAATCGTGGATGACGTTCCTTTGTTTCGCAAAGCATTCGCAGTTGGCTCTGGCAGTGATTCCGAAGTTGTCAGCAGGATTGGAATCTTGTTTTTCGCCGCATAGGAAGCAATAGCGAGGCTGTCTGCATATGCTGTTCCGTTGGCAATGACTGCTTTTGATTGGCCCGGAAGCTTTCCCGCAATGTTTTCCGCCACTTGATAGCGGCTGTCTCCTCCGATTCGTTCAACTGTACCCACGAGCTTTTTTATTTCATTTGCAACATTGTCCTGAACACTTAGGCTGCCGCCAATAATAATTGCTTTTTTGGCTTTCAGTTGGGTCATACGTTCCTTCGTTGAACCAGTCAGTTTGTTGTTCTCTGTCAACAAAATGGGCGCATTGTGATGGTAGGCCAAAGGCGCGGCAGCCAGCACATCTGCATAGGCGCTTCCGTTGGCAATAACGACAGTATTTGCCGTGCTCCATCCTTTTTTAGAAACATTGGCCGCTACCTCGTAACGGCTTGCTCCATCAAGACGATCCACCGGTAAGGGCGTATTTTTCATCGCCTTATCAACATCAATACGACCGTTTCCAAATAATATGTCTTTACCTTTTTCACCTAAATCGATTGTAGACTTCATTAAAATGCTAGTCACTTTATCTGCGGACAGCAAAGGATTTTTTGAAAGGATCAAAGCTGCAGTTCCAGAAATGGCAGGCGCAGCCATGGAAGTTCCATTCATTGTTCCATACTTGCTGCCGGTCACTGTCGAGTAGATTCCTTCTCCCGGAGCAGAAATATCAATCTCCGGCCCATAATTGGAAAAGTTCGAATGTGCATCCTGACTATTCGTTGATGAGACAGATATCACTGAATCTAAAGCAGCTGGATATTCAGGGACATCAGAACCATCATTACCTGCAGATGCTACTGTCACGATTCCCTTCGACCGGGCATAATGAATGGCTTCTTCCATTACTTGCGCATAGTTGGTCGTGCTTAGGCTCAGGTTAATGACATTCGCCCCGTGATCTGCTGCATAGATGATAGCGTCAGCAACATCATACGCATTTGCTTCTTTTCCTTCAAAAACATCAATCGGCAGTATTTTCACATTTGGAGCGATGCCGGTAATGCCCAGCTTATTTAAAGAAGCGGCAATTATACCTGCCACATGAGTGCCGTGCTTGTCAGCAGTAATTGTTTTCCCGCCGGTAACCGCGTTATATGAAGGCAAAACGTTCCCTTTTAAATCAGGATGATCACTTTGTAAACCTCCATCAATTACTGCAACAGTGATGTCGGAAGATCCTTTCGTAATATCCCAGGCTTTTTCCATGTTGATCTTCTTTAATGACCATTGATGACTATAGCCAGGTTCTTGTGGTACGTAAGCGGACTCTATGACAAAGTTCGGTTCGACAAACTGTACACGCTTATCGTTTCTTAATCTCTCAGCGGTGCCTTTCAATTCAGACTCCGGAGAAGCTGATACAAGAGAAAAACCGCCATTTTCATTATAAGTTTGTTCTGATAGATGATAGTTAGCCAGTATTTGAGATTTCTCTTCTTCTTTAATAGAAGGCTCGAATTTAATAACTAACTCTCTTTGACTAAAATCTTTTTCTTCATCAAATAATCCGTCTATTTGAGTTTTACGAATGTCACTAGAACGATCATCTGCTTCCGCATAGGTCGTCTGTATATTGATGAACAAAAACAATATAGAAAGAATACAGATCGATTTTTTCATCTTTCTCCTCCCTTTTGTTCGGACAAGAACTCCATTCTTTTTATCTCCGTATCTACTCTACCATAGAATATTAAAAAACAGGTAGCCCCCGGGAGACTACCTGATGATGATCAATTCGATTTTATTTATAGTATGCTTTGATCGCTTCATAAATGGCTTGGGCTACTCTGTCCTGATAATATGGATCATTTAATTTACTAGCATCACTACTATTAGATACGAATCCAGTTTCCGCTAATACAGCTGGCATGTTTGATTTATCAATAACCTTTATCCAATTTCCCTCAGAAATTCCACGATCTCTGGTTTCCATCGCTTTCGGGATTCTCTCTTGAAGTTCCTGAGCTAATCTTTTACTGCTTGCAGAACCATTATAATAAAATGTGTCACTACCTACTACATTATTGTTGTCACTTGAATTAGCGTGGATACTAATAAAAATGTTTGCATTTGCAGCATTCGCTTTTTCGACGCGATCATCAAGAGTTGGATACGTATCTCCTGTTCTAGAAGCAATTGTAAATTCTCCTGCTGCATCTAGTTTCTTTACGACTTTGTTTGATATTGCAAGATTAACATCTTTCTCTTTAATACCTGCATATCCTATTGCACCCGGATCACTTCCGCCATGACCAGGATCAATAAATAATATTTTGGCGGCATTATTTAATTGATTCATCACATTTGTTTGTACGGATATTGTACCGCCGAGCACTGTGAACGAATTTATGTTCTTCAAACCAATAACATCTTTGGTTTTTTCCGGCAATGTTTTTGCATCTGTAAACAGCATCGGCCGGTTTTGCTTTGCAGCCAAAACTGATCCTGACAAAGCATCAGCATAAGCATAGCCGTTGCTGATAAAAGACTCTTTCGATGAAGAATAATATTTATCAGCAATGTTTGAAGCTACTTCAAAACGGCTGGCTCCTCCGATTCGCGTTGGAGAAGGGAGCTGATCGTACACACTCTTTTCTACACTGATTTCTCCGCCTACGACAATCGTGGAAGATGTTCCTTTATTTCGCATCGCGTCTATCGTTGGCTGTGGAATCGCCCCCGAGGTTGTGAGCAAGATCGGAATTTTGTTTCTAGCCGCATAGGAAGCGATTGCAAGGCTGTCCGCATATGCGGTACCGTTCGCTATGACAGCTTTTGATTGGTTCGGAAGCTTTCCCGCAATATTTTCCGCCACTTGATAGCGACTGGCTCCTCCAATTCGTTCAACTGACCCTACGAGTTTATTAATTTCGTGTTCCACATTTCTTTGAACACTAATATCTCCGCCAATAATGATAACCTTTTTCGCTCCGAGCTGTTTGATTCGATCCCTCGTAGGACCTGTAAGCTTGTTGTTCTCTGTCAACAATATGGGCGCGTTGTGAAGATAAGCCAAAGGCGAGGCAGCCAATACATCTGCATAGGCGTTTCCGTTGGCGACAATCACTGTATCTGCAGAGTTCCACCCTTTTTCCGATACATTGACAGCCACCTGGTAACGGCTAGCGCCATCAAGACGCTCCACTGAATTGGCAGCGAAAGCATTAGGGATAAATAAGATTAGCCCGAACATAATGAGTATTATGCTCTTTACATGTAACCACAAAAATGTTCCCTCCAAATTTAGATAGTTTTTAAGTCAAAAAAGCGAAAAGGAGACGGGATCAAAGGCATCAAAAGACGCCTCTGACGTGTCTCTTTTCAGATTAATAATTTGTTAGATTTGCACCAGGATAATAAAACTTCAAAATATCGATATACGATTGTCCAGCATTCGCTCTAGCTTGAGCCCCATACTGGCTCATTCCAATTCCGTGGCCGTATCCTCTGCCATAAAAGATGAACGAACCGTCTTTGTTTTCAATATGGAACATCGTACTTTTAATATTAGTTGATCCTGCTTTTGATCTAAAATCACCCGCTTTTATGGTAACCGTTCCATTACCAGGTGAGACTGCACCTGATAGATTATCTTGGGCTGAATACTTAACGTCAACGGTTACGAATTCTGCCCGCTGTCCCCTAGTCGTACCTCTAGTACTGACATTCGTTACTTCTTCAATCGTTACGGTTTTCGTATTTCCCAATTGCTTTTCAATATCTGACTTTAAAGTACTGTAAAACATATCTTTGATTTTCTGTCTGTCTAATAGATAGTTCCATTCAAAATTTGGATTAAACGGATCCGGCTGGGCAGACAGATAAGGCAATGAAGTTCCCCATACGGCACTGCTGTCCTCAGTATGTCCTCCATTATTTGAAGAAAATGCAGCAGTAATTGGCTTTCCGTATTGATCTCTCAGCACTTTTCCTCTTGTTTCTTCTACTAACCCGGAGGTTCTGCTGTCCCATTCATAGCCGCCGAAAACTTGATAGCTGGTCGTATCATCAATTGTTTTCCCTTTGTTTTTTACGGCTACAGTTCTTGCAGCAACGCTTTGGGCCTTTAATGCCTCCACATGCCAGCCTGCAGGCATTTCTCGAGGGACGACACCTTTTATGTAATCTTCAAATGGTATGTTTTCATTCGTTGGCCGGACAAACCTGCCAGCTTCTACCGCAAAATTCATGTTTCCTAAGTATCTTCTTCCACTAATGCTCATGACGTCTTTATTGTAATCGACAGGCTGAGCTGTAAAAGTCGTGCCCAGGTTTTTAATTTTTGCCCCGTGCTGCTTTAATTCAAGATTTCCGTTGATCGATTCAACAGTATATCCGTTTCCGGTCAACATACCGCTTAGGCTGTTTTGCACCGTGTCGGTGATCGAAATGATTCCGCCGAGCAAGCTGTATTTAGATGTATTCTGTTCGTTAAGTAAGTTTTTCACTGGATCGGGAAGACTGTTTGGTTCGATCAAAAGCAGCGAGCTTCCTTCCTTTGCCGCGAGTACCGAACCTGTAAGTGCATCAGCAAATGTTTGGCCGTTTGAAAGAAATACTTTATCTGCTTTCATTCCTAGCTGCTTGATTAAATTAGCGGATACTTCATATCTTGATCTTCCGTCTACTCGCTCAACAGAAGCACCTTTCTGCTTAAGCGTATTTTCAATGCCTGAGCTGACACTTAAACGCCCGCCGGAAATAACCACACGGCTTGGAATCGTATAATCGTTTCGAATGGTATTATTTCCTGAAAGCAATATCGGATATCCGTTCATTGCAGCGTACGAAGCGCTCGACAGTGCATCCGTAAATTTCATTCCTGTTGCCACAACAGCACCACTAGCACTCGGAAAATAGCTTTTTTGAATGTTTTTGGCTACTTCGTAACGTGTCGCCCCGCCAATCCGATTGACGTTCCCGTAGTTTGACAACGTTTTTTCCACATTCTTCGATACACTGATCGTGCCGCCAATAATTAAAATATTATCTGGATTCAATTTTTTTATTTCTTCTTCTGTTTTTGGGGTGAGGCGATTCGCATCAGTTAAGAGGATCGGCCCGTCTAATTTGTAGGCAAGAGGAGTCGAGGCTAACGCGTCACCAAACGCGTCACGATTGACAACAATAACATTCGCGGGATTTGTCCATCCGGCATTCGCTACGTTGTTCGCCACATCAAAACGTGTATCTCCTCCGTAACGGGTCGTGTCTGCCATTCCATTAACCTTGTATTCTCCATTAATATCGATAAACAAACTCTCTTTGTTTCCTATGTAGTTTTTTAGCTTAACAGAAATCGTATCATTCTCTCCTGCGCTTGCAGGTGCGGCCAGTGGCAATAACAAGGCAGACGCCACCACTGACGGCAGAAGCAGGCGCTTCACACATTTCAAGATTGCATTCCCCCATCTGGATCCTAAATTGTTTTTATTTTGTTTCTATTTCTTTAAGCTCCAATACTCCATTATCTGCTTCTACATACTTCACTTCAACAGAAGTACCATCCTCAATTCCTTTTGCCTTCTCTTGCAGTTCTGAATCTACTTGAAATGTAGTTTCTTCCCCATCAATCTCGACAGCTATCGTGTGCTCGTCTGCCAAACCAGAAAATGTTCCACTTTTGCTTACTTCACTGGATTCTGTCTCGCTGCTGCTGTTTTCTGTCTGGTTGTCACTGTTTTTCTGATCTTCAGGAGCAGCCTCATTCGTTCCGCAGCCGGCTAAGAAAAGCATCAGTGACATAGATAAAACAAATTTCTTCAAATTTCTTCACCTCTACCTCTATATCGACATTACGTAATAAGTTTAAAGGAAAAAAATGATCTTTGAAACCATTTTTCGGATCTTTTCGTCTAATTTTTGTAATCTAAAAGATTTAGGTTGTTTGGATTATGTCTTACCAATATAATCAAATTAAACTACTAAAAATAAGGTGAGGAAATATGAGAGCTGAGAAAAAAAGAAAAAAGAAAAAAAAGGTGTTAGCAATCGTCCTGTCCATCATTGGTATATTCATATTAGTTGCAGGGGGTTATGCCTACTTCCTTTGGGATAAAGCAGCAAAGACTGTAGCCAGTATTAATGAAGAAATCAATCCGTCAGACCGGCGTGTTGAAAAAGTAGATGTGAACAAAAAGGATCCTGTGTCTGTTTTAATTATGGGTGTCGATGAAAGAAGCGGCGACAGCGGCCGTTCAGATTCTCTGATCTATATGGCAATCAATCCCCAAACAAAGACAACGGAAATGGTAAGTATTCCTCGTGATACGTATACAGAGCTGGTGGGGAAAGGCACGATGGATAAAATTAACCACTCCTATGCATACGGCGGAACGCAAATGACGATTGACACGGTTGAAAATTTTCTTGATGTCCCTGTTGATTACTTCGTAAAAGTAAATATGGAAAGCTTCAGAGACATCGTAGATACTCTTGGCGGAGTTACCGTAAACAGTACATTTGCTTTTGACTATGATGGATATTCATTTAATGAAGGCCAGTTAGATCTAAACGGAAAAGAAGCACTCGCTTACTCAAGAATGAGGTATGATGATCCGAGAGGCGATTTTGGCCGTCAAGACCGGCAAAGGCAAGTGATTGAAGGTATTATTGATAAAGGCGCTAATATCTCATCGATCACGAAATTCGGAGACATGTTTAATGTTGTTGAAGATAATGTAAAAACAAACCTTTCATTTGATAATATGTGGGACATTCAATCGAACTATAAACAAGCGGCTGATCATGTCGTTCAACACGAATTGAAAGGCACAGGGGGAAAAATAGGCGGCGTGTATTATTATCAAGTGAACGAAGATGACCGGCTTGCGATTTCGAAAGAACTGAAAGAAAATTTAGAAATGGACAAAACGGCAAGCAAAAACTAATTTAAAATTCGCTGTCCGATAAGCTCTCTAAAAAGTAAAGCAGCAAAAGAAAATTGATCCTTTTTTCTTTTGCTGCTTTTGCACTCTAAATAGAAATTTTTCGATATTGTTTTCCCTTATTGATATAAGGAGCTGTAAAAATCCATGCTATGATTATATTGGGCACCCAGCATAGCCATGAAATCACTATGTAATAGGAAGCATAAGCTTCACCGCCAAATATCATAGCAAATAACCCGAGCCACAACCGTAATGTTACTGCCACAAAAGTTAAACTGTAGCTTCTTATTACCCACGCTCGATGAAAAAGTATCTCTCCTTTCACCGCATGGTAAGTCGCCATCAGGGTCGTAAAAATCCATAAAACAGAAAGGATAATAAAACCAACGTGGGAAATAATCCCCCCCGTAGAATAAAAGGCTACATAGAATCCCGAGAGTCCTCCGATTAAAATGCCTCCCACATATATGTATCCCATGATTCGATGAATGGACAGGTTATTTTTTCGAATCTTTTTGATAAATAAGAAGGGACCAATTAGCAAGGGGATTGCCGATCCAAAAATATGGATTAATATCATTACATCCCATATACTGGATAGTTTCTCTTGATAATAATCGACTTTAACAAAATAAAATCCAGAATTCGCCAAGCCGATAATCCCATATTGAATAATAGCATATATAACGATGCTAAACCCTAATACAAACATGCCCCATTTAAAAAACATTGTTAATTTACTGGTTTCTGTCAATGATCTAAACAACCTTTCTACTTGCTCGGTTTAATATATTTGTGCGTACTATCAAACAAAAACCACTGACATTAATCCCTTATGACTCAAACAACTTTATCTTTATATTATTTCATATTTTCATTTTCAACCAAGTCTTTTAATAGCTCTGCAGCATCAAGCGTTTCCATATTATTTATCTGACAGGTCCCACGTATACAAACAGTTAGTTGATAGCGGCATTCGACTTGAAAGGTCTGAAAAGATACATTTTGCTGTTTTCCGTCTAATGTTATAGTGGGTCTATCAAAATATACATTTGTATTTAGTCGATCCGGTGACAGACTCAGCCCTGTTCCGATCATTTTTAAAAAGCTTTCCTTTACTGTCCAAATCGTATAGAAATATTTTTCGGCTTCATCATCAGGAAGAGATTGCAGATATGCATACTCTTCCTTCGTAAGTGCCCCACTCATTGAATCTAGGCAGACTGGCTTTATATATTCAATATCCACACCTATTTCGTACTTAGAAACTGCTAATACAACCAAACGCATTGAATGAGAAATATTAAATTGAAAATGGTTTTGATTCTTCACAAAAGGCTTTCCATACTCTGTAAAGCTAATGGAATCAGGATACTGGCTGCGTGGCAAGACCTTTTGAAGCATCATATACCCAAGTAAGCTTCTTATAGAGTCTTCTATATGATAAAAGGATTTTATCTTCTCTCTTTTAATAGGAGGAAGCAAACAAATCGCTTTATTGATCATCTCTTCATCTATCGCATCCGGTAATTCCGCTAGAAATAACTGCGTACTCATAACTCACACTACTGATAATTCTAAAGTCTCTGCTATTTTTTGGACAATCACCTGTTCATGCTGATGAATAAAAAAGTGATTTCCTTCCATCTTAATGCAATCAAAGCTTCTGCTTGTCAGTGAACTCCATGCATCGATGGATTCCACTGCAACACTTCTATCACCTTTTCCAGCGAATGCTGTAATAGGGACAGATAATACTTTATTATCAGCAGAATATTGGTATGTTTCGCAAATCTGAAGATCTGCTCTCATAATAGGAAGCACTATATTTAATAATTCTTTATTATTTAGAACAGTTTCCGGTGTTCCATCTAACTCTCTCAACCTCTGAATAAGCGCATCATCTGGTAAATTGTACGTCGTTTTATTCGTGCTTCTCTGAAGATGAGGAGCTCTATGAGCTGAAGGGAAAAAGTGCCTTGGCAGCAATCCTTCACTTTTATTTAAAGACTGGATCAATTCATAAGCGATTAAAGCTCCCATACTATGACCAAAGAAACAATATGGTTTTTCCTCTAAATAAGGAATCATGGCTTTTTTTAACGTCTCCACTAAAATATCCTTATGACGAATAGATGGTTCAGTGATTCTTCTTCCCCTTCCCGGCAGCTCAATACTCGCTAGCTCAAGATCATCCGGCAAATATTTGTTCCATGTTTTGTAAACATTAGCTCCTCCACCAGCATACGAGAAACAAAACAATCTCATTCTCGCCTCTGGTTTTACTTCATCGATTATTACCCATTTATTCTGCAAATTCCTCACTCTTTCATTTTGGTAGAAGCGCTGTCCTTTTGCTTAATGAGAAAGGAACAGCACTTCAATGATTTTATTCTCTCGTGTACAAATCTTATAAACTTCCATTTGCTCCAATGAACATTTTTTGCTCAGCAAGATTGGCTAAAGAGCTCACACTTGGCTCTTGATAAAAATCCTTCAAAGATAGCTGCATGGACAATTCT
Organism: Bacillus capparidis; assembly: GCF_017832095.1. Classification (NCBI taxonomy): domain Bacteria; kingdom Bacillati; phylum Bacillota; class Bacilli; order Caryophanales; family Bacillaceae; genus Bacillus; species Bacillus capparidis. The sequence goes on from NZ_JAFDST010000002.1 coordinate 443,970, forward strand.
TTTTGGAGTTTTGTCATCATTCGAATCGCCTGCATCGAATCCCCGCCTAATTCAAAGAAACTATTATTTATCCCGATCTCTTTCTCGTCGACATTTAAAATCTCAGACCACAATTTTGTAATACTCAGTTGCATTTCCGTAACAGGAGGCTCCCATTTTTCAGCTGCATGCGTTGTCTCTTTGACAAGTGAATTCAACTTTTTGTAATCAACTTTTCCGTTGGACGTTAGCGGAATCGTGTCAATACATATAAATTGAGAAGGAATCATATAACTAGCTATTTTGTTTTCAAGAAAATGGTGTAAGTGATCCGGTTCAATATGATTCTCTGAGATATAGAAAGCAATTAGGCTTTTTATGTCATTCTTGTTGCTGGCTAAAATGACACATTTTTCAATCTGTGGATGCTGGCTCAGGTTTACTTCGATTTCTCCAAGTTCTACTCGATATCCTTGAATTTTCACTTGATTATCTTCACGTCCAAGCAGTTCAATATTACCATCCGGCAGATAACGCCCTATATCTCCTGTTCTATAAAGGCGTTCTCCCGTCTGAGGATGAATAATAAAACTATTTTTCGTTTTTTCTTCATCCTTCCAATACCCTTCCGCTACTCCAACTCCACCGATATAAATATCTCCAAAACCCCAAGTAGGGCAATGCTCTAAAAACTTATTTAACACATACACTTTTTGATTTTTCATTGGTTTACCATAAGGAATACTCTTCCATCCTGATTTCACATTGTGGATAGGGTACATAATTGACCAAATGGAAGCTTCTGTGGCACCACCTAATGAGATCACTTGCAGATTATCATTTCCAGATAAATCTTTCATTTGTTCTGGCAATGACAACGGAATCCAGTCACCGCTTAGCATAACTAACCGAATAGACTCTGGAAGATCCATGTTGTTGCTGTATATATACTCGACCAATAAAGACATAAGCTGCGGCACAGAATTCCATACCGTAATTTGTTTTTCGTTTATCAATTCATACCAATGTATAGGGTCTAAAGCTTTCTCCTTATCCGGAATAACAATGGTTCCACCGGATGCTAACATGCCAAAAACATCATAGACAGAAAGGTCAAAGGTAAAACTAGACAATGCTAACACTTTATCCTTTTCCGTTATACCGAAACGTTCATTAACATCTAAGATTGTATTCAACGCTGCTTGATGTGAGATCATAACACCCTTCGGTTCACCTGTTGAGCCAGATGTAAAAATAACATAGGCTAAATCATCTGGATTCGCCTCAATTTGGGGCGCTTTTTCATCGTTAGAAAGGTAATCAAAGGTATCAACGTCTATTACATGTACGTTACGATTTTCTTTAAAATCAGACTCTAGCCACGACTGCGTAAGAATAATCTGGATATCTGCCTTCTGAATCAGATAATCGATGCGCTCCTTAGGTAAATCAGGATTAATCGGTAAATAGGCAGCATTTGCTTTTAATACAGATAATCCAGCCACTACTTGTTCCCAGCCTTTGTCCATGATGATGCCAATTGCTTGATTTTTCTTTGCCCCTAATTCTATTACATAATTACTCAATGAATTCGCTTTTTGGTCTATTTCCTGATACGTAAAACAACGATCACTCGTCTCAACTGCAATTGCATTTGGTTTCTGTACAGCCTGTTTCTCGAAATTAGAATGCAGGAGTCCTTCTTCCCACTCTTTTTCCGTATGATTGATCGTGGCTCTTAATTCTTTTTGGTCATCCGGAATTAAAGGAATCACCTTTTCTTCCCAGATCGCATCATCTACAGCTAATTTCTGGACAAATGCCCAGTAGCACTCAAACATGTCTTTAATAAATCCTTCAGGATACACTTCTTCTACAACATCCCAGTTGCACAACAATCGTTTAGTATCTTCCCAAACTCCGCAATCCAGCCACACTTGGGATGTTTGGGTAATCCCGTTTTCACTCACTGGCTTAAATGGAATCGGTGTATCTTCCTGGTCAGGTACCGGCACTACAAGTGCTGAAGTAAATACGACCGGCATTTTTGCCTGTGTTGCATCACCTTGGGCACTAGTCAAGGCTCTAAGCACTTCAACTCCAGAAATATAATTATGCTCTAAATCATCCCATAATTCTTTTTGGATTTTGCGAGCCCTTTCGATAAATGTACTCCCAATTTGCTGATCGATAGCCAATAAAGTTAATGAGGTAAACTCTCCTACGATATCTGTCACCTGCTGATGTACAGCATGCCGGCTTAAAAACGTCAAATTTAACGAGAATGCAGGTTCCTTGCTCCATGCAGCAAATACTTCTGCATGTACCGCTAATAAAAGTCCCGTAACAGTAATCCCATAGCTGCTTGCTTTATTCTTTAATTTTTCCCATCGTTCTCTTTCCAGCACGCGATGATATCTTGTAAATTTCGGCTCTAAGATAGAACGCGGATTTTGAGCTATCGGAAGTTCAGGCGCTGGAGGCAAGAATTTCACTTTATTGTTCCAATACTCTCTTGCTTCTTCATATTTTTTGGTGTTCTTGACAATTTCTTGTTCAGCAAATACATAATCTCTGAATGAAAAGTCTAATTCTGGCAGCATCTCAGACTTATCTTCGTAAATTACAACCAATTCCCTAACTAAATTGACAAAGCTCCAAACATCCCAAAACAAGGCATCGGTAGAAAAGTGAATTCTAGCTTGATTACGAGCTAGCTTTGTGACTCGAATGTCAAAGGTCGGCCATTGTGTCACACTTAATTTTTGATGAGACATTTCGTCTCGAACCCCTTGTAAACCAATTGAGCACTGTTCTTCATTTGAATGTTCAAAGTCTAATACTTTTATTTTATAATAAGGTACTTCTTTTAATGTTTGCTGGTAGCCATCTTCAGAAATTACCGTCCGCAGCATTTCGTGCCGCATAATTAATTGATTCCATGCTTGTTCAAAAGCCTCAACATCCAGATTCTCAGCTTCTAATTCGTCATAGCTGTGCGTCGTCACATTCCCAAGCTCAAATATTTCCTGTCTTCCTACCCAATACGCTTGTTGTACATCGGTTAACGGAAAAGGTTCATACTTATTTTCTTTATCAGGTTTGTATTCCGGAAGATCAAATACATCATTTTGCCCTTTTCCTTCAAGCTTGGAGATATATTCAGCTAATTTGGCTATGGTTGGCGCTTCAAAAATCGCCTTTAGCGGAACATGAATATGGAACGCTTTACGAATTTGACTGGTAATTTGCATCGCCATAAGCGAGTGGCCGCCTAATTCAAAGAAATTATCATTTACTCCAATACGCGGCTGCGCAAATATTTGTTCCCATATATCCTGTAACATGCTTTCATTTAAAGTTCTTGCCGCCACATAAGAGGATAAATACTTTTCTAAATCAGGAGCAGGCAGCAGCTGGCGATTGATTTTTCCGTTTGCACTAAGCGGAATCTGATCAATTTTGATAAATTGATTAGGAACCATATAGTCTGGTAAGGACTTTTTCATATGGTTTCTTAAATCTTGAGTATGAATTTCTTTATCGCTCTCTACATAATAAGCAATTAGCTGCTTATCATTATGATCACCATAATCTACTACAATGCAGTCTTTCAAATCCGCAAATTTCAAAAGAACAGCACTTACCTCATTTAATTCCACACGAAAGCCCCTGATTTTCACTTGACTATCCGTTCTGCCGATCAGTTCAATATTTCCATCTAACAAAAATCGTGCTAAATCCCCTGTTTTATATAAATAGATGGATTCTTCACCAACTGCGTGATAAATAAATCTTTCATTCGTTAATTCATTTCGATTCATATAGCCTTTTGCTACGCCTTTTCCCCCAATATAAAGCTCCCCTATAACGCCAAATGGCACCATATTGAGTTCAGAGTCCAGAATAAACAGCTGTTTATTTGCCAACGGTTTTCCAATCGGAACAGTCGATGCCTGTGGCAAATGTTCGTGATTCGATTCAAAAAAAGTGGAATCAATAGTATCTTCCGTTAAACCATAGGAGTTAATCAATCTAGCCTCTGGATTCAAATAAGACTGAAACTGTTTATATTCATCCATGTACCAAACATCAGAACCAAGGACAACAATCTTCATATGGTCCAGTTTTTGATTGGTATCCTCTAAGAACTGAATAAGATGACGGAAAACTGCTGGAACAAACTCAGCAAAATCAACCTGTTCTTTTACTATTAATTGATACAATTCTTCAGAATCTGTCAAAAATTCAGGAGGACATAAAACAAGTTTTGCACCGGAGAGCAGCGCCCGTATGATATCCCCCGTACAAACATCAAAGGAAAAACTCGCCATTTGCAAATGTGTCTTTATACCATCGGACAAAGAATAGGCTCTTTCCCAGCCGAAGTATGCATTTACAAGATTGCCATGAGAAATAATGACACCTTTAGGCTGGCCGGTAGTACCAGAAGTATAGATGATATATGCTGTGTCGTCTAAATTGACTTCTACTGCTTGGTACTCGTCATCCATCTCCTTCAATTCAGCAATAACCGAATCATTTAGAACAATGACTTCATTAAGCGCAAGTGACAAATCGTGATTTACTTGGTGAGATGTAATAAGCACTTTTATACCGCTGTCATTTATGATAAATTCTTGTCTTTCGATCGGATACTGAGGATCAATAGGTACATAGGCTGCTCCAATTTTCAATACAGCCAGCATGCTGATTACCATTTCCATCGATTTATCGATCGATATACCAACTAATTCATTCTTTTGCACACCTTGTTTGTTTAGATAGCTGGCGAAACGATTGACTGCTTTATTCAATTCATCATAGCTATAACAATGATCGCGATACGAGAGTGCAACACTTTCATGATTAGCATGAACTGCTTTCTCAAACAATGCCATCACAGATTCAGAAGAATCATAAAATTGCTCGGGGCCGCTTCCCAGCTTAGCAAGCTCTTCTTCCTCATCTTCTGTCAGTAAATTGAGATGAGAGATGCTTTGTTCAGGATCCTTTGCGATTTGACTCAATAAATGTAAATATTGATTTGCCATTCTTTGAACGGTACTGCCATGAAATAGATCCGTATTGTACTCAAATACTATTTTCGGCAAAACGTCGCCGCTTCCTTCAAAAATGTCTAATGATAGATCAAATTTAGAGGTTCCCGGATCAATATGTTCAAAATCAACGATGAGATTTTCTAATTGTACTGATGGGATGGCATTTTGATAAGAAAACAAAACTTGAAAGATCGGATTGTAACTCAATTCTCTAGTCGGGCGAACTCGTTCTACTACAGAATCAAATGAAACATATTTATTTTCGAACACCTGTAAAGAATTCGATTTCACTTGCTTTAACAAATCGATAAATGATAATTGAGAGGATAACTTGCTTCTAATCGGTAAAGTATTCACAAATAAGCCAATTAAGTCTTTTATTTCAGCTTGATCACGGCAGGAGATGGGGAACCCTACAATAATATCTTCTTGGTTAGAATTTCGGCTTAGTAAAACCTTAAATGCTGCAAGAGTCATCATAAACAATGTTGTATCATTCTCTTTACATACTTCGGATAACTGATGATATACCTCTCTTGGCATCTCTATTGAGTACAGCTTTCCCTTATGATTCTGTTCTTTTGGCCGTTGATAATCTAAAGGGAGATTAAGCAGCTCAGTACACCCTTCTAACTCCTTCTCCCAAAAGGCTAACTGTTTTTCCTTTTTTTCTTCTGTCATGTAGGACTTTTCCCATTCTACATAATCAGTATATTGCAAATCATTTAGATTAACTTCTGTTCTTACGTTTTCTTCACTAATCTGTTTATAAATCGTTAACAGCTGTTGTATGAAGTTTTCAAGAGACCACCCATCAAAAATGATATGGTGGAAAGATAAAACAAGCAGAGATTCCTCTGCATCTTTTTGTAAAATAGAAGCGCTCCATAATGGACCTTTTTCTAAGTAAAACGGCTGTTGCAGCAGACTAGTAATGAGTTCTTGAATTTGTTCATTCGTATAGCCTTGAACGTTTTTTACCACCAACTCGATTTTGTTAAATTGATCGTTAATTCTTTGGAATCCATCTCCATCCTCGTTGACAACAAAATGCATACGAAGAACATTATGCCTTTGGATCAATAGATTGAGGGCTTCTTCCAAAACCACCAGATCTAAAAAGCCTTTGAATTTTAAGCAGCCAGGAATATTATAGAAAGGATTGCCGGCATCCAATTTTTCTAGAAAGAACATTCTTTGTTGGCTTGAAGAGAGAGGGAAAGCTGTTTTTCCTCTCTCCCCCGGAACAATCTTTTTCTTCTCCTTTTCAAGCCTTTTTTGCAACTCTTTTTGTATTAACGCTTTTTTCTCTTCCGATAATCCAGAAATAGTATCCAATAACCTATTCATCGCATCTTTTCCCCTTCTTTACTTGCTGAAATTTCTTTTAATACTGACTCTAGCTCTGCTGGTGAATATGATTCCATTTCATTTAAAAGCTCAGAGAGTTCAACATCATCTATTAATTGATCAGATTCTGAAATGATGGCAAGAATATGCTCGGAAAGATCTAAAATATTTATTCCCTTTAATAAATCGACAACTGCCATTTCCACATGTAAATCCCGTTCGATAAAATTCTTTAATTCAATGGAGATCATAGAGTCTAGTCCCCAGCTGGTTAAAGATTGCGAGTGATTTAGTTTCGTTTTATCCATACGTAAAACAGCTGCCACTGTATCGGTTAAATATTCTTGGATGGCGTTTAATTTTTCACTTTCATCTTGTAAACTTTGAATTTTAGCTAAAATGCTCTCAGTCTGTTTTGAATCCATTGTTTTTGTATTCGAAGCCGTATCGATTAAGGAAGAAACCATTATTGGCGTATACTCCACCGGATAATTCCGTATGGCAATTTTATTCCAATCTGCTCCTAGTACGGCCAATTGTGATTTTGATTGACTTAAAATCATTTCTAAACATTCTAAGCCCTCTTCCGGGTTCATTGGATATAAGCCCCTATCAATGAAGAAAGTATTCAAATCCAATTTTGTAGCCATCCCTACTTCTTTCCACGGTCCCCAATTGACACTTACGGAACGCTTTCCAAGAGAATTCCGATAATTAGACAAGGCATCAAGAAACGCATTGGCAGCTGAATAATTGCTTTGTCCCGGAGAAACAACAAGTGAAGCGACTGAAGAATACATGATGAAGAATTCTAAATCCTTGCCATCAAAATATTCATGTAAATTCCATGCACCCCATATTTTTGGACGAAGCACTTTATTAAATTCTCCTACTTCCATATCCTTCATTAACTGAGGTTTTGCTGTGCCAGCTGAATGAATAATACCTCCCACCTCCGGGAAGCCCATTTTATGGAATCCATCCAGATACTCTGTCAATTGATCTTTATCTGCAATATCAACAGATGCTACATGAATTGTTGCCCCTAATCGCTCCAGCTCAATAATAGAGTTAATTTTCGCGTAATGAAGATGATTGCTGTCGATATCTCTCCAGCTTTGTCTATTTGGAAGCTGTGTTCTTCCCATTAAGATAAAATGGCGGGCTCCATTCGAAATCATCCACTTCGCTGTAACAATCCCTAATGAACCAAGTCCCCCAGTGATCAGATACGTAGAAGATGGATTAAAATGGACAGGAAAAGATTTTGTATGACTGTCACTAAATTGATTGATTTCCATTCTTGCGACAAACCTTTTTCCTTTTCTGTAAGCAATTTGGTCTTCCATATCTCCAAAAGAGAGTTCATTTAAAATATTTTGTGAATCATCATCTGTTCCGTTAATATCTAAGTCAATAATTCCCCCAAATAGATGATAGAACTCTTGATGGCCAATCACCTTTGCCATACCCCATAGGCTGGATTGAGATAAATTCATTTCCGAGTCTGAATCAGTAATTTTCTGTGCTCCTCTAGTAATCAACCACAGCAGCCCTTCTTTATTCGCTGATTTATTTTCGGAGAGAGCCTTTAATAACAATAGAACTGAATTTGTGGACAATCTTTCCGCTTCTTGTAAAGCATCCCTGTTTAAAGATTGATTGTTTGATAAATCAAGGCTCCATAAATGAATGATTCGCTTACAGTCATAGGTTTCCAATAACTCTTGATATGAATCTTGTGCACTTGGATTTATGACAATGCTAGATTGAGAATTTTCTAAGGAATGTTGGACAAGCTTTACCTTCTCCCCTTCTTTCTCAAGTGAAGAAGCTATTTTATGTCCCACTCCTCCTTTGTCAGCAAAAATAAGCCAATATCCTTCTCCTGCCGCCGCCTTCTTTTCTTCCTGTCTCCATTCAGATTCCTTCCATTGTAATTCATATAATTTTTGTTGAACGGATGGTGAATGATCCACATCTTTTAAGGAAACGGCTTTACATTGATTAATCTCTAAAATCACTTCTCCCTGTTCATTTACTAGATAAATATCGCCAATTAAGTTGCCTTCAGATTTTTCATTAATTTTTGCATATACCCACATCTGATCCGTTAGAGATTTGTATACTTTCCCTTTTTTGATTTCGACCGGCATATAAACGGTTGGAGTTTGCTCAAAAGGCAGTGCCGCAGCCATTACTTGAAAGCATAAATCTAGAACTGCAGGATGGATGGTATATTCATTAACATGTTCTAACAGCTGTGGTTTGATTTGAATTTGAGCCAAAGACTCGTTCTCATTTTGATTTCTCCATAACAGCTCAATCCCTTGGAACTGTTCACCATACTCTAATCCTAATGTTTGAAAATGTTGATAGCATTCCTGTTTGCTGACTGTGTCAGTAATCCGGCTTTTAAGAGTTTCAATCTCGATTTGTTCACCTGATGCTGCAACAGGCAAAACTACCCCAGCTGCGTTAAGATCCCAGGATTGATGTTCCTCTCCGCTCGCTTGGCTAAATATTTGAAACTCGCCATTTCTGTCATTGTAAGTAAAATTCATTTCAACATCTTGGTCGGCCGTTAAAAATAAAGCTTTTTTGAATTGAATATTTTCTACATTGAAAGTTACGTTGTTTTTTCCGTAAATTTCTGCAACCGATGATATAGCCATATCCACATAACCGGCACCTGGAAAAACAACTGTTCCTTGAATTTTATGATCACTTATAAAAGGCACATGGTTAAGATTTAATTGATTTCTCCAAACATTATTTATCGAGCCTATACGTTCCCCTAATATTGGATGAGCCTCTTGGTTCCCTAATCTATCTCTTTTTGCTTTTTCTGTTTCTGCCCAATAATACTCTTTTTGCCAAGGATACAATGGAACCTTTGTAATATATCTCTGCTCTGGATACAGCATGTCCCAATTAATCTCAGAACCATTCACATATAATTGCATGAAGGTATTGTTTACATACTCGATTTCAGGTTCTTTTCTGCGCAGAGAAGAATAAGTTTCGCCGTCAACTCCGCATTGTTTTAGGCATTCATTTATGGATGATGCAAGAACTGGATGCGGTCCGATTTCAAGGAAAGAGCGAAATTCTCTCATAATAAGCTCCATACAACCCTTGGCAAAGCGAACAGGCTGCCTTACATTATTCCACCAATATTCTGCATCGAAATAGGATTCATCACATTGATTCCCGTCAACAGTTGAATAAATTGGAATGACTGGTTTGTGAGTCTTTATATCCTGCAGGGAGTCTAACAACTCCTCCTTAATCTCTTCCATGTAATGACTATGATAAGGAACACTTACATGCAAGTATTTTTGAAATACTTTATCATTATCTAAATTTTTAGAAATTTTATCTAAAGCATCCTCATCGCCAACAAGCGTTATAGAATTCGGGCTATTAATCGCCGCGACGGATACAACATCTTTGTACATCCCAATATAATTCTCGATGGCTTCCTCTGACATTCCAACTGCCAGCATTCTTCCTTTTCCGGTTAAAAGCTGCTGCAATCTGCTTCTTGTGTAGATTACTTTAACAGCATCTTCAAGACTTAAAGCTCCGGAGACAAAGGCAGCCGCTGCTTCTCCGGCACTATGGCCAATAATCGCATCTGGTAAAACCCCTTTGGATTTCCATAATTCACATAGGGCAACTTGAACGGCGAAATTAGCTGGCTGCGAAAGTTTGGTTTGGTCCATGGATGAATCGGTTTCATTTTTCAACATTTCATCTCGTAAAGACCAGCCTGATAAATCTTGAAAAATCTCATCAATTTTATCGATCATATCTCTGAATATAGTTTCTTTTTGATACAATTCATGTCCCATTCCCCACCATTGAGGGCCCATACCTGTTAATACAAATACTAATGGTGATTTATTTGTCACGACCCCTTCAAGAAGAAGTGAGTTTGTTGTTTCAGATAAATATATATCAAGTTTATTCTGTAAATCGCTTATTGAATCGGTTATGATTGCTAATCTATGAGAATGGTGATCTCTTCTTCGGGACAAAGTATATCCTAAGCTTGTCAAAGTTGTCTGACTGTGTGGAAGTGATAATTTTAGTTGGTTAGCAAAGTCATATAATGCTTGTTTACTTTTAGCAGATAGTGGTATAAGGTTATTTTCTTCTGGTTGGTTATCATCATAGAGGTTATCTTGTGTTGTGGTGTATTCTTCAATTAAAACATGTGCGTTGGTTCCGCCAAATCCAAAGGAATTGACTGCAGCCCTTTTAGGACCATTCGTTTCCGGCCAAGGTGTGTTTTCTAATGGAACTTTTAATCCCAATTCTTCAAAGTCAATATCAGGATTGACTTTATTCATATGAAGGTGTTTTGGAATCAAATTATTTTTCATACTCATAACTGTTTTAATGACACCGGCTATTCCAGCGGCAGCCTCTGTATGGCCAATATTCGTTTTTACTGAACCAATCAACGTTTTTTGTCCGTTTAAACGCCCTTGGGAATAGACCTTTCCAATTGCTTTCGCCTCGATTGGATCTCCAACCGGTGTTCCAGTACCGTGAGCTTCAATATATTGAATACTAGAAGGTGATATTCCATTTTGTTCGTATATAGTTCTCATCAGATTTTCTTGAGATTGACCGCTTGGTACAGTAATACTGGATGTTTGACCATCCTGGTTACTCCCTGAAGCGCGTATGAGTGAATGGATATAATCACCGTCTTCAATTGCTTTAGAAAGAGGTTTTAATACAATTACTCCAGCACCTTCCCCGCGAACATACCCATTTGCGCGGCTGTCATACGTCTTCGAACGGCCATCCGGAGAGAGCATTCCTGCTTTTGATTCTGCGATAAAATATTCTGGTTTTAACATAACATTAACGCCGCCGACTACCGCCATAGAAGATTCTTTTTGTAAAATACTTTGGCAGGCAAGATGCAGTGCGACTAAAGAAGAGGAGCAAGCTGTGTCAACTGATAGAGAAGGACCTTTCAAATCAAATGCATACGATAAACGATTTGATAATAAAGTCATCATCGAACCTGTTGCAGAGTGCGAATCGATCATACTTCGATTACTTTCTGTAAATTGAAGCAATTTCCAATCAAGCGTAAAGGCTCCTATGTATACTCCTATGTTTTTGCCTGCTAAACTATCAACTGGCAGTCCTGCATCTTCAAACGCTGCATATGTAACTTCTAACAACAGCCTTTGCTGGGGATCTAATAAGCTGGCTTCCCTTGGTGATATCCCAAAAAACTCCGCGTCAAACTCCGCAATCTTATCAAGAAACCCTCCCCATTTCGCCTTTGATTTGCCTTTTTTCTTGCTATTTGGGTCATAATAACGATCGATATCCCATCTATCTTTTGGAATCTCTGTAATGGAATCCTTCCCACTTACAAGATTCTGCCAAAATTCTTCGGTGTTATTTCCTCCTCCTGGAAACCTACAACCCATTCCGATAATGGCAATTGGTTCGTTTGTCTGATTCATGCTTATCTTCCCCTTGAATAGTTTTTTAGAAGGACTTTTTGTGACCTATTATACATTATCATACTAATATTTACAAAAATTTAAATTTTCTTTAATATTTTGTAAACAGCTGTTGTTTAAAAAGTGATAAAATGTATTAGAAATTACTATCTGGGGGTAAAACAAATGACGAATGGGTATCATGCGATTTTCGGAACAGGACCTTTAGGGCTTACTATTATGGACCAGCTTATTCAAGAAGACAAAAAAGTGCTCTTAGTGAATAGGAGCGGAAAAGCGGATGTTCCTCAGTCTGTGAAGGTAATAAAAGGAGACGCTACTAATCTTGATAGTGTATTGGATATTTGCAATTCTTATGAGATATCTGTGATATATCACTGTATAGGAATTCCCTATTCATCATGGCCGGAGTTGTTTCCCATTATGATGGATAATATCATCGAAGCTGCGGCAAAGCATCAGATCAAAATAGTTTACGCAGATAATGTTTATGCTTACGGCCCTCATGATGAGCCTTTACATGAGAATTCTTCATATAATACAGTTGGCAAGAAAACAAAGGTGCGGGCTGAAGTGGCCGCAAAATTAATGAATGCCCATAAATCCGGTAAAGTGCAGGCGACAATTGGCAGAGGTACGGATTTTTATGGGCCGCGTGTCAAGAATTCGTCATTAGGCGAACAGGTGATTAAAAGTTTAATGGAAGGTAAGCCTGCAAATATTCTGGGGAATCCTGATAAGAAGCACTCCTATATTTTCATTCGTGATTTTGCCAATGGACTCATTATACTTGGAGAACATCAGGAAGCATTGGGTGAAATTTGGCATATTCCTGCTCCCGAACCCACGACTACACGTGAAATCGTACAAAAAATTGCTGATGAGCTCGGAACAACACCAAAGTATAGAACTGCCGGAAAATTCATCGTTGATATTGCAGGAATATTTAATTCCGGCATGAGAGAATTCCGCGAAATAATGTATCAGCACTTAAATGATTTCATTGTAGATTCAAATAAATTCCAAAAACAATTCTCATTTTCTATTACTCCGCAAGATGAAGCGATTCGCCAAACAGTTGCTTGGTACAAAACGACATATAACCAATCTAATACAGACCGTCCACTTGCGAACACAACAAAATAGATAAGCGATCACATCATGGATCCGGCTTATATGATGGATACCTATCTATCAGAATGATTATTACCCAGCGGCAGCTAGACTGCTTTAGTTATGAAACCGCTAATTTTTATAAATATCTCATTTAAACATGTGATTTGTTTTAACTTTATACCTCAATCAAAGATTAAAGGGTATCCGAACTTTTAGAACACCCTTTTCTCTTCTGGGGTCAGTAAACTTCTTCCTTATAATAGAACCATCCATAAATTTCCTGAGGACTATTCCTTTATTGAGGCCTCTATTTAAAAGGAAGTGCTTTTTGCATCGAATAGTTGAACCGGAACAATATCTCCTGCACAATCCGTTTGGATGCTGATCCATCCCCATAAGGATTGGATGCTTGAGACATCTCTCTATATTTTTCTCGATTCGTTAACAACTGCTCTGCCAGATGATAAATATGCCCTTCATCCGTGCCTGCCAATTTAAGCGTTCCTGCTTTTATTCCTTCCGGCCGCTCAGTCGTATCTCTCAATACGAGTACCGGCTTGCCGAGAGAAGGGGCTTCCTCCTGTATCCCGCCGGAATCAGTTAGAATAAGGAATGATCTGGCCGCAATGTTATGGAAATCAATCACTTCCAAAGGATCAATTAAGTGAACTCGATCCAAATCACCCAATATTTCATTGGCAATCTGTTGGACAGCAGGATTCATGTGTACCGGATAAACGACATGAACGTCTGAAAATTTATTCACGATTCGACGGACGGCATGAAAAATGTTCCTCATCGGCTCCCCGATATTCTCTCTGCGGTGGGCGGTCAGCAGGATCATTCTCCCTCTTCCGATTCTATCAAGCACCGGGTGAATATAATCTTCAGTAACAGTCGTATTCAATGCATCTATCGCTGTATTGCCGGTTACAAATATCGAATCCGGATTTTTCCCTTCATCTAACAGGTTTTGCTGTGCCTGAAGGGTGGGGGCAAAATGGTAGTCGGCTACACATCCGGTCATTTGCCTGTTCAGCTCCTCCGGAAAAGGAGAGTATTTATTTCTCGTCCTCAAGCCTGCTTCCACATGTCCGACCGGAATTTGGTGATAAAAAGCTGCAAGGCTTCCGGCAAAGGTCGTTGTCGTATCACCATGAACTAAAACGATATCAGGTTTAACTTCATGAAACAGCTTATCCAATTTTACGAGCGCGTTGGACGTAATTTCAGACAATGTTTGCCGCTCTTTCATAATATTCAAGTCAAAATCAGGAGTAATATCGAATGCATGAAGCACCTGATCAAGCATCTGCCTATGCTGGGCAGTTACTGTAACAAGCGGCTCAATTTCTTGATGCTTTTTCATCTCCAGCACGAGCGGAGCCATTTTTATCGCTTCCGGCCTGGTGCCAAAAACGGACATAACCTTGAGTGGCTTCATTTTAAAACCGCCTCTCTGTTTAAGAATGGTGAGACAAGTAAAATTCAGCGTTTTCCGCTTTCAAGTAATATTCCACTTTTTTCTTTGTTTTAAATAGACTCTGTTTCTTTTCCATCGATTTTTTATAAAGAAAAACTGACTTGCTTTCTTTCAGAGGCTTTAGCCTGCAATTTCGGGAATTAATCGACAACGCGCACCTGATTTCATGATTATCAAAGACAGGCATATACCTGCTCAAAATTTGTTTATCGATGCGGACTAACGTTTTTTCAGGTAGCGATTTGATTGTTTTAACCGGCACTAAAATTTCAAAATCGATGCATTTTATAAAAACCTGGGACTTCTCCGGAAAAAATAATTGCTGATCGGGAAACTCCAACGTCACTGCGGAAAAACTGTCTTCTTCGTATACATCTATTTCAATGGAGGAAACTTCTCTCAGCTCCAGCGACAAATCGTCAGAGTCCGTGGTAAAGTGCGGCCTTGCTTCGTAAACATAATGCCCGTTATTCCCGATATACTTCGCATGATCGGAATAAGGATACGGATTTTTTTGATTGCCGGCTCTTGTCCGTTTCGTATATCCATCGATTGAGCTTTCAATGTAAAAATCCCACACACCCAAATCTGCCGGTTCTTCAGCGATATCATCAAATTTCATTGAAAAAACAAAGGATTCATTTATTATTTGATCTGATAAAAAGACTTTTTCTTTTTTTGTTTCTCGATGAATCCAAATTGCCTTCACCATTTGCGTCAATTCATTATTTTTCATCGCCGAATGCCCGGCTGTACCAGACACTTGTATTACGTTATGGCTAATCTGGATCGAAGACAGGAATGATTGCAATTTATTTTTCCGGTTGACTGTCAATTGCTTTTTCGGATAGTTGGCCTTCACTAATGAAGGAAAATGTGCAACAAGCTTTCCTTCTTTAATAGAGGTGAAGGATTGCAGATCCTTTAATTCTTTTTCAAACGATTTCAGCCCCGGAAAATCATTCGTTCGAATCAAATGCAGCTTAAAGCCATGATCAGGATGAACCTTGCTGTCGATTGATTCCGGGATATAACTGACGATGAATTTATGCAGAGCTGCCATCCATTCTCTCTGCTTTTCTTCTTCTTCAATCATTTCCAAAAAGTCGGTTGTGCGAGAAAAATCAAAATGACGGTTCATAAATTTCGCAAGCAAAGCTTCTTTGCGATTTAGCTCAAGATGCGAATCCTTGATTAAATCAACAACGGCCTGCATCGCCTCATAATAGTCATAGGGCGGTACGTATGCGAAAGTCATATGCTCGCCTTCGTCTCGCTGAACTGCATAATAGCAGGTATAATCAGCTAACACAGAAATTCGCTTAGAACATAAATAGGCCTTCATGACAAACACCTGATCCTCGGTCGCTTGAATCCCGGTTGGGAAAAATATATTGTTTTCTTTCAGCAGCGACAGCCTGAACAGCTTAGTAGGACCCATCGCATAGACTAAGCTTGATTGAATGAGATCGGCTTCGGGAAGGTTTTCTTGAAATATAGCAGCGGGCACCGCTCTCCCGTTTACACCCTTCATTTTCCCGAGAACAATATCAGACTGGTTCTGTTCTGCGTACGTATACATACGCTCTAACGCTTCTTCCTCCAAATAATCGTCTGAGTCCACAAAGAAAATGTATTTTCCCTTCGCCACCTGAATCGCTTCGTTTCTCGGTTCTCCCGGTCCACCCGAATTCACGCTTCGTAAAATAAGAGAAAGCTGCTTATACGTTCGGCTATATTCCTTGAGAATCTTCACTGTTTGATCGTTTGAATAATCGTCTACGCAAATGATTTCATAATCAGTGTCAGGCATGCTCTGATGAATCAAGCTATCAAGACAGCGCGAAATATAGCGTTCAGAATTATATGTAGGTACTGCAATACTAATCTTCAAAATCTGACTCTCCAATTCTTGCCTGTAAATAGATTGTTCTTTCATCGCATAAAGTAAACTTGGCCGCATACAAAGCTATTTTTTTAGCTGAAGGACGTTTTCCCAGCGATTCATGAGAATTTCTTCATTGTAGCAATCATTTATTTTTTCCTGTGCAAGCGACCCGCATTCAATTGCCAGCTGAGGATTTTCGTAAAAGAAAGCAATGCTGTTTGCCAATTCTTCAATATTATCTTTCTCAACTAAAAGCCCCGTTTTCCCATTCTCGATTAATTCTGCCGGGCTGTATTTAACGTTAAAGCTAATAACTGGGGTGGCGCACGAAAAAGATTCACAAATCGCCAAGCTGAAGCCTTCAAATTTTGAGGTAAGCAGCGTGGCTAATGCTTCTGAATAAAGGGTTCCCGGGTCAGAGGCATATCCGTGCAATTGCACATTGTCCGCCCCGAGCTGCTCTCTCAGCTTTCGATATTCTTGCTCGTTCGGTCCGCTTCCATAAATATGAAGCTCAATGCCTGGATGAGTTTCTTTTAGGTGAGCCATTGCTTTAATCGCTTTATCGATTCCTTTTTCCTCATGGTATCTGGCGATCATAACAAAAAGATTTTTCTTTTTATCGATCGGTTCCGTAAGATGTAACCTCCTAGGTGCATGCGGAATCACATAAATGTTATCTTTTGAGGGAAAATCCTTTTCTATATCTTCCTTCTGCTCTTCCGTCAACACTATCAGGCCGTCATAGTCCTCAATATGCTCCAGAGCATAACGATGATTTTCCCTGACAGGACTTCCATACGTATGAGGAAAATCAAGATGATTGGAATGGACACAGTAATATCTTCTTGCGATTCCATTCTTCATCGCATTCACTTTATTTGCACTGCCAACCCCGTCGCAAATGATAATCGGATCTTCTTCTTTCATGCAGAGCTGTTCAAGCCAATATGTGTGAAAATCACGATGGTTGTTGAATTTTTGCAAATGAACAGAGTCCCTGTCAAACAGCAGTACTCCATTGATGTTCCCTTTATCATTAAACCATTCGGTTAAATAACAAAAGCCGTCAGGAGCGAGATAACGTATCACTTTTTTGAATCCGGTGTTTTTGTCAAACAGCGTTTCTCTTTGAACATAGCCATCTATGTGGAACTCTTCTTTTCGTACTTTTGAATAACCGTTATAAAGAACCTTATGCAAAAGCCTTCCATCTGCCGACCATACTTTTTGCATTTCATAAGCTCCGTTGTAAAAGTAGTCGGCTGTTGTATCATTTTTAAAGGAAACAACATACCCATCTTGATCTGCTTTGCAACTTTTTTCATAGTACGATATTTGTTCAAAAGACATAGGATAGTTCCTGTGCTTCTCTTGATAGTATTGATAGACATTGAGCAGATTTACTTTTGGGTGAAGCCGTCCGTTCTTTTTTAATTTTTTTTCGATTTCATCATAATTATCCTTGTAATCAAGGGTGATTAAATCGATTGAATAGCCTTTTTCAGCAAAAAGAAAAGAACGGGACATCATTGAGCTCGTGATGCCCCCTTTATTCACGTCAATCTCGTAAATAAGAGAATATATCTTGTTCATGAAAACTCCATCTCCAATAGCCGCTTGCTTTCTTACTTTTTATCTAATTCTTTGAACAGGTTCAGCCATTTATCCAATACCGCTTGGTTGGTAAACTCATCCAACACATTTTCTCTTCCTTTTTGCCCCATTTCGTTTGCTTGTTGTGGATTTTTCAAAAGCTTAATGATATGAGCCGCTAAAGCCTTTTGATCTTTCTGCTTGACAATAAATCCGTCTTGTCCATCTTGTATGACGTCGCGAGGACCGTAATTACAATCATAGCTGACAACAGGCGTGCCATTGATAAAGGATTCGATAATGGATAAACCGAAAGCTTCATATTCAGAGGTCATAAGAGTAACGATTGACTCCGCCATTTCCTTCTTCACGTTTTTTGAATATCCTTTTATAAACACATGCTCTGTCAGGTTCAGCTGATTGATGAGCTCGATTAAATTGTCTTTTTCGCTTCCGTGGCCGTATATTTCGAGCCTTGCATCCGGAACTTTTTTTATAACCCTCGCAAAAGCATGTATCGCTTCGTCGATGGCTTTTTGGCGATGATATCTGACGAACATGCTGACTTTTCTTTCGTCTTTTGTAACTTCAGGCACCTCAGAATAAGGAAGGGAATTCGGTATAATGACAATGTTATTGTGACTGCCGAATTGTCTTTCAATATCCTTTTTTTGGTCATGAGTTAAGACGACAAGAGCGTCGAGCTCATGAATGTTTTCAAGAAAATCGATATGATCCGTTTTAACCTTGCTTCCGTACGTATAAGGCTTTTCGAAGTGATTGATATGAACCATATAAATTCTCTTCGCAACATCCGCCTTCATCGCTCTGACTTTACTTGAGCTGCCCGGTCCGTCACAGATGACAAACGGCCTTTCTTCTTCCTCTTTACAAATACGATTGAGCCAGTCCGCATGGTATTCTTTATTGTTTTTATACATTTGTGCTTTGTTTGTGTCTTTATTGAACAAAAAGACCTGCTGCTGTTTTTCAGTTTCACTGTCATACCAGCGCATTAGGTAGCAAAAACCGTCCGGAGTATAATACCGTTCCATGTTCATTTTATTGTTCTTTGGGTCATACCCAACTTCTCTGTGCAAATATTTATTTTGATGAAATTCTTCTCTTCTTACCCGTTGTCTCGTATCGTTAAAATGGTCAATGTGGCTTAAAAACCCTGTTTTGGTCCATTTTTTATACATTTTATAGACACCATTCGAAAAATATCTAATGTAATTTTTCGTTTTGAATTCATCATCCTGAATATGATATCCTTCCTGTTCAATTTGAGACATTTGGTCATAATAAGACGTATCTGTTTCTCCTGATGTGTTCAAATCTCTATAGTATTCATTGACATTCAAAATATTTACTTTTTCATCAAGCTTTCCAATTTCTCTTAATTCTTTAATAATATTTGGGTATTTTGGATTATAATCAAAGGTGACCAAATCTGACGCAAAACCGTTATCAACGAGCATTTTCGAGCGATTTAGCATGGCAGTGGTCATGCCGCCTTTGTTCACATCTATCAAATGGACAACCATAAATACTTTTTTCATTATGACACCTCATTAATTGTTACATTTATAAAATGCTTTCATATAAGATACCACGAAATTCTTTTTTATTAAAGAAATCATAAGTTTTGCCCTGTCGATTCGACGTAACTTACCGAAAGTTTAATAAATTGTCGATATGTGGTACATTGATTTTAGTTCAAAAATATTAATTTTCTAAAAGGAAGGGAATCGTCGTGAAGAAGGTCAGAAAAGCAATTATCCCTGCCGCAGGTCTTGGAACTAGATTCTTACCTGCAACTAAAGCTATGCCAAAGGAAATGCTTCCAATTGTCGACAAACCTACAATCCAATATATTATCGAAGAAGCGATTGAATCAGGCATTGAAGATATTATTATCGTTACCGGAAAAGGAAAACGAGCGATTGAAGACCATTTCGATAACGCACCTGAGCTTGAGCGCAATCTCGAAGAAAAAGGAAAAATCGATCTGTTGGAAAAGGTCCAAAAAGCGTCTAACATTGTCGATATTCATTACATAAGACAAAAGGAACCAAAGGGTCTTGGACACGCTGTATGGTGCGCCCGCAATTTCATCGGTGACGAGCCATTCGCCGTTTTGCTCGGCGATGATATTGTCCAAGCCAAAAAGCCTTGCTTGCGCCAGTTAATGGATGAGTATGAAAATACACTATCTTCAGTGATCGGCGTTCAGCAAGTGCCTGAAAACGCAACGAACCGTTATGGCATTATTGATCCGTTAACGAATGAAGGCCGCAGATATCAAGTAAAGACATTCGTTGAAAAGCCTGCACCGGGAACAGCACCTTCAAATTTAGCAATTCTCGGACGCTACATATTCACCCCGGAAATCTTTATGTATCTTGAAAAACAAGAAGTAGGTGCCGGCGGAGAAATCCAATTGACAGACGCGATTCAAATGCTTAATGAAATTCAGCGTGTATTTGCTTATGATTTTGAAGGCAAACGCTATGACGTGGGAGAAAAGCTAGGATTTATCGAAACGACGCTGGAATTTGCCATGCAGGATGCCGAGCTTAGAAAGGACCTTGTTCCTTTTATTGAAAAGCTTCTCGCTACTTATACTGAAGGAAAATAAAAGACAAAACAGACTGTATCGATTACAGTCTGTTTTGTTATGCATCTATAATATCCCGAAAGATAAAATCGTCCGGAGAGGCTTGTCGATGAACATTGAAGCGGCAATGGCAACCAGCAACAGCGAAAGAAAAGAGATTTGCAGAGCATTGATCAATATGCCCTTATCCTTCTTCTTCGGCTTCTTTTTTGCCGATCCTTTATCAGCCTCTTCTATCCCTTCAACAACAGCCGCTTTTTTACGAGCTGCCTTCTGCTCCTTTTGATACTTGTCTTTTTCTGACTTTGAGAGCTTGTTAAACCAATCGATGAATTCTTTGTATTCCTTAACAACAGCTTTAGTTTCATCAAACATTCTCAATTCACCGAAGTGCATCCAAGCTACGCGGTCACACATTTTTTCAATTTGCCCGATCGAATGGCTGACGAAAAAGATCGTTTTTCCTTGTTTTTTAAATTCAGTGATCCGGTCGACACATTTCTGGTAAAAGGTTTGGTCACCAACCGAAAGAGCTTCATCAATGATTAAAATATCCGGATTAATGTGAACCGAGATTGCAAAACCAAGACGGGATTTCATACCGCTGGAATAGTTTTTCACCGGCTGGTTAATAAACTCGTCAATATCAGCGAACTCAACAATACTGTCGTAAAGACGGTCAATTTCTTTATTTGTTAATCCCATCATTAAGCATTTTAAGCGGACGTTATCTCTTCCTGTAAGCTGGTTGTTCAATCCTGCTGCAATAGCGATCAGCGAAGGCTGTCCGTTCATTTCAATTTCACCGTTTGTCGGCGGGATGATTCGTGCCAATAAATTAGACATAGTAGATTTTCCGGACCCATTGATCCCTACAAATCCAATCGTCTCCCCTTCATACACATCGAAGGAGACATTGCGCACGGCAAAAAAGCCGTTATTTTTATTTGGATAGAACAAGCCTTTAATCTTGTCCGATTGTTTCTCATATAATTGATACTGCTTTGAAACATTTCGAAACGAAACCTTTAGTTTCATCGTACAATCTCCTTACTATTTTAAAGAAAGTCAACAAACTTGTCTCTGAATTTCAAATGCAAAATCGAGCCTACCGTTAACAAAAGCAACGTAAACACCCAAAAATAGAGCGTGTATTTCATGTCTTGAAAGAACCATTGTCCATCTAAAAAGCTGTCTCTGAAGCCGTCAATAATATAGAACAGCGGATTCAGCTTAATAACCGGAAGCAACTCCGGGAATTTTTCTCCGATTTGCTCCGAGATGTCCCAAAAAATCGGGAGCAAGAAAAACAAAAGCCTGGTCACCGCTTGAAGCAATAGCTGGTAATCTCTGACCAAGACGCTGATCGTTGAATTGAATAAACTGAATGCAAACATAAAAGAAACCATACACAAAAAGTAGTAAATAAACTGGATCCAATGCAAGCTTGGATAGATTCCGTTCAACAAAAGCACAACGATGTATACCGCAATCATGACGAAAAAACTAAATAAATTCGATGCAATTACGACTGACGGCAGTGAGCTGATAGGGAAATTCATCTTTGCTACCATATTGATCCGCCTAAACACACTATTTGATCCGTCAAGTATCGTCGGACTGATAAAAAACCACGGGATCAACCCCGCAAGCATCCATATAATAAATGGAACTGGTTCATCCAACCCGGTCCTCATAGCACCACCATGCCGAAGCCCCATTCCAAAAACAAACCAATAGGCTAACATTTGAATCAGGGGATTTAAAAACTGCCAAAACACTCCCAGATAATTCATTTGATACGTAGACTTCGTCTCATAGACGGCCAAGCGTAAAATTAACGGGAATGAAGTGAATTGCTCTTTCAGTATTCTAACTAATGCGTTCATTTTATATCTTCCTTAGACTTAAATGATTTAGGGAGCTCTTTGGAAGCGCCGCAGATTATTGTATCAGATGTCAGGGCTTTTTTCACTTTTATACCTTTCCCAAGAAAGCTTTTTTGCCCTTTCCATCCTGCAAAAAACTCGAAAATCATGCCTTAATCAAACATCTCTTTTTTTATTTGGGTCGTTGATATCCCTTCAGTCCTGGACAAATAAATGACCTCGCAATACTCGTTCAGGTAATCAAATTTCCCTTCCCAATCATCACCCATTACGAAAATATCAACCTGATGGGTTTTTACATCTTCTATTTTTTGTTCCCAATTTTCTTCCGGAATAATTTCGTCCACAAGATCTAACGTCTCCAATACTTGTTTGCGTTTCTCGTAGCTGTCCACGGAATTCTTGTTTTTAAGTGAGTTGAATTCATCTGTCGACAATCCGACGATTAAATAATCGCCGAGCTCCTTCGCCCTCTCCAACAGCCGCAGATGTCCCCAATGAAACAAATCATACGTTCCATATGTGATCACTTTTTTCACCAGAGTCCCTCCTTTCCTTTACAAATAAAAACTCTATGCTGAAGTGAACATTTTTTAAAAAATCGCCCGAAAATGATCGGGAATGAATAATCAAACTCTACTTTAAAGAATGTAAATTTTCTTTTCAACTCTTTTCTGTCCAAGAGCACCGTGAGTTCCACAGTCAAATCCCCTGCGTCAAGCGGCATATTGTAAATATTCTTAGTAAATGTGAACGATTTGTTAATTGATATTTACAATTTTTTTCGCGAATTACTGCCCCGAAAAAATTTAATTTGAAACGTAAAACGCCTGATAATCGTCTATTTTTTGAACCGGTTTCGATTCCCAACCATAAAAACTGACCAATTTCGAAATATTACTGTAAACTCTACATAAATCATTCGTTAATAAATTAATTCAATGTAACAATAATGTTAATTTATTATTAAGATTTTGTGGTATGATAGAGTGGATGTTTCCCAAATTTGTGTAAAAGCTTTACCTAATCAAAACAAACTTAATCTCTAGATATATACGAATATTATTCAATGAAAAGGAGGATACTCCATGGAAACCGCAACAATTAACAGACTGTCTTTTGTAAATTCAAACTTAGATGCATTTATGTCGCACTTGGAGTCTTCCTATCTCAATCAAAACCGAGGGGCGTTTATCGTTACAGCAAATCCTGAAATTGGTTATAAAGCAGTTGAGGATGAAGATTACGGTCACGTTTTAGCTTCCTCTGACTTTATACTTCCTGATGGAATCGGAGTCGTCATGGTATCCAAGCTTATCGGGCACCCGCTTCAAGGAAGAATAGCAGGATACGATATCTTTACATCGCTCTTAACTTTGGCAAATGATAAAAAGAAGAAAATATTCCTTTACGGAGCCACAAAGGATGTATTAGATAGTACCATTCAACGAATTAAGCTTGAGTATCCGAATATCGAATTAGCCGGCTCTTCAGATGGATTTGTGGAAGATAAAGAAAAAGTGGCAAAGGAAATCGCCGCTGCCAAACCGGATTTGGTCTTTGTTGCGTTAGGCTTTCCGAATCAAGAGCATTTTATTTACCAGTACAGGCACCTTTTTCCGCAAGCAACTGCTATTGGTCTTGGGGGAAGCTTTGATGTGTTTAGCGGAACTGCGAAAAGAGCACCCGAATTTTTCATTAAATTAAATCTTGAATGGTTTTACAGGCTGATATCTAACCCATCGAGATGGAGAAGAATGCTTAACATTCCAAAGTACTTTCTTGCTGTCATTCGAAACGAGAGAGACATAAAAAAGTATCCGTATCCCGAACATATAAAGGATAGTTCAAGAAATATGTAAGTACGATTCCCTATGCTAGAAAGTATGATCGCTAAATGAATTTACAGTCTATTTTAAAAAGTATATATGCCTTTTATATCACTTGCCTTGGCAAGCTTTTCTTTTGGGTGAAACCAAAGAAACGTATCGTTCTTATCGCTTCTTTTCCGGACAATGCCAGGGCGATTTTAAAAGCGTATGAGAACGATGCATTTGATTTTAAGCTGAAGGTGCTGCTCACTCAACATGCTAAAGGATTAGCCAATGAATTCCCTAATCAAAATTGCTCGGTGATTGATCAGGAAAACCCTGTTCACATCGTAAAAGCGATTCATTGCATGCTCAGTAGCAAAGCCGTTCTTATCGATAATTACTATTTGATGGTTACGGCCTTACGTCATCGTCCTGATATTGAATGCATTCAAATTTGGCATGCAAACGGCGCGTTTAAGAAATTCGGATTGAAGGATTTGACAATCCAGAATTATTCTGAACGTGATTTTGCCCGTTATAAGAAAGTATACAGATCCTTTGACAAAATCGTCGTCGGATCTGAGCATATGGCTCATATTTTTCAAGAAAGCTTCGGAGTGGAAGAAAATCATTTTTTAAAAATCGGCGTTCCTATGACTGACATGTATTTCGAAAAGGAAACGCAGTCTAATCAAATAAGAGAGCGTCTCGCTATATCCTCCGAAAAAAAAATTTTGCTGTATGCACCTACTTTTAGAGATGAAGATTTCGGCCGCGTCAGGCTTCCGTTTAAAGAGAGCCATTTAAAAGACGACCTTAACGAAGAATATGTGTTACTGATAAAGCTTCATCCCGTTATGAAAAACCAGTTTTCACATGTCGACAGCCCGTGGATAAAAGATGTATCCGATATTGCGTTGGATGAATTATTGAAAGCCTGCGATATCCTTATTTCTGACTATTCCTCGGTCCCTTTTGAATTCGCTTTATTGAACAAGCCCGTTTTGTTCTTTACGTATGATTTAGAGGAATACGACAAAAAACGCGGCCTTATCGATAATTATTTATCCGTTATTCCCGGACAAGCGTGCAGCGACGCTGCCATGCTGATTAAACAATTGAAAGACACTTCTCTATTGAAGCGGGAAGTGAAGCAATTTTCTAACGAGTGGAATCGGTATTCCGAAGGAAACTCTACCCAAAGGCTTTTAGATTATTTAACAGTGAAAATGAATTGATTTATTGATAATAATTATTTCGTTTAATCAAGGAAGGTGTTTACTATAATGATTTATGCAGAAATACTTGCAGGCGGCAAGGGCTCGCGCATGGGAAATGTGAATATGCCAAAGCAATTCCTACCTTTAAACAATCGCCCGATCATCATTCATACCGTTGAGAAATTTATGTTAAATGGCAGATTCGACAAAATCATTATCGTCTCTCCGAAAGAATGGCTGAATCACACGAGAGACATTTTAAAGAAATTTATCGGCGATAATGATCGTTTAGTCGTTGTTGAAGGCGGATCTGACCGAAACGAATCGATTATGAGCGGGATTAAATATATTGAAAATGAATTTGGGCTGAATGACGATGACATTATCGTAACCCATGACTCTGTGCGCCCTTTTTTAACTCATCGAATTATCGAAGAAAATATCAATGCGGCAATGGAATATGACGCGGTGGATACCGTCATCACTGCGGTAGATACAATTATCGAATCGGACGACAGCGAATTCATCTCTGACATTCCAGTAAGGGATAAAATGTATCAAGGACAAACGCCGCAAAGCTTTCGCATTAAAAAGTTAGTTAGCTTATATGAGCAATTATCCCCTGAACAAAAAGCGATCTTAACGGATGCTTGCAAAATCTGTTCGATAGCGGGAGAAAAAGTGAAGATGGTAAAAGGTGAAGTATTTAACATTAAGGTAACAACACCTTATGACTTAAAAGTGGCTAACGCCATTTTACAGGAGAGAATTTCACAATGATTAATCAAACGTATCGACTTGTTTCAGCACGTCAGTTTGAAGTGACCTATAAAGATAAAAATATTAATGCAAATAAGGTAGTCGTGCGCCCAACTCATTTGTCGATCTGTGCCGCTGACCAAAGGTACTATACAGGAACTCGCGGAAAAGAAGCGATGGATAAAAAACTCCCGATGGCTCTGATCCATGAAGGCATTGGGAAGGTCATGTATGATCCAACCGGAACCTTTGAAATCGGGACCTACGTCGTTATGGTTCCGAATCTGCCGACCGAGCAATCGGAAATCATCGCGGAAAACTACTTGCGGACAAGTAAATTCCGTTCAAGCGGATATGACGGATTTATGCAGGATTATATGTTTATGGATCCGGATCGACTCGTACAACTTCCAACGAATGTGAATCCTAAAGTTGCGGCGTTTACCGAATTGATCACGATCACTATTCATGCGTTAAGTCGTTTTGAACGGATTGCCCATAAAAAACGCGATACCTTTGGCGTATGGGGAGACGGAAATCTAGGGTTTATTACAGCTCTGATTTTGAAAAAAAAATATCCTGATAGTAAAGTGATCATTTTCGGGAAAACTCCTTATAAGCTTGAACATTTTTCATTTGTGGATGAGACCTACCAGATTAACGATATCCCTGAGCATGTCATGATTGACCATGCCTTTGAATGCGTAGGCGGCAGAGGAAGTGAATCTGCAATAGAACAAATTATTGAACATGTTCACCCGGAAGCCAGCGTCGCCCTGCTCGGTGTTTCTGAATATCCGGTTGAAGTATCGACACGATTGGTTCTGGAAAAGGGAATCACTTTGATTGGAAGCAGCCGAAGCGGCCGTGAGGATTTTGTCCGTACCGTGAATTTTCTTTCAAACTATCCTGAAGTCGTCGAATACCTGGAAACACTTGTTGGTGACAGCCATCCGGTGCGCTGCATCGATGATATTATTAAGGCATTTGAAGCGGATCTGACCTCTTCTTGGGGGAAAACTGTACTCGAATGGGAAATTTAAAACGTGAATCTTTTAATAACTAAACTGGTTAAGATCATATTCAGAGGGACATACGGTTTCCTTTCTGCTTTATTTCCTGTCAAACGAAACAAAGTCGTCATCGCCTCCTATCGTGACGAGGAGCTGAGCGACAATTTTAAAGCGCTGCATGCTCGCTTAAACGAAAATCCGGCGATCGAAATTAAACTTTTATTAAAAAAAATGAATACGGGTTTGGCAGGTAAAGCAGCGTATGTTTTTCACTTATTTTCATCTTTGTATCATATTGCGACGTCCCGGGTGCTGCTATTGGATGACTATTATTTTCCGCTTTACGTAATCAAAAAGAGAAAAGAAACGATCTCGATTCAATTATGGCACGCATGCGGAGCGTTTAAAAAGTTCGGATACAGCATTAAGGACAAGCCATTTGGGCCATCGTCCGCTTATTTAAAAGTCGTGCCTGTCCATTCGAATTATGACTACTCGCTTGTAAGTTCCGCTGAGGCGATTCCGCACTTTGCAGAGGCTTTCAATATGGATGAAAAACGTGTGCTTCCATTAGGTGTCCCTAGAACGGATTATTTCTTTAAAAAGGATCACTTACACAAGCTGGTTGAAGAATTTCAGCAGAGCTTTCCCGGATTAAAATCGAAAACGAAGCTATTATACGCTCCAACGTTTCGCGGGAGCGGCCATTACCAGGAATCAAAAAGAATTCCTTTAGATCTGCAGGCGTTCAAGCAAAGTTTGGACGATCCTGAAAAGTATGTGCTGTTCGTCCATCTTCATCCATATATGAAGGACTATGTGAATTTGGAAGATGATCCTTTTATTTGTGATATGACTGATCACTATTCTTTGTATGATATTATGGTTTTGTCCGATGCATTGCTAACGGATTATTCATCCGTCATTTTTGAATACAGCCTACTTAAAAAACCAATTTATTTTTATTGCCCGGATCTGGAAGAATACACGGAAGAACGCGACTTTTATTACCCATTTGAAACGTTTGTCCCAGGTCCGATATCAAAAAATACAGCTGAGTTAGCAAGGGATATTTCTCAAAGCGGGAATGTCGATAAGTACCAAATTGAAGCATTTTCGCAAAAATTTATCACTCATCAGGATGGCCAATCCTCAAATCGGGCAGCCGAATGGATTGAATCATTTTTGGAAGCAAGCAGGAGAAAGAGAGGGTAAAAGTGAAGCTGGCACGAAGAATTAAAAACAGGCTATTACGATTTAAAAAACGAAAAAATACAAGCAAGACTGTAGCCGAGGAATATACCGGACCGGACAGGGTGTTCTCCATCTTTGATAAAACTGAACAAATTGAAGAGAACAAACAAGTTCCAGTTCGAAAAATATCAAATTTCTCATGGAATGGATCGATATTAACGATTGCCGGTTATATGTATATAAAGGATCTCCCTTTAATGAAGGAAGATCAGGTCAGAAAACGGCTTTTATTGGTTTCAGGCGGAAAGCTTTTTAAAACCGTTTCGCTGCGCGATACCTTGGTTAACCAGGTCGATGTAAGCATTCACCCCGTACTATTTGAAAAATATAAATGGGCCGGCTTTCATCAGCATATCAACTTTTCCAAGCTAATGAATGACAAGCCCCTCCCAGCCGGAGAATATAAGCTTTTCTTAGAAATTGAAGTCGTTGATGACAACAATATCAAACACCAGGAAGTTCACACGGTTGGAAACGTAAGCAACTTCCTTTTAAATGACGTGTACGCAACAAAAATGGATTTTCACTCAGCTAAAAAGCTAATGAAATTTAATTTAATTGTCACGTATGATGAAGACGAAAAAACAATCAATCTGTCATCTAATAAGCTTCAGGAAATTGATCCGAGCTTGCTTGAATTAGATACGGGCAAAGAAGCAAACCGTTACTTAAAAAAAATAAATTCCTTCTTTTTCAGATGGGTTTATCGACTTTGCTGCTTCTCCCCTATTCAGGAGAAAAAAATTGTATTCGCATCAGACAGCCGTGTTGATATGTCGGGAAACTTTGAGTTTGTCTATGATGAGCTGCTCAAAAGGGAAGAAGACTTTGATTTTAAGTTTTTCTTAAAAAGCAGTATCCGTGATCGAAAATCGTTTTTGGAACTTATATCTATGGGTTATCATTTTGCGACGGCTAAATATATTTTTATTGACGATTTTTATCCAATCGTTTATCCATTAAAAATTAGAAAAAATGCGGAGCTCATTCAGCTTTGGCATGCAGTGGGCGCCTTTAAAACGTTTGGCTACAGCCGGATCGGCTTACCGGGCGGTCCATCGCCGCACTCAAAGAACCATCGGAATTATACGAAGGTAGTCGTCAGCTCGGAAAATATTCGCAAGCACTACGCGGAAGGCTTCGGAATCAATATTGAAAATGTCATCTCCACAGGAGTGCCGAGAACTGATTTCTTTTTTGACGATGCGAAAAAAGCTTTTGTCAAAGAACGCTTGTATCAAGAGTTCCCATTTTTGAAAGAGAAAAAGGTCATTTTGTTTGCGCCAACCTTTCGCGGAAACGGACAGCAGTCCGCTCACTACCCGTTTGAAGTGTTAAACTTTGAGAGACTTTATCAAGAATTAAAAGATGATTACATCTTCTTGTTTAAAATCCATCCGTTTGTGAAAAACGATGCAAACATTCCATATCAATACAGTGATTTCTTTTACGACTTTTCCTCGTTTAGAGAAATCAATGAGCTTTTGCTCGTAACTGATATATTAGTAACTGACTATTCTTCTGTTTGTTTTGAATACGCCTTGTTAAACAAACCGATGATCTTTTTCAGCTATGATGTCGATGATTACATCCGTAAACGCGATTTTTATTATGATTATTTTTCCTTTATTCCAGGCCCGCTTGCAAAAACGTCAGAGCAAATGATTTCGATTATTAAAAATGAGCAATATGACTTTAAACAAATCGATTCATTTGTTAATTATTTCTTCGATGACTTGGACGGCAAATCAAGCGAACGTGTCGTAGATCAAATCATCTATCAAAAAGATGAAGACGAACTCGATGATAACGTCAATATGATTTATAAAAAAGGCATTTAAAAGCCCGGCTGTGCATGTGCACACGCCGGGTTTTTCACTCAATTTCTTTCCGTTCGTTCCTTTCCCTTTTCCGTTACTGCAAATTTGCGGACCATTGTTTTGATATGCTCTGTCTTCCGGAAACGAATGGCGGACCAATCCTCGTCAATCGCGATTTGCCTCACCGGCTCATAGCCTTCATCGGCAAGCATGCCGGTAACACTTTCACGGCTGCAATCAGAGCCTTTGTACCTTTTTGAAGACTTTTTTGGATAGCACAGCCATAACAAACCATTATCTTCTGTGGCACTTGCCGCCGTTTTGGCCAATGCTTGCAGCTCTTCATTAGAGGCTCCGAAAGCTTGTACAAAGGGATAGTACTTCTCTTTTGCTTCCTTATGAACATCTCCGGGAAAAGCAGCTAACATTTCATCATAGGTCAGTGGTGCGTTAAGAATGAACACCGGCTGGCCCTGATCCTTATATTGAAGCTTTTTTAGTACGGGATGCATGTCAGAAATCACTTCTCTCTTCCTTAAATTTTATAAGGGAGATTTCACTCTTTCACGTACGCTTCTTTCTTCCCTTTTCCCAGAATTTTCTTCTTTTCTGTCATTATATACATCGACAAAATAAAGCGGACGTTTCTTTGTTTCGATAAAGATTCTGCCGAGATATTCCCCGATGATCCCGATGACAATGAGCTGAATGCCCCCTAACAAAACAATGACGGTCACTAAGGAAGGATATCCGTCTACGCTTTCTCCAAAAAAGATCGTTTTACAGACAATATATAGTAAAAATAAGAACGATGCTCCTGAAATAACTAGTCCAAGAATGGATGAAAGGCGCAATGGCACGGTTGTAAAGGACAGAATACCTTCAATCGCCAAATCAAAAAGCTTTAAATAGTTCCATTTTGTTTTGCCGGCGGCTCGTTCATCTCTGTCATACAAAATTTCTTTTTTGCGATAGCCAATCCAGTCAAACATGCCTTTCGTATAGCGCTGCGATTCACGAAGCTGTTTCAACGCCTCCACACAACGCCGGTCTAGCAGCCTGAAGTCTCCTACATTTTCTTGAATCGGCATACGGGATGATTTTTGCAATACTTGATAGAACGTTTTTGCCGTCCATTTTTTCAGCCAGGTTTCCCCTTTCCGGTGCCTCCGTTTTGCAAATACATCGTCGTATCCCTGTTCCCAGAAGCCGATCATTTCCTCGATTAGCTCAGGTGGATCCTGCAAGTCTGCATCAATAATGATTAAAGCGTCACCTTTGGCATAATCAAAGCCTGCCATCATGGCGACTTCTTTTCCAAAGTTTCGGGACAGGCTAATATACGATACTCTCTTATCAAAGGTTCTCATTTCTTGAACCATTTCCAAAGAACGGTCCTTGCTGCCATCATCGACAAACAAGAATTCAAAATCATAGGATGGAATCTCATCTACTACCTGCAGCAGACGCAAATATAGCTGATCTAGGACTTCTTCCTCATTGTACATAGGAATTAATATCGTAAGAAGTTGTCGGTTCATTTTCCATTACTCCTTTATAAGTATCAGAAGTGGCGGTTACACCATTGTATCTTGTTTAAAATTTTACCGCTACCCTCTATAGTAAAGAAATTTCCATTATGTTAAGGTTAAGAAGTGTAAAATTTTCGTAAATCTTATGTTAAGATCAACTACCAATTTGCTGTTTATGCTATAACGTTCAATAGAGATAAGAATCCAATGACTTTTATGAGGTGTTACATTGCGCTCCTTTTTCAACAATTCATCTAAATTTATTGTACCAATTTCTTGTACTTTACTACCTATTATTTTGATGACCTTTAATTACTTTCTTTTGAATATTTATCCATTTGGAGATCGCTCCATTTTCTTAGTAGACTTGTTTCAGCAATATCGGGTCTACTTTCACTATTATCATGATCTCTTTCATAATGGAGATAGCTTTTTCTACAGCTGGAATGCTGCTCTTGGCATGAATCAAATCGGGTTGTTCGGATATTATTTAAGCAGCCCTTTCAATCTGATTATGGTAGCGTTTAGCCGCAGCGCTCTTCCGGAAACGATATTGGCGGTCACTTTAATCAAAATAGGGTTTTCCAGCTTAACGATGTCTTTTTATTTACGCTCAATCGATGCGATGAAAAAATTAGCCATCGTGATTTTTTCTGTTACTTACTCATTAATGGGTTACGCAATCGTCTATGCGCAAAATATCATGTGGCTTGATGCTCTGATCTATCTTCCGCTGATAATCCTTGGCGTAGACCATATCATAAATAAGAAGAGCTATACGATTTATACGATTTCACTGTCGCTTATGCTCATATCCAACTTCTATCTGTCTTATATGGTAGGGATTTTTACTGCGGGTTATTTTTTATTGTCCCTTCTATACCATACGGCAGAAAAAAAACAAAAAGTGCGTACAGCAATTCGCTTTGGGTTCGGCACTCTGCTATCAGCAGGGATTTCTTTTGTGATCATTTTTCCGACATACTTAAATTTAAGGAATGTAGCCAGCAATAGGTTTTCATTTGATCCTGGAATCCATTCGCCGTTTCTAACCCTGGCTAAGCTTTTTAACGGAATTTACGACACATTAAAAACAAATACCTTGGATCATGCAAATATTTATACCGGCCTGCTCACGCTTTTTTTGGTTGTAATTTTTTTCATTTCCAAAAAAATCAGCAGGCGCGATAAAGCAGTATTTGGTTTGCTTGCATTCTTGGTGTATATCGGCTTTGAGATTGATCTGTTTAATATCATGTGGCACGGTTTTACACCTCCTACGTGGTTTCCTTACCGCTTTTCTTTTATATTTTCTTTTTTATTGGCGGTTATGGCATTTAAAACATTTATTACTTTAGATAGAAGCGACAGAAAATTCATTTGGATCGCTTACGGAGTAATCAGCATTACATTGCTTATTTGCTTCCTTCAGGTTCCAACCAGTGTGATGGCAGTTAAAAACGTGTTATGGAATTTTCTTCTGATCTCTCTGTTTGCTGTCGTTCTTTATTTTCGTGCAGCTTGGTCAAGGTTTACAGTTGTCATCAGCTTGTGCATTCTTGTATTGGTTACAGCCGATTTATCTTCTAACGGATGGATGACAATGAAAAAAATGGATCGCGAATTTCATTTTCGGCCGCATGAAGATGTTGTCCTTAATAAAGATATGACACAAAGCATTAAAAAAATTGAAGAGGCGAACCCCGAGGGCTTTTACCGGATTTCCTCCGATTACAAGAAAAGCAATAACGACGGAATGCTGTATAACTATCCATCAATCGCCCATTTTAGTTCAGTGACTGATGCAAGCCTGACAAGAACCATGCGTGCGTTTGGTTATACAACTCAAGATACGGACAAATGGATTTCGAATACGGGAGGCACACTATTTTCAGATGCATTTCTGGGGACGGCTTATTATATTTCAGGTAACCAGAATAAATTCCCAGATATGAAGACTCTGTCTACTTCGCCACTTGCCATTTTCGAAAATCCTAACGCCTTTCCGCCTGGCTTTATGGTAAATGATGAGATTGAGAAGCTTTCTGACAGCAGCATGTTTGGAAGGTTCGAGGCAAATCCTTATACAATGAATCAGCTTTTGGCTAATAGCGTGCAAAAAGGTGCAAATCTGTTTGACAGAATCGAACCAAAGAGCGTTGAGCTAGTCAATGTAACGAAGGAAGATGAGTCAACATACAAAAAAATTGATCCAAAGCGGGAAGGAAAAGTTATTCTCAAATTTGATTCAGACGAAGAGAACAAGCAACTGTACTTTTATATGCGTCCGACAAGAATAAATGAATCGAAAATTTTCTATAGCGGATACGGACGGCAAACATACCCGGATACTTTATCAAATGGTGCAATTCCTCTGCCTCCATCCAATGGAAAAGAAAAACAGCTGGAAATCATTCTTATGAAGGATCAGCTTAACATACACCAGCTTGAGCTTTTCACTCTCAATAACGACAAGCTTCCTGCTGTCGCTGAAACAGCGAAAGAAAACGGCATGCAGTTTTCGCATTATGACGATGGGCGCTTTTCAGGGACGATTGACTCAAAAGAAGACGGAACGCTTTTTCTAACTGTCCCATTTGATAAAGGCTGGTCCGTAAAGGTTAACGGCCAGCCAGCTGAGGTAAAAAGGGTTGCAGGAGCTTTTATGGGAATCGATCTGCGCAAGGGAACCAATACAATCGAGGCAACCTACATTTCTCCGGGATTTATAACCGGTGTTGCCGTCAGCATTCTCTCTTTGCTTTTGTTTATCGGATTACTTATTTTCACTCGCAGAAAGCGAATAGCCGCAACTTCGTTTTCTGAAGAAAAAAAAGATTAACGCCAAGATGAGCGTAAGCAAAGACAAATAGGAAGAGCATTTTTGAATGAAGGTACGTTCATACTCAGTTGTCAATTTTCCGTCGCCTTGCAAGGTGACGGAAATAAAATCCTTCTCCCCTAATTCGATGGGCAGCTCTTCTCTTTCACCATTTTGGGTATCATATACGTGATACCCTTTATAATAGATTAACGGAAGCTCGATCGTTTGCTTTTGCTCGGTATGATAAGTAAAGGATATTTCGGTTCCGTTCTTTTGATAATTCTCAATTTCCACGTTATCATTGTCTGTCAATTTATGTTTGCTTCTTTTTCTGATATCATCGAGCGTAATATTGACTGGCAAATACTCTTTCCCCGCCCCGATCCACAATGAATTAAGCTCTTCTTTGTCTTCCTTTAATAAGACTTTTTGATCTTTCAAATAATAATTAAATAAAGGCGCATTACTCAGGAGCATGATCAAAGGAATAAGGATATAGAAAATTCTTAATATATCCTTGCGTCCTTTTAACAATTCGTACAGATAGATGCTACCTGATACTGAAAAAAACAACGTTGTGTATAGCAGCAATCTCCACGGAAATTGAATATTGCCAAGAACTCCTTTTGCAATCCCCCATGGAAATAGATTGGTACTCATTAACAAAAAGGCAATTCCCATGAAGGTGAGCCAATCGGCAGTTTTTATCAGACTGCTTTTCTTTTTAACGAATATCCTTATGAAAGGAAGGAGAAGGAATACAAGCCCTACATTCATAGGATAATGTACATTTAGTATGGAAGTTTTAATCAAGTTTATCCAATGTAACGCACTTTCATCGGCCGCGAAGGTAGATGTGTGCTTGATATATAAATCGGATGATATGTATTGCTCCACCATCGGCAGGGTAAAATAAGCCGTCAAGCCAAAGGTTGCTATTCCTGCATAAATCAATGATAAGATCCTTTGTTTCTCTTTCATCAATTTCTGAAAGGACACCAAGGTTATTAGAAGGAGAAGTCCAAAAGTCCAGAGCGTAGTCAAAATGTGCGACAGAAGGACTCCGGTAAAACCTATCGTCAGTATGTACCATTTCTTATTGTCTTCATATAAGACATAGTATACTCCTAATAAAACGAGAGGGATAAAGACCAAAACTACGATTTCCCCGACTGCAGCACGAATATAGATATCTATCATTCGATAAGCTGACATCGTGTAAAAAACGGATGCAAAAAATGCGATACTTTGATGCTTTGAGATCTTCAAAACGCTATAAAACATGGAGATAAAGGTAAAAAATACAGTGATAAACATAAAAATTTTGTACGAGTGGATCATGGAAAAACCCAACACACGAGCGATTGCCGGAATATACAGCATCAAATTAGGATAGAAAAGATCCATCGGATAACCAAAGCCCTGCAAATAGACCGTACTAATATCAGCGAGTAATTTGTTATCCTGCAGAGCTTCTTTGATCCCTTCGATCCGCAAAAGGTGAACCCCTAAGTCGTGACCGAAGTGAAGTGAGTCATTCGTAAAAAACGGGAAAGCCGCGATAAGTGACAAAAACAAAAACATTCCGACGTACATGATCTGATAATTTCTACTCAATGTTGCACCTCTTTTTTTACAAGAAACTTTAGTACAATTTACTGAACCTCATCAGTGTGGGAAACCGATAGTGAAAGCGCTGTAATAAAACCAAGTTTTAGCCTTCGTTCATTATTGCAAGGCTAACAGCATCTAAACTGCTGTGCAGGGATTCAGTTTGCCCGGCGATTTTTCAGAGCTTGTCCCCAAATATAACGGAACGAATAGTACACCAATGAAAAAAGCAGCCGCACACCTTTTAAAGCTTGTGGCATGGGCTGCCCCGCTTACTTCTATTGTATAAAATCTCCATA
Organism: Bacillus capparidis; assembly: GCF_017832095.1. Taxonomy (NCBI): domain Bacteria; kingdom Bacillati; phylum Bacillota; class Bacilli; order Caryophanales; family Bacillaceae; genus Bacillus; species Bacillus capparidis. The sequence goes on from NZ_JAFDST010000002.1 coordinate 480,601, forward strand.
GTCATTTCCATCGTTGTTTTCCATGAATATTGGATTTATTTGACCGTTTTGAATAGCTCTGTAATTATTGGCAAACGTATCGGCAACATAGCTCGCATGGCTTCTTCTGTTTACCAATATTCGATGAAAGACTGGAACATACAGCTGTTTGCCATTTGTGAATGTTAATAATGAGCCCTTTCCGCTGGGCGCTATTTTTGCGATGTGAGAATAAGCAAGCAATAGGTTGTCGTGCCTTAAAATTGAGGTCGTATTAAAAAAGCAGATTCGATCAAGAGCCGAGAATAGAACGCACAGCATTTTTTGCCCTGGAAGCAAATATTTTGTCGCCTGAATAATTCCTTCATACGTCGTTCCAAGCTGCAAAATATTTTCTTCAAGGATTGTCATTGGCGACTTTTTCACATACACTTCTTGATTCAGTTCGTATACGATGGTGTGAAGTTCTCCGTATTCAGAAAAAGTGGATTTCAAAAGCATTGTACTTAGATTAATAGAATAATCATCTGCGATAATCATGCGATCTCCCTTTTTAAATAGATTTTTTGATTTTAGCTTTTCTGCCCTCTCTTTCAAAAAAAATTCGACTTCAATTTTGCTTGATGTTCTTCTTAGGAGAAGGAACCTTGAGGGAAATTCAGGTGGGGCTGATCTTAGTTCCACTTTGATTATACATAATTCCCTAACAGAAAAATAGATTTTTTAGGTATTTATTACTATTTTTATGTTAATTTTATCTATTTTCGTATTCCCAAAGAACTACCCATTTTTCTTTTTCTTTCACAACATACACTTTTTGGAGGATCGAAAACGTCCCGAATTTACTTTTAAATAGCAGCTTCACTTCGGTCTGATAAACGGTTTCTTTTTGGCTTGTACCCGGGTTTTGCCAATCGTCAATTTTTTTCATGTTCCCTATTTCATAATCAAAGGTTTGGACTCCAAAGTGTCCCATATAAATATGGGATCGCTCCGTTACGTAAGCATTTTTTGAGAATCTGTCTTTCATAGAGGAGTGAAAGAGATTCCATGAGCTTCCGAAGTCGCCTTCCTGCTCACTTTTATAAAACTTGTCAATGACTTGCTCTTGTTCACTCTTGCTGATCGAATGAACAAACCAGGCGGCTAGAACACAGAGAATGGCCACTGCAGCAAGAAAAAATATCATTTTTGCGGCAGTAACTTTCCTTCTTCTCAAAAGCGTCCACCTCTTTTGCTCTTTTTGTCCATTTTATGTAAGAGGTATATGCGCTTATGTTTTATTCTTCAAAAAAAGCAGGCCGCCCGACTTATTCGTCAGGCGAACCCGCTATAGTCCGCGTTACACATGGGAAGCAATAATTGTGCATGTCCCTTCAATTTGAAAATCGCCTGTTTCAGCCGGCAATATGAAGTGGCTTCCTTTTTTGAGAGGATAGGAGACTCCCTCGTGAAGCAATGCGGCTTCTCCAGCAATCACGCTGCCAAGCATAAATGGATGTTCTTGAGAAAGCTCAGCTTGTCCGTCAACATCCCACTTGTAAACAGAAAAATATTCAGCCTGTACAAATGTTTTGATCGTGATTCCTTCTTTTTGAGACGTAGATTCATCCACTAAGCCATCAACGTGCGGAACAGTTGTTACGTCGATTGCTTTATTTAAATGAAGCTCCCGTTTGTTACCGCTTTGATCGGTTCTGTCATAATCATAGACACGATACGTCGTATCCGAGCTTTGCTGAGTTTCAAGAACAAGGGTCCCTTCACATAATGCGTGAATCGTCCCGCTCGGCACATAGAAAAAATCTCCCGGCTTAATCGCTACTCTTCGCAGAAGGCCGTCCCAGTCCCCACTGTTTACCATTGTAACCAGCTCTGTTTTTGACCTAGCAGTATGACCGTAAATCATCTCTGCATTTTCTTTGCAATCAATGATGTACCAGCATTCCGTTTTACCTAGCTCACCGTTTTCGTTTTCGTTCGCATAAATATCATCCGGATGAACTTGTACAGATAAATCCTTGTTCGCGTCTAGTATTTTCGTAAGCAACGGAAACGCCTTTCCTTCAACGTTGCCGAACAGCTCTCTATGATTCTCCCACAGCTCAATCAAGGTTTTGCCTTCATAGGGACCTGATGCTACTTTGTTTGGGCCATTCGGATGTGCTGAAATTGCCCAGCATTCGCCCGTAGTTTCTGAGGGGATGTCATATTCAAACTGATCCTTTAGTGCAGTTCCTCCCCAAATTCGATCCTTGAATTCTGGAATTAAAAAGATTGGTGATTGGCTCATTGCATTTCCCCATTTCGCTAGTAATTTCATTATTATAACTAGTAAATTTTGAAACCCCTCAGTATGTATACCTTCTTTTTACTTTAATTATGGCGGAACGCCTATAGATGGTCAATGCTCCATCCTACCTGTATGGGGAAAACCATAACCAGCGGGGATTATTGCGTATTCCCCTCATTATCAAAGGACCAGAGGCGGAGGTCTTACTGCCCGCTATCACAGAATCACCCCTGCCATCCAGGGAATATTTTCACCCTTTTTCGATACAGTCAGGCAAAGGTTTATCCGGGCTACTTCCTATCGAAACGTCCTATTTTCCATTTATAGAACATCGAACGATAAAAAGATGAAGAACCGGATTACGATTCTTCACCTGTTGCTATTTCATTTTCCGGATAGCTGATCCAATCGCTCCAGCTTCCGGCATACAGCTTTATGTTTTGAAATCCGGCTTGCTTTAAACCGATCACATTCGGACATGCCGAAACGCCTGATCCACAGTACACAATGATTTCTTTCGTTTTATCAAGCCCTGCATAATTCTCTGTTAATCCCTCTACACTTTTCCATCTGCCTTCATCATCGATCACGTTTTTCCAAAAATAATTGACAGCAGTGGGAATATGGCCCGCTTTATGGTCAAGCGGTTCTTCTGCTCCTAAATATCTCGCTTGATCACGAGAATCGACCAGCACGGAGTTTGAATTTCCGATTCTTGCTTTTACACCATTCACATCGACAAGCGCTTCTTCTCTTACACGCGGCACATACTCAACAGCTACTGCTTCCGGCAGCTTTGTAGAAGCCTCCAAGCCTCTTTCCAGCCAGTTTTTGTAGCCGCCGTCTAAAATATGAATGTTTTCATGACCAAGATAATGGAGCTGCCACCAAAAACGCGAGGCATACATTCCCTCATTATCATCGTATGCAATGACTGTTGACTTTGAATGAATCCCGATATCCCCGAGTGCCTTCGTGACTTTTTCGACATCCGGAAGTGGATGCCTCCCTCCATGTTCTCCTAGATCTCCTGATAAATCTAAGTCCAGATCAAGAAAAAAAGCGTCCGGAATATGTCCGGCAAGGTACTCTTTTCGACCTTGCTCAGGCTTGGTTAAATGAAATCGCACATCAACTATCACTGTATCATTCGGATGCTCGTTGACCTGTTTGTATACCCAATTTGGCGATACGATTACTGACATAAAAATCACAGCCTCTCTACGAATGAATTCCCACTATATAACTTTGTTTTATCGTAGCATGTTCACCGGGATTGCTCAATTTTTTGCTTCGATTGTCAAAAATTAAAGTTTTGTAAATCAATCTCTCCAAGTTCATATCTTTGAATTCATTCGGGTAATTTCTTAATATGTTATTCTGCAGGAAATTAGGATGTCATTGACATCGATTTTCGTCAGGCTTTGCATCTGAGGTTCGATGAGATAATGACTCCAAACAACGGGAGCGATCCATGAGACATGCTAACGGAGACCCCCCTACTTCAATGACCAAAAAGCCTGGAGGTTTAAGGTTTTGCTGCTTTGTTAATGCGGGATCCAAAGGAGGAATGATACCCGTGACACGATCATTGGATAAAGGAAGCAAGCCGATTAATCAAAAGACTATTGCTGCTGTTCTGATCGCGGGAGCGTTTGTTGGGATTTTGAACCAGACGTTATTAATCACCGCTCTACCGATCATAATGCATGATATGAATGTCAACCCAAGCCAAGTACAATGGCTAACTACCATTTTCCTATTAACAAATGGGATCATGATTCCGATTACGGCTTTTTTGATTTCTAAATTTACGACGAGACAGTTATATTTGGCAGCAATGGGGTTATTTGCATTTGGCACATTTCTTGCCGCTGTTGCCCCCGTTTTTTCTGCTTTGCTTGTTGGAAGGGTAATCCAGGCGGCAGGAGCAGGCATATTAATTCCATTAATGCAAACGATATTCTTGAATATATTTCCTGAAGAAAAGCGCGGATCAGTTATGGGATTCGTAGGATTGGTTATCTCCTTTGCCCCCGCCATAGGACCAACACTTTCCGGCTGGATCATTGGCCATGGTTCATGGAGACTCTTGTTTTATATTATCCTGCCGATTGCTTTGATTAATATCGCCTTTGCCTGGTATTCTCTCAAAAATATAACCGAGCAAACGAACCCGAAATTAGATATTCTTTCAATCTTGTTGTCTACTTTAGGTTTCGGAGGGATGCTATATGGCTTCAGCGTGGCAGGTTCTGACGGATGGTCATCGTCACAAGTTATGTTTTCCCTGATTGGCGGTGCGCTTGCACTTGTTCTCTTTATTTGGAGGCAGCTGATTTTGTCAGCTCCGATCATGGAGTTTCGAGTGTTTAAATCTCCTTTGTTTGCGATCAGTTCAGCAATAGGAATCGTGATCTTTGCGTCACTTATAGGTGCAGAAACAGTTTTGCCGATTTACGTTCAGGATATAAGAGGGTTTTCAGCACTCGACTCAGGTTTGATGCTTCTTCCCGGCGCAATAATGATGGGAATTATGTCGCCTATTACCGGCAGAATTTTTGACAAGGTCGGAGCAAGAGGGCTCTCAATTACAGGATTGTTTTTATTAACTGCTTCAACTTTGCCTTTCTCGTTCCTAAATGATGCAACGCCATTTTGGTATATGACCGTCATGTTCACGATTCGGATGGCCGGGATTTCCATGGTTATGATGCCAATAATGACAGCTGCGCTCAATGAGCTTAACAACCGATTGATTCCGCATGGAACTGCGATGATCAATACGTTGAACCAAATTGGAGGATCTATCGGCACAGCCGTATTAATCACCGTATTTTCAACATCATCCGCAGCTTCGAACGCATCATCATCCGCAGCTGCAACACATGGTGTAAACAGTGCATTTTTCGTCGCAACTGTGATTTCTTTCGTTGGTTTTGTTCTCTCCATGTTTATTAAACGGAAGGCAAATACAAAAGAGAAGACTGTACAAGGAGTGCCTAAGTCATCCATTAATTAATAGGAAGGGTAGAGTTAACGCGGGATCATCAACTGCTAACTCTATCCTTTTTTTAATTTCCCACCTCACCCGCAACCACCTTTTTCCATTATATAATAATTATTTCTCAAACTATCGTTTTTTTGCTATAATAGCTTATGCTTCATCAATTAACCGAACAGTAAAGTCAAACAAATGGAGATATATGTTATGAATAGAACTGACTTAAAAAAACAAAAGAAGAGAAAATTTAGGTGGTTTCGCTTCATTCTTTTTCTTATGGTTTTTATATTAATAGCAGGTACTGCTTATTGGATTGTCCAATATAATAGCGGGAAATCGGCCGCAAGCGAGGATGCGCCTAAAAAAGAAGACTATCAATTTGACGGTTCGATCCCAAATAACGGCGAAATGAACGTCCTCCTTTTGGGAAGTGACAGCCGCGGGGAAGAACTCGCGCGAACCGATACAATTATGATCGCCCATTATTCGGATAAACAAAAACAGCCAAAGCTCATCAGCATCATGCGAGATTCCTACGTAAGTATTCCAGGCTACGGCAATAATAAAATAAATGCTGCTTTTGCATTTGGCGGACCTGACCTGTTACGCAAAACGATTGAAGAAAATTTCGGAATAGATATTAACTACTACGCCATTGTCGACTTTGAAGGCTTTGAAAAAGTGGCGGATATCGTTGCGCCGAACGGGATAAAAGTCAATGTTCCGCACAAGATGTCAGAAGGTATCGGAATGACGCTTCAACCAGGAGAACAAACCTTAAAAGGAAAACAGCTTCTAGGATATGTCCGTTACCGAAAAGACACCCAAAGTGATTTTGGCCGCGTCGCACGCCAGCAGGAAGTCTTGTCAAAAATGAAAGAAGAAGCAACGGACATAGAAAGCATCACCCAGCTGCCGAAAATTCTTGGTACAATTGAACCTTATGTTACAACCAATGTCCCATCAACTGCCTTTTTAGGCTTAGGAAGAGATATTGTACTTGGTGATACAAAAGAAGTTGATACTCTGCGGATACCGGTCGACGGTTCATATACAGATCAGAGCTATAGTAATATTGGATCCGTACTTGATCTGGACATCGAAGAAAACAGCCAAGCTATCAAAGATTTCCTGGCTGGTAAAGCGAGCCAAGAATCCGATTCATCATCGTAACGAAAAGCCCTTTCTTTTAATAGAAAGGGTTTTTTTGTACTGATTGCCCTACTCATTTTTTGGGTAATAAGAAAACCCCGGATATTTGACGACCGGCCATTTCTCCTTCCGCAGCGCATTTATCAATTCCGGCCCTGCATGTAAGTGCTCTTGAACGAGCTCTTTCGGAGTCAGCGCCATCCACTGGTTTAATGACACATCGGCAAAGCGATTACTTTTGAAAATTTCCAGAAACCAAAGGCTTTTTGTACCTGTATTTTGGATGTAGTGTCCCATAGCGAACGGAACATATCCTACATCACCTGCCCGATAATCAAACGTTCTGGCCGTACCGCTCGCTCCGAAGACTGTCATGCGGCCGGTTCCCGTAAGGTAGTACTGCCACTCATCGTTATTCGGATGCCAATGCATTTCTCTCATTCCGCCCGGCTTGACTTCAACCAATGCCGCAGCGATCGTCGTCGATATCGGGAAGTTGCTGGAATCAACAATGCGAACCGTCCCGCCAGGAGTAACGATGGGCTTCTGGGCAAGCAGCCGATGTGTGAAGCTCTTCGGCACAGTGCCATATGGATCCGGTACCTTCTGGCTTTCTAATGAGCCGGGTACGTTTGCCTGGAAAATGTATCGCTGTTTTTTTGGAATACGGGCAAAGGCACTTACTGGTATACCAAAATTCGCCGACAAAACCTCCTTAGGTGTATGCGCGAACCAATCGGTAATAGAGAAAGTGTCAAGATCGGTGAAGCTGCCGTCATCAAAGACAAGCAGAAATTCACATCCTTCCTCCAGCCCTTGAATCGAGTGCGGAATTCCAGCGGGAAAGTACCATAAGTCTCCTTCGCCTACATCTGCGATAAAGTTCCTTCCATCCTGATCGACTGAAGTGATTCGTGCACGTCCCAAAATCATATAGGCCCATTCCGCCTGCTTATGCCAATGTAACTCACGTACACCGCCCGGGGTCAGGCGCATATTCACCCCCGCAAGCGTGGTTGCGATCGGCAGCTCCCTAACCGTTATTTCCCGAGACCAGCCGCCGTGATTTAACTGCATATGGGTATCAGAGTAAGAAAATTTTAAATTAGGGATCGTTCCAGCGTCGGTGACGGCGGAACCAGCATGTCGGGATTCTCAAGGTCCCTCATAACGTCTCGAGGTCCGAGATCCGTCGCACCTGCACCATCATCTCTGATCGGCTGCGGTATATCATTCGTCCTATTTGTAAACCTAGATTCCATCAATTATGCTCCTCTCATCGTACTTGATGGATGATTCCTGTATCAGTATATGAAGGCGATTTCTTAATATACGCCAATCCACTCTGTTAGGAACTATAGGGAGCGGACCAAACTTGATTTGTTCTCCCTCGCAAAAATTGCCATGCTTTTCATAAATTGATAGAGTAGTTTTGGAGTTCAACATTAGATTAGGCGGTGTGAAAATGGCAAACCATGTTGTCATTGTTGAAGACGAGAAAGAAATAGGAGAAGTAATAGTCGAACATTTACAGGAAAAAGGGTACCGTACAACCTGGATAAAGAGCGGAGAAGACTTGATCAATTATCTGGAGGACTGTGATTTGATTCTGCTTGATGTCATGCTTCCGGGGCTAGATGGATTTACGATCGGCAGCAGAATAAAGAGCCGTCATCCGAACCTCCCTATCATCCTTTTGACTGCCCGTTCTGCCATAGATGATAAGTTAAATGGCCTTGAATTTGCCGATGATTACATTACGAAACCCTTTCATCCAGATGAGCTGACTGCCCGGATGGAAATCTGCTTGAGAAGATATGATAAAAAGCAAGAAAGCATCATTCATATCCGCCATCTGAAAATAAATTTGGAAGGCTATGAAGTTTTCAATCTAGAAACCGATGAAACGATCCCTTTAACGGAAACCCAATTTAAGCTGCTGTTTACGATGGTCAAGCATGCAAATCAAATTCTAACAAAGGAACGGCTGTACGAATTGATTTGGGATCAAACGTATGTGGAAGGGGACAAAACCTTGAGTGTACATATCCGCTACTTGCGAAAAAAAATCGAAAAGGATCCGAATCATCCCCTCATAATCGAAACAATCCGGGGAATCGGCTACAGAGTGAAGCAATGAATCTAACAAAAAAGTACGTCATGCTCATTGTGCTGTCGATTTTTATGCTTCCCCTTACTTATTTCGGTATTTCCTTATTCCTTTTTTTCGGCGTCAATTTTTTTGCACCTGATCTTCATCCGAGCTATGACGAGAAAACCGTGACAGAATCGGTAAATGAAACAACAGCAGAAATAGCGCCTAATAACAAGCAACAGCTGATGGAACAGTTGAAAAACGAATATCCCGAATCAACTGTCTCCATTTTGGCTTCCGATGGGCAACTGATAAAACCAAATCAGAAAGAAACAGAGAAATGGACTCCGTCTCAAGCAGCTGCAGAGACTGAAAAGATGAAAGGCAGCCGCGACTTTATGCTGCTAGTGCCTTTAAAGGATGATTCGGTGCTGTATTTCCGAATGGATGATTCCCTGTTTTTAAACAAGTGGCAAAGAAATAGCAGCCTTTATGCCCCCGTTTACTTTCTATTTATGTTATTAGCTTGGGCTGGATTTATTTATTTGTCATGGTTATTTTTCAAGAGAATAAAAAATAGGCTCATCCAATTAGGCAAGCAAATGCAGCTAGGTACTGACAAGACGATTCCTGCCCCAGTGAAAATCATTCAGAAAGACGAAATCGGCGAGCTTGAGCATGCTTTTAACGATATGATCGCCGAGCTTAAAGCGAGCCGTGAGCAAGAACAGAAGGAATCAGAAATCAGACGAAAACTGATTGCCGATCTTTCGCACGATTTACGGACGCCGCTTACCGTGATGAATGCTCATGCTTATAAACTGCAAAAGGAGCCTTTATCATTGGAAGGGAAAAAGTCGTTGGATATTATGACAGCTAAGGCTGCATCAGCAAGCCAAATGATGGACAACCTTACCTACGTTGCCCTTCTCCACGCGCATAAAATTCCGATGAAGCCCCAGAAGCAAGATTTATCAAAGCTGATCAGGGACAAATTAGTCGAATGGTATCCAATGCTGGAAGAAAACGAGATTCTGACGGATGTTTCACTCGATAAACAGTTCCAATGGTTCATCGATAAGCAGTGGTTTACACGAATCCTTGATAACCTTTTCCAAAATGTCATTCGCCACGCAAAGGACGGACGCTACCTCCTTGTGAAAACAGATGAGGCAAATACTTATGAACGGCTCATCATTAAAGACAAAGGTCCAGGGATGGCAGCTGATTCTGAAAACCGCGGAGCAAATATTGGCTTTACCATTGTCAAGGAGATGACAAGCCAGATGGGTTTAGAGCTTACAGTCCATAGCTCGAATGAAGGAACAGAAATTCACATATTAAAAAAAGAAGGACTTTAACCAGATTTTAACCTTCCGTTTGCCATCGTTTTAACCTCTCTTTCTTATACTTGAAACACATTATTGAAAGAGGTGGAAAACATTGAGCGATGTACTCGTAACAGTAGATGACCTAACCTTTTCCCTGAACAAACAGCCGTTGTTAAAAAACATTAGCGCCCATTTCCAGAAAGGGAGAATATACGGCCTTCTCGGGCCAAACGGGGCTGGAAAAACGACACTCCTTAAATCTCTTCTCGGTGTGTTCACGCCGGATCACGGACAAGTAACGTATAAAGGTGAGCCCATCGATTCACAAAAGGATTACCTGCACCGTGTAGGAAGTGTTATTGAATATCCAGGGTTTTATGAGCATTTAACCTTGGAGGAAAATTTAATATTGCATATGAAAACTCTCCGATTAAAAACGGACCGTGAACATATACGAAGTATGCTTGGAAGGGTTGGCTTAACTGAGCATATCCAGAAAAAATTTTCGCAAACGTCTCTTGGCATGAAACAGCGTCTGGGATTGGCTCGAGCGATGATCCATGATCCGGAATTTTTATTGCTTGATGAGCCGACAAACGGACTTGATCCGCGAGGAATTAAAGAAATGCGTGACGTTCTGCTTGAGCTGGCAAGAAATGAAAAGCGGTCCATTCTTCTATCCAGCCACATTCTTAGTGAGATCAGCAAACTGGCAGATGAGCTGCTGATCATGAAAAATGGAGAAATCGTCTTTCGTGCAGCAGTGCCCGACCATAACCAAACGTTTCATTCTTATCAAATAGAAGGATCGGAGGAGCATTTGCGAAAGCTGGCCGCAATCTTTCACCACTCCATGATCCGTCTCGAAAAGAGTTCAATCACAATGGCTTCTGCAAGAGATTTGTCAGAAATCACGGAATCTGTCGAAAAACTGAAGTGCAAAATCTCCGTAAAAAAAGAACTCACCTTAGAAGAATTGTACCTTGAGCTCTTAGAACAGGGGGAAGCTTAATATGATTCATTTGATTCAGACGGAATGGATGAAATGGAAACGGCTGATGCTCATACCGTTCGTTGTTTTGGTCAGCTTTTTTCCGCTCTTATTAAATACGTTTGCTATGAAACTATCAAAGAGAGAACCGGATATTGAGTGGTATTATTTCACTGTTTTTAATCAATATAGCTTTTTGTTTCCCGCTGTCTTGATGGTGTTCGCCGGATTTCTTTTTTATCAGGAATACAAAAACAGAACGGTCATGAACTGGCTGAGCTACCCGTACTCCGCCCGGCAAATGATCCTCGCCAAAATGTATTGTATTGCGATCAGCATTTTCGCCCTTTCATTGCTTAATCACTTCGGCCTGCTGCTTTTCATGCAGATTCTGTTTTCAGAAGAGGCATCACTTTCACTACTAGCAAACAGGCTGCTAAGCTCTGTCGTCTTTACCCTGATTAGCCTGGCAGCAGTTCCAGCCGTTGCGACATTTATGATTTGGACAAAAAATATCTTAATAGTTTCATTCGCAGCGTTAGGAATAATGTTTGCAACGACCTTAATGATTGGCGCTGATTTTTCAATCATCAATCCATTTGCGTTTGCATACAGAGTCTCTATCTGGATTTTTGAGCCGTCGTTTTCCTATGAAAACCCAATGCTATATGTCTTTGGCAGCTTCATCTTGCTTGCCTATATCGCAGTTTCTTTTTTCGTTCTGCATCTATTTTCAAAAAAACCGCAATGGCTGATGGGATAGCCAGGAAGGAGGGCTAGTTTAATGGAGATCATTCTCTTTATCGTTTCACTCGCCGCTTTTGTATCGTCAATTATTTGCTTCGGTTACAACATCGTTGTCAATGGCGCGAAAGAAGTTTTTAACACGAAGAACAAGCTTGTAAAGGCATCGATAGCTTTATTCCTGGTCTATGCCGTGACTTTTGTATTCTTTTTATTGTTGTGGAATTAGTAAAGGGGCTCTCCATAAAGTCATCTTGACTGACTTTATGGACAACCCCATTTAGGTTATAAAATTTATGCAAAGTGACAAGCCACAAATCGATCTTCTTCTACTTTTCTATATTCCGGTGCTTTATCTTTGCAAATTTCTTCAGCATATGGGCATCTCGTATGAAATTTGCATCCTGGAGGAGGAGACGAAGGATCAGGAATATCTCCTTTAAGAACGATACGATCTCTTCTCTGAGTAGGATCAGGAATTGGAACTGCAGATAACAGGGCTTTCGTATACGGATGAAGCGGGTTTGAGAAAATCTTGTCTCTTGGGGCCATTTCCATGAGATTGCCAAGATAGAGTACCCCTATTTGTGAACAAAGATGCTCAACAACACTTAAATCATGAGAAATAAACAAGTATGTTAATCCCTTTTCCTTCTGCAGATCACTGAATAGATTAATGATTTGGGCTTGGATAGAGACATCTAAAGCAGAAACAGGTTCATCAGCAACAATTAGATCAGGATTTAATATGGCCGCTCTAGCAATTCCGATGCGCTGCCGCTGTCCCCCTGAGAATTCGTGAGGATAACGATCATAATAATAAGAAGGTAGCCCACAAAGCTCGAGTACCTCTTCCACTCTCTTTCTTACTTCTTTTTTTCCTAATAGCTGATGATCGAGTGTTGCTTCACCAATGGCATCACCAATACGTATTCGCGGATTGAGTGAACTAAATGGATCCTGAAAAACAAATTGCAGCTTTTTTCGAAGCAGTCTCATTTCTTGCTTAGAGAGTGAGAAAAGATCGATTCCATCATACATAACGCTTCCTGCTGTTTTATCTAATAGACGCAATATTGTGCGCCCAATAGTACTCTTTCCGCTTCCTGATTCCCCAACAAGGCCAAAAGTTTCCCCCCGTTTAATTGTAAAACTGACATTATCAACGGCCTTTACTTGTCCAATCTTTCTGCCAAAAAGTCCTCCAGAAACAGGATAATATTTTTTTAGGTTTTGTACTTCAATTAAATTCTCTTTCATCCTGTCTCCTCCTCTTGCAACCAGCAAGCAACCTGATGACCGACTTTTGTCTTTTTTAATGCCGGCTGCTTTTCTCGGCATACCGGCATACAATATTCACATCTATCACTAAATAGGCAAAAGCCATCTACATTGGTTAGGTTTGGCACCTGGCCAGGAATCGAATATAGCCTGTCTTTTCTTTGGTTTATCACTGGTTTTGACTTTAATAATCCTTTTGTATAAGGATGCTGTGGATTTTTAAATAGCTCATATACTGATGCCTGCTCAACAATTTTCCCTGCGTACATAACCACGACATAATCCGCCACTTCTGCCACAACTCCAAGATCGTGGGTAATTAAAAGGATAGATGTGTTTTTCTCCTCATTAACCTTTTTTAATAGCTCAAGGATCTGCGCTTGAATCGTAACATCTAAGGCAGTCGTAGGTTCATCTGCTATTAATAACTTAGGGTTGCAGCTTAAAGCGATCGCGATCATTATTCTTTGCAGCATTCCTCCGCTTAACTGATGGGGGTAGCTTTCTGCAATTTTTTTTGTTCCGGGAATCCCGACAAGCTCAATCAACTCGAGGACCAACTTCTTGGCATTTTTTCTGGAAATCTGCCGATGCTCAAGGATTGCTTCTTCAATTTGATGGCCAATTTTCAACACTGGATTTAGGGATGACATGGGCTCTTGAAAAATCATAGCAATGTCGTTACCTCTTAAACGATTCATCTCTCTTTTTCTAGCTTTTAAAAGATCCTGCCCGTTAAACCAAACCTCACCGCTCATAACTTTTCCTGTAGCTTCATCAATTAAACCCATTAAGGTCATCGCGGTTACACTCTTCCCGCAGCCCGACTCTCCAACGATGCACACCGTTTCCCCTTCTTTTATACGAAAGCTGATGTCGTTAACAGCTTTTACGATTCCGTTTTCAGTTGAAAAATGAATACTAATATTTTTTATATCCATAATGGTTTTTGGTGCGGTTGACATGTATTACTTCCTCCCTTTTATATTCGGATCTAAGGCATCCCTCAAACCATCACCAAGTAGATTAATGCTTACTACCGTTGCAAATATTGCTAATCCAGGAGGGATCCACAGCCAAGGTCTTCTTTGAAAATCGATTAGTGAATTGGCTGAGTCTATCATATTGCCCCATGAAGCTGTTGGAGGAACGACTCCCAAACCAAAATAACTAAGTACAGATTCACTTAATATTGCGCCCCCAACACTTAGAGTAGCCGAGACAATAAGTATAGGAATAATATTAGGCATTAAATGACCAAATAGCTTTCTTCTATCCTTGAGACCTAAGGCGTCAGCTGCATGCATAAATTCACGTTCTCTTAAACTCAAAACCTGGCTTCTTACGAGTCGGGCAAGTCCCGGCCAACCAACGAAACTCAGCATGATCATGACGATATATAACCTAGTATCCGCAGGCACCTTCCAATCGGACATAACTGCTGCCATAATGAACAAAAGTGGAAGCCCAGGTATCGTCATTAGTACATCCGCTGTTCTCATAATCACTTGATCTACTATTCCACGATAATATCCTGCAACAATCCCAAGTGCTGCCCCAATTGAAACAGAAAGTACCATGGATCCAAGACCAACCGTTAGGGATATTCTTCCTGCTTGCATCACCCTGGTAAGAATATCTCTGCCAAGCTTGTCAGTCCCCAACCAGTGAGAGGCATTCGGTGCACTATTGATATTTAATGTATCCACTTTATTTCCTGCATAAGGAGAAAATAGAGGTCCAATAAAACAAAAAACAAATATAAAAACAAGGAAGTATAATCCTCCCATTGCCATTCTGTTTTTCATTAGTCTTCGAAAGGTTAATCTCCAAATTGATACTGGTTTCTTTATCGATCTTGTGTTCACATGTTCTCTAGAAATTCCCTTCACACTCTCCAACTTATTCCCCTCCTATTTCACTCGAACCCTGGGGTCTGCTGCTCCGTATAAAAGGTCTGCCAATAAGTTGCTGACTACGGTTAATACAGCAATAAACATTGTAAATCCCATTAAAAGCGGATAGTCTCTTACAGTAAATGCCTGCATATAAATAGAACCTACCCCGGGCCAATTAAAAACCCGTTCGATAACAATAGCTCCACTGAATAAAGCAGGCAATTCGAAACCGAACAAAGTAATAGCTGGTAGTAATGCATTTCGTAAGGCATGTCTGTAAATCACTACTTTTTCTTTTAACCCCTTTGCTCTAGCTGTTCTGATAAAATCCTGTTTAACAACTTCAAGCATATTTGTCCGAAAATAACGGGTAAGCGAACCTACGCTGAGCATTGTCAAAACGACCACTGGGAGAAACATGTGATCAAGTACCTGAAGAATGTATGAAAAACCGGTAGCATTACTGCCAGTGGTACTCATTCCGCCAGCTGGGAATAGATTTAGATCGACGGCAAAGATCTTTATTAAGAGCAGGCCTATAAAAAAGGATGGAAGTGACATTGCAGCGAAAACACCCAATGTAACTGCCGAATCAAAAAAAGAATACTGTCTTGTCGCAGAAATAACCCCAATCACAATAGCTACTACCCATGTTAAGATGAGGGATGCAAAAGCAATAATAAATGAATTCCATATGTAATCAGACAATAATGATGAGACAGGCTGTTGATATTGCAATGAGAACCCGAAGTCACCTGTAAAAACATTACCGATCCAAGTGAAATAGCGCTGGATAATCGACTGATCAAGCCCATACAACAATTTTAGCTCGGCCTTTCTCTCAGCTGTCAGACTGGAATTTGAATCCACAAAATCTCCAGGCGTTAATGCATAGAGAAAAAAGATTAGAATAGATGCACCTAACAGGGTTGGAATCATATAGAGAAATCGTTTGATAATGTATGCCTTCATTTCATGCCTCCTTCTAAAAGAAAAGTGTGGCCAGCCTGCCGATTATTCGATCAGCAGGCTGCCACATTCTATGATTAAATTTGTCTTATTTTATTATCAATTTCGGAAGATTTGGGGTAATTCCCCGGTATCCGTTCGGTTCAAAGCCTTCAATTCTCGCATTATGGGCCGAAAGAATTTTAGTATATCCCAGGAAAATATAAGGCGGATCATCGCTTAATTCTTTATACAGCTCATGATACTTTTCGGTGCGTTTCTTGATATCATTCGTACTAATGCTTTCATCAATTAACTGATTAACTTTTCCGTTTTTGTAACCAGTAACAGCGTCCGGCTTTTCGGAATGGAAATCGACAACTCCATTATATGGATCAGTCAGCATTGGAGTTGAGAAGGACGCAAGATCATGATCGCCTTTTTCAACTCTTGACAATAGTGCATTGAAATCCATCTGCTCAGCCTCTAGTTCAATACCAATTTCTTTATAATTCTCTTTAGCAATTGGAATCAAAACATCAGATAATGGCGTTTTTGAGGTGAAATAGCGTATCGTCAACCTTGTACCATCTTTTTCACGTATGCCATCAGACCCCTCTTTCCACCCTGCTTCATCCAACAATTCTTTTGCTTTTTCAGGATCATATTCATATGGATTTATGTCATCTGTATAAGCCCATGATGTAGGAGATACGGGTTCATTCGCTACCTGCGCGTAGCCTTGATATGTAGTATCGAGAATGGATTGGCGATTTAGCCCGTAAATAAAAGCCTGTCTCACTTTCTTGTCTTTGAAAAATGGTTTTTCATGGTTGAATGTCAAGTAGCTATATGCACTTGAAGTATATAGATTTATATTTGCAAAACCCAAGCTTTTCAGTGTTTCAAAATTGTCATTATTTGCAGGAAAACCACTATAGTCAATTTCTCCTGTTTCAAAAAACTGTAATCCATCGCCTTCAGTTGTTTTGTATATAAAGTTCTCAACCTCAGGCTTTCCGCCATAATAGTATTCATTTGCTTTATACCGAACCTCTTGACCAGGAATGTATTTATCGAATTTATACGGACCGGCGCCAACCGGCTTCGAATAAAGATCCTTAATATAATCTAAGTTCCCGTATTTATAGTCCTTGCCATAGTATTCTTTTGAAAGAACCTGGCCACCAAGCAAACGAAGTGCTCTCGCATTCACTTCTTCTGTAGTGATCTCAATCGTTTGCGGATCAATGACTTTAATGCCTCCAATCTCTTTAGAGGAGCCTTCCTTGTATTCTTTCCCGCCTTTAACTTTCGCTTCTAAAATATCCGTTCCACCGTCATATGCCGGATCATGCAAAAGAGTAAGAGTAAAAGCTACATCATCGGCAGTTAATGGAGTCCCGTTGTCAAATTTCAGACCTTTTCGTAAATGGTATGTATATGTTAACTCATCGTCTGATATGTCCCAGTTCTCGGCAAGACCAGGGGTTGGCTTTCCTTCTTTATCAATGTCTACAAGTGGCGGAAATATAGCAGATGTCACATTACCATCGTAGCCATTCGAGTAAAAATAAGGTGTGAAAATACCGCCTGGCTCTTGAAGAGCTACAACTACCGTATCTTTGCGGTTTGTTGCATTTTGCGGAGATTTTGAAGGATCAGAAGCTTTAATCACCTCGTCTTTAATACCTTGTACATCACCTTTATTTCCTTCATTGCTGCTTTGTTCTGCTCCAGACTGTTCTGTTTGGCACCCTGCCAAAAGTAATACAATGACGGCAGAAAGTATAAAAATAAGTATTACATTCTTCTTCATTTCTTTTCTCCTCCCCTTTTATAAGAAATTCACATTTACGATTAATGCCTCACCCCTATTTATTATTTCAGATATCTGTTTTTCCAAAATTATCATTTCAATGACCATATTAAAACATAGTATTCCGTTAAGTCAACTTGGTTTATTTTTTTTATGAAACATAAAATTTAAATTTCATCTTAATAATTTGTGCAATTAACTCCTGATAATTTAATATAAAAAAGTAATTGACAATTAAAATCATGCTAAGTATATTAAGAACAAAGTTTATTATTCCGATAAATTTTATATGATTTAATAATTAAGGAGGAATTCAAATGTCAGAAGATAAACAGCTAAATTCTTTAGAATCCCAAGATCTATTTGAATGGGTTAGATTAAATATTTATCTATCTTATTCGTTAGTTTAAACATAATGATCTAAAGGACTAGTAGCTGCTCTACCATTTTGGAATGAAAGGCGGCATAGAAGAGCCAAAAAGGTGACTGGTCAAGATTCATAAACTTAAGAAATTCAAATGTCCTCTATCTATTCTAGTTTTTATAAAATCATATATGAATAAGCCATATTATTTACAGAGGAGAATTTTAAAGTGAAAGAAAACACATCAGAGCAAAAACCAAAAAAGAAATTAAATTTAACATATCAAGTCATAATCGGCATTGTTTTAGGTATTTTAGTAGGATATTTTAGTAAAACATGGGGAATTCATTTACAAATATTAGGGACAGCTTTTTTAAACTTAATACAAATGGTTATTGTTCCACTTGTTTTCCCATTAATAGTTTTAGGCATTATTGGTATTAGCAATGCAAAAAGGTTTGGGAAAATTGCTATAAAATCATTAATTTATTTTGAAATTGTCACTACTTTTCTAATTGTTTTGGGAATCGTTCTTGGACAAGTGCTATCTATCGGAGACAATATTAACGTGGGAAATGTGGACACCTCTTCATTAGGGGGAGTTGCTCATAGTATAGACTTTAAGACTTTTCTTCTTGACATTATCCCTAGTAATATATTTGATGCTTTTGCTTCAGGAAATTTATTACCCATAATATTTTTTGCCTCTTTTCTAGGTTTTTCGTTAAATGCAATAGGTGAAAAAGCTAAACCAGTAGTTAGTTTCTTTGAATCATGGTCGCAAGCAATGTTTAAACTTGTAGAATATGCTATTTCATTTGCTCCTGTGGGGGTTTTTGGTTTTTTAGCCTATGACGTTGCAAAGTATGGATTACACAATCTTATTTCATTGGGACAATTTGTTTTAATAGCTTATGCTGCATTTCTGATAACCGCGGTGATATTGTTCCCCATTATTAGTTTGATATTTCGTGTCCCTTATATTGACTTATTAAAAAATATTGGAGATCTTCTTCTACTAACATTTACAACGGGCAGTTCGGGTGTTGTTATGCCTTCCGTTATTGAACGTTTGCAAAAATTTGGCGCCTCTCGTTCCGTGACATCTTTTGTGGTACCCCTGGGATATTCTTTTAATCTTGATGGCGCGTCTATTTACATTAGTTTAGCAGTCATTTTTATTTCAAATGCTTTTCATCAGACTTTAGGATTAGGACAAATTATTACGATCGTTTTATTTTTAGCCATCATTACTAAGGGAATCGCAGCTGTTCCATCGGCGGTCGTAGTTGTCTTATTAGCAGCCTCTCATCAACTTGGATTACCTGCAGAAGGAGTGGCTTTATTAATGGCAGTTGATTTCTTTGTAAATATGGGAAGATCCTCACTAAATGTGATTGGAAATTCCTTAGCCACTGTTATTATTGCTAAATCGGAAAAGGAATTTGATTATACTCCTGAAAAAAACAAGTTAAGCTTTGAAGGAAAATAAAGTAAAGGGCAGCGGTCGGCTCAGCAGCAATCAATAAACAAAAAAACTGACGGTCCGCTGTGTTGTTTTCTGTTTCTTGAAGAATCGGGAAAATAAACAGAGGAGAATGAAACATGGGAAGACATATATACAAGAAGAATGCGTTCATACTTATTGTTGGGTTGCTGGTGCTCAGCTTAGCCGCCTGCGGCATTGGAGGTTCATCTGATGAAAAAACAATTCGGGTGGGAACCTCGCCAGGACCATACAGTGAACTTTTTATATCGGCGATAAAGCCTATTCTTGAGAAAGAAGGCTACACCGTCAAATTGACCAACTTTTCTGATCTCCTTCAGGCAGATATAGCTTTAAGCGAAGGAAATATCGATTTGAATGTTGACCAGCATACGGCATATCTTACAAACTTTAACGTGGAAAAGCAGGCAAACCTTACGCCTATTGTTCATATTCCAACGGTAAGGGCCGGTATTTTCTCTAACAAACATAATACCATCGATCAAGTACAGGACGGTGCAAAAGTGGCTATTCCACAGGATCCATCCAACGCAGGACGCGCGTATCTACTGTTGCAGAAAGCGGGATGGATTAAACTGAAACCGGGTGTTACTCCGCTGACAGCAACACAGAAAGACATCATCTCTAATCCGAAACATTTAAATATCACAACCATGGATTCCGCCCAGATCCCGCGTGCCATGGATGACATCGACTTTGGCATCCTGCCCGGCAGCATCGTCTACGCATCTCACATTGATCCGAAAAAATCGCTGCTGTCTGAATCCCTCATCAAGGATCTGGAGCTGGTCGCCACGGTGGACAAGAAAAACATAAACACTAAGTGGGCGAAAGCCGTTGTCGAAGCCTACAAATCGGAAGACTTTAAAAAATACCTTGCGGAACACAACAAAAATGATTATTGGTATGTCCCCAGTGACCTGAAATAAAAAAGGACATTGTTATAAGGAAAGAAAAACACCCGGCGGGGACGCATTAAAGGTGGGGCTCCATCTGATTGGTCGATTAGGGTTGAGTGATACTTCTTCATGTTATTACTTGTGGCTACCGATGTTCACCCTTAACGTGATGAAAACCGGCTATTATTTAAGAAGAAGAACATCAAAAAAGAGTTTTGCAAGCTTTTCACCACTATGGAGTGAGTGAAGTTCATTTTCACTCTCTCACTGGGCCATCAAACTAAGCAAAATGAATACCCCCAAAATGATGAGCTTCTTTGTTACGAGGAAGCCCAAAATTTCGTTTTGGGGTACTATAAAACCTTAACTTGATAGCGATGAGGAATTTTCCCTACAATCAATTTTTGAATTTTTACAGAACCTCTTTTAACAATTCTACCATTCTTGTGGGCTCTTCTCTTTTTGTAAAGTCAGGATCTACACTCGCGAATCGAATTTTTCCTGATCGGTCAATAATATAAGTTGCTGGAACTGGGAGCTCCCATGTATCATTTCCGTTATGGATTGTTAGATCCGCACCATATTCCTTATAAATTTTAATTTGATAATCAGGTAGCTTAAATATTAAATTGTAGTTTTCAGCAACGCTTCCGTTCGTATCACTTAGAACAAGAAATTCTAACTCGTTTTTTTCTTTCGTCGTGAGTGAAGAATCAGGAGTTTGAGGACTAATAGCAATTAATTGTCCTCCTGCTGCGGTAATATCTTTTAATACTCGTTGGTAAGCTCTTAATTCTAGATTGCAATACGGACACCATCCGCCTCGATAGAAAGTTAAGATGACAGGTCCTTTTTTCAATTCTTCATAAAGGGTAATGGAAACGCCTGTGGGATCTTTTAATGTAAAATCAGGCGTTTGTTCACCAATCGATAATCCCTTTGCCATATTCGATTCGGCCAATTCTTTTGTTGCTTGTGCTATGAGTCTTTTGTTTTCGATCAAGACTTTTTGTTCAAAGCTTTCATGGAATTGCCGAATTTCATCAAATAATTTTGTCATTTTTTTCACCTCTTGAACGATTTTTCCATAGACTGTACCCGAGGCACAATCTACCCAAATAATAATGACAACGCCTGGTGCGGTACAGGTTCAATCAACCACACACAGACTAAACTACGACCAGAAAAGATAATTAGGTTCGGTTAAACGTTGGATAAACAGTTCCAATTCGAGTTTCTCGATCGTCCATGCTGGATCATTGCTGCCACCCAACCTGCAATGCATCCATCAATGCTTTCCACATCAAACTGTTTCATCCACCATACCTTCCTTCGCTGTTTAGTCTTTCATAAACTAAGACGGGGAATGGTTTGGATTTGTGACATTCATTAATAACTTTTTTTCTGTGAGAGTCTAAATTGCACGTAGAGCACCATTACGTCTAACTCGCTTTTAAAAACATGAGCTTTAAGCTCAACATCAACGTTAAAAAGACAATAGGATGCTCGAGACATAAAGATTTTGTCTCTAGGTTTAAAAACATCAGCATATGGTCATACTGTGAAGCTGTGGGTTTGGCAGCGACTTGCGCAAGTGACCGGGCTGCTTGTCGATCAGAACAAACCGAATCCGCCGTCCGTTCGCCACGTCCCGTGTCGTTGCCTGTATTTGTTTGAACGCTTGTAGCCCTGCATAGCCGCCTCCGATGATTATGCATGTCAAGTCGTTCATCTTTCCCAGCTCCTTTACGTTTTGTACATATAACAATGTAAGGCCCTGATTGTGACATCGGAAACAAACAAAAAATCATGCGCCCGTTTAATCAGCCGTTCTTTCGTGCCAGTTTGTTGAGTAAATCTGCCCGTTAGCATCCATGCAGCGCAAGAAACAGCGCTGCACCACAGAGGATGAAAATGGAGAAGCCGTCAATACTTCTACTACGGCTGGGAGAAGAAGGTCGATCAACTATGGTGCGTTAGAGCCCATCCGTTAGTCTGACTCCTACGACCACGGTGCATCACAGAATGTCGCTCCCTTTGGAAAGCACTCATGGTAGATTAATCCTATCTTGGTTTCTGCACCAGCTCCAACTTCTTTTTTCGTTTTCCATCGGTAGTTTACCCTGCAGCCTATCGGTTCGATCATCACCATCCTTCATTTTAGCCTTTATGAATCAATCCCAGGCTTCTACATATACTGTTCCATTATCAGAGTATCTTTTCACATAAAATTCAGCTTGATTATTAGAGCCATCGACCCAAGCATTAACATCTCTGAAGACATGACAATAAAGTCCATGGGCAGATTCCGTATAATAAAAATCATCACTTGTACTATTACCAAAGTAAACGCCAGATTTTACTTGATCGTCTGGGTTATATGGATCTTCTTCAAATAAATAGTAATAACCTTTTGGACTATAATAGGGAAGACAAACCCTAAAATCGCCTCCACCTGATTTAAAGTTTTTACTTTGTGTTCTAAACCAATCTTCCCCCATATAATCCCAACCAGCCGCAGAAGCGGTAAACGGAACAGAGACTGTCATAATCAGAGAAAACACCATCATAATCACTGGAACTATTACCTTTTTAGGCTTAAACATTTTCATAACTTTCATTCTCAGTTCTCCTCTACCGTTTGGATTTGAAAAATCTTATTATCCATATAATCCTATAAATCTACTATCCTTTCCAAAACAAGCTCTTTCATTATGATACAACGGCTTTTCGGGACATCGATCTGTAAAGATTGATTATAATTCCCCTTGGGGAACCATCCTCCCTTCGAAAGTCAAAAGGAGCTCCTAATACTCGGAAACGTTTCATCATGATTGCTTGGTGTGACTACGGCCAATTGTTTAACAACACAACGCCCAGTGCAACGACAATCATTTTAAACTTTTTCATGCTCATTCCTCCTAATCAATAAAATGTCGTACATCAAAATTGAGTTATTTTCTTGTACTTTAATACCACCATCCAAACGATAAACATTATCGCCCCAACTTAATCAACAAATGTTCTGTCTTTGAAGCTCAATAATTGATTTAATTCAAAAAAATCACCCTTCTCAATTGTTATAATGTTGTAAAAATTGAGCCGCAAGTTCGCCAATTGAAGCATATGCATGTGTTTTTGCCCTTAATCTCATTCTAACGTGTGCACCTTTGCTCTTACATGCATCGGTGAAAGAGTTTGCTCCCATTTACTTTAGCAATGAAAGGGTTTACTTTGATGATGAAAGGCATTGTGTTAATTCAACAAGATTAGCTCTTCCCAGTTGGAAGGGCTAATTTTATGCTTTCTATCTCCAAGCGCTAAAAGGGGTACAGCCAACATTTCGGAAATTTTGTACGCTAAGCAAATTTTGACATGAATATAGCCAAATACCTGTAGTAGAGAAAACGGCGTTTTCCTACAAGCTGAGCAGGATTAATCCTGCTTTTTCTGTGGGCCCCGCAGTCACGCAATCTAAGTGGTTCAAATCCACTCGGTAACTTTCCCTTTTAAAGTGCCGTAGCCGAAGGATTGCAGGAGTGAATCCAGAAAGTTTTTATAGAGACATACCTGATAGACGTTTTGAACTGGATGTTGATGAAGCGACTAAACAGGATCTTGGGCATGGCTTCATCCGTTATTTATGGGAACCGACTCAAGTTAGAATGAAGCCAAATGAAATTGTAGATTTTCGATTGAATGGGCAACAGGTTATTAGTGCAGGATACGCTACTGATCCATTGGAAGACATATATGTAGTACAAATGTATCCTAGACACATAAATGTTATGGCTGTTTTACTCCGTTTTAGTACATTGTGGTCTTATTCACCATCATCAAGAATTCATATGTGGTTGATAGTAAAACAAAGTTAATATCGAGACTAGATCCGATAGTTACTCCAAAACAAAAACCCCTTCTTCATCTGAAAATGTCGTTTTTAATGCGACTGCCTATCCGGAGGTTCATTTATACTGCCCAATGGAAATATTGATTTTATAATGGCCGTAGACCAGAATCTCATCCAACAGCTTGGACAGCTGATTTTGGTCAGGTACCTGGGCTTTTAAAATAAAACACGGCTCCCCGCTGACACGGTGAGCTTCTTTAATTTCATCTCGCTCCTGAATAAATTCCTGGAACTTCGTATGCCTATAATCCTTCATCTGAACGATAATAAAAATACAGTAAATGTTCCCAGCAATTTTTCGTTCAGCCGGACCGTATACCCTTCTATGACCCCGATCTCCTCCAAACGCTGAATTCGATTGGCTACGGCCACACCAGACAGATGGACAAGCTGCCCGATCTGTTTCCATTGCATTCTTGAGTTGCTTTGTAAACAGCGTATGATCTCCATATCGATGTGATCAATCATGTCAATCATCCTTTCATAGTTAAAGTACACCTTTCATTATTAAAAACAAGCCTATCAGTAGAGTACAAGCATGGCAGATTATAAAAAATGCAGCTTTAGAGGTTGGCCTTACAAACATTGGTACACATTCGCTCCGTAAAACGTTTGGTTATCACCAATACAAGAAAGGAACAAGCATTGCGATTCTTATGGAATTATTCAATCACAGCAGTGAAAAGGTGACATTACGATATATAGGAATTACACAAGATGAAAAAGATCAAGCTGTCATATCTCTTGATTTATAAATGTAAACAACATGCCCAACAAATTATTTTGAGCAGACTTTATTGAGACTTGCATCATTCATAAAAGTACACCTTTACAAACAAAAAAGCCCATGTCTAAAAGATTGGGCTTCTTTACTCCTTATAACTTTGATTATGTTAAGTTCATTTTGTCTCAAAATCATCTCGATATATATACAAAAGTTAAGAAATATTCTTCAATTCCTCTGTTAGTCGCAGGAATTCTTCTTTGTTTCGATTCTGTAATGACTGGTCAATCTCTTTTCGGATTTGCTCTTTTCGGAAATCACGAAGGGCTTTGTTTAACACCATTTCAGCCAATTCAGAATTCATGCCGTTTACTTCAGGTTGTGGTGATGTATTAAGCAAATTCCTTTTCATAGGAAATCAACTCCTTGACCTTTTTTCTATTATACTAACGGTTTTCAGATTATTCAAATATTTCGTCCGGTATTCTATAAAGGAGATAGTCTCAGCAACTGGAATATCTCAAGGTTCCTTATATAGAGCAGTCAACAGAAGAAAGCTTGAAGAATAAAAAAATAGGCGTGTTTTATTATTTCTTCAATTTTACTTTGCGGTCTACAGCAGGAACCCTGTCACTAAGCCAAATTGGAAAAACAATTATGAACTAATGGCGCAGATTGCAAAACAATAAAATCTTGCTGTAGATTCAGCAAGATTTTATAAACA
Source organism: Bacillus capparidis (assembly GCF_017832095.1). Taxonomy (NCBI): domain Bacteria; kingdom Bacillati; phylum Bacillota; class Bacilli; order Caryophanales; family Bacillaceae; genus Bacillus; species Bacillus capparidis. The sequence continues at coordinate 506,264 of NZ_JAFDST010000002.1, forward strand.
TCGTTTCGAAGATTACATACCATCTGTTGGTGAAGGAAGAAAAAAACGAAATAGATCCGAGACATTCAAGGTATTGCGGATCATTGGGATTTATCGTAACCTAACTGCAACTTCAAATCGGACTCAAACAAATGGATGCAACTATGCATATTATCGTTGATCAAAAAGAAGAGATTGCGGAAACATATTGCTGACGTAGAAAATAGACAGCCGAAATACAAATCTGTCACATTAAAGAATAATCGGTTGAAACCCTTTCTTAATATAACCAGCAAAATCTAAATGTTTACCGCTTTCTGCCTCCGGACCAGCGAAGCCAACTCCATTCTTTACTTCTTCCTTAACATCAAAGAATCCAGAACAAGCCTGGCAACCCCCTTTAATGATTCCAAGTTTCATAACGTCTTTAAATACTGGATGAAACATATGATCCGTTTTTTCAAACTCACCTACCCAAGTCGTTCCAGCACCATCGAATACAATCTCAACTTCATACCCAGCATGATGTAGCTCTTGGCCATATAATAAACCGTGTAATGCCTTACCTGCATCCTGTGCTCCTGCTTGAATGATAATAACAAATTTGTTTGCCATCACAATTTCCTCCAATTTTATTCCCATAATGGGATATTTGCTCATAGTAGAATGTAAAAATTTATTTTGGATTAAATGGGGAGAGCTCTAAAAGCTCTGCCGTATAGCTTAAAACGTTGTTGCTTTCTATAACGTTATCAATCTCGAGAAATACCATCCTCTCAGCTCCTGGAAAATCTATTGAGGCACCTTCTTCCCATAGAACCTTCGCTCTGCCTGTCATCTGCATCGTCTTCCGAGTTTTAAAATCGATAAAGATCAGACCGACATGAGCATTGACCTCTATATTCCCCAACGTATTAAACATGTTGTTCCCAAAATAATCAGGGAAAAACAGACTGTTTTCGTTCAATACCTTAACAAAGCCAGGATTTCCTCCGCGATGGGACGCGTCCAGTTCTTTTTCGTTATTCGTGCTTGCAATAAAAAAAGCATCTGAGGTTTCGATCCATTGCATTTGGTCAACATTGAGCTGATTCGTCAAGAATGTAGTAACAACAGGCTTTTCGTTATTCATATTCGATTGAAATGAACGGGTCGTAATATACTTTGGGCAATTTCCGTACACTTGTTCAGAGCAAATGACAAGCTTATCATGATCAAATGTAGCTTTCCCATTTACTCTCAGACGACGTCGATTTGAAAAGTCCATGAATAGAGCTCCTATATGGCCATTGTCATAGACGTTCTTCAACAAAGGATCTTCAGGAGGAGTATACCCTGCAATCACTAATTTTCTTTCATCCTCCAAATCGACAAATCCAGGTTCTCCATGAATGATGGACGCCCAAACACGACCACTGCTGTCAATGGAAGCTAAAAAAACAATGGGTTGTTGTTGCAAGAAACCTAGTGCCGTTTTCGGAACAAAGTTTTTGTACATCTTGTTAGCGAAATCATCAGGCAGCCTAACGCCAGCTCGTTTCTGAGCTTTCAACTCTCCACAATGAAACCCCATCTCCATGCACGTTTTCACCTCCTTTCATCTGCGATGTAAAGCGCTTAGTACCAAAACGTAGGATATTTCCGTTCTTTATGAAGATTATTTATTATTAGAGCGATGACAACGGTTGCAAGAGCTCCAAATAAAGAAGGAAACCATAAAAAACTCCACTGACTTTTTGAGAGGATAACAACTAAAGGATCTGCTCCTGCAGGAGGGTGGGTCGTTTTCGTTATGACCATCAAAGCTATCGCTAGACCGACAGCTAATGCCACTGCCCATAAAGAATCACCGATGGTTGAAAGGATGATCAGCCCAACGAGAGTTGAAATCATATGTCCCCCGATGATGTTTCTCGGCTGGGAAAACGGAACATTCCAAGCGCTAAAGGCTAAGACACAACTTGCCCCGAAAGGAGCCATGATCCAAGTGTTACCGGAGAACTTTGATAACGCCATAAGAACGAATATGGTTAGAAAACCCCCAAGAAACCCCATGACCGCATTTTCAGGTAAAGCTTTCATTGGCGTTCTTTCTTTCGTTTTCATCTTTGACAGATATCTCGAAAAAAAGGATCCACGCGATTTGATTACTTTCGTCTGATCTTCATTCACATTATCCACCTCTCTTTAAATACATAGTTACATAGTTACATAGTTATATATGTTTTTAATAATACTCTTCAGTCTACTGTAATGTCAACAGAAACACACTTAAATTACCTTCAAGTCTTGAGATAAGTTAATACATAGTTTATTATGAATATAAGGAGGTATGAAAATGAGAACGTATAATACCTTAAGTCTGATCGTCGATTCAGAGTTACCTATTCCGATTAACATCCAACTAAAAGAACAAATTAAATTTTTAATTAAAATGGAATATGTACTTCCCGGAGATTATCTACCCACCGTAAACCAGTTAGCTGACCAACTAACGATTAACCGAAATACAATTAACTGGGTTTATACTCAGCTCAAAGAAGAGGGCTTCCTTTTAATGCAAAAAGGCCGGAGGACACAAATTAGGGATTCACAACAAGTGAGAAGCTTAGTTCAGAAGAAAGACTTAGATGACATCGTTAAAACATCGATCGAGACCGCGATTGAGAAAGGGTTTACGTTCGATGAGTTCGTGGCCTCCACATTTATGCATCATCACTTCTTTATAGAAAATCCCCATTCAGCTCGTTTCTTATTTATCGAATGTAAAGAGCATGATCATATTTTTTATTCAGAAGAAATAAAGAAGCATACAGGGGCTCATATCACAGAACTCTTCATCGAAGATATGAGAGATATCGAGGAGGATGTTCTTGATGTTAAGGAGATCAACGGGATCATCACCACTTTAAACCACGCAGATGAGGTTAAAGCCCATTTTAGTAGAATCAACCTACCGATTTATACGATCGGCGCAACATTATCACCAATTGATCTGATGAATATCGCGAAATTAAAGGAAGGAACAAAAGTTGCGTTTATCTGTCTTGGAGATAAAGGTGGAGAGTGGATGGCAAATAGGGTGGAAGAAGCAGGTATTCAACATATTGTGAGTATTGCAGGGGGGATTTCCGAAAAGAGGAACCTAGGGGAAATCATTCATTCAGTTGATTATATCTATGCTTCAGAGGCTGTTTATGAAAAGCTAAATCATCTCGCTCCGGAAAAGACAAGTTTACTGCCTTTAAAACTAGAAAAAACAAGTGAACGAATTCTAGAAAATCTAAAATAATGACCTTATAAGGTGGATTTAAAAACTAAAACCTATTGAGATGAAATCAACTCATGATCATTTCATTTTTTCTAATGAAGTGAAAGTGAGCTTTTTTTTTGGATGTTGATGGTATGGTCTTAAAAATAAATATAAAAAGAACAGGATCAAAAGAACCTTCCTAAGTCATCAATGACTTAAATACATGGATTTCCAGTGTTTTCCATCTTTACAATATGATCACGAGTGTTCCTTTTTTTTAAAAAACATACTCTTGACTTTCCAGTACAGTAGAGGGTTTATACTTCAGAAGAACTGTATAAGGAAGGGAGAAAAAAACATGTTTAAGATTAGGGGTTTCGCCAACATTTCGGAAATTTTGTACGCTAAGCAAATTCAAACATAAAAAAGTCGAATTCCCTGTACGTTAAGGAACCGACTTTTTTATTTGACTTCTTCAAGTAAAGCACCCTATAGTTTACGTATAATTCTTCACAAACTTTAGTTTTATACGTGATCAACAAATATTGATTCATCATTTTACTTTTGCTACACCAATTGCAAAATGACTCCAAAGTATATTCTTAATTAATCCAGCTTGTGTTTCTTCACAATTTACAATTAAGATTACTTCCGAATGTTTGCCTTTTAGAACTCTTTTATTTTTCTTTTCAACCAATTCCATGACAAGCCGAATAGCAAAGCCAAGAACAAACCCAACAAATGCTCCTATCAGAACCCTTTAATAAGTAGTGAGTGCTTCTTATTCAAGTTGAAAGCACCTTAAAAAACAGCGACTATAAACAGTTTTTCTTCCTATTACACCTGCCTAAAGATAACTGGCCAAGTTTAAATCAGCGACTGACATTCGTTAAATTACTTCCCCATTCTCCGTTTGGGGTTAAATAACTTATTATTCTATCCTCAAGCAGATCACCAAGAACTTCTTCATATTTTTTTCGATAAGGCTTTGGCAATTCTTCCTGTAACCAACTGTCTTTTGTACCTTGCCAGATTTCATAAATTACAAGATCATCTGGTTTTTCAATATCATCACTTATAATAGCATTTATAAAGGTAGGTTCGTTTGACATCACTTCAACAAGTGAATAAAGTGATTTTCGAAAAGCTTCTTTTTTGCCTGCTTTAACTTTGAAACGAATGTTTAAAACAACTTGATTGGCATAGCTAGTCATAGTAATATGCAACCCCTCAAAAAGTTTATTTAAGAATATTCCCGTTAAACCTATTTCCTAGTGTAATAGAATGCGCTTCCTTATTCCACAAAAGTGCCTATTTGTTCCAGAATATGCGCCCCGTTTTAAAATAAAGTTTGATCAAAAATAGCTTACAAACCCATATTTCATAACCAATAAAAAGAATCCATTTTGAAAAAAGATTGATCAAAATAGATTCCTCTCCAATAGATTTCAATTTTATTTTTATAATAAAGATTGATCATTGTTGTAGTATATTCTTCAACTACTGCACCTTATAACGGAAGATTCGAAAAAAAAATATCTAATTTGTCTTGGGTTTAAATACTAAGGTTACATAACCAATTATAGAAGCCCCAATAAAAAGAGTATAATATCCTGATATATCAGCTACTACCCCTGAGAAAATAGTCCCTATTGCTTGCCCAAGTGCAAGTATTAAGAACGGTACACCTAATCCGAATGATGGATTAGTCTTAAATACGGAAATCCCCCATACTATTAAGACCCCTGTCATGAAAATATAAGAGCTTCCAAAAAGAACTGGTGACAGGAACCATGTTATATTATTATCTGGGAAAATTCCTAGGATTAGGGACGTAGTTGAAAGTGCTAATACAGAAATCCTGTACGCACTCATTAAACCAAACTTATCTATAAATGCACCAGCAGTTCCTCCTAGTAAACCTGCTAGTCCAATAATTACCCAAAACCACTCTCTTAGGTGTGTGGGGACATTATCTAAATTTAACATAAAGTCCCTTGAGAATGTCCAGTAGGCGGAGCAGGATATTCCTATAAGTAAAGAGGCAATAATTAGTTGAATAGAGTGTCTCCATTCCTTTTTAGAGAAGCCAACCATCACCTTCTTTTCTGAAGCCTGCTGCTTTGGAAGTACTTTATAATTAACAACAAGTACAAAAATAGCAATGACCATAAATATCAAATACGTTTCTCTCCAACTATTAGCCATAAGGATAGCAATTGCCCCGGTAAAAGCTGTTCCAATACTTGTACCGGAATTTATCCATGAATTAGCCTGATTTTGTAATCTTGTTTCTACTTTAGTGCTAACAATATTAGCGTATGGTGGGGATGATAATCCTGTACTTAGCCCTGCCAGGAATATACCTAAACCTAGCACTACCGAATTAGGAGAAATGGAGATTATACCTAAACCAATAATGGATGATAATCCAGCTACCACAAGAATAGATCTTGGAGTGAACTTATTAGAACACGCCATTGCAAATATGATTGCTATACAATAAGCAATATATGATAAAGACGAGATTAAGCCACTAGTGGATTGATCCATATTCATTGTTTCGTTAATATATGGAAGCATTAGACCATAACTAAACCGAGATAAACCATACGTCACGGCAATCATAGGCAAGCCTACTGCTATCAATTTTTTTGCATTCATAAAGTTCACACCTTTATATATATAACGTTCATTATAAAAATTATTTAAAAAATATATAGGAGAAAATCTTAAAGTTTTTAAGACCACTATTCTCTCCCTATATTCTATAAAATTACATAATTTGGAAAAATGAATACTTTTCGCTAAATCCATTGCAGTATCTTTTACCTTATCTAACTCAAGTATTTGAGCCATCGATTTTATACCCTGTTATTATGCATTTTACGATATAAAGTCATTCGAGAAATACCAGCCTTCTCAGCAGCATCTGTACGACTCAACCCTTGATCTATAAGATACAAGGCATACTTAACCTTTTCTTCATCGGTTTTCGGTCTTCCTGGATACTTTCCTCGCTTCCTTGCAGCCAGAATCCCTTCTTTCGTCCGTTCAGAAGTTAAGTCTCTCTCAAATTGAGCAATACCGGCAAAGGCTGTCCCGCTCTTCTCTCGCAGCGTCTCTTCGATTTCTTCGAGGCTCTTCCCTTTCGTTTCCGGCACTTTAAAGTATACAAAAAGGCAAGCAAGGACTCCGATTACAGCGTAGGCCAGGAATAAGTAGCTGACTCCCATCGCTTGTAACAAAACGGGGAAGGTCAGCGTGACAATCAGGTTGCCCGAATGGAGAAATAATGTTGATAAACCCGTTCCGATCCCTCTCACGTGGCGAGGGAAGATCTCTGGAAGAATGACCCAAACGACCGGCCCCCAGGTTACAGCAAAAATAACGATAAACAGTCCCAGACAGATAACGGTTGTCCAAGCAGCAGCAACGCTCGATGCAAAAAACAGATTAACAAAGGAAAGCACTGTCAGGCTAAGTACCATACCGATATTCCCAAACATGAGCAACCGCTTTCTACCAACTTTATCTATTACACGAATAGCTACCAGAGACATGAGTACATTGACAGTTCCGATTCCAATCGTACCTAGCAAAGCAGCTGAGTTACCAAGGCCAACGTTAGTAAATGTTGTCGGTGCATAATAAATAATCGTGTTTGTCCCAATAAACTGCTGTAAAAAGGCGAGGCCAAGACCGGCAATTAACGCGGGACGCACCCAAGGGTGAAATAGCTCTTTTAATCCGCCCTTATCTTCTTTTTCAGTCTCCATAATATCTTTAATTTCCTCGTCAACAGAGCTTTCACTTCTGATACGCCCAAGTATTGATTTCGCCTTACCTTCCTGGTTATTCATTAACAGCCACCTTGGGCTTTCAGGCATGAAAGCCATTCCAACTAAGAGTATTACTGAAGGTACAACGGCAAGTCCAAGCATCCAGCGCCAACCTTCTGATTCGGAAAACCCGTAGTTGACGATATAAGAAAGCAAAATTCCAATCGTGATCATTAGCTGATTTAATGAAGTCAGTGACCCTCGTTTTTCCTGAGGAGCAAGCTCAGACAGATATAGAGGAACCATTGTGGTGGAACAGCCTACAGCAAGGCCGAGCACGATCCGCGCAAGTACCATAACCGCCGTATTAGGTGCTATAGCTGTGCCCAATGCCCCAATAATAAACAGAAAAGCAGCGCCTATGATCGATTTTTTTCTGCCAAACTGGTCTGTCAGTTTTCCTGCAAATCCGGCACCGAAGATTGCACCTATTAATATTGCGCTTACAACAAGTCCTTCAGTAAACGCATTCAAACCCAAGTCTTCTTTTATAAACAAGATCGCACCGGAAACAACTCCGGTATCATATCCGTAAAGCATTCCCCCGAGCGCCCCAAAAAAGTAAAGCAGCGCATTTGACTTCTGATTTTTCACCCGTATTTCCTCCCTCTTTCCAAATTAAAAAGCTTATAACATAAATTCCACCTTTACATACAATTCAAACTTTCCAATTGATAGTATAGTAAAATAAAATTTTGATTAATCCTACGTGCTTCATATTGACTAAACGCAAAAGCAATGTCACATTAGTACATGGAACGAATTTGAACATTTGAAGAGAGTCTGGAGGGTACATATATGAAACTAATAGCAATTGATTTGGATGGAACGTTGCTGAATGCGCAAAGCGTGATATCTGAGGAAAACAAGAGAGCGATAAAAAAGGCTTTGGATTCAGATTGTATAGTGGCTATCAGTACAGGTAGGGCTACCTTTGACGTAAAGTCACTGCTTGGTGATCTGGATATTCCGATCATTGCAGCAAATGGCGGAACTGTCCATGACTTTCAATACGAGCCTCTAAGCCATCTCACATTGGATAAAACAGTCGCCGCAGAAGTTGCGGACTATCTTACCAATGAAAATATTTATTTTGAAGTTTATACGGAGGATGCCCTTCTATCCCCTTTTGACGGAGAAGAAAAGCTGAAGGCTGAGCTTGATGTTGTACAGTCGGCAAATCCGGACGAGGATTATGAAACCCTTTGGCAAGGAGCGCTCACTCAGTTTAAGCAATTTGGCATTAAGCCTGTGCCAGACATTCATGAGATTTTCAGAAGTAATGAAAACGTCTATAAGCTGTTATGCTTTTCCTTCGATAGTGAGAAATTGCTGAAAGCAAGAACAATTCTTGAGGAAAATTCAGCACTCAGCATCACTTCATCAGGCAAACACATTCTCGAGATTTTGCCAAAAGAATCCGGAAAAGGGAGAGCAGTCAAGCTGATAGCGGAAAAATATCAAATTCCGAAAGAAAATATTTATGCAATTGGAGACAGTCCGAATGACATTTCCATGTTTAAGGAAGCGGACAATCGAATTGCCATGGCCAATGCCATGGACGAATTAAAAGAAATGAGCACCTATGTGACAAAAAGCAATGTCGAAAATGGTGTAGCCTACTTTATTGAAAACGTTTTGCTAAAAAAGTAAAAAATTTATCGTTGGCTAAGAAAGAAGGATAACGGTGAAAAAGTCAACTATCTATATCGTCTTGTTTTTCATAATGATGATCTGGGGATTTAATGTAACAGCCTTGAAGCTTCTGGTAGCTGAATTTTCTCCTGTGACCATAACGTCCTTTCGTATACTGACAGCAAGCATCGTCGTGATGGCTGTTTTATTTTCACTGAAAAAAGTTCGCTGGCTGACAAAAAAAGAAACGGGCTACGTGCTTGCAGGAAGTCTTTTGAACGTGGTTGCCCACCATTATTTTTTGTCGGTTGGGATGAAGTTTACTTCAGTATCAAATGGGGGTCTGATTCTCGGTTTAGGACCCATATTAACCTCCATAATGGCGATTATTTTTCTTAAAAATAAGATTTCGCTGCTCAAGGGACTCGGAATCATTTCAGGGTTTTCAGGTGTCTTTTTTATTATTGCGGAAGGTAGCGGAGTGACTAGCGTTTCCTTCGGGGACGTGTATGTTTTTCTTTCGATCTCCTCACAAGCGCTAAGCTTTATACTGATTAAAAAAGCAGCGAAAACGCTCGATCCTAGATTGATGACAGGATATATGTTGTTATTTGGCTCAGTTATCCTTTTTTTCATCAGTTTAGTGACAGAACCTGGCGGGTTAACAACATTAAGCAAAGGCTCATGGTTGGGCTGGCTTGTTTTTTTAGGCTCTGCCGTTTTCGCCACAGCGATCGGACATATGGCCTATAACAGTGCTCTCGGAAAAATCGGGGCACCAGAAGCAGCGATTTTCTTAAACTTAAATCCATTTTTCGCCCTCATTGGGGCTGTGCTTTTTGTAGGGGAAAAGATTCTTTTGACACAAATCATCGGGTTTGCCTTTATATTAGCTGGAGTCTTCCTCGGTTCGGGCGCATTCGAAGAAAAATATAAGCTGTCCAAACACAAGCGAATGGCAAGTGGAGTAAAAAGCGGTCAGTGATTCTGATCGTTTTTTATTTGGAATTCTCCAGCGAGGCAGCATCGATTTTCCCAAGAGCTTCTTCCGTTTCTTTGAAGGAACTCGCGGTTTGGTGAAGCAGGGTTTCAATAGTTATTGTCGTATTCATAAAATCGTTAAGTGCTTCAATCACATGTACAAGATCCTTTGACGCTTTATGCTCTTCGATTGCAGGAAATAAGCTGGTAAGCTGATCTACTTTATGGCGAAGACGTTGATAATCTGCTTCAACCGACATCCTTCTGGCGAATAATTCCTGTTGAAGGCTTTCTAGTTTTTCCGGATGTAACTTAACGACATTCATTGATAACCCTCCAGACGATTAAAGGTATTTTCTGGCATTACCCATCAACTGATCATAATAATCATTTAATTCTTTCCGAACGTCCGTTAAAGAATAATCAGCTTCATCACCTAATCGGTCGAATCCCTTAATGATTTCGTACAGCTGCTCCCTTAAGATTATAAATTCTTCCTTTGCTTTCCCGCTCCAGTCCAAATCTGAAGCGTCCAACAACTTGTAAGCTGCCATAAGGTCCTGAAACAGCATAGAGATTTCCGATCTGATGACGAGCTGGGACTGGTAGATAATATCTTCTTGGTTCGCAAGCTCATTAGCTTCAGAAACATACTGTTGATAACCTTCCCTGTTTGTCATCCTTCTTTTCTCCTTATTAAATGAGTCGTATGTCCTTATTTTACATAATTTTAAGTTTAATTGCTTGTTTTTAGATTGGAAATAGGAAAAAAATACTCTTTTCTCCTTTAGAAGGTTTTTTTAATTAAATAAAGCAAAAAATTCCGGAGAATTAAGTGAGAATCTTCATTCTGGAGGAAAATTGATCTTTCACACAAAAAAGACAGGTGTACCCCTGTCCTTCTGTATTCTATTCAACTTCAACAGTTAAAACCGCTTTTGTATATTGACTTGATGTAATGTATTCATCACTTTCTTCTCCTGGTATACCGCATGTTTCAAGAAGTTGTTGAAAAGCTCTTACTCCGCTTCCATCATAACCACTCGTTAATCCACCAATAACTTTTACATTATAATAATCACTGAGAATAAAAGTCTCATAGAAAAGGGAAACTTTATCGCGATTTTGAATAATCTTTTTCGGTTTCATAAGTTGTAATGCAGCTTCTGCCATCATATAACTCATATCTGGAGAAGCAAAAGATATAGTTACTTCAGGGTTATAATCTAAATCAAAATAATCTTCATTTTTGTGAACTTCCTTAATAAATATATATGCCAATTGGTTGCCTTTTCCTCCTAAGTGTCACACGACTCTTTCAATAGCCGCCAGACATGTCAGCAATCGAAATCACCTGTACTAGCTTGAGACCTGGTGAATTTTCCATTACCAGCATGTCTGCCTCGTTTAATTGTCTCGAAAAATAAAAAGTTATTATAATAAGATGGTATTAGTTCTATTGATAAAGTGATAGACTTCACAATCTCTTACATCATAAAATACTGGAATCTTGAACCAATATCAAGAACTGATATGTTGGCGGTTACTCCGGAATCAGGAAAGTTCTTATTCGTGATAACCAGCTTTCCTGATTCAATGGAAAACGTTGGTCCGTAATACATTGCGGCGTTGTGATTTTGGTGAAGTGATAGATTAGTGACTGTCCCTTTATCATCTCCCACATTTCGATATACGAGCAGCGTATACGCATAATTATAATTAGCTGCCTGTAAGTAGACAGATACGATGGAGGATACTCCGTTTGTAACGGATATTGTAGGGTTCGCGCCTGTCATTAATTGGAATGCGTTCTGGTATCTTTTTCTTTGGACATTGATAGTTCGGTCAGGATTGATTTGCACTCTATCACATAAGACCAGGTTTCCGAGCTGTGATTGATCGTCAAGCGCCGATACGGAACCAATCAAATAGACAGGACTATCATTTTTAGATACCATTTCCACTTTATACCCGGAATCGCCGTGATCAAAACTCTCAATCGAAATCGTTCCGTAGAAGGTTGCGGGTTCATTACCTTCGTTTTTAATAATTGGAGTTTCGCCTCTTGTCCAAATGTTGAATTCCAATGGGGCGTTAAACGGGATACAGTCCTTTCCGATTTTGATTTTAGGTTCTGTTTCGCCAGCGCCTTGATTAATCGTGCAGCTTTTGATGCCTGTGCCGTGAAAGCTTTCCACATTATTTGATTGCTTATATTCGACAGCTGTTTTGCAAGAGGCTCTGAAGTCACAGTAGGATGCAATGCAGCCTTCGGTGAATTCTTGTAAAATCCCATTATGGAACATGATACCCACCTGATTTAACTCGAATTGGCAAAAATCGACACGAAACCCGTTGACTCCGGCCACTTCGATTCCGATTGAATTCTCATTTCCGCGAAAACCAACGCCAAACAGCATTCCGCCAGTCATCATTCCCCAGCCGCCATGTACTTTGATTGCCGGTTTTCCAGCTGGAAGGTTTTCGCCGCTAATCACGGTGCGGCGGAATCCTTTTCCGAAGATAAGAGGCTTTTTATCGCCGCTGTCTATCAGAATTGTATCTGAGATCACATAAGCATTGTTTTCGTTGAGGTGAATAGGAACCCATCCTGAATATTCTGATGCTTTAATCAATCGTCGAAGTCTTTTCGTATCATCTGCTTCCCCATCTTTCCGGGGAAAATCCGAACTCTTTACGCCGTCAATATTCGAATAGGCCTGGGCCGTTTCGGTTTCGAACATTCCGGGAATCCCCATTGTACCTGCCGACAGTGCCAGTGCACCTATGCCTGCTCCCCCAGCTTTTAAGAAGTCACGTCTGTTGTATTGCTTACTCTTTTGATTAGTCATAATAAAGCCTCCTAGTGTGATAATTGAATGATATTGAGCAATTCCATTTACGCGTCTTGTGCTTTGATTCGGTTCTAATGACCCTATTATTTTTTTCGGCAAATACAATATAATGTACAAAATAAATATAAATTTTTTATGCCATTTAATATAGTATTTTTTCCCATGTTTATCATGTCAGCACAAAAGGGATTCAACACACATTATTTTGTATAAGGGGTTTTAATATGTTCCATCATCGCCTCGGTCCAACGGTATTAAGCTATCGAAAGAAAAATGGTATGACAATTCGTGAATTCGCCGATTATGCAGGAATCAGCACTTCGCTTATCAGCCAAATTGAAAGAGGGCAGGCAAATCCCTCGTTAAGCGTATTGGAACTGATTGCGAAAGCATTAAAAGTTCCGCTCTTTTCTCTCTTTATCAATGATTTCGATACGGATTCTCTCATTTTGAGAAAACAAGACCGCAAGAAAGTGTATCGAGAAAATAGTGACCATATTGTTTACGATGTGTTAACGCCGGATTTTATGAAGGCACATATTGAACTCTTAATGATGGATTTAAATGCACACGCAAGTACGACGGAAGATTACTATTCTCACGACGAACAAGAAGAAATCGCTGTCGTCATGAAAGGTCAAGCGTATGTTGAAATGGAAGGAATTGAATATTTTTTAGACGAGGGAGATGTCGTACGCATTCCGCCAAATGTTAAACACCGATTTTTGAACAAAAGTGATCAACCGAATCATGTTTTGTTCGTACTTATTCCATCTTTATTTTAAAGTAGTAATGTAATAAGAATATAGATTGCCAATCTCTTTATTGTAGTGATAATCTTGGATAAAAAAGGTGAGTTATATGACAACAATTTGCGTGATCGGCAGTGTGTCAATGGATTTGGTTGTTACTACTGATATCAGGCCTGTTGTTGGCGAAACAGTCTTGGGGAACTCTTTTCAAACGGTTCCAGGAGGAAAAGGAGCCAATCAGGCAGTAGCGGCAAGCAGACTCGGCGCAGACGTCTTTATACTTGGCATAACAGGAAATGATAGTTACGGAGAAAGCATTTTAAAAAACTTAGAGAATAACGGTGTCCACACTGATTATATGGAGAAGGCAGATAACACAAAAAGCGGGACTGCACATATCATTCTCTCAGAGGGCGATAACAGTATTATTGTCGTCAAAGGAGCAAATGACCATGTTACTCCGGATTATGTACTCGGAGCGACGGAAATCCTGAAAAAAGCCGACATCGTACTCATCCAGCAGGAAATACCTGAAGAAACGGTTCAATATACAATTGATCATTGTGAGAAGCTGAAGATACCTGTCCTGTTGAATCCTGCACCCGCACGACAGGTTGCGGAGGAAATCATTGAGAAAGCAACCTATCTTACCCCAAATGAATACGAAGCATCTGTTTTACTAAACGGTCGTACCGAAGAGGAAGCACTGAAAGCGTATCCAAATAAATTGTTGATTACGAAAGGAAAAAACGGGGTTCGCTACCATAATGGCATCGAAGAAAAACAGTTTCCGTCGTTTCCCGTTAAAGCTGTTGATTCAACGGGAGCGGGAGACACCTTCAACGCAGCACTTGCCATTGCGCTGGCTGAAAAAATGAAGATGGAAGATGCTCTTCTTTTTGCAAATCGAGCCGCCTCTTTATCCGTCTTGAAATTTGGCGCTCAAGGCGGCATGCCGACACGCGCTGAAGTTGACAGTGCACTGCGGCAATAATCTAATTAGAGTACCTGTGTACTCTCTTTTTTTTATAAATTTAGAAAAAGGTATTACATAAAACTAAGCAATAGCCACGACCAATAAGACTAGTGAGGTGCTGCTTCCATCATAACTCCTAATTCATTTTCCATACGTTGCTTAAACTCTTTTGGCGAACATGCATTATACTTTCTAAACAATTTATAGAACTGAGCCATATTAGAGATACCCACATCATAACCCACATTTGTAATACTTAGATCACTGGTCATTAATAGACGTTCGGCTTTTTTTATTCGCTGATAGTTAACATAATCAATAAAGGATGTACCCATTATTTTCTTAAAATATTTTATGAAATAGTGATAGCTTAAGCCTAGCAATGAACAAGCCTCTTCCACAGTAATCTTATCCTCTAAGTTTTTGTCTATATATTCAAGAACTGGTTGCAATCTATTTAAACCAGCTTCTTCTGTGTAGCTCAAAATATTATGTGTGTCGTTTCTTAAAAGCAAGAGCAGTATTTGTTTAATGACAGAACTAATAGCAATTTCATAGCCTCTCATTTGTATTTGTGATTCTTTAAAAATTTCCATAATTAAAGTATGTATTTCACCTTTTACAAATTGATTTTCTTCAAAGATATAGTTTAATTCATCTAAAGGATTGGTCAGTTCAGAGAAACAATATAGATAAGGCATTGTACTTTGGTCAAAATGTTTTCTTAAGTCAATTTGGAACACAACGTAACGTAAATTATCCGAAAGAGGCTTAGAACGATGTGGTTGAGATGCACCTAAAACCATAACATCACCTTGTCCCATACAGACATATTTATTTTTAGTCTGTACACCTAATTTCCCCTCAACAACAGCAATAAATTCTACTTCTTTATGATAATGCCAAGGGTGGCTCTCTATTGAGGTGAAATCATTTTTTTTAATATTGATTTCCCATATTTTCAGAAAAAGCAATGGATTTTGGTAAATAACTTCCTCGTTATGTGCTTCTAAATTATTGAGATCATTGTTATGTGTTGAAGACATATTTCACTCCTCCTGATTAGAATATAACACTTTTAAAAATATAAGAAACTATATTTCGGCTTATTTTTTCTTTCAATTTTTAAGCTAATGAAAGCGGATGACACATTTGAATAGAAAGACAGCAAAATTAAGCATATCCTTCGTTGTCCATATTTTTTATACTAATTACTGAAAAATCTAGAAGGAGGCTTGTTAATTTGGTAAATGTTACAGTATGGAATGAAAATCGACACGAACAAAAAAATCCAGTCGTAAGTGAAATTTACCCTGCAGGAATACATGGGGCCATTGCTTCTTTTTTAGAAGAAGGAGGGTTTCGCACTCAAACCGCAACATTAGACGAAGAAGAACATGGACTCACAGATGATGTATTGAATCAAACAGATGTATTAGTATGGTGGGGACATTTAGCACACGATGAAGTAGCAGATGAAGTAGTCGAAAAAGTAAAACAGCGTGTATTAGATGGTATGGGACTAATTGTGCTGCATTCCGGTCATTTTTCGAAAATATTCAAAACATTGTTGGGTACAAGCTGTGATTTAAAATGGCGTGAAGCGGATGAAAAAGAACGTTTATGGGTAGTAGAACCAAGTCATCCGATTGCAGAAGGAATCCCAGAGTTTATTGAGCTCGATCGTGAAGAAATGTATGGGGAGCATTTTGATATTCCGGCTCCGGATGAGCTAATATTTACAAGCTGGTTTGAAGGAGGAGAAATTTTCAGAAGCGGCTGCACATTTAAACGCGGAAACGGGAAAATCTTCTATTTTAGACCAGGACATGAAACTTATCCAACGTACCATAATAAAGATATCCAACGTGTAATCATAAATGCCATTCAATGGGCAAAACCGTTAGAAAGAAAACGCCCTGTCTATGGGAATGCACAACCACTTGAACAAATCACCGTAAAAAATTAAATCATATGAAATTAAGGGGATAGAAATTATGGCAAAAGTAAAAGTAGGGGTCATTGGCTGTGGAAGCATCGCGCAAAATCGCCATTTACCAGAATATAAAATGAATGAAAATGTTGAATTAGTAGCTGTTTGTGACGTGAATGAAGAACGAGTAAATAGTGTAGCACAGCAATATGGCGTAAATGCATACACAAATTATGAAGAACTTTTAACAAGCGGTACTGTTGATGCAGTCAGTGTGTGCACACCAAACTATCTGCATGCGCTGATTTCGATTGCAGCTTTAAACGCAGGCATTCATGTATTATGTGAAAAACCAATGGCTACATCAGAAGAAGAAGCACAAGCAATGATCGAAGCAGCAAAAACAAACGGCAAAAAACTAATGATCGGCCATAATCAACGCTTTGTTTCTTCCCATCAAAAAGCCCGCCAGCTGATTGAAGATGGAGAAATCGGAAAAGTCTATTGCTTCCGTACAGCTTTTGGTCACGGTGGACCTGAACAATGGAGTGTAGACGGAAAAGAAAGCTGGTTCTTTAAAAAAGAAGAAGCATTTATTGGTGCGATGGGAGACTTAGGCGTGCACAAATCGGATTTGCTTCGTTATTTATTGGGAGAGGAAATTGTTGAGGTTGGTGCATTTGTTGAAACCAACGCTAAAGATTTCGCTGCTGTTGATGATAATGCAGTATGTATTTTGAAAACTGAGAGCGGTATCATTGGAACGCTGGCAGCAAGCTGGGCTTATAAAGGTAATGAAGATAACTCGACCATTATATACGGAGAGAAAGCCATTCTTCGTCTAGAAGAACACCCCGTTTATTCACTAGTTGTTCAGTACGCTACAGGAGAAGTTGTCAATTATGAATTAGGAAAAATTCAGTCGAATGATGAAGGCGGACAAAGCAATTCTCACGTGATTGAACAATTTGTACACAGTATTGTTACAGATGAAGAGCCAGCTGTCACTGGTGAAGAAGGATTAAAATCTCTTGCTGTTATTTTAGCTGCTTTAAAATCAAGTCAGACGAAGCAATTTACCTGTGTGCATGAGGAACAGCCGGCAGAAGGCATATTACAGCATATAAATAGCTAAGTTCGATGTTAAATTCGCCGTTACAGGGTATCTTTCACTCCATTTAAAAGATATCTTTAAAGTAGTAGAAGCAGTTTGTATACCGAATAAACTTTCGTAATGAATTTTGAAATATTTTGTGCTACCAATATCGAAGGCGTTTTCCCAATTAAACTGTATACTAAAATGAACAGCACCCCGCCAAGGAGATGCTAAAGTTAGTGGCAGCACTTCACGTCTCGCAATTATAGATAAAACTGGGGGAAAATAAAATGAAGCTTGGGGTATTTACGGTTTTATTTGCAAATCTTACATTTGAAGAGATGTTAGATAAAGTAAAAGCAGAAGGTCTTCATGCGGTTGAAATCGGTACGGGCGGCTATCCAGGAAATCATCACTGCCCATTAGATGAATTGCTTGAAGATGCAGGAAAAAGAGGAGATTATCTAAAAGAAGTAGAAGACCGAGGGCTAGTAATTAGCGCATTTAGCTGCCATGGCAATCCAATCTCACCAGACGAAGGCTTTGCAAAAGAGTCTGATGATACGCTTCGTAAAACAATTAAATTAGCATCATTATTAAACGTTCCAATTGTTAACTGTTTTTCTGGAACAGCAGGAGATCAAGAAGGTGCTAAATATCCAAACTGGCCAGTGACTCCTTGGCCAAATGAATACGGAGATGTATTAAATTGGCAGTGGGAAAATAAGCTCATTCCATATTGGAAAGAGCTCGGGGAATATGCAGAAAAACACAATGTGAAAATCGGGTTGGAATTGCACGGCGGATTTTTAGTACATACACCGTATACATTATTAAAGCTTCGCGAAAAAACCAGTAAAGCAATTGGTGCTAACTTGGACCCAAGTCATTTATGGTGGCAAGGTATCGATCCTGTAGGAGCAATAAAAATTTTAGCGAAAGAAAATGCTATTCATCATTTCCACGCAAAAGACACATACTTGGATCAAGATAATATCAATATGTATGGTCTGACTGATATGCAGCCGTATGGAGAAGTACAAACGCGTGCTTGGACGTTTAGATCCGTTGGTTGCGGCCACGATGTAAAAGAGTGGTCAGATATGATGAGTGCACTTCGTACGTACGGATATGATTATGTCGTAAGCATTGAACATGAAGATCCAATCATGTCGATTGAAGAAGGATTTAAACGAGCTGTTTCGAACTTACAAAGTGTATTAATAGAAGAAACACCTTCACAAATGTGGTGGGCATAGGGATAAGGGGAATTTTGATACTTGTCTTATAGGGAATAATATCAGACATTTTCTATATTACCAGGAGCTTTGGCTTCGACATAATTAATAAAAATGCTGGCGGACAACCTCTTACCTGCCCGAAATTTCCCGGGAAAAGTTAGCGAAATTTTGTGGAATAAAGAGAAACAGAGATTCAAAAAAGCACTGATGTACTCATTTGGCATCAGTGCTTTTATCACTTAGTATTCGTTCAACTTCGAATGCTTTCTCCCATATAAAAAGTAAACAATCAATCCAATTACCAACCAAATTAAGAAACGGATGAAGGTGACTGATCCGAGATTATAAATCAGAAATACGCAAAACACGACAGCAAGAGCTGGAATAACCGGGACTGCCGGACACCTGAATGCTCTTGGAAGATCCGGGCGGGTATATCTTAACACGATCACAGCAATGCTTATTAAGACAAATGCAGACAGCGTACCAATGTTCACAAGACTCGCCAATTCGTCAAGCGGAACAAATCCGCCAAGTAATGCAGCTGTGATTCCAAAAAACCAAGTAGAAATATACGGGGTTCCATGCTTAGGATGTACTTTTGATAGTATAGAAGGAACCAATCCATCGCGAGACATCGCAAACATGACTCTCGTTTGCCCATAAAGCATGACGAGCATAACCGTTGTCATTCCAAGAATAGCGCCAATATCAATAATAGCTGCTGCCCAGTTCTGGCCGGCCACCTCAAGCACACTCGATACAGGATTCGTTACCCCTTCGAATTGAGCAAACGGTACAACTCC
Organism: Bacillus capparidis; assembly: GCF_017832095.1. Classification (NCBI taxonomy): domain Bacteria; kingdom Bacillati; phylum Bacillota; class Bacilli; order Caryophanales; family Bacillaceae; genus Bacillus; species Bacillus capparidis. Next base: position 525,613 of record NZ_JAFDST010000002.1, read on the forward strand.
TGTCATAATCCCAGTTACTACGACATATAACAATGTACAGATCAGCAACGACAAAACAATTCCGCGCGGGAGGTTTTTCTTCGGGTTTTTTGTTTCTTCTGCAGCAGAAGCAACTGCATCAAATCCGATGAAAGCAAAGAACACAATTGCCGCTGCTGCAAATACCCCATTAAAGCCAAACGGCAAAAATGGTGTCCAATTATCAGGCTTGACGTACGTAAAAGCCATTACAACAAAAAATAAGACAACGGCTACTTTCACAATAACCATAATGTTGTTCACACGTTTCGATGCTTTAACACCTACGTATAATAATATTGTAATCAGCATGACGATTAAAAAAGCAGGAAGGTTAAAATACGTAGTCGCACCTTTCACCGCCCCAGGTGCAGCAGTTAATCCAACGGGGAGCTCCAACCCGATTCCTTTTAAGAAGGATTGAAAATACCCAGACCATCCGACTGAAACAGAACTTACTGCAAGCAAATATTCAAGAATTAAGTCCCATCCGATAATAAAAGCCAACAGCTCTCCCATTGTTGCATATGTATACGTATAGGCTGAACCGGATATAGGTACGGTCGAAGCAAATTCAGCATACGCCAACGCCGCGAATAAACAAGCCAATCCAGCAATAATAAATGATACGATTAGTCCTGGTCCTGCTGTGGTCGCACCGGTACCGGTCAACACAAAAATTCCGGTCCCTATAATAGCGCCTATCCCGAGCATCGTCAGATCAAAAGTCCCTAGTTCTTTTTTCAGGGTATTTCCTTTTGACACAGATGCAAGCATGTCCTCAATCCCTTTTTTTCTAAACAAACTGCCTCTCATCAATTTCACTCCTAATAGTAATTGTATGATTTTTCAGAATAGAACAATAGTTATTTCAATATTATAACGATTGTTTCTCAAAAAGAAAACAGAAATTTATTACTCAAGCACATCTGGAAAAATCCTCTACTTTCCAGATATGTTTATTCCATGTATACTATTTTTAATATTTATGCTCGGAAATTCAGAGGATTCCATATCTTCTTTCTTTTTTCACTTGATCATAATCAGCTTTTTCTATCCGCATAATTAAAATTTTCATGGTAGTATTATACATAGAAGATGACGGAAAGGATTGAAGACGCAAGATGATAAAACGATCAGCCGAAAGTGTCGCTACCATGCTAAATGAATGGTACAGCTACATCCGCAAAAATAAGGTCGAAGAAGCCGAGATTTTAAAGAATGAGATTTTCTCCATTTTAGATGAGATGGAAGAAAATCAAGACGTGCTTCTTTATTATTCTTTGCTGGACTTCCGTCATCAAATTATGTTGAGCTATTTAAAACCTGAGTCAGCCGGAGATGTAAACAATCGGCTGAAGCAGCTTGAAGATAAAAAAGACGAGCTAACCGGATTGCTGGATTACTATTTTTATCTTTTTAAAGGGATGTATCACCTGAAACAACGGGATTATTTAACTGCAATCGGCTGTTATAAAAATGCGGAAACCAAGCTAAAAGAAGTAAAAGACGAAATTGAACGAGCGGAATTCCATCTCAAAATTGCCGAAGCTTACTATTACATGCAGCAAACTCCTTTTTCAATGAACTACGCCATGCAAGCTCTTGAAATCTTCAAACAATATGATCTTTATACCATCAAAAGAGTCCAATGCCGATTTATTATTGGAGGGAATCTGATCGATGTGCTGAATTATGACAAAGCGAAGGAATTCTTTCGCGAAGCCCTATTGGAGACAAAAAGCCTCAAAGAAAAAGATCTTCATTTGCAGGCAACGGCTTATTTTAATTTGGGCCTTTGCAGTTTTTATGAAAATGATTACGAGAACGCATTAGAGAATTATTTATTTGCAGCAGATATTTACGAAGAACAAACCTCATTTTTTCTGCCAAAGGTGTTTCTCAATTTAATGCGGGTCCGAATCAAACAAAATCAGTTTAAGGAAGCTGAAAATCTGTACGAAAAAGGGATAGACTATGCCATTCGCCTAAAGGACGAGGAATGCCACGCTAAGTTTATGCTTTTTAAGGCGACTTATCTTCAATACGATGAGCAATTAATTATAGAATCTTTTCAATACTTCGAATCGAAAAATTTATTTTCAGATTTAGAGGAATTGTCACTTGATGTAGCCAATTACTACACTGAAAATCAAAATTTCGACAAAGCAAATTCTTACTACCGAAAAGCAATCTTCGCCAGACAACAAATTCAAAAAGGAGAATGTCATTATGAGATTTAAAACAAAAAGGCTTGTTCTAATCTTCATAATTGCTTTAATCCCGTTCACTCTGCATATTGAACAAGGCAGCCAGCTGTTTGAACGGGTGATCACGTATTCCTTTGATAAAAATTAAGTCTCTAGCAAAAGTAAGATTTTTTAAAGATCCCTGTTGATTGAAGAACCGCTTTGGAAAAGCTTATCTTCAATCGCAAGGGATCTTTTTTTGCGCGCTTTATTTCTGGTGTTTCTGGGGATGAGGGAATTTGTCGCATGATCTGCAAGAAAATTAATTAATATACCTGGGATATTCGATTTGTTTCGAATATAGAAGAAATCTGTTCTCGAATATACGTGATTTTCTGGATTTATGAACGATCTGGAACTCGTTATGCGCGATTTTCTGGGTTTATGAGTGATCTGAACCCGTTTTGCGCGATTTTCTGAGTTTATGCGCGATTCGACTCGCATTTTGCGCGATCTTCTGGGTTTATGCACGATCTTCACCCGTTTCGCGCGATTTTCTGAGTTTATGCGTGTTTCGACTCGCGTTTTGCGCGATTTTTTGAGTTTATGAGCGATCTTCACCCGTTATGCGCGATCCTTTCAGTTTATGAGCGATTCGACACGCATTTTGCGCGTTTTTCTAGGTTTATGCGCGATTCGACTCGCGTTTTGCGCGATCTTCTGAGTTTATGAGCGATCTTCACCCGTTATGCGCGATCTTCTGAGTTTATGAGCGATTCGACTCTCGTTTTGCGCGATCTTCTAATTTTTTTCGCTCTGCAGTTCACTAATTAATCACTCATAAAATTCTAATGGTAGTGTATACTTTCGGCTTTTCAAGTTCCCTGTATATTGTAGATTTAATGCTGTCAGCAGTCTCGTTACGATTGATCGAGAATCCACCTGCAAAAATTCTCTTGCCTGCTGGTTCGTTATGGTTGGTCCTATTAGATAGGCGTAATCCTTCAAAGTCTCGATGTGGGCATGTTTGTCATAGTCCATGCAAGCTGGGCAGTACCAGCCTTTTTTGCTTTTTTCCAATGGTAGAAACGAACATTTTGGGCAGTGGACTCCTGTCTTTATTTCTTTTTCATTAATTTGAAAGGTTTTCAAAATGTCCGGATTTGATGGTGTGTGCTGTTTGATTAAAAGTCGGGACATTTTCTTAAGATCCTTTATCTGTAGTATTTCTTTCTGATATTTTTGTTCCAGCTGTTCGATTTTATCGAGAAGAGCTGCCGCGTGAATGACTTTTTGCATACTGCCCCCGACTTCCGATTTTATGATGGTCGAGGGATGGCTGATTACGATTAAAGGAAGTATCGGCATTGCGGGAAATTGGTTTTCTGCGACCCATGATTGAAGGTGCTTCTGCTGTCGTTTCGCCTGCAGCAATGGATCTGGAAATGCCTGTTCCTTTCCGTCATAGGTGCGGATCAGCTGGTTGAAGGATCGATCAAAGTAAAGCGTACCGGAGATGTTTTTCACTTCAAGATGGATCAGGAAACGAGTTGTTAAAATCAGAGTATCCAATTGAAAGAAATGATTTCGTTGAATTCTAACATCGTGGAGAATATAATAATTCTTCTTCGGCAGCTGGGAGAAATAATAATCGAGCGACTGCTCCGCGAAATCCTGCCAAACGTTTGGATCGCTCTTCTGCCAATGCAGGTTGCTTGGAATGCTTTGAATCAATTCTTCTTTTAATAGCTTCAATTTTTTTAAGATGCAGCGGTACTTTTCTTTCTTTTACTATCAATGCGAACTCTCCTTTCTTCCTCTGTTCATTCGACATTCCTTTGCTTTTCCCCTTTCTTTTTTTAGGTCTAAAGTAACAAATTACCATTAAGTTAATAGACCTATTAACCGAAATATAGAATAGAGAAAACAATTACAGTGAGGTAACGAAATGGTTGAAATTCATCAAAATATGGCCATGCTCGCAGTATTATCAGACAACCATAAATACCGGTACTATTACGAGAAAACATGGAATAAATACAGACCTTGTGCTTGCGTCATTTTGCTGCATCCGAGCCTCGATGATGTCTTAAAAAGCGATAAAACCGTCACGAGCTTGACGAATTATTTTATCGATCAGCATTATGACAAATTTATCGTCGTTAATTTGTTCGCCTATATGACTTCTGATTCAAGCGAGCTAAAGAAAAGCGAGCAGAGCTACGAACAAGTAAATCGATCCTATTTCGAGAAAGCATGCGCCGGATCCGATATGATTTTTATCGGCTGGGGCAGCGATACGAAGAAATTTGTCTCTGCAAAAAGAGACGCTGAAGAAATCCTTCGTCCCCTACAAAAGCAAGCTGAAATGCTTCGTAGACGACCGGGGGAAGTTTCCGCGCCATCCACGTGATCTGAACGAAAGGTGGAGTATAGAAGAATATCATTTCTTTTATATTTAAGATTACTGCTGTTTGACGTATACTAGAGTCAGAAAATTGAGAGGAGTTTTAAAATGAACTATTATGCGGCGATTCTTTTTATGGAAAAACCGGAATTAAATCAGACCTACAGAGCTGATCATCTAGAATACTTGCAAAAGCTAAGTGATGAAGGAAAGGTTTTCAAAAAAGGGGCATTTGCCGATGGAGCAGGCGGCATGGTGATTTACCAGGCAGAGTCACTTGAGGAAGCAAAAGAATTGGCGGAAGCCGACCCTTACATAACCAAAGGAGTCAGACGGCTGGAGCTTCATGAGTGGAGGATATAAATAAGTAACCCGCCATTTTGGCGGGTCTATTTTAAATAGCGTTCTTGGATGATTTGACGATGGTGGAGCTCGTGGCCGGCTACGATATATACAAGGGCACGGACAGTAACCTCAAAGTTGCTTGCGATACCGCCCCGCAGCCAAGCTTCTTCAGTGAAACTCTCCAGTAATTGCAATGTAGATTGTCGGACAGAATGTAAATTGTCAAGAAGATCTTGCACCGGCTGTTCATCAAATACAGCGTTGGAAACATATCCATCAATATCATATCCAGGAAGTGAAGCAGTCTCGCCGCGGCCAAAGGTGAGAAGCCGGTATCCCATCACACGCTCGGTGTCTGCAATATGGCCAAGAACTTCTTTCAAGCTCCATTTTTCAGGTGAGTATCGAAATTGCCCCTCTGCTTCAGTCAAATCTTGTAACAAGCGAATCGTTTCTTTCATTTGGTCGTCTAATATTTGCAAGATATCCCCATCCGGTACTAAGCTTATGTATTTTTCATAGTACTCATTATATTCACTGATTTCTGGACGTTTCATCATTTTTTTTGCCGCCTCTCCATTGTGATTTAATATCCTGAATTCCGGTCCACAATCCCTGCAAGCTCTTCCTCATTTATATATCTCTTTAGATTTTCAAGAAAAAAATGTCCGACCCTCGACGGAGTGCTTATTCCTGAAAGATGAGGCGTGACATAAACATTCGGCATTTCCCAAAGCGGACTTTCTTCTGAAAGCGGTTCATGCTCAAACACATCCAATACGGCGCCGCGCAGATGTCCTGACTTCAACACATCGATCAGATCATCTTCGGCCACCACTTGCCCTCTTCCGACATTGACTAGATAAGCGGAAGGCTTCATCGCTAAAAGAATATCTCGATTGACAACGTGATAAGTATTTTCTGTAAAAGGAAGCACTAAAACAAGATAATCAAGCTCTTTGACAAACTCACGCCACTCATCCGGATGAAAATGCTTGTCAACAAACTGTGCTTGCTTACCGCTAACGCTTAAACCGTGAATCTTCATATCAAAAGCGCGTGCTTTCCTGATCATTTCCCCGCCTATCGAACCTAAGCCGGCAATTCCAATCGTTTTTCCTGATAAAAGCTCTGGTTCAAACGGAGCCCATTTTTTCTCCTTTTGAGCCGATTGGATGGCTGTGATGCGTTGATTGAAATGGAGAAAATAACTAAACACGTATTCGGCAATCGGCACGCCGAATTGATCGACAATCCGTGTAAGCTGTGATTGCTTTGAAACATGTGGTGAACTGACCAAATCATCAACACCTGCTCCCAGCGATTGAATCCATTTTATAGAGTCTGTTTCCGAAAGCAAATGCAAAGGAAACTTCCAGCATAGTAATATCTCTGTATCTGCTATGATCTCTTTTACTTCTGCCGGACTCGATGCAGAAAAAACATTGGTATACCCTTGTTTTCTGATCATATTCTCATAGTCTTTTGCTTGATTCGGGCTGTAAACGACAATTTTTGGCTGTCTTGTCTTCATTTGCTGCACCCCCCTTTCTATGATACATATTAAATTATGATAAAACCATCTTGAATCTAGTAAAAATAATACTTGTACAGACCTTTAGAATATGAAAAAAGGGAGGAATGAATATGCCAGCGCCAAAAGCAATTACGTTTGATTGTTTCGGTACACTGATTGATTGGGAAAGTGAAGTTCAAAGGTGTTTTACAGATATTCTTGAAAAGCACAACGTTTTTGATGTCGATATTATCGCACTGCAACGACGGTGGGAAGCAATTCAATTCGAGTACATTCAAGAACAGTACCGCCCCTATAAAGAAGTCCTGAAAAACACGCTGCAGATGACCTTTCAAGAGAATAATCTGCCATTTAACGAGGATGATGCTGCCCGATTTTCTGAATCAATGGGAACATGGCAGCTCTTCGAGGATACGAAAGACGCCTTGCTGGAATTAAAGAAATACACAAAAATCGCACTCATTACAAATACTGATGATGCGATTATCCAAGAAACTGTAAAACAACTCGGTGTTGAATTTGACGAAATCATCACCGCCGAGCAAGCGGGAGCCTATAAACCGAGTCATAAAGGATTTCATCTTGCCCTCGAACGTTTAGGCCTGGAAAAATCAGAAATTCTTCATACCGGATTTGGCTTCAAATATGATGTTGTGCCAGCCACAGAACTAGGGATCGAGTCTTGCTGGGTAAACCGCTATGGCGAGGTCCGGCCGGCGGATGTCGAAGAAACATATCTGGTCGGCGACATGAAAACCTTTGCTTTACTGATCAAAGGGATGGCAGCGGAGTAATGCAATTTTAAGAGGTTGACTCCTCACTGAGCCAACCTCTTTTTTCTGCCCATCCTGGCAATATATCCGACCTTTAACGCGATTTATCTTCCCTACAGCTAAATTTCCGATGAAGTATTCGAATCTAGCAGCTCTAGTTTCTTCAATTTTTTTCGGTAGATAAATGCAGATAAACTGATACTAATCTCATAAAGAAAGATAAGTGGTATTAAAACAAGAATGTCAGAAATGAAGTCTGGCGGTGTCAAGAAAACTGATGCGACTGCAATGAGAAAATAAGAAATTTTTCTCGTTTTCCTTAACGTATTCGGATTCAAAATTCCGATCGAGGTTAAAAAAAGAATCACAACCGGCAGTTCAAATAAAACGCCAAATGGGACAGTTAAGTTAAGCATAAAGCTAAAGTACTTTTCCGACGTGTAAAATGGCTGAAATTCATTTCCTGCCAACGTTTGCATAAAGGAAAGACAAGTGGGAAACACAAAGAAATAGCCAAATGAAATTCCGGAAATAAAAAGGAAAAACAAAGCAGGTATTAATACAAAGGTCGCCTTTTTTTCATGTTCTTTAAGAGCAGGTAAAACAAACCGCCAAATATGAAAAGCAGCTACAGGAATCGTAAAAGCAATCGAGCTTACAGCTGATAGCTTAAAATATATCCATAAAACATCTCCAGGACCAAGTAAAGCAAGTTTAAATTCCAAGTCCTTAACCAGATAATTATAAATTTGCTCGACAAATAAAAAAGATAACGCAAGAAAACCTAAAAAGCAGCCAAGGACATAAATCAGTCTTTTTCTTAATTCTGCCAAATGCTCGGTTAATTCAATTTCCTGATCATTCATTTTTTTCACCTCATAAGAAACAAAAAGAGATTAGCATCTAATCTCTTCTTCTCGATTGACATTAAGAATTTTTATCCTCTTTTTTCGAATCTGACGAGACTAAATCTTTGGTGGCATTCTTAAATTCTTTTAGAGTATTACCGAAAGCGCGTCCGATTTCCGGCAATTTTGACGGTCCAAAAATAATAAGCGCAATAACTAATATAAGAATCAGTCCAGGGATTCCAACATTTGGCATATCTAATCACTCCTTCTAAGCTTTTTTGCGTTAACTATTTCGTGAGTTCCAAGAAATTATAGCATACTAAGAATGGAATCACCTCAAACAATCGAATTATTTTTTTGACATACTTTGACTTTATATGCTTCATTTTTCACGTATTATGCAAAAAGCCTTTGCCATGTACTAGGACCTGGATATCCATCAGCGTCACTGCCTGTCCATCCTTGCGCACGTTGAAAAGCCGCACATGCTTGACGGTCAGAGTCGCTCCATTTCGGACCTGCACCAACAGAATAATATTGTTGGTAGCCTTTTTTAATTAACTGTTTCCCCATTGCTGTAACGTATTCATTGTTTGAACCGGGACCGAAGAAATGGCTGCCTGGAAATACAGACACGTTTGGCGAGCTGCCTACGATATCAAACAGCCGCTGCCAAGTAGACGGACCAGGATACCCATCAGCATCACTGCCTGTCCATCCTTGTGCCTCTTGAAACTCTTTGCAGTTCAGCCTGTCAGCTTCTCCCCATGTCGGACCAGGCCCAACGGAATAATGTCGGCCGAATCCGACTTTTACTAATTGTACGCCCAACGCAGTCACGTATTGATTCGAAGCACCTGATTGAAAATATTGAGTCCCTGGAAATGCCGGCGGCCAGCTGGTATCATCTCCACTTCCGCCGCTGCCATAGTAGATAGAAGTAAGGCGTTCCCAAGTAGTAGGTCCGGGAATTCCGTCAGCACTACTGCCGCTCCACCCTTGAGCCCTTTGGAAAGCTGCACAGGCGCTGCGATCGCTTTCTGTAAAACGAGGTCCTGCTCCAACTTGATAGTAGCTGCCATAACCGGCTTTTATCAGCATCTTGCCTAACAGAGTGACATAGTTGTTGTTCGCTCCAATATAAAAATACCTTGATCCCGGGAAGCTAACTGGAACTTCCCCTCCCCCGCTGTTACCGTATGGAGGCGGAACAGGTTTAACTTTTGGCGGAGAAGTGGTGCCTTCATATTCTTCATAGTAAACCAGCGCAAATCCAACTATTTTCGAATCTGACAGATTGCGATATCGGCGAAACACACCTTGATAGTCTTCTCCTCTAGAGGGAAGGTACGTATTTCCTTCAATCGTTACCACTGTTTTCTCCTCTAGATTCAAGCGTTCTACGATACCAATATGAGAGTCACCGCTGAAAAAGATCAGACTGCCTGTTGCACGTAAAGGATTGTTTTGAATGACATCTAGAAAAGTTGACTTAGAAAAATATTCTCCATAATACTCATGAAACCATCGATGTTCCCGGACAGCTGCGCTATGCGCGAAAAGCGGCCGCCCTCCATTATAAACGCTTTTAATTCCTGATTGGGCAACACACCAGCTGACAAAAATTGCACACCATGGCTCATTATTTAGACCAAACCAAGTTCCAAACTTCGTATTATTATTTGATCCTTCTACGTAACCAATTTGGGATGCAGCTGTACTGATCAAATCTACTCGAAGAGACATTTTTTAAACCTCCTTTGTGATTTACATATTTCGTTTGTATATTTCTTCAACGTCAATTAGCAGAACATTCGGATCCTGCGGAAGCTCCTTCTCTATTTCTGAGACGGCATCTCCCCATGTTCCAGGATCGTTCGGCAATTCCGTCGGATCACTATCCGGCGGTGTTTGTGGATCGGTAATTTCTGCAAAGGCTTTAATCGGCAAGTTGACAGCGGCAACGGTTGCTATACCAGCTCCTAAATATCCTAAAAATTTACGTCTGCTTAACTTTTTTTCCGGCATGAAAGTAAACCCTCCTTATTTCTGAAAAGTGTAAATAAACAGGAAATAAATTTTGCAACTTCAATATTCTCGCAATTTCTCCCTTATTTTAACTATATAAAATTAATATAAATATTAACATTTATATGGTCAATGCTCATTTTTAAAATGAACAATAAGCACTAAAAACAAAAACCGACCGCTTGCGGATACTTGAACTGTCCGTAAATATCGTGTACATTCACTAAAATAGAGAGCTCTACAAAATCCTTTTATGAAACACCTTTTGCAATTAAAGTGGGAATTTTATTAGAAAGAGATTTAAGTACCAAAAACTGTGCAACTCCGCTTCGTGAAAAAGACCTTTTTGTTCTTACTTTTTGCAACTAAAGAAAGGTATATTGTATAGCTTCATCCGTGTTAAAATTTCTTTTTTATCACTTTTTCTAGAGAGTTTTAACTAATCTTCTATAAAATATCAATCAAAATACATAGGTTGTTACATAATGTTACAAAAACATTTCTATTATTGCGCCATGCCGAAATAAATATTGCGGTATTTTTTCGATCTTTACATTAATTAGTAATGATAATATATTAATTATAGAGATTTACTAGGGGGTCTTTTGTGGGTCAAGTCATTTCTTCTTCAAAAGTCGGCATTAAAATTTATGAATGGTACAGGATGATCCGTCAATTTAGTGTGCCAGATGCGGAGATTTTAAAAACGGAAGTTGAGCAGGAAATAAGTGAATTGGAGAACGAACAAGAAGTATTGATGTACTATCAGCTTATGGCTTTCCGTCACCAGCTAATGTTAGATTACATAGAACCAACAAATAAGTACGGCGACCGGCCGACTACATTTGAGCTTTTAGAGAAAATAGAAACCTCACAGAAAAAACTATCAGGCATCCTCCAGTTTTATTCCTTCTTTTTCCGTGGTATGTATGAATATGAAAAAAAAGAATATGTTGAAGCGATTGGATATTACTTAAAGGCAGAAAAACAGCTACCATTTGTAACTGATGAAATTGAGAAAGCTGAATTTCATTATAAAGTTGGAGAGTCTTTTTATATGATGAAACAAACGCATGTATCCATGCATCACATTTTACAAGCTTTAAAAATATTTGATAAAATCGAGCTTTATAAAATTCGTAAAATTCAGTGTTTGTTTATGATTGCAGGTAATTATGATGATCTAAAATATTTTGAAAAGTCTCGTCCCCATTTAAAAAATGCTTTAAAGCTTTCTCAAGAACTAGAAAATGACAAGCTAATCTGCTCAACTTTATATAATACTGCTAATAACTATTCAAGAGAAAGAGACTATGTAAAGGCTATTGAATTTTTTAACAAAGCGGCTAAATTAAGTAGGTCACATAAACCGGATATTCATTCACGTATCTTGTTTGGCTTAAGTTGGGCATTTTTAAAAACCAGCGAAATTGAGAAAGGAAAAACAATAATTCAAGAAGGATTGGAGGATTTAGAGCAAAATCCTGATTATCTACTTGAACTGTTATATGAATTTTTAAATTCCTTATATATTGAAACAGCTAAACCGGAGAAAATATATGAGATTTTTAGTACACTAGAAGAAAAGAAACTTTTCGCTTATATTGAAGAATGTGCATATAGTTCGGCAATTTTATTCGAAAGTCAAAATGATTACGAAAGCTCCACAAGATTTCTTCTCAAAATGGTAGAGGCACAAAGACAAATTCAAAGAGGAGAATGTATCTATGATTACTAAAAAGAGAATTATAATACTCACTTTAGCTATTACAATAATCGTCGGTACCATTATCGCCTATTCGCACCAGTCTGAATTAGCAACAGACAGAAATATTGGTGCACTAGAAAAAAACAATTCTTATGCAGAATGATTATTAAAATCCATTCACTTAATTTAGCTGTTAAGTGAATGGATTACTTTGTATTTCAACCTTTATCTATCTACCAATTTCCCCTCCGAAAAAACCAATATTTATTTTTAAAGAAACAAAAATTCACACTCTTCCACACCCCTCACAACCGAACCGCTCGCCTTTCCCTTTCGACAAAATAAACCATTTCTTTAAAACCGATTTGCTTCAGCTTTTTCTTTACTTCGTCAAAGTCGTCGGCGATTCGCGTAGCGACATGGGAGTCCGAACCGAATGTAATGTCGACTCCGTAGAAATTCGCTCGTTCCAAAAGCTCATCAGATGGATACCAGCCGCCGCAATATTTCATTTTTCCGGATGTATTGACCTCGATTGCTACATTGTTCTCACCAATCACCTGCAGCGTTTCGTCCACCAAGTTGGTTGGAATAACAGAAAACTCTGGATAATAGCCTTTCATAGCATCTATGTGTCCCAAAATTTGAAAGGATCCGCTCCGGGCAGAGGCCTGAATTAACCTGTAATACTCTTCCTTTGTTCTGATTTGTTCTTCTTCGTTTACGCCTTCCCAACGATCTTTTTGAAAAATATTGATTTCATTTACATAGTGGACAGATCCAATTACATAATCGAACGGATATTTTTCGATCTGCTCTGCATAAAACTTGTGATGCTCAGGAAAAAAATCACTCTCCATTCCCAGCAGGACATGGATTTTGTCTCTGTACTTCTCCTTCAGCTCGAGAACCTCTTGAACGTAGCTTTGAAATTCACTGATTGGCATTGTAATTCCGGGAAAGAGATGGTCGTCTTCACTGTAGAAGTGCGGCGAATGATCAGAAATCCCAATATAATGAAGCCCTTTATCAATCGCCGATTCGATGTAATCAGAAATCGTTCCTTCTGCATGTCCACACCTATCATGATGAGTATGTAAATCGAACTTGACTTGCTCCTGTGGTGCCATTTCAACTTTCCTCCTTGTGGATCTATATATATTAAGTATAAACTTTATTTAACTTTATGACGAAAAATTATTTCAAAATGATGTAAAAGACCTCAATTGATACCTGTATAAGTGTGGCCTAAGTTAGAAAAATTATAAGAAATGTTTAAGTCCTTGGATTATATCAATATCCGTAGAATCTATTTTCACATAAGATGAATCATAAACTTGTGCGATCAGACCTCCTTTATTAAATAAAAACTCATCAAATTCATTAATATTCCGATATTCTTTCAGAAAATACTCTCTTGTCATTTTTTTATCTTTTATTCCAAAAATAAATAACTCTAATATATATTCGTTGTTAAAAATAGCTTTGTCTAATGGCTCAATTACAATAATTTTTTTAGAAAAAAATTTATTTAGCGGAATGAAATCCTGGTTTTTTTGTCTGTTCTTTTGATTCGTTATATAATAGATATACAGAGTATATTTAGTAGATAAATATAAAAATACCTTCTTTATCGTTTTGCTAATAACATCGTACTCTCTTTTTTCCTTATTGTATTTATCGTTCGTGGAAATGATTAAAGAATATTTTTCTTGAATCGTATAAAATTCATCAACCAAATAACCACCTCCATTTTTTACAACGCATCAACCACAGCAGGTAATTCTTTAATAGGTACTGCACCTTGTTCCCCTTGATACGATCTAAATTCGATTTCACCAATTTTTACGCCAACATCATACTCTCCGACGAGATTGTCGAGCAAAATAAAAGCCGCGTCTATGAAATCTTCATTCTCTTCTGTAAAACCTTTCATGTAAATGATCACATTAACAAGATTATTATGTTGATCGTTTTTATAAGTAAAAAACATATCATCAATGTTTAGTTCGATATCATTAAATTGAATTTCATCTTCATTTCCTCGTTGCCTGAAAGCGATAATATTAAAATTTTTTAATTCAGGGCAGCTTCCACTAACCGAATGACATCCGGAAAGGCTGCAACGATGCCATCAGCACTGATGATAAATTCTCTTTTTCCGCTATCAAGCTCTGCGCTAAATTCAAATACCAAATCAGGATTAATCTTTGATAATTGAGAGTGAAGCTTATTAAATAAGGATTCATAGCGGCTTTCCTTTAGCTGAAAATAATCCTCGGAATTCTTCTCAAACCAGTTCCAAAAATCTTTCTCACTATAGCTTTTCTTGAATAAATTTTTTATCATGTTTTTATCCTTCCTCGGCTTCCGATTCCAATTTAACAAATTCTATTAAATTAGGTGCGTATTCCTCAATTTCATTTGTCTCGTGATCCCATAGATAAATCTTTTCACTCATTTTTCCATTAATGACTTGAAAGCATAGTTTATCTCCATTGCCGTCATCCCCGATTGCAATCAGATCTTCGGGCATATTTTCATCTCTTACTTCTAGATTTTGCCTTACAATATCATCCCAGCTCTTCCTGAGATGATTTGGATCTTTAATAGGAAAGAGAATCCATTCACCTATTTCAGCTTGATTAACTAATTTATAAAATTCTTTATAAACTTCGGGAAAAACAGCTCCTAATTTTTCTTCTGCAGACTTAATGTCCTCATCTGTAACCCCTGGTTTGCCTGTTTGAATGAAAACTAAAATATCGTTCTTCATGAAATCCTCCTTTTCACATATAGTTTCATGACAAATAGGGTGTAAAAAAGTATCACATTACCTAAATTCTCTACTTTACTATTCCATTTTAATTGTTCGAACCCTTTTTTCTGATAAAATGTTACTAATAAACTTAATAATAGTTGACAGGGAGGATATTATGTTTTTACTCAACGTTAAATGGAAATTGACACTATTATTATTTCTTTTTATCACTATCATTCATTTCAAATGAAAACCAGCAGAAAACTAACAACTGCAACACTACAAGCCTTATAACCTATTAACGGTTTTTCCGTTTTACTTAAAAGAAGTTGGAACAAAGAATGAATGCCTGAACTAACTAAAAACGCTTGGACGAAATATTCAGATCCAAATTGCTGACCACGAAAAACAAATTGAAAAAATAACGAAGCACCAGTCAGATAAAACCATCCATTGCCGTTTAATAGTTCCTCAGTTGAAGGAATTAAATCACGTTTGTCAGACAGCTCTCTTTTTAAAGCGATAAAACCATGAACAAGAACGGATAAACCCAATATTAAAAGAATAATTGCATGAAACATTTTTTCCTCCATTTTGAGTAGATGTCGATGACTTTCTATTTTCCATTATCATCTCATAGAAATCCCCATCCTTGACCTAGCCATATTATAAATGAAGATTAGGAGTGAGAGAGATGGCAGAGCGAACGATCACACTACAAGTACGGCTTGAGCCTTGGGCAGAAAAAGATCTGGCCCTTCTGCATCGAATGAATGCACCTGAAATATTAGAACACATTGGAGATCCGGAGACCGAGGAGCAGATTCTCGCGCGTCACAAGCGCTATGTCAAAATCGGCGGGACAGGGAGAGGCCGTATGTTCAGCATCATTCTGCTCCCTGAGCTTGAAGCTGTTGGAGTCACCGGATACTGGGAACGCATTCGGGAGGAAGAGGCCGTGTACGAGATCACCTGGGGTGTTCTGCCGCAGTTCCAGGGCAGAGGTATTGCGACCGCGGCTGTAGAAGAGACTATCGCAATCGCCTGTGCGGAGCAAAAGCACAGGAAGATTCACGCGTTCCCGTCCGTCAATAACCGCTCGTCGAATGCGATTTGCCGGAAGCTTGGCTTCTCGTTCATCTGCGAATACGAAATGGAATACCCGCCGGGAAGCTTCATGCGGTACAACGACTGGTGCCTGGATTTAAGAAAGAAAAAATTGTCATCCGTATATAAAAACAGTGTAATTCACATTTGAATTTACACTGTTTTTGCTGTTCATCTCCCTAATCCAACCGATGAATCATAGTGTCACTCTTTATATTTGTTATTTTATATACTCCTTCGATCCTGTCAGTCGATACGAATTGGGAAAAATATTGATTAAAGTTAGGATCTGAATCCAATACGACGATATGGCTGGATTTCTTGATTAAATCGTTTAGAGCTTTTCTTTCCTTTTCAGTAGAGCTGCTTGTTACAATACTATACTTATTAGAAAGCTGTTCGTACATCAGAAGGTATTTCAGATAACCTCTATCTTTTTTACTCCGAGGGCTATAATAAATCACATGAGAAATTTTAGAATGACTTCCTCTAACCTTGCTAAAATCATTTTTCACTTGCAGTCTAAGTGATGATTCAACATCCGGCCTTGTTGTTACTGCAGCAAGGTTGTCTTGAAAAGGAAGTACAAACAAAACCGCGAGAACCAATGCGGCGAATGCGTTTATCGTTTTATTTTTAGATAGCTTAGAGAACTCATACGAGATAAAAGTCATGAATAAGCCGGCTATGTAAATGACAATCGACGAATTATATCTGTTAAACCCGGCTAGTTTACTCGCTTCCCCTTCTGGCATTAAAAACAGATACATGAAATAGAGCCCGAACAGATAAAAGACATAGGTCAAGTTCCCAAATAAGAAAAGATAGAACAATCGCTTCGATTTTTCTCTTTTCCACAAATAAACGATGAATGCCATGGCTACAAGCAATGCATTTAAAAGCAATAAGCTTTTAAAAAGAGGCGAATTGAAATTTGCTGCAGCATCAATTAAAGATGGCGCAAGGGTTTCCTTAAACTCCTCCGACTTCTCATTGTTGTTGACCTTGTCAATGTTTACAGCGAATTTATTGCTTGAATATGAAGCCTCGGGATACGCTTTTTGAGTATACTTCAGCCACAAGAAATTTGATCCCAAAGGAACTAAAATCATAAATACCATAGCATAAACGAGTATCTTACTGTGTGTCATTTTAGGTTTTTTGCCTTTTATGTAATGTACATAAATCAACCACACAATTAAAACGATATTAATGATCAAAAAGAATTTTCCGCTGTCTTTTATCAGAGTGAGTAAAATCATCAAAGGTGTATTAATGATCATGCTCTTTTTCCAATCGGCTCTGTAATAATAGGCAATGATTGATATCGATAAAGCGGTAAAACCTAGCAGCGTATCGACCAATAAGTTATAAAGGTTATTTTTTATGACTGCTATCAATACGGTACTTAGAACGATGCTCAGTAATAGATGGCTGATTTTTTTCCATTTACAGAAGACAGACAGCACCGCTATATTAGCAGCAATTAATATCCCCTGCGCCATTAATGCATGGCTCTCTGTATAGCCGATAATCTTACCGATAAAGTAAATAAAAACGGCACTTCCCGGCGGATAATTACGAAAAGAAATCATTGTCGTTCCGTCCGGCAATCCGTTGATTCTGAACATTTCTTTCACGATAAGTCCCCAATGGCTGAAATTATCATAATGAATTAAGATCAAGCCTTTTAATAAAAGTACAATTGCAACTGAAAAAAGGACAAAAACAAGCGAAGACGGAACCAGCAGATTTTTTATGCTGTACTTTTTCTTCACCAGTAAATAAATACACAGTACAAAGAGCAATATGCCGGCATAAAAAATCAAGCTCACCATCAGCGGCATTATATTTAATAGACCAGCAGCGAAAACCAGGCAGGTAATCGAAGAAAAAAGAAATAAAGGGATGAATGCCGCGTTGATTTTTAGTTTTTTATGGATAAACATCCCCCAGCCTGCCAATGACACGACTAAGAAAACAAACGATATGAGCGAACTATTCATTTGTGATCAAACCATCATTTTTTCTAACTTTTTTAAATACCCATTCTCTCTGGATATAGAAGCTGATAATAAACAGAAATGTGTCAACAGCAATTTTGATGGCGACTTCCCCTTGTCCGATTAACAGATATAAGAGATAGACCCCTAGTGCGGATATGCACATCTGACATACGCTTAATGTATAGTATTTAACTAATGTATTCTTTGATTTACTATGAAAAACGAGATTTCTATTGACCATATAATTAAACAGCGAGGATAGGACTCTGGCTCCGATTGTGGCGCCTATGATGTAATACGTAGGAAGAATTCCTTGTAAAAGTACTAAAAGGATAGAAAAGAACAAAATATCCAGGCCAAAAGATAAGAGGGATGAAGAAATGTATTTAAAGAAAACGGAATAGATTTTGATCGAATCTGCGATCGGATTGAAATGAGACGATTTATTTTCCTCTAAATAGATGGTCTCAATTTCAACTTCTTCTATGGAAATATTGTTCGCCTTGCACTCAAGCAGCATGTTCATTTCATATTCGAACCGTTCGCCTTTCACATTCATCAGCTTTTTTAAGAAGGAATAGGAAATTCCTCTTAAGCCAGTTTGCGTGTCCGAAACATGAACGCCACTCGCAAAACGAAACACCTTTTCAGTGACTTTATTTCCGAATCTGCTTCTAAAAGGAATATTTTCTGCAGAAAAATTTCTGACGCCCAAAACTAAACTGTCATGGGTATTTGCTAGTTTCTGAGCAACCCTTTTAATGTCTTTGATTGAATGCTGTCCATCAGCATCTACTGTGACCAGCTTCGTCAGTTCTTTGTATGTATTCAATAGATAGTTAAAGCCTGTTTTTAAAGCACGTCCCTTGCCCAAATTGACTGCATGATTTACGATTTCACATTCTTTAAACGAAGATACGGAGTCAAAAATTCTTTCACATTCCATCTTGCTGCCATCATTGATGATAAGAATATGTTTGAAGTTTTCCTTGATTAAACCTTCAACAAGGAACGTCAATTTCTCATCAGGATTATAGGCAGGAATTAAAATCGCGATGCTAGTAAAATCAGCCATTATGTACCCCTTTATTAAATAAATTGAATACCCTTTCAATCCTAACAAGCAAAAAAGATTTAGTCAATTTTCAGGTGGAGTTTTTTCAGTCTAAAGACTTGTATCATCTTCCAACTCACTATTCGACTAGCCTTTATGCCCTGTAATACTTTTAATTTATTCCAATTTCATGTCAAGAAAAGACTAGCTCACTTACTAGTCTCGATGAAGTATATTACCTATTTTACGGTGTATTAAGTTCTAATGGACTTTTTTGCTTTCGGCGATAAACAGCCCTGGATAAACACCTCAGTTCACAAAAGGAAGATGCAAGCAAAAGAAGCTGCTCACATCTTTCTCGATTTTTCATTTCGTTTCTTTCGCCTTATTGATTTTCGGCTTATTTTCCTCAGCCTCTTCACCTGACACCAAATCTTGAGTTGATTTTTTGAACTCTCTTAATGTTGATCCTACTGCACGTCCGAGTTCCGGCAATTTTGACGGGCCGAAAATGACTAATGCAATAACGAGAATCAGAAATAAACCGGGAATCCCTATATTTTGCAGCATGAATCCTACCTCCTTATTTATTTACTTTTTCTTCCTCTAACGGCGCCGGATCCATACTTTGATCGTTAGCAGTTAAGTCTATTCCATAATCCTTAGCGAAAACCATATGGGTATCTACTAAAACTTCTTCCGTATTTTCATCTAAATTAAAAACTCTGGCACCGCGCAATCGATTTCTTTCTGCATCAGGAAGGCCATATGTACCAAACCCTACGCTGCCTGCATAGCCTAGCATAATTCCATAATAATTCCCTGCGTACGTGTTGATATGGTCATGTCCGCAAAATACGCCTTTCACATCGCCTCTCTCCAACATAGCCGAAAACATGCCGCTGTTGATCGGACCCGGGCATTCGTCTTCATTTCTTTCGCCTACGATATTATGCTTTTTTACGGCATTGGCATGGTTTTCTTCTGTTCTCTCGTCCACACTGGCAAACCACATATAGCGATGCTCCCAAAGCGGAATATGAATAAAAACGAGTGAAGGAACCTTGTGCTTCCATTGCTTCTCAAGCTTCTTGGAAGTCTCATAATACCATTTTACCTGGTTAAAACGGAGCCAATCCCACTTCGGATAGCCATTAAAGTCCTGGCCGGCAATCATTTTCGGCGCATACCTTCCGCTGTCCATCAGCCAAAGATTGAAAGCCGCGCGATTGCCTTTGGAATTCTTTATAAGAAGATTCATATTGCCAGTTCCGGTAAGGTTCTTCTCTCCAGGCTTATTCATATTGTATTTGTAGGATCGATACACCTTAAGCATATCTTCCTCATCTAAACCGCTCTTTGGAGTAGAATCTTCATCATGATTTCCGAAGGTTACAGCCCATTTAATCTTCCGTTTTTCCATAGGCTGAACAACATTATTCATCGCTTGCTTCATCTCAGTAGCTGAATCACAGCCTGCCTCAATGATGTCACCATTAAGCACAACAAAATCCGGCTTTTCTGAATCGAGCACTTTTTCCATCAATTCAATCGTCCGGCGATCAGTACGTTCATCATCCTGTGAATCATTAAACTGTACGACTTTGAACTTCCCATTGCGATTAAATTGAAGCTTCACATCATCGTGTTCTTTGGCTTCAGCCGTATTAGAGTTGAATAAGTCAGTAGGAAGACCAGTAGATGCAAGTGTTAACGCAAGCGTGCTCATCCCGCCAATTTTAATAAAATCGCGTCTGTTTAATCCTTTTTGAGAATTATCATTCATAATAAAGCCTCCTTACCTTTTCATCATTAGCAGATGTACTACCTATAGAATAGCAAGTGAAGATTAGCTGAATGTTAATAGACTGCAAAACTTTGTTGAAAAAAACAAAAGTGGTTTTGAGGGAAACAAACTTTAGAGGATGTTTTGAAAAAAAATGGGTTGGGATCTAGTGGAACCTATTATCTCTTCTTAAGTTGGTTTTGTACTTTTATTGCTGTGTTTTTAATCTCTTGTTCATTGATGTAGGTATTTGGAAAATTCATATGATCTTCTTCAATCCTTAGTATGATAGATTTTATTTTAAAGAAGCGATATGAAAAAATCATAGAAGAAAACGAAAGATAAATTATGAAAATCAAATCATACATATAATAAGGATTAAATTGAATATAACTCCTTGCAGCTGCTTCACTCCGCACCTATATAGATTGGGCATGTAACAATGCAACCAAACCCTCCAAATGTGCAATTATGCGCGGTATTTGTACAATTAATCCTCTTATCGGTGCAATTATTGCGCCTAACCGTGCAATTCTCTCATGTATCTGTGCAATTATACACCGCAACCGTGCAATTCCTTCCCACATCTGTGCAATTACTTTCTTAACCACTTACACCCCCGCCGCCACCCTTGCAAATTCACCACTACATCTACACAATCTTCGCCTAAAACCAGCAATCCCATAACCCACCACTTCCCAAGCAAAAAAAGAACGATTCGAAGTACACATCCCGCGCACTCCAAATCGTCCACTTCCTCTTCCTCAGCCACATACTCGAACAATTGAAATAACAATTTAATTAATATCAACGTTTTTTATAGATTATGTCATGCATAATCCGCATTTTTATAAATTTTAAAAAAATTTCGATTAGCCGTTATACTTAAAATATTTTACCGTTATATGGTTATTTTTTAGTTTCCAGCTCAGATTCAATACGTGAGCTTTTTGAAGACTCACCCATACGCCAGTAAACAATAAAACTTATAGCAATACAGGCAGATACGTAAAAAAAGAATAGTGATTCAATTCCAATGCTTTTAAACCATAAGGCGATAAATTCGGCTGTGCCACCAAAAATGGCAACGGTAAGACCATAAGGGAGACCTACGCCAAGAGCACGAATTTCAGTTGGAAAGAGCTCAGCTTTTACAATTGCATTAATAGAAGTATAACCCGTTACAATGATAAGCCCAATCGTCATTAGAATAAAAGCAATAACAGGACTGGTCGTTTGTTTCATCATCAGGAATAAAGGTACTGTCAGCAATGTTCCTAAAATACCAAAACTAATTAATAAGGGGCGACGGCCAATTCGATCAGATAGCATACCAGCTATCGGTTGAAGTACAACAAATATTAGTAAAGCTATAAAGTTAATCCAAGTGACAACACCTTTATCAAGTCCTACAGAATTCACCATAAACTTTTGTAAATATGTTGTGTAAGTGTAGAAAGCGACAGTTCCGCCAAGTGTTAGTCCTATAACTGTTAACACGGCTTTAGGGTGCTTCAGTAGAGCTTTTATAGTGCCGGCATTCTCCCGGGCTTTAGAATCCATCTTAGAAAATTGCTCTGATTCATCCATTGTGCGACGCAGCCATAGAACACTTAACGCCCCTAATGCTCCAATGACAAATGGAATACGCCATCCCCAAGAGGTCATATCTGCTTCGCTTAAGGTGGACTGTAGAATGATTTGGACTCCTAATGCTACCATCTGTCCAGCTACAAGAGTGACATATTGAAAGCTTGAATAGAAACCTCGACGACCGCTGCTAGCCATCTCTGAAAGATAAGTTGCTGAGGTCCCATACTCTCCCCCTAAAGATATTCCTTGAAGCAAACGTGCAAAAACTAAAATTATAGGAGATAGCAAACC
Organism: Bacillus capparidis; assembly: GCF_017832095.1. Lineage (NCBI taxonomy): Bacteria > Bacillati > Bacillota > Bacilli > Caryophanales > Bacillaceae > Bacillus > Bacillus capparidis. Next base: position 548,067 of record NZ_JAFDST010000002.1, read on the forward strand.
AATAGAACTATAACTTGGGGTACAGGCAATAATTAAGGAACCACTAGCCATAATAGTAATAGAGAGTGACAGAGCAGAACGGCGGCCATAACGATCAGCAAAACGTCCCATCAGCAGACTCCCTAATGGACGCATTAGAAAACCAACAGCAAAGATAGCTGCCGTGTTAAGCAGTTGGCTTGTCTGGTCTCCTTCAGGAAAAAACTGGGATGAAAAATATATGGCAAATGCAGAATATACATACCAGTCGTACCATTCAATTAGATTTCCAATTGAACCTTTGAAAATATTACTTGTAATGCGTTTAGTTTTTGTACTCTCAGAAGTGTGAGCCATAATCAAATCCTCATTTCTTACAACAAATGGTTTTTATGTAAAATTTATAACCGGTTTTTTATCGTTTTATTTTAACTTTAATAAAGCAAAAATTCAATCAGTGGGTATCATTTCCCGTAAATAGGTGTAAAAAGTTATTTGAAAAAATACTTTGTTAATACCTCATCACTTAACCCTTCTGCAAAAGACCCTCTGTTGTTTTCTATTTAAGCATCCAGTATAAAGAATTAGTCCACAAGGATTTTCTATATTAAACCTAATTAAAAACATAGGATCAAGAGGAGCAGGTTTATGATAATTTTAATCTTCACCCTTGGTGAAACTTGAACGGCTGATACTTCGTCTATTCCTCTTCGTATTTTCATGAGTTGATATTTTATGTACAGACCATCTACTTCTACAAACAACACTCGAGGAGAAGATGCTGGCGGATAAGGGAGATTGATTCTTATAATGGTTTTACTTACATATGGATAGAAACAACTGCCAAAGCAAATTCTATTTTTCCCGCCATGTATGCTATATATCCATCATTAGCTGCCGAAGCGTTCTTAATAATAAAAAATAGGCCGCGATCGCAGTCACGATCACAGCCGCTTCCACAAACAAATCCTACCCGCTTACTCAACCCCTTCAGCAAAATCTCCGTCCTTAAGCCGCAATTCGCCGCCTTCGTTGACGAGTATCAGGTTTGTGCCGTAGTTTTTTTCATCCGCCAGCTTCCATTGCATGGTTAGGTTCTTGACATAACCTTCGTTCTCATATTTGGATAAGTGGCGGGCGAGCTCGGCTGCGTGGCTTAGTACTGTACTTTGGGTCAAGACTCCGTTATAGGAGAGCTTAACCTCGACTGTAAATGCCGTGCTGTCGTTTTGCTGGTTTGCTTTGATGCTGTCTATTTTCGTGTCTTGATATTGATTGAGTATTTCCTTGCTCAATTGTTCGAGCTCGGATACGATCTTCGAAGCTTTTTCATCATTCGTCAGCTTTTCTGACTGTTTCGCGTCGCTGTCAGGAGCAGAATCTTCTGCCGAATTTTGCCGATTTTTATCTGATTGTTCTTCGTTTGCAGCACATCCCTGCACGAATAGCATCATCACCAGTGCAAAAGCACCTATTCCTCTTTTCATAATTGCCTCCCATAATCATCGTTGCACTATTCATTGTAACAAATCTCTACAAAACACGCCGAATCGAGAATGATCCCCAAGAATTCCGCCGTCCTTATATCATCGCCACTGAAGCACCTAAAAAACCTCTCTAGCATGACATACTTCTTTCCTACTATGTAACCGCTTTATACCGAATGCTGTATCAGATTAACTAGGCTGTTGATTAAAATTTTTTTCTGCCTAAAAACTCTTGGTAAAAGCGGTTTTTATTTTATTTTATTAACCTTCTATTCCCGCGTGTTCAAGTCAATCAGTACATAAGTGACTCGGCGGAAAGACCTACCAAACATTTCATAAATAATTCTAATTTTTACTTAAAATTGCTTCAATTCTTTGCTTTTTGTAACAATTGAAATAACAATTTAATAAATTTCAACGTTTTTTTATACATTTGACCCCTATATTCATAGATGAATCATTACGCAAGGATCTAATGACCTATCCTATTCGACCCGCTTAATCCGCTGTGCCTAGCGGGTTAAGGCTATAATCCTATAATTAGAACAACTGATTGACAACCCCTGAAAGCTGATGTAATCTGACCTCAACAGCAATTCGAAACCGAATATTATGTAGAACCGTGGGATGAAATGCCATTTTTTAGCAAACGATCTCTTTGTATCTCTTTGTAAAGGAGGCTGAAATCTTGATTGATAAAACCGGTAAGAATCTAGTATTTCTTCTCTGTGTTCCGAGAAGCGGCAGCTCTCTTTCTACTATTTTGCTGCAAAATCACAGTAAAGTGCTTGCAACCCAAGAAATGTGGTATTTAATGAGCCTCTATGATTTAAAGCGACCGGAAAATCGTCCGTACGGAGGGAAGAGAATTATCAGCCGTTTTTTTAATGGAATGGTGACTGATAATGCCTTTGTCGATTCAGCCCGAGCGTTTGCCCTTGAGACTTATAACGGTCTGCTTCATTCAAGTAATGCAAGCCTGATCGTTGATAAATCCCCGCGGTATTACTACATTTTAGAATTCATTGACCGGCTTTTTCCAGAGTCTAAGAGAATCTGGCTGATCCGGAACCCCCTTAGTATTCTGGCTTCCTATAAAAAAGTAAACCAGAATAAGAAGGCGTTTTCACTGATCGAAGAACTTAGTAAACCTACGTTTAATATAAAAATAGTTGATTTAACGGTCGGATTTTTTCGCTATTATGATTATTTTTCAACTGATCACCCGCAGGCCTTTCGACTTTCCTATGAACGGCTCGTCACCAATCCGAAATATGAGGTTGAAAAGCTATGTGAATTTTTGAACGTGTCCTACGAGGAAGGAATGGAGATATACGGAGACCAGCTGGACAGCTCTAAAGGGAGAATGTTTGCCAGCATGGGGGTCGGTGATCCAAATGTATATGAGCATTCGAAAGCTCACACAGATTCGATTGAAATCTGGAAGGACCTTTTAACGAAGGAAGAAATCGAAGCCTACTGCCGCCTGCTTGGTGCCAATGTATTTCGTGAATTGGGCTATGAAAAAGAGCTTCAGGAGGCTGAAAAGATCACAGGCGCCCGCTTTGAACAAGATCCTGATCATGAGTTTATCCAAAAGGTAAGGAAGCAATTTTTGAATAATTCTGAAACTGAATGGGAAGAGGCATATCATATGCAAGCAGTGCAGTCGGAAGATTTTTCAAATGTAACAACAAACGAAGAACATCCTTCCGATTCACGGCAGGAGCTTCTTAATGAAATCCAGCAGATGAATATTACCATTAAAACACTAGAGCAAAGACTGGCAACGAACTTGACAGAAAAAACAAAGCTTATGCAGGAACTTCAATCAGTAAGAACTCGATTCAATCGCTTTAAGTCGCTTATCCCTTTCAGTGGATTTTTGACAAACCTGGCCGAGCAAAGGGGTCAGAAAAAATGAGTGCGATCCTGGGTCTCGTCCATTTTAACCAAGAACCTGTCTCACCATTCCAAAGCTCTGAGTTCATGACCCGGCTTCTGCCATTCCCTGCCGATGTTACACAAACGTGGCACGATCATAACGTTTTTCTCGGCTGCCATGCCCAGTGGATTACACCTGAATCGATCGAGGAACGCTTGCCTTATCACGATGAGGAAAGAGAGCTAGTTATCACCTCTGACTCGATATTGGATAACCGCGAGGAATTGTTTGAAAAGCTGCAGATAAAAGCTAGTGACCAGCCGCTTATTACAGACAGCAAGCTAATTTTGCTTGCTTACGCAAAATGGGGCGAGAATTCGCCTAAGCATCTGCTCGGAGATTTTGCGTACATCATCTGGGACATAAAAAAGAAGAAAATTTTCGGCGCGCGCGATATGCTCGGATGCCGGACGCTTCACTATTATAAAGATCTAAACCGTTTTGCCTTTTGTACCTTGATCGAGCCGCTCTTTTCTCTCGACTACATTCAAAGAGAATGGAACAAGGAATGGCTTGCAGAGTTTTTAGCCTTGTCAAGGATGTATGAATCAACTGACGTTCAATCTACGCTTTACAAGGACATCAGGCAGATCCCTCCTGCCCACAGCATGACTGTAACCACGGAGGGCCTTCAGTTGAAAAGATACGGAAGACTTGCGGATACAGAGCCTTTACGGCTGAAAGACCCGCGCGATTATGAAGAGGCTTTCCGGGATGTCTTTGGAGAAGCAGTACGAGCAAGAACAAGAACCTATAAAAATGTCGCTTCCCATTTAAGCGGCGGTCTGGACTCTGGTTCGGTTGCGAGCTTTGCTTCCAAGCACCTGAGAACAGAAGGAAAATCGCTGTACACCTACAGCTACATTCCGCCGGAGGATTTTGTTGATTGGACGCCGAAACGGTCGTTTGCTGACGAACGTCCCTACATTCGATCAACGGTCAACCATGTCGGAAATATTAAAGACCATTACCTTGATTTTAAAGGAAAAAGCCCCTTCTCCGAGGTAGACGTATGGCTTGATTTATTAGAAATGCCGTATAAATATTTTGAAGCAACGTTTTGGACGAGAGGGTGCTACGAACATGCCCAAGCCGATGGCGCGGGAATTTTGCTCACAGGATCACGTGGCAATTATACGATTTCATGGGGGCCCGCCCTTGATTATTACGTCCAGCTATTGAAAAAAGGGAAATGGTATCAGCTGCAAAAAGAAATCAAGCATTTTTCTGAAATCAAAGGTATTGGCCGAAAACGAATCCTGTCCATCCTATTGAATCGAGCCGCAGAGTCCTTTAACTGGAAAAAGCAATCTGGCGAGGAGCTCTCGATTATTTCGCCGGAGCTTGCAAAACAAACGAATATTTATGAAAAAATTTCACAAAGAAACAGCTTTGCATTGAACGGGCCGAAGGATTCCATCGAGGCAAGAATGTACCAAATGGAGAGCCTTGAGATTCCATCAAAAAACGGCAATTTGGCAACAAAGCTTTCGTTAGCCTATGGCGTGTGGGAGCGCGATCCTACATGCGACCCGAGAGTCGTTCGATTTTGCTTGTCCGTACCATTTGAAGAATATGTTCAAAACGGCGTCGATCGCGCCCTCATCAGACGGGCAACGAAAGGATATTTGCCAGATAAGGTTCGATTAAATCATACATCAAGAGGCATACAGGCTTCGGATTGGATTCACCGGACTGCGCCTCATTGGGAAAGTTTTCTTAATGAACTGAATCATATGGTAAAAGATCCGGAAGCAGCTGAATACATCAGCATCCCTTTTATTCAAACGGTTCTTTCAAAACTGGATAAAAACCCTCCGGTAGAAGAGGCATTTAATAAAGAAATCCGATTTGCGATGAGAAGCTTGATCTTCTATCGCTTTCTAAAACGATCCAGTAAAGGAGGTGATACATATGAAAAAGACTTGGAACGAGCCTACTCTTGAAGTATTGAACATGAATCAAACAATGGCTGGTAAAGGTACTACTTGCATTGACATTGTCTCTGACGATGACTTAGACATCACCAACCCTAGCTAATCGGTAAGAAAAACTTTTACAATCAGCCCCTTATACTAAGAACGTATGGGGGCTTTTTCAAGCATAGGGGTGAATGAAATAATGATCGATAATCCTACTAAACCCTGTTATGAGGCGTTTGGTTTACGTATAAATAGTGATATCGCATTGCCGGAGCTTATGCAGGCAGCACCAGACAGCAAAATAGATGTCGAGATACGCTATAAGGATCTTTCACAAGAATGGAACTCCCATTCTCTTGGCCAAAAGCAGGTTGCGGTCGCAAAAAAAGGCTACTTTATATTCAAGGTGCCGGGGAACGCTATCTATCAAGTAATAGACGGAAAGCACATTTTCATTTCTCCATTGCCGGGATCAACAGAAGATAAAATCCGTTTGTACATTTTGGGTTCTTGTATGGGCGCGCTTCTTCTGCAGAACAGCATTCTTCCCTTACACGGGAGCGCCATTGTTCTGAACGGAAAAGCCTATGCGTTCGTAGGTGAGTCAGGCGCAGGAAAATCGACCCTCTCTTCCGTTTTTATGAAGAAGGGGTACAAGCTATTGAGTGATGATTTGATAGCTCTTTCCTTTAAAGAAGGTGTGCCGTATGTTATTCCCGCCTATCCTCAGCAAAAACTCTGGGAAAACAGCATTCTAGAATTCTCATTGAATACAGAGGACTATAAGCCTCTCGCTGATCGGGAAACAAAATATGCCATTCCTAGAGATGCCGAATTCTGTAAAGAGCTCACACCGCTTACAGGCATTTTCGAGCTTTCAGTCCAAACAGATAACGAGGATGTGATCCTTGAGCAAGTAAAGCCTTTGGAGAAAATCCAGCTGCTATTCCGGCATACGTTCCGCCAATTTCTTATCCAAAAATTTGATTTAGTGGAATGGCATTTCAATACATCCGCACAGATTGCGGGGCACACGGCAATCTATCATCTGAAGCGGCCGCAGCAAGGGTTTACCGCGCAGCTGCTTGCCGAACACGTTGTTGAAGAAATTTCAAGGGAGGTATAACTCATGGATAAAAAGATCACTCCTGATTCAGTGGTTGCGCAAAACGAAGGATATATCGCCAGCAATATGGATGGAGAAAAAGTAATGATGAGCATTAAAAACAGCAAGTATTATAATCTTGGAGAAATTGGCGGCGCGATCTGGGATGCTGCTGTCAGGCCGATCAAAGTCAGTGATTTGGTCACACACCTCCAGTCCGAATATGACGTCAACCGCGAGCAATGCGAAAGGCAGGTCATCGCCTTTTTGGAAAACCTGCAGAAGGAAGGCTTGATTCAGTCCGGCAAAGGATCAGAAGTGATGTAGCATGGGAAAGCTAAAAAAATTTTTAGCTCTCAATCGCGCAAAAAAATTACTGCTCGTCGAAGCAGTTGTCGCATTGGCCAAGGGAAGAGTTATGGTTTGGCTCCCTTTTTCAAAGGTCGCGCCCTCACTTGGGTTTCATATGAAGGAAACCCCGCTCGCTGCGAATGCGGAGGAAGCAAGAAAAGTGAGACAGGTTGCCAGGGCGATCGCCTTGATGCACCGCCATACCCCTTGGCAGACCCACTGCTTGGCAAGAGCCTTTGCGGGCATGAATATGCTGCAGCGCCGAGGAATTGAAAGCACCCTTTACCTTGGGACTGGCAAGGATGAAAACGGAAAAATGATAGCCCACGCCTGGCTTAGGAGTGGAGATATTTACGTAACCGGTGACGATGTGATGGATCAGTTTACTGTGGTCGCAACCTATGCGAAAGCATGGAAGACTCAGGAAGAGGAGATTGTTCAACATGAAAAAGGATAAGTATGCAATCGATGTCGATAGCTTTCCGAATGAGCTGCAGCTTTTGCTGTTGTTTTTAAAGCTGGACAATTTTCCGAAAGAAAATGAAAAAATGCTGGAAGAGCATCAGCATTTATTTGCTGCAGCTAACTGGGATCATTTTATCAAGCTTGCCGACCATCATCATCTTTATCCTGTCCTTTACCATAAGCTAAAATCTGTAAAGGAAAAGTGGGTTCCTTCCATCGTCGTTCGCGCGCTGCAAATGAGATATCAAAACAATACGCTAAAAATTCTCTACCTTTGCGGAGAAATGGACCGTGTCGCTAAAGCCTTTCATGAACACAACATCAGATCCCTGCATTTAAAAGGACCGATCCTTGCTCATGAATTGTATGGTGATATTTCGATGCGAAAATCTAAGGATTTAGACATTCTTGTGCCGAAGGAGGATCTGGAAAGAACAGAACAGATGCTTTTTGAGCTCGGCTATGAAAAGGATGAGGCTAATACCGTACTGAACGAAGTGAAATGGCGGGAGCATCATTTTGAATATCACCATAAGGAACGGAAGACATCCGTTGAAATTCACTGGAGGCTATCCCCGTTTCCTGCAAAAGAGCCTTCGTTCGAAGATTTGTGGGCGCGGAAAAATGAGTCGAAGCTGACAAGCGTTCCAGTGTACTATCCGGGTGATAAGGATTTATTTTTATATCTCATATCCCACGGAGCTCGTCACGGATGGTTTCGTTTGAAATGGCTCTATGATATACATAGATGCGCCGATCAGATGCAAAGCCCGGACAAGCTGTTGAGAAAAAATGATTTTAAGAACATGATCCTCGTCGGGCAAGCCTTGATCTTGGCTCATCAGCTATTTCAAACGCCTTTATCCGCGAATATGATGAAGCAGCTAAAATTAGGCTCTTATAAATTGGCCCATCAAGCACTGATTTATATTACGTCGATTCTTGTGTTAACTCCGCTTCCCGAGCATATTCGCACAAAGCATGAGCGGTATCTGTTTGCTTTGAATGGTACAATTTCGCAAAAGTATTTGGCCTTATTAATCGTATTGTTTTATCCAAGTCCAAGAGATGAAGCTCTCATTAAATTACCGAAATACTTGCACGGCTTGTACTTTGTGCTCCGTCCCTTTTTAGTCGTTGTACGAAAGCTAAGAAAAAATAAAGCTTTTGAGGGAGTGTAGATAATGAAGGAATTGTTTCATTTTGCTAAAAGCCTGCACTCTCACACAGGCAGCGTTCTTTATTTGAACCTGCTCGGTATGGTCGCCGTCGGCTTTTTAGAGGGAATCGGCATTTTATTAATCATTCCGATGCTGAGTCTGATCGGCGTCTTGGATGCAAATGGAACCATTTTTTCATGGGTGTCCGGCTTTTTCCCAGAGGAAGCATTAAACTTGCCAATCGTTTTAGGTTTGTTTCTCTTTATTATTATTGCAACTGGGTTGTTTCAGAGGCAGCAATCAATATGGAATGCAAAAATCAAGCAAGGCTTCGTGCTCAATTTGCGCCTGCAAACCTATCGGGATCTCATCCAAGCCAATTGGGGATTTTTCTTAAAAAAAAGAAAATCCGAGTTGAGCAACCTGATGACGACCGAACTGGCCCGGGTCAGTTCTGGAACGAATCTATTTTTACAGCTGATCGCATCTGTCATTTTCACACTCATTCAGTTAGCGATCGCCTTTTGGCTGTCATTTGAAATGACCGCCTTTGTTCTGTGCTCGTGCGCCATTCTTGCTCTTTTTTCAAGAAGGCTTGTAAAGAAGGCCAATCTGCTGGGAAAACGCACGACTCAATATGCCCATGAATACATGGGGCAATTGACAGATGATCTAAACGGGATCAAAGATATTAAAAGCAACCAGCTTGAAGAAAAGCAATTCAACCGATTTCGCGATCTTTGCCGGCGGTTGGAGAAAAATACGATACATTTTGCCGTGTTAAGCGCAAACTCTACGTTTCTGTACCGCATATCCGCAGGGGCCGTCATCGCCGCATTCGTCTTTCTGTCCGTTCAAGTTCTTAAGCTTCCGTCAGCAAGTATTCTATTAATCATCGTCATCTTTGCCAGACTATGGCCGCAGCTGGCCAAAATCCAGTCGAGTCTGGAAAATATGGGCTCTCTTCTGCCAGCGTTCCAAAGCATCATCGAACTGCAAAAGGAATGCGCAGAGGCGAAGCAAAGCTTTCTTTTATCAAAGGGAAACCCGATTCATCTTACCCGTTCGATTGAATTCAGACATGTTGATTTCCGTTACAATCCTGCAATTGAAGAATACACGCTTCAGGATATCAACGTAACTATACCGGCCAACAAAATGACAGCGATCGCCGGTCAATCAGGTGCGGGAAAAAGCACGTTTATCGATCTTTTAATGGGGCTGAACCAACCGGAAAAAGGCGAGATTCGAGTGGATGAGGAAGTAATGACGGAAGAAATGATGAGCCGGCTGAAGCCGTCAATTAGCTATGTTCCGCAGGACCCATTTTTATTTAACGACACGATTCGGAACAATCTGCTTCTCGTTAAACCGGAGGCTGCAGAGGAAGAACTATGGGAGGCATTGCGTGCCGCTTCCGCGAATTTTGTCGAAGCCCTGCCGGATCAACTGGACACACGTCTCGGAGACAGAGGTGTGCGGCTGTCAGGCGGAGAACGTCAGAGAATCGTTCTTGCCCGAGCACTACTTAGAAAACCGTCCCTATTGATTTTAGATGAAGCAACAAGCGCAATTGATACCGAGAATGAAAAAATCATATTAGAGTCCTTACATCGATTAAAAGAACAAGTGACTATTGTCGTCGTCGCTCATCGGCTGTCTGCAATTCAAGCAGCTGATCAGGTCATTGTCATTGAAAAAGGAAACATTCAAACAGCCAATACGAAAGCAAACGAGAACATTCATGCATTATTTACAGCTAAAAATCAATAAATCATCGTAGCAGGAGGCTTATTCATGAGTAATCGATATAACAGACGCGGATTTTTAAAAGCAGGTGGAATTGGCGTAGGTGCACTGGCGGCTGGAACATTGGTATTCCCCGGCAAGTCAGAAGCTGCAACCCAGGACGCTTCGAAAATAGAAGAGGTAAAGAGCTCTGATTTCCCCCGGAATGAAGGGGAAACCGATGATACGAAAAGACTTCAACGATTGATTGATGCCTCGGAAGCAGCAGGCTGGGCTCCTATTCATCTTAATGAAAACAATGCATATGTCATTACAGACACGATTCATATCAACAGCGGCGATACAAAGCCACTTATTTCCGGAAAAGGCTTTCGCCGAACCGTGATTAACGGCGAAAAACTTCCCTCAGGTAAACCAGCGATAAAAGTCAGCGGCGGCTCGGGAGTGATGACTGGCGGAAGGCTGTACGGAATTGGATTTTACGGAAACTCGAATTCAATCGGAGTCGAAATTGCCGGGACAAACGGGTTTCGCATCGACTTTTGCCAGTTCGAGATTAACCGGATTGGCATATTGTTTCATAATGAGAGATATAGCGAATTTACAGAGTATAACGTCGCATCTGACTGTGACTTTAGAGGCTCCTGCAATACAGCAATTGAGTACCGGCAATCAAACGGCGTTGAGAGCTTTCACGGTTCCGGCCTTAAAGGCTGCACGATTAATCAGGGTGCAGAGGAAACAGAGCCTAAAATCCGAATCGGTGAAGGCTGTTTCCCATTTAACGCCCCATTGGATTTTAATATTTGGACAAGAAAGACAACACCGATTATTAAAAACGAAGGAAAAGAGCCTGCGACCTTCCACGGGAACATTTCCATCGAGAGCTTTGGTCAAGGCGATATCCAATATAAAACAGAATTGGTTTCCAAAAACGACAGACCGGTCTATTTTATCGGAGCCGCATCAGCGCTTGACGACCAATCACAGCTCGGAAACTTAGTCTTGTGTGAAGGAGTACAAGTAAACCCTGACCGAACCGTCAGCGTTCAAAGAAAAAACGGCCTGCACGTGTTTGAGTTAACGACAGGCGCTAATCAAACAATTTCTATTCCAAGCGGAATATCTTCCATTATTACCGTATCCTTAAAAGCAGCAGATTACGAGTATTCCTATACGCTGCTTGCTCATCGCAATGATGGGGAAGATAAAGGCTCAGTCACTAACTTATCGCTTCACCAAAACCATAATGCCGCTATGTATTACGGCCCAACCTTTTCAGTAGAAACAGGGAAACTAGTCATTACGAATAACAACTTTCCTGCAGACGTTGTCAGTGCCTATGTTTCCGTTCTTGATATCGGAGCAATATTCTAACACTGCATATTAATTAATGTTGAGAAAACGCCAGCATAATTGATGTCAAACAGAAAATCATAGAGTCCTTAGAACAAGTCGTGAGAATATTTTACTTAAAATCAATAAATCATCGTACTGGGAGGTACTTTTATGACGAATCAAAAAGAAAATCGATACAACAGACGTGACTTCTTAAAAGCTGGAGGAGTAGGTGCAGGCGCACTGGCACTATCGGCGGGTGCAATGGGGATTCCCGGAATGTTCGAAACTGAAACGGCCCAAGCCTATTCGAATATTGACGGCGTAAAGAGTTCGGATTTTCCTCGGAAAGATGGAGAAACCAATGACACGAAAAGACTTCAGCGATTGATTAATGCATCGGAAAATGAAGGCTGGATTCCGATTCATCTTAATGAAAATAAACCGTATGTGATTTCAGATACAATTCTGATAGACAGCGGCGATAAAAAGCCTCTGATCTTCGGAAAAGGATTCCGCCGCACCGTGATTAACGGCGAAAACCTTCCTGCTGGTAAACCGGCAATCAAAGTACATGGCGGCTGGGGTATGATGACTGGTGGAATGCTGTTTGGCGTTGGTTTTCACGGAAACGAGAATTCAATCGGAATCGAAATTGCCGGAGTCAATGGGTTTCGTGTCGACTTTTGCCAATTTGAGCTGAACAAGGTGGGTATCTTGTTTCATAATGAGATCTTACAAGAATTCACGGAAGCATGTACCGCTTCACACTGCGACTTCAGAGGCTCCTGCAAAACAGCTGTCGAGTACAAGCAATCAAACAACGTCGAGAGCTTTCACGGCACCGGAATTAGAAGCTGCACGATAAACCAAGGTGCAGAGGAAACAGAGCCTAAAATCAGGATTGGTGAAAACTGTATTCCGTTTAACGCCCCATTGGAATTCAACATTTGGACAAGAGGTCAAACACCGATTATTAAAAACGACGGGAATGAACCTGCCACCTTTTACGGAACGATTTCGATCGAGAACTTTGATCACGGCGATTCCGGATATAAAGTGGAAATGGTATCTAAAAAAGACAGTCCTGTCTATTTGATTGGTGCCGTATCAGCGCTTGACGATCAATCACAGCTCGGAAACCTGGTCTTATGTGACAGAGTGCAAGTCAATCCTGACCGAACCATCAATGTCCAAACTAAAAAAAGCCAGCACTTATTTCAATTAACGACTGGTGCCAATGAGACGATAGCCGTTACAAACGGAGTATCTTCCATTATCACCATCTACTTGCAAGCTGCTGACTACAACTATGCCTATACGCTGCTTGTATACAGAAATGTCGGAGATGATAAAGGGACAGTCACCAATTTAGCGAATCACAAAAATCACAACGCCGCAATGTATTACGGTCCAACGTTTTCAGTGGAATCAGGAAAGCTGGTTATCACGAATAAGAACTTCCCTGAATCCGGTGTCACTGCCAAACTCTCAGTCCTTGATATCGGATCGAGATACCAGTATTTTATGGTGTAATATGTGAAGAGGATCACTTTAATATGAAGCTTCAATCAGCGGGGGCAAATCACTTCTCCCCCGCTGATCTTCCTCGAAAAAAACATTTCCGGTTCTCCCCTATTTCAATGAGGATATTTGGTGAAGAAAAAAATTCGATGGGATAAAAAATACTCCTTAAATGAGCCTCATTTAAGGAGCAGCAAAACACGATGTTCAGTCTTTTGATTAATTGTTAGAAGCTGCCTTGGTCGGCGTAGAATCCATTGTGGAAGACCAGCTTCCTCCGTCCGGCAGACGTACCCAGGATTTATCCGCAGAAGCAGAACCGTAGTGATACTGATCAATGACTGCCCCATTTGGAGTTTTTAAAGTCACGTCGTCGCCAGAGTTATTATAGTAGTTGCTTGGTTCCCATACAAAGTATCCTTTAGAAGGAATCGTCGTGCCGCTTGGAATCGTATAAGGCGCAGAACCAGCATCGACATAATCATCAAGAATATATCCAGACAAATCAACAGCAGAATCGGTAGGATTATAAATTTCGACGAACTCTTTGCTATATTGAGTCCCGGATGCAGGAAGCACCTCATTGATTACCAGCTCATCAGAAATCTCTCCACCGCCTCCAGATGAACCTTCTTTTGTATATCCAGCAGAAAGAGCATCTGACTCATTAAAGAAGTACACGCGGTTCTCAATCGGAATTTGTTGATAATCGCTAGGTACAACATACTTATTTGTATAGAAATCTCCTACATACTTATCTTGAGATTGTCCAGAGACACGATCACGAAATTCAAATGGCAGTTCCTGCATAGGATTAGACGGATCCCAAATTCCCCGGCCGTTTTGTTTCGCTTCCAAATAAGCCTGCTGGTACTCCTCAAAATGAAGCATATTTGGCCAAATATAATAAGTCGCGGCATGCCCCTGACGAACCATCTCTTCATTTACATCTAAAGAGCCTTTATGAACGTGAGCAAGCAACCGGCCGTAAGCATCGGTTTCCTCAGCATCAGTTTCGATCGTTACTTGAGTTCCAGAAGGAAGAAGTTGATTCAAATAATTTTTAGCTTCAGTACCCCATGGCTCTTGAGCTTCTCCTTGATAATTGGTTTCAGGAGTATCGATTGAAAGCATTCTTACTTTGTAAGTCCCATTGATAGTTTCATTAAGATAAACTGTGTCACCATCTACCACCCTATCAATGGTAGCATTGTATGTAGCAGCAAATGAAGTGTTCGGAAACAGACCAAAAAACGCAATAAGAGTAACAACGACTGGCAAAGCGAAAGTCAACAATCGTCTTTTCATCATAATCCTCCTTTACATTATTTAGCTCCTTTATTAGATCATACCATTGTTTTATTGATATAAATAATCGGTTAATAAAGTGTAAAGGCTGTTAGGAAGTGACTATGGTCGGGGGGAGTTTCGTTACGATCAATCTAGGTGCAGTTAAAAGGAACTAAATATTTTATTGCGTTTTTAACACTCCATTGGAATGCAATGAAACATCTACTATTAAAAAAACGGCCATTATAAATACCTTTCTCATTTCCTATCTCAATTCCTTCACGCTGCGACTACTGTCCAATCCATTTCTTACAATTCTTATTCAATGATAGAGAAGCACAACATCAATAGATTCATACAATACAATAACGGTTGGAAAAAAGGACTATGTCAGACCTTCCATATCATGAGATCAATGAAGGAGGAATTAACAAATGGCATTAGGAGATATTCTTCGCGAATTTCAAGCTCCCATCGAAGCCCGTGGTTTCGGCCGTGCTGTTGCTTTTGATGGTCAGTTTCTTTATCTCACAAGGGTTGGAGATAGAAATATCCACAGGGTGACCACTACAGGTACATTTGTATCATCCATCCCTACACGCATTGATTACGGTGCTCTGAAATTTGACAGCACGGAAGGCGTTTTTTGGGCTGGTGGATTCGAAGGAACTTCTGACATAGATAAAATCTCCATATCAGGGGATGAGGCGGCTGTCCTTGATACAATCAACTATAGTGACACAGTTCCACTTGACCCGGATGACAGATTTCCTGGATTCGTTAGTGGTATTACCGTTGATCCGGCTACTGATACGCTCTTCTTTAGCACGAATTTAGGGGGATCTGTATACAACATCCGTAAGGACGGTTCATTCATTAACAGTTTCCAAACACCTCCACAAGATGGCTTCTCCAGTAGGGTTACTGGCGTTGAATCTGACGGAATAAACCTATGGCTTAATCTAGTCATAAATCTTGGAAATGAATTTAATGACGTTCGGGTTTATACTGTTCAGACGGATACAGCAGGCAATGAAACTTCCAATCGATTTCTTTCCGGTACCGGCTTCGAAGTCACCGAAGACTTGGAATTTGATAACATCACATTTGCACCCCGGTGTGCGCTTTGGTCTAATGAGGGGTCTTTTGGTGGAACCGGTATCCGAGCCTTTGAGATACCGTCCCTGGACCGTATTCATTTCTTAGAGATTTGAGCCGTAGGTAAATTTATTCCACAATAATGTTTGAGTTTTTTACCGTTATGGACATAAAGCAGCCCCTCCAATTGGAAGGGTTTTTAATATCATGATGTTAGACTCTCAGTTATATTTAAAAACAACACTATGATTCCATTGATTTATCTGCTATAACAATTCTTTTTTCATGGATACAATTCCATAACCCTTACCTGAATCTCGGCGGGAGAGGATGCGATAGCCTCGTTGCTCATACATCTGAACCAGCCATGGGTGATTATCAGCTGTTCCAAGTGAGACCGCCGGGCTTTTCAAAAGATCTCTCACTACACTCTCCTCGCACCACTTCAGCAATTTCGATCCTACTCCACTTCCTCCTACTAAAGGATCAACGGCAAACCACCAGATATGAGGGACTCCAAATGGTCCCGGATGGTCACCCCAAGGCATGCGCAAAGAGATGGTGCCCAGAACCTCTCCTTCTTCTGATTCTAAGATGAAACAAAGATTATCTTTAATATTTTTCTTAACAAAATCCAAATCTGCATATGCAGTATCAAATGTGATGCCGAGCTCTCGAATTGGCCTGTACGCTCTCTGTGTTAGATCTAACAGAATCTTTGCATCACTAACTTCAGCCGATCGGAATTTTTCCATAGCAAGCTCTATCCTCCTTACGACCTTTTGTTATTGATTGATTTGTCTAATCCACCGATTAATTAAACAGCTACTCCCTGTTCATAAGGCTTATCTAATCTTTTTTCATACAATGATTGAATGAAAGCAAACAATGCAGTAAGTCCCCAATAAATGATTGCAACAGCTAGATAGCTTTCAAAAAAATTATATGTTCCTGCTGCAGCAAGCTTTGCCTGGGCAAACATATCTGTTAATCCAATAGTAAATGCAAGTGAGGTTTCTTTAATAATCATAATAAAGAAATTTCCGGTAGGAGGGATGGCTATTCGGGTTGCTTGTGGAAAGACTATCCTGCGAAGCCCCTGCCATTTCGTCATTCCTACAGAAAGTGCCGCCTCCATCTGCCCGCGTTCTACTGCTGATAATGCAGAACGAAAGACTTCTGAGAGATAAGCTGAGTTTCTTAAACTGAGAGCAATAATCACAGCTGTAAAACCATTAATAAAAGCGAATTGCGGAAACAGCTGCGGCAAACCAAAATAAAACAGAAAGATCTGCACTAGAGAAGGAGTTCCCCTAAAGTAAGAAATATAGACAAGTGTAATTTGATACAGCACAGGTATTTTGCTTTTAGTAATCAATCCAAGCAAAAGCCCTAATACAATAGCAAAAAAAGTAGATAACACAGCCATTATTAATACCATAGGCACATACGGTATCAGAAGAGGAAACATCTCTATTAAATACTTAAAATCAAAATCCATTCGTTTCTCCTTTCTCAATCAATGTCTAAGGGCTTCGTCACGTCCAGCTTAAACCATTTCTCTGAAAGCTTTTTCAATGTGCCGTCTTCTTTAAGCTCAGCCAGCTTTTCATCAAAAAGCTTCTGAAGCTCTTGATTATCTTTTTTAAAAGGAAAAGCGAACACAGTGGGTTCAAACGGATCCCCCGCATACTTTAAATCAAGTCCTGATTTTTCAATTTTTATAAGCCCGCTTGGATAGTCTACAAGGTTAGCATCCAAACGCTTGTTTACGATATCAAGAAAAATGCCGCCGCTATCCTCGTATGATTTCAGATCAAAATCAATGCCATGTTTGTTCTTATAATCCTCTAAATATTTTTCCTTTGCGGTTCCCATCCCTTGTGCGATTATCTTTCCGTCTAAGTCCTCTAGTGATCGGATTTTATCATCGTCACCGCGTACAACCAGCTGCCACGCTGAATAAACATATGGTTCCGTAAAGTTAAATTTCTTTTCCCTCTCGGGAGTGATCTCAGCCTGATTGGCTATCGTATCAATTCGATTACTTTCGATTAAACCAAATAAACCACTGAAATCTGCAACTGTGTATTCAACCTTATAACCGCTTCGTTTTGCTATTTCATTAATAACGTCTATGTCATAGCCAACCAACTTTTTATTATCATCATAATAGGAACTGGGAATCGTTTTTCCGCTTGTTCCAACCCGAATCACTTTATTACCCTCTGCTGCTTTTTCTTGCTTTCCTGCCAAGTTGGATTCCCCGCTTTGGCCGCATGCTGCAAGAATAAGAATAAAAATAAATAAAATTAATGTTATATGTATGAAATTTCGTTTTTTCACAGAGTATTCGCTCCTAAAGGTATGTTTTTATTGTTTATACTGTAGACTTTGATTTACTTTTTACTTCATCAGCCAACAGTTCATAGGACCGCTGCCGCTTTTTACGATCCTGGATTTTTGTGACAATGATAAACTCATCCACTTGATACTTCTTTTTTAATTCATCAAGAGCTTCGTATACTGTTGAAGGTGAACCAGCGATTACCGTTTTTTCCTTCACTTCAATTTTTGCCAGTTTTTCAGACTGACGTACAAATTCTTCTGCTTTTTGTATGTCGTCCACGTTAATCTTTGTCCCATCTTCAAAAGTGATTTTTACATGCTGTTCCTTGCTTTTCAGCACTTTCGCTTCAGCATCTGTACTAGCCACAATGACAGACACCGCCAAAATAACATAAGCAGATTTCTCAGCACTGCGAAATTTATACGAAGAACGATATTGTTGAATTGCTGCCTCAAGCTCATCACTATCACTATTAATAAATTGGGCAAATACATAAGGACTGCCAAATTCAGATGCGATTTTTGCACTTTTAAGACTTGTTCCTAATAAATAAAAATCAAGTGAATTTTCTGGTTCAGGAATAGCTTTCAGCCCATAAAGATTATGTTCAGCAGGAACAGTGCCGTGTAGAAACTGCCTTAATTCCAGCAATTTTTCTTCAAGAGTTTTACCGCTGTTCCCCTGCTGCAGCGCCTCAGTAGAGAGAGGAAGACCACCAGGAGCACTGCCAATTCCAAGATCGACTCTTCCTGGTGCAAGAGCTTCTAGCACATGAAAGACCTCTGCTACTTTATAAGGACTGTAATGCTGAAGCATAACCCCACCTGATCCAACTCTAATTTTGCTCGTATTAGCTAAAATGTAAGAGATCAAAACCTCTGGAGCTGATCCAACCACTTTCGGTGAATGATGATGCTCTGATACCCAGAAACGGTGATACCCCCATTTTTCTGCTTTTAGAGCCAGGTCAATCGTATGAAGAAAGGCATCCTTTGGCATCTCATCCTCGCTAATCGGAGTTTGGTCTAATATACTTAGTTTCATGAATCTTTCCTTCTTTCAGTCATTTAATCTTATTAAACTCATTAATATAGTAGGTTTAATGATAGCGATATATCCGTTCTATCAACGATTATGTACTTTATCCTGCGCAGATACAAAACGATTCCGCGGGACATCCAGACCTAAATTTCCTCGTAGAGTAGTTGACTCATATTCTGTACGAAATAGGCCCCTCTTTTGTAAAATTGGAATGACTTTATCAACAAAATCATTAAGTCCTTCCGGCAGAATTTGATTACCGAGTACATAGCCATCTGCTGCTTCCGCTTCAAACCATTCCTGAATGGAGTCAGCTACCTGCTCAGCCGTACCAATAAAAACATTGTCATCCTTAGGTGTTGTAATTCTAAAGGCAAGCTCACGTAATGTTAGATTTTCGTTTTTTGCAATATGCTTAATCCGTTCTGTTGTTGCTTGGAATCCGTTGCGCCCTAAATCTCCAATGTCTGGGAAAGGCTCGTCAAGCGGGTGCTGCGTAAAATCATAATGATCAAAGTAACGCCCCAAATAATCCAGTGCAGCTTTTTCATCAACAAGCTCTGTCACTTGTTGATATTTTTCTATAGCTTCTGCTTCAGTTTCACCGACAAACGAAGTAATAGAAGGGAAAACAAACAGGTCATTTTTATCGCGGCCAGCTTTATCTGCCCGGTTTTTTACATCTTTATAGAATTTCTGTGCATCTTTTAGTGTCAAATGCCTGGTGAAAATCGCGTCTGCTTCACGAGCAGCAAATGACATCCCCGCTTCTGATGATCCTGCTTGAAAAATAAGCGGATGGCCTTGCGGGGATCGACCGATATTAAGCGGTCCTTCGACAGAAAAAAACTCACCTTTATGATGTAAGTGATGCAGCTTTTCTGGATGAAAGAAGACGCCCGACTCTTTATCCCGGATAAAAGCATCATCCTCCCATGAATCCCAAAGACCCCTTGTAACTTCTAAATATTCACTGGCAATTTTGTATCTCAAATCATGCTCAGGATGCAAACCTTTATTATAGTTAGCTGCGGATTTTTCAAGAGGTGAAGTCACCACATTCCATCCCGCACGCCCTCCGCTAATATGGTCTACTGACGCAAATTGTCTGGCAACTGTAAATGGTTCGCTATAGGTAGTAGACAAAGTAGCTACCACTCCAATATGCTCAGTCGCACTTGCCAATGCAGTTATTAGTGTAATTGGTTCAAAACGATTCAATAAATTAGGCCTGGTTTGCTCGGTTATGTAAAGGCCATCGGCTACGAATAGGAAATCTAGCTTTCCTTCTTCTGCTTTTTGGGCAAGTTTTCGATAGTGCCCAATATTAATGCTTCCATCCGCCACTGCTTTAGGATGGCGCCAGGATGACATATTCCCTCCTGACCCATTTAACATTGTTCCAATTCTCAATTTACGCTTTAACGCCACAATAATCCCCCTTCATTCAGCTAACCGCTTTAATTCCTAGTTATCATATATGTTTTATTTGTCTATCATACACTCGTCATAATTTCTAGTCAATTCTTTATTGAATAGATATTTCTATCAATAAGATGAAAAATCCATTGTTATTTTTTTGAGTATTATGTATTATGAGTGCAACGCTAAGGATTAAAAAACGAGGTAACCTTATTTCGAGGTACTTCTGATCATACTTTTTTAAAAATGAATAACATTATCAATCGAGGTGCTATCTCCATTCCTTCACGCTGCGACTACTGCCTAATCTTTAGAGACTTCCGTATTCTTCTTTAATTGCTTTATTAGTACAAAACTCATAGAATTTTTTAATTAACTCATCAATGTCTTGCTTTCTAACTATTTTTTTCAACCATTCTTCTGGAATTTCGTTCATTTTAAAATACACTCCTGCAATGATCCAGTTATTGAAGCCACGGTGTCCGTATTTTATGATGATGATACCAAGTTACCTTTTATTCTGGTTCACCAATATGAATATCTCTAAGTTGTTTTGCTGTAAATATATCCTTCGATGAAGAAGACAGAACTTTTTTACACAGATGTAATTTTATTATTTTATTTTAAATATAGATATTATATGTTGATCCGGTCTTACAAGTGCGAATATGTAGGCTTGTGATCCATTTCGATATTTAGAATTTTTATTTGGAATTAGCAAATCTTTATTAACCGGAAAAGCTATACCTTTATAAATATCAGCAAATAACCTTTTTTCCTCTTCAGGTTGATATCGACCAATAGAAATTAGTGAATGCTCCAGACCCATTTTTCTTAGGGGGTGAAAATCTGTTTCTTCTAAAATATAGGGAACCCTTTTGCCCGTTACCCATTTTCCAAACTTTTTCAAGGAAATGCTTCCTTCTGGCCTAATCTGATCAAATGAGTGATCAACAGGAAGTATTTGGCTAAGCAGTGCCTCCTTTTCCATCGCTTTCTTCCCAATGGCGGATAAATTGGAAATCGTTTTTATCAAAAGCGAACGTCCTTCGGCTAAAAATAGATTGGTAATCGCGATATTCCGGAATATCAGTGCATTATTGTTTTGGATTTCACTTGCCCCCACTCTTTGTTCTACAGAGTAATCATCCAAAAAAGCACTGAAATCTTTGTGCGTTTTCAGTGACAATGCAAGCCTCCATCCAAGACGCCAGGCACCGAGTATTCCTACCATCATACCAGCTCCAGCAGAAGGCCCCATCGCATGAGCAGCATCCCCCGCCAAAAGCCATCTCCCTTTTCTATAAGTATGGCTTTGTCCTTGTCCTAAACGGAAAGCACTCGCCCAAAGCATCTGGCGGACATTAGCATCCGGTAACCTTTCTTTTAATAACTTGCTTATAAAATCCGCACTTGTTGCCTCTTCCCGACTCTCACCTTTATTTATGCGGTAAATGAAACGCCATCTCCTGGGTGCAAAATAAAAAAATCCGTAAGGTCTGTAAGGGTCCAAAACAATATTCGAAATGTTTTTAGGAAGACCACATTCCATTTCAAAATCTGCAACTGCAGAATCCATACCGTAATCTCTCCAAGTTTTATCGATTCCTAACTTGCCTCTAATGACACTACTCGCTCCATCACATCCAACTCCCAAAGGGGCGGACAGTTCATATGACCCTTCTTTACTTTGAACTTTAACGGTAACTTTATCTTTTGTTTGAGCAGCACCCAATACCTTATGACCCCTGCGAATTTCTACGATTCCTGTTTTTCTCGCAATGTCTTCGAGTATTACCTCCGTATCGTGCTGGGGTAATTGAAGAGAAAATTGATAGGGAGTCTCCAGTGTATCAAACGACCACCCAAGAAGTTTTCCACGTTGATTCT
The DNA here is from genome assembly GCF_017832095.1 of Bacillus capparidis. Lineage (NCBI taxonomy): Bacteria > Bacillati > Bacillota > Bacilli > Caryophanales > Bacillaceae > Bacillus > Bacillus capparidis. The sequence goes on from NZ_JAFDST010000002.1 coordinate 570,183, forward strand.
CAAATTGGTGTAAAATCCGCCGTACTCCTTTTTCATTGAAATGACTAAATATCCCCAACCATTCTAGAAATTCCATTCCCCTTGGCATCCATGTAATGGCCCTTGATTCATCCTTTGATGTAGGCTCATCTCTTGCTTCAAGAATGAGAGAAGGAATCTTATATTTTGATAATACAAGAGAAAGGGCTAAACCTACTGGACCTCCACCTACGATAAGAACACCGTTATGAAAAGTATTCATTTCTTTTCATTCCTTTACATTTGACTTTACTTTATCGTTTTTAAAAAATCCTTGATACTTTGCTCTAGGTGATAGTTTATAGCCGTGTCATCTTCGCAAAACCTTCCCCACATAATAAAATAAAGAAAAAATGATGTAACAAGATTTTGTATTGTCACCTGATCTATTTTCTTGTCAGTTCTTCCGATAATAAACTCTTCTAGCTGATTACACCCTTGTTGAATAATTTCTAATAATTTTTCATGAATTTTAGGGTTACGTTGTGCTTCTGAAAAACACATAACAATAAAATCTTGACGCATTCGAAGATATTTGAACATTAACTTGAAATATATAGTCAGTTGTTCATGAAGAGTTTGTTCCTCGTTAAAGTCAGGTAAAGAGTCTTTAAGAGAACGGTTAACGGTATACTTTTCAAGGACAGCACTAAGCAATTCGTCTTTAGATTTAAAATAGTGATAAATTAATCCATCAGTGACTCCCGCGGCTTTACCAATTTCTTTTACTGTACTTTCTTTAAATCCCTTCTGAGAAAATAACTTTAGAGCGGCAGTTAAAAGTTTATTTCGAGTTTCTTCTGCTTGTATTTGACGTAGTGTTTTTTCCATGCGATCACTCCTAAATAGTTCTTAACTTACTAAGTACTTACTAAGTTAAATATGAAATAAAAACTGCTAAAAGTCAACAAGACTTATTGTGCTAAAAAGATTACAATAGAAGAATTTTCATCTATAATCAACTGTCCTGCTAAGAAGATAAAACCTTCATGACTATTTGATCAATTTCAGTTTTTTAACCATAGCAATATATATACCCAAAAACCTTGAAAGGCATATTGCCAATCAAGGTTACATTTTAACAATTATTTTCTTACTCCTAACAATAACACCAAGTAAAAGTTCGTCTTGGTTTGACTCAACTAAGTTCTATCAATAAATTCTTTCACAACCATAAGAAAGACTTTTCCTAAGCATATAATTTCATTACAAAAGAATTGTTTCAAGTGCATCACTCAACATGGAATCAAAACTATCAAATGACTTAATCAAAGTTCCTGAGGGTTTATCAAGTTCTACATATACACTCTCTTTTAAGTCGTAACAATACCATGCTGTATCAGAGTCGCCAAAAAATATATATTGCTTTTGCCAATCATTTTCATACCAAAGCTTGTTTATCTCAATAAATCCATGAACCTCTTCATCTACTTCCTTATCACGTAGAGTTTCATCAACACCGTAGATTGCTAATCCATTAAAGTCTAATCCATTTATTTTCTTTAGAAATTGAATATATGACCCAGGTAATACAATGTTTCCTAATTTCTGCTGAATAGTTTGTTTCATTTTTATAATTTCTGTATCTGATGCTGGATTTCTAAGCGAACTTCCATATTTTTCTTCATTTTTTCTATTTCTATCAACAAGTCTTTCCACTGTGACATATCTACTCTTCCCTTCTTTTAAAAGGATTTGGTGGGTAAACATCATCTTCAAACATTGGCCAATTTATCGTTTTACTTTCTCTATGAGACAATCCCCTTGTTAGAGAGTTTTGTCCATTGATAAAAACATAAAAGCACCTGTTTGCCTAAAGACAATCAAGTGCTTTACGTAATGAGTTTCTGATTCTAAAAAGTATCTTGCAATTTCATTGTTTTATTTGAACACAGAGTTTCTATAAAATTATAAATAAATTTAGTGTTCTATAAATTATCCGTTGAATACATAAAACTTTCTTTTTGTTTTTTCCAATTAAGCAAAAACTTCCTAAACTCATCATTTGATAGTTTAACTACTGGATAAAGTTCGTCATCATCAATTATTCCCTCAAATAAATCTGATATTTCAATACCATCTTTAGTAACACTAATTAAACATCTTTCATTTCCTATTTCTTGTAAAGAGCTCTTACCCAACATAACAGAATCGACTTTATCAATAATTTCGTCAACAGAAATCAATTCAAAATTCAAAATATCTTCTAAACTAATATATTTTTCATCCTCAAAAATCGTAATTATTTTTGACTGACCATGTATCTCTCTCTGTTTAAAATAAAATTTCATTAATTAAATCTCCTTATAATTAATATATTGGAAAAGCAGATATTATATTCCCACTTGAATCCAAATACATTTGTATCTCTAAACCATTCGATAAAACACCACTATATCTATTACCACTGATAAACTGTCTATTTACATACGCCTCATTAATACCATTAACTATTTGCTGCAGATTCCAATCTTTAGGGAAAAAGGATGAATTTGCACTTTTCACTACATCATCAACCTCTACCATTGCAGTATAAACTCCTTTTGAGTTAGGTAAAGACTCAGTTCCAATAACAATAGAGCCTTTCTGAGTAGGCATTCCTTCATAATGAAAACCAACAGCCCTTCCTCGAGCATTCAATTCGCCTTCAAGTATATGTTCCAAAGCTCCTGACCTAAAATTATCTACATTTTCCAATCTGTTAATTTCATAAATTGTTTCAGTTTCCCAAACTACATTATCAACTCCATATTTTCCTTTAAGAAAATCATCCCACTCATCTCCAAATACTACACCTTTATTAGCAGTTCTAGTTCCTAAAGCTTCGCTAGCTATCTTATCACCTTTACCTGTATCCTTATTCTGCAAAGAAGACTCATTAATCCTTTCCCCATTAAAGGGAGATTTATTAAAATCACTTTCCTTCTTCGCCATGGTCATTAATTGATTCCGTAACCATTCGCCATTTACTGCACTGTGCGGAATTCCACCAGAAGCTCCTGCTGCGGCTAATCGATGTTGCGGAGCATACGGCAGCAAATTAGAAATAGGTCTATCTTGCATATCTGCTGAAAGAAATCACGGACATACTCTTGGTTGGCTTCAGATGATTGATACTCTGATTCTAATTGATGATCCACTTTCTGAACAGCTTCTCTTGCTCGCCTTAGCTTTCGATCAGCATCGTTTATTGCTGAATAAAACGGATTTTTACTAAAGGGCTGAATCGTGACAAGGTCATCAATCTTATGTAACGTTTCCTTTAGCTCAGAACGTTGCTCGTTGACCATGTTCTTTGCATTAATAATTCCGTTCGACAGTTCATCCTCTAAGAACGGGAGATGGACGACTGTATTTCCTGACACATTTTCATCCTCCAAGTATCCGGAAGCACTGTCAAGAAAGGCAAGCTGCTCATCGACTAGATCGATCCAGCCATCGACACCAACCGCCTGTTCCTGATAAAAGCTTTTGATGGCATTTGCGCCTTTTCCTTGAAAACTCTCAAGATCGGCAAGCTCTAAAAAAGCTTTTTTTAATGTAAGTAACTTCTCTTTAAACTCTTGATACTCGTTTGATCGTTTTTCCATTGCAGAAATTAAGGCATCAGCTTCAAATATTTTTGTCATAAAGAGAAATCCTTTCCATGGATATTCATAACAAAATTGTACCGTAATATGGAATATGAATGGATAAAATGATGTGCAGAAAATTTAAAATGAATCTTTTGTAACGATTCTTTTTATCTATAAAAGAAAAAGACACCTTTTTCAGGCGCCTGAGGTTAGAAGATTAAACTAATCTACTAAAAGATAAGCCGGGCTTTGGGTTACATCTATAATTAATCTGTCCTCCCAAGTGATGCTGCTTGTTTCTCCAAGCATAGAAACCAATTGGCCAGTGCCGGACTCAAAAGGAATATTAATTTGGCCAGGTTCACCGGTTGTCCAAAGTGCCAGTGCTTTCTTGCCAGTTGAAGTGTGATTGAATAATAATACATACTCGTCTGATCGAGTGCCTTCTATTCTATCAGTAAATATAAATCCATTTAGGGCGGCTGTTAAAACTGATAGAGCTTGATAAGAAGGCTTAGGGGTGTCATCAACTCGATATAAACCGTAACCGTCAAAAACCTGATCTTTCCAGTTGAACCAAATGCTAATCGGAATTTCTAACATCGAGTTAATTAAAAACATTCTACTCATATATTGAGCTTGTGTAATTTCCGCAATCCTATCTGTTGTATAGCCCCATTCCCCTGAAATGATGGGCATCGGTTTTATAGCATATTCTTGCACCAAGGCTTCAAGCTGGTGATAGTCATTAATCATTAATTCCGGGTTTCCGCCAGGGTATGGATGTACTGACACAGCATCAATATATTTAAGTATTCCTTCCTGTAAGAGCGCTTCTAGCCATTGTCGATGGGTACTATTAATCTGAGACATGGCAGGTGCAACTACTATACCGCTTGGATCTTTTAATTTTATAAATGGTGCAACGCTTTTTAGTAAATATGAGTACATCTCTATGCTTGGTTGAGGACTCCAAAATTCTTCAAGATTCGGTTCATTCCAAATTTCCCAAAATGCTTGTAATCCTTTGTACCTTTCTAAAGCTGCTTGTGCAAATTTTATATAGGCAAATCGCCCTTCTGTTGTAACAACTGATCTGTCTTCTTCGTATAACGGGTTTGAATACGCCAAAATGAAATAAGGCGTTATTCTATTTTGTTTTAGTAAATCTACGGTTCGATCAAAAGAAGAAAAATTATAAACCCCTTTTTCTCGTTCTATAGCTTCCCAGATTAAATCTATTCTTGCATAATGCAATCCCGCATCACGAATGAGCTGGACATCCATTTCATTTGGAGGCTGGTTAATGTTTACACCGAATCCGTTGGAAATTATCTTCTTATCTTCTAATATAATCCGATTTGACCGTCTCAGTAAATTAAGCAATATAGTCAATAACCTTTTTAATCTAAGCCAATAATCCATATGTCCCCACCTATTCTAATAGAATTTATTCATACTAAGATATGAATTTAATAGAAAAAAGTGAGGGCGGAATATTCTCTTGTTTGTTCAAAATAAAAATACGCCGAAGTGGCGCATTTGTCAGCTAAGTTATTCTCATTGGGGAGTGGACTCATGCACCGCCCTAACAATAAAGTTGTTAAATAACGGCAGTCATACTATTCAGCAATCGGGTCTAATTGTTGCTTAACACCGAAAACTAATTGCCAGGCAGTTGGATGCCGCGCCAGTCGCTTACATCGCATTGACCATATTCATTATCACCAACAGCAATCACCGTTCCATCAGATTTAAGGCCGATGGTATGAGCGCAACCCGCCGCAACTGCTACAATATCGCACCAGTCACTTACATTGCATTGACCATACTCATTCCAGCCCACAGCCGCCACAGTACCGTCCGATTTAAGGCCGATGGTATGACTACTCCCCACCGCTATCGCCACAATACCGCGCCAGTCGCTCACATCGCATTGGCCTACCTTATTTTGACCCACAGCAACCGCCGTGCCATCCGATTTAAGACCAACAGTATGAAGATAACCCGTCTCAACCGCCACTATGCCGCGCCAGTCGCTTACATTGCGTTGGCCATACCGATTATTACCCACAGCCGTCACCGTGCCGTCAGATTTAAGACCGATGGTATGCCAGTCACCCGCCGCGACCGCCACAATATCATGCCAGCCGCTTACATTGCATTCATCTTCATTATTTCGGCCCACAGCTACCACCGAACCATCCGATTTAAGCCCAATGGTACGACACCAACCCGCCGCAACCGCTACAATATCGCGCCAGTCGTTTACATCGCATTGGTCATGTTTATTCCAACCCACAGCCGCCACAGTACCGTCAGATTTAAGACCGATTGTATGAGCATTACCCGTGTTCGTCGCCATATGAACATTACCAGCCGCGACCGCTACAATATCGAGCCAACCGCTTACATTACATTGGCCATATTTATTATCACCCACAGCCGTCACCGTGCCGTCCGATTTAAGTCCAACGGTATGACGACGCCCCGCCTCTATGGTATCTTTTGGCCACCGTTTCACCTTTAACGCCGCTTCTTTCGGTGAAATGTCATCCATGTTTTACCTCCTTGAAAACAATATGTTTCAGATTTTTTTCATAAGCATTCCGAAATTCAATATTCATTTTCCTCACCTCACTGACAGGACACTCCAATGCTAATGATGATCTATCCGTTTGTACTAAGCGTCAACAAGCGTTTTAGGTTGTCATCAATAAATTTATTATCGGCACTGTTGATTCCGCGACCGGCAAAATGACCCCAGATCGACTCGATAGGATCAAAAACAGCATTAGGTATAAGCTTAGCCTCGTATTTGTTATCGTCCGCCGTGCAGAAGAGATCCGTGCTCCCTGGCATGACGCAGGCAAGCGCTTTAATGCTTTTGAGCGCCTCATCGAAATCTCCGTTATAGGCGGGATTTGCACTAATATCTGCAAATTGGCCTGTCCATAACATGGCCAGGAAATTGTGCGGATCCATCTTCATAAAGCTATCTTCCCAGACGCCAGCCACAAAATCTGCCAATGAGTCATATCCCAGCTCACGATAAAGTTCCTCTCTGTAAAACGCCTGCGATAAGCCCCACCCCGCATAGACACGGCCAACGGCGCGCATGTCTGCAGAGGTCAACTGGTTTAGTTTACTTGAATCGAAGCTAACTGCTGCCATGAGCGAAGCTTTCATTCCGTCCAGGACCACAAACGTTTGGGGCCAGGTCTTGGCAACTCCGGCGAAAGGTGCAATTCGTTCCACCATGTCTGGATAACTTGCCCCCCATTGGAATGATTGAATGCCTCCCATTGACCATCCAACTACGAGAGCGATCTTTTGAATGCCAAATTTTTCGGTCACCAGCCGATGCTGTAATTTAACGTTGTCATAGATGGTTACCTGCGGAAAATTAGCCCGGTCGAATGGGGGAGGCGTGTTACTGGGAGACGATGATAATCCGTTGCCCAGCAGATTTGGAACGATAATGAAATATTTCTGCGGATCTAGTGCCATGCCGTTTCCAATCAACCATTCATTCTGAACATGCTGGTCGCCAAAAGCAGTTGGATAGACGATGACATTATCTTTCTTTTCATTCAATCTTCCATAAGTCTTATAAGCAAGAAAAGCGCTCGGTAACGTCACTCCTGATTGCAAGTTTACGTCACCCAAATCAAAAATCTCATAATCCATTGTATTGTCGCTCCCTTCAAAATGAAACCAGAATAAAACCGTTTAGCCTATTCAGCGTTAGGAAAACACCTATTTACCTGCGGACTATTTGACCCTCGATCCGCAACTGTTGGAGGACAAGAACATATATCGTTAGCTACGGTAATTGTGCAGCGTAGTTTTAAAACATCCAAAAGGTATTGCATGGTAAAATGGTATGTTGATGGCATTACGCTCCCTCGGTACGATAGGCATGTCTGGCTGCTCAACTAATGACCAAAGTAAAAAAGCCGGAAGAACAGAACAGGAAGATTCCTATAACTGCTGTTATTGCTTCTTCTTTCATTTTTTATGTTGCTGTGTGTACACTCTATTATAAAGTATTAAAAATTAAACACTGCTATTCTTTTACTAAATAGAAGAAAACCCGATGCCCTTACTGAAGGAATCGGGTCTTTTAATTGCAAAAATCTCATAACGTTGTGAATCCGAATTTTCCTGACGCCACCCCTCATTGCCTATGCAGCAGATTAATCTCTTTTATATTTCATCTCTGTTTCCTTCTAATTTTCCGGTGTATGAGAGAACGATACATAACACTAAAATTAAGTTTAAAGGGAACACCGTTTCAATAGGCAAATTGATCATAGCAGTATAAAAACCAATCACATAAAAGAATGCTGCGTAAAAAAGCCGAATATGCTTGCTGCCTCTATTATTTTCAATAATCTCGGCCAGCCTTTTTATAGTTACAATCCCTATATAAAGGAAAGCCAGGAGATAGAATATACCAAAATTAAGCAGCAAGTTAAGATAACCAGTTTCTGCGTATTTTCCAAGTGGTTCTGTATTAAAACCGAGCAAATATTCAGGTTTTAAATTTTCTAAATGGAGAAACCCTGCTCCATGTCCTTCAAAGCTTCCCTGTTTCAACTCCATATAACTTGTCCAGAATTCCGATGGCTCTATAGAGATTTTAAAACCCGAGTAAAAAATTATAATTCCAAATAGAATTCCCACAATTAATTTTAGCCATCTAGCCTTAGAATCAAATAAGTAAAGCATAGTTAAACCTATCAATCCAGACATAATTAAGGTAAATACACCTGTGATTGATTGTGTGAATAAAAGCGTTGCCAAAAGAGAAATAATTAAAAGAGTCTTTTTTGCGATACTAAAGCTGCTTTTGATGACAAATGGAATTAAAAACGGAATGATTAAAGCAAAGCCGTTCGGATCGTCCCAAATTGAACCAAATCGAACTGATAATGAATTCGGATACCCGAGAGCTGGAAGCCTTCCAAACGCATAATAATTAATCAGTTGATAGACCTCAACAATAATTGCCACATAAATAAATACCTCTATGCACCTGTTAATAATATTGTAATTGATTCGTTGAAACGGAAAACCATAAAACAACAAAGGTACTGAAAAAAACAAACCTGTTTGCAGCAAATAATCATTTTTCATGAATATAAAATTACTTACTGAAAACGTGAATAGGACAAAAACAGTTGTAATATCTACCCAAACTGATTTTTGATAGAAAAACGATGATTCTTTTAAAGATAATAGCAGCATCAAAAACAGTAGCAGTATTCCTGCAAAAATTGCATATTTGCCAAGCTGATATAACATCGGGGTGTCGGAATAGGCATAGCTTGTTGTCGCACTATTGTATTGCAATGGGTATCTGTACGATAGATAATAAAACGACAATAGGAATAAACTCAAAATAAACCATGACCAAACTTTTGAGGTATCATACGTCATTTTAACCCCCCCTAATGTTCTTTTTAAAGAACATTATATCATTAAAAAGAACAAAAGAGAACAATTTCATCTCTTAATTTTTATATTTCGACAGCTAACCCTCCGTTTTTGTCAGATTATTTCCAATCATGAATTTTTTCAGTTACAAACAATTGACGCTTGCAAAATCTAGTGGTATTCTGTTCTAAATAAAGAGTTTTCATCGTATTATAAAGCTATATGACGGTTTTTGTAGTTATCATTTACTGTTCTTTAAAAGAAACTATTGCTCTATGCTTCAAATATGAAGGAGGTGATAGTAATGGAGAAAAAAATCTGGAAAGAGCCGACTCTAGAAGTTCTAAACATGAATCAAACGATGGCTGGAAAAGGAACAGTTATAATTGACATTATTTCTGAAGACGATTTTGATATCAAAAATCCAAGCTAATTAAAAAAATATGATTTTCTTATAACCCTGTATGCCTATCAAAAGGTATAGAGGGTATTTTTCATTAAACACATAAATTAAGAGTGTCCCAGCTTTTAGGACACCCTTTTTGATAGACTGCGATTCTATTAAGCTGTATGTCTTGCTCTAAGCGACCAAATTTGACGCAGCATAATCAATGATGCAAATATTGTTAAGTACGTTAAAACAATCCAGCCGGACATTAAGTATGGGTGTGTCGCTTCTTGGACAACGGAACTTGTCAGATAATCCCTAAAATACATACAAGCAAGAACAACAGAAGTTATCAACAAAATTAGCAATAATAGACCTTGTGTAAGTTTACTCTTTGTCTGTCCGCTTTCAGCCATATACTGATTTGCCCAGCCATCCTTTTTATCGGTTGATAATTTCTCAAACCAAACCTGGCAAAATGTCATTAGGTTTACCAACAAATAAAGCTCCGGACTTATCAGAAGCCCGGCTAAAATAACGTCTATCGGCCGGCTCATTGGAGTTTTCACCGCCAATATGATATTAAGAACAGAAGCTAAGCCAATTGGTATTAACCAAATCCAAGACCAGACAAATTGGTCGGTTGCTAATGAGACTGTCAGTAAAGCAATAAACATCACACGAATCACTAAATCCATCACCATTTTACCTTGGGATCTCCAAATTCTCCCTGTATGCCTCGTTTTAATATCTATATCTTTATTTGTTAACAAATCAACTGTACCTGATGACCATTTATTTCTCTGCTGCCTGAAGGCGTGGTAAGATTTCATCGCATCTACAAAGCAGCGGGCCTTTGGGCTAATTAATGTTTTCCATCCCGATTTTTGTAATTGCCATGTCAGCAGCATATCTTCTACATCACTTTCGTATTGCCAAGGAGCATCAAGCTTATTGTTATTTACAATATCCTGTAAAGCTTCCGGTCGGAACAATGTTGCCTGCCCGCCTAATACGTATGTGCTTCCGCCTCGATATTGCAAATCTAAAAGCCAGCTCGCCATATCTTGCTTTTGCTGATGTGTCCACCAGCGAGCGATAGGACCGCCGTATTGTCCACTGGCGATTTTTTCTTCGTAATAAGGGTCATCCTTTGAAAGCTTACTCTTTTTCTTTGGCATTCTCATCGTATACTTCGCCATAACTCCCCCGATATTCCGCGCACTCATTAGACCTTCCCACATGTATTTCAGGGCGTTCGGAGCAAGCCTGCTGTCAGCGTCCATCCCGAGTATGGCTTTTACTGATCTTTGATATACCTGTTGATATTCAGTCATTTCAGTGTAGTGAATATCTAGCATATCTCCATAAATTTGCTTCCATATTGTGTTTAATGCACCGACTTTACGCTGTTTATTGTTTACAGTTTTGATGACGTTTACATTTGTTTTATATTCTTTGCCAAAGGCTTTAGCAAGTTCTTCTGTTCTATCAGTACAGTTGTCAGCAATTACATAAACGTCAAGATCAACACCTTTTGGCAACGATTGGTCATACAAACCTTGTAAACAATCTTCGATAGACTTCTCTTCATTGTGAGCAGGAATGAATACGGCGATTCTTGGTTTCATGTATGTGTGGCGAATGTTAGGAGCTTTAGGTAATGTCGTCGTTTCCCTTCTTACAATTGTTTCTTGCATTTCTTAACACCCCTTTTTACATGAATTTTGTTTTTAAAACTTCCTTTATGTACACTAACCTCTAATCTATGTATGTTAATGTGCATTGGGAAGGTTTAACCTGTATACTTTCTTTTTGTTTATATACGTAAACAAAAGAGTTTGTTCTTAATAAAGAACAGTGTTAGTTATTTGCTTAAATCGACTTCCCTAGAAACCTCTGATCATATGTATCTTCGAACTTTTTGAAATTCTATGTAAGAATAGTAGTGAGGTACCTAGATCATAAATTGAAGTTAGAAGATAAATTATGCCAATAGAATGAGTAAATAGCATCATTAATAAACATTACTTAAGTATGTAATTATGTCTAATATTTACTTACATATCCTCCATAAGTTGTATTCGAATTCCATTATTATTATACCTTAATGAAATAGTTTCCGTTCTAAAAAACGAACGACAATATCCGATTATAATAGATAAAATAAGCGCAAATTTTTATGTAAGCGATACCAATTGTATTGTGGTTGCAGTGTTCAAGACGACACACTTCTACATTTAAAATACAAAGTTAAGGATCAAACTTCAGAAATTTCAATTCTATCTTAGTTAACGGTGATTTCATCAAAATAAGAGGCTTCAGCTCTGTTGAAGTTGTCAGGAGGTGCTGCTAATCGGAAAATGCTTTGTGGGGATTAATGTGGAGGCTGCCATTATCAGACGGCAGCCTATTCGAATAGATGTGCCTGAGGACAAAATGCCTTGTTCTACATCTCAATTCTTCTTTCGTCAACTAACCTTTCCATAAAACGAAGCAATTCCTCTTTCAGCTCTTTATGTTGCAGAGCAAACTCGATGGTCGTTTTAATAAATCCGAACTTTTCACCTACATCATATCTTGTTCCAGAAAAATCATAGGCGTATACAGATTGGACTTCGTTTAATTTCTGAATTGCATCTGTCAGTTGGATTTCTCCTCCTGCGCCTGTTTCTTGATTATCTAAAAAATTGAAGATTTCCGGAGTAAGTATGTAACGGCCCATGATCGCTAAATTTGATGGTGCATCTTCTTTCTTTGGCTTTTCAACGAATGTGGCCACCTTATATAGGTCATCTTCTTTAGAAACCGGGTCAATTATGCCGTAGCGCTCTGTTTGGTCATCCTCTACAAATTGGACTCCAATGACAGACGATTCCGTTTTTGTATATTCATTGATTAATTGCTTTGTACAAGGAATATCAGCTTGAACAATGTCATCTCCTAAAAGAACAGCAAATGGTTCGTTGCCGATGAATTTTCTCGCACACCATACCGCATGCCCTAATCCTTTCGGCTCTTTTTGTCTTATATAATGAAGATTAATGGAAGAAGACTGTTTCACTTTTTCCAAAAGTTCGAACTTCCCTTTTTCAAACAAATTTTGTTCAAGCTCAAAATTATGATCAAAATGGTCTTCAATCGCTCTTTTTCCTTTACCTGTTACAATAATAATGTCTTCAATGCCAGACTCGATGGCTTCTTCGACAATGTATTCAATAGTAGGCTTATCTACGATCGGAAGCATTTCTTTCGGCATTGCTTTAGTTGCAGGAAGAAACCTTGTTCCTAATCCAGCAGCAGGTATGATTGCTTTTTTCACTTCTCTCATTCTACTCTTCTCTCCTTAAATTTGCTTCGTTATTTTTTAACTATTGTATGATTTCAATCTTGGGTATATTAAGATCATTTAGAGTATCTAACGACAAACGATTAAGGAATCCAAGAAACCACAATTATATCAAGTGTTAGATGACATTACCGCTCTCTTTTACAACACTAGCTGTCGGTCTATCGATTTTGTCTTCAGATATTGATTTTTTTGATACATTTGAAACTAAACCCAACACAGGAACTTTTAAAAGAGTCTCAATCTCATTTTCACTTTTGATTGTATTATCGAAATATTCAAGAATAAAAGTTAAGCCGACACCAGCCATTAAACCAACTATGAAAGCAATTGCAATATTAAGTGTACGGCGGGGGCTTACCGGTACAGGATTGCTATCCTGCTGCGCTTCAGACAACACACTTACATTGTCGATATTCATAATATTTTTGACTTCTGCTTGAAAAACTTCTCCGACCTTATTTGCAATTGCTGTTGCTTGTTCAAAATTACTGTTCTCTACCGATAGTCTAATGACTTGTGATTCATTTTCACTCGATACTGTAATCATGGAATTCAACGATTCCATTGATTCATCCAGATTTAAGTCCTCTTTTACCTTTTCCAGGATGACTGGACTTTTAATAATGACGCTGTATGTATTAATTAGCTCTAAGTTGGTTTGAATCTCGTTATAATCGAAACGAGGTTCATCAGATCTTGTTTGGCTAACTAGAAGTTGAGTTGAAGCTTGATAGGTTGGAGTGAGATAAAAGTAGTTTACAAAAAAGCTTAGTAAAGTTGCAGCGAATGTCACCAACACGATTAAGGTCAGCCGTTTTCGAAGAATTAAAAAAATTTCTTTTAAGCTTATAGCCTGTTCCATGATATCCTCCTATTTTTTTGATTAGAATCGATTTATTAACAACTCCATTATACCTTTTAAAAGAACGAATAAAAGAGTGTTGTTCTAAAAAACGAACGACATTGTTCGACATTTACGCCTATATTCAATAACTATTCACCAATGTAAGCGTTTTATTTATTGTTACAAAAATACAAATGATCGCGACACATTTTGACATTTCTTAAAAAGAGCAGTATAAAGTTTTTTATTTTTCAATATTAGAATCAGAAATAAAATATTCTATCTATAAGTTGTGAATGGTAACATAAAAAAAGAACAGACCATCCCATCCAACAAACGAGGTGTCTCATTCGTGGTATACATCATCAAATTCATCTATGGCTTCCTGCTCCCGCCCGGATGGATGGAGACCACCTCTTATCCATAGCGATCGTGGGTTCCAATACACCTCTCATGGCTTCAAACGCAAAATAAAAAAAGCAGAGATGACACAAAGTATGTCACGGGTGGGGAAATGTATTGATAATGGGCCAATGGAATCTTTTTGGGGAACACAACTTAAGCCCACCAAATAAACGAAGAGCTTGTCTTTTTATCAATCCTCGTCGTCCCAATCTTCATCTTCTTCCCAGTTTTCTTTTTTGTCTTGAAGTCGATTATATAAAAATTCAATAAAGCTTTCTGCTTCAATGTTTTCATACCCACCAAGATTATCCCATACTATCACGGGGCATTCTCCATTAGTCATTTCGTTTGTATCAAGACAATAGGAATATATGTCAATATCCTCTATAACTACAAGTCCATCAGTTAATCCATAGTCTCTTTTATAGTCTTCTGTACGTTTAACAACCGATGCGGAATCAAAGTTATATCCTAATATCAGTACACCAAACATTCCTCCTGCTCCATACTTTCTTAAAAACCACTTATAACTTTCGGGTAGTTTCACATTAAGAGAATCTTCTATTTCATCTATATTTTTATCACTTGTTCCTCCTGTGAATATGCCTCTTTCCTTATTATTATTTATAAAGTCTTCAACTTTTACATAATCGAACATAAAAACACCTCGTCCTGATTTTTCAAACTGTTTCGCCCTCCACTTCCAATACCTAGCCCGAAAATGGTCATATCGCTTCTTTAATTCCTCGTTGTTTCGAAAACTTTCTCCATTCCCTCTAAGTCCATGAATTACTTTACTGTATTTCGAATGGAGACTATTCGGGATTTCCACATAGTTCCAGGTTTTTCTTGAATAAGGTGATGTAAGTTTATTTATGTTCCGTCTTTTGCATATGGAGCATTACCATTTTTCATTAACTCTAGATTTGTTACACCAAATTCATTTTTTTGATGAATATCAATATCTTTAAGTGTATACACTCTTCGACTGACATCTTTTACATTATCTCCAACTTTTACGCACCCTTCAAAATCTGTTGCGCCGTATCTATCTTTATTCAAGCAAGGAACATGAACTTCTTTGCCTGTAAACGGCTTTCTACTTGATGCCCTTTCCTTCTTCGCCATGGTAATTAACTGATCTCGTAAAACATTTAATTAAAAAACCTTGAAAGACATGTAGCCCTTTCAAGGTTTTACCTTTACTTTAATTCACGAGTCAATTAGAGCTCGTATTACAGCGTTCTATATGAATTTCATAACCCTCTTCTTCAAAATAAACTTGTACAATATGATCGGTGTTTTTATCAGCTAGTGTAAACTCATTAGTTTGAGAAATATCCCAAAGTTCCTCAATTACCATTGCGAAATTTAATATTTTAACATTTGCCCATATCGGTTCTAAACAATTAGGGACTAATATCAACAGTTCTTCTTTATCATTCTGGAAACTTAAAGAACTTTTAATCCATGAAATATAATTATCTTTAAAATCTCCAGCTGGTTTTTGAAATGATGGTGTAGAGCCAATTCTACGAAACTGTTTCAATACTTCTTCAAACTGCATAATCAAAACTGAATCATTGTCTTTAAATTCAATTAGTTCTAAATAATTTCTTCATTTCTTTTCTAGCATTAATTAAAGCTAGTTTTCTTCTAATATTTTCATTTGGGAATGTCATGATACTCCTACCTTTTCAAATCCATGATTCTAATTATAAATTGCAGCAAAATAATGAATAAATATAGGATTATCACTGTTCCTTAACCGGCTAACGGAAGGATTGTTTTTTATCAATCCTCATCATTCCAATCTTCATCTTCTTCCCAGTTCTCTTTGGATTGCTCTAGGTCATCTAATAAAAATTCAAGAAAATTATTAGCTACAGTACGACCATATCCTTCATGATTATCCCATAATATAACTGGGCATTCTCCATTTTTCATTTTGTTTGTATCTAGACAATAAGAAAATTCATCAATATATTCAATAACAACAATACCATTTGTTAAATTATAATATTTTCTATATTCTTCAGTAACAGTAACAACTCTTGCAGATACTTTTCCATGTCCTAAAATATTAACTCCATATATTCCACCAGAACCATAATTTCTCAAAAACCATTTATAGCTCTTGGGAAGTAAAACCTGGAGTTTTTCTTGGATTTCGTTAATCTTTTCTTCACTTATACCCCCTGTAAAATCATCATCTTCACTATTTTGATTAATAAAATCCAGTACTTTTGTGTAATCCATTTAAACCATCCATCCTTTAATCTTGTTTCGCAAATTGTTTCGCTCTCCATTTCCAATACTTTTTCCTAAAGTTATTATATTGTTTTTCGAGATTAATATCATTTCGAAAACTCTCACCATTTGTTTTTAAACCATGCAGGATTTTAGTATATTTAGTATGCAAGCTTCCTGGTATCTCTACCATAGACCCTGGTTCATTTTGAATCAAGTGATGCAAATTTACCTTTGTACCATCATTTGCAAAAGGTGCTTCACCTTTTTTCATGAGCTGTAGATTAGTTTTTCCTGTATCTGGATCTATTCTATTAAGATCAATATCTTTAAGTGTATACACTCTTCGACTGACATCTTTTACATTATCTCCAACTTTTACGTACCCTTCAACATCTTTTGCGTCATATCTATCTTTATTCAACCAAGGAACATCAACTTCTTTGCCTGTAAATGGCTTTCTATTTAATGCCCTTTCTTTCTTCGCCATGGTAATTAATTGATCTCTTAACCATACACTATTTACAGAATTGAATGGAATTCCACCTGAAGCTCCTGCTGCGGCTACTTGATGTTGTGGCGCATACGGCAGCAAATCAGTTACAGACCTATTTTGTACGGCAGTTTTTGTTTTGGTTATTCCGGTCTTAGCTACTTGTTTCGTGGTGGCAATACCTGTCTTTGAAACAGCTCCTGCACCCTTTGTACCTACAATGGAAGTTGCTATCGTACCAAGTGCATAAGACACCCAGTGTGATCGTGAATACGCATCCCCATTTACCATGTCGCGTTCATATGAATCAGCAATGGCTTTTGAAATCTGGTTGTACGTATCTACTGGATGGGAAACAGAATTTACAACAGCTTCTACCGTTCCTCCCGGGTTTGTAACAAAATCATAGATTCCAACGACGAAGTCTTTTCCCACATCAAATAACCCCACGCCAATCCCTTTAAAAATATCACCCATTTGAAGTGACTCAGCCATCTGGACGATTTGCTGCTGTTCTTCTGGTGAGAAATTCGCCATTCCAATCTCATCCGCTTTTTCCACATACTCTTTTGTAAAAGGCGGGATGGTTTCTAACTCTTTTTTCAGCTGTTCAATCTTTCGTTCTTCAGCTTCTCTTTCCTTTCGTGCAAGGTACTCGTCCGTCTGCTTATCAATCTTTTGTTTTCTTTGGTACACTTCGCTTTTGTGAAAGGCAGCAGCGTCGAAATTGATCGGAGTGACAGAATTTCCTTTGCCGGTGGCTCCTGTCAACTGCTGAAAGAAATCACGGACATACTCTTGGTTAGCTTCAGATGATTGATACTCTGATTCTAATTGATGATCCACTTTCTGAACAGCTTTTCTTGCTCGTCTGAGCTCTCGATCAGCATCGTTTATTGCGGAATAAAACGGCTCTTTGCTGAAGGGATGAATCGAGACGAGGTCATCAATCTTATGTAACGTTGCTTTTAGCTCGGCCCGCTGCTCGTTGACCATGTTCTTAGCATTCATGATTCCGTTCGACAGTTCATCCTCTAAAAACGGAAGTTGGATGACTGTATTTCCTGATACATTTTCATCCTCCATGTATCCTGAAATACTGTCAAAAAAGGCAAGCTGCTCATCGACTAGATCGATCCAGCCATCGACACCACCAGCCTGTTCCTGATAAAAGCTTTTGATGGCATTTGCGCCTTTTCCTTGAAAACTCTCAAGGTCGGCAAGCTCTAAAAAGGCTTTTTTTAATGTTAATAACTTCTCTTTAAACTCTTGATACTCGTTTGATCGTTTTTCCATTGCAGAAATTAAGACATCAGCTTCAAATATTTTTGTCATAAAGAGAAATCCTTTCCATGGATATTCATAACAAAATTGTACCGTAATATGGAAGATGAATGGATAAAACGATGTGCAGAAAACTCAAAATGAATCTATGGTAATGATTCTTTTTATCTATATTGTCTTTTTCTAAGACAAATTTGATTGATTTTCAGACTTTTAAGTAATAAATATACCTCTTCCTATGAGAAGATTTCTATTTTTTAAGCTTAAAGTTCTTTATTCTTCTCTATAACATCGGATCGAAGTAATAAACTTTTTCTAACATTATTTTTTCAACACCTAACCCTTTAATATGAAAAATAGAACTTATTTCTTTACAACTCATGTGAAATCTAAGAATACTAGTCTATCTAAAAGAATTAATGGTACGATTAAGAAAGACGATCAAACCTACAAAAAAATAAACCATCCCATCCAACAAACGAGGTGTCTCATTCGTGGTATACATCATCAAATTCATCTATGGCTTCCTGCTCCCGCCCGGATTATTCGTTACATTACTAATCGCTTTAGGCATCTGGGCATACCGCCGAAATAAGGCGATTGCGCGCATGACATTAGTTCTTGCTTTTCTTTGGTATCTTCTCACGATTCCCTTTACCGGCGTCCTGCTTACGCAGTCGTTAGAGAATCGATATGAGCCGCCAGCTGAGGCAAGCGGTGATGTGATTGTGATGCTGGGCTCTGGTGCCACTTCAGATACACCTGATATTGATGGAGAAGGCCAACTGTCAGAAGGCGCTGCCAATCGGCTGCTAACGACGTATGGCCTTTACCAGCAGACTGAGCTTCCGATAATTCTTTCCGGCGGACAGGTATTTCCGGATTCCGGAGTGGAAGCCGCCATTGCCAAGCGCCAGCTTATACGGTTAGGGGTACCTGAGGATAAAATTATCGAAGAAAATAGAAGTGTAAATACGAAGCAAAACGCAGAATTTACGAAAGAAATATTGCAGAAAAATAGATACACGAAGCCGATATTGGTTGCCTCTGCGTTGCAGATGGAGCGTGCGGTGCGGAATTTTGATCGGATTGACATCGCGGTACAGCCGTTTCCGACTGACTACACGGTAAACGAACGACTTGTGATTTACCCGAATCAATTTACCCCTTCAGGTAATGATCTTGCTTTTGCCGCGATTAAAGAGTACGTGGGTATTCTCTCTTTGTATTTTTAATCTGCAAACATGCAGCCGAAATTCTCTTTACGGAGAGTTTCGGCTATTTTTTATGTGTAGAAGAATGAAATCAGTGAAAAAAGCAAAAATAACATCATGTAAACAAAAAAAAGAAGCTATCTATGAAAAAACTGTGCCTGAAAATAATTCTCTTGTTTATGTCCTTTGCTTTGATCTATTCACCAGCTCAAGCTGAGGCAAAAGGCAGCGGAAATCCATGCTTAAGCCAGTCTGCTGTACAATTAAAGGGGGACTTAAGGAAACTCTGGACTGACCATGTCATATGGACAAGAAATTATATCGTAAGCGCCACTGAAGGATTGGAAGATCAACAAAAAGTGCTGAAAGGCTATTGAAAAACCAGGAAGATCTAGGGAACGCAATAAAGCCTTATTATGGCGAACAAGCAGGAATCAAGCTGACTGAGCTGTTAAGAGAGCACATCCTCATTGCAGGTAAAATAGTCGACGCAGCAAAAAGCGGAGACGAAGCGAGTGTGAAAAAATTCAATACGGAATGGTATAAAAACGCTGATGATATTGCTCAGTTTCTCAGCAGCGCCAATCCAAATTTGCCGAAAAAAGCATTACAGGAATTGTTATACATGCATTTAAAATTAGTTGCAGACGATCTTTCAGCCAGACTCAATAAGGATTGGGATGCAGTTATTAAAGCTTTTGATGAAGGTTTTGACCATATTATTAAAAAAGCTGATACACTTACAGAAGGTATTATTAAGCAATTCCCAAATAAGTTTTCACTTTTTATTCAACAGCTAAAAGGCTTAGGTGGTTCCTAAGCCTTTTACGCTCTTAATATTTTTAATTATTTTTTCAGTATTAAAAAGTATTCTGAATTGATAACCTTTGAATTTTACATATTTGTCAAAGTAATAATCATCGTACCCCTCATTTAATGCGCCATCATCTCGTGGGCAATATCATGTCCATTCATTTCTGAAGGGTAGTAGGTAGGCCAGTTTTTGACTTCATCCAATAAAGCTTTCCGGTCGTCACCCCAATACAGGTGGTAGTGATCAGATTCATTCGGATAGATACTATGATCACTAAATTGAATATACTGAGGAAGTCCTTCGACTTTTTCAGCTAGTTTAAATATGTATCTTACTCCTCTATTTCCCGCATCATATGTTAGAATTTCGTACCCGTCATAGATATACTCACCAGAATTTTCTTCTCCATTTTTAAAGAACGTTACAGTATCCTGTTGAATCAAGATACGCTCAACATCTGTTTTATACCCTTTATTATAATACTCCTTATATTCTTCAGCTGTCTTGTCACCTTCATGTTCTGCTTTATAAGAAAATACTTCGTCAAGAGTACCATCTTGTAGATATGGATATACAGATTGCCAGTCTCCTTCCCAATCAGAGAGTGAACGATCCTTTACTTGACTATCTTCAAAATAGCCTTCATAAATTTTTTCTGTTTCTTCATCGTGGGCATGACTATGATCGTGCTCATGGTCGTGATCGTGTTCACTTTCATGTGTGTGACTTTCAGATGTTTGCTCTTGCGTTTCAGAAGAGTCTTCTGCAACTGATGAGGATGGTTTAGTTTCATTAGACTTGCCTTCGGATGAACCTGAATTCTGACAGCCTACCAATATTAGTAGTGAAATAATAGTTAATATGCTTAACCCCTTTGCAAATGAAATCTTCATTATGACACTCCTTTTCTACAAATCGTAAATATTACGATTTGTATTATACATATATCTTGTGTAAACATCAACGGAAAAATGTTTCAATTTTTTATAAGAAAGGATGGTTTTAATGGGAAATCCGAGTGTAATAGAGTGGTTAAAAGAACAGCAATTGCTATATGTTAAAAAAACCCGATTCTAAATAGAACGGGTTTCCTGCTATTTTATTTGACTCGAGCAACTTAAACGGTAAACCGAACATCACGTACCCCGAAGTAAGGAAAATACACAGCAATAAAATAAGATAACGAAATAATGATGATAAAATAGATCACAAACCATAGATCAACCCGCGAATATCCGATCTGATAATAATAAGTCCGTTTCGTCGTATTCGAAAAGCGCTTCGCTTCCATGGCTACGGCAATCCGGTGAGCGCGGCGTATGCTTTGGGACAGCAGCGGAATGGAGTAAGATTTCAGCTTATGAAAAAAGCTTAAAACCCCTTTTTGCTGTCCAACTCCGCGCACCTTTAAGGCATAACGCAGCGTTTGCAGCTCCTCCAGCATGATCGGCAATAGGCGTACCGCCGCCATAAAGCTATAAGCGTATTTTGGTTTTACTTTGACTTGCTGCATGAGGGAATAAAACAAAAATACAGGCCTTGTCGTTAAAGAAAAAACGACACCGATTACGGCAAAAACAATCCCGCGAAAGCCCAAATGCAATCCGCGAAAAAAACTTTCTTCCGTAATATCAATAAGCCCCCAATGAAACCACGTATGCTCCCCTTTTCCAAAAAAGATCATCGACGTTGATGACGTGATAAAAATAAGCAGAAAAGGAGCCGCGATTAGCAATAACCGCTTCCATGGATGGCCTGTAAAAAACAAATAGAGCAAGATGGTACCGAACATCACATTGATGATCACGTTGATATCATGAATAAACAAAATCAAAACAAACAGGATCACCATACTGCCAAATTTTAAGCTGGGATTTACTTTATGCAGCCACGTTTCTTTAAATGCAAAATCAAATGGCATACTTGTCCTCTCCTAACGAGCACTTTCTATTTTTTCGGCCGTTAAATCGTCCTCTATCAGCTTTCCATTTTCGATCAACCAAGCCCTGGACGCAAAATGCTCAACGATGTTCATATCATGCGTCACCATCACGATCGTTGTGCCGCTCTCCCGGAGTGCTTCAAGCTGCTCGAGGATAGCAAACGTGTTTTTCGCATCCTGGCCAAATGTCGGTTCATCCAACAGTAGGATCGGCTGTTCTTTGACAATCGCGGCAGCAACCGATAATCTCCGCTTTTGTCCCATTGATAATTGATACGGATGGTTTTGCTTGTGATCCTTTAGACGAAAACTCTCAAGCAGCTCGTCCACTCGGGCAGAAATCCTTTCCTCACTCCATTTTTCTAATCGAAGTGTATAGGCGACTTCCTCATAGACGGAATTGGTGACGAATTGAAATTCAGGGTTTTGAAACACAAAGGTCACGTCATCGGTCAATGTTTTGATTTTTTTATGATCCCGGTCAAATATGGTGTAGGAGCCCTTTGTTTTAATCAAATCCATGAGAGCGTGCAAGAGCGTGCTTTTCCCCGCTCCATTTTTTCCAAGGACGGCGATCCATTCCCCCAGATAGACATTCGCTTGCCCTACATCTATTTTTTTCTCTTTCCCTCGAAATCCTGCAAACGCGGAAAGAGAAATGGCCGTTTTTTCTTGATTGATGCTTTGCTTCGGCGCAAGTTTCCGGCGAGATTCGATATAATCGTTCCATACGTTCGGGTACCATATTCCTTGTTCAATCAGTACGTCCTTGAATTCTGCAAACACTTCTTCTTTGGAGCCGTCTGCGATGATCGTTCCCTGATCACTAAGCAGAATCACGCGATCGACGAAATTAACAATTTCTTCAATTTTATGCTCGACAATGATGACCGTTTTCTCCTCGCCAACCTCTTTGATCGTTTGCCAAACCTCTTTCGTCCCTTCTGGATCGAGCATAGCAGTCGGTTCATCTAGGAATAAGACATCCGGCTCAAGCGCCAGCACTGAGGCAATCGCCAATCGCTGTTTCATACCGCCTGACAAGGTTTGAATATTCGTATGAAGATTGTCAAAGTGAAGTCCGACTTGTTGCAAATAATGCTTCATCAAGCGTTGCATCTGTTCCCGGGGTATTTGCAGGTTCTCAAGAACAAAGGCGAGCTCTTCATCGACATAGGGCATACAAAATTGTGTATCAGGATCCTGAAACAAAAAGCCCCAAGAATCAGGAACCGTCACTTCCTTTGCTTTCATTGGTACTTCCACAGAATTCGGGATGAGTCCCGTCAATACTTGCAAAAGCGTGGATTTTCCTGAACCAGATGGACCCAACAGCAATACTTTTTCTCCTTTACGAAAAGAAAGGGAAAAATCCTTGAATAACAAGGATTCCGCCCCCGGAAATTTCAACCGCAAGTCCTTTACATTCGTCAAGGATGTCATAACACCCACCTCACAATTAATCCAACGCTCGATAATCTTTACTTGAAGCCGGGCGAACAAGGTTGGTAACGCCTGTCTTCTCCAGCGCTTGGACAATTAGATAAGCAAAGATTCCGGCAATGATAATCGAACCAGCGACTCTAAACCCAACATAAAGCAGCAAATTCCAAGGCGCCAGGTCGCCGATATACCCGTAATAATAGTCGATCACAAGTGAAGCTATCGCTGATAACACAGCTGCCAAAGAAACAGTGAAAAGATCATACCTTTTATAACGGAAAGCAGCGAAAATTAGTTCAGCCGCCAGACCTTGACCCAAACCGAATATAAGTGTAGCTACTCCCCACTGGCCGCCAAAAATAAATTCTCCATGTGCCGCAGCAACCTCCGCTAATACAGCAACACCCGGTTTACGAATAATTAAAAAAGCAACAGTTGCTGCAATAAACCACATCCCATAAAGCAGCTGATCAACATGAAGCCCGACCGTTGAAACCAAGCTGTAAACAGGTCCCCATAATTTATAAACTATCCCGAAAATAAAAGCGATAATAATTGTAACTAAAATATCAGTCAGCTTTAATCCTTTTTGCATGATGGTACATCTCCTTTTTTTCTTAGATAAATAAAAAAACCACTTTCTTACCAGCAATAAGAAAGTGGTTGTATTGGAAAATAATGATAGACATATAGATCCCGCAACTCCACTTCCCTACGCTGGTATAAACCAGATCAGGTTCCAAGGGTCTTAAAGTCCTACTTTAATCTCAACCTTCTAAAAAGGTCCCCCTAGCGGATAATTCACTGATTCACTTGTATAAGCACTACCTTATCACTTTTTTAGGAAATGTCAATTGTACGGTTTTCCATTTTATGATCTTACTGCAATTAGGTATTTGTACTTATCAGCATCTCTTTTATCTCTATGGCTATCTCTAATGAAGGAATCGCATCATCAATACTCAAGCTTGTCGGAATATCTTTCTCGCAGCACTCCAGTACGTGCTTAATGGCTTCTGCATAACAATCACTATTCTCTACTTTGACTTCTTCCTGACCGTCGTTCGTAAATAGCTTTAGAGACATTTCACTTCTATCCTTATGTCCATTCTCCACGTACTCTACCGTTGCATCTTCAAAAACGGCTTCATAAGCAACAGTGAACGGATGGTAACCTGGCATCATAGAAGAGCATTGGACCTCAACAACTGTATCATCATAATGGAAAAGTGCATCAACGTGTGACGTTCCTGCTTTCCCATTGAGACCGGCAGCTGTCATCTGCTTTGGACTGCCTATTAGCCAAGTGACAAAATCAATCTCATGAATCATGAAATTGGTTGTGATGTGGTTCAGCCCTAAATCGCCCCATAACGGAGGAGTCTTTCTTTTCAAGTGCAAAGCCTTTAACTTCCCATATGTATTTTGCTGGGCAAGCGAATAAATATATTGATAGGGTTGTTCGAATTTAATAAATTGATCAACAAAAACTTTTCTCCCATATTTGTCAGCTGCCTGCTTCATCGCGATGGCATCCTCAAGGGTTAACGCAACAGGTGTCTCACAATAAACATTCTTTCCATTTTTCAAAGCATCAATGACATACTTTTTATGTAAGGTGCTTGGAAGGCAGACATCGATTAAATCGATTTCTTTGTTCGTCATAATGTTATCAATATTGTTGGTAGCTGTTATTTGCAAATCTTGTTCAAGTTTTTTAAGTTTCTCTTCGTTTCTCCCGAAAATGATAACTGAATCGACGTTTTCCGTTTTACGATAAATGTCGGCGTGATAAGAGCCAAAGCCTGTTCCTAGTATCCCTACTTTCATATGTGCATCTCCTTTTGGTTTAGTAAGATAAGTATATCAGTCTATTGGTGAAATAACCTAGAATAGGAAAAAATTGAAGGTTGTTAGATTCTTAGATAAATAGATCAAAATAAGACCGTACAAAATCATAAGGTAACAAACCATTCTTAGCACTTTCTATTAGAAACATAAAATAAAATTTCCTAATTTAAAGGACTTTTTACCTATTTGTTGAAGTGGTAAATAGAAGGTGAGGTGAATGCAATGATAAGAATGGAACGAATCATTGTGAAAGAAAGAGACCTCGATATTCTAATTTATAGTGTAGGAAATAGGTATGAAGCTCATGCTGCTAACACAAAAACTGGACAGTTAAGTATCGCAAGAGGAGTGGAAAAATGGAGTACAATTACAGAAGGAATTGAACGGGTATTGAGACCGATGAGATCATAATCACCTATAGAATCCTTTCAAATACCATCAACATCTCAACGGGAAAATCACTACATATCCGAAATGAAAATCATTTGCTTAGAAGATCCACTCTCCATGAGGGAATGGAACTTCCACAAATCTTTCGTGATAACTACGTCTTGGATTAGCCTCTTAAATCGTTCATTTAATATCCATATTAACAAAGAATCGATTATCTTTTATCTGAAATTAGATAAATTTGCAGTAATTATCGACCTTATATAAGTATGATTTTAATGGCTCTATTTTTAAATAAAAATCATTATTAAACTGGCTGCACCACATTATGATATTTGAAATAACTCGAGAGCTTCGAGTTAACATGTGTATGATAATTGTCTAATGAAATATCTAAATGACTGAGTAGTTTATAGGCATGAACCCAAGCACTCATTTCAGCTGTAATACGATAAGACATGTCATTTAACCATTTATCATGATCTAATTCATTGTTCAAGTGATCAATCAAATGACCGATTTCATGGGCAAGCGCATACGCATTTTCCAATGTTATAGACTGGGGTACGGTTATGGTCATTTTAGATGAATTAAAACTAATCTTCTTGTTCTCATCAAATATAACCTTACAACCCTTGTTATCAGCAAAGGATGCCAACTTCTTAAACGTTTCGAATGTTACCATATATTCAATTCTCCTAATTATTATTTGTAATGCCATAACCTTATTATGAATACTTTAATTTATGATCTTAAATCGCAAATTTAGTCCCTATCAGATGAAAATTAGACTTAACGCCCTTCTATAATGATGAATTCGATGTTTTTCACTGTCTGATTTTTATCTAGAGATATCTTGTCTGTTTAAATTGTTAAATTGTTTTGTTTCTGCTCATCTATTATAGATGATAAACGATTGGAATAAAATGTTTTGTTTAGAAGAACGACCGGGTAAAAAGAATATAGGAAGTCAATGATTGTTGAATAAGAAGTACTGAATCTTGGTTCTTTGCTTCCAGCAAAATGCAAAAGGTACGCCTAGTTATTGGCGGTAATAAAGAAGGGAAATTCCCGAAATTAAAAATTAAGAGGAAATTTTATTTAAGTAATGCACACCTTTTTGAAAAATCTCAGAACCAAGCGCTCCTAACTACTAACCAATCTCGATAGAAAAAGAGTGAAATGAAGCCCTAGGTTCTAATTTATCGGCTTGGTATCATGACCACTTATTTTCCCTCAAGAAACTTTCGAATAAATGTAATACTACGGGCGATATGCCCGTAGCCATCTTCGGATTAATATTACACAATTCTCTTCATTATACAATAACTTTCGATTTCGATGTTTGAAAATGAGTCAGGATTTCTTCCCAAGTAAAATATTGACGGATAGTATCAACATCGCTTATTCCCTCTCCCGTCTGTACCTCTACAAATTCAAGTTCAGTAATCGCTCGCAGCCCATGCTTCTTACCTGCAGGAAGATGAATAATATCTCCTGATTTCACGCGGTGAATATTTTCGTCTAAAGCAAGCTCCCCTTCACCTCTAACAATTGTCCATACTTCATCACGACTCTGATGATAGTGATAGGTTGAATTTTTACCAGCATGAATACATATACGTTTAGTTACCATTTCTTTCCCGTTGTCATATTTTGCATAATCTAGTGTCCTTGACCATCCCCAAAGACGTTCTTCATACATTGGTGGATGATTGAACTCTCCAATTAACTCTTTAATACGAAGGCTTGATGCTTTATCAGCAACTAATATACCATCTGGACTAGCAGCAACAACTATATCCGTCGTACCGACCACTGTAACTGGGATATCAAGTTCGTTTACTAGATGAGTGTTTACTGAATCACTTGAAAGAACACCATTGCCAATTTGATTCGTTGCCATTTCATCGGTTAATGTATTCCAAGTGCCAAGGTCTTTCCAGTACCCATCATAAGGAAGAACAACAATATGCTCTGATTTTTCAACGATTTCATAATCGAAACTAATCTTTGGAAGCAATCCATAATTATTAAGCAATGTATCGTATTGAAGAGGGAGGTTCTTTTCTTCTAAACTATTTAGCAAAAAGCCTAACTTGAACGCAAAAACTCCGCAGTTCCAAAGTGCTTTTTGTTCGATTAACTCTTCTGCAGCCTTCTCAGTTGGTTTTTCTGTAAAACGGTTGACTGAAAAAAAGGAATTATGCTCTGTTATTTCTTTAGGAACAATATATCCATATTTTGAAGACGGATATGTAGGATTCACACCCATTAAAGCTAAATCTGCCTTTGAATCACGTAACACACTCTCTAAACCTTTAACAGCTTCAAAAAAACCATCCTCTACATAAGGATCGACTGGCAGCACGACGACAACCTCATCTATTGCGACTTGCTCTTCTGAATGAAAATAGGATGCTGCTAAAGCAATGGCTGGAAACGTATCACGGCGTTCCGGTTCGATAATCAATGGGATATCTACACCAACTTGACTATAAATCATATCACGCTGCATCTTAGAAGTCGCAATAACTGTTGAATCACTTAATCCAACGGCTTCGATTTGCCCCCACACCCGTTGGACCATGGATTCCTTGACGCCACTTTTTCCTTCCAACACTTTTAAGAACTGTTTCGAACGAGTATCATTCGATAACGGCCACAAACGCTTACCAGAACCACCTGACAATAAAACTAATTTCATCATTATACCTCCATTAAAAAGAGACCTGTTATAAAACAGGTCTCAGGATTCAACTATTTTTTTTAGTACTGTTCGATATTTATTAATTGAAATTTCACGTTTTAAATACTGTTCTAAATAGTTTCTTCCATTAAATCCAAGATCAGATAATTCTTCTCTCTTCATTTTATACAAGTAATTAATTTTCTCAATAATACCTGAATAATCTTGAGGCTCCGAAACCACTCCACAATTGCTCTTATCTATTAACATTTGAACTTCGCTCTCTTGTTCTAATACACCAAGAACTGGCTTACCAGCTGCCATAACTCCGTATATCTTGCTTGGAACAGACACACCTTTAATTCCTTTTTGATTCACAACTAAATGAACATCTGCAGCATTTAATGAATACTTAATAAATTCTTTTGATTGATAAGGTAAAAAATGTACGTTTGAAATGCCATTTGTCTCAACAAAAGACTGCATATCCTTCTTCACTGCACCTTCTCCTATAAAAACAAACGCAAGATCTTGATATTTTTTAAAATAATCCGTTACCTTAATTATATTTTCTAGATCATAATATAAACCTATATTACCTGAATACATAATAATAAATTTATTTTCTAAACTATTATCTTTAAGAAACTGTTGAATATGTGGTTCTTCTTTTGTTAATGGGATAATCTCGTCTTCATTCGTCCAGTTATTAATCACGACATAGTGAGGCACTTTTTCATTCTTAAAACGTTTTTTTAATGTTTCACTCATATCATTTCCAACAACGATAACACAATCTGAATATCGACAATTCACCATGTCCATTTTTTTAGCTAGTTTAAAAATGAATTGTTTACTTGTATAATTAACTGCCATTGCTTGCTCTGGATTAAAGTCTTGAATATTATAAATATGTTTGGATTTTTTTAAAAATTTACCAATCGTCCCGATTAAACCTCCTAGGATAGGTGGTTGAGAAATTGTATAAATAGCATCAATACTTTTTTCTTTTAATAATGCAATATTAGCTAAAAGAAAATAAGATAATACATATTTCATTCGACTCATTTTCGAAGTCTTATCAACTTTCGGTAAACGAACCCGAACGATCTTTATATTCTCTAAATATTCTTCTTCAAATAATGTGATTGTTTTTGATTGTTCACCAGTATAATTCCCTGACTGAGCAGCAATGACTGTAATCAAAAAGTCCTTTTGTAAATCCAAGCATAGTTCTGTAAGTAACTGACCAGTCGAGGCAAAGTCAGGATAAAAATAGTTAATGACAAATACTATTCTTTTTTTTTTCATATTATTTCTCCTCGATAGCTTTAATAATATTATCAATATATTTTTTATCAGAGAAGTTTGTTAAATAGTGTTGACGACTTGCTTGACTATATAAATTCATTTTTTCCGGATCATTTATAATACTAACAATCGATTCTTTAATTAAAGTTGATGATCCTTCTTCTAATAAAATACCATTTGAATTAATTAAGTCTTCAATACACCCTCTTTGAGTAGATATTATAGGCAAACCAGCTGCCATACCTTCGATAATAGAAATTGGTTGACCTTCTACAGCATAGTTAGAGGGCAATATCATCAAATCAGAATCTAATAATAATTTTTTCTTTTTTAAATTCGTTACAATTCCTATGTACCTAATGGAATTATCAAAACCATGTTTCTCAATAAACTTTTTCATTACAAAATAATCTTTCTCATCATGTATTGCACCTGCTAGAGTTAAATTGATAGAATAACCCTCATCAATTAATTCTGTAACTGCTTTCACTAACTCAATATAACCTTTTTCCTTCATAAGGTTGCTAAGGTATACTATATTAATTTTAGAATTTGTCTTAAGTGATTTAGCTTCATCGATATCTTTATCGGAGATAAAATTTAAATCTACACCATTGGCTACAATTTGAACATTACGTACAAGGCCTCTATAATTACTTTTTAATTTTTCCCCTAAAACTATTCCAGTTGTAACTTTCCCTAAAACCTTTTTTACAAATTTCATCTGGAATGGTGATAAGGAATCAAGAATATTACCTAAGTTATTTCCATGTAAATGAATTATCGTTTTTGATGCAAATTGATTACCTAACTGAATAAGTATTAAGTCTCTAAACAACCCAAGTTTAGTTTGCGATATAGAAACATATAATGCATGTTTTTTGCGATTGATTAAATTCAAAAATGTTTTAATAATAATTATTACGTCTTGTAAGATTTTTCTAAAAGAAAACTTCCCCACTTGATGAATTACTGCTCTATTAGTATTTATAACTTTTAATTTGTATTTCGATTTAAAATTTTTTGACTCAATAATCTGCTTTAAAGCAACGCTTTCACCATGAATAGGAGGAGGAATGGGACCTATAATTATAATTTCTTTCAATTAGACACACCTGCTTTAATAAACCTTTTATATTTTATTCTTATCAAATTAATTTGCCTTTAAGTCCAATTTTTATTTGTTCTATTTCCTGTGTAACTTTTTCAATTGGATAATTTCCTGATTCAATAATTTCTTCTATACTTTTATAAATTTCGTCAATTGAAAAATTATTGACATCATAGACATATTCTTCAAGACCTAGTTTTTTAAATGTACCTTTAGTTTTAGGCTGATATGCCAATGCAATGGTAGGTGTACCACCAGCAAGAGCAAAAATAGTAGAATGCATTCTGCTGCCTATGAATAAATTCATTTTTCCGTACAAATAGACTAATTCTTCTGGTTTATTACTAAATCCATCCAAATCTACTATTATAGCATTCTTAGATTTAATCTTCCTTAACAACTTTTGAGAAACTTCATAATCAGTATCACCCTCACCAACGGTTACCTGAGGGAAGATATAATATGTACAATTTTTGTTCTTAGAAGATATTCTATTACAGATTTCAGCCACTTTACTTACGTAAACTTCAATCTCTCTATCTCCAATCCCTTTCTTTGAAAACCTCCAATCTAACAAAGTCAAACCAATTTTCATTCCAGATTCTTTTGTAATCTTCGGATATACAACTTCTTTACCAGGTAATGTAAAGCCAATATCAGCAATTTCGACCAAATTTCCCAACCCTATTTCTTTTAAGAATTTTGTAGAAATTTCTTCTCTACTAATAAATATATCTAATTTTTTTAATACTTTTTTCACAATAAATTTATCAATTTTATTATCTATTGGCCCTACACTTTGTGGAAAAGCAAGAACCTTTTTCTTTTTTTTGGTTGCTACCCATATATGAAACAAAGAATTTAGTAAGCCTATTCCTAAAGGACCTTTTCTAGAAGAATATAAATATCCCCCACCTACACTAAGAACTACATCTGCATTTTTGTACAATTGAATAGATTTATTATCTCGATTTAAAAGTACACCAAGCACAGACTTTAATCCATTAATATATCTCAAATAACTTTTTTGACCCTTTTCTAGTTCCCAAACTGGCTCTACTGAGGAAACTCCATATTGATTATAAAAATCAGTATTTTCTTTCCAATAAGAAGACATAATTTGTATCTCTGCATTTGGATCAATACTTTTAATTAAATAAATCATTCCTACAACAATACCGGCATCTCCTCTATTTTTTGAAGAATATGCATTGACAAATAAATATTTCATGTAGTTTTTTCTCCTTGTTTTCTAAGATTTTACTATTTATTTTTATTTACTTCTTTACTAAATGAATTTCTAAAATAGATAGTAACAAAAATTCCTGAAATTGCTATGGCTAAAGCAGAACCAAACTCTTGATAGTTAATAGTTAAAATCAAACCTAATAATAAAGTAATTACGGTACCAATAAAATTACCAGTGAAGAAATTCTTAGTTTTATTTAAAGCACGTAATGCAACTACAGAAGGTCTATTTAGTCCCAATGCAAATTGATATATTCCAAATATAATTGTTAAATATTTATAATTTTTAAAATTTTCACCGAATATAATTTCAAAAAAATAATAAGAAGCCATTGTAACTACTACTATTGTTAGTAAAAAAAAAGGGGTAACCTTAGAGTGAAGATTATTAACATATTCTTTTACTGCATTAATTCCTTGTTCTTTGTATAACGTAGATATTTTTGGAGTGAAAGTATTCTCAAAAAGAACAAGTATTATCGTAATTAACCCCAATAAATTCATTGCTGTTCTTAATCCACCAAGTTCTCCATCAGAAATAAAATAAGAAATTAATATAAAAAAACCTTGAGTACATGCCCAATAAAGTATACTTCCAATTACCGTCCATTTAGCAAATTCCCAATGATTTTTTCTAACTTTCTTTTTATTCAAACTGTAACTATCTATATCTTTACCACTATTCACAAGTTGTAATAACCATACTACAAAGATTGCCAGTAAATAACTTGAAGATAATATTATAAAACTTTTCTGAGTATCTATTGAAAGTTTTAAGATGAAGTTCAGAACTGAAAAACATAATACTAGCACTATACTGCCAATAAATAAGTTTTTAACTGTACCACGTCCATAATTTAGTTTTCTTAACAATTCATATTGTCCCCAAGAAATTGAAAATATTATGGAATAAAACCCTTCAATTAAAGAAATCTTTAATACAAACAAATTCATAAATACTAATACACCACTACTAAAAAAAAATGTCAAAATAACATTATATTTTGTGAGATATTTTATATAAACTGACGATTTATTTTTATATTGTGTTGGTAAAAATACTAAAATCGGTGCTGAAAAAAAACTTGAACATACTATGAATACTAAGCTAACCGCTGAATAAATCAGTACAAAATCTTTGAAATCCCCTATAGTCATAAACCTACTATAAAAAATAATAATTAAAAAATTTAACAAAGATATTAAACTCTGTTCAAATAAACCATATCTAAGAAAAACTATTTTTAACAATACTTTCAACATTTCTGTTATATTTCTCCTCTTTTTTCATCATAAAAAAATGTATCCAGTTTCAAATCTGCGAGAGAACAAAAAAATTTTGTATAAATCAAATTCATCGAAAAGGAGAATAAAAGAGGCTTCCCCTATTAACCTTCTTATATCAGAAATCTCTCTAACTCTTAAAATTTGAAACTGATGAAAATACACTAATGTAACACTCCAAATAGAGCTTAGAGATTGGCAGGTGGCATTACTATTGTTACGATGGATAATTTTCTGAAAAGACCGTTACTCATTATAAACGTTCCAAAGGGCATCCCTTGTTTCATTTATGCTCCTCAAGTTTCAAAAAATCTTGACAATGTCTAATTTCACTGAACTGATCGAAAGAATGTACGCTAGCATTTACGCACTACAATCCTTCTCTAATATAAGGCGATAAGTGAATTTTGTTTTTTGTGTGCCAATTACATCCTACTTTGTCCAAAAAAAGCAAATAATATCATTTTAGAAAAGATGAAACAAGAAATGTTATGCTATGTAATTGCCCATATAGTGTCAGCATATTTTTTATTATAAGATACATCAGAGTCTATCATATAGAATTTGATCAGTTCTTTACTCATTATTAGTAAAGTTTTATGAATAATAAGTTATTCAGTTATATACTCTCTTAAAAGGGTTCCCTCATTTATACAAATTTATTAACTTTCATCCCCTTCTTTCTACTTAGCTAATGACTTATTTATGCTCAATCTAAGGACTATAACTATAAACAGTAATGGAATAATATCTTGCATATAATAAATATAAAAATTAAAAAGATCCCCTCTTAATAAACTAACAATTCTAATAATGGTAATTGCATAAATAATTGCAATCAATCCATTTCCTTTTGTCAATAACAATCTATACAATACTCCTAAAATAACACTAAGTAAAAAGAATCCTATAATAATTCCTAATAATCCAAAGTTTAGATACATTTCACCTAAAAATGAAATATTAATTTCAACATGATTTGGATAATAGAATTGAGGGAAAAACTGTTCCGTAAAATAGGTCATTGCCCCGTATCCTTTATCTGGATATAAATCCCTTGGAATCGGTGACATTATAGCAGCTAAAATAGTTTTACCTAATAAAAAATCATATGTTCCTTTTTCACTTAAAAGAGTTATTAGAGCATCAAATTGAACAGTATCGTATCCGCCGAAAAAATATCTTGGGAAGTCAGAAAGTGAATTATGTAAAATATCCCAAAATCCCAAATTATTATTAGAAGCAAAAAATTTATCCCTAAGAACTATTCTGTAAACAATAATAATAAAAAAGAAAAGAAAAAGGCTCAATATTAATACATTACGAGATTTTATCTTTTTATTAAAGTAGTGCTTTATTATTATTAGAATTAATATACTATATAGAATTGATGATCTACCGCCTGTTAAAACCAGAGTTGTTATGGTGCTTAGAAGCAAGACTAGCCATATTGTAATATCAATTCTGCTGTTTCTAAAAAATATTATCCTTACAGTATAAATAAATAAAGTTAATTTACACAAATTAGCCAATATAAGTAGATAGCCCGCATCTCTTAAGTATATATTTCTTAATGCTAAATTATCTAAATAATTATTGAGTCCTCCTGCTTTAAGGATTAGCGTCATAATGATTACAAAAGAAAATATTACCGATATTATGGCAATTACTCTTATCCACTTTATCTTAACTATTTTCTCGAAATTTGTTCTCAATTTTTTTTTATTTATCTCTAATAAATTTTTTGTTTTTATGTTTAATAAATAAAATAATGTTGTATTATAAATACAGACACCTATTATAATATACAATAGAGCATTATCAAAAACCTGTAGTTCATTATCTGTAAGTAAATGTACATTAAATGTACCGACACCAATCTCACCAGTTACTAACACATAAATAGGTTTACATATATAAATAACTAAAAAAAGAAAATTAGGAATAATAAAGGGGGAAAACACATCAAATTCCCCTAATTGTTTTACACTTAAATAAACAGACAATAATATTATTCCTAATAATACTATTAAGTAAATAGGTGCTAGTAGATTAGTTTCTATTTGTACCAATTTAATAATATAAGGTACACTGATGCCTACCATTATTGCTAGTAGTAATGCCGTTGTTAATAATTTGCAATTTTTTAAGACCATTTCTCACTACCCTCATTATAGAGAATTAGATTTTTGCCATACAAAATAGACCTAATAACTTAATGTTTAATTTTATAAGATACTTTGCGAACGATTCCATCATAATATAATATTATTTGTTAAATAAAACTACTATCACTATTAATAAATTCTTTACCTCTAATTGAACTATAATATTTATTATCATGTTTTCTTTGTTAACCCTGTCAAAACTTTTTTAAACATAATCTTATTATTCAATTAGATTTAATCAGATTTTTATAGTGATATTCAATATTATTTACTCTATTTTAATTTTAAATAGTGTACCTTAAATACTAATTCAAATTCAGAGTGAATTTCCCATATTCGAATCAAAATACTTGATCTGTAAAGTAATGACTTTATTATTTTAAAAACTTAGTTTAGTTGAGAAATCTTATCAGACTGTAATTTCTTTAAATCCTCATCCACCATCATCTCAACTAGTTGTTTAAAACCAACTTCTAACTCCCAACCTAATTTTTCTTTTGCTTTCGAACAGTCACCTAAAAGTAGATCCACTTCCGCTGGACGTACAAATTTCTCATCAATAACTACATATTCACTCCAATTTAGTCCAACATGATTGAAAGCAATTTCAACTAACTCTTGAACTGTATGTGTTTCTCCAGTAGAAATAACATAATCATCCGGGGTATCTTGTTGAAGCATTAACCACATTGCTTTAACATAATCACCAGCAAATCCCCAATCTCGCTGTGCATCCAAATTACCCATTCTAAGCTCATTTTGCAATCCTAATTTAATACGTGCTACGGCGTCTGTTACTTTACGAGTTACGAATTCTAAACCACGTCGTGGTGATTCATGGTTAAATAAAATGCCGGAACAAGCATACATATTAAAGCTTTCACGATAGTTAACAGTAATCCAATGGCCGTATACTTTTGCTACTCCATATGGGCTACGAGGATAAAAAGGTGTTGTTTCTTTCTGAGGTATTTCGAGCACTTTCCCAAACATTTCTGAGCTTGAAGCTTGATAAAAGCGAGCATCTGGTTTGATTATACGAACAGCTTCTAGCATGTTTGTTACACCATTTGCTGTAATTTGGGCTGTCGCAAGTGGCTGTGGCCAAGAAGTTGCTACGAATGATTGTGCTGCTAGGTTATAGACCTCATCTGGCTGCGAGATTTGAACAGCTGAGATTAAAGAAGCCAAATCTGTTAAGTCTCCATCAATCCAATCTAATTGATCTTTAATATGCTCAACGTTTTCATAGTTAGGTGTACTTGTTCGTCTTCTTAAGGCATACACCTTATATCCTTTTTCTAAAAGAAGTTCCGCTAAATAAGATCCATCCTGTCCAGTTACACCAGTAATCAACGCCGTTTTCATTAATATATCATCTCCATTATTTAGTATTTATTATTTAGTTGCTGTTAACTCATTCTCAAGGAACCATTGATAGGCTTTTTGAATACCTTCTTTTAAATTGGTTTGTGCTTTCCAACCAATATCGTTTAACCTTGTAACATCCACAAGCTTCCTAGGAGTTCCGTCAGGCTTGGATGTATCAAAGGTTAGTTTCCCATTAAATCCGACTACATTTTGAATAGTTTCAGCAAGGTCTTTAATGGCAATGTCTTCCCCTACCCCGATATTAATGATGTCATTTCCTGTATAGTTATCCATCAAGTAAACACACGCATCTGCTAAATCATCTGAATAAAGGAACTCTCTTTTAGGTGTACCTGTTCCCCAAATTTCTACAGAATCAGCATTTGTTTCTTTAGCTTCATGAAATTTACGAATTAATGCTGGAAGCACATGTGATGTATGTAAATCAAAGTTATCTTCCGGACCGTACAGGTTAGTTGGCATGACAGATATAAAATTAGTTCCATATTGACGATTATAAGATTGACACATTTTTATACCTGCTATTTTTGCTATCGCATAAGGCTCATTTGTAGGTTCTAATTCACCAGTAAGTAGGTACTCCTCTTTCAATGGCTGGGGAGCTAATTTGGGATAGATGCAAGTACTGCCGAGAAATAGTAGCTTTTCTACTCCGTTTCGATAAGCAGCATCGATTACATTGGTTTGTATGAGCAAATTATCTCTAATGAAGTCCGCAGGAAACTCGTTGTTAGCAACAATCCCACCAACTTTTGCAGCTGCAAGAAACACATAATCTGGTTTTTCTTTCTCAAAAAACTGATCTACTTTCTCTTTATCAATTAAGTTTAGTTCGTTACTCGTTTGAACAATTATATTTTCATAACCTTCTGTTTCTAATTTTCTCTTTATTGCAGAACCTACTAAACCTCTATGTCCAGCAACATAGATTTTCTTGTTTTTATCCAAAAGTCTCACCCTTTAATATGCATTTTTAGAACCTAATAATATAAATATTGTCTTTAGGATAATATAGGAATCAAATATCAATGATCTCTTCTTTATATATTCTAAATCCAATTCAACCATTTCTTTAAACCCTACACTATTTCTCGAGCTGGCTTGCCAAAGGCCTGTGCATCCTGGGACAACTAGTAATCGCTGTTTGTCATAATTTGTATATTCCTCAACTTCCCTTGGGAGAGGGGGCCTTGGTCCAACTAAGCTCATTTCTCCTTTTAGTACGTTAATTAACTGTGGCAGCTCGTCGATACTTGTTTTCCTTAGAAATTTTCCTACTTTCGTCACCCTTGGATCTTTTTTCATTTTGAACATTGCACCAGAAACCTCATTATGCTTTAAAAGTTCCGTTAATCTTTCTTCTGCATCGCTGACCATAGAACGAAACTTATACATTTTAAACGGCTTTTCATTTTTCCCAATTCGGACTTGCTTGAAAAATATTGGGCCTTTCGGATCCTCAAGCTTAATGAATATAGCGACTATAAAAAATATTAAACTTAATAAAATTATTCCTATAAGAGCACCTGTGATATCAATCATCTTTTTACCAAGTGAATAAGTAACACTTACGTGTATATCTGTTTTAGTTAATAGATGTGTAGATGATGTTTGAATTTTCTCGCCACCATCTGGAAATCCTGACATCCACCTCGCTCCTCTCTCCTACCTATAAACTTTTGAATCCTCTACCAGTTTATCCATTAAAACAAGCAAGTCTTTCCTAAGATCATCATGCTGTAAAGCAAACTCCAGTGTTGTTTTTATAAACCCAAATTTTTCTCCAACATCATGTCGTACCCCAGCAAAATCAAAAGCATATACTGACTGGGTTTCATTTAATTTTTGAATCGCATCGGTTAATTGTATTTCTCCCCCTGCACCTGACTCTTGTTTTTCTAAACACTCAAATATCTCAGGGGTTAAAAGGTATCGACCCATTATTGCTAAATTAGAAGGAGCAGTTCCTTTTTCAGGCTTTTCTACAAATCGAGTTACCTTGTATAAATCATTAATTTTTGTTTCTGGATCTATGATTCCATATCTGTAGGTTTGATTATCAGGTACAGTTTGTACTCCAATGATGGAAGATCCCGTATTCTCATATTCTGTAATCAATTGCTTTGTGCATGGGATTTCTGATTGAACAATATCATCACCTAGTAATACAGCGAACGGCTCATCTCCAATAAATTTTCGAGCGCACCATACAGCATGTCCTAACCCTTTTGGTTCTTTTTGGCGAATATAATAAAGATTGATTGCAGCAGATTGTCTTACTTTTTCTAAGATTTCATATTTTTCTTTTTCGATCAGGTTTTGCTCAAGCTCAAAATTGTAATCAAAGTGATCTTCAATCGCTCGTTTTCCTTTTCCTGTAACAATAATAATGTCTTCAATTCCTGATTCTATCGCCTCTTCGATAATGTATTGAATCGTTGGCTTATCAACTATGGGCAGCATTTCCTTTGGCATTGCTTTTGTTGCGGGTAAGAATCTCGTGCCTAAACCAGCTGCTGGAATAATTGCCTTTTTCACTTTTTTCATACATTATCTCTCCTTTTTGTCTTTATCTTTTTAACTTAGAGGATAAATATTATCTTCAAAGGTAAAGAGACAAATTAACCTAAGGACATATTAATTTATAATAATTGGGCATCTAACCCGTCCTCACACTCTGCTAATGACGACTCGCGTCTAAGGTGCAATGACCCACAGCAAAGCCGAGTGCCTCACTTGATAGGGGTTGGGAGGCATCACCCTAAGATGAACTTCAAAACGAATATTTAGTTCTTAATAAAGAACTCACAGTCGAGAAGAATCACTTTTTAAAACAATCCAAGTATTTTCTTCTTATTAACCTTCTTCGGGGGCTCTTTAATAATTGATTGATTTTTAAAAAGCAGCTCCGCATTCTCTGTAAAGAGATATACCATATCATTACCATATTTATCTTTTACTGATTTTAAAGATTTCTCAAAAAGGAAAGAACGATTTGTTAAGTTATGAGCATCCGATGCTAAAAAATGTGCAAGGGATGCATCGATAAGCTGATTTGAAAATTTCATTATTTTCTTACCGAAATGACCTGTTATACTGGCGGATGTTAATTGTGTACAAGCACCATTTTTAACTAATTTATATAATTGATCAGGATTCTCTATTATTTCTTTGTTGCGTTCAGGATGTGCAATAACAGGTGTTAGACCTGCTAATTGAAGATCAAACAATAATTTTTCAGCATAACGCGGGACATGATCAGATGGAAATTCTACCAACAAATATTTCGATTGATTGAGTCCTAACAATCGATCGTTTTGGAATTCATCAATTAACTCGCCATTTATTCGAAGCTCTTGTCCCGGAAAAATATTTAATGGAATATTCTCTTTTTTAATTTCTTCATTCAATGATGAAATAAGAGGTAATATCGACTCTTTTTCATTATTATATGTAACTGTTTTATGATGAGGAGTAGCGATGATCGTATGAATACCTTGAGAAACAGCTTCTTTTGCCATATTTATACTTTCATCCATTTCCTCCGGACCATCGTCCAATCCAGGTAATATATGGCAGTGGATATCTATCATGATCATGCCCCCCTTTCTTTATTTAATGTTCTACTTTCCGCCGTAATAATAATAGTACGAGCTTTGCTCTAGCTTTTTACCGTTTAATACTGCTCCTAGAAGCTTGCTCTTTGTAGAAGAAAGCACTTCTTTCGCCTTTACGGCTAACTCTTTTTCGGTTTTCCCGCTGGATACAACTAATAGAGACCCATCTGTATGATTTGCAAGAATCTGAGCATCAGTAACTGCCAGAACGGGAGGTGAGTCAAAAATAATGATGTCATATATTTTATAGGCGTCTTCCAAAAGTTTACCCATAGATTTCGAAGACAGCAGTTCAGCTGGATTTGGCGGTATAGGTCCGCTAGTTAAAATATCTAGATTGTCAACCATGCATTTTTGGACAATCGTCTTTAAAGACATTTGTTTAAGCAAAACAGTTGTTAAACCATCCGTATTATCAAGTTGGAATGTGTATTGTACAGTTGGTTTTCTTAGATCACTGTCAATTAAAAGCACACGTTTTCCTTGCTGAGCAAACACAACAGCTAAATTGGCCGCAGTTGTTGATTTTCCTTCCCCTGGTCCACTTGAAGTTATTAGAATGGAACGAACGTTTTTATCGACTGAAGAAAATTCTATATTTGTGCGTATGGTTCTATACTGCTCTGAGCTTGGAGATTTAGGCTCCATAATAGTTATCAAGCTGCGTGAATTCAATCTGAAATTTTTTCTGTGATTACGAGCCAAGAGATTCACCTCTTACATT
Organism: Bacillus capparidis; assembly: GCF_017832095.1. Lineage (NCBI taxonomy): Bacteria > Bacillati > Bacillota > Bacilli > Caryophanales > Bacillaceae > Bacillus > Bacillus capparidis. The sequence continues at coordinate 611,432 of NZ_JAFDST010000002.1, forward strand.
ACTTTCTAATTTCTTTTGCTTCTTTGTATTCATTTCCATCTCGCGGTTGATCTTAGAAATCGTTCCAAGCACTGGCAATTCAAGCATTTTTTCAATTTCTTCTTCTGACTTAATAGTGTTGTCTAAGTAATCTAATAAAAATGCTAGTCCTATACTCACCATTAGGCCGACAACAAATGCAATCGCTATATTAACTTTAATATTTGGACTAACAGGTGCAGCGCTTGGGTTTATTTCAGACCTGGATAAAATACTTACATTGTCTACATTCATAATATTCTTAATTTCTGTTTCAAAAACATTAGCTACCGTATTCGCAATATTTGTTGCTTTTGCTTGGTTGGGATCTTGAACAGAAATATTTACAACCTGAGATTGATTTTCACTTTCTATGGAAATCTGGCTGTTCATCTGTTCAACCGAGTCTTCAAGGTTCAACTCTTGCTTCACTTTTTGAAGAATAGCAGGGCTTTTAATAATGACATTATATGTATTAATTAGTTCTAAGTTTGTTTGAATTTCGTTGTAATTAAAAGCTTGCTCATCCGATTTCGATTGATTCACGAGAATTTGAGTCGATGCCTCATATGTAGGAGTCAGAACAAAAAAACTGACTGCTGCACTCGTCATTGTTGCAATCATTGTAATTATGATGATTAGCCACATTCTTTTTTTCAATATCGAGAATATTTCTTTTAAATTGATAGTTTCTTCCATCATGTCCTCCTTGGTGCTTTTGTACTTAATTAACTATGTCCAGAAACTATTTTTAGATAATATTTACTAGGCATTTATATTTATATATATTGATTATACATCTTTATATTCACTTGAAAAGACCTACTTCCCAATATTTTCATGACAAAAATCGACACAAATTGACAGGTGCCGATTTTTTCAAATTTTATGTAAGCGCTATAAGTTCCCTATTAACAACGTTATTCCCCCACCTAAAATTGTGGCAAAAATCGGCACTAACAGATAAAAAATTTTTTTCTTCCTCTCTTTCCTGTACTCGATTTCTTCAGGAGTTAAATATTCTCTATTTGCCATCCTTTTTTACTAAATCCCCTTTCTTGATTTTAGATTATTCATATCATTGTACTAGACTTTAATTTTACATGAATAGCAACTAAGTACCCTGAATTATTTAAATTTTCACTTGACCTTCTCTATCAATTATCGTAAGAGAAAATTGAGAATTTAATAGGTCTTTAGACCTAAAATGCTTCTATGCCACAATTTATCTGCATTGCGGTGCGTAATAAAACGACAAAAAAACCATCCCGCCCACTTAATAAAGTGGTACGGGATGGGGGAAAAACATCTTTCTTTATTGTTAGATCCAATCAGGAATAACACTTTTTCTTCATACAGAATGATGCTCAACACCTGCTTGATTGCCGTCTCCAAGCTCAAAACAGTTTCTTCCTTTAAAGATATTGACGGTATACTGCTTGATCTATAGGTTGCATAAAACCTGCATATGCTATCTTCTGACCAATACCATAGTATCCCGGTGCTTTATCTCCATCTAAAAAACCCGCTTTTCCCATATACTTTCTCCAATCAATATCACTTATTAAAATACAGTATTTCAAGTTTTGTTATTAATATGCTCCCATTCTGGTTATTACCAATATAAATGTATTAAAAATAATCCTTAAATCCAACTTAAAACCTTGATGATCAATATAATAAAACTCTAAATTTGCACGTTCCGGATACCCTACTTGACTTCTTCCACAAATTTGCCAATAACCTGTAACCCCTGGCTTAACAGCAAGGAAATCTTTTAAACGATGATTGTATTCTTTTAACTCTTCTTGGATTACCGGTCTAGGACCAACTAGACTCATTTCACCTTTTAAAACATTTATAAGTTGAGGCAATTCATCTAAGCTGCTTTTTCTTAAAAATCGTCCTATTTTTGTTATACGAGGATCTTCATCTGGTATTAGTTTGTAATTATTTTGTAAGTATTTATTGTAAAGATCTTTATTATTTTTTAATACTGCCTCCGCGTTTACAATCATTGAACGAAATTTAAACATTTTAAATATTCGACCATTTTTACCTACTCGATTTTGACAAAAAAAGACTGGTCCTTTGTTGTCACCAAATAAATACAGTAAACTTATTAATATGAACATTGGAGCAGTTACAACCAAACCTGCAAGAGCTCCTATAATATCGACTACTCTTTTAATTGCTAGATAAAGAAAACTTTGTTTTTGAGTGACATTGGGTGAATTGTTTGAATCAGTTGCTTCTACATTTACTAAAGGTTTATTTTTAGAAGCTGCGTTGTCCATATTACTCCACCTTTACGATTTTTTTCATCAGCTAGTAACATCACTTGTTTCATATAGAATATTTAAAATAACCATAATATCATCCTTCTTCTCACTTCAACTTGGCGTCTCTTTAATATTCGTTTTCCTTCGCTCAAAAACTGCGAATTCTCTGTGAAAAATTAAACATAATCCTGCCCAAATACTTTCTTAATCATATTTTAACCGCTTTCAAATTGACGGTTTGTTCGGTTATGTGTATCTGATGATAAATGAGCTGCCGGGAAAATTTTTTTATGTTTTTTCCAAAGTTCCCTGCATGACTGGAAGCTGTAACTTGAGACTCTACTCCTTTTTTTATTAGATTAAGCGATCGCTTCGGATTTAGCATGATTTTCCAGTTTATTTCCGTATGTGTGATAATGGGTATATATCTTTTTATCTGAATACTAAACAGAAGCTTTACAGCATATCTTGGGACGTGATCAAAGGGAATACTTATTATTGTAGTAATCCCTTGGCTGCATGCTTCTTTTGCCATCTCAATGCTTTCGGCAAAGGACTTGAAGCCGTCATCTAACAAACTCCTCCCTCTCCTTTTGATCTTATGATTACCGAAAAGAATCAGAAACTTCCTTGTTTCCGTGATAATTAGATTAAGAATTTTACTCCATTTTTGTACGGCTCTGATTAATTTGCTTTTTGAAGAGGTTAATGTTTCCTTTGCTTTTACGACCAGATCTTTATTCGTTTTGCCGCTTGGATCCATTGACTTGGTTCCCTAAAATTTGCGCATCTACTGCCGTTAAGACTGATGGTGTGTAAACATGACATAAGTCCATGTTTCCTTCCTCTATCACTCATGGGGAAGAAACCAGCAGGATAAGGCTGAATCGAACCGATTGTTCAGAAGATCGACAGTTTCTGCCACTGATTTCTGATCCATCCTTTTTCCCAAGACTTTTTATTTAATCGTACAAGACTTTACCTTTACATGAATAGTAGCTAATTACCTGAATTTTTTTAATTTTCTTAGATTTTATCTATCCTTTATCGTAATAGTTGATAGAGTATTGAATAGGTCTTTGGACTTGAAACATTGATATATCGAAATTTTCCGATATTTTTCACATTAGAAAACGACAAAAAAAACCATCCCGCCCACTTAATAAAAAAGTGGAACAGGATGGTTTCTTTCAAATACTCTTAATTCCAAACAGGAACAACACTTTTTCTTCCTACAGAGTGATACTCAACACCTGCTTGATAGCCGTCTTCTAGCTCGAAGCAGTTTCTGCCGTCAAAGATAAGAGGAGCCTTCATTAACTCTTTATACTTTGCCAGCGGGAATTCTTTGATTTCCTTCCAGTCAGTTAGAATCAGTACAGCGTCCGCATCTTTAATTGCGCTTTCGATGCTGTCTTTATATTCCACAGTGTCAGGAAGGATTCGTTTTGCATGCTCAGTTGCGATTGGATCGTAAGCGGTGATGTTGGCTTCTAACGCATCGAGTTGTTTGGCGATGATGATCGATGGCGCATCCCGCATGTCGTCTGTGTTCGGTTTAAATGCTAGGCCGAGCAGTGCGATTTTTTTGCCTTGGATTTTGCCCAGGCGGGTGATGACTTTTTGTACGAGTAATGCTTGCTGCTTGTTGTTCACTTGAATAACCGATTTAAGCAGCTCGAAGTTGTGAGCGACGTTTCCGGCAATTTGCACCAGCGCGCTTGTGTCTTTCGGGAAGCAGGAGCCGCCGTAGCCGATGCCGGCTTTTAGGAATTGGCTGCCGATTCGTTTGTCTTGTCCCATTCCGGTGGCGACGGCTTCGATGTCCGCGCCGACCTTCTCGCAAATGTTTGAGATTTCATTGATAAAGCTGATTTTTGTTGCAAGAAACGCGTTGGATGCATATTTGATCATTTCAGCACTTTTGATGTCCGTATGGTAGATCGGAATACCGAACGGTTGAAAGATGCTTTCCAGCTTGTCTGCCGATTGTTGATCGCCTGTTCCGATGACGATGCGGTCGCCGTGGAATGTATCCTGGATGGCTGAGCCTTCTCTTAAGAATTCAGGATTGGAGGCGACAGTGATTTTCACCGGACGGGCGAGATTTTTTTTCACCGTATCTAAGATATAGTCATTCGTGCCAACTGGAACCGTACTTTTCGTGACGACGATGACGTCGTTTTTCACGTTTTCGCCGATTTGTTCGGCTACTGCAGTTACGTATTTCAGTTCTGCCTGGCCGTCCTCTTTTTGCGGTGTGCCGACGGCGATGAAAATGACCTCTGCATCAGCAAAGCCAATTTCATAATCCGTTTCGAAGCGAAGTCTGTTTTTGGCGATGTTATTTGTCATGAGCTCGTTTAGGCCCGGTTCGAAAATCGGCGAGATGCCGTTTCTCATTTTATTGACTTTTTCTTCATCGATATCAATGCACGTCACGTGATGGCCAATTTCCGAAAGACTGACGCCAGTTACCAAGCCGACATATCCCGTTCCTACAATTGATATTTTCATATATTTTTCCGCTCCTTTTTATCCGGCTACGGTAGCCGCTTTAATGGATTCTAAAATGGCATCCCAATCGGTTTCTAGTCTGATGATATCTTCTTCAACAAGCTGTGAGCCGCGTTGTACTTCGATGATTTCCAATTCGCTGATCGCACGGATTGAATGCTTCGCGGATACTGGGATTTCCAAGACATCTCCCGGGTTCACCTGGAAAATTTGATCGTTTAAAATAAATTCGCCGTAACCTTTAATGACGGTCCATACCTCGCTGCGTTGATAGTGCTGCTGATAGCTTAAGTTTTTGCCTTGAGCGATGCCGATTCGTTTTGTCAGCGTTTCTGAGCCATCCTCGAATTTTGTATAATCGAGAACTTTGTACCAGCCCCAGCGGCGTTCTTCATACATCGGGCGCTGGTCAAATCCAGAGACAAGTTCTTTGATTTGCGGGCTCGCTTCCTTCTCAGCGACTAAAATCCCATCCGGTGAAGCGGCGACGACTAAATTGTTTGCGCCAAGCACAGTAACCGGAATGTCGAGCTCATTAATAAGGTGCGTGTTTTGTGTCTTGTCGCAGATGACGCCTTTGCCAAGCTGCTTCGTACTCATTTCTTCCGTTAACGTATTCCAAGTTCCAAGATCCTTCCAGTAGCCGTCGTAGGAAACGACTGAAATCTTCTCCGCTTTTTCAACAACCTCGTAGTCAAAGCTGATTTTCGGGAATGATTCGTATTGAGCGAGCAATTCGAAGTAATCGGTCGGATACCCTTTTTGCTCTAAAATTGATAGGACATAGCGAAGTCTGAAGGCAAACACGCCACAATTCCACAGCGCTCCTTTTTCAATTAGCTCTTCTGCGACATTCTCCTTCGGTTTTTCCGTAAATCGTTCAACAGAGGAGTACGCTGAATCACCGCTATTCGCTTCTGGAACGATATAGCCGTATTTTTCAGATGGATACGTCGGTGTGACACCGATTAAGGCCAAATCGGAGTTCGTTTCGCTTATGACTGTTTCGAGCTCTTTGACTTTATCAAAAAAGTTATTTTGTACATAGGGATCGACAGGAAGTACGGCAACAACTTCATCAGGGTTCACTCCGCCTTCACTGTATAGGAAGCTTGCTGCAAGCGCGATGGCCGGGAACGTATCGCGACGGCATGGCTCGATGATGAGACCTGCTTCATTTTCTAGCTGACTTTGGATCATATCTACCTGTGATTTACTTGTTGCAATGACGGTATTGTTGGACAGATTAACATTCTTTAATTGATTCCATACACGCTGAACCATGGACTCTGCGATGCCTTGTTCGTTTTCTAAAATTTTCAAGAACTGCTTTGAACGGGAATCGTTAGATAGTGGCCATAACCTTTTTCCTGAACCGCCTGAAAGAAGAATCAATTTCATATTGCTTGCCCTCCTATGATCTTTTGTTTTAAGAAATTGTCAAAATACGTAATATTGTTGTACGAGCTTGCGATCTTTTCGTCAAAGCTAATTGAGTTGCGGCCCACCTTTTTCATTAAAGCATCAGGTGTCATCCCTTCTTCCGTTATATTGATATAGTTATCCGCCTTGATCGATTGATAAAAGTACTCCATTTTCGGGCTGTAGCACATGGCGACTGTATTGATGCCGAAGTATTCGGAAGCGACACTGCCATGCAGCCTGCCGGAATAGTGGATCGTCGCGTGCTTGATCAGCTTGGTCATATACTCAAAATCTGTCGAATCATCATAAGCGTACGGAATGCTCTCTTCATCAAGCAGCTTCATCAGCATCTGACAGCTTTCGATGTCGTGTCTAGTATCCATTGGCGAAAGCACAACCTTCTGAATGATGTTGTTGTCCAAATCGTGCTTGGCACAAGCTACGACAGCTTTCATTGACGACTGTTCCCTTTCAGCAGGTACATACCTTTTCAGGTTCCGCCATGTGATTAACATATATGGTTCAGGATGAGCAGGCTGCTCCGTATCCTTTGCCACCGTTTCAAAAAACAGATACGACAAATCTTCTGCTAAATGGTACGTGTTTTTGTCAGAAATCGCTTTGGCGCGGGACAGCGATGTACTGTCTCTGAAGACGAGAAACGAGCTTGCGTTTAAAAGATATCTTGTCCTTTTCACTCGTTCCTGCTTCGTCAAGTTTCCGATGCCGACGCCGATATAGCCGATTTTCCCGCCGAATAGCTTGACCAGGGAAAAGAAAGAGTAATTTCCATCCCCGTCTTCATCGGTAAAGATCGTGCCTCCGCCCCACAGATTAAGCTCCGCTTTTGCGAAATTGCGCAGGGCCATCAGCTTCTTCACCTTGCCTAATCGGTAAAATTCAACGACTTCAATTCGCGGCTCGTCTTTATACATCTCTTTCAAATTCCCTTTGAATAAATCGACAAGCGTAATTTTGACGTCATTAGAAATTAGAAATTTTACGATCGTATCCATCATGATATTGTCGCCGTAGTTTGTTCCGTAATAACCCCATAATACGATTCTCATAGTTTCTCCTTTACCGGGCTAAATTTTATTTTTCGAAAAATACCTTTTACCATCCAGTTATTCAAAAACAAAAACAGGATTGGCGCGGCTATTACCGCAGCTATCTTTAGCGCAAAGACATTTGAATAATAGATCACAAGAAAACCTGCAAGCAGGATAAACAGGGAACCGAGCATCTTGAAATCGATCGTGATGGAGAAATATTTTCTTGTTTGATAGATTCTGAGCACCCACATGACGAAAAACGATGTCGCGTTTGATATGGCCGAGCCCATGATTCCGATTTGCGGAACGAGAATCAAGTTTAAGATCATGTTGCAGACCGAGCCGGCAATCGAGCTGTAAAAGGCACCCTTCGTCTCCTTGGCGCTTTGAAAACCCGTCCCGTAAAAGGAGGAAAACGCCGAAAACATCATCGCAATAAACAGCGGCGGCATATAGTAATAGGCTTCTTTAAAATCTCCGTCGATGAAATATGCGATTAAGAGAAAGCTGAAGGCGAGTAAACCAAACAAGCCGCTGAATTGAAACTTCATATACTTATCAAACATCTTCGAATAAAACGCATTCCGGTCCTTCGAGTTGTATTCCGTAATCGAAGTCTCCTGCCACGAGAGATAAAATATTTGGTTTATCACCATGATGATCGTGGCAAACCGGGTAGCGACGGCGTAAACCCCATTCGCTTCAAACCCGATAAAGTAATTCAGCACCAAGCGGTCGGATGCATTCATCACCCACCAGTTGATTAAATTAGGGATGAGCGGGAGCGAGTAAAGGGTTAACATTTTCGTCACATCGCCCGCAATTAGTTTGAACGTTATGAATCTTAAGACTTTCACCCGCATTTCGATGTACAGGACGATCGTGACCGATGTCGTGATGACCGAGATAAGGAGCGCCTCCACCTTTAAATGTAAAACGACAATTAAGACGATATTCATGGTAACGTTGGCAACTGTTGAGACGATCCCCGCAATCGCAAACTCGAGGTTTCGCTTCAGCCCCCGGGCAATTTGCAAATAAACGGTTGATAGCACCAGTGCTAATAAATAGCCTTCAATCAAAAAGAAATAGTCAATTTTGACAAAGAAATTCACACAAGCAAAGCCTAAGCTGAAGATGAGGACATTCCTAAAGACAACGAGAAGTCCGTTCGTGATGACCCGTGCTTGATCTTCCTCATTCTTAGCATCTAATAAATACCGGTAGATTCCTTCACTCATTTGAAAGGAAACGAGCGGAAGGAGCAGGCTGACAATCGTGACGATCAGGTCAAACTGGCCGTACTCGCTGACGCTTAGATAATAGGTATAGACAGGAAGCATGATAAAGACGAGCAGCTTGGACGAGAAATTGCCGATCGTATAAATCAGGATATTCTTCATAAAGTTCTTTTCTCTGCTCATGATTTAACCGTTTTCCCTTCTTTTTCACGCGCAACGAGCGGAAAGGTTGATTCATAGGCTTGTATCGTTTGTTCGGCAATGTTTTCCCAGCTTAACTCTTTGATCTGCTTCGCCCGTTCCTTTTCATACTCTTGCTTGTCCAGCTTCGTAATGTCACGCATGGCGTCTCTTAAGCCTGCAGAATCACCTTTATCGAAATAAGCGGCGCATCCTTCCGGAATATATTCCTTCAGCGTCTCCACATTAGGAATCACTAATGGGACGTGATGGGAAAGCGCCAGGATGGCTGATCCGGAATTGGTGATCACTTTATAAGGAAGCACCATCGCGTCAAGCGCATTTAAATAGTCATGGAGCTCATCATCCGGTATGAATTCGAGCTTCAAGATGATCCGGTCGTCATTAATTGAGTCGAATATCTCTTTGTTGAAGCTTTTCGATACCTTACCGCAAATCAAGAGCTTTAAGTGATCCCCTTCGATTTTTTGAAATTGTTCGATCAGGTCTTCGACTCCCTTATACGGAGAAATAGCGCCGATAAAACCGTAGACAAAATCGGTTTCCTTAATATTCAGCTGCTTTCGGACATCGATTTGCTTTGACGGATATTCGCCGATGTAATGCCCGTGCTTGATCACGTCAATTTTGCCAGTATCCACGTTGAATTGCCGGCTGATTTCACCCGACAGCCCTTGGTTCATGATGATGATTTTGTTCATGAACGAGCAAACGAGCGATCGGTACCATTTTTGGAATCGCGTTTTTTTCACGTTATGCGGCCACACATTATGCATCGTCCAGACGATTTTCGCCCGCTTTAGCTTGAAGTAGCTCAGAATCCCCATAAAGGTAACGGATTTAATCGCGGTACTGATTGGCGAATTCCCACTGTACAGATGGGAAGGCCAGTGAAAATGGACGATATCGCCCTTGGACACCTTGATGATCGTTTTCTTATTTAACGCAATGACGTCGGCACCTTTTTGCTCCAACGAGTTAGATAATAAATGGTTGTAACTGTTGCCGGGATTTTCTTTAGGTTCCATAAATACACGCATGGTTAGCCGGCCTCCATTCAGTAAAACTAGTTTGCGTTTCTAATCTTGTTCTGTGTTTGGTAGAACTCATTCGTTTTTTCCGTGACAAAGCTTTTTAACTCGTTTCGGAACGTTTCCGGCGAAAACCGCATCGCATGCTCTCTGCAGAAGACCGGATTGATTAAATGGCCGTGTTCTTCAAAGCGTTTGACGGCCGCGATAATTGATTCCTCATCCTGCCGCTCGAAAAACACTCCAGTCGGTTTCGTGCTTGTGTCAATCGATTTAACTGTCTCCAACGATCCGCCTTTTCCGAAAGCGATGACCGGTGTTCCGCACGCCTGAGCTTCAACAGGCGTAATCCCGAAATCCTCTTCTGCGGCGAAGACGAATCCTTTTGCCCGCTGCATATGATCCACCAGGACTTCGTATGGCTGGTAGCCGAGCAGCTGAACGTTGTCTCCCGCTTTCGCGTGGATTTTTTTGAAGTCTGGCCCGTCGCCAATGACAATCAGCTTTTTGTCTTTCATTTTTGAAAACGCCGAGACGATCAGGTCGATTTTTTTATAAGGTACCATCCGCGATGCGGTTACGTAGAAATCGTCCTTTTCTTTTTTCATCTGGAAGCGGTGGACGTCTACCGGCGGATAGATCGTTGTTGATTGTCTGCGGTAGACCTTTTCAATCCGTTTCCCGATAAAATCGGAGTTCGATAAAAAGTGATTTACACCATTTGCCGTCCGGTAATCCCAGTTACGGATATTAAATAACAGGTACCTGGCTAGCAAGCTTTTCGGCCCCTTCGTTAAATTGCTTTCCTTTAAATACTGGGCTTGAAGATCCCATGCGTAGCGGATCGGGGAATGGACGTACGAAATATGCAGCTGGTCCGGTCCCGTTATGACTCCTTTGGCTACAGCATAAGAGCTTGAAAGGATCAGATCATATTGCGAAAGATCAAACTGCTCGATCGCAAACGGCATAAGCGGCAGGTAGTTGCGGTATTTCTTTTTAGAAAACGGCAAATTTTGGATAAAGGTGGTGTTTACTTTTTTATTTTGCAAAAACGCGCGATCCTTATCTTCCAAATGATCAACCGTGGAAAACACATCCGCTTCCGGATAGATCTTCAGAATCTCTTCCAATACTTTTTCCGCGCCGGCATATGTCGTTAACCAGTCATGGATAATAGCTACCTTCATCTCAACACCACTTCCTCTATGATCTTAATTGTGCTTTTAGCCGCATCCTTCCACTTGAATTTTTCAGCATGGGCGATGCCTTTTTTCACAAGCTCAGCCCTAAGCTTGTCATCATTGATCAGCGTCAGCATTTGCTGCTTTAAGTCTTCCTTGTTTAACGGGTCAAAATAAAGCGAAGCGTCTCCGCTGACTTCAGGAATCGAAGCCGCATTCGAAACGATCGTCGGACAGCCCATCGCCATCGCTTCAATCGGCGGAAGTCCGAATCCTTCATACAATGATGGGAAAATAAGCGCTTCTGCCGACTTCACATACGACATGAGTTCTTCGTCGCTGACTCTGCCTGTGAAAATGATATTCTCGTTATCGATTCGCGAGCTCGTTTCTTGATCTCCATTAATGAAGCCTTCCTTTTTTCCTACGATTACAAGCTTGTAATCTGGAAGCTTCAATTCTGTAAAAGCGGCAAGCAATACTTGAAGATTTTTGTGGGGCTTAACGTTTCCGACATAGATGAAATACTTAAAGCCTTTCGCTTCAAATGTTTCGTACTGTCTCCATACATCGGATACCCCGTTGTAGATCACTTCGACATTTTGCTTGATCTTCGCCTGCTCCAGCAGTCTGTCCTTCGAAAAGTTTGAGATCGTAATGACTTTTTTCGCTTTCTTCCTGATTCGCGTAAAAAAGATTTTTGCGTATGCTTTTTCCGCTTTGGATAACGTACCGAGCGGATCGTCCAAGTGATAAACATCATGGACGGTTACGATCAAGTCCCCATTGTAAAAGTAAGGAATGTTGTAATGAGGGGACCAAAACACCGTATTTTTGCTGTATTTTTTCTTCAAGAAATACAGCTGCTCGGAGATCGAGTAGATGCCTTTATCGACGGCTTCCAGCTTGATATCCGTGCCTTTTGCACTGTACTTCTGAATGGTCTCTTTGTCTTCCGAATTATAAAGTAGCGTAATTCGAACGTTGTCTTGCTTCTTGAACCTTTCAAACATGTAAGGCAAAATGTTTTTTAAATAGGTTCCGATTCCGGATGCGTTAATCATTCTTGCATCAACAATTAGCTCACGCACGGGTCATTGCCCCCTTTGTCATTTCATTCATTTTATCCCGCATTAACGGGCAGTAAGACCTCCGCCTCAGGGTTCCGAGAGTCGAAGGAAATAGGTGGGGGGTTAACTGCCCGTAAAAGCCCGATTGGTTCATCTAACAATCAGTGGGGGATATAAAGTACGAAGGCTAATTACGCAATGTCCTGTTGCAAATCCTTCACTAGCATATCCTATGCGTCGACCCCCCCCACTGATTGAAGATTCACTTTAAGCTTCTCTATGAAAATCCCTTTCATTTTGGGGCAATTGATAAGAAATTCCTTCGCAAAAGTTAAGTATTTTTTCAGCATTGCTTTTCCACGAATAAGGCTCGGATAGCTTTGCTGTTTTAATTTTTTCCTTCGTAGAAAGATCAATTTTGTCAATAAGTGCGGGTATTTCCCTGAAATCCTCGTACATATGAACAAAGCTTAAATTCCTTCTCTTAATCTCATCCGTCTTCCTTACGACCACATGTAAGCCCGCCGCTCCAAATTCGTACAGCTTCATCGGGCTTCTCCCGTTATTCGACGGATGGTCGCTTAACGGTAATATGGCAAGGTCTGCATTGTGCAGGTAAGACGGAATTTCTGAATAATCCTTGGCCCCAAGATAAGAAATCCGATCATTTCTGTAGATCTTCTTCTTGAAGCGGTCATTGATCGGTCCGATGACCGTCAGCTTGATATTTTCCATCGTGTCGACGATATACCTGATTGCTTCGAAATCAAAGCGTTCGTCCAGCGCCCCGACATACACGATATGAATCAGTGAGTCGGTTCGCTCCTTCACGTTTTTCGGGTGATAGAGAAAGTGGTCATACTCGACGCCGTTTTCGATCAAGGCAAAGGGCTTGTCCGGAATTTTGTTGATTTCCTTCGCTTTTTCCAGGACCGGCATCGACGTTGCGACAATGCCGTCCGCCCGCTCGACTAGTAACGCCTCCGCTTTGCCGATATGCTGATCGCCTGTCATGTACTCATTTAAATCGGTCGGCCGGAAGATGAGCAGCTTCGGCTTAATGATTTCTTCAATGCCAATGAGCGATGGCTGGTCGATAAAGAGAATATCGATATCGCGGATGTTGTTTTTTCTGATCGTTTTTTTCACACCGCCAAGGGATAAGTTTCTGCCGTCTTTTGCGAATTGCTTCGTCGATAATTGCCAAGGAACCATCGACCAAACGAGGATGTCTCGCAGGTGGTTATTCACCTTGACCGTTTTTTCTCCAAGGAAGTATCGTTTAAAGCGTGTTTTGTTCTCCGTTTCTCTGATTTTCAATAAGTGAAACGGGCTGATGGGAGTGCTGATATGATAGACGTCATTTCCCTGCTTGCTCAATTCCTTCGCAAGATGATGGGAGCCTACAACAAATGGGCCTCCCATATACGTATGGCTGGCAAATAAGATATTTAATTTTCTTGCCATATTGAATCCCCCTACCGCGAGTCAAAAATTTTAGGCTGCGTTTTTTGATCCGACTAACAAGAAAACCGTTTTAAAAACAATTTTCATATCATTCCAAAGTGACCGGGTCCGGATATAGTGAAGATCAAGCTCGACCATTTCTTCAAAGCCGATGCTTGAGCGGCCGGACACCTGCCAGAGCCCTGTACAGCCCGGAGTCACAAGCAAACGCTGCTTGTCGTACTGGGTATATTCATTGACTTCTCTCGGAAGCGGCGGCCTTGGACCGACAAGGCTCATTTCGCCTTTTAATACATTGATGAGCTGCGGCAGTTCGTCAATGCTCGTTTTGCGAATGATCCGTCCGATCTTCGTGATCCGCGGATCCTTTTTCATTTTAAACATCGCTCCTGAAACCTCATTGTGCTTCAAGAGGTCAGCGAGCAGCTCTTCAGCGTTGCTGACCATTGAACGAAATTTATAGATTTTGAACGGTGCCTCATTTTTGCCGACGCGAATTTGTGTGAAAAAGACAGGTCCCTTCGGATCTTCTAATTTGATCAATAGGGCAACGATCAAAAATAACGGGCTAAGAAAAATGAGTCCAAACAGCGCGCCCGTGAAATCGATCGTCCGTTTTCCAACTCGATAGATTGAGCTAGTCTGTATATCATCATGTGTCAAGCTAATGGCAGCAGATGCATCTCTTCTTTGGGTACCTGGATTCGCAAAATCAGACAATGTCTTTTCCCCCTTATTAAATTTGAATTTTCGACTGATTGACCAGGTTTTCCATAAGGGATAGTAATTCGTCTTTCATATCCTCTTTCTGGAGCGCAAATTCAATGGTGGTTTTAATAAATCCAAATTTTTCACCGACATCGTGACGGGTTCCAGCAAAATCGTACGCGTATACGGCTTGCTCTTCGTTCAGCTTTTGAATTGCATCGGTTAATTGGATCTCTCCGCCTGCGCCTTTTTCCTGCTTATCTAAATACGTGAAAATTTCCGGAGTCAGCAGATATCTTCCCATGATCGCCAGGTTCGATGGAGCAGTTCCTTTTTCAGGCTTTTCAACAAACTTTGTAACCTTGTAAAGATCTTTATCCTTGGATTCCGGATCGATAATTCCATAGCGGTATGTTTGTTCTTCAGGAACAGTTTGAACACCGATAACGGATGAGCCGGTTTTTTCGTATTCATTGATGAGTTGCTTTGTGCAAGGTGTCTCTGCTTGAACAATATCGTCGCCAAGAAGCACAGCAAATGGCTCTTCTCCGATGAATTTACGTGCGCACCAAACGGCGTGCCCTAATCCCTTCGGTTCCTTTTGGCGGATATAGTGAAGATTGATTTCAGATGAATGGCGTACTTTTTCTAACAGCTCAAATTTTTTCTTTTCGATTAAGCTTTGCTCAAGCTCAAAGTTGTAATCGAAATGATCTTCGATCGCACGCTTACCTTTTCCTGTTACGATGATGATGTCTTCAATTCCTGACTCAATGGCTTCTTCAATGATGTACTGAATCGTCGGCTTATCGACAATGGGAAGCATTTCCTTTGGCATCGCTTTCGTAGCGGGTAAGAATCTTGTACCAAGACCTGCAGCGGGAATAATTGCTTTTTTTACTTTTTTCATGAATTATCTCTCCCTTTTCACGTTTTTTCGTCTATTTAACTCAGAGGATAATAAATATCTTCCCAGGTAAAAAGACAAAAGATAGTGTTATCCTAGAAATCCATTGTCTATTTACTCTCGGAATCGCTGTAATCGGGCATCGAACCCGCCCTCACATTCTGCCTCTGACGACCAGCGTCTAAGGTGCAAGGCTTCACACCCACAGCACAACCGAGTACCTCACTTGATAAGGGTTATGAGATATCACCCAAAATCATGTTATAACGTACGTTCTGTTGATTTGTTTGTATGTATCGTTCTGAATAAAGAACATCCAGATTAACAAGCACTTTATTTCAAACCTTTCGCGAGACATATTCTTTTTATGGGGCTTTTTTGTCTTACGCCTCTTTTTTTCGTTGTGAGGCACCAAAACGAACAGCTTGTCTAATAGTGAGCATCTGCCTGCGCCCGAGATTTGCTTCTTGTTGCAGGGAGCAAATCTCGAACGCCTGCTGTTGATTTATTTTGCCTCGTTATAATAATTGACCGAGTCTGTCTTCATTCGTTTACCGTTTAGCACGATTCCGAGGAACCTTCTTTTCGAAGAAGAAAGCAGCTCTTTCGCTTTTTGTGCGCGGTCTTTTTTCGTTTTTTTGCTTGATACCACAAGAATTGAGCCATCGGTTTTCTTAGCAAGAATCTGTGCATCGGTTACCGACAGGATCCCTGGAGAATCAAAGATGACGATGTCATACTTCATATAAGCTTCTGCCAGTAATTCCTCCATCATGCTCGAGGACAAGAGCTCGGCAGGATTCGACGTTCTCTTTCCGCTTGTTACGACAGTCAAATTAGGTACACTGCACCCTTGAATGACTTGTTCCAATAACTGCTGCTTCCGCAATACCTCAGTCAGTCCGGCTGAGTTGTTCAAGCTGAAGATATTATGCATAGACGGCTTTCTCAGATTGGCGTCAATTAGTAGAACTCGTTTTCCTTGCTGGGCATATACGACGGCAAGATTGGCTGCAGTCATAGATTTCCCTTCTTCATGACTTGCGGAAGTGACTAGAATTGAACGGATCTTTTGCTCCTCTGCCGCATAGTCGATATTTGTCCGAATCGCTCGGAACTGCTCCGAGCTCGGTGACGATGGCTTCAAAAGCGTAATTAAGGTTTGGTTGTTCAAAGGTACTGGATTACGAGCCAATATTCTCACCCCTTACTTGATGCTCATATTGAATTTTTCCGTCTTTAAGCTCTCTGTCAATCATTGAAATAGTTCCCAGAACCGGAGCGCCTAGCTTCTCTTCAATTTCTTCCTCAGATTTAAACGTGTTTTCCATATATTCAAGGATAAAAGCAAGTGCCAAGCTGGCCATTAAGCCAACGAAAAACGCGAGTGCAATAATCATCTGGGTATTTGAGCCGCTTGACGTCGCAGTTTCTGCTTCAGACAAGATATTGACGTTGTCAACCTTCATAATATCTTGAATATCCTCTTGGAATACTCCAGCAACCGAATTGGCAATGTCTACTGCTTTTTGTTGATCCTCATCCGTGACAGTAATTTCAACGACCTGTGATCCTTTTTCACTTGCGGCTGATATTTTGCCTTCGAGAACAGTAGTAGATTCCTGTAAATTTAATTCATCTTTGACTTTCTGTAAAATCGGCTTGCTCTTGATGATAACATTGTATGTACTGATCAACTCAATGTTGGTTTGAATTTCATTATTGTAAACTTCTTCTTCTTCTGCATTTGTCCTATTAATGAGAATTTGTGTCGAAGCCTGATAGGATGGTTTTGCTGTCAAATTACTGTAAACAGCAGCCGCCACCGTTAAGATTAATGTAATGGCAATAATTAAAGCTAATCTCTTTTTGATTGTGTAAAAAAGTTCCTTTAAGCTAATAGTTTCTTCCATGATATCCTCCCTTGACGCATGTTTTCTAGTAATTCATCTTGCAGTATTTGGGAAATATTTTGTTTTGAATGGAAAATGTTTATCACACAACCGATTATACATTGTTATCTCGTTTCTTAAAGACTCAGATTATCCTATTTTAGGTCCCAGCTTGCGACTAGATACGACTCTTCTTTTATTTTCGAAAATCTTGAAAGCGCTACACCATCTTTCATACTAGCATTCTTTCATTCAAGTAAGCCTTTGCAGAATAAGGGGCTGGAGCTGAAATTTAAGTCTTTATACTTACCCGTTTTTCATATATTGTCAGATTTCATTCGAGTCTGAGATTTTGATTTTTAGTTATAATTACCTTCCTTTATGGATAAAAAAGGATCTTTGGTTACAAATTTCACTTATTCAGCGTATTGTAAGCGTTTTTATTTTAAGATTGTTAACATTGTAACAATAGTCAGAATTTTCTGTAATATTACGGTTAGGTCTTTAATCTCTGACAGTCCCATTTGAACTAAACCAATAGCCTACTCCTCTGAGGACCTTAGACTTAAGCAATATAACGAACGTCGGAATACAGTCCAAAAAATCAGCTGCCAGGCATGATTCTTTTAGTAGGGGCAGGCTGAATCACCGACAGAATTTTACGAGAATTGATAGTGAATAAATGTTTTTTTCTAGAAGGAGGCTGGGCAATTTTTCAAGAATGAAGTATTTTGTCGACTTTCTACAATATAAATATCTTCAGAAGTTTTATGAATCGACAAGCTTCCTTATCCTTTAACAGACAGGAGCTTCTATTATCATTTTTTTCATTTTTTTATCAATGCTCTGACAAATGGTTAGAAAGGACTGGTAGAAAAGATGTGTTATTGGTTAAATTTGGAGCGAGTGGTTTATCAGGCGGCGAGCTGCACCTTCGGTTTCACACCTTACCAGTCCTTTAAAAGCAAGGTAATCTTCGGCAATTCTGCTGCTCTCGCTCCCTATCCTTTTATTATTGCACCCCCGGGAAAGCCCCCCCGAGCCTGCCACTACCTGTGCTTTTATTCCTATTGAATCCGCTTCTTGATCGTGTCATGATTAATACAAATTGTAAGTATTTCATCAGAGTTTGACGATTCTACTTTTTTCTTGCAAATAAAGATGGCTTATTCCAAAGGAGCGATTGAATTTGAAAGATGCTTACTACTCACTCATTCAAAACCAAAAGATGCCGTTGATGGTATTCATTATTATATGTATTTCTTTAACTGCTTCCTCGGATTTATTTTTGGTTTTTCAGCCTGGAGGTTTCACCCTGCGAGGCGCCCAAATCTTAACCCTTTTAATAGCTGGCTGGTGGGCTTTCGCATCCTTACAATCCGGTACACTTAAATTACCGTTAGGAAGCATCTATTTACTCTTCTGGACGTTTATTGTTTTGGCCACTATTCCAAATACGACGTTTCTTACGAGAAGCCTTGGGTACGCCTTTTGGCTGCTGCTCAACGTTCTGATGCTTTTTGCGATCGTATACTTTATCAATAGTAAGGACAAAGTGGATACGATGTTCCGCTGGTATATTTACTCCTATCTTATTATCTCATTGTTTGGGATTCTGCAATTTGTTATGGGCATCGCGGGAATTACTCCCCCGTTTGTTACCCAGTGGTGGATACAAGGGGTCTTGCCGAGAGTAAACGGGTTCTCCTATGAACCCTCCTATTACGCTACATATTTAATTACCGGCTGGGTTCTCGTATCCTATATGTTTTTTGAATCGAAAACGAAGCTGTTCACGAAAAAAAGACTGGGCATCTTTTTCCTCATTATTACAGCAGCTTTGATTTTAAGCTCTTCCCGAATGGGATTAGTGCTAATGGCGATTTGGCTGTTAAGATACATTTGGCTGTTTATCAAGGGGTTTTTAATAGGAACCGTTTATATGAAATATTTAGCCATCGTATTCATTGCTTCTCTTGCTGCTGGTGTTATCGTGATTTCTCTTCTTTCAAGTTCCGGCGCGGAAACGTCATTGCTCAGCGGGACAGGTATCGGCGGTACACCTGCCCATTCCGTGGTATACAGGTTAGAAGACTTCTTTAGCACACTGCAGGTGTTTCTCAATAATCCGATATATGGGGTGAGCCTTGGCGGTGTTGCACCAGCGATCGGCCAGCTATACGGTGTGACCGTGACAGATCAAGAAGTAGCTTCCACGTTTGAAGGGCAATCCGTATTTGCGGAAATTTTAGCCGCAACTGGAATTATCGGCTTTGTGATCTTTATAGCTTACCTGATAACAATCATGGTAAAGCCATTTAAATTAAGCAAACTTTTACGCAATAGCGAATACAGTGTCATGATGCGCTCGATGGTTTTTTCACTTATCTGCTTGCTGCTCATCCTGCAATTCAACCAAAACATTTTACGGCCTTACTTATGGTTCCATATCGCTTTGTTGTCCGCCATATATTCTGTGTCACGTAAGGAATTGCGAAACAAATGAATCGATCGAGAAAAAGAATAGCCTTTTGGGCTATTCTCTTCTTCACCTTGATCCTCATTGCAAGGTTTTTTATTTTTCAGCCGGATCGTAGTGAAGAGAACATAGGTAAATACCGCGAGATCGAGGGTGGAATCAAGTTCGAGCCGAAAAGTGATCGTATTTATAATGAAAACACACCGGTGCTGCCAAACGGAATAGGCGTGAATATTCATGACATAAACGAAGACGATATCAAGCAGCTTTCTACTTTGGGTGTAAAATTAGTGAGAATCGATTTATCATGGCACAAGGTTGAGACTTCCCCGGGACAATATGATTTCAGCCAATTTGATCGTTTTGTTGAGCTGCTTGATCGTTACGGGATGAAGCCTTATTTTATTTTCAGCTACAGCAATAAGCTGTATGAACAGGATAAGTCGATTCAAACGCAAGGCGGACTCAGCGGATTTTCTCAATTTGTAAAAACCGCTGCCGAGAGATACAAGGATCGCGGCGCGATATGGGAAATTTGGAACGAACCGAATGTTGATCTGCACTGGTCTCCTCAGCCGGGCATCGATGATTATGCAGCGCTGGTAAATGAAACTGCCCCGATCATCAAGCAGGCTGATCCTACAGGAACGGTCTCTGCTCCGGCTGCCCTTGCTTTAACGAATGAAACATTCGCTTGGCTAGAGAAGCTATTTCAAAAAGGAGTCCTTGAGCAAATCGACGCCGTTTCCGTCCATCCATATCGAAAGAAAGCGCCGGAATCGGTAATCAATGAGTACGCCCGCTTACGGGAATTGATTAAGAAATATTCGAATAAAGAACTGCCCGTCTTTTCTGGTGAGTGGGGATATTCGACGACAAGTATGCCGGCTGATTTTGCAAGAGAAAAGCAAGCGGAATATCTCGTTCGAATGCTGGCTGTGAATCAAATGGCGGAGATTCCCGTCAGCATCTGGTACGGTCTTCGCGACAACGGCACGGATCCAAAGGTAGAAGTGCATAACTACGGGCTGCTCGATTCAAAGGGAAAACAAAAGCCGGCCTATGCGGCATATAAAACCTTTACTGGGCAATTGTCTGGGTTTCACTTCAAAGAAAGGATCAATACAGGGAATGACGACGATTACGTGTTGGTGTTTGAAAAAGAGGGTAGACAGGTGATCGTTTATTGGACAACCTCGAAGGAGCACGATTACGAAATAGAGGCAAACGGCAATACAGGAAAACTGGTCTCACTCACAGGAGAGAGCCGCAACGTTCCCTTGAATGGAAAAGTGAAGCTTAAGCTAAAACAAAGCCCGTCTTATATAAGAATCTATTAAAAAGAAAAACCGCAGCAATCTGCGGTTTTTCTTTTAGAGCGCGTATCCGTTTTTTATTTTCAAGATTAAATCTTCTAAGAGCTCTGTTGTTGTCATATCATGGGATTCTTCGCCAAGAGTATACGCATGCATAAGAATTTTTAAAAGTTGTTCTTGATTTAAAGACTTTTCACTCATTATTCTAGTTCCTTTCGTTTCCATTAGTGAAAACTATCTACAATTATAAGCTGTTATGAATCTGGATGCAATTTCTAAAACATATTTCGACAGGTCCCTTCAATTTATGTCCTTTCTTGAAGAAAAACTTTTGCGAAATTATGGATTACGTTATAATAGAACAATTGGGAACTTTTTTAAAAGATAAGGAGCGGGATCTATGCTTCAGGAATCCTTTGATAAGAAAGATGTGCTGCAGGCCGCGGAAGACTTCGAGCAGGCTCTTCCATACAGTGAAGAAAATGTCCGTTTGGTAAAAGAAGCTTTGCAGCTCTATCGGCAGGATGCAGTCTACGGAGTAAAAGCCAAAAGCTTCTTTCAAGCGGCTGCTTACGTTCAGGATCAGGAGCCTGTACCGTGTCAGGTATTGGTGAATCTTCTGCACGTTTCTTCCGGCACATGCTCCTGCAAAGACGAAGGAATATGCCGTCACATTATTGCAGCGTTTCTTTATATTTATGCTCATTACCAGCCAATCGGTACATTTGTAGACTTATGGAAGGAAAAGCCGGCCAATCTGCTTTTTTCTGATAAGCAGCAAGCGTCCTTTTCACTGGAGACGCTGGAAGGATGGCTGTCATTTTTTCAAGTGGAGTTTGAGCGCTGGGAAGAGCGGACACCCGCACGGCAGCAAACAATGCAAAGCCTTTATTACGGCTATTTGTCCGCCATAAAAAAGCAGCAGCCACAAAAGGAAGAGCTAAAAGGCCTCTATCAAATCCATACGGCTCTCGCGACATGGAAAGCGATGCATACGTTAATTGACAAGGAACGGGTTGATCCGAAACGGGATTTTTACAGCTTAAATCCATACGTTGAGCAGCTGATGGACACCATTTTGTCCTCTCTCTCGCAAATGCAGGCTTATGCCATATCGTTTTCACTAGATCCGTTTTTAGAAAAAACTACGGGGGTTCTTCGCGAGCTTCTTTTGAAAAAGCGCCACTTTTATTATGAACGGGTATTTATTTATGAAGAACTATGGAGAAGTATTTTGAACCGGCCAAAATGGATCAAGGCAGAGATGGCCGCTCTTGAGCCAGTTCTTGAAAAAGACGATTATATCGAGCCAGATCTCGGCTTGTTGTTTTTGCACATTTTGCAAAAAAACGATGACCTTGTACTCGAACGGGTAAAGGGTTTTAAACCTGCCGTTTTTCCGTTTGTCCTGCATTGGCTCGCTGAAATCACGCGCAGAAACGAGTGGAAAAGGCTCAGCAAGTGGTACGGACAGCTTGGCGGCATTGCCGAGGACTATTGCGGGGAGAATTTACCGTACAGGGAACTTCGCAGCACGGTGTCTGATTTCTTTGAGCTCCTGCAAAAATACACCGAGCAAACTGCGGACAACAAAATGTTTGAGCACTTTTGCCGCAAATGCCTGCCGTATACCTTTACAGAATACAGCTATTTCTTATTTGACAAAGGCCGGTATACCGAATGGGTGGAAATTCACAGCATGATCGGGTTTTCTATTTCCGAGCTGGAACGGGATTTGCTGAAGGAAGTAGGCAAGTCAGCACCTGAAGCATTAATTCCATCCTACCACCGGGAGATCGCTCACCTGTTAAGATTCAGAAATCGCAGCGTTTACAAGGAAGCGGTACGAAATTTAAAGAAGCTAAAGACCTTATATAAAAAGGCAAAGAGAGTCGAAATCTGGGATCAATACATCATACGTCTCTCGAAGCAGCATAAACGCCTCCGCGCTTTTCAGGAGGAACTAAGGAAAGGAAAGTTAATCGATGGCTAGTCTGAAGGAAGCTTATGTGCACGTTGAACAAACTGAAAATTTCTCGTTTCTTTTGACCTGCTATGATGAGGAGCAAATTCCGCTGCCATTGCCGTTAATGGAAAAGCTGCTCTTTCAGTGGCATGAGTCCTCGTATTACGGCACCTTTCTTGAAGATGTGGATTCTGCCATTCTGCTTACCCCTTGGATGGCTGTCGAGCTTCTTGGGAAAAGCTCGTTTAACTCCTTTTGCACGATTCATCTTACTGAAGAAACCGATTCTCTGATGGAGGCTGCATCGACGATTTATGAATTCATCGAGGATGGCGATTTTCTGCCTGATTATGAAGCTTGGAAGAATGGAGCCCTCCGCTGGAAGGACAAAGACGGTGTTCTTGAAGGATTTCAATTGGAATGGTTTTCCTATGCTGTAGAGGATTATGTCGCTTTCATACCTTCTTTACATGAAAAATGGGAAACCGTCCGGAATCGGCAGCTTCACCTGCTGGAATTCAAAAGCTTATTTCTCGATGAGCAAGATTTTCTTGAATCGATTGGCTGGTATGAAGACGAGACCCCGTTTACTGTGGGACTTCGCTTGAACGAGCCCGAATTTGACGGCGACGAGTGGAAGCTTGAACAATTTTTACGAGACAAAAAAAACGGCGATCTCCGCTTTTTCACCGGACTGAACAAGTTGAAAAAATCGTGGCAGAAGCATGCAGATAAAATCGCAAGAGAGCAAGATCGATTTGCCCACGTCGTGCCCTGGCTTTCCTTTGATTCCGGTACGTCGCAGCTGACGGAGCAAGAAGCATGGCTGTTCCTTTCCGAGTATAGCGAAACACTCGTCAATATGGGCGTTGAGATTTTGCTGCCGTCCTGGTGGCAAATCGTGAAGGAATCATCCATGATGCTAAAGGCGAAGGTTTCTTCCTCTCCCCGCGGTGAATCATTTGTCGGTATGAACGCGCTGATGGATTTTAACTGGCAGTTTGCCACAGGCGGCGTTGAACTGACAGAAGAGGAATTTAACGAGCTCGTAGCAGGCAATCGCCGGCTCGTCAATATTCGCGGACAATGGGTGAAAATTGACCCGGAATTTATTAAGCAAATGAAAAAGCTGATGGAGCGTGCAGAAATCGAAGGGCTTCATATGTCGGATGTGCTGGCGAGAGAGCTGTCAGAGCAAGACGAAGAGAATCTAGTCGGGAACGCTGACGAGCTGCTTGATTCCTCGGCTTTCGCATCGATCCAGTTTGAGCTGTCGAACTCTTTACGGAAAATGATTCAAAAGCTGAAAAACAATGAGAATTTGCCTTCCTACCCTGTTCCGGAAGGTTTTAACGGAAAGCTGCGCCCGTATCAGGAGCACGGCGTCAACTGGCTGCTTTTCTTACGGGAAAGCGGGTTTGGCGCTTGTCTTGCGGATGACATGGGACTCGGAAAAACGATTCAAATGATCACCTATTTGCTCCATGTGAAAGAAAAAGGCCAATCTGCGCCTGCCCTTATCATCTGCCCGACGTCCGTACTCGGAAACTGGCAGCGGGAGCTTGAAACCTTTGCCCCCGACCTGAAGGTAAAGCTTCATTATGGAGGGAACCGGCCAAAGGAAGAGGATTTCGCTTCACATTATGCGGAAACCGATGTCGTTCTCACAACATACGGCTTATCACATTCAGATTTTGACGAGCTTGAAGGAGTCCGGTGGAGCACCATCTGTCTGGATGAAGCGCAAAACATAAAAAATGCTCATACGAAGCAATCGAGGGCGATCCGCAAGCTCGTCGGCGAGCATCACATCGCATTGAGCGGGACACCGATGGAGAACAGACTGACCGAATTATGGTCGATTTTCGACTTTATGAACAAAGGGTATCTCGGAAGTTTGGGCGCGTTCCATAAACGCTACGTGCTCCCCATCGAAAAAGACCGCGATGAACAACGGATCGACAAGCTCCAGCAGATCATTAAACCGTTCCTGCTCCGCCGCACGAAGCAGGACGAAGAAGTAGCCTTAAATCTCCCGGAAAAACTGGAGCAAAAGGAATACATTCCGCTATCTGTCGAGCAGGCATCGCTCTATGAGCAGCTCGTAAAGGACACGTTTGATCATATGGTCTCTCTTGCCGGAATGCAGAAAAAAGCTTTGATTTTGAGCATGCTGGGCAAACTAAAGCAAATTTGCGACCACCCGGCTCTTTATTTAAAGGAACAATCTGAGCTGTTGAACGGCCGTTCAGAAAAATTCACAAAGCTGATCGAACTGGCCGGAGCGATCAATGAGCAGGACGAAAGCTGCCTCATCTTCACCCAATACATTCAAATGGGCGAAATGATGAAAAGCATTCTTGAAAAATCCTTTGGCGTGCCCGTCAAATTTCTGAACGGCAGCCTCTCAAAAACAGAACGAGACCAACTCGTTCAGCAATTTCAAAACAAAGAATTTCCGTTTTTGATTCTTTCATTAAAAGCGGGCGGCACCGGCTTGAACCTGACAGCGGCCAACCACGTCATCCACTATGACCGCTGGTGGAACCCCGCCGTCGAAAACCAAGCGACTGACCGCGCCTACCGGATTGGGCAAAGCCGCTTCGTCCATGTCCATAAGCTGATCACAACAGGGACAATCGAAGAAAAAATCGACGGCATGCTCGAGAAAAAACAAAGCCTGAACAACCAAATCATCCAAAGCGAAAACTGGATCACCGAGCTCTCTACTAATGAACTAGAGGAGCTGTTTACGCTGGGGAGTAAGTGAATTTTGGTGAAGTAGAAAGAACCGACTCGGCTGGTGCTGGGTTGGTTTTTTTTTGTGGGGGATGGGGTTGTGATGGGTGGTGGTAGCGATGGTTGCGGTTGCGATGGTGATTACGACTGGGTCTGAGGTGGTTGCGATTTTGGTTGCGGCGAGATGATGTTTAAGACTGGGATGGACGATGGTAGCGAGATGGATTCAAGTGGAAACGGTGTTTCGGCTGGGAAGTGCACAGAACTCATGTGGAATTGCATAATTCCTACATTTAATTGCACAGATATTGACTTTATTTGCACAGATGCCGGGTTTATTTGCACAGATCTTAGCTATAATTGCACAATACACGGACATTAATTGCATAGTTCCCCCTGATTAACCCTTTTCTAGAGATACTGCTAAATTAAACGGCCCTCCCTCGAGTAAGAGTTCTCGAGAAAAGACCGTAGTTTACTATACCCGTTTTCCATAGATACATGACATGGCAATGTGCAGGTCTATTCTTTCACAAATTTTTTCGTACTTCGCACTGTATCAATCGGACGTACTATTTTTTCAATTTGCTCGCGTTTCGGTTCTAAAAATGGCGGCAGGGATAATTTTTCTCCCAGTGTTTCATACGGTTCGTCTCCCATAAAGCCCGGTCCGTCTGTGGCAAATTCAAATAAGATGTGCGGCGCAATTCTTGTGTACAATGATTCGAAAAAGTGTCGATTGACGTAGCCCGATGATTGGATTCCGAAGCTTTGCATCCGCTGAATCCATTCATTCAACACCGAACGATCTTCAACACGGAATGCCGCATGGTGAACTGTACCAAAGCCTTGTTGTGCTTGAGGAAGATTCACGTTTTGTTCCACGATGACTTGTGCACCGTTTCCTCCTTCACCGAATTCAAATAGATGAAAGGAATCTTCTTGCGCGATTTCTTTAAATAATAGAACCTTTTCCATCATTTCTTTAAAATGATCGAAATTCGCAATCGTGATAAAGATCGGGCCTAAACCGGTGATCGCATATTCCAGCGGGATCGGACCATTTTTCCACGGTGTACCGGAAGCAACTCCTTTATTGTTTTCGTCTGAGATGATTTGATATTGCTGGTCATCAAAATCGACAAAAGAAAGTGTCTTCTTGCCAAATTGTTCTTTGATGCCGGAGTGCTTTACTTCTAAGCGATCAAACCGTTTTTCCCAATAATCAAGTGCTACGTCGTCAGGAACTCGAAACGAGGTTTTTGAAATCTCATTGGTACCGTGAGTCCCTTTTGGAATGCCTGGGAAGTCAAAGAAGGTCATATCTGTTCCCGCACTGCCTTTATCATCTGCAAAAAACAGGTGATATGTTTGGATATCGTCTTGATTTACTGTCTTTTTCACTAAGCGCATCCCTAAAATATTTGTGAAAAAATCATAGTTTTTTTCCGCGCTGCTTGTAATCGCCGTTACGTGATGGATTCCTTTTAAACCGTTCATCGTTTCATCCCTCCATTTGATTTAAAATATAAGCGCATCAATTGCATATTGTCCAGGCCCGGTCAATGTGATACCAATAGCGGCTGCTAATAGAACCAAATTATACTCGTAGCCATTTTCAGTCGCCCACAACCCGTTTGGTCCATGGACTTTCACAATAGCCATTACCATCGTTCCGGCAATTGTTACTCCTGCCAGCGGTGTGAAAAGCCCCAAAGCGAATAATACCCCGCCAATCAATTCCGCCAGTCCCGCTGCTAACGCCATTGTAACACCCGGCTTCATGCCCATCGATTCAAACCAGCCGCCTGTTCCTTTTAAGCCATGCCCGCCAAACCAGCCAAACAATTTTTGCGCACCATGTCCGACAAAGAGCAGTCCAATCACTAATCTTATCAACAATAATCCTGTATCTAACATAATATTCACTCCTAATTGATATATTATTAATTCGAGATATATAGCTAAAATTTTTTATCTTAACGGTTTTAATTTGGCTTCGATTTCTTCCCTTTTTGGCTCAAGAAACGGCGGTAAAGCGAGTGATTCTCCTAAATGTTCGATATCTTCATCCGAATCGAAACCCGGTCCATCGGTTGCTAGTTCGAAAAGAATCCCATTAGGTTCTCTGAAGTATAGCGAACGGAAGTAAAAACGATCAACAAACCCTGAATTAGGTATTTTCGCTTCACGAATTCGCTTTATCCATTCGTGCAGCTCTTCCTCATTATCTACGCGAAAGGCTACATGATGAACGCTGCCGCGTCCTTGGCGTTCGGGAGGGAAATCCGTCTTTTCTTCTACGTGAATTTCAGCACCAGTTCCGCCTTCACCCGTTTCAAGTACTACAGTGTCTTGCTCATTTCCTTTAATACGGAAGCCCAGCAGCTCTGTTAAAATGCCGATTGTAGCTTTTGCGTTTTTTACAGTTAATTTAACCGGACCTAAGCCGACAATTCCGTACTCTGCAGGGACCTGAGCTTTTTTCCATGGAATTCCGCCTTGGACTCCTTCATTATTTTCATCAGACACTAAAATCAAGTGCTGTCCCTCAAAATCCTTGAATGCTAAAGTGAAACGGCCAGCCTGATTGGCTATTTCTTCATGTTCAATATTCAATTCTTCGAAACGCTGCTTCCAGTAAGCGATCGCTCGATCATTTGGAACGCGAAGGGAAGTTGCGGAAATGCTGTTCGTCCCTTCATGCTTCTTCGCAATCATTGGGATTTCAAAAAAGGTCAATTCTGTACCGGGATTCCCTTTTTCATCTCCATAGAATAAATGATAAACAGAAGTATCGTCCTGATTAACCGTCTTTTTCACAAGACGGAGACCTAATACCTTTGTGTAAAAATCAACGTTTTCACGAGCTTTTGCTGTTAATGCAGATACGTGGTGAATTCCTTTTAATTCCATGAGACACCCTCCTTTATTTTTGAATTTTTTTGAGAAGCTCAAGCAGCTGTTTTTTTTCTTCATGGTTCAACTCGTTAAACTGAGCGGCTTGAAAATGCTCTTGCTTCGGAACTACTTCATCAAATAACGCTTTTCCGTTGTCAGTTAAGGAAAGATATTTTGTTTTCCATTCCTGCTCCCGTTTCACCAGCCCCAATTCTTCCATTTTGTTTAGTAGCTGCGTGATATTGCCTTTGGTGACAAGTAGCTTTTTAGCAAGCTCTTGCTGAGACAATCGCTTATGGGAGCCGACTTGAGCCAAAACATCAAATTGCGCTGCCGACAGGTCCCAATTTTTTAAATGCTGATTGGTTTCACGGATACTCTGATTATAAAAACGTGAAAGACGGAACCATAATAAAATACCGATTCGTTCATCTTGCTTCGATAAGGAGGAATCCGTTTTTCTTTCTTTCACACAATCACCTCTTTTGTTGTCAGTTAAGTACTAAACTTATATCTTGATGTCAGTTTATAACTAAATTGATTTGTTGTCAAGCATGAATTTTCATAGCTGCTATTCCGTTGCACAGACTACATTATGAGTCAGAAAACCTCACAAAAAAATTGATTAGTTTATCATTTGCAAATAATATTAATACTTAAAGATAGTGAAATAGGTGAAGAGACATAATGGATCAGGATTTTAAGAAGAGATTGGCCACCCTTTTCAACGAAATAAATAAAGAAATCTTTAGAGTCGGCGTGCATGATCAAAATATTGAAATACAGGATGGAAAGATTCTTATTTTCTCCAGATCTAAGCGTATCCCGGCTTTGGATGCTTTAATGGATGAACATAGTGAACTAGTCTTTTCAATTGATTATGCTTTATCGCTAAAGTATAAAAAACTACTGAAAAAGAAAGTAGAGCAGGAGTTTGATATAAAAATAACCGCCTTATTCAGAGATTATGATCCTGGAAACGAGCGCTCTTGCACAGTTATTTGCTATTAACATTTGAATAACAAACTTTGATTGTTGGAAACTCGTCATACTCGTTTTTTCAGCAACCCACATAAAGTTTTGTAGCGGACGCTTATCCTCTGTTTACGGATGGAAAGAGCCGTGAAGATGGAAGAATATATTTCTTCTATCTTCACGGCTCTTTTTTATTAGAGTCAAAGAAGTAGTGGAAAGGATGAAGAACGATGAAAGGAACTCCTACATTTAAAAATAAGGCCGTAGATCTTCCACGTGACTGTACATTTAGCTATGAGGATTGGACTGTTTTAAGTAAATATTGGTACCCTGTCGCGCAACAGACGGAAGTTACTGAGAAACCGTTAGCCGTTAAGCTTCTTGATGTAAACCTAGTCGTCTATCGCACGAACAGTAAAATCGTTGTTGCCCGTGATCTTTGTGTTCACCGCGGGACTCCTCTCAGTATGGGATGGGTTGAGGGTGAAGATATCGTCTGTCCTTATCATGGGTTTCGATACGGAACGGACGGCAAATGCACATCGATTCCAGCTCATCCAGATGCCAAAATTAATCCGCGCTTGTGTATGTCCGTTTATCCTGTTGTCGAACGGTTTGGATTAGTGTGGACGTCTTTATCGGGCGAAATCGACAATATGCCGTCATTTTCTGCTTGGGATGATCCGGATTTCCAACAGATTGTTTGTCCCTCGTTTGATATTAAAGGATCTGCCGGGAGACAAATGGAAGGGTTTCTCGATGTAGCCCACTTTGCCTGGGTGCATACGGAAACGTTCGGTGACCGAAACAACGCTTTTGTTCCCCGTTATCAGGTAGACAATACTGATTACGGACTGCACGTCGAATATTTGAGTACGGTTAGCAATTATCCGAAGGAAATGCAGCACCTGAATCCGGAAGATTTCAAATGGCTTCGTGTCTTTGATGTATATCCTCCGTTTACAGCTACATTAAAGGTTTATTTTCCTAACGGGGGAGAATTGTGGATTATGAATGCCGTTTGTCCGATTTCAGCAAGAGAAACTAGATTGTTCGCTCCAATTGCGAGAAACTTTGACAAGGATTCTCCTGTTGAAGATGTCTATGCGTTTAATCTTCAAGTGTTCACGGAGGACAGGGAAATGGTTGAAAACCAAAAGCCTGAAGATTTGCCGCTGGACTTGCAGATGGAGGCTCATATTATGGCAGACAAAACATCGGTTGCTTACCGGAAAATTCTTAAACAATTAGGTCTCGGAACAATTTATACGAGTTAAATCAATGATTGGAGTATTCAAATATGAAATTATACGACATTACAATTATTGGCGGAGGACCTACAGGGTTATTTGCCTCCTTTTACGGAGGAATGCGAAATTCTTCTGTAAAAATTATCGAAAGCTGCCACAGCTTGGCGGCCAGCTTTCTGCTCTTTATCCGGAAAAATATATTTATGATATTGCCGGATTTCCGAAAATTCGAGCGCAGGAATTAGTCAATCGCCTGAAAGAGCAAATGGCTCAGTTCAATCCGGCGATTTGTTTAGAACAAGTTGCAAAAGGCCTTGAGATTCAGGGAGACGGAACGATTAAGCTGACCACTGATAAAGAGGAGCATGTTACAAAAACGATCATTATCACAGCAGGTAATGGCGCATTTCAACCTAGAAAAATTGAGCTTGCAGCAGCAGAACAATACGAGAGTGCAAACCTACATTATTTCATCGATGACTTGGAAGCATTCCGTGGTAAGAAAGTTATGATCTGTGGAGGCGGGGATTCTGCAGTAGATTGGGCACTCATGCTCGAGCCGATCGCGGAGAAAGTAACACTCGTTCACCGCCGGGATAGATTCCGGGCACACGAACACAGCGTTGAACAATTACACGGTTCTAACGTAACGATAAAAACGCCTTATGTTCCGGCAGAGTTCGCCGGCAATGACAAAATCACAAAGGTCGTATTAGAGCATGCAAAAGACAGAACGAAAGAAGCCGTTGAGGTTGATGATGTCATAGTAAACTACGGATTCATCTCATCGCTCGGATCTATAAAAAATTGGGGATTGGAAATTCAGAAAAATTCGATTGTTGTCAATTCTCGAATGGAAACAAACATTCCGGGAGTTTATGCAGCAGGTGATGTATGCACATTTGATGGAAAAGTGAAGCTGATTGCTACCGGTTTTGGCGAGGCGCCTACCGCAGTAAACAACGCGAAATCATACTTAGATCCAAAATCAAAAGTCCAGCCGCTTCATAGTACGTCGGTATTTGCTTAAAAAGGAGATAAATAAATGGGGAAATTTACGATTGTTGATAAAGATACTTGTATTGCTTGCGGGGCATGCGGAGCCGCTGCTCCAGACATCTTTGATTACGATGAAGAAGGGCTGGCCAAAGTGATTCTTGATCACAATACGGGCACAACCGAGGTAGAAGAAGATTTAGAGGAAGACCTGATTGATGCGTACGAGGGTTGTCCGACAGAATCGATTAAAGTAGCGGATGAACCCTTTGCCGCAAAAAACAAGTGAATTGGAGGAATAGAGGATGGCTAAAGATCCGGTATTAGCAAATGATTGGCAGCCTGCAGCATATTCGCACGAGCTGACAGATGATCCTATGCAAGTCGTCATTTTGGGAGAGCGGATTGTGCTATTTCGAACGAGTAATGGAATTCAAGCCTTTAAAGATTTGTGTATTCATCGAGGTGCTGAGCTATCACTCGGAAAAGTAGAAAATGACTGTATTGTCTGTCCTTATCATGGCTGGGAATACAATACAGAGGGCAATTGTGTCAAAATTCCGCAGCAGCCACCTGGCCGAGTCATACCGCCGAAAGCAAAAGCAGTCGTCTATAGCTGTACAGAAAAATACGGACTCATTTGGGTGAAATTATCAGCTAGTGAGAACCCTGTCCCAGAGTACGTCGAATTCGAGGATCCTTCGTTTAAGACTGTGTTTGCGAATCCGCATACGCTGCATGCTGCTGCACCTCGAGTTGTTGAAAACTTTTTAGATGTCAGCCATCTGGCTTTCGTGCATGAAGGCATTCTTGGTGACTCAAATTATGCTGAAATCCCTGATTACAAAGTACATTGGCGAGAAAACCGCTTCGTTACTGATGAAATCCCTGTCTATGCAGATGCCGATGGGACAGGAAATTATGCAACCATCCACTATACGTTTGAAATTTTAAGTCCAACATTGGCTCGGTTGAAAAAAGTAAATTATGAAACGAAAGAGATTTTTTCCATGCTATTTGCCGTTCGCCCTGAGGAAGAGAGAAAATCAACGGTGTTTGCCTTAGTTTCAAGAAATTATGGATTTGATCAACCCGATCAATATTTTCGCGATTTCCAGCAGGTCATTATCGAACAGGATACAACGGTCGTCGAAAGCCAGAAACCTGAGGAGCTGCCGCTGGATTTACAGGCAGAGCTGCACCTTACACCGGACAGGCTTAGTATTGCTTATAGAAGATGGCTGGGCGAGTTAGGTATCACGTTCGGAAGCGAAGCGGGACGTAAAAAGGTCACAACTTAACTTTACATGATAAAAAGGAGGCGAATGGAATTGCCGTTATATGAAAAAACGGAGAATGCTACGAATGCAAGCAACTGGTTAGATCAATTTTTTCGTTTAACAGAACGTCGCACGAATGTAAAAACTGAGGTTCTTGCAGGGATTACAACATTTATGACAATGAGCTATATCATTTTTGTGAATCCTGCCATTTTAGCAGATGCAGGTATCCCAAAAGAAGCCGCCATTGCTGCGACAATTTTTGCCACTGTCCTTGCTACCCTTCTCTTTGCATTATGGGCGAATATGCCAATTGCTGTAGCGCCGGGAATGGGACTTAATGCTTTTTTTGCGTATACGGTCGTATTAGGCCAAGGATTAACCTGGCAAACAGGATTAGGGGCCGTTTTTATTTCGGGATTGGTATTTTTTATCCTGACAATCACCGGATTACGCAAAAAAATTATTGATGGAATCCCTTCGGTGTTAAAAAGTGCAATTGCTGTCGGAATCGGGTTATTTATCGCTTTTATCGGGTTTAAACAAGCCGGAATTATTATAAGCAATGAGGAAACCTTTGTTTCACTTGGTGAAATCACAAAGCCTGCCCCTTTACTCGCTCTCATTGGTTTTCTAATCGTCACCGTTTTAACGGCCAGAAAAATCAAAGGAGCAGCGCTAATTTGTATTTTGCTGCTTTCGATTGTCGGGATGTTTATAGGAATTGTAGAAGCGCCAAAAAGTGTGAATCATATTTTGTCTTTTTCGCTTCCAAGTATGTCTGAAACTTTTTTACAAATGGATATAAAAGCTGCTCTCCATTACGGCCTCCTTTCTATCATTTTTTCTTTCACTCTTGTCGAGCTTTTTGATAATTTAGGCTCTATGATTGGGCTGTCTAAAAAGGCTGGATTAATGAACAAAAAAGGCGAGATTGAAGGTCTGGATAAAGCATTGGTTGCAGATTCTGTCGCTACGATGGCAAGTGCCGCAATGGGGTCTACAGCGATGAATGCATATGTAGAAAATGCAACAGGTATTGCAGAAGGCGGAAGAACAGGGCTAAAGGCGCTCGTAGTAGCATTTCTTTTTCTGTTAAGCATTTTGTTTACTCCTTTAATCAGCATTATTCCAGCGTTTGCAACAGCTCCTATTTTAATTATGGTCGGAGCTTTTATGCTGACGGAAATAAAGAATATTCCATTAGGCGACGTAACAGATGCTGTACCTGCTTTTCTTACCATTATCCTTATGCCTTTAACGTTTAGTATTGGTGAAGGATTAACATTCGGTTTCTTATCCTTTACATTCATTAAGTTATTGACAGGAAAAGCGAAAGAGATTCATTGGATCATGTATGTGATTAGCGCTGCTTTTATTGTCAACTTTATTTTTCATGTGTAATTGGAAAATTAATAGTTAAATAGTACTGAAAATATTTAATAACATCGTCCTTAGTTTTCGTATAAAAATTATATTATACTCTATGAATTATTATATTTTTACTATTAGAAGGAGGATTTTTATGAAAAAAAAGTTACTGGCATTGTTCACGATTGTTGCATTAATTTTAGGTTTTCAAGGATTCACTGCGCTTGCGAAAAACAATCAATCGCAGAAAGAGTCTTCTCAGCCTATTGCAGTTCAAGGCGCGATGGATATGGAGATTTCTGCTCTACTTAAGAAAATGGGGGAATATAAAGAAGAAACCCACGGCAGCTACACATTTTATCGCGGGAAAATTAATGGTATACCCGTCATCGTTTCAAGAACTGAAGTAGGGATGGTTCACGCAGCTGCTTCTACTACATTGCTAATCGAAAAATACCATCCAAAAGCGATTATTAACCAAGGTACAGCAGGCGGCCATGATCCGAAGCTCCACGTCTTTGATACCGTAATCGGAACTGAAGTCATGAATATCGGCAGATTCATTACGGATCATAGGGATGACGGCGAAGGAATGAAGCCAGAATCATGGAAATTTGATGGTACGGGCATGAGAGAAAACGGCGAACTAAAGACATACGAAACATTTAAGAGCGATCCCAAGCTAGTGAAGGCGGCATTAAGTGTAGCTGATAAGTATAAGCACGGAAAAGTGGTTAAAGGAAAAGTCGGCAGTGCAGACGTTTGGAACAGAGAAGTCGATCGCATTCAATGGTTCCATGAAAAGGCAGGAACAAGTGTAGAAGAAATGGAAGCTGCTTCAGTCGGCCAGGTGTCAAAAAGCTATGACGTTCCTTACTTATCTATCAGAACCGTGTCAAACTCTGAAGTATCCGGAGATAAAATTGAGGACTTGGAAACGGCGGGAAAATACGGCGCTGAATTTTCCGTGGAAATTGTGAAGGCTATTGGGAAAAAATAATCTCAGAAGATTGATAGGAAAGCACCTCTTTTAGGCAATTTGTTTGAAGAGGTGTTTTTTAATTAGAGAATCGCCGGATTAGCGAAATTTTCCCTCCGCTTTTTTCCGCTTTTCTATCCGGGAAACACGGGAGCGAAATTCCCGATTCCTTCTGCGATTTCACACCTGAGTTTTTCTTTTCTTAATCAAGTCCGAAGCATCCGACAATGACTGCGTTTTCTCGGCCATCCAAAATATCCATGTGATTTTTCACAAAAGAAAAATCGGTATTTTTACAAATATCTAAGACTCCAATTATTTTAACTTAACATTTTCATATTAAGATACATATGGGATCTTTAAGATGATTTTGGGGCGAAGAATACCACCTGTTAATCGATTTTTTACGGTCCGAATCATTTTAAAATTTTTTTACTCACTTAAAAATCAGGAGGATGAAATGATGAAAAAAGCCATTTTTGTACTAGCTGCCATGCTTGTTATTGGAACAGGAGCAACAGTGCTTGCAAATCCTGACACGCTATCTTCTGATAAAGAAGGAAAACAACTGACAGAAAAATTCCAACAACTTACTCGAGATAATGGTTGGGAACAGAAAGAAGAAATCGATCTGAAATTTAACACATATCATCCACAAGGATTGACGAAAGTTGGAGACTTGTACTACATGT
Organism: Bacillus capparidis; assembly: GCF_017832095.1. Lineage (NCBI taxonomy): Bacteria > Bacillati > Bacillota > Bacilli > Caryophanales > Bacillaceae > Bacillus > Bacillus capparidis. Next base: position 647,374 of record NZ_JAFDST010000002.1, read on the forward strand.
CTTCTGTAGAAATCATTGAAAAACCTGTTAAATACGACAAGCCGAAAGACGGTTATGATCGTACTACTGGTAAAGGTGTCGGACACCTTTTTCTTTTTAACAAAGAAGGAAAGCTTCTAAAAGATATAAAGCTTGGTGAAGGAGATATGTATCATCCCGGAGGAATTGCATTTGACGGTACATCGATCTGGGTTTCTGTTGCAGAGTATCGCCCAAATAGCAAGTCCATCATTTATAAAGTGAATCCGGAAACGATGGAGTCCCAAGAAGTATTTCGCACGAATGACCACATTGGAGGAATACTTCGTGATAGAAAAAAAGGAACTTTAAAAGCTATTAGCTGGGGTTCAAGATCATTTTATGAGTTTAATGAAAAAGGAAAAATTCTTCGAAAATCAAGTAATCCTAGCCACTTTATTGATTATCAAGACTGCGAGAATGCTGGAAAAAACCATATGGTATGCAGTGGTATCACTGAATTGCCGCAACCAGCACCATCAACTGCGAAATATGAATTGGGCGGACTAGCCTTACTGGATATGAAAACAATGGATATGGTTCATGAACTGCCAATTTCTCTGTTTTCTCCTAAAGGACATGTTGTAACACGTAATCCAGTATTTCTTGAAAATACAACACAAGGAATTAAACTGTACGCTGTACCTGATGATGATCAATCATCAATGCTAATTTATGAAACAAATATTAGTAAAAAATAATTTTCAGATGAAAACTTTGATGCCGAACATCAAAGTTTTCTTATTGGTACTCTCTTTAAATAGATGGATTTAGTATTACACAAGCCCCAATCTTAAAGGTCTTCAGCAGAGCAGATCCAATGATATGGTCCGCTTCTTTTACCCATCGATATGACGAACCGGCGTCTTCACCCCTCCCTCCTTCACTGCTTTTTCCCGGGTCTCATAACGTCCTTTAGACATTCGCACAAAAAAGTAGACGCCAATTAGAGTCCATCCCGCGAGAATCAACCATTCATATGGCCAAACAAGTGCAGCCGGCATGCCCGGCATATACAGCACGATAAATCCGAAGCTTAAGACGAGGGCAATCCAGCCAACCGCTGGTCCTTTTCCAGCTCGAAAGGGGCGCGCCATGTCAGGCTCTTTTTTGCGAAGAACAATAAATGATAGGACAACCATAAAGTAAGCAACAACCACTCCGAGACCTCCTGCGTCTACGATCCATACGAGTGCGGGTCTTCCAAGTAAAGGAGCAAGGACAGCTAAAATGCCGAGAAAGAGAATAGCGTTTGAAGGCGTTTTGTATTTTGGATGCAGTTTTCCGAACCATGAAGGAAGCATCCCGGATTCCGCCATCGCATACAATACTCGGCTTCCACCGATAACAAATGCATTCCAGCTTGTGATAATTCCGGCGATTCCGCCAAGAATTAAGATATTAGCAAATATATCAGAACCGAATAATACAGCCATTGCATCAGCTGTCGGCAAGGCGGATGTCCTTAAAGTTTCGGCATCGAGCGCCATAGATACGGCAAATACGGCACTAAGGTAAAAAATGACCGTGCAAATGACAGATACAATCAGGATTTTGCCAATTTCTTTATGAGGGAGATTTGTTTCTTCTGCTGTTTGCGGGATGACATCGAAGCCTACGAACATGAACGGAACCATAATGAGAACAGCCATTATCCCGCCTGTTCCACCGACAAAAAACGGTTCAAGATTAGCTCCATCTCCGCCCGTAAATGATCCGAATATAAGCATGACTCCGATAAGAACGATCACAATGGTCAACACGGTTTGAAACAAGGCAGCCGGCTTTAACCCAATGTAATTGATTACCGTTAAAATTACGGCGCCGATCATTCCGATCAATGCCCAAGTAGCATAGACGTCCCATCCAGCCAGTGTCCACAAATAGCCGGCTTGATAATTGGGCAAAAGATATTCCACGACGGTTGGCAAGGCTACGGCTTCGAATGCGACAACCGAGGCATATCCGAACGTAATCGCCCACGATGCGATAAAAGAAGCCTTTTTGCCGAGCGCCCTGTCGACAAAAACGTGCTCTCCCCCGACTTCGGGCATGGCAGACGTTAGCTCGGAATAGGTGAGCCCAACGAATATGACAAGCAAGCCCCCGATGAGAAACGCCGTCATCGATCCGAACGAGCCCGCTGAGGTCACCCAATTTCCTGATAACACTACCCATCCCCAACCGAGCATTGCGCCGATCGCCATAAATAAAACGTCAAAACGACTGAGCACTTTTTTTAGTTCGCGTTCCTTTTTCTCCATATTATCCTTTCCCTCCGTCATATTTTTCTACCAATCATATCAGAAAATTCTAAATACTATAAAACAGACGGAAGATAATATGACGATATCTATCAGGCGAAAAGCATGCTGCCACTGTGTTTCATCAAGGCTAAGGCTATTACTATAAAATAATTTTATTAAACTATTAAAATATTCAATTTTATCTGAAAAATAGTTTATGCTACGATAAATTCAATTTAAATGACATGCTTCATTGCTGGAATCGATAACCATTTACTTCGGATGATGTCAGCTGCTAAAGAAATATCCGGACGATGCCCATTTTTCGATAATAACAGAGAGGTTGTGATCACGCCCGGGAATCGATGAAGAATATGTAAAGCACCCGACTCAATTTCAGATTTCGCCATTGTTGCACTTAATAAGGTGATGCCTGTTTGGTTTAAAACAGATTTCTTAATCGCTTCTTCGCTTTCAAACTCAACGATTGAAGAAGGTAAAAAACCTAGTTGATTTAAACAATCATTCAAAATCTTTTTATAGCTATCTGTTGTCTGAAATGAAATATAAGGGTACGTTTTGAGGAAATCGATAGTTTTGTTTTTTCGATAAACTTCACTAGAAATTACAAGCAAGCAGTCTTCCTTCTCAAGTACGGTTGTTTCAAATTCGGCTGGAGAAACTGAACCAGCCACAACACCAATATCGGCCTTACCTTGAGAAATCAGCTCCATCACCCGATTGCTGCTGCATGTGATGAGTTGGAGATTGATGTTTTGGCGAACAAGATCAGCTACTAAAAAAGGTAAATAGTGAATGCAGTAGGATTCCGGCGCAGCGATTATGATTGGTTTTACGGCCTGTTTCGTCTCATTTATCTTTTCAGTCATGTCCTCCAGCAGCAATAACATTTGATCGACATACTGTTTCATAATGTTGCCGGAAGGAGTCAGGACGATTTGCCTTCCGACTCTCTCAAACAAATTTGTCCCTATTTCTCTCTCAAGTATTTTGATTTGGGTCGTTACTGCCGGCTGAGAGTATCCTAATTTTTCAGCTGCTTTCGTAATGTTTAAACAATCTGCGACACTATGAAAAGCCTTTAAATTTCTTAGTTCCAACCGTCACACCTCCGTCATTTCATTTAACTGTATATTTATACATTTAATTTATCGAATTTTCAAACATCTTGGTAAATTTTCTATCAACTAATCGGGAGGGATGAAAGTATGTATGCTGATGTCGTGATGTATAACGGTAGTATTGTGTCGATGGATAAGAATAAAAGAGAGTACGAAGCGCTTGCAGCTAAAAATGGCCGAATCATCGGGCTTGGCACGAAAAAAGACATGGAAAAATGGCTGGGAGATCAGACTGTTTCCATTGATTTGGAAGGGAAAACGGTTCTCCCCGGTTTCATTGATGCCCATCAGCACATGGTCAACTTCGGCTTTTATTTGTCACAGGTCAATTGTAACGTCGATTCTATCAAGGATCTTGTCAATGCCGTTAAAGAGAAGGCCGCAACGTTAAACAAGGACGATTGGGTGATTGGAATCGGCTTTAATGAAGAGAAACTCCAAGAAAAAAGAATTCCAACCGCTGCTGATTTTGCCGAAATCTCTAACCCGGTTTATATCTTAAGGAATTGCCTTCATACGGCTGTCGTCAATCAAACTACGCTGCAGCTGGCAGGCATCAATGAAAATACTTCGGATGTAGCTGGCGGTGAAATCGTCCGAGATATGAACGGCAGGCCAACAGGCATTTTGAAGGAAAAGGCAGCCGACATCGTAAAACGCATACTCCCCCCTTTCACACTGGACGAAATCAAAGATGCAATCACCTTTGCAGATCGTGAGTATACAAGCCTCGGAATTACTGGCGTGCATGAAGCCGGCATGGGCTTTTTCACTAACTCGATGAACGAATTTCGCGCGTTCCAGGAAATGAGCATCGATCGGTCGCTGAACGTGAGAGTGTACGGTATGATCCTTGATTCATTTTTTGAAGCTGCAAATGAATTGATGCTCACGACCGGATTCGGAAACGACAAGCTGAAAATCGGATCGATCAAAATGTTTTCGGACGGCACCTTAAACGGCAGGACCGCCGCTGTTTCTGAAGAGTACATTAATCCTGCTGGAGAGCGCGGTGCCATGGTGATTAGCACGGAGGAATTAGAGAAAAAAGTGTTAGATTACCATCGCGAAGGGTTTCAAGTGGCGATTCACGCAATAGGCGACCGTGCCATCCTTCAGGTGATTGCCGCTTACGAAAAAGCTTTGAACGCATTCCCGCGGGCCAATCACAGGCATCGAATCGAGCATACGAGCGTCACAACACCGGAAATTATCGAAAGATTAGCTGAATTGAAGCTTATCCCCGTTCCTCAGCCAAGCTTTCTGAACGCTGCCGGGGATGTGTACAACAAAGTCTTGCAGCCGAAAGTCACGGAGCGTCTCAAACCATTAAAAACCTTTTTCGAAAGGGGGATAAAAGCAGCAGGAAGCTCGGATTGCCCGGTTGTAACCAGCTCACCTCTCTATGGCATGTATTGTGCGATGAAGCGGGAAACGCTAAAAGGTACTGTCCTGTCACCTAAAGAACGCCTTTCATTAGAGGAAGCTCTTCAAATGTATACCGTGAATGCGGCGTATGCGGCTTTCGCCGAGCATGAACAAGGGACGCTGGAAATTGGTAAATTTGCCGACGCAGTCGTCCTCCCTAAAGGGTTTATGTCTTTTTCTGCGGAAGAAGTGCGGGATACAGCGGTTGAGATGACGATAATTGGCGGCGAAATAATTTATAAAAAAGAAAGAGCAAAAATATTACATTAGAGGAGGAAATTAAAATGAACAAAACAATAACGAATGAAATGACACACAGCATTGAAGAATTACGGGAGCTGGATAAAAAGCACTATCTGCATCCTTCTTCTTCGATTAAACAACATCAGGAAGAAGGACCGGCCGTCATTTTTACGGAAGGCAGCGGAATCTATTTGAAGGATATACATGGAAACACGGTGATCGACGGACTTTCATGCCTTTGGAATGTCCATATCGGCCACGGAAGACAGGAGCTTGGCCAAGTCGCTCTAGAACAAATGTCCAAGCTTGCTTACAGCTCAAGCTTTACCACATTCAGCCATGAACCCGCCATCCGATTGACAGCCAAATTAGCGGAAAAGGCTCCCGGAAATTTGAATACCGTCTTCCTTACGTCAGGTGGCTCGGAATCAAACGATACAGCGTTCAAGCTGGTCAGACACTACTGGATGCTGAAAGGGAAGCCGGAGAAAAAGAAAATTGTTTCGAGAAAACGGTCCTATCACGGGGTGGCAATGGGAGCAACGAGTGCCACAGGCCTTGAAGCGTTCCGCAAGTTTACCCCTTCAACCGCTCCGGATTTTTATCATATTGACAATTATTCCGTTGAGGCGTTTAAAGAGTTTATTGAATCAGAAGGTGCTGACACGATCGCCGCGTATATTTCGGAGCCGATTCAAGGTACGGGCGGGGTTATTTTCCCTCCTGAAAATTACTTTATAGAAATAAAAGCGCTTTGTGAGCAGCATGACATTTTGTTCATTGCCGACGAAGTCATTACGGGTTTCGGCCGGACAGGTACATATTTTGCCGTGGAGCAATTCGGAATCACGCCTGATTTGCTTTGCTTTGCGAAAGGAGTTACAAGCGGTTATATGCCTCTTGGGGGTGTGATCATTTCTGAAACGATCTACAACGATTTGATTGAGCTTTCTGAAGGAACGTTCTTCCACGGATATACGTACAGCGGACATCCGACAGCGTGTGTTGTAGCCTTAAAAAACATGGAAATCATTGAGAGCGAGCAGCTCGTTGAGAATGCCAAAAGAATGGGTGAAGAATTATATAGAGGATTTAGAGAGTTGCAACAAAAGCACGCAATCATAGGGGAAGTAAGAACCTTCGGCTTGCTTGGCGCGATTGAATTGGTAGAAGACCAAGAAACGAACAAACGATTTTCAGAGCCAATCGCACCGAAGTTAGTTGCTGATTTGCAGCAGCGTGGACTGATTTGCCGCGGAATTACGTATGAAGGAGCGGATTCGTTAGTATTTGCTCCACCGCTGATCATTACGAAGGAGCAAATAAGCGAAATCATTACTGTTTTAGACGATGCCTTTACAGTTTTGCAATGAGCGATATCGGAAAGGAGAGTTTTATGAGAGATAAAAAGGTATTCTTAGTCGCCATTTCCTTTTCACTCCTAACGATTTTATCTGCTTGCGGATCTTTAGGTTTAGCCAAATCAGAAAATTCCACAGCGAAAGGATATACCTTACGATTGACTCATGTTGTTTCAGAAAGCCACGCCTCCCACCGAGCTCTTGTCCAGCTGCAAAAAGGCTTGGAAGAAAAAACAGACGGAAGATTAAAGCTTGAGATTTATCCAGGAGGACAGCTGTACGGTTCTGATCGGGAAGCCGTTGAAGCTGTCCAGCTGGGCAATATTGAGATGACGGTTGTCGCAACGCCAACGATTTCAACGTTTAATAAAAAGTTCATGGTCTTCGATTTGCCGTTTTCATTTCAGTCGATTGAAGAAGCGAGAAAAGCCGTCGATGGAAAATTGGGAAAAAAATTAAACGAGGACCTTCTCTCTAATGGATTGGTGAGCCTGGGATACGCTGAAAACGGGTTCCGCCAGATTGCCAATAATACCAAGCCGATTGAAACGCCGGATGATTTAAAAGGCTTAAAATTACGGGTTATTGAGAACAAGCTCTATCAGGAGACGTTTAACGAATTAGGAGCTAATGCGTCACCGCTTAGTTTTTCCGAAACATATTCTGCCCTGCAGCAAGGAACCTTTGATGGTATGGACAATCCTGTTACGCTTATTTATTCGTCAAAATTTTATGAGGTGCAAAAATATTTGACATTGACTCACCAGGTGTACGCTCCTCTCATTACCGTAATAAATAAAGACTTTTTTGATCAATTGCCGAACGATCTTAAGCAAATCCTAAAGGAAGAAACAAGCAAAGCCAACCAAGTGCAGCGATCATTTACACAAGAGCAAGAAGAAAAAAATCTGGCGGAGTTAAAGGAAATAGGAATGAAAATCAATCAATTAACACCGGAGCAGGAAGCTGTATTTAAAAAAGAATTAGAACTGGTTATCAAAAAATATGAGAAACTCATCGGCCCTGAAACGATGAACTTGATGCAGCAACAGTAAAATAGTTGGGAGGGAAACGATCATGCTTGCCCTGTTGGATAAAAAACTTGAAGAAATATTATTGGTAGCCGCTCTTGCCTTTATCGTCATTCTTGTCTCCCTTCAGGTTCTTACCCGATATGTTCTCGATGTCTCATTGGGATGGAGCGAGGAATTGTCCAGGTACATTCTTATATGGATTGCGTGGATTGGGACAAGCTATGCGGTTCGGGTAAACAGCCATATTCGGGTCGAGCTTATTAAAAAAATCATTCCGAAGCACTTGTTGAAATGGTTTGAGTGCTTCGTGTTGTTTATTTGGTTTCTGTTTGCTTTTTTCCTTGCGTATCAAGGAACCATCTTAATTATGAAAATGAAAATGACGGGGCAATTAAGCCCTTCGATAGAAATTCCGATGTGGATCCTTTACTTGATCGTTCCGATTGGCGGGGGCTTAATGAGCATTCGATTGCTTCAAAAAATGTATATAGTTCTCAGTTCCAAGGAAAGAGAGGGGTAGCCATTGATCACACTATTTTTGTTCATTGTCTTGTTGGCACTCATTTTTTTAAGTGTTCCGGTTGGAATCTCTATCGGGATGGCAACCTTGTTAACGATCGTGTTTTTCAGTGATAATATTCCTCTACTTACGATGGCACAAAAAGTATTTACCTCACTGGATTCGTTTCCGATTATGGCAATTCCGTTTTTTATGCTGGCTGGTATCTTGATGGGAAAAGGCGGCATTTCGAAAAGACTGCTTGATTTAGCCGGCTCTCTGATTGGCTTTGTTAAAGGCGGCCTCGCGATGATGACGGTTCTTGCCTGTATGTTCTTTTCAGCCATTTCCGGCTCCGGACCGGCAACTGTCGCAGCGATTGGCTCGTTTGTCATACCAGCGATGAAAAAGGAGCGCTACGGAGCAGGATTTGCATCAGCGTTAACCGCATCGGGAGGCGCAATCGGTGTTATTATCCCGCCCAGCATTCCTTTTGTTCTGTTTGGTGTGACAGGAAATGTTTCCATCGGCAAGCTGTTTATGGCAGGCATTCTGCCGGGAGTTCTTATCGGGATCTTGTTAATGGCAGTCTCGTATCTCATTCTTGTGAGAAAAGGCGTGGGAAACATAAAAACAGATATCGAAGTCGCTGCATCTTTAGAAACCGGGATGGCAGGCGCAAAAAAAGGAATTAACGTCAAACATCTATTAAAAACGATTTATGATGCGAAATGGGCGCTGCTTACCCCCGTCATTATACTTGGCGGGATTTACGGGAGTATTTTTACACCGACTGAAGCCGCGGCTGTTGCGATCATTTATGGGTTTGTCGTTGGTAAATTTCTGCACAAAGAGCTAAGCTGGAAGGATATCTACGACAGTATGGTTGAAACGCTTAAAATTGTTGGCGCTACGTTGTATTTAATCGCATTATCTGTGTGCTTCGCCTATGTTTTAAATATTGAGAATATTCCCCAAACGATTGCCGAAGCAATTACCTCATTTTCTGATAACAAGTATATCGTCATGCTATTGATCATTGGATTTCTACTGATTGTAGGATGTTTTATCGACACGATCCCCGCTATTCTGATTTTGACTCCAATTTTTCTGCCGATTACAACTCAGGTTGGGATTGACCCTGTTCATTTTGGAGTTATCATGGTGATGGCTTTAGCTATCGGCTTTATTACTCCGCCGTTTGGAGCCAACTTATTCGTTGCCACGGCGATCGGCAAGGTATCCATCGAACAAATATCGAAATCAGCCATCCCCTTCTTTTTAGTAATGGTGCTCGGGCTGTTAATTATCGGCTTCATTCCGTTTCTATCGATGTATTTGCCTTCTCTTCTTTGACAGCGAAAAACACAGGTGGATTCTTCATTTAACGGGTTCGGTTATGAGTACAAAAACTTAATCAGTGTATCTATTTTAGGTCCAAATCGCATATGATTTGGACCTATTATTTTTGTTGATTTAAGTTTTTTGGTGATTTAAGTATAAGCAGCTTAGTATTAAATACTCGTACAACCACCATCAAAAAGCGATACACAAACGCAATCGGAATATCAGCGAGAACTGATTATTTAAAATAATTTATAAAGGTTTGTTCTGATTATCTATTAAAATATACCTATTAAATAAAAAAATGTCTTTATCATTAAAGGAGAGGAATAACCATTGAACATTGGTTTAGGTCTCGTACTAATTACCCATCGCAATAATTTTTATTTCACTAGGGATATTCTCACGAAAAAAGAACGATAAAATTATTGGCAATGGATTGTTAATAGTAGGAACAATAATTTTATCAGGAAGCGTTGTATTACTTACGGGTTTATATGACCCGTATGCAAATCACATTCGACAATAACTTTCAGCAATAAATCTAAAAAAGCATCGGAAATTAACCGAAGCTTTTTCTGTTTCTATTTTTAATGTTAATTACGGTCAAAAACTTATGCTAAAACAGGTGTTATTTATTTAGCTAATTTAATTTTTGCACTTCAAAACCGAACCCGTTATTCTTCATTCTATTGTGTTTTCCATAATGCTGCTCTTGTGCAATTTTTTTATTCCGGAGAAAGATAAACGATAATGATGGTTTTCCCTTCAATTTGAGAAAAATAAAAAACCACATTTCAGCCAAACGCTTGGAGTGCCCTTCTTTCATCTGCATTTACTTTTTTTGATCCTTTAAATATCCATGTTGATAGAAATTTCTATAAGAACGTTTTATTTTCGAAAATAAGTTTTTATCGATTTGTGCAATCAAAATACCAAGTATGACGATAGCAGAACCAACAACATCTCTTAGCGTAAAAACATCCCCTAACATAAGAAAGGCAAACAAAGCAGCAAAAACAGGCTCCGTCGAAAAGATTAATCCAGTATTTGATGGTGTTGTGTATTTTTGCGTAACCGCCTGGGCAACAAAGCCGATCGCACTGCACAAAATCCCTAAGCCTAGTATAGCAATCCAGGCTTGCCCTGTAGATGGCAGGGAAGGAGTTTCAAAGAGAAAACTGCATATTAATCCTAGTATCCCTGCAAAACCGAGCTGAAAAATACCGAGTGTAACTGAATTAGCATGCCTTGTCGCTTTTCCGGTTAATAGGATATGGATGGCATAACAAAAAGCAGCACTGATACATAAAAGATCACCAGGATTTATACGAAACGAATGCTTTAACGTCAATAGTCCGATCCCGGTTAACGTAACCACTACCCCAATACGAATCGGCCAAGGCGGAAGACGCTTAATCAGTACACTATGAACGACTGGAACGAAAATGACAGTCATGCTGACAAGAAATCCTGCGTTCGAGGCAGACGTCATGCTAACGCCATATGTTACAAAAGTAAAAACGAGAAACAATAGTATCCCCAGCATAGCCGAATCAATCATTGTACGAACATTCACCTGAATGAGGTGTTTATACAGGATTATGCCTGCGATAAAAAAAGCAATCAGACACCTGAGTGCTATTATGTTAAAAGTTTGAAGAGAACTAAGACCCATCTTCATAAAAACATAAGATAAGCCCCAAAAGATATTTACGACAACTAATACCATATTGGCTCTTGCTTGATAACTCATGCAGATCTCCTCCAATTTCCGTCATATCTATCCACAGTATAAAAGGAAAATTGACATTAATAAAACGAATTTTTATAATCGTCTACATGAATTAATTTCATGTTAAGGAGGTACAGCCATGAGCATCATTAAGTATGAAATCCTCAATAAAGTGGCCGAAGTAAACAGCTTCACAAAAGCTGCAGATTTATTAGGCTTAACTCAATCTGCCGTCAGCCATGCGATTCATAGTCTTGAAAAAGAATTTGGTTTTGCCTTAGTAAACAGGAATCGTTCAGGCATTACATTAACCAATGAAGGAGATACGATGCTGCTGACAATACGGAAGGTGTTGCATTTTAACGAGAAAGTCCAGCAAGAAGCTGCCAATATCGTCGGCCTTACAAAAGGAACGATAAGAATCGGTATTTTCACCAGCGTCTCCACAAATTGGCTTCCTAATATTGTTAAATTAATGGAAGCGAAATATCCTGATATTAGAATCGAACTACTAGAAGGTGATTATATTGAAATTGAACAGTGGCTATTGAGCGGAGAAATTGATTGCGGCTTTATTAACGTCAGCCACTCTAATCAATTTGATGTCATCCCGCTAACAAAAGACCGGCTCCTGTGTATTGTTTCCAGCGAGAGTAATATACAATCAATCATCGATCTCATTTAAACAATTAGAGACCGAACAGTTTATTATGCCTGCATATGGCGGTTATCATGATGTTAAGCTTTTATTCGAAAAACATCATGTCCAGCCGAATGTCCGCTTTGAATTAATGGAAGAAAGTGCAATTATGTCTATGGTAGCACATCATATTGGCATTAGTATTTTACCGGAAATGGTATTAAATTCACTTTTGCCAGGTGTCCGTGCCATTCCATTAGAAATAGACAGCTATCGGTCGATTGGTCTTGCTACAAGATATAACCTTTCCCCCGCAGCAAAGAAATTTGCCGAATTAACAAAATCCTCGCTGAATAATGATCGATAGGTCTATACTCATCATCGTTTTGTTAAATTGTCGTCATGTCTTCATGGCGACCTTCTATTTTTATTTCACCCACTTTATCACTTCTCTTATTTCATTCTGCTTTTGGAGAAGATCCTCCATTCTTAACGTTTGACTCAGGACGAATGGCACTGGATTAACAGAATTGTCTTTTAATTGTCATATAAGAGGGGTTGATATGACTAGGAATGAAAGGAAAAAAAACGCTCGATATAAGTCGAATTGTACTTTTAAAAAATAATATTAAATATTACTATTTTATAAGGTTAAGAAAACAGTAGAAAATTTATTTTCGACAGTCCTATAGGAGGTGTACTTTAAAAGTAAATATCCGATCATTCCGATCAATTTAAGGAATAATAAGGAGGATCTATGAGACAGCTAAACACGGAATTTTTAGATGGAACCCGTTTTCTATTGGCTCTTTGGGTAGCGCTTTCTCATTTTAATAGTATGGTCGCCTACAAGCTTCCATTTTCTGTACCCGATGGGACGATAGCTGTAGATGGCTTTATTGTGATTACCGGATTTTTGATGATGTATAACTATATTTTAAGAGAACATAAGGATCCTTATTATTTAAGAAGTACATTTTCTAAATTCTGGATCAAACGTTTTTTCAGGCTTTATCCCGTTTATTTGCTGGCAATTTTACTTGGGTTTTTCGCTTATGAGTTTATTATCTACTGCAGAAGCGAATCATTGATGTTCTTCGGCAATATTTCCTATGAAGAGTGGAGTGCTAAGTCTTCAATCGACAGAGCTGGAATGACATTATCGAATTTATTTAGCCATTTAACCTTTGTCCATGGGTTTATACCTTCTCATGTTTTAGGAATTATTGGACCCGCATGGAGCTTGTCGTTGGAAATGCAATTTTATTTTCTTTTCCCGTTTCTGTTCTTTGTATTTTTTGGTACAAAAAATGCGGTCAAATACCGTCTCGGTGTTTTTATCGTTTTAACTTCAGTATTATCACTTGTTACTATAAAGCTTTTCGGACATCATCCGCAGGAAGGGCTCTACGCAACCTTTAGAGCGCCGTCTATTTTGTTGTATAAGCTTCCATTGTTTTTGTTTGGCATGCTGCTGGCTTCAGTGGCTCTGAAAAAAACTCATATGCTATTTCTCATTCTTTCTATGGCGGTTGTATTGCCACTTCAAAGCAAATTAACAATATTGCTGCTGGGATTCCTATTCGTTATGACGATGTTAGAGGTATATCGGCCATATTTGCATAAAAGCATCTATTCTTTTCTTAACTTTTTCAAATTGGCTTTATCGATTAAACCATTTAAGATTGGCGCCGATATCTCTTACTCCTTTTATTTGCTGCATACGATCCTTATGCCGCCAATGATCTTAGTCTCAATCCAATTATTGCAGCCTTATGTGAGCAGCAAGCAGGCAATTCTTGTTTTATCACTATTGATTTCCTTGCTTGTGAATTTCGTCATCTGTTACCTGCTTTATCTTTCAGTTGAAAAGAACGGTATCCAGCTTGGACGAACGCTGATCAATAAGCTGTATGGAAGAAAAGTCCAAGAACCTGTTATTAATCAGGCAAAACAAACCTCATAGGAAAGGAGTAACCAATGAAACCGATCGATACTAAGTTTTTAGATGGTACTCGTCTTCTATTGGCTTTGTGGGTCGCCGTAGGTCATTTCTATACGTACACGGGGGGAAAAGAGCTTATTTCCGTTCCGTTGATTAGTGATATTTTGCTAAGTGCAGGTCCTGCCGTTGATGGATTTATGATTATAACCGGTTTCCTAATGATGTATCACTACCTACTAAAAGAAAAAAAAGAGCCGCCGAGTGATAAGACGACGATTTTTAAATTTTGGCTGAAGCGGCTTGTCCGATTATATCCTATTTATTTCGTCGCGATATTGGCTGCTTTCGTCTTATTTAAAACGAACTTTCAATATGTGCATTCTAACTATTCTTTTTTTACTGGCAAGGAAGCAAGCTTCGGAACTACCTTTAATTCTGCAGCGATTCCAGGGATGAGTGACTTGTTCTCGCATCTCACATTTTTACATGGCCTGATTCCCGGGCAAAATACCAGCTTGCTAGGTCCGGCTTGGAGTCTTTCTTTAGAAATGCAGTTTTATCTTGTTTTCCCTATTTTGTTTTTGATTTTCTTCCGAAACGAAGCTTTAATTAACAAGACACTGCTTCTTTTTACCGGAGCTTCATTTGTCATCGGGTTTCTGGCGCCAAAGCTTTTCGGATCATGGGACAGCTCCGGAATACTGGCTGATTTCGGCGCACCTTCCCTCATAGTGTTTAAGCTTCACTTTTTTGTACTGGGAATGATTATGGCATGTGTTGCCTTAAAAAGAGCGAGCCGGTTTCATCTTGGCATGTGGATTCTTCTTGTCTTGCCCTTCCAGGGACGCTGGACGATACTTGTCACGATAGGCATCATTACGCTGATGTTTTCCGATGACGTAAAGCGCTTGGTTCACCCGCGGGTCAATTCGGTTCTTTACATAATCAAGCAATGCTTATCCAACAAAGCTGCAAAAATTGGCGCTGATATTTCGTATTCATTGTATTTAACGCACATGATCATTATTCCGATAGTTGTCAATGCGGTTATATCATACACAGATTTAGGAGTGATACAGACTGCAGCCGTCTCATTACTTGCTTTCTTAGTCATCAACATTCTGGTTTCACTGATTTTATTTAAAGTCGTAGAGGAAACCGGAATCAAATTTGGAAGGGTATTGATTGGAAAGATATTCAGCAAACGGACGAACGAGATTCCTGTCAAACGAGAGGTTTAATAGAGAGACTGGGTCCACTTGGATCTGGTCTTTTTTAATTGTATAATCGTCGTAGTTGATTTTGACTTGATCAACCGATAAGATAGGAATACAAGCTTACTTTTTGTAAGTTCAATATGAAAAACTGTAGGAGGAACTGCCATGACGACACTCACAGATACAATCGAAGTATTAAACACGAGAACTTCCATTCGAGCGTACGATCCTGATGTAAAAATTTCAAAAGAAGACCTTACGCAAATTTTAGAGCTTGCCACTAAAGCACCTTCCGCATGGAACCTGCAGCACTGGCACTTTACCGTATTCCACAGCGATGAGTCGAAGCAAAAGCTTCTTCCGATCGCCTTCAATCAAGATCAAATTGTCAAAGCTTCTGCTGTTGTTGCTATTTTGGGTGATGTGAAAGCGAATTTAAATGGAGAAGCAATCTACGGTCCGCTTGCAGAAGCCGGGTATATGACAGAAGAAGTAAAAGACACTCTTTTAGGCCAGATCAATCGGGCTTACACCAATGAGACGTATCCGAGAGAAGCGGCATTTTCAAACGCTTCCCTTGCTGCTATGCAGTTTATGATCGCAGCCAAAGCAAAGGGATATGACACGTGTGCGATCGGCGGCTTTAATAAAGAAGCCTTTGTCGAAGCTTTCGATATAGATTCAAGATATGTTCCGGTTATGCTCATATCTGTCGGCAAATCAGTGAAACCCGCTCACCAAAGCGGTCGTTTTCCTGTCACAGAAGTATCTACCTGGTTGTAAGAATCGTTGAAAAAAGAGGCTGGACTTTGTTCCGGCCTCTTTTTATAGTTGATAAATTGTATTCGTTTTTCTGACGGTTTGGCGGTAAAATTGTAAAAATGATAGGGATCGCCGGTATATCTGGAAGGTCGTCGATATATTGGAGGTTCGACGCTTCTCGTTTTGCCTATCTTTATAAACTTTCTTTGTAAGTGCTACCTCTCTCTTCAGACCTATCACTCCCAAAAGTTTTTACTGTCGAAATTGAATCGATAAACATGCTAAAATTTATTTATCCTTCATTTAAAGGAGTTATGTTAGATGAATCTTTTCGATTTCGAAAATCATTTTGATAAAGTTATTTTGGAACGCGGCTTCGATTATTTTAATCATGGTCAATTGAAACGATAGATGAAATAAAGCAAAATCAGTATCTTGTTCAAGTTGTCGGGACTTCAAATTACAATGTTGAAGTGTCTATTGACGGCGATAATGAGATTGTAGTTTCATTTTGTGACTGCCCTTATGATCGGGGAGATTATTGTAAACACCAAGCCGCAGCTTTTTATGCGTTAAGGCAGAAATTACATTTCACCTCTGAAAAATAAGAAAAGTGACATCAGAAAAACACTTGCTGATCTCTCTTATGATGAATTGCAGGAAATGATTATTAAGCTCTCGGAAGAAAATTATGATATTAAAAAAAATATTTTATTTCAATACGGAGCAAAAGAGGACGAGATTCAATCCAGCAAAAAATTAATTAAAGAATATATAAACAAAGCTAAAAGTCGCGGATTTATTGAGTGGAACCGTGTAAGCGATGCGCTGCGGGGAGCAGAGATGACGCTTAAAAAAGCTGATAAAAAGATGGAAGTTGGCGATACGGAAAGTGCAGTGTTCCTTTCAATCACTGTTTTATCACCTGTTGTCGATATGCTGCAATATTGTGATGATTCAAATGGTTTTGTGGGCAGTGTTATCGAAGAGAGTTTTGACATAATAGATCAAGCATTAACTTCAAATATTCATCAATTAAAGGATTCTCAAAAGAAGGGTATTTTCAAAAAGTTGATGAAGGAAGCGCAGCATAAACGTTATGATAGCTGGGATGACTTGCGAATAAGACTTTTAGAAATTTGTATATACTTTTGCAGCATTTCAGATTTAAGGTCCAAATTAGAAAAACAGATTCATAATATGCTAGAGAATTTAAGCGGAGAGTCTTGGTTTTCCGAATATAAAAAAGAACAATTATTGCTTCTCAAGCAACAGCTAATTGAGCGTTTCGATGAAGAAGAAAAGGGATTAAAATTTATTTTTGAGCATTTGGGTTTAAACCCCTTTAGAGAAAAAGCGATTACTCACTTAATAGAAAAAGGTGAATTTTCACAAGTATTGTCCTTATGTGAAGAAGGAGAAGAAATTGACAAGGAATATCCGGGACTTGTTGATAAATGGAAAAAATATCAGCTGCTTGCTTATGAAAAACTTGGCGACGTCACCATGCAGAAGAAGTTACTGCAAGATTTTGTATATAAAAATGAGTACACATATTATTCTAGGCTTAAAACACTATACAAACCAGAAGAGTGGAACAATGTCTTGCAAGAAATGATAGAAACTTTTGAAAAACAATCTTACCCTCCTTCCACATATGTTGAAATATTAAAAACCGAAAAAATGTCTGATAAACTTTTAAGGTATTGTCAAAATCATAAACCGGAGATTGAATATCTTCATCCGTACCTTATTAAAGATTATTTTGAAGAAGTCATCAAATTATTTGCCGAATGGATAGAAATTGAAGCTCATGAATCGAGTAATAGAAAGCAATATAAAAAGGTGTGTAAGAAGATCAAAACATTCAAAAAAGCTAGCGGCGACATCCATGCCCATCTGTTAATTGAAAACCTTCAACAAACATATAAAAGAAGGCCGGCATTCATTGATGAGCTTGAAAAGATATAGTCAAGGAGTTGAGTCAACGCAATGATCAAACAAATTGCTTATTATCTGGATCGTGAAGACGAACAACCAAATATTGCTTTAGCCGAAGAATTATGTGCTGAGGAAAATGCTGCTGGAATTAAGGAGATCGTTGACGATTTAGCCAATACCAATAAAAAAATCGCTGCAGATTGCATAAAGGTGATAAGTGAAGTCGGCGAAAGAAAACCTGAACTCATTGCCCCGTATGTATCGATCTTAATTGAACAATTAAACTCGAAAAATAACCGAATGGTCTGGGGTGCAATGACCGCACTATCAAAAATTGCCCACCTTAAACCGGCCCAGCTTTTTGAACAGAGAGAAACGATCTTTCATGCCTATGAAAAAGGCAGCGTCATCACAAGAGACCACAGCATCACCCTGTTTGCCGAGCTGGCAAAAGCAAATAAAGAATATGAGCCGACCATGTTTCGAGCCATCATCGAACACTTGAACACGTGCAGACCAAAGGAAGTTGGCCAGCATGCAGAGCGGGCATTTGTATGTGTAACACCTGAAAATGTATTAGACTTTAAGGAAGTTCTCATCAACCGAAGAGACATGCTATCGGATCCTCAAAAGAAGCGTGTGGATAAGCTGTTGAAGAAATGCAATTAATTTTGATAACGGTGCAATTATTCCAACAACCGTGCAATTATTCTCGAGTACGGGCCAATTATTCCAACAACCGTGCAATTCTCCACGTGAACGGCCACAATTATCCCGAGTACAGTACAATTATTCCCTAAAACAGTTTCAAATGAAAAGAACTGCTGGGGAATGGCTTTCGCCGTCATAGCGGGGCCATTTTTTTATTAATTCCATACCTGCTCATTATCATTTTCTTTGATTTCAGCTAAAAAACTCCTTTTGATAAGGAGTTTTAATAAATTTTCCCTACATACTCTCTCACATTTGTTATTAAGCCTCTGTATTTTCTTCAGATACACCAAAAAGCAGCCCTTGATTATCCAAGCAATAAGCGAAGTAACCCATCCCCGGGACTGCTGTTTTTTGCACTACTACCTTGCCTCCATTATCTACAACAATCTTAAGATAGTCGTCAACCGAAGAGACTTCAATGGAATTTGTCGTTCTGGTAGCGCCATCAGGAGATTTCATTAATCCTCCATCGATACCAGGTCTATCACTTTCACCTGTCAAAATAAACCAATAGTCGTGCGTCCCAGGCATCTTTTCAAACTTCCAGCCAAAACAATTTGAATAAAACTCAATTGCTTCTTCAGGATTTGGAACCTGAAATTCAAATCGTAAAACTTTACTCATATCACAACCTCCTAATTTTTATAGAACTTACGTTCGTATTTCTATAATAATTGAAGATGCTTATTCTGGCTAGTCCATCTAATTTTTTTCTCACTTAATCTGCTTTAAAGCCGATTTAACGTTCATATACGTTTTTAATGATTTAAACTCTACATGGAGCTGCGCCATAGCCATTGCGAGGTTTGGCTTTATTCCAGTAACTATGAGTTCTGTTCCTGTTAGATTAATTAAATTGTTCAGCTTAAAAATAGCGTCCGCAACAAATGAATCTACTTCAACAAGCCCCGAAAGATCAATGATAAAGTAGTCATCTTTCGCATCTGTTATGTAGGTTGACACAGTGGAAATTAAATTTTCGAAGCGAACTTCAGTTAGAGTTCCAATAATAGGAAGGATACTGAGTCCGTCTCTTACCGGTACAATTGGCGTCGAAAGCTTATACATTTCATCCGTAAATTCTGACAGCTGTTTTTGCCGATTGATATCCTCGGTAACGTCCTTTTGCAGCCCGACAAAATAAAGCTTTCCTTCCTCTTCCATCCAAAGAGGCTCAATGGTTAGTTCATTCCAAAATTCTGTTCCGTCTTTTCGATAATTTAACAGCTGAGTCTTAATGGAATTCCGATTATCAATTGCCTCCCGAATCTTTCGAACAGATTCCTTGTCCGTTCCCTGTCCTTGCAGAAGTCTGCAATTTTTTCCGATTAGCTCCTCTTCAGAATATCCAGTCATCTTTAAAAAACCATTGTTCACATAAACAATTGGATTATCCTCGAGTGTAGGATCAGTGATCGTGACGCCTACTTCCGCGTAATCCAGAGCTTTATTTATCAGTTTCTGATTTTTAGGAGTGTCAGATTCCAGGTTCATTTTTCTTGGTCTCTCCTTCTTACTTGGTAAAAATGTAATACATAAAACTCGTACGATTTAATAACCTTTATGATATTCCCTTATTCTTTATGTTTCAAACCATTTTTTTACCTTCCATCTTTTTGCGGAGAGTTTTTTATTTTATACTAAATGAAATAAACGTTTGTTTAATGATTAAAGGAGTGGGGATATGGATATCCCAATTGAATTGTTTGATGCCTGCAAAAAAAGAATTTCTCCTTTTCAGGTAGAAGGTTTTCTTCTTGGCGGGGGTTCAGAAACAGCTGAAATTATGATTGTTGGCGAAGCACCCGGCGAACAAGAAATCATCAAAGAAATTCCTTTTTGCGGAAGAGCAGGTGTTGAGCTCGATCGATTTCTTGAGCATGCCGAACTTAACAGAGAAGAAATCTACATCACTAGCACAGTCCGCAGCAGGCCATTTCGCGTGAAGGAAAAAATCATTCGGGGCAAAAAGGTGATTAAGAAAGAAAATCGAAAGCCAAATAAAAAGGAGATCATTGCCCATGCACCTTTGCTTGATTATCAAATCAAAAAAATCAAGCCGTACATCATCGTCGCATTGGGTGCTGTCGCTTTTGAGCGGCTGACCGGAAAAAAGGAGAAAATGACGGAAATTCACGGGAAAGCCTGCCAAACTTCAATTCTTGAACTTGACAGCCTAGAAAATAATCAGCTGGTGTTGGGAGAGGAGGAATATATCCTTTTTCCAACCTTCCACCCGGCCAGCATTTTTTACAATCGCTCATTATTACCCCTTATTTATGAGGATTTTGAAAAATTGAAACAGCTTAGCGGAGGAACGAAAGATGACAAACGTAATGCTTGATTATTACCAATTAAAATATCTTCCTGCTTTAACGGTCTACGAGCTTCCTGAAGAACAAGCCAAATATACTGCTTTGCCAGCCAATATGCTTTATTCATCGGAAACAAAATCACCGATCGTCATCTTAGCCAACGAAGAAGTAGTCGGTTTTTTTGTTCTACATACAGGAGAAATCGTCAAGAATTACACTGATATCTCAACAGCTATCCTATTAACCTCTTTTTCGATTGATTTTCGTAAGCAAAGAATGGGATTTGCCCATCATGGGCTGCTCGCCTTAAATGACTTTGTAAAAAAACATCATTCCGAAATTACAGATGTTGTTCTCTCTGTAAACCTAAAAAACATGCCTGCGCGGAGACTGTATGAACAGGTTGGGTTTCTCGATACAGGAAAACGAATGGAAGGCGTGATGGGCGAGCAGCTTGTGCTGAGGAAGAGGATTGTATGAGATTGTTCAATCTACGTGCCTAAGTCAGCTTTTTCATTAATCTTAAGCACGTAGGATTTGATCGCGACTGGCCAAGCTTGAGATGAGCATACCTCAGTCTTTATCCTCTATGCTCTCTAACATTGCCATCCCTTCAGCCTCTGCAATTAACTTGAGTACGTCTGGAGCTTGAGGGTCACTGCTAAAATTGATTTCTTTCATTGCCGCTTCCCTATCGTATGTCGTTCTCCGAAACTCATACTCTCCTGGGCCAAGTAAGAGCCAATAAGCACCTGGGTGGTCAGCAAATGGCATTCCTACACTCCCGGCATTAAGAACACACACCCCTCCTACCTGCTGCTTAAACTGAATATGGGTATGTCCGCAAACAACAATTTGCTGATCAACATTATTAAAGATGGCGGTAAGTCGTTCCATTGAGGTATTTGGTGTAAAGATCTCCTCGTCACTACGCGGTGTGGCATGGCAGAATAAGATATCCCCTAATCCTTCAACACTAAGTGTTATATGTTCTGGCAGCTGGGCGAGGAAATCTCTGTGGGAATGTGTTAACTGTTTAGCGACCCATTGCTGACTCTTACGTCCTTTCTCCGTCAAATGGGAGAGAGACTGACCATCAAATGCAATGACAACTTCCCGATCTCCATTGCCGCGGATGAAGCGTACCTTATCACCTTCTAAAGAAAGACGGTCCAGTGTTTGTACAGGCATGGGTCCAGAGACGATATCTCCTCCAATGATAATTAGGTCAGGTTGTACCTCCTTGAGCTCCTCAAACACTGCATTCAGTGCAGGCAGGTTCCCATGAATATCATAAAGTGCAGCAATTTTCACTTCTCCAACTCCTTCCAAAAAGTGAGATCACCTAATAAGTTCTTCCATAGTTCATTTAATACCTTTTTTCTAGATTTATTAAAAAAGCCTCTATCCAGGTTTACTCCTGGATAAAGGCTGTTCTCTTCATGAATTGCTGCTTATACTTTCATTCTTTTGCAAAACAGAAACTTCTACATTTACCGTATCAGGATATTTGATTCCTGCTCCAGTATTTAACGCAACTACGGTTTCGTTTTCTTTGATCCAATTTTTCTTTCTAAGTTCTCTGGCCGCAGCAAAGGTAGCAGCGCCTTCGGGACATATAAAGGCTCCATCAAGATAGGCGATTTTCTTTTGCTCCTCAAGAATCACAGCATCCTCAATCGAAATCGCACATCCGTCCGTTTCATAGATCGCTTCAAGCACGAGAAAGTCTCCGAGTGCTTTTGGAACGTTTATGCCAAATGCAATTGTTTGGGAGTCTTCCCAAAATTCCGATTCGGAGTTTCTTTCTTCCCAAGCTTTGACGATCGGGGCGCAGTTTTCTGCCTGGACGGCCACGAGCCTCGGCAGCTCGCCTTTTACCCAGCCCAGCTCTTTTAGCTCTGAGAGTGCTTTGTATATACCAATAATGCCTACTCCCCCTCCGGTAGGATAGAGAATGACATCAGGAAGCGACCAATTCATTTGTTCGGCAATTTCCAGCCCCATTGTCTTCTTTCCTTCTATACGATAAGGCTCTTTTAACGTTGAAGCATCGTAAAGACCGAAATCTTGTATAGCCTTTCCTACAATTTTTCCTGCATCGCTAATCAAGCCATCCACCAAATATAAGTTGGATCCGGAAATAGCAGTTTCATTTCTTGTGATCTTTGGAGCGTCCACAGGCATTACCACCGTTGATTTCAAGCCTGCTCTGGCTGCATAAAGCGCCCAGGCAGCTCCGGCATTTCCATTGGTCGGCATAGCGAGTTCAGTAACGCCGAGCTCCTTTGCTTTTGAAACTCCTACCGCTGCCCCCCTTGCTTTAAAAGAACCGGTTGGCACGATGCCTTCGTCCTTCATGAAAAGCCGCTGAATATTCATATCCGCTTCCGAACGCTTCATTGGGAGAAGCGGTGTCATCCCTTCTCCGAGCGATACAATATGTTCAGGATTCGTCACCGGCAAAAGCTCGTGATATCTCCAAAGGGAATTCTCTCTTTCTTTTAATTGATCTGGTTTTAATTTTGCCCGCAGCTCTTGCAGATGATAGCGGACAAGGAGCGGAGAACCGCAGCTGCATAACTGCTGAATTTCGTTATGAGGAAATTCCCGATTGCATTTAGGGCATTCCAAGTGTGAGATGTAGCTATGTGTCATTGATACGCCTCCTGTTAGATGCTTAATGATATGATTGTGATTGCAGCATATTGCCGGAAAATCAGAAAAATCGCAGAGAGCTAACTTAATAGAAAAAAGCTGTTATTACACTTATAATAACAGCTTTTAACCCTATATTTGAAGCTCATCACATATTAGTTGCACGGGTATCTATCTTACTTTAACGGCTGTTCAGAAGCTGTCTGGTCCACTCCCCTAGGCTTGCTTTTTATTTCATGAATCAGTACGTCAAGTGAGGTTTCCAAACGATTCGTCAGTTCCTCCGTTAACTCAAATTGATTCGCATCAACTCTGGTAATCCATTGATCGAGGGCATAGACGCCGTTAAGAATATTGGTGGCCCCCAGTGCTGAGACAACCGGTTTTAGTGAATAATCGATCGCTAAAAAGTGCGCGATCGTACCGCCGACAAATAACGGATAAACAATTTTTCCTTGAAGACCTTTTTGCGGGATTAAATCAAGGAATGTTTTTAATACGCCTGTGTATGAAGCTTTGTAAACAGGGCTTGCAATAATCGCGGCTGTCGCTTTTTCAACTTTTGCTTGAGCTTCCTTAATGGCCTCGCTGGCAAAATTGGCTTTGATTAAGTCTTCACTCGGGAGCTCTGAAACGATAAGATGGTCAACTTCAAAACCTGATTCCTCTAGTTTGTTTTGGCTGTAATCAATGATTCCATTCAAACGTGACCCGGGAGTTGGACTGCCAGAAATAATTAGTACGTTACTCATATTTTTCTACCTCCTAATGAAAATACTCGTGAAATAATAAACCAAGTAAATCAGTTGCTTTTTTCATACTATACCATGATCGTATTAGAAAGTGTAGGTGAATCAAAATATATAGCTAAAACAGACAAGCTAAAGATTGAATCAGTAGATAAAAAAATCCAGTCTAAGACTGGAAAATGGGGGATGATGAAGAAGGTATTGTGATTTTTTCTAAAGAGGTGATGGTAGGCCTGTTTAGTTCCTTACGTTTCGACCAGTTCGCGCGGCTTGCCGCTTAAGAATCGAACGGAATCGGCGACTACATCCGTTACATAGACGCGGTTGCCATCTGCATTTTCATAGTTGCGGGTTTGAATTCTTCCGCTTACGCCGACAATAGAACCTTTGCGACAGTAATTTGTTGTGTTCTCGGCCGTTTTTCTCCAAAGGGTGCAGTTGACGAAATCGGTTTCGATATCACCTTCGGAATTTCTGAAGTTGCGGTTTACAGCTAGTGTGACAGTGGCCACAGGTGCGCCATCAGACGTATAACGAAGCTCGGGGTCCTTCGTCAATCGTCCGACCAGCATGACTTGATTAAACATTCACTTCCTCCTTTCAGCTAAGGTGGTACCATTGTAATCGAGATTGCCACAGAAGGAAAAAAGCGATAAAACGATTATACAGTCGTTAAACCAGAGGTTTTTCTCTCTTTATTGGTGCAGCTTTTACTTTCCTGTACTTTATTGAAGTGAAATCCTTATTTTATTAAGTTTGCTATTTACATTCACGCTCTGTAGCTTTGCTTTCTCAATTCTGTGCTATAATGAACGAGGAGAAATTTACAGTCTGCGGGGTGAATGTAATGAAAACCTTTAAGCTGATCGACTTGGCGATTGAGGAACGAGTCGATGGCACCGAGACTCACAAAGAAATTCATATCGATCAAGGTCTTGTCATTAATCAGGAGGAAAGCGATAATCATTGGTTGCTTGAATGTGTCATATCAAATGATCAGAGGGATACATTCGAAAAGTATCTGGACAAGAATGAAGAATTCAATATATGGGTTACCATTACTAAAAAAACCAATCATCCTGCCCACTTATTAGTAACGGCTAAAAATATAATCACCCTGGATAAGGGCGTTTCCATTTTGCTTGATGGAAGAATGGTTTCCAATCGGTTCAAACAGGAATCTGAGGGAATCCTTGAAGAACTGCTTGAAGAAGGATATACCGGACAAGAGCTTTTGGAGAACTTTCGGAAAAATCTGTATTCGTAACCACCGAATAAAAATAGTGGATCAGCCATGTTGTGTGAAACATAGCTGATCCACTATTTTTCATTTCGTCTGAACTAAAGCTTGTTTTCAAATGTCAAGCATTTTTTGTTTGCTATTATACTTTCGAAAATCGAATCAACCATGTAAAATGTAAGGCGATAATGAGGAGGTGTGTTATGAAAAACATCATTTACATTGTGATTGGAACGTTTTTATTCGCCATTTCAGTTACGTTGCTTGCAATGCCTAACCATATCGCTGAAGGCGGAATTGTTGGTCTGTCTCTATTAATTTATTTCGGTTTAGGGATATCTCCCAGTATCTCTAACCTTGTTATATTTATTATATTATTAGCGGTTGGAATTAAATTCCTCCCACGTCACATGATTTACAAAACGATATTAAATGTTCCCCTTTTGTCATTATTCATTTATCTTACAGAAAATCTGGGCAAGCCTATGGAAGATCCGTTGCTTGCTGCAATTTTTGCCGGTCTTTTAACCGGTGTAGGTTTTGGTCTCATTTATCAAGCAGGAAGTTCAGTAGGGGGAACTTCAATCATAGCATTGATGTTAAAAGTGCGTTTAGGCTGGAATTTAACCGGAACCGGATTTGCACTTGATGCACTTGTCGTGTTGGCCGGAATTTTTATTATCGGGCCTGTCTATACAATGTACACTTTAATCGCACTCTTTATCGGGAAATTAGCAACTGATTATGTTCTTGGCGGTTTTGATTCTAAAAAAGCAGTCAATATCATTTCTCCCAAAATCCAAGAGATTTCACATAGAGTCATGAATGAAATGTCTTCAAGTGCAACGATGTTTGAAGGTCATGGCGAGTATACCAAAGAAAAACGAAGTGTCCTTTATGTAGTTGTTCGCTCACATCGATTGTTGCATTTAAAAAGGCTTATAAAAGAAATTGATCCGAATGCTTTTGTTGTTATTCACAACGTCAAAGACGTCTCGGGAGGAACTTTTTTTGCAACACATCATAGCTATTATGGGCAGGAATCAACAACTGTCCCTCAAAATAAAGGAAACAACATTTAGTTATATATGAAAAGCGGCTTTGTTCGTAAAATTAACGTCCTAAGCCGCTTTTCTTTTTTTATAAAATTTCATGCTCTATAATTTGTAGAGAACTATATTTTAAGCAACGGAGGCATCATAATGACACAAACATTTGACGCACTGATTGTTAACAAGCACGATGAAAAATTTACTGTAGGTATTGATAGATTGTCTTCTAAAGATTTACCTGAAGGCGAAGTGTTAATACGTGTCCATTATTCTAGTGTGAACTATAAAGATAGCCTTGCAGCAATTCCGAACGGTAATATTGTGAAAAAATATCCATTTGTACCTGGAATTGATTTGGCTGGCGTTGTCGTCTCTTCCGATGACTCTCGTTTTCAAGAAGGAGACGCGGTTATCGCAACGAGCTACGATATAGGAGTATCTCATTATGGCGGTTACAGTGAGTTTGCCCGTATTCCGGCAGATTGGATCGTACCATTGCCGAAAGGACTCACTTTACGGGAAGCGATGATTATCGGCACGGCCGGCTTCACAGCTGCCTTATCAATTCAAGATTTAGAACAGAATCATCTCTCGCCGCAAAAAGGAAAAGTTCTAGTTACCGGCTCAACAGGAGGGGTTGGCAGCTTTGCTGTTGCACTTCTTTCGTCTCTAGGTTATGAAGTAGAAGCAAGTACTGGCAAAGAGTCTGAAGAAGACTATTTAAAAGGGCTCGGAGCCTCTTCTATCGTTTCTCGGGATAAGGTTTATAACGGGACATTAAAAGCTCTGGGCAAACAGGAATGGGCTGCGGCTGTCGATCCCGTTGGCGGGGAGCCTTTAGCTTCGATCTTAAGTCAGCTGCAAAATGGCGGAGCTGTCGCTGTAAGCGGGTTAACTGCTGGAACAAAAGTGCCTACCTCGGTGTTTCCGTTTATCCTAAGAGGGATAAAATTGTTAGGAATTGATTCTGTCTATTGTCCGATGGAAACACGAATGAAAGTATGGGAACGGCTCGCAACAGATTTAAAGCCTGCAAACCTTGAAGACTTTATCCACCAGGAGGTCACATTACATGAGCTTCCTGATGCTCTTCCTACACTATTAAAAGGGCAAGTTCGCGGAAGGACGCTTGTTAAAATCAGTTCTAACATCTGAAAAAGCAGGGGATCCAATGATTTCCTTTGATATTGACGGTATGCTGGAATGATCGGTATATGGTTTAAATAGATGGGATAAACAACGTCAGAAAGAAGTGATTGGCATACACTCACTTTCGAAACTGTTATCAGTTCTTCCCTAAATTAAAAAGAGAGTACATATTTATTGTTAATATGTGCTCTCCTTTTGCGTTTCTATTCTATGTTCTTTCCCGCTCATTTTTTAAAAGATCGCGGATTTCACGCAACAGCTCTTCCTGCGGATCAACAGGGGTCTCTTTGACTTCTTCTTTTTTCTTATGCCTCAATACGTAACGAATCACGATAAAAATTGAGAAGGCAACGATAAAGAAATTAACAACGGTCTGTATGAAGGCACCATATTTTATGTCGTAGTAAGTTAAAGATGAAAAATCAACCCGTCCAATAAGCAATAACACGACAGGCATGATGATATCATTTACCAAAGAAGTGACAATCTTACTAAATGCTGATCCGATAATGACCGCGATAGCAAGGTCGATAATATTACCTTTGATTGCAAATGCTTTAAACTCTTTCCACACGGACTTCACCTGCTTTCATTTTATTTCCGTTACTAATATGACGGTTAATGAGAGCAGTGTCAAGGCGGGATGCTCCATTATAGTTTTCTGTAGGCACGCCTTTCTGCGTATTCGCTGCAGGTTGGGCAGACTTTTATGATCTCTCCACGATCATCTAGGTATTTCCTAAGGCCGCTCCGTTTTTTCTTGCAAATGGCACATTTGGATTGGAATAGAGAAAACATGCTCAATTTTTTCACTCCCCTTTTATTGGCATTAACACGAAAGATTACAGACGAGCAATATTAATAAAAGGTTGTGTAACACTGACAGTTGAGGATACAAATTTCCTGATATGTATCTTTCTTCGATTTTAATACATTTCCCAGGAGGGCAACAGAAATTTGTAACTTATGCTATCGTAAAGTTCTAATTGGGATTCATTTAGATAGATGAGTATTTCTTATTCCTGTGCCTAGCGACATCGTTAATGTAAGAGGCCTATTATTTAGTAGGTCTTTTATCATTTTCTTGTTTTGTGAACAAATTCCAATTGTATTTTTTCTGGGAAGGAACGGACGAAAGACTTATTACTGAGTAGGTCTTTAATTTCAAAATATTGTAAATAGATGGACTGAGTTGGTGCATAGTGCTATTGTTAAATAGTTGGAAAATCAATCTACGTTGGTGCATAGGCATTTATTCGCAAAGATCAAGGATATGGGGTTAATGTTAAACATATTTGGGGATATCCAATCCCTGCGGTATGAAATACTTACTAATAGTAAAGTTAAATTTGTTTGGAGTGATAGCATGCCTAATAATAACAACCGTGATATGAAAAAAAAGATGCTTTTTTGGTTAATTATCATGATACTTTTCTTAGTTGCATGGTTTGTACAAAAGTCAATTAGTTAACATAATCACCTATAGGATAGTAAAATCCAAGTCAATCGCTGTATTCGCTCAAATAATCGAAAATGCGATCCTGTCCTTATTTTTGCGATCTTCATGATTTATTTGCGATCTTACGTTTTTGCGGTCTTCACAAAAACGGACTGCCAGCATAGCCGGCAGCCTGTTTTAGTTTTCTTTGTCTCCAAGCGCAAACATAATCTCTGTTTCGCAGACGATTTCTCCATCAACGGTGGCTACGCCTTTTCCTTTGCCGATCGGGCCGCGTACGCGCGTCATTTCAACCTCGAGATGAAGCTGGTCACCCGGTTTCACTTGCTTTTTAAAGCGGCAATTATCAATTCCGGTAAAGAAGGCAAGCCTTCCTTTGTTTTCTTCCTTTATTAGCATCGCGACGGCACCTACTTGGGCAAGTGCTTCTACGATAAGCACACCCGGCATAACCGGATAGTCGGGAAAATGGCCATTAAAGAATTCTTCGTTGGCTGAAACGTTTTTGTAGCCGACCGCCCGTTTTCCTTCTTCAATTTCAGTAATACGATCAACCAGAAGAAATGGGTATCGATGAGGAATGATTTCTTTAATTTGCTGAATATCAAGCATGTGTTTAAAATCTCCTTTACATATCAATCAGTTAGGGTTCGACGCACAGGTCGACGGGGTTTTTGCTATCATTCAATTATCTGATTGTCAGGTGAAGCCATTTTGCATGTAAGGGCAGTTGTTCCTCCCGTTTAATGCGAGGCATCGATACTTGCCGAATGAAGCGAACGATCAATCCACTTTTTTATTCACGAGATCATACAGGTGCTGAAATGTGTCCCATTTCAACGCGTCTCCCGCGTTTCCATCACCTATCACGCTATAGCCGACGATCCATCCGCCAATAAGTGCCAAGACCATAAAGAAAGCAACCAAAATAAGCCGCAGCCAAATTGGAATCAAACGCACCCGAACATTCCAAATCGTCGGCTTTTTTTCTTTTGTTTTTGCTGCTTTTCGTCTCTTGTATCTGGTGTTCACCTGCACTTCAGAATTTGGGCTCACTTGTAAAACTCCTTTTTACTGTTCCTAAAAGGTAATTTTACCTCACTCCGTTAATTAAGCCAAGCATTTGGTCACCTAAAGTTACGGCCCGTGCATTCATTTCATACGACCTTTGAGAAGTCATCAAATCGGTCATTTCTTCCATATGATCGACATTGGACATTTCGAGCGCTCCCTGCTTAATGGATACGTCTCTGCCAGCTCCGTTAAGGTTTATAAAAGCATCGCCCTCGGCGGGATCGATCGAGAAAAGATTTCCGCCTTCCTCTTTTAAGGCTTGAGGCTTCGTTACGGTTGCCACGCCAAGATCAAACTGTTCAGTAACACCTGCATCTTGAGGAACAACTGTCAGTCCGCCGTTCTCATTGACATTTAGTTCTTTATAGCTTCTGTTAAAGGAGATTGGGCTGCCTTGTGCATCCAGGACAGGGTGCCCGCTTTTATTTACAAGCTGCACAGTCTCAGGATCATTTTGAACAACGGACAAATAGAAAGCACCATCTCTAGTGTAGCGGGTCTCTCCTTCTGCATTTACTTGAAAAAATTGATACGGCTTAGTCAAAGCAAAATCCAGCTTTCGTCCTGATTCTTTCAAGCTGCCCTGTGCTTGAAACAAACGTTCGTTTAACACTGCTCCCGTTCCTAGTCTGAGTCCTTCTGGAGTAAGCCTGTTTTCTGTTACTTGATTATTTTCTTCCTGCACTTGCTCTAGCTCTTGCCTCATGAGTTCAGAAAAGCTTGTATTTTTGCTTTTGTATCCAGCTGTATCTATATTAGACATATTATGCCCAATGATATTCATTTGCTTCTGAAGCTCATTCATTGTATTGGATGCATTGACCATTGATCTGAGCATTTTTGTTCCTCCGCTTCATAAACCTTGTTTCATTCGGTGCAAATTATCCGATTTTACCAATTTCATTAACAGCTTTGTCCATGCTTTTATCGTAAGCTTGAATCACCTTTTGGTTCGCTTCAAATGAACGATAGGCCATCGTCATATCTGTATAAGCCCTAGAGACATCAACATTGGAGAGCTCGATCACTCCTTGCTTGATGGAGTAGGCCGCCTCTCCAGTCCCTGCAGCACTTGGCAGCTCCTGATTATCCTCTGTGCGATAAAGATCGTTTCCTTCTCGTGCCAATACTCTTGTGTCCAAAGCCATCCGCACATCAATTTGTCCAAGATTTTGCCCGTTTTCCGATACGACGCCATCCTGAGAAATCTGAAAATCCTCGCTGGCTACCGAAATTGGCTGTCCGTTTGTGGAAAGAACAGGATTTCCGTGAATCGTCAACTCATTGTTTTCATTAAGGGAAAAGGTGCTGCTTTTTGAATAACGGACTTCTCCGCCTTGAAGCTGGACGGCATAAAATAATGCTGCTTTTTCATTGGTTTCTTCATTTACAGGTACATCTGCTTCAATTAGTGCGTTATCCGTAGGCTGATTCGTCGTTTTCAAATTCCCTTGTGTAAACAACGGCTTCATTTCTTGCATATAAACTCCAGTATTAAGAGAACCGATAATATTTTGCTTTGTAAAAGAACGGTTGCCATTCTCAGTTGCAAAAGAATCAGATTCCATTCGGCTTAGAAGCATTTCGGGAAAAGCGCGGATCGAACCTTGATCCTCTTTATATCCGGATGTATTGGCATTTGCGATATTATTCGAGAGCATTTCCGTTCTACGTTGTTGAGCGAGCATGCCTGATGTTGCTGAATAAAGCCCTTTAAACATAATTTCACCTCAGGGAAGAAAATTTAAAACTTGTTGCAATAAAGGAACTCACGTTCTATAATAGATCTATCTTTTCTAGCATTTATATCGTCAAGGACAGCAATAATGTTTATAAAAAAATATAACCCCATCCAATAAATTGAATGGGGAATGACTTTAACCGAGCTTTCTCTTTGGAAGCCTGTCCATATTGTCGAGCATGACACCTGTTCCTATCGCAACGCAGTGCATTGGATTTTCTGCTACCAGAACAGGTACCTTCAACTCTTCGGCAAGCAATTGGTCGAGTCCGTTTAACAGGGCTCCGCCGCCGGTAATAATGACTCCTCTGTCAATAATATCAGCCGAGAGCTCAGGAGGGGTTCTTTCAAGCACCGATTTGGCAGCTTGTACGATCACTGAAACGGATTCACGAAGAGCACCTTCAACTTCTTTGCTCGTTACTGAAATTGTTCTTGGCAATCCTGATACCATATCCCGGCCCCGAATGGAAATTTCTTCGTTACGTGCATCAGGGAATACTGTTGCCACCTTCATTTTAATATCTTCAGCGGTACGTTCGCCAATTAAGAGCTTGTACTCTTTCTTGATATAGTTTAATATTTCCAGATCAAATTTATCGCCGGCCATTTTTATTGAAGAGGCGGTGACAATATCCCCCATTGAGATGACAGCGATATCCGTCGTCCCGCCTCCGATATCAACAACCATGTTTCCGGTTGGCTGGAAGATATCCATTCCTGCGCCAATCGCGGCCACTTTAGGCTCTTCCTCAAGATATACTTGTTTTCCGCCGCTTTTTTCGGCTGCTTCCTTAATCGCTTTCTGCTCGACACTGGTTATGTTCGTCGGACAGCAAATAAGCATGCGTGGTTTTGAAAAAAGGCCTTTTACATTCAATTTGTTAATGAAGTATTTAAGCATGGCCTCAGTTACTTCAAAATCAGCAATTACACCATCTTTTAAAGGCCTAATGGCAACAATATTCCCTGGTGTACGTCCAACCATCCGTCTTGCTTCTTCTCCAACAGCCAATACTTTGCCGCTGTTCTTATCAAGCGCTACAACGGATGGCTCATCTAAAACAATTCCTTTTCCTTTTACATGAATCAGTACGTTTGCCGTACCAAGGTCAATTCCAATATCCCTTGCAAACATCTATATTTATCCTCCTTGAACTCTGTTTCACAGCAAAAATCCAACTTCTACCCTAATTAAATATTTTATCATATTTTTTTAAAATTGGCTTGATCTTGTAAAAGTTCTTTACAAATTTTTGTGGAATTTGCTAGAGAAATTAAGAAGGAGCATCGTGAAGATTTATGCGTCGATTATTGTACAGGCTCTCCTTCTAAAATATCCTCTTTCTTATATTTGAGCTTTGTTGCCTCTCCTCCTCTTAAATGTCTAATGGATTTATGATAATCAAGAATTTCTTTTACCTCATTGGCCAAATCTGGGTTAATTTCGGGCAGCCTTTCTGTTAAATCCTTGTGGACGGTACTTTTGGAAACTCCAAACTCCTTCGCTATCACGCGAACTGTTTTCTTTGTCTCCACGATATACTTGCCAATCTTGATTGTACGCTCTTTGATGTAATCGTGCACACCACTCGACCTCCCTAAGATGGATGTGAGAAGTGTGAAATGAGACTCGTTTTCATATTTATTTCATGTGAACAGCTTCTTAGTTGTAGTCTATTTTTCAAATTAGGCATATGAAAATATTCCACGATCCCTCACCTCAAACACTCTCTTTATTAGGTTTGTAACAGTTTATTAGCCAAGGCAGGGATATATGCTACAAAAGTCAATAGGGACAAGGGGTTTCTCAAATTTCTCGTTAAAATACTGAAGGAAACCACGTCTTATTCAATAGAAAATGAACAATTGTTTGAACGATTCGTTAGAATGACTTTACATAAGATAAATATTTCGTTACACTAATCAAACGGATTTGTTTACCTAGGTAAGTAATATTGAAATCAAAGGAGTAATTATCCCAATGGAGAGTATCAACCGAAAGCTCTTTCACATGTTTAATCAGGCTGCAAGATCCATTTCTAAAAAAACAAATGAACAGCTTGAGGAGTATGGACTTTACGGATCCCAATGGACGATCCTTTATTGTCTGCATAAATTCGGCCCCATGACACAGAAGGAGATTTGGACATACCTTCATGTCGAGGCGCCTACTGTTACTCGAACCATAAAGCGTTTAGAAGAAAACGGCTGGATATATCGAACGCTCGGTAATGATAAAAGAGAGAAGGTTGTGGCGTTAACTGAAGAAGCAGTAAATAAATACCATGATATTCAACTTAAACTGAAGGAATTTGAAGATCACACACTATCTTGCTTTAGCGAACAGGAAAAAGAACAAATGTATCAGTTTATCCTTAAATTTACTAAGCAAGGCTCGGAGATGAATACGAAATGAAACAACCATCATCAGAACCCATTTGGACGAAAGATTTTATATTAGTCGTATTGGTAAATCTTTTGATATTTACCGTTTTTTATTCTTACATTACTGTGCTTCCTGTCTATGTACTCGATGGGATGGACGGAACAGAATCACAGGCTGGGTTTGTGACTAGCGTATTTTTGCTTGCCGCTATCATTTTGCGGCCGCTTTCAGGCATGATTATCGACCGGTTCGGACAGAAAAGAATAGCTATTATTTCAGTCACCTTATTCACTTTTTCAGCTTTTTTGTATGTATTTATTGATAATTTCTATATGCTGCTTGCTCTTCGATTTTTTCAAGGAATTTGGTTTAGCATTATTACAACGGTAACCGGAGCTATTGCAGCGAACATTATCCCTAAAAATCGCAGGGGTGAAGGTCTCGGTTACTTTGTCATGTCCATGAACCTTGCTGTTGTCATTGGACCGTTTATCGGATTGAACTTAATTGGCAAAGTAAGCTTTTCAAATTTGTTTTTACTTTTTTCGATCTTTGCTTTGGTCAGCATTTTTTGCTGTCTCCCGTTGAAAGTTAAGGAAGTAAAAGGATCAACTTCATTCGCATTTACACTTTCAAATATGTTTGAAAAAAAGGTGCTTCCGATCGCTATTGTAGGATTGTCCATATCCTTTTGGTATTCGTCTGTTATTTCATTCATATCCGTTTATGCACATTCACTTAATTTAATGGACGCAAGCGGCTATTTCTTTTTATGCTTTGCAGCGACAATGATTATCTCTCGGCCGTTTACAGGAAGATTGTTTGACAGGGTCGGCCCTGGAATTGTTATCTATCCTTCCATTCTATTGTTTTCGATTGGTTTATTGATGCTGGCTTTTACTTCATCCAGCGTAATGCTTTTATTATCTGGAGCGGTTATCGGCCTTGGATACGGCACCCTCCTTCCATGCATGCAAACAATTGCGATCCAGTCATCGCCTGCAAACCGAAGCGGCTATGCAATTGCGACCTTTTTCACCTTTTTTGATACAGGCATTGCCACTGGTTCGTACATTCTTGGCATCCTGGTAACGTTTAGCGGTTTTTCCAATTTATATTTGCTTGCTTCAATTTTCGCGCTTATTTCACTTTATCTTTATCCGTGGAGCAGAAGAAAATCGAAAAGCGGTGCAAACAACCCCGCATCCGCTATTCATTAAGTACCCGAAACCCAGCTTCTGAGCTGGGTTTTTCAGCTTCCACGATAGTCCTATTCTACCAGGGTTAAAGAAGTAAACTGTTTTGTCAGAAAATATTTCATGTTAGAAAATATGACAACAATGTGTTATCTTCTTTTACTTCATCTCTATAATAAGATTTATAGCAATTATGCATTTTTATTATAGGAGGTTACTAGTTATGGAAATGGGAGATTCAGTTTTTATGTTTGTATGTACCATCATCGTATGGTTAATGACCCCGGCTTTGGCACTATTCTACGGAGGTCTGGTACGGGGTAAGAACGTTCTAAGCACGGCGATGCACAGCCTTTCGACAATAGCTATCGTATCGATTGTTTGGATCCTCGTTGGCTACACTCTAGCGTTCTCATCGGGAAATGCATTTATCGGTGGACTTGATTATATCGGCTTGAATGGAGTAGGATACGAGCCTCTTGAAGGCGGAACTATTCCTCACAGCCTGTTCATGTTGTTTCAGATGACTTTTGCTGTATTAACGACAGCGATCGTTTCAGGTGGTTACGCGGAAAGAATTAAATTCCCTGCGTTTCTTGTATTCACAATCTTATGGGTTCTCTTAGTATACTCTCCTGTTGCCCACTGGGTATGGGGCGGCGGTTGGATTATGTCAATGGGCGCATTGGACTTTGCCGGCGGAAACGTCGTTCATATCGCTTCAGGTGTTGCCGGACTTGTCGCTGCAATTGTACTTGGAAAACGCAAGGATGCAAGCGAAGCCTCTCCGCACAACCTGCTGCTTACCCTACTCGGCGGAGCTCTTCTATGGTTTGGATGGTACGGCTTCAACGTAGGAAGCGCACTATCTTTAAGCAGTGTAGGTATGTATGCTTTTATTAACACAAGTACGGCTGCAGCTGCAGGTATTATCGGCTGGCTTGTCATCGAATGGCTAATAAACAAAAAACCAACCTTGCTTGGCGGAATATCTGGTGCTATTGCCGGACTTGTAGCTATAACTCCTGCTGCAGGTTTCGTTACTCCAATGGCTTCCATTTTAATCGGACTTATCGGAGGCGCAATATGCTTCTGGGGTGTATTCTCCCTTAAGAAGAAATTCGGTTATGACGATGCGCTTGACGCGTTCGGACTTCACGGTATCGGCGGAACTTGGGGTGGTATAGCAACTGGTTTATTCGCTACAACAAGCGTAAACGATGCCGGAGCAAATGGACTATTCTACGGAGATGTGAGCTTAATTTGGAAGCAGCTTGTTGCCATTGTGGCCACCTATCTTTTTGTAGGAATTGTAACATTTGTTATTATTAAGGTGGTAAATATCTTCTTTACATTCCGTGCAACCGACGAGGAAGAGTCTACTGGCTTAGATTTGACGATGCACGGAGAGCGAGCATATCAAGACTAATTTATTAGGGAGTGACAAAAATGAGCGGTCAAATGTATAAAGTGGAAATAATCACGCGTCCTAACAATGTGGTGAAATTAAAAGCAGAGCTGGCGCAAATCGGTGTTTCCGGTATCACATTCACACATAGCCAAGGCAGCGGTTTACAAAAGCCTTATACCGAGCTATATCGCGGAGTGAAGAAAGAACAAAATGTATATGATCGTTTAAAAATTGAGATTGTTGTCAGCTCGGTACCTGTAGATGATGTCATTGCAGCTGCCCGCAAGGCTCTAAGCACTGGAGAACCCGGAGATGGTAAAATCTTCGTCTACGAAATCGGTAGAGTGATCGATATTCGCACGGGCAACGAGGGTCCATCCGCTCTTTAAGAAAATTAAAGCCAATCCTATCACAGGATTGGCTTTTACTATTTTCTCCAACATTAAGACTCCCACAGATTAAAGGTTCACTTTAAGGAAGATCGGTTCATCGGTGTCATCCGATTCAGCGAAAATACCGTATAAATAATTACAAATAACAAAATGCCGATGCTATCAATAATGACATCTCTCAAACACCCATGCCTTCCGAAAAACATTTGAACAATTTCCGTAAAAAATGCGAAAGCGATTGAAACGGCAACCGCACTTTTAAGACTTCGAAAGTACAAGGTAAACAGGATCACCAAAATGAAAAAACAGAGGGTATGCCCAGCTTTTTGGATTACCACGTCATTTGATTGAAATTCAGCAAAGTTGAAGTCAAAAAAAGAAGACAAGTTCGGGTTTTTATGAAGATTAAAGGAAACATGATGGTATCTCATTAGCAGCTGAAAGCTCTCAGTGCATATGAGAACGAGCATAAAACCCATAAATAAAAGAATTAATGCAAGAAGCATACACTCGGACCCCTTTGTAGAAATATCTATATTTATCCATTATATAAAAATCAAAAGCAAAATATGTACAAGTTTTCCAATGAAAGATGTTTGTCAGTAGACGAAATGAAAACCAGAAATGTTTACCGTCTATTTAAAAAACACCCGTCATTTGACAGGTGTTTCCACAATTCTTACGATTCAGATGAACCTTCTTCTACTTGGCTGCTGTCTTTTGATCCAGATTTATCTTCTGTACCTTTTTCGTCAGCTTTGCCCTTTTCTTCAGTATCTTCCTTCGCAGGCTCCTCTGATGGTGCAGGCTCTTCTGATGGTGCAGGCTCCTCTGCCGGCTGCTTCTCTTTTGCTTCTTCAGACGCCTGCTCAGTTGAAGCTTGTTTAATGCTTGTCACAGGCTTATTGAAGAATTCCTCTGGATTTAAAGCAACTCCGTCTTTGCGAATTTCAAAATGAACATGGTTTCCGGCTTCTTCATTGTAAAGGTTTTTACCTGAAGTACCGATGACTTGGCCTTGTTCAATTTTGTCACCTTCTGCAACGCTTACAGCAGCAAGAGACTGATACACAGTAGCCAATCCATCTTCGTGGTCAACTTCAACAACATGTCCCAGCACTGGATCTTTTGAAGCTTTAGCAACCGTACCACTCAAGGAAGCGGAAATCTCAAATTCTTTTCCGTCTTTCTCAGCTAAGTCGATTCCTTTGCTTAAGCTGTATTGGTTTTTATAGTTTACAAGTGCTGCTTCTTTGTCTTCTTGAGTTGCGTCTGCTTCATAGAATTTCGTAATCACAGAAACACTTTCCGGAGTCGAAACTGGCATTTTTACATTTTCAACCTGCTTGCTTACTTCCAACGCATCGTTCGTATTTGATTCCGATGTTTCGTTGCCATTGTCCGTAATCTGATCCTTTACATCGTTTGAACTTGCTTGATACCAAAGAACTGCTGTTAAAACAACTGCTGCACTGAGTAAATAGATTGCTGGGAATACCCAACGTTTACGGAAAAACCGTTGAAGAGAAGTTCGTTTCTTTTCTTCCTCTCTCATTGTTCATCACCTCAGCAACATTCTGAACACTTTTCAGAAAATATATACATATTGAAAAATTTTTTTCTTCATAGTGTTTGCAGAAGCACGAAAAAAATTCATGATGATGAAAAAAAGTTTGAAGTTTTTACTGACAATTGTGCTATTACTATATATGATTATCGTATGGATTTTTACCTTCTTCAGCAAGGAGCAGGAGTTCAAATACACAAAATATATCGGAGGGGGTGTCATGATGAACGATAAATTCCGAAAAGCAACAATAGAAGATCTCCCTAAGATTGTTGAAATTTACAATTCAACGATTGCATCACGAATGGTCACTGCCGATACGGAGCCGGTGACGGTAGAGGATAGAATGGATTGGTATTCGAGACACAATGAGAAACGTCCTCTCTATGTCATGGAGGACGAAGAGAATAATATATGCGGGTGGTTAAGCTTCGAATCCTTTTACGGAAGGCCTGCCTACGATAAAACGGCGGAAATAAGCATTTACATCAGTGAAAAGCATCGGGGACAAGGACTTGGCACTTTATTTATTGAAGAAGCATTGTCAATGGCACCTGCACTCGGCATTCGCTCGATCATGGCGTTTATTTTCGGCCACAATCAACCGAGCATCAAACTGTTTGAAAAGTTCGGGTTTGAAAAGTGGGCACACATGCCTGGCATCGCAGAAATGGATGGACAAAGGTACGATCTCGTGATACTTGGAAAAGAAATCGAGTAAGGTTATATTTGAAAGCCGGCCTGCGTTAGGCCGGCTTTCTAGTTTTCTTTTGCTTCTTTCTCGACCATCTCTTTTAAGTCGTTAAAGTCTTGCCCCTCAAACTTCTTTCCGTTTACAAGGATCGTCGGGGTACTTTCTATACCCGCTTCTTTGACTTGAGACATGTCCTTATCCCATTCGTCATCATACGACCCCTTTTGAACTGCATCTGTTACCTTAGCAGCTTCTTCGTCAGTTGCTATTTCCTTCAAAGTTTCCTTAAGAAGTGAATCCGTGTAGAAATCGATTTGCTCATAGCTTGGATCATCCGGTTGTTTATCGTACAAAAGGTTATGAAACTTCCAATATGCATTGTTTCCCAATTCGTGATATACCGTTTCTGCATACTTCGCAGCACGAGTGGAGTCGACATTAATAAAGGAATAATTCATAAAATAGAATTTTGCCTGTCCTGTTTCCACTAATTCCTTTTCAATTAATGGTTTAAAGGATTTATTAAAATCTTTGCAATACGGACACTTATAATCACCGAATTCAACGATGCTCACAGGGGCTGATTCATCACCGATAAACGGTTGGTCGGTATAATTGATAGCAGACGCTTCTGTTGAACCTGAATTTTTCACAACAAAGATGAGGGCAAGAAAGCATACGAAAATTAGGGCAAGAACCCAGAACATGATCTTGGATGATTGATTCGATCTTGTTTTTTTGACTTTTATATTTGGCTTGGCCATTGTTATCCTCCTAAATTCTTTCGGTCGTGCAATGATTGAATAAAATCAGGCGATAGCTATAATAATCATCGCCATTAAGAAAATCAAAACCTGAATGGATATGAAAACTGATCGTTTGTTAAGGCTTACCGGAATGGAATTTTTCGGACTCACCAATTGCTGCAGCCGATAATTGACAGATTCATCCGAGAAATGAACTAACACAGGCCTGGCGTTTTCTTTGAAGCATATTTTAATCAGCTTTACCAAAGCACTGCTCAATCCAAGCTCGGACCCTGTTTTACTGATCGCATATTTGTCGGCAAGCAGCTCACTGATGATTTTATAATTCTGATAAGACCACTTCGTTATTGGGATAAACCACAATCCTTGTGATATCAATTGAAGGATGAATATTTTCAGTGAATCATAATTCTTTTGATGATAAGTTTCATGCTGGACTACCGCTTCAAGCTCATGATTCTCAAGAATTTTAATCAAGCTGGTGGATAGAACAATTGTAGGCTTTATGAACCCATGCGTAAATGCCAGCGATTGGTCATGATCGATCACCAAAATATCGTTCTTCTTACGGTTAAATTTCTGATTGAAAAGAGTCGTCAATTCATGATTATTTAAATGAGAAAGTTTCGTCTTAAACCTTTTGGACAACACGTACTGTTCGGCCACTTTATATAAAGTGAGCAGAACAGTATAAGCAATAAAGGCATTCAAAAGAAAGATAACTAAAAAGTAATAAAGAGACTCTTCTTTAAATAAGCTGATGCATAGCTTAAAGAAATTCACTTCAACGTCGACTCCAAAAAGGAGATGCGCTATGTACATTCCCATCTGGCTCCAGACGAAAAATGCAATGGCAAAACTTAATGCGACAACAAAAACAGATCTCCTCTTCCAGCACATCATGACGATTGTTCCTTTTTTAATTGCTGAATTTTGTGTTCTAATTTATCGAGCAAGGACTTATCAACCTCATCGAGAACGTCAATCATATGGTTAATAACAACGCCGCCAAATTCATCTAGCAGATTTTCTGTTAATTTTTTCGATTGTTCTTCGATAAAGCTTTCTTTTGACTGAATCGGCCGAAACAGAGAAAGCCTGCCCTCGACTCTCTTTTGCAAAACTCCTTTGTCTATTAAACGGGTCATAACGGTCATAACCGTATTAAAATTATGGGGCTTTTCTTGTTCCAGACGCTTTTGAACATCCTTAATGCTCAGTTCATCCGCTCCCCAAAGAATTTCCATAATTTTGGCTTCCAAAGGACCGAAAAAACGATTAAGCCCTGCCTCACCGTATCTGAAATTCTTAATGTTCATACTCACACTCCGTTCACTACAGATTGTAGTGCATAGTTCTTTTTTTTGCAAGCATGGAGGATAAACTGTTCCGTATTAGTGAACGAGGTGCTTATTGAAAAACTGGGAGATCTGGCGGAAAACTTTGATTTCATTTTCTTTTTTGGAAAAGAAGCGTCCTTCATCCACCAGGACAAGGTATTCAATATCCACGCCTCTGAATGGCTTTTTTTGATCCTTTTCTTCCAGTCGGGTAAACTAAGAAGAAAAGAATGTGGAGGACTTATCTTATGAACCCAACAATAGAAACCTTACATAATCATCGATCGTACCGCAGCTATAAGGATAATCCTGTCGAAGCTGAAAAACTAGACTTGATTATAAAAGCAGCTCAATCTGCTCCATCATGGATTCATGGCCAGCAGGTTTCAATCATTGCTATCAAGGATGAACAACGAAAAAAAGAGCTCGCCCGCCTTTGTGGCAATCAAAAGCACATAGAAGAGGCTCCGTTATTCCTCGTGTTTTGTGCGGATTTTTATCGAGCTTCGCTTGCTGGAGAAATCGAGGGGAAAACGCTGGAGGCTCTAAACGATGTAGATTCCTTGCTTGTCGGAGCAACTGATGTGGGTCTTGGAATGGGTTATGCCATCGCTGCAGCCGAATCTGTAGGGCTTGGAACCGTCCCTATTGGCGGCGTCAGACGAAACTCTCTCGAAGTCGTTGAATTCCTACAGTTGCCAAAGCATGTCATTCCTATCTCAGGACTGTGTGTCGGATATGGTGCAGAAGATCCTGGACAGAAGCCGAGATTGCCAGTCGAAGCAGTTCTTCACGAAGAAACCTATAAGCAAGATCAAAAGGCTATTCTTGAGCAGTATAATAAAATAATGCCTGCCCCGTGGACCCAGCGTGTCGCAAGCTTTTATGAAAAAAGCTATTATGCCAATATTGCAAAGATGCTAAAGCAGCAAGGGTTTTCCTGTGACGATCTAAACTAAACTGCAGAGAAATCTGCAGTTTTTCTATTGAATGGAGAGGAATAAGAATGAAGATTACCAAACAAACTGCTGAACATTATAATTGGGGAGATAATTGTGACGGTTGGCATTTAGTCAAAACAAAGCACCTAAGTGTAATCCATGAACGAATGCCAGCCCATACAGAGGAAGAAAGGCACTATCGTTCTGCAGCACGGCAGTTCTTCCTTGTTTTGTCAGGAAGCGCGGTATTAGAAGTGGATGGTGAACGCATAACAATTCATTCGCAGGAAGGCGTGGAGGTTCCCCCTCAAGTTCCCCCTCAAATGATGAACGAATCTGATACAGACGTTGAATTTATAGTCATATCCCAGCCTGAGAGCAGAGGAGACCGAGTGATTGCACAAAGTATTTAATATAGAACATAAATAGGTTCTCATATTAACAGAGAACCTATCTTAGAGAGAGCGAAGATTATTTTTCATGAAGTCATAATTTCGGCATCGTC
Source organism: Bacillus capparidis (assembly GCF_017832095.1). NCBI lineage: Bacteria > Bacillati > Bacillota > Bacilli > Caryophanales > Bacillaceae > Bacillus > Bacillus capparidis. The sequence goes on from NZ_JAFDST010000002.1 coordinate 690,282, forward strand.
TTATTTAGTCCTATTCCCGTTCCTGTTACCACGAGACATGCTAGAGAGTATTAATGAGTGGCCTGTTGCCGCTCTCCGTATTTAAGCACCTTGAATATCGCCATCCCATCACTTAAATGGTCTTTTGAATATTGAACAGGGATAAGTGCGAAAAACGTATAATAGGCTGAGAAATACGAAAACTGATAGAAAAAAAGATGTGGCTCTAGTACGTTGTTGATAATCAAATTGTTGATCAAAAAAATTGTACCAAGATTAAAAATCGCCCCTCCAGCATAGACGAGAGCATTGGTTAAACGATTATCCAATTTCAATGAATTGTACTGACACAATGAATCAATAAAATACATGCTCTTTACTTTGATCGGGCCAATTTTCACCAAAAGATTTCCTAAGCCGATTTCCATTGAAGCCTTCCCGCCAAAAATAAAAGCGAAGAAGCTGTGCCCGGCAACATGGACAAGTGAAACGATCGGCAAGATGAGAAAAAACGACCAGAAAAACGTAATCAAATCTTTTAATTCAAACATTTCATCACCCTCTCTCTTGCTGAAAACATATTTTTCTTTTCCCGGTTTTCAACTACGAGATGCATGATGCGGGAAATGAATATGCTCCGAAATTCATTATCCCCCAATATAAGACATTTCAATTTTCTTTTTATCCACTGGCTTTGAAAGTGTACGGTCCACTGAGTATTGGTCGGTTCGGTTTTTCCAGATCCGGCTGATGAATTCAGTGATCTCTTCCTCTGTTTTTTCGCTTCGAATTAACTTCCTTAGGTCATGCCCGCTTGAAGCAAATAAGCAGGTAAACAGTTCTCCCCTGGCTGATAGCCTGGCTCTGTTGCAGGTTGAGCAAAACGCATCAGAAACGGAAGAAATGACACCTATTTCACCGTCCCCATCTGTGTAGCTGTATCTCGTCGCGACTTCCCCCTTATAATTTGGTGCAATCGGAGTGATTGGCATTTCTTTATGAATTCGCTCGATGATTTCTTGTTTCGTTAATACCGCTTTACGATTCCATTCGTTTGTATTTCCGACATCCATAAATTCGATAAATCGGAGGATTAGCCCTTGTTCTTTAAAATAATGAGCCATCGGGAGAATATCCTCTTCATTCACCCCTTTTTGGACGACCATATTGATTTTTACTCCTAAACCTGCCTTCCTGGCTGCTTCGATACCTTCCAGCACCTTTTTAATCGGGACACCGCGGCCGTTTATTCTTTTAAATCGGTCATCATCTAATGAATCGAGGCTGATCGTCACCCGGTTTAGACCGGCTTTTTTTAACCGCTCTGCATATATAGGGAGCAGCGTACCGTTGGTTGTCATCGCCAGATCGTTCAAACCTTCTATACGCGCTAGCATCTCTACTAATTGAGGCATATCCTTTCTCATTAAAGGCTCCCCGCCTGTCAGACGAATCTTTTCAACGCCAAACTTTTGAACGAATAAACGGGCAAGCCGCTCTAATTCTTCAAATGAGAGAAGTTCTTTTTTCTCAAGAAACGGATAATCCGGTCCGAATATTTCAGCTGGCATACAATACGTACATCGTAAGTTGCAGCGGTCTGTGACAGATATTCTTAAGTCCCTGAGCGGACGGTTTAGTTGATCAGTGATTGACTTTTCCACGAAGCTCACCTCCACTTTTTCTGTTCTTGATTGAACAATTTCTGACGAATCCGACAATTCTTCAGCAATTTTGTCATTGCAAGCCGAAAAGCCTGTGCTTTCATCTATTGTAAACTGTCTCTGATAAGTTCTTCACATAACAAACTCGTTAATGTTAATTATTATAAAAGTGTTTTACATTACTATACTCGTACATCCATGGTTTTTTCAAGTTATGGACAGAAAAAAACCGCTTATCTTTTGGATAAGATAAACGGTTTTAGGTTATTTTTTCGCCGTATACGTGTTGAGGAATTGATCGGATGGAGAAATTTCCACCCCTTTATAATAATACTTCACTATTTCTTCCGCGGTCTTGCCATCTTCGGCCAAATAATGTGCACCGTACTGGCTCATTCCGATGCCATGCCCGAAACCCTTTGTAGTAATTGTGATCGTGTCATTATTTCGTACCCACTGAAAGTCAGCTGATCTTAACCCTAGCTTTTCACGAATTTCTCTTCCGGTTAAGCTTTTTCCATTGATGACTGCTGTGGCCACCCTTTTGCCTGGTGTACGTGCAGTAATTTCGCCAATGCTGTTCCCGTCCTTCAGATTTACGCCAAGCTTTTGTTCAAATTCTGCGACAGAGAACTTTTTTGTATCCTTAAATTTTGGTGATTTTTCATCCCAGCTGCTTTTTACGCTTTTCAAATACTCGATTTTATTTTGCCAATAAGCTTCGGAATTTTCCGTATAACCATTGCTTGTAGAAAAGAATGAAGGTGAAATAGGCTTTCCATCATATGTAAGGATTTTCCCCTGGGTAGAAGCAACCGCGTCTGTAACTTTTTTGATTTTCTTATCAAAATTTTTCTTCCATGCTTTCTTCAATTCGGAATTGTTTTTATAAACTTGAAACATTTGTGTATCATCGACAAGCGACCCTTTTGGCGAGCTTACTGCTTTATTACCGGTCATTTGCCTGACAATATAGGTTCTTGCCGCCAGCGCTTGAGCTTTTAGCGCTTCCTCTTCGAAATCTGCAGGCATTTCGGATGCGACGACTCCTATAACGTATTCCTCCAATGGAATATTTTCCACTTCCTGCTTTGCTGTTCGGTACACAGAAACCGAAACTGATGAATCTTCCAGCTTAGGTACCCCCTTAGCTTGATTTTTCGGTGCCGCTCCGTTCGAACCTTCATGGAAAGGTAGGACAAGGATCGTCGGGATGAGAAGAATGATTAGACTTAATCCTGATAGTACTAGTGCCAATTTTTTCATAACAGCTGCCTCCATATTTTTTGTCTCTACTTTATTCATATGGGGGAGGACAAGCTAATATGACATCCAGTCCTTTTTGCAGTCCGATTGTTTTCATTATTTACGTATTCTTTTTTGCAAAAAAGTGCATACTGTTTTTAATGACTTTGCAAAAAAATCAGCATGCCACTCGGGTGACATACTGATCTATAAAAAAATTATTGCGAGCAAATCAGATGGTACTTACGTGAACCCCAATTATGCTTTTAAATCGGTTAAGCTCGTTAATTCAACGGCTGTTTCTTCAGTTACTCGTTCAATATCGGCTCCCAAGCCTGCAAGCTTGTTATGGAAATTGACATAGCCTCGATCTAAGTGCTTCAATTCGGTTACTCTTGTGTATCCATCAGCTGCCAGCCCGGCAAGAATAAGTGCGGCTCCAGCACGCAAATCGGTTGCAGCTACCTCTGCTCCTTGCAGAGGAACAGGACCATTGATAATAACCGAGCGACCTTCAATTTTGATATTACCATTCATGCGCCTAAATTCTTCTGCATGCATAAAACGGTTTTCAAACACAGTTTCTGTGATCATGCTCGTTCCGTTTGCGCATAATAGCAATGCCATCATCTGCGACTGCATATCAGTTGGAAATCCAGGATGCGGCATTGTTTTGATATCAATGGACTTTAATTGGTTGGGACCAATGACTCTGAGTCCCTCTCCTTCTTCGATAATGGTAACACCCATTTCCTGCATCTTTGCAATTAACGAGGTGAGATGTTCTGGAACTGCTCCTTGAACTAATACGTTTCCTTTCGTAATTGCAGCGGCTACCATAAAAGTTCCTGCTTCAATTCGATCCGGGATAATCAGGTGATGAGTACCCTTAAGCTTTTCCACACCTTCAATTTTTATTGTACCAGTACCCGCACCGCGGATTTTTCCGCCCATAGCATTAATATAGTTAGCAAGATCCACTATTTCCGGCTCTTTTGCAACATTTTCAAGAATGGTAGTTCCCTTTGCCAAAGACGCAGCCATGATTAAGTTTTCCGTAGCCCCTACACTAGGAAAATCAAGATAAACCTTTGCACCTTTTAGTCTGCCGTTTACTTCGGCTTCAATAAATCCGTTTCCTACTTTAATCTCGGCTCCCATTGCTTCGAAGCCTTTAAGATGCTGATCAATCGGTCTTGAACCAATTGCACATCCCCCTGGCAGAGCTACTCTGGAACGGCCTGTGCGAGCAAGCAGCGGGCCCATTACAAGCACGGAAGCACGCATTTTACGTACATATTCAAATGGGGCTTCAGTGGTTAACTCATATGATGCATCAATGACGACTTGATTGTTCTCAAAATGTACTTCTGCTCCTAAATGACGTAACACTTCATTAATTGTATATACATCGGAGAGCGTAGGCACATCACAAATTACGCTTTTTTCTTCACTGGCTAATAAGGATGCAGCGATGACTGGCAAAACGGCATTTTTAGCTCCTTCAACTTTCACTGTACCGTTTAACTTATTACCGCCGCGGACGATGATTTTTTCCAAAGTATTCCCCTCCGCGTCCATAATTCTATATATTAATATTCAGACGTTACGATTGGTGTTCCAATCACAATCATATGTTTTCCGCCCATTCCTGAGCTTCGAATCGCGATCTGCAGATTCATTTTATGATCAGCAGTCGATATATAATTTTTCCATCTCGTTGTATAAGCTGATATTGATACGAAATTTGGTTCATTTAGCTGTTCAACCGGCTCGGCAGAAAATTCATCTGCTAAATCTTTTGCTTTTTTTTGCAAAACAATATTCATCATACCATTTAACTCGCCTTTAAGACAAGAAAAAATTGTAACCTTCTCTTGAAGTATGTCGTAAACTTTCCGTTCAAACTGCTCATATGTATGACTCCAGTTATCCCGTACAAATGCTCCTGATTGCTCATACAATAAGTACGAGCTTGATGAATCGTTTTTGAGGGTTGAAACGAGCTGTAATTTCATGGTTGTCTGATTTTTTTCGTTATATAATATGCCTGTCGCCTTGACAACATGATCTTCTTCTTTTATCGACCACTTATATTGACGATATTGGGTCTCTAAATGTTTCATTTTTCGAAAAAAATCTTTTCTGTTCAACTGTAAGTTTTTCTTTGCATACAGTGTCCATTCCGTAATATCGGTGTCGTGTTTTTCCAATGCCTTTGCTAACTGGGAAAGCGGCGTTTCCTCTTTGGCCTGTAAGCTATGAACCACAATTATCGTGCCAATAAGAATAAGTGCAAAAACAAATGTTGATTTGAATTTATTTTTTACCATTTCGAATCATCCTCTCCTACTATCCATTCTTGCTCAGATAGCAGGAAAGCATACGTGGAAATCCTCGTCAAAACCCTTGTCGATTTGACGAATTGTGCTATATCCGTTAATTACCTTATACCCTAAAGGGCCTATTCAAAAACCTTTAGGGTTCTTCTAAAAAAGATAGGGAAGCTGTTGTGAATAATTTAAATAATCCAGGAAAAAATCACTTACAGTTGAACCGATCGCAATTGTCAGCAAAATCATAAGAAGCCTGGCCTGCACAATCATGCCTTTTCTAATGAGAGGATCGATGTTGACTGATTGAAGAGCCCACCAAGTGATTGCGAAAAAGACGAGGTGGACAATCATCCCAACGATAGCTTGTTGAGCGAGTATTTCCATTTCCTTAGCCTCCTTGAATTGCCCTTTCCTAGTATATTAGTAAGAGGGATAAAGATGATAAAATGATTATTGTCAGAATGTTTTAACAATGAGGGGGTATATGAAATACTTAAAAAAGGCAGTCCGTTATGGACCGCCCCTGTTCACGATGAGAAATCCCATCGTAATATTGCATTAACGGGCAGTAAGAACTTACTAGATTGCCCGATCGGTTCATCTAACAATCAGATTCAAGAACGAGGCAAAACAAAGTATGTCGAACCCCTGCTGATTGAAGGTTTACCTTATTTTCCGACAACGTCCAGCCTGTTAATTGCTCGCTTTAAAGCAAGCTCTGCCCGAACCAAATCAATTTCCTCCGATGCTTTGTTCAGACGCTCTTCTGCACGTTTTTTAGCTGCTTCTGCTCTTTCCACATCGATATTTTCAGCAGTTTCAGCTGCTTGGGCCAGAATATTGACTGTATCCGGACGGACTTCAAGAAAGCCTCCGGTGACTGCAACCAGCTTTAGTTCAGCATCCTTTTTCAGACGAACCGCACCTATCTGCAAAGGGGCTACAGTCGGGATATGGCCAGGCAAAATGCCGAGTTCTCCGCTTTCAGCTCTTACGCTTGCCATTTCAATATCAGCTTCATAAACAGGGCCGTCAGGAGTAACGATATTGACTTTTAAGGTCTTCATGCTTTTAACCTCCTAGGACGGTTTATACTTCTACACCCATATTTTTCGCATTCTCAATGACGTCCTCAATCCCGCCGACAAGACGGAATGCATCTTCCGGAAGATGATCATATTTGCCTTCAAGAATGGCTTTAAATCCTGCTACTGTATCTTTTACTTGTACGTAAGATCCTTTTTGTCCGGTAAACTGCTCGGCTACGTGGAAGTTTTGCGACAAGAAAAACTGGATTCTGCGCGCACGTTGAACGACAAGCTTGTCTTCATCAGAAAGCTCATCCATGCCAAGAATCGCAATAATGTCTTGCAGTTCTTTATAGCGCTGGAGAGTCTGCTGCACCCTGCGAGCCACTTCATAATGCTCTTCACCGACAATTTCGGGAGAAAGCGCTCTTGAAGTCGAAGCAAGCGGATCAACTGCTGGGTAAATACCCATTTCTGATAATTTACGTTCTAGGTTTGTCGTTGCATCCAAGTGAGCAAACGTCGTAGCCGGAGCCGGGTCAGTATAGTCATCGGCAGGTACATAGATCGCTTGGATCGACGTAACAGAACCTACGTTTGTTGAAGTAATCCGTTCTTGCAGCTGTCCCATTTCTGTCGCAAGCGTAGGCTGATAACCAACGGCAGAAGGCATACGGCCTAGCAGGGCAGAAACTTCAGAGCCAGCTTGTGTAAAGCGGTAAATGTTGTCGATAAAGAACAGTACATCCTGTCCTTGTTCATCACGGAAATGTTCAGCCATTGTCAAGCCCGTTAAAGCTACACGCATACGTGCTCCAGGAGGCTCGTTCATTTGGCCGAATACCATCGCTGTTTTTGTAATAACGCCTGAATCGCTCATTTCGTGGAAAAGATCATTTCCTTCACGAGTACGCTCTCCGACGCCGGCAAATACAGATATTCCGCCGTGCTCTTGAGCGATGTTGTTAATTAACTCTTGGATTAATACCGTTTTACCTACACCGGCTCCGCCAAATAAGCCGATTTTACCGCCCTTGATGTAAGGAGCCAGCAAGTCAACGACTTTAATGCCGGTTTCAAGAATCTCAACCTCAGTAGATAGCTGATCAAATGCCGGAGCTTGTCTGTGGATCGGATCTTTTTTTACATCCGCTCCAACTGGTTCATCTAAATCAATGTTTTCACCTAATACATTGAACACACGGCCGAGTGTTGCGTTTCCGACCGGTACAGAGATTGGAGCTCCCTGGTCAGCTACTTCCATTCCGCGAGTAACTCCATCCGTAGAATCCATCGCAATCGCGCGAACGGAATCATCACCCAAATGAAGGGCAACTTCTAATGTTAATTCAATACTTTGTTCATTTTCACTTTGAGCTTTATGTGAAATTTTTAGTGCGTTATAGATATCAGGCAGATGACCGTCTTCAAATGTTACGTCGACGACAGGTCCCATCACCTGGCTTACACGTCCTTTATTCATCGCTTTCCCTCCTATCAAACTACGGCTATTCTAAAGCAGCTGCACCGCCGACGATTTCTGTAATCTCTTGAGTAATCGCTGCTTGGCGTGCGCGGTTGTATGAAAGTGTAAGAGAATCAATAATCTCTTTTGCATTGTCGGTAGCGTTTTTCATCGCCGTCATTCTTGCTGCATGCTCACTTGCTTTGCTGTCGAGCAACGCACCATAAATAAGGCTCTCGGCATACTGAGGCAAGAGAACCTCCAATATGCTTTCCTCTGAAGGTTCAAATTCGTAGCTTGCCGTCTTCTTACCCGTCGCAAGATCCGTTAGCGGAAGTAATTTTTTTTCGGTTACTTCCTGAGCTATTGCGCTCACATAGTGGTTATAGAAGATGTACAGCTCATCAAACGTTTCATCGGTGAACATTTGCAGCGTCTGGTAGGTTAGATCCTTAACTTCCATGAAAGTCATCTCATCACTAATGCCGGTTTTTTCGGCGATGACTGGCACTCCACGTTTTTTGAAGAAGTCTCGGCATACTTTACCTACTGCGATGACAGCATACTCATCCGTTGATTTATGGCGCTTGTTGATTGCCTGATAAGCTCCTCTAAGTACGTTAACGTTAAATGCTCCTGCCAATCCGCGGTCAGATGTAATGACAACATATCCGGTCTTCTTCACCGGGCGCTTTTTTAGCATGGGGTGGGTCGCGTCGCTCGTGCCAAGCGCAACATTCGCTACAACTTCCTGTATTTTTTCCATATAAGGGACAAACGCCTTTGCACTGTTCTCCGCACGGTTTAATTTAGAAGCCGAAACCATTTGCTGGGCTTTTGTAATTTGGCTCGTTTTTTTATTCGAGTTGATCCTTGATTTTATATCCCGTAATGAGGCCAAAAGGTTTCACCACCTTATTTTTGCGTTCTCGTATTTTTTGAAAAGAGAGAAAAAGATCACTGCTTTTTCTCATCTTTTTAATTCAGTTCAGCTGCTAGGCGCAAACGTGTGTTTAAATGCCTCAATGGCTCCTTTGAACTCTGCATCTTCAGGAAGGTTTCCTGTCGTTTTGATCGATTCAAGAAGCCCTTTGTGATTTTGTTCAAGGAACATAAAGTATTCTTCTTCAAAGCGTTGAATATCGGCTACCGGAACGTCATCAAGGTATCCTCTTGTCAATGCATAAAGAATTGCAACCTGTTTCTCGACACGGAGCGGCTGATGCAATCCTTGTTTTAGAACTTCAACAGTACGCGCACCGCGATTCAGCTTCGCTTGGGTTGCTTTGTCCAAATCAGATCCGAACTGGGCAAAAGCTTCAAGCTCACGATATGATGCAAGGTCAAGACGCAAAGTACCGGCTACCTTTCTCATCGCTTTAACTTGTGCGGATCCTCCAACACGCGAAACTGAAAGTCCCGGGTTAACCGCTGGACGTACTCCTGAGAAGAACAAATCAGACTGAAGGAAGATTTGGCCGTCAGTAATCGAGATAACGTTTGTTGGAATATACGCCGAGATATCGCCAGCCTGTGTTTCAACGAACGGCAAGGCTGTCATAGACCCGCCGCCAAGTGAATCATTTAACTTGGCCGCACGCTCGAGTAAGCGGGAATGAAGATAGAAAACATCTCCAGGGAACGCTTCACGGCCTGGCGGGCGACGAAGAAGCAAAGAAAGTTCGCGGTAAGCATTCGCCTGTTTTGAAAGATCATCATAAATAACCAAAACATGCTTTCCGTTGTACATGAATTCTTCACCCATCGTTACCCCTGCATAAGGAGCAAGGAACAGCATCGGTGCTGGCTGGGATGCAGAAGCGGTTACGACGATTGTATAATCAAGGGCACCGTTTTTGCGTAATGTTTCTACAACACCTCGTACAGTCGATTCCTTTTGTCCGATTGCTACGTAGATACAGATCATATCCTGATCTTTTTGATTGAGGATCGTATCGATCGCTACAGATGTCTTACCTGTTTGGCGGTCTCCGATGATTAACTCACGCTGGCCGCGGCCGATTGGAATTAACGCATCGATAGATTTAATACCGGTTTGAAGCGGTTCGTGAACCGATTTACGCGCCATGACGCCAGGTGCTTTGCTTTCGATCGGGCGAGTTTTGCTCGTTAAGATCGGTCCCATGCCATCAACTGGCTGTCCAAGAGAGTTCACGACACGTCCGATGAGCTCCTCACCGACTGGAACCTCCATGATACGTCCTGTCCGTTTCACTTCGTCTCCTTCGCGAATTCCCTTGTAAGAACCGAGGATAACGATACCTACGTTTGACGTCTCAAGGTTTTGAGCGAGACCCATGACACCATTGGAAAACTCAACAAGCTCTCCTGCCATTACATGGTCTAATCCATGAACACGGGCAATACCGTCTCCGACTTGTATGACAGTACCTACATCATGAACTTCGATCTCTGATTGGTAATTTTCTATTTGCTGTTTAATTAACGCACTAATTTCTTCAGCTTTGATGCTCATTTAGGTTTCACCCCTTCTACGATATTTCTCCTGACAGCTGACGTTCGATACGGGCTAATTTGCCGCTGATACTGCCGTCATAGATTCGGTTTCCAATGCGGATTTTCACACCGCCTATTAAATCCGGATCGATCTCGTTGCGTACGCGAAGAGAGAAAACTCCGGCTTTTTTTGCAAAAACTTCAGATAGAGCGGTAAGCTCTTTTTCCTGTAACGGCTTTATTGAATAGACGATTGCATCTTCTCGTTCGCGAATCTTATTCGCAAGACTGGAGAAGTCCACGGCAAGCTCAGGAATTGCCCGTATTCTGTGGCGGTCTATCATTAAAAACAATGTGTTAAGAACCGGTTCAGATATGGCTGCAAACGACTTTTTGATCAGCGTTTTTTTTGATTCGGCGGAAACTTTAGGATTGAGTAACAGGTTTATTAGCTGATTTTCAGCCAAAAACACCTCTCTCACAACCTGAAGTTCTTCTTCAATTTCGTTTAAAGCAGAGCGTTTAAGCGCAATCTCAAACAAAGCAGTTGCGTATGGCTTGCTGATATCTGATCCGCTCATCGGCTTTCTCCGATTTCTTTCAGGTAATCCTGAATCAGCTGCTCTTGGGCTTGTTCATCAAGCTCTTTTTCAATAACCTTCGAGGCAACCAAGACAGACAAGGAAGCAACCTGTTCACGCAGCGCTGAAACTGCCTGCTCTCTTTCCTTGACAATCTCTTGTTTCGCTGATTCCTTTAAACGCTCTGATTCATTACGTGCTGCTTGGATAATCTCGCTTTTTTGCTGTTCACCCAGCTTTTTCGCATTCTCGATCAGGCTTTGAGACTCTGCTCTCGCCTTTTTCAAAAGCTCCTGCTGCTCTTCAATCATCTGCTTCGCTTCCGCATTTCGTTTTTCAGCGGACGTAATCTCGCTGGCAATATGATCCTCACGCTGCTTCATCACATTCAAAAGCGGCTTTAAAGCATATATTTTCAGCAGCCACAGCAATACCAAGAAGGCTGCTATTTGAAATAAGATATCTCCGCCGTTAAAATCTAACCCACCGGCTCCTAAAACCAAAGGTGCTTTTACCATCGTTCTAACGTCAACTCCCTTCCACAGTCTTAGCTGAATTCTATGGATTTCGATTTCATCATACATAAAGGAATGGCGAAGGTTCGCTTGGAATGTTCTTCGCCATCTCGTTTTTCATATAAGGCTTTCTTATAAAAAGAATGCAAGCAATGCGATAACCGCAGCAATAATCGGTACAGCTTCTACTAGAGCGACCCCGATAAACATTAACGTACGAAGTTGTCCCGCTGCTTCAGGCTGACGAGCAACTCCCTCAACTGTTTTTGATACGATAAGTCCGTTACCAATACCTGCACCTAGTGCAGCAAGTCCAATTGCAATTGCAGCTGCCAATAAATTCATTATAAAATCCTCCTTTAAATTATATCGATATATGGATATGGGTTTCTAATTAGTGGTCATGGCTCACTTTATGTGCCATATATACCATTGTTAACATGGTGAATACAAACGCCTGGATTGTTCCGATAAATAAACTGAATGCCATCCAAGCAAGGGTAAGCGGGAAAGAACCGATCGTTCCCAGCAAGCCAAGAAAAACGTTTTGAGTATAAAAATTAGTTGCAAGACCCGCAAGCAAGCCGAGCAGGATCTCTCCGGCAAATATGTTTCCATAAAGCCGCAATCCAAGAGTAAGAGTGTTTGCAAACTCTTCAATGATTTTCAATGGGAACAAAAATTTAATCGGGCTGAAATAATCTGAGAAATAGCCTTTTGCACCCTTCATTTTCACCCCGTAATAATGGGTCAAACAGACAACCATTACAGCAAGAGTTAAGGTTATCGCAGGGTCTGCCGTAGGTGATTTCCACCAAAGATTGTGGCCCTCGGTAATCGCCATTGGCAAGCCAAGCATGTTGGAGACAAATATGTACATAAGCAGTGTGACACCAAGTGCTAAAAAGTTTGCACCCGTCTTCCAATCCATCGTACTGCTGATAATGCTGCGAACGAAATCTATAATCCATTCCATCGCATTTTGCATACCTGTTGGACGCATGGCAAGTCTTCTTGTCCCAATTACCGCAATGATAAAGACAATAACGCTAGCCACTGTTATCATCAGGACATTCGACAAGTTAAATGTGAGTCCTAAAAACTCCCATGTCTGAGCTCCGTGTGTCAATGGGTATTCACCTCACTTTCGCCGATGAACGTTTTAGTTGGATAAAGGAATCTATCAAAATAACAGGATAAATCATCATCAATCCAACAATGACTGCCACCATGTTAAACTGATCTGAAAAGCGGTAGGCGATAGCTACTGCAATAACAGCATTCGCTATTCTGGCGGCAGAGCCAACAGACCTGAATGCCTTGCCGTTTTCTGCTGCTTGTCCAAAAGCCTTCATTCTTCTGACCAATAACCATAGATTCATCATGCTGAACACAGTTCCCAAAATGAGTCCCTGGAATTCGGTCTTGAACATTGTAAATCCAGCACCTAAAAAGCAGACTGCCAAAATAAAAAACAAATACTTAAGTTGTCTGCGAAGCATTAGGCTGGGATCGCTCATCTACTACTCAGTCTCCTGATGAAAATATTGTGTTTCTCCGGGGAATAGTCTGCAGGAAAAACCCTTACAGAAAAACCCAGATGAAGAATAAAGTGCTTTTAACAAAGGTGAAAATAAAACCAACCATCCAGCCATCTCCCCATAAAAGGCAGCAGCCACATTCGAAAGATTTAATAATAGGCCAAAAGCCATACGGATGATGAGGTTTATTCTCATAAAAAAGGGCATATACCAGGGGAGTTAAAGGGGGTATGAAAACCTTATCAAATTACCCTTGTTTAGCATACAATAGCGCCTATTGTATGTCAATCTGTTTAAAGTTAAAAAACCGTTCGCATCTAAAGGCTACACAGAATGTTCACATTTTTAGCAAAAACAGAATTGTACAAGTTCACTGCCTATTCTTTTTTGTGCGAACTACTTACAGGTAATGACATTGATCGAGACGTTCGACCCGATAATATCATTCTCCTAAATCATTTTAGAACATAAAAAAGAGAGACAGGCCAAGCCTCATCCCTCTAAATACCATCTTTTTCCCGTTACTTCGTTCCAAACATGCGGTCTCCTGCATCACCAAGTCCGGGAATGATGTATCCTTTTTCATTCAGCTTTTCATCGAGTGCTGCGATATAAATGTCAACGTCAGGGTGATACTTTTGAACTTCTTCTACACCTTCCGGGGCTGCAATTAAGCACATAAAGCGAAGATTTTTCGCTCCTCTTTTTTTCATGCTGTTCAAAGCTTCAACCGCAGATCCTCCTGTCGCAAGCATTGGATCGACAACGATAAATTCGCGTTCTTCGACGTCAGATGGAAGCTTGACGTAATATTCAATCGGCTTTAGCGTCTTAGGATCACGATAAAGTCCGACGTGGCCTACTTTCGCAGCAGGTATCAGCTTTAGAATGCCATCAATCATTCCCAGCCCCGCTCTTAAAATCGGAACGACTCCCAGCTTCTTTCCGGAAATGACTCTGGATTTTGCCTTCTGAACCGGTGTTTGTACGTCCACCTCTTCCGTTGACAAATCTCTTGTTATTTCAAAAGCCATTAAAGTAGCAACTTCGTCCACCAATTCTCTGAATTCTTTTGTTCCCGTATTTACATCACGGATGTATGTAAGCTTATGCTGAATCAACGGATGATCAAACACATATACCTTTCCCACTATCCTTCACTCCTTCTTATTAAGCAGCAGGCCGCTCTCATCTTACACTTCAATTGATTCTACAAAAAAAGACAACAGTTTTCAACGATTGAGTGAAATAGGCATTTTTTTCTAAATAAAAACCTGATTTCCTTTTACAGAAATCAGGTTAATTTTCTTAATAATCAATTTCAGAATAAAGCGGGAATTTTTCTGTCAAAGACTCTACGCGTTGTGCAGCTTCTTTAAGTTTTTCTTCGTCTTCCGGATTTTTAAGGGCTAGTGAAATAATTGCCGCGATTTCATCCATCGCTTCTAAGTCAAAGCCTCTCGCTGTCACTGCAGCTGTTCCGATGCGAATTCCGCTTGTTACAAATGGGCTTTCCGGGTCAAAAGGTATTGTGTTTTTGTTTACGGTAATTCCAATCTCATCAAGCACATGTTCAGCAGTTTTTCCGGTAATGCCCAACGATCTGACATCAAGCAATACTAAATGGTTGTCCGTTCCGCCGGAAACAAGCTGGATTTCTTCTTTTAACAAAGCCTCTGCCAGTCTGTTCGCATTTTCAACGACTTGTTTTGAATAGTCTTTAAATTCGTTTGTTAATGCTTCTCCGAACGAAACTGCCTTTGCAGCAATAACGTGCATCAGCGGTCCGCCTTGGATTCCAGGGAAAATTGACTTATCAATCTTTTTGCCGAATTCTTCCTTACATAGGATCATGCCGCCGCGAGGTCCGCGCAATGTTTTGTGAGTAGTCGTTGTAACAAAGTGGGCATGAGGAACCGGGTTCGGATGAAGTCCTGTGGCGACAAGGCCGGCGATATGAGCCATATCAACCATAAAATACGCCCCAACTTCGTCTGCTATCTCACGGAATTTTTCAAAATCGATGACGCGTGGATAAGCACTTGCACCAGCAACAATCAATTTAGGTTTATGTTTAAGGGCTTTTTCACGGACATCCTGATAATCAATAATGTGGGTATCCTTGTCTACTCCGTATTCAATGAAGTTGTACTGTACACCGCTGAAATTAACAGGGCTGCCGTGTGTCAAATGTCCGCCGTGAGAAAGATTCATACCGAGCACTGTATCGCCAGGCTCTAAAATTGTAAAATATACTGCCATATTGGCTTGAGCGCCTGAATGAGGCTGAACATTTACATACTCTGCACCGAATATTTCCTTCGCACGATCTCTGGCAATATCCTCTACAACATCAACATATTCACAGCCGCCGTAATATCTTTTTCCGGGATATCCTTCGGCATATTTATTCGTTAAGACGGATCCTTGAGCTTCCATCACAGCCTCAGATACGAAGTTTTCAGAAGCAATCAATTCAATTTTAGACTGCTGGCGCTTACGCTCATTCTGAATCGATTGAAACACTTGCTTGTCTTGCTCAGGTAAATATTTCATATGCAAATTCCTCTCCTATCGACATCCGTGTTGTCATATTTTATTCCATAACTATTGTACATGTTTTTTCTGCAAAATGTAAAAGTTTTTTTAAAATAATTGCATTTTCAACCCCAAAACCGAATATTAGAATAAAATAAAATAATGATAGTTCGTTATTCAATAGGATCCAGCAAATTATTTCAAATAAACGGCTCGTTCACCGCCGATTAATTTCGGACGTGTTCGCGCCACGGTGAGGTGGGCGGATCCCAGTGAACGTACAGAAAGCCGGACCGGAACCGCTACATGTTTTAAATGCATGCCGATAAAGGTATCTCCAATGTCGATCCCAGCATCTGCCTGAATGTGCTCTACAAGAACCGGCTCATCCATGTTTTGATACGCATACGCAGCCATTGAACCTCCTGCGCGTTTAACAGGTATTGCAGAAACGACAGGGAGGTTTCTTGCAGCAGCTATTTTTTCTTCAACGACGATTGCACGGTTCAAATGCTCACAGCATTGAAAAGCGACTTCAACCCCAGTTTCCTTTTTCAGTTTGGCAAGCCCTTGAAAAATAATCTCCGCAATCTCTTCACTTCCGGAAGTCCCTATATGTTCTCCAGCTATTTCACTCGTACTGCATCCAATAACAATCAGCTGATTTTCCTTTAAGCTTGTCTTCTCCTGAAATTCATTGAGGATTAAAAGCCAATCCTGCTGCAGGTTTTGCATGCTCATCATCCTTTATAGGGTAGATTTTTCATAATCTGAAATTTTTTCAATTCTTTTGGAATGACGGCCACCGAGAAATTCTGTCGTTAGCCATATTTTAGCGATTTCCCTTGCAAGCCCAGGGCCAATTACTCGTTCGCCCAAGGCTAGAACATTCGTATCATTATGCTCTCTTGTTGCTTTTGCGCTGAACGTATCATGAGCAAGCGCACAACGAACACCGTTTACCTTATTCGCAGAAATGCTCATTCCGATCCCGGTTCCGCAAATTAAAATGCCTCTGTCCACTTCACCTGAAGCGACCTTATGCGCCACCGGAAATGCATAATCGGGATAATCGACGGAGCCCGAATTGCAATCACAGCCTATGTCCAAGTAATCGATCTTCATTTCTTTCATTAAATTAATGATTTCTTCACGTATATGAATGCCTCCGTGGTCAGAAGCAATGGCAACCTTCATGATTATGCTCTCCTTCTCCTCATGCTATTCACTTTCATTTTACCCTTCACGATCGTAATTTTAAAGCTATTCCTCTATCTTGCTAATGAGCTTCATGATGAGGTCCCTCAATTCATCACGAGTGCCTTGGTAGACGGATAAAGGTCCGCCAAATGGATCGGCAATATCACCTGGTTCATTATTGACATAGCCTTTTAACGAATAGATCTTTTCTTTATATTCGGCAAATTTTTTATAAAGTATTTCCTTGTGTTGCTCTGTCATCGTCAGAACAAGATCAGCCCATTCCATATTTTCTTCTGTTAGAGGAGATGTTTTATGGTTTAATGCGATGCTTTTTTCAAATAAAGCATCCATCGCTTGAATAGATGCCCTTCCTCCTTTAACAGCGAAAATCCCGGCAGATCGAACGGACGCATCTATATTTTTTTCCTCAACAACTGACTTAAATAAAGCTTCAGCCATCGGACTCCTGCAAGTATTGCCGGTACAAACGAACAATATATTCACTCCGATCACTCCTTTAACGATATTATATAGGAAAAAGCATTAAAACGATAACAACGTTGCATCAGGTTCTCTCCTGTTTCTTTTTTATATAAGAAAAAGCAGCCAATCCTATGATTCGCTGCGTTTAGATAGGCAATAATAATTTTAATCCAAAACCAAGCAATATGGCTCCTCCAAGGGCTTCACTATATGTACCAAAATGTTCCTGAACCTTTTTACCGATCAACAGCCCAAACCATGTCAGTACCATACTAAATAAGCCAAACATCAAAATCGTTAACAGCGGCTTTGTTCCATAGATCCCCAAGCTGAGACCAACAGAAAAGCTGTCCAAGCTTACACTAATGGCAAAAAGGAGCAATCCATATCCGGTAGGAGTAACGAAGGGAGCCTCGTCTTTTTTTAGTGAGGCATAGATCATCTGAACACCTAGAATCGCAAGCAACGCTCCGCCTATATATACAGCCACTTCACCTAGAACTCCTGACAAAAAATACCCGGCAGCCATGCCAAGCAGCGGCATTATAATATGAAACAGGCCGATGACTACTCCGATTCGAAAAATTTGCTGGAGCCGCAATTTAACCATTCCCATTCCAAGACCAATTGAGAAGGCGTCCATTCCAAGCGCAAACGCCACTATACATAATGTAAGTATTTCCCCCATCAAGAAGTCAATGTTCATCCGTAACCTCCTTGGACACACCTGTAACGATAGCTTATGCATGTCCAAGAAGAGATAGAACTTACTCCCCGAGGCTAAACCTAAAGCTGGAGCATTTTATTTCCTGCTGCTTTAAGAAGCCGATTCATAATCGCTTTTCCAACCCCTTCATCCGGAAAGCTTTCGGCTAAAAGGATATCAAGCTCATCATCATCAAAGCTTCGAAGCGTATCATATAAACTATAGGCTACGGTATCCAGCTTGCTCCGGCTGCCGCATGACTTAACCGAAGAAGCATTATATACAGATTCCCGCTCCTTTGTTGTTAATATTCCTACTCTCAGACCTTCCTGCCTATACCGGTCAGCAAGCTCTTGTATTTGCTCCGGTCTTCCATCAACAATTGTTAGCGGAGCTACCGGAGCATAGTGCCTATACTTCATCCCTGGAGAGATCGGCGCCTTTCTTTCATCCGTTAACGCCTCATCCATTCGCACCGGACCTGCTACTCTCTCCAGCTCCTCTTTCGTGATTCCACCGGGTCTTAAAATCACAGGTGCTTCGCCGATACAAGAAACAACCGTTGATTCAAGCCCCACTCCAGTTGGTCCGCCATCAATAATCCCGGCAATTTTTCCATCCAGATCATTCAATACATGAACAGCCTTTGTCGGACTCGGTTTTCCTGACAAATTCGCGCTTGGAGCGGCAATCGGCAGACCGCTTTGTTTAATGATTTCCATCGCAACGGGATGACTCGGCATTCGGACTGCTACTGTATCAAGCCCGGCAGTCACCTTTGTTGATAGCTTCCCCTGCTTGCAAGGGACCACAATTGTCAGCGGACCCGGCCAAAAGCTTTTGATAAGTTCTTCTGCGTATGGTTGAATATTTTCTGTGAATCGCTCGAGATCCTCTATTTTCGAGATATGGACAATAAGCGGGTTATCACTCGGACGCCCTTTCGCTTCATATATTTTCATGACCGCTTCCGTACTCATTGCATTAGCACCGAGGCCGTAAACCGTTTCTGTCGGAAAGGCAACTACCTCATTTTTTTGCAATAGCTGCGCAGCCTGTGAAATCTGTGAATAATTTGTGGATAAATCCTTTTTTGCATCCACAGTCCATTGCATCGTTTTCATTTTATCCAAAACTCCTCTAAATCTTTTAAAATACTCCTAGTTATATAAGCATTTTCCGCAAAAATTACTGTAGAAAGTATAAGTCAAGAATAACAGAAAAACAAGTGTTGTCCACATATTGTGGATAACACTTGTTTGCCAGTGGATATGTTTGTGAATAAGATGTTGAAAAAAAACCGTTATCCACAATCCCTCATTTCTTTCACCATAAGTTCCGCTCCTTTGGATTTCAGCGCTTCTGCTGCATGCTCTGAATGGTGGATGGCTTGGGGAATGTTTTTTGTTTTTTTGAACCCCATCACATCTAAAAATTCGAACGAGGCCTGTTGGTTGGCAACCAAGTACAAGGTCCGAATCCTTTCATGGTCGCAAAGTAACTGCATGCTTTGAAAAAGCGAAACAATATGCCCCTGGTTCAGCTTGTCGGAAACAACCAATGATCGCAATATACCCCGACTATCCCCTAACTCTTCCAACCCTAAACACGCTGCAATTTTTTTATTGTTTTCTTCGAGAATAATAAATTTGCTGCCTTGAGTTCCAACCCCTTCATGCCCTACATTCGCCTCTTGTAAAAACTGAATAATTGCCTGCTCGTCCGACTTCTCCGCCACCCTCATTTGATAGTACACACTGTCACCCCTATAGTTTATCTCCTTACTTCAATTTATGAGGGTATGTGCAGGTATATGCCCGTTCATTTAAGAAAAAAGACCTTCAAACCATTCAACTAAAAAGAATTTGACCTTAGGTTCTTCTTCATCTTCTGAATTTTCCTCAGTAAGAGAGCTTAATTCTTCTTTCTCTTCAATACTCTCATTAGACTCTTCTTCTTCCGGCTCCTGGACAGCCTCTCCATTTGAAAAATCGAGAAAGCATAGAGGCGGAAACAGGACACACCACCAGTTCGCTCCCTGCCCTTCTCCGAGAGTAATTAATACCGCTTCGTAGTCGCCTGCCGGATAGACGAAGTTCCCGTAAAGCTTTGTCGGAAATGCAACTTTATTGAATTCGACCGAAATCTTTTGACTCATTCCTTCCTGATCCATCACTTGTTCTGCCACTTCTTCAAGCTCAGGAACCCTTGAGCGGATGACGTTTCTCGCTTCTTCAACAGACGTTAAATCCTGTACCCAGGATGTAATTTCGCCCTTCACTTCATCTCTGATTTTTCGCTTAAGTTCCTGATCCTCTTCAGCATCGCTGTTCGCCAATATGCGAAGCCTTATCGCTTCATCAGGAATGACTTTGGTTTCACCGCTGGTCGATTGAGCCGTTTCCTCTTTATATAAACTGGCGATCGCTCCGATTAGCAAACAGTAAATATAGATATATGCTAAAAATGATTTTTTCATTTTTTACTCACCGTTCCTCTCCCCCGATATCTATGAATAGTATGGACAGAGAAAATCCGGTTTAAACAAATAGAATCTATTATTCTTATTTTTTCTTAATACTTTCATACGAATCTCATATAAAGAAATGGATGTAAACGTGAGGAAGGTTGAAGTTATGCCTTATTAAGCAAGGCAGGGCTCCATGTTTGAAGAGGAATCAGCGCAGCCCATGTTCATGTGTATATGAAACTGACAATCCTGAAATCCGATCGTCACCTCCATACACGCGCTTTTGTTGACTGTATTTTATTGGTATAATTAATTTATATAAATGATCGTTAAAATAAAAGGAGACTGTAAAATGACCCTGATGAAAAACAAGCACGTTGCGGGAATATCCATTATTTTTGCAACAATTCTTCTTGTTTCTTCTTTATTAACTTTTTCTGCGAGTGCATTCAATAATAAAGAAATAGAGTTATTAACTACTAAATGTTACGAAACTAATGGAGAGGTAGAATTAATACTTCATAACCCTCTTACACATAGCTATTCTTTCAGCTGTAATAAAAATTAAGTCAAATAACAAAATCGCTAATGTTATTTAAAGGAAGTCCTAATTCAAGATCCTCGAGGTTGGAAATAGAGTAGAACATCTTCCAAAATCCATCAAGTAGTCTTTCAATATTTGTTTACCTGAGCTATCATTACAATTCTCCCAATGATATACGAGACCAAATAAAAGAAGAAGCGCCATCAGCTAGGCACTGCTTCCTCCTTTGCGATAACCGCATAGACTATTCGGTCTTTTCCATTGATATCTTGTTTCACCTGGACTTCCGCTTGCGGAAATGCATTCAATAAAAGCGATCGGACGGCCTCGCCCTGAGTGTGCCCGATTTCAAATACAACGATGCAGCGATCAGCCAAGACATTGGGCAATTCCTCCATGAAGCGTTTATAAAAGCCTAACCCGTCCGAACCATCAGTTAAAGCTCGTACCGGCTCATGGAGTCGGACCGTTTCAGAAAGGGTATCTAGTTCCTCCAGCGAAATATAGGGAGGGTTGGAGACAATGATATCCGCTTTCTGATTCGCTTGGACAAGCGGCTTGAGCAAATCTCCGCAAACGAATTCGACCTTGGCTCCAAGCCGTTTGGCATTTTCAGAGGCTACCTTCAAAGAAGCTTGTGCAATATCGGTGGCTGTTACGAAAAGTTCGCAGTTTTCCAATGCCATCGTAATCGCAATCGCTCCGCTTCCTGTCCCGACATCAACTGCCCGCAGTCCTTTTTCACCCGGAAAAACCGTTTCGATTTTCGACAGTGCGAACAAAACGACCTCTTCCGTTTCCGGACGTGGAATTAAGACATCTTCGTTTACGACAAATTCGCGTCCGTAAAAATATTCCTTTCCAGTTATATACTGCACTGGAATACCTTCTGCATGTCTTTTAACCATTGAGCTAAACCGATCCAGCTGCAGATTAGAAATTGAGTCATGCAGGCTTGCCAGCAGCCGGCTCCTGTCCGTGTTTAATTCATGAAGCAGCAGGATTTCTGCTGCATTTTCGTCTCTTCCTGCTTCTTTCAAACAAGAAGAAGCCCATTTAAGGGCCTCAAATACGGTGTTCATTTAGTTTTCAGCCCTTTGAAGCTTGCTTGATTGGTCTTCAACAATCAATGCATCAATAAATTCATCAAGCTTTCCTTCCATGATTTGGTCCAGCTTTTGAATCGTTAAGCCGATGCGATGATCTGTTACCCGGTTTTGCGGATAATTATAGGTGCGAATACGCTCGGAGCGGTCACCTGTACCAACCGCTGACTTTCTATTTTGGTCATATTCCGCTTGAGCTTCCTGCTGAAATTTATCATAAATTCTAGCACGAAGAACCTTCATTGCTTTTTCTTTGTTTTTGATTTGCGATTTTTCGTCCTGACAGGACACTACGACACCTGTTGGAAGGTGAGTCAATCGTACAGCTGACATCGTCGTATTTACGCTTTGGCCTCCAGGACCGCTTGATGCAAATGTATCGACACGGATATCCTTCTCATGAATATCGACCTCAACTTCCTCTGCTTCAGGAAGGCAGGCTACAGTCGCGGTAGATGTATGGATTCTTCCGCCGGATTCTGTTTCCGGAACACGCTGAACTCTGTGGGCTCCATTTTCGTACTTCATCTTTGAGTAAGCACCATTTCCGTTGATCATGAAAATAATTTCTTTGTATCCGCCGGTACCTGTGACGCTTGCTTCCATCACTTCAGTTTTCCAGCCTTGAATTTCAGCATAGCGGCTGTACATACGATACAGGTTTCCAGCAAACAACGCCGCTTCTTCTCCGCCGGCAGCGCCCCTGATTTCCATAATTACGTTTTTGTCATCGTTCGGATCTTTTGGAATGAGCAAAATTTTTAATCGCTCAGCCAATTGTTCTTCCTCAGCCTGAAGCTCTGACACTTCTTCTTTAACCATCTCACGCATGTCGGCATCCAGCTTTTCTTCGAGCATCGCCTTTGCATCTTGCAATTCTTCCGTTATCGTTCGATACCTTCTATATACTTCAACAGTTTCTTGAATATCGGATTGTTCTTTTGAATATTCTCTAAGCTTATTTGAATCGCTGATGACTTCTGGGTCACTTAACAGCTTATTTAATTCTTCATAGCGATCTTCAATTGATTTTAGCCGATCTAACACAGACTTCACCTCTGTTTTATATACGCATAACATTTTAATTATAGTACAGTGAACGCATGCCGTCAAAAGCAAATACAGTCCAATTTTCACGTTTCACAGCAAAGCGAATTTGATAAGATTAAACTGAGCGAAAAAAATCTATATAAAAGGAGTTTTTTCTTATGCTGCAAGCTATCCACCACATCGCTGTTATTTGCACTGATTATGAAAAGTCAAAATCTTTTTATACGGATATACTCGGATTCGAAATTATCGCCGAGGTCTACAGGGAAGAAAGAGATTCCTATAAGCTCGACCTTTCGCTAAATGGGGATTATGCAATCGAGCTCTTCTCCTTCCCTTCTCCACCGTCAAGGCCGTCACGTCCGGAAGCAGCCGGTCTTCGCCATCTGGCATTCAAGGTCGACAACATTCATCAAGCAGTTGAACACTTGAACAAAAAAGGCATTCAAACCGAACCGATTCGGATTGATCCCTATACAGAAAAAGCTTTTACCTTCTTTAGCGATCCAGACGGGCTTCCCCTTGAGCTTTATGAAGGCTGATCACAAGAATCGACATTTGGCTCGTATCTAATTGAAGCAGCACTTTCTTTGCCGAATTACTTCTTGTTTTGTCTAACAGAAAGGATACTCTCTTTAGCAAGTAGAATACCTTCTGAAAAAGGGAGGTATGGAAAATGAACACAACTGTCGTCGCAAGTGAACTCGGGGTTTCTACAAAAACGGTACAGCGGTGGGTTAAACAGCTCGATTTCCCTGCATCTCGGAACGAATATGGCCATTATGAATTTACCAATGAAGATGTTGAGGCGCTAAAAAAAATTAAAGACCAATTAAAAAACGGCGCATCCATGCATGAAGTTGCCAGTAAAAGCGAAAACCACAAAAAGGCTTTTGTTTGGACAGAAAGAACGGGATTTGACCATGGACAGAAGGAATACATCATTGCTTTAGAACAAAAGCTTGAGAACCTCAGCCAAAGAGCCAATGCGGAAATGGAGCATATGGGGAAAATCATCTCCAATCTTGAAAAAAAGCTGACCCAAAAAGCCGATGATGTTGTTTCCTATCAGCTCCTGCAGCATCGAAGAGAACTCGAAGACCTTCAATCAAAGCTTGTTGATATGGAGGAACAGCTGCAAAAATCGAATGAGAAGCTAGCTGCCACTGAAATGGCCGCTTCTATCGAGAATCAAAAACCAAAAAAACGGCTGAAATCCTTATTCTCGTTTTCATAATGATCGAATATAAATGAGAAAAAGAACCCTTATCACACGATAAAGGTTCTTTCTTTCGTTATACAAGAAGTGAAATAAGTATGGGCAATGTAATTAATGACAGGATTGCACTAATCACAAAAGCTGATGCTGTTTCGGCTTCTTGGCTTTTAAACTGAGTAGAAATCATGACTGCAACTGCTGAACCCGGAAAGGCTACGAGCAGAACTGACTTCGTTACTTCATCTGCCGTAAGTCCTATAAGCAAAGCAATACCAAATGTAAATATCGGCTGTACAACTGTTTTTAAGAAAGCAATGCTAAATGCCGGAAAGCTAAATTTTATTTTCTTAATTCCCACTGTAACCCCTACCGCAAACAACGCGACTCCAGAAGTGGTGGTGCCGATCATATCCAGCATATTTCCGATCAGATCAGGAGCTTTAAATCCCAGAAATACCAGCAATGTGCCAAGAAGAGGCGCCCACGCAAGCGGAACTGATAAACCATGTAAAATCGCTTTTAGGGTCACCTTTCCAAGCCCTTCGGTACGATCAGCGGCTTTTTCTCCTATCGTGCCAATTATAATTGATAAAGGATCAAGCAAAGCATTAACAACGATTCCCGTAATGGCAATCGGAATGGCCACCTCACCTGCTCCATATAAGCTTCCTAATACAGAAATCCCCATAAACGCAAAAGTTGGCTGGGCTGAGTTTAGCGAGAACATGGACGCTCCAGTCAATTGATATGAAAATACGTAACGAACGACCAATAATACGATAATGTAAAAACCGATGATCCCCAAAACCAGCGTTACCATCAGAGGGATCTCCGCTTTGAATTCGTCCTTTGGTGTCGCAAGCGTACTTGCTAAAAAGTGTGCAGGAAGTGCATATTTTGTAACAAAAGAACTGATTCCTTTTGAAGATTTCCCATCATATCCGCCATAACGGCCCGCAAACCATCCCAAGAGGATAACAAAAAATATAGGTGCTAAAAGGATAAGTATGGAAAAAAAGTTCATCGTTATCCCTCCTGTAGACTAACTTAAATTTTCTATATTAATATTAATTTCCAATGATAGACCGGTACGCCGGCTCCCACATCGCAGCTTTAACTGTTTCTTCTATATTTTCAGGGACGACTCTTGCTATTCCTTCATCGACCGCAGCCTTAACAACATCAACGGCGACTTGAATCGATACTTTTTGCAATTCATCAACCTTCGGAAGCAATCCGGCTTCATTGCTCTCTGTATTTGTCATATTCGCCACCGCATTTGCTGCAGCTGCAAACATCGCATCACTCATCACTTGTGCTTTGGAAACGATCGTTCCGAGGCCAAGTCCAGGAAAAACAAACGCATTATTTGACTGTCCGATTTCGTATGTTACGCCTTTGTATTCAACTGGATCGAAAGGACTTCCAGTGGCAATCAATGCTTTTCCGTCGGTCCATTCAAGCAAATTACTTGGAACCGCTTCGGCAAGATTCGTCGGATTCGACATAGGAAGAATGATCGGATGTTCCGTGTGAGCAGCCATTTCTTTGACAATTTCTTCAGAAAATGCTCCAGCCACTCCAGATGTACCAATTAGAATCGTTGGTTTCACTTGTTTGATCACTTCATAAAGAGAGATCTCGCCTTTTTCATTCTTTGCCCATGATTCAACTTCATCTTTTGCACGCAAATACGGCTTTTGAAAATCACGTATATCTTCCATTCCTTCAATAAGAAGGCCGCGATAATCAACTGCCCAGAATTTTTTCTCCGCTTCTTCTTTTGTTATGCCATCAAGCGATATCGCATCACGGATCTGATCTGCAATTCCGATGCCCGCAGACCCAGGGCCAAAAATAACAACTCGCTGGTCTTTCAAGCTGGTATTTAATTTCTTAACCGCAGATAATACCGCAGCAAGTGTGACAGCTCCGGTTCCTTGGATATCATCATTAAATGTTGGCAATTTATGATTGTATTTCTTCATAATATTACGCGCATTAAAGTTGCCGAAATCCTCCCAATGTAAAAGAGCTGATGGGAAAAATTTAGTGGCTGCTTTCACGTAGGCATCAATAAACTCATCATATTTTTCTCCGGTCTCTCGCGGATGCTTGTTTCCGATATAAAGCGGATCGTTCACTAATTTTTGATTGTTTGTTCCTACATCAAGAACAACAGGGATTACTCGGCCGGGATCGATTCCAGCTGCAGCTGTATAGACCGCCAGCTTTCCTACCGCAATATTAATACCGCCTACTCCCCAATCTCCGATACCTAAAATACTTTCTGAATCCGTCGTCACGATCAGATCGATATCACCGGCAGTCGCGTGTAAATTTTCAAATGCCTTTTCAATTCCGTCTATGTCATCTATTGAAAGATAAATACCGTGCGGACGGCGATATTCATGGCTGTATTCCTGGATCGCTTCACCGACGGTCGGCGTATAGACAACAGGAAGCATTTCTTTCAGGTGATTTTTAAGCAGTTTATAGAACAAAACTTCATTTCTATTTTGCAAATCGTTTAAGTACACATTTTGGCGAAGCCGGTCAGGCTGTGTAGAAAATTGCTCATAAGCCCGTTCAACCTGCTGTTCGAGTGTAAGCACTTTAGGAGGCAGCAGACCTTCAAGTCCTAGCTCTTCACGTTCTTCCAACGTAAATGCCACACCTTTATTTAACCTCGGAATTGATAATACGTCTTTACCTCGTAGAGCAGTTTTATAGTACCCTTCCTTTGTTTTTACGATGTTGTTCATTATTAACTCCTTTCTTCGAAATCGGCAAGCGCCTAAATGAATCCGATTACAACCTTTATTTACATGCAGGATAATTCTTGTCCATTGTATGCCTGCCTTTAGCATAAAACAATATTATTTAATTAGATTAATTATTCATCAAATTACTCAATTTTTTTAGTTAAAAAAAACATACATTAGAATCAGATGTTTAGTAAAAATGGCAGATTTTCATGACAGAAAGATTAGTTCTAAAAGCAATATATAGTAATAAGGACCTGAATACGTTTTTGCATGTTAAGAATATTTTGTCCTTAAATTTATGAAAAAGTACATCAATCTTTTAAGTCCATAAACAGCAATCGAGAAGAAATTCTAAACTTGTAAATATAGTAAACTTACAATATGAACAGTAGATTAAATGACTAAAAATTCCGGCAGCTAAACTAAGGAGGAGAATTCAGTGACAAAAAACCACGAAAAGATGGTCCAAGCAAATGGGGTGGAACTTTGTGCCGAGACATTCGGAAGTCCTAAAGACCCGGCGATTCTACTTATCAGCGGCGCCCCGTTGTCCTGCTCAATGCACTGGTGGGACAACGATTTCTGCGAGCGCCTCGCGGAAAGCTCCCGTTTCGTTATTCGCTACGATCTCCGCGACTTCGGGCGATCAGTCAACTACGAGCCGGGGGATCCCCGGTACAGCCTCCGTGATTTGGCAGCAGATGCTGTAGGCCTGCTTGACCATTTTGGTCTGGCCAAAGCCCATTTCGTAGGTTTTGCAATAGGCGGATGGATCAGCCAGCTTGCAACACTTGATTATCCCGATCGGGTTGCATCACTCACCTTGATCTCAACAAGACCTACTGCTCACGGAGCCAATGACCCCGACCTTCCGGAACACTCGAATAAGTTCATGGCAAAGCTCAGGGGAATGGCGGATCCCGACTGGTCTAATCGATCTGAAGTAATCGATTACATTGTCAATTTTGGACATGCTCTTTCCAATTCACAGTTCTTCGACAAAACAACCAAACATAGTCTCGCAGATCGCATCTTTGACCGTACCGTCAATATTGCGTCGAGCATGAAAAACCCGCCTTTGATTAAAAAGGGGGATCGTTGGAGGGAGCGACTCGGAGAGGTGACTGCCCCGACTCTTGTGGTTCACGGTACGGAGGATCCCTTTTTTCCCTATGGCAACGCACTCGCCCTTGAGAAGGAGATTCCAGGTGCCAAATTAATTACTTTAGAACAGATTGGACACGAGCTGCCAAAAACAGTCTGGGATATTGTCATTCCAGCGATTTTACAGCACACAGATTGACAATCAAAGAAGAAAATGACGCACTAGGAGAACGACAGAGGAAAAGGAGAGATAGAACATGAACCATCTATTGTTCAAACAATTTGAAATGACAAGAGGTTGGTTGATTGAAGCAGCAGAATCAGTCTCGCAGGAAAAAGCAAAAGTGCAGCCAGACGGTTTTAACAACACGATTCAATGGCATATCGGGCATGTATTAACCGTTACAGACCAATTAATGTTCGGTATCTCCGACAATACCATCCATCTTCCAGCACACTATGTCGAATTATTTGCCACTGGTACTCAGCCAACTGATTGGAAAGCGGAAGCACCCAGTTTAGACGAGCTAATCACAAAGTTGAAGGATCAGCCGGTTCACCTTCAACAGCTTCCTTCTGAGCGATTAAATGATGCATTCGAAACACCTTTTCTCGGACATAAAACGTTTGGAGAAATAACAGGTTTTGTGATCGTTCATGAGGCGATTCATATAGGGAAAATTGAAGAGATGAAGCGTGTCATTGAACACTCTGGATTATAGAACTTACAAAAGCAAATTTTTAAGAAACAGAAAGGAGCAGGATCTATATGAAAAATAATGAAAAAATTGCTCAACAGCCGAAAATTGTGTCACAGGAAGAATGGCATGATGCTCTCGAAAAGCTGCATGTCAAGGAGAAGGAACTCACCCATGAATTGCACGCGTTGGCCGCAGAACGCCGCAGGCTTCCAATGGTCCAGAACGACAAGGATTACATCTTCGAGGGCCCGGACGGCACAAAGAGCTTGCTTGAACTATTCGAAGGACGACGCCAACTCATCGTCTACCACTATATGTTCGACCCAAGCTGGGACAAGGGTTGCGTTGGCTGTTCAATGCTGGTCGACGGAATCGGCCATCTTGCTCATTTGTACGCCCGCGACACCTCCTTGGTCCTCGTTTCCCGTGCGCCGCTGTCCAAGATTGAGCCGTTCAAGGCGCGCATGGGCTGGACCGTACCGTGGTTCTCCTCGTTTGGCAGCGACTTTAACTATGATTTCGAGAAAACTACAGATAATGGCGAGGTGCCGGGTTTGAGCGTTTTTCTCCGTGATGGCGACAGCATCTTCCGTACCTACTATACCTTAGACGGCACCGAATGGCTGAACCCTAACTTCCAATACCTCGATCTGACAGCACTCGGCCGGCAGGAGGGTTGGGAAGATTCACCTGAGGGATGGCCGCAAACCCCGCCCTATAAATGGTGGCGCCTCCACGATGAATATGATCACTCAAAAAGCTCGGACTCCTGTTGCAATTCCGATAGAGAATAAATTATAAGCGCTCAATCACAGTAACATCGTATAATAAAATATTGCTTTATGATTATGTCTCCCCTTACCGTCTTAAGCAAGCTTAAGACGGTTTTCGTTGTGCGTATTCCCTTTTTCTTTTATGTAAAATCTACCCTTGCACTCGAAAACAGAACCGAAATGAATTGTAAATCATGGAATATCCCAATATTGCTTGTTTATTATTTGCTAGATAATTGATGCGAATTAGGAGTTGTTCCTTTATAAGAACTATAATCCTATCGGGTTAATAATTCCACAATATATTAGATCTTCATATCGATTTTCTTTCTTCACATGGTCAATTAATATCCCTTCTTTTTTCATGCCTAATTTTTGCAAAACTCTCCCTGAAGCAGGATTTGAATCAAAGTAACGAGCAAATACTTTATGGTATTGCTTTTCATCAAATGCAAATTGTAATATAGCTTGCGCTGCCTCTGTAGCATATCCATTTCCCCAAAAATCTTCACCAATCCAATAGGCTATTTCACCATTATTAAATTTTTGGTTATTAGATAGCGCTATAGCTCCATATAATTCTCCACTTTCCTTATCCGTTATAGCAAATTCATATAATTTATTTGCATTAAAATTACCAAGATGATGTTCAATCCACGAAAAAGCATCCTCTATAGAGTATGGATAAGGTAGATACAATGTATTTTTATAAAGGTTATAATTATTACAAAGTTTAGTAACAGCTCCTGCATCAGATTTTTGAAACAGTCTTAGTATCAGCCGTTTAGTGGTAATTGTTTTATTTTGATTATCATATATCATAAGAAATCCTCCCTATATCAGGGGTTATTTTCATCAATCTTTATTTTCAATAATCGAACTTTGTTTTAAATGATTAACCTTTAATTGAACTCAAATTAAATATAAAAAATTTATTACAATCAACGGATTCTATTTATCGGGTTAATGCTCTCGAAATCGACGGTGTTTTCGAAAAAAAACACCTGAAAAAAGCTTCAGATGTCTTGATTATAATGGCGGATTAGCATGGCATTTGCGGCATACAGGGTAATAGGATTCATGCCCTCCGATTTGGATTTGGTCACCGGTGTATACAGGCTTTCCATTATCAACCCGTAAATTCATAATAGCCTTTCGTTCGCAAAACCAGCAAATGGTTTTCATTTCTTCAATCTTGTCCGCGTATAGTAATAAATACTTGCTTCCTTCGAACAGTTCATTTTGAAAATCATTTTTTAAACCAAAGCCCATCACAGGGATATTTAGTTCATCTACAATTTTCGCCAATTCCAACACATGTTCTTTTCTAAGAAATTGCACCTCATCTACGAGTACGCAATGCGGCTTTGGCTCGTATTCCTGGACGATATTATAAATATTGGTCTCGTCAAAAATCGGGATCGCTTCTCTACTAAATCCGATCCGGCTAGAGACGTAACCGATCTTGTCTCTTGTATCGATTCCGGATGTAAAAATTAATACGGTTTTATTTTGCTCTTCATAATTATGTGCTACTTTTAATATTTCGATCGATTTTCCGCTGTTCATTGCCCCGTATTTAAAAAATAACTGTGCCATATATTACTCCTTGCAATTCTTTTTTGGTTCCATATTCATTATAAATGGAATCATAGAGGTAATAAAACAAAAGAATGAATATCCCCCTATATATTCTCCTATTTTTCCCATTTCATAGCACTATTTTATGAAAAACGAGGATAAGATTAAAAGGACAGGGCTTGATCCTTATAAGGTCTAACGACAAAAAAAGCAGGCAAGAACAATGCTTGCCTACTTTTAATATCCAAAAATTACTTAAGTCCGTATTTTTTATTGAAACGATCAACGCGACCATCAGCAGAAGCAAATTTTTGACGGCCAGTATAGAATGGATGGCATTCAGAACAAACCTCAACGCGCACCTCGTTTTTTACTGAACCTGTTTCAAATTCGTTTCCACAAGCACATTTCACAGTCGCTCTATTGAAATTAGGATGGATTCCCGTTTTCATAGATAGTCATCTCCTTCCGCCCTGAATCCTTTCCGGAAACAGAGTTACTTTTCCAAAATCAATATCATTCGGAAAGCACATAAAGTCATCTTATCAGAATCAGAAGATAATTTCAATACATTATTATCTTCTTGTAGCAGGAGTCATATTTGCCTGCTTCCACTCTTGAGTCAACAAATCGTAAAATTCCTGATTGGTTTTGGTTTTCTTTATTTTCCTCATAAATTTCTCGGCAAAATCCGGAGAATCGGACATCGTTTTCCGTAAAGCCCAAAGGCGGTCAAGATGCTCTTTCGGCACAAGAAGTTCTTCTTTTCGAGTACCAGATCTTCTGATGTCGATTGCCGGGAATATTCTTCTTTCCGCTAGAGCACGATCCAAATGAAGCTCCATATTTCCCGTTCCCTTAAATTCTTCATAAATCACATCATCCATACGTGAACCCGTATCGACTAAAGCTGTAGCTAGAATGGTTAAGCTGCCGCCTTCTTCGATATTTCTCGCAGCTCCAAAAAAGCGTTTTGGTCTGTGGAAGGCCGCGGGGTCAATCCCTCCGGAAAGAGTTCTGCCGCTCGGAGGAATGACGAGATTATATGCACGGGCAAGCCGGGTAATGCTGTCCATTAGGATGATAACGTCCTTTTTATGCTCCACAAGCCTCATGGCGCGCTCTAAAACAAGCTCTGCCACTTTAATATGGTTTTCCGGAACCTCATCAAAGGTAGAGCTTACGACATCACCATCGACGGAACGCTCAATATCCGTTACCTCCTCAGGTCTCTCATCAATTAACAGAACAATAAGCTCAGCTTCCGGCTGATTGGTTGTTATGCTGTTTGCAATTTCTTTTAGCAACATCGTTTTTCCGGCTTTTGGCGGAGCAACAATCAGTCCGCGCTGCCCAAAACCAACAGGAGAAATAATGTCCATTATTCTCGTTGACAGCCCATGAGGCTTCGTCTCCAGATTCATTTGTCTATCTGGATATAGAGGGGTCAGAGCCGGGAAGTGAACACGTTCTTTCGCAGTTTCAGGATCATCGCCATTGACAGCTTCCACGTGAAGCAAACCGTAGTACCGTTCATTTTCTTTCGGCGGACGTACTTTTCCGGAGACCTTGTCCCCATTTCTTAAGTCAAAACGACGGATT
This sequence comes from Bacillus capparidis, assembly GCF_017832095.1. Taxonomy (NCBI): domain Bacteria; kingdom Bacillati; phylum Bacillota; class Bacilli; order Caryophanales; family Bacillaceae; genus Bacillus; species Bacillus capparidis. The sequence continues at coordinate 722,962 of NZ_JAFDST010000002.1, forward strand.
TGCGAAGCAGAAATGTAGATATCCTCTGAGCTTGGTGAATAGTTAATCGGGCGGAGGAAACCGAAGCCTTCTGATTGGATAATTTCCAGTACGCCTTCCATAAAGAGCAAGTCTTCCTGCTCTGCATTTGCCTTTAGGATAGCAAAAATCAGTTCTTTTTTTGTCAGTTTGCTGTAATAGGAGATTTTATAATGTCTCGCCAATTCATACAGCTCTTTTAATTTCATATTTTCTAAAGTTGAAATAGATACAACTTTCATAAGAACACCACACTTTTCTAATCATAATGTGTACGCTTTCTACTTTCATAAACCATTTGCATTATTGAAATATATCACAAGATAAATCAGCTTCTTCTTACATTACACGTCTGTCCTTAAAGGGATTAAGGCAATAGGATTTAAATACTGAGTGTATAGACTGAAGGGAATGAAAAATTCCGGGCTGGTTCATGTGAAGACATAAAAGTTTTGCGGCAGGGAAAATAGATTTGCCCTGACTAAAAAGAAGCAGGATACGCAGAAAATAGCAGTACCTCTTAGTTTTACCCTATTTTAAAAGAATATTCAAGCGTAATTCCTTTTTGACATCAAAATGATAGAGATGTCTTTTGCTTGTTAAAAGAAAAAGCAGGATGGTCCCGCTTTTTCTTTTGATGAAGAAAATCCTTTCGATTATGGACGAATTACGAGGTTGGGTTTTTTCTTCAGGCTGTGCTGGCCGTCTACAAAACGGACGGTACCTGATTTTGCACGCATAACTACACTGTGAGTTGTTCCAACGCTTCCTTTAAATTGCACACCTTTAAGCAGCTCTCCGTCAGTAACGCCGGTTCCTGCAAAAATGGCGTCATCACCTTTAACCAGGTCTTCCATCCGAAGGACTCTGTTAACATCGATGCCCATTGCTGCACATCTTTTTAGTTCTTCCTCGCTTTGCGGCAGGAGCTTGCCTTGAATTTCTCCTCCGAGAGCCTTTAAGGCAACGGCTGACAATACTCCTTCAGGCGCTCCGCCAGAGCCAAACAAGATGTCAACGCCGGTATGGTCAAAAGCGGTGTTAATGGCGCCAGCGACATCACCGTCGTTGATCAGCTTTATTCTGGCGCCGGCCTCTCTAAGCTCAGAAATAATCTTTTCATGACGCTCACGATATAAAATCGTTGCTACGACATCTTCAATATCCTTATTTTTTGCTTTCGCAACTGCCTTTAAATTATCAATCACAGGCGCTTCAATATCAATGAGACCTACGGCTTCCGGACCTACAGCAATCTTATCCATATACATATCCGGTGCATTCAGCAGATTTCCATGGTCAGCAACGGCAATTACCGCAAGGGCATTCCAGCCGCCGCTGGCAACAATATTGGTCCCTTCAAGAGGGTCTACCGCTACATCCAGACGGGGGCCGTACCCGTTTCCAAGCTTTTCCCCGATATAAAGCATTGGCGCCTCGTCCATTTCCCCTTCGCCAATAACGACTGTCCCTTTCATTGGAATGGTATCAAATACATCTCTCATTGCACTTGTTGCTGCATCATCAGCTTCATCTTTTTTTCCGCGCCCCATCCATCTCGCAGAAGCTAAAGCAGCAGCTTCCGTCACACGTACCAATTCCATTGATAAACTTCTCTCCATTGTTATCGTTCCCCTTTGTTTGCTTTTTTTGATGCTACGAATTTTGCAGCTGTTCTATTTCCTCTTGAGAAAGTTTCTCTCTCCAAACGGCAGCGCCAAGTCTGGTCAGCTTCTCCTCCAAATTGCTGTAGCCTCTGTCGATATGCTCAAGGCCAGTGATTTCGGTTACGCCGTCTGCGATAAGGCCTGCGACAACAAGGCACGCTCCGGCCCTGAGGTCGCTTGCCTTTACCTTTGCACTTTGCAAGCTCTTTGTGCCGGTAATGATTGCTGATCTACCTTCCACTTTGATGTCGGAGCCCATTCTCCTTAACTCGTCAACATGCTTAAAACGTGCGGAGTAGACGGTATCCGTGACGACGCTTGTGCCTCTGGCCTTTGTGAGCAGAGCCGTCATCGGCTGTTGAAGGTCAGTCGGAAAGCCCGGATAAACGAGTGTCTTTATATCGACAGGCTTGATTTCCTTTTGCCCTCCAATTACCAGGACCTGATCATTGCTCGTCTCGATTCGAATCCCCATTTCACGAATCTTGGCAATGAGTGATTCCAAGTGTGTTGGAATCACATTATCAATGAGAACCTCTTTGCCCATCGCTGCGCCGGCAATCATAAAAGTACCCGCTTCAATCCTATCAGGAATAATCGCGTGTCGGCAGCCATGAAGAGATTTTACTCCCTCAATCCTTATGACGTCTGTCCCGGCACCTTTAATTTTTGCTCCCATATTCGCTAAAAGTGTTGCAACATCAATAATTTCAGGCTCTTTTGCTGCGTTTTCAATGATCGTTTTTCCTTCTGCCATGACAGCTGCAAGCATGATATTAATCGTTGCACCTACACTGACGACATCGAGATAAATCCGGGCCCCTACCAGCTTCTCGGCTCTTAGATAGATCGCCCCTTGCTCATTGGTGACTTCTGCACCGAGTGCTTCAAAGCCCTTAATGTGCTGATCGATCGGACGAGGTCCAAGATGGCAGCCTCCAGGAAGACCAATGACGGCTTTTTTGAACCGCCCTAGCATCGCTCCCATTAAGTAATAGGATGCCCGCAGTTTTTTTACTTTTCCATTTGGCAACGGCATACTAATCATCGGAGTTGGGTCTACGACCATTTCTCCTTTTTCCAAATGGACATTTCCTCCTATTTCCCGAAGCAAATCACGCAAAATGAAAATATCGGAAATTTTCGGAAGACCTTCAATGGTGACTGTTGAATCCGCTAGAATCGTTGCAGGAATAAGGGCAACAGCGCTATTTTTCGCTCCGCTTATATGGACAGACCCTCTTAAAGGCTCGCCCCCTGCAATGTTTAACTTTTCCATAATCGTCTCCCTTTCTGAAGAGGTCACTTTTTAAAGAGTAGAATTTCTTGCAAGAATTCAAAGGCGTACTAGTCGAAGTATAGAAATCCCGCCTTTAGGAAGAATTAGCGGCGGAGAAAAATGTGCCTTTCAAAAATCTATCCAATTCAACAGGAAAGAATACAATTTTTCCGAAGATTATTGAAGAATTTACGAAGCTTTATGAGGTTCACTAGAAACACAGTAGTTTCCAGCATCCTATAGGAAGATCTGACAAGCGGGGATTCTCCCGCTTGTCTTCTTTCAACCTACGAAGAAAGCTCTTTGTTCCAATCCGCTAAAAATTGCTCAATCCCTTTATCTGTAAGAGGATGCTTCGTTAAGCTTTTAATAACTTTTAATCCCATGGTTCCAATATGAGCGCCTCTTAAAGCGGCCTCTGTAACATGAAGAGGATGGCGAATGGATGCAGCAATAATTTGCGTATCGAGTTTATGAATTTCAAATATTTGGGCTATTTCAGAAATCAATTCAAGCCCGTCATGGCCAATATCATCTAGACGTCCAAGGAATGGAGAAACATAGGTCGCTCCTGCCCTTGCAGCCAAAAGCGCTTGATTGGCGTTAAAGATTAAAGTCACATTTGTTTTGATCCCAAGATCGGTTAAAGCCTTAACAGCTTTCAGGCCATCAGGTGTCATCGGAATTTTCACTGTGATATTCGGAGCAATTTTCACAAGTTCCTTTCCTTCTTCAATCATTTCGTTTGCATCGAGAGAAATGACTTCAGCACTTACTGAACCTGACACAATATCTGTTATTTCGCGCAGACGGTCGTGGAATGATACGTTTTCTTTTGCTACCAAACTAGGATTAGTGGTTACACCGGCAAGAATACCTAACTCATGGGCTTCTTTAATATCTTCAATATTTGCGGTATCAATAAAAAATAACATACTACATCCTCCTTTTATGTTTGCGCTTTCTAACAAATTGCGATAAAACCGCCTGATGTATTCAGGCGGTTTTATTGGCCAGCAGCCTGTTAAAGGCACTAGCCAATACCATTAAGCCTGCTGAGAAGAACCAAATTCACGCATTTTACCGATAACCGTTTCTTTAATAGCTTCGCGAGCCGGTCCAAGGTATTTACGTGGATCATATTCATTAGGTTTTTCTGCCAACACAGCACGAACTGCTTTAGCAGAAGAAATTTGGTTTTCTGTATTCACATTAATTTTTGCAGTACCGTAAGAAATTGCTTTTTTGATATCTGCAGTTGGAATTCCAGTTCCTCCGTGAAGTACTAGAGGAAGTCCAGTTGAAGCACCAATCTCTTCCATTTCTTTGAATCCAAGATTTGGCTCTCCCTTGTACGGGCCATGCACAGAGCCAAGCGCTGGAGCCAAAGTATCGATTCCAGTACGTTCAACTAATTCCTGGCATTCTTTTGCATCGGCATAAATTACGCCTTCCGCAATAACATCATCTTCTTGTCCGCCAACTGTGCCCAGTTCAGCTTCTACAGATACACCGTGGAAGTGGGCAAGCTCAACAACCTTAGAAGTGATCGCAATATTCTCTTCAAACGGATGGTGAGATGCATCAATCATAACAGACGTAAAGCCTGCATGGATCGCTTTTGCACAAGATTCAAAGCTTGAACCGTGGTCAAGGTGAATAGCTACAGGCACTGTGATGTTGTAGTCTTCCATAAGCCCTTTAACGATAGAAACAACCGTTTTAAATCCTCCCATGTATCTTCCGGCGCCCTCTGATACACCAAGGATTACTGGTGATTTTTCAGCTTCTGCAGCTTGAAGAATCGCCTGTGTAAACTCTAGGTTATTCAAGTTGAATTGACCAACTGCATAACCTTTTTCTTTTGCTTGATTCAACATTTCCGTCATAGATACTAAAGGCATGTCGAAAATCCTCCTTATGTAGCCTAGTTTCCTTTTAGAAAAAAGCTATTTATCCTAGCATGACTTAAAAAAAGTCATATGTAAACTAATTAGATAGCGTGCATGGCTTTTCTCCATCTATAGGATACCAATTTTTAATCCATTCGGCAACATTGAGAGAAGATATCCTCAATAGGAACCATTAGATTTCAGCGGGAGGTATGTTTTTACTGCATCTCTTATCTCATCAATGTCGAACGGTTTCGCAAAATGGGTCAAAGCTCCGAGGTCTTTTGATTCCTGTATCATATCCAATTCCCCGTAGGCTGTCATGATGATCACTCGAATATCTTCATCAATCACCTTCATACGTTTCAAAATTTCGATTCCATCCATTCCAGGAATTTTCATATCAAGCAGCACAAGGTCGGGACGATGGTTTTTTACTACATCAAGTGCTTGCATTCCATTGGCCGCCTGAAAAGTTTCATAGCCTTCTTTATGAAAAACTTCATTTAATAAAATTCTAATCCCATATTGGTCGTCAACGATTAAAATTTTTTCCTTCATTATATTTTACACCCCAATTTCATAATTTTACACTTTATTCGTTATTTAAACTATTCTGTTCCATCTTCTTATTTCCTTTAATTATAATCGGCAACTTTCCGACAATTTCTGCTGATATTTTTCTATATGGCAAGGTGAGATATAATGAAATCATATTATTATGCAAAGGGGACAGCAAGACATGCTGAAAATTTTTACGACCCAGCTTTCTGGACTATTTAAAAGAATTCACGACCAAGAAGAAGAAGCAATAGAAGACGGAGCCAGAATGCTTGCCCAATCAGCTATCAGCGGACATACCGTTTATATATACGGAAAAAATGAATTCTCAGGGATCGCCAAGGAAGCGATTTATGGCAGGGAAACCCTTCCCTATGTCAAAGAGTTCCCGGAAGAAATCGGAGAAATAACACCGCAGGACAAAGTGCTAATGTTTCTCCAAGGAACGACAGAACAAGACGAACTAGACCTCGTCCGCAGTCTCCATGAACAAGAAACAGGCATCATCGCAGTGTCAACAGAAGGCAGAGAAGCATTTGAAAATTACTGCGACGTGTGGATTGACACAAAGCTGAAAAAACCGCTTGTACCTGACGATACCGGCGAAAGAATCGGATATCCGTCGTTAATGGCGGGACTTTATGTATATCATGCATTGGCGCTGACGTTAAAAGAAATTTTAGATGAGTATGAATGAGGATTACTGAGCTGACAATTTGTGCGAGCAGCTGCAGATCCAGGCGATTATAAGCGGGTAGATTTTATAAGGAACTTGCGTTTTTTGAAAGAGCCCAAGTAAAAAAAGTATAATAACTAATCATTTTAAGGTGATACGATGGATAGTATAACGAAATCTTATTTTGAAAATCTAGAAGCAAAGGACAAAAGCCTACAATTGGAAGCCTTTCAGAATATTATGGATGCCACAAAAGGAAAAGTAGACTGGGCCTATGAAGTTTGGGATCAATTAATAGAATGGCTGACCGATCCCGATAATCACAGGAGATCGAGGGCCGCACAGTTTCTTGCTGGTTTAGCAATCAGTGATCCGGATAAACGGATGCTTTGCGATTTTCCAGCGTTATGGGAAGTGACCAAGGATCCGAAATTTGTCACCGCCCGGCATAGTTTACAATCGATTTGGAAGGTTGGTTTAGCTGGGCCAGAACAAAAAGAAATGGTACTCAATCATATTATTGAACGCTTCAAAAATGGAATGAACGAAAAACATTATACCTTGATTCGATACGATATGATTGAAGGTTTAAAAAAATTATACGATGAAATCAATGATGAGCATATTAAGGAAATAGCAATGACATTGATTGAATCGGAGGAAGATAGCAAATACCGAAAGAAATATTTGTCCGCCTGGAAGTAAGAAAAAACGAAATCCTTTCATTATTACGATTTCGGTTCATCATTTTAATGAACGGTTAAATTTTCTTAATTTATTTTAAATCTATGCAATTATCCATTCCCATGCGAATCGATCTGGTGAACTCCATGGTTTGTAAGACAGAAAAAAAAGTGACTCACGGCATTTGCCCGAGTCACTTTTTTTATTATTGTTCTTCTGACGCTTTAATTGATGCCGCTATGAAATCTCTAAACAAGGCTTGTGCCCTTGTCGGTCTTGATGTGAATTCCGGATGGAACTGGGATGCGACGAACCAAGGGTGGTCTTCAAGCTCGATGATTTCGACAAGGCGTCCATCTGGACTAGTACCTGAGAAAATAAACCCGTTATCTTCCATGGTTTGTCTGAATTCATTGTTGAATTCATAGCGATGGCGGTGGCGTTCATAAATCACTTCGTCTTGATACGCTTCGAATGCTTTTGTTCCTTCTTTCAGCTTACAAGGATAAATTCCGAGGCGAAGAGTGCCGCCTAAATCTTCAATATCCTTTTGTTCAGGAAGAAGGTCTATCACTGGATACGGAGTCAGCGGATCAATTTCAGCTGAATGTGCCCCTTCCAGATTCAACACATTTCTTGCGTATTCAATAGACGCAACCTGCATACCGAGACAGATTCCAAAGAAAGGCACTTTTCGTTCACGTGCAAATTTCACCGCGTGGATTTTCCCTTCAATTCCGCGGTCACCAAATCCTCCTGGTACAAGAATACCGTCCGCTCCTTGAAGGTGCTCCCCGACATTCTCTGCTGTTAATTTCTCAGCATTGACCCATTTGATTTCAACATCGGAATCAAACACATAGCCTGCATGACGAAGAGACTCCACTACTGAAATATATGCATCCTGCAATTCAACATATTTTCCAACCAGTGCGATGGAAACTGTCTTCGAAAGATTGCTTACTTTTTCCACAAGCTGCTTCCATTCTGTCATATCAGCCGCATTGCAATTTAAATTCATTTGTTCGCAAACCAACATGTCGAGACCTTGCTTTTGAAGATCAAGCGGGATGGAATAAAGAGTTTCAGCATCCTCTAATTCAATGACAGCTTTTGGATCAATGTCACAGAATAGCGCGATTTTGTCTTTCATTTCCTGTGAAATTGCCATTTCTGTTCTTACAACTATGACATTCGGCTGAATGCCGAGGCTTCTTAATTCCTTTACACTGTGCTGTGTCGGCTTAGTTTTCATTTCGCCCGCTGCTTTAATATATGGAACTAATGTACAGTGGATATACATGACATTCTCTCGTCCGATATCGCTTTTCATTTGGCGAATCGCTTCAAGGAATGGAAGAGATTCAATATCCCCTACAGTACCGCCAATTTCTGTAATAACTACATCCGCATTCGTTTCTTTGCCTGAACGGTAAACACGTTCTTTAATTTCATTGGTAATATGAGGGATTACCTGCACTGTGCCGCCAAGGTAATCTCCCCTTCGTTCTTTTTTCAATACGGTAGAATAAATTTTCCCAGTCGTTACATTGCTGAATTTATTTAAGTTAATATCAATAAATCGCTCATAATGACCTAAGTCAAGATCGGTCTCAGCACCATCATCTGTAACAAAAACCTCTCCGTGTTGATATGGACTCATTGTGCCCGGGTCCACATTGATATAAGGGTCAAATTTTTGGATGGTAACATTCAGCCCTCTGTTTTTTAGCAGCCTTCCAAGTGAGGCAGCTGTAATCCCTTTTCCCAGCGAGGAAACAACACCGCCAGTTACGAAAATATATTTTGTCATTAAATAGTGCTCCTTCCTTGTCATCAAAGTGAAACTTTGGATTCGCGGCGGCTTCATAACCCCACGATTATAATGTAAAAACGATACTGGTTTTTAAAGGGAGTGTTCCCTTAACCTTAGAAAAATAGAAAGCTCCCTTTCATTTTTTTGAAAGGGAGCATATTATACGTTCAGTTCGTCTTCTTTTTTGAAGTGCCCAAAATACATACTACCTAGTTCGACTTTGAAAGTCAAGACTGTTATTTTCCGTCTAAATCTTCGTCGTCATCTCCGTCTTCTTCATCGTCTTCGAGAAAATCTTCATCGTCTTCGTCGAAGTCTTCATCTTCAAGAAGATCATCATCTAAATCTTCATCTTCATCAAAATCGTCGTCATCATCGTCGTCATCTACGGCATCAACAGGGACATCGTCTAAATCAATGTCATCCTCATCAACTTCCTCAAATTCGTCGAGGTCCAAATCTTCTTCAATGACTTTTTTGGCTTTCTTCTTTTTAGCTTTCACTGTAGGCTGAGTTTCCTCATCAAGCTGATCATAAGGATACCAGCTTCTAAGTCCCCACGTGTTGTCAGACAAGGCTAAAAATCTTCCATCGATATTTAAGTCTGTATAGAACTGAGCTACTCGGTCAGCTAATTCTTCCTCTCTAACGCCTGTTAAAGAAGCAATCTCATTAAGCAAATCCTTAAACGGAATTGCTTTTTTTTGGTCTGAGAAAATTTCAAAAGCAACTTCCACTAAAGACATTTCCTTAAGCTGCTCCTGTGAGTATTGATTTAAACTCAATTCAGACACTCCCTTTCTATTACATGTATGTATCTATCTTTTTACTATTGTTGATAAGGCGAACCTTGAATTCGCGCTCTTGTACCTACAATAAACCATACCACTCATTATAAACAAATCCATACAGTTTATGCCACCATTATTCATGTTAATTTTCTTTCTTTTTTTCGCTAAAAAATCACCACGTATTCACGGGGTGATTTTCCCACAGAATAGACCACCGCACTTCCAAAGGCTGGAGTGACAACTTTCACCGCAATCTAAAGTCAATGTTTTCGAAAGACCTTCTCTGTTTTTATAAGCGATCCAGCGATCTTTGACCCCTATTATCATAGTCTTCAACCCGTAGAGCCAAAGACAGACCGTTCCAGTAGCTCGGCAACGTCATAGGTTCCGACTTGGCTTTCTGCTTCTTTGGCTTTCGTACCGTCTCCCATCATCGTAAGGCAGTACGGGCATCCCGTGCTGATGACAGATGGGTTCGTTTTTAACGCTTGCTCGGTTCTTGCGACGTTCATTCTAGTTCCCGATTCCTCTTCCATCCACATGAGGCCGCCACCGGCTCCGCAGCACATTCCGTTTTCACGGTGTCTTTCCATTTCGACCAGCTCAATTCCAGGGATCGATGCGAGTATCGCTCTAGGCGGATCATAAACGTTATTATACCGGCCGAGGTAGCATGAATCATGGAAGGTGACCCTTTCTTCTACCTGAAATTCCGGCTTCAGCCTTTTTTCTTTTAATAGCTGGGCGAGAAGATCGGTGTGGTGATAGACCTCTCCCTTAAAACCAAAGTCGGGATATTCGTTTTTAAATAGATTGTAGGCATGGGGATCAATCGTTACGATTTTTTGTATATCATTTTCCGCAAATTCCTGGATGTTTTTTTCGGCAAGTTCTTGGAACAGAAACTCATTGCCGAGGCGGCGGGGAGTATCTCCTGAGTTCTTTTCTTTATTGCCTAAGATAGCAAACGAGACACCTGCCTCATGGATCAGCCGGGTAAATGACAATGCGATTTTTTGGCTTCGATTATCATAAGAACCCATCGAGCCGACCCAAAATAAATAGTCAAATGATTTTTCATCTTTTCTCAGTTCTTTGACTGTTGGAATGTAAACCTCACTCGCCTCACGCCATCGTTCTCGTTCTTTTCTGTTTAGCCCCCACGGATTTCCTTGCCTCTCGATACTTGTCATCGCCCTTTGGGCATCTGCATCCATTTTTCCTTCTGTTAGAACGAGGTAGCGGCGCAAGTCAATGATTTTATCTACATGCTCATTCATCACAGGACATTGATCCTCGCAGTTTCTGCATGTCGTGCATGCCCAGATTTCCTCTTCCTTTATGACGCCGCCAATGAGGCTTGGATGGTCATCTCCCGCCGCTGCTGCTTCTTGAGTTCCGCTGCTTCCTCCTGCCATAGCAAGCTGATTTCCTTTAGTATGCTTAAATGCATATGCAGGAACCCAAGGAAGCTGGGAAGTCACGGCCGCCCCCGTATTCGTTAAATGATCCCGCAATTTCAAAATCAGATCCATCGGTGACAGCATTTTTCCTGTACCAGTCGCAGGACACATATTTGTGCATCTCCCGCATTCCACACAAGCATAAAGGTCAATCAACTGAGATTGGCGAAAATCCTCTATTTTTCCGACGCCAAAGCTTTCGCTGGTTTCATCCTCAAAATCAATTTTCTCAAGCTTTCCCGGATTTGAAAGGCGCTGTATAAAAACATTGACGGGTCCTGCGATTAAATGGGCATGCTTTGATTGGGGTACATAGACAAGAAAAGTGAGCAAAATAAGCAAATGCCCCCACCAAGACAGATAAAAAATGATGGCTGCCCCCGTTTTCCCGATTCCTGCAGCTCCAAATGCAAGCGCAAAAAGAGAAGCAATCGGTTCATTCCATGTCAATCCGTGTCCATGCCAAATGGCATTCATCCCGTTGCCAAGCAAAACCGTAAACATTAAACCGGCAATAAATAAAAGTACGAGTCCAGGTTTAAGACCTCTTTTCAAGCGGACAAGCTTCTCTACATATCTTCTGTGAAACGCCCAGGCAACAGCAGCGAGAATTAAAAACGCTACCACCTCTTGAAAAAAAGTGAAACCTGGATATAAGCTTCCCAGAGGAAGAGTACTACCCGGAATAAGGCCTTTTACAATAAAATCGATAGCCCCAAATTGAACGAGAATAAAACCGTAAAAAAATACGACATGGATCAGCCCGCTTTTTTTATCCTTCAAAAGTTTTTTCTGGCCAAAAACTTGAATCCAAATATTTTTCATCCGTTCCTTAAAATGCTGGTCAAATGCTTCCTTTTTGCCAAGTTGAATGTATGCAATCCTTGTTCGAATGACGTAGACGAACAAATAAATTGAGTAAGCGGTTACAATAAGGAACGCAATTGCATTGACCCAGTTCCAAACATTCATAGCCCCATCCCCCTTTTTTGCGGATCAAGGTTTTTAACGCTTAGCTTTATCATAATTAATGAATGGTCATTCAGTCAATGACTTTTCTTGCACGTTAATGTTTATCCGCTTGAAAATAAGGGTATAGGGGAATAAATATATAAGGAGAGAGGGGCTACATATGTCAAACATTAAATCTTTTAAAATTACAGCGAAGAAAATGACCCTAAGAAATATGATAGAACTTTATCACTCCTGTCAAAACGTAAGCCATCAAATCTATATTTACTCAAAAAAGTCAATGGGGAAAATAAAAGATATAATAGATTTCGAAACGTACAGAATGATAAATCCGGATTCAGAGTACGTCATCGTGATTGAAGGAAAAGAAGCTAAACATATCGTTAATCGATTTGAGAAACTTTGGAGTAATAACGCCCTATTAAAAGGCTGAGACTTGTAACTCAGCCTTTTTCTTGTTTACAGTGCCTTTTCGACAATCTTCATATCCATGGGCCTCATTAGGAAATCTTCAGAATTCTCTAAAGAAGAAAAACCATATTTTTCGTAAAGACCGTGCGCATCCTTCGTTGCCAGCATAAAGCGGCATCCTTCAAGCTCTGGATGGCTGACAATCTTTTGAATCAGTTTTTTCCCCAGTGAGTGTCCCCGGTATTCGGGCAGAACAAACACATCCGCCAGCCAGCTGAATTTGACAAAATCAGTGACAACTCTGGCAAACCCTGCTTGATTCCCTGTTGACGCTTCATAAATCCCGTAGCATAACGGTGAATTCAAGATGAGTTTCACTACAGCTTCTCTCTTAATATCTTTTGCCCAATAAGATTCCTCACTTAAAAATGTATGAATCAATTCAATATTCAGCTTTTGTTTATCTGTTGAGATCAGAAAACCGTTGCCAAGATCGCGTTCTATTCTCTGCACCTATGTTCCTCCTTTCGCTTTCTTTTAGTTTAGCAGGGTGCATGGGCAGTTTCCATCTTCTACAAGAAAATCTCCTTGCTGCTTGTAACAGCAAGGAGATTTTTTATTAAGAGTACATTTTTTCCGGCGCTGATACACCGATCAGCTCCAATGCATTTTTCAATGTAATACGCGTCGCCTTCATTAGGGCAAGACGGGCCCGGCTCTTTTCTTCATTTTCAGGATCGAGCACTTTTTCTGCGTTATAGAAGCTGTGCAGTACTGACGCCAGCTCATAAATATAGTTTGTTACGCGATGAGGAATTCTTTTTTCAGCAGCATCTGCCACGATTTCAGGAAAGCTTCCAATCGTCTTTAACAGATCGTATTCTTTTTCTGAATGAATTTCCTTCAGATCTAAAGTGCCTTCTGTTTGAATCCCGAGGCTTTCACCCTGCCTTATCATGCTGCAAATTCTGGCATGAGCGTATTGCGCATAGTATACAGGGTTTTCGTTGGATTTTGACACGGCAAGGTCCAAATCAAAATCCATATGTGTATCAGCGCTCCGCATAGCGAAGAAGTACCGGACAGCGTCAAGGCCTACCTCTTCGATTAAATCACGCATCGTAACCGCTTTTCCGGTTCTTTTGCTCATTTTCATTTTTTCTCCGTTTTTATAGAGGTGGACGAGCTGGATGATTTCGACTTCAAGCGTCTCTTTCGGATAGCCCATTGCTTCGATTGCCGCGTTCATCCTCGGAATATATCCGTGGTGGTCAGCTCCCCACACATTGATTAGCTTGGTAAATCCCCGGTCTAATTTATCCTTATGGTAGGCGATGTCCGGCAAAAGATACGTGTAGGTGCCATCGTTTTTAATGAGCACCCGGTTCTTGTCATCACCGAAGTCAGTTGACCGAAACCACGTAGCTCCATCCTCGTCGTAAATAAAGCCCTTTTCCTTTAAGATTTCTAGTGCTTGGTCGATTTTTTTATTTTCATATAAAGAGGTTTCTGAATACCAAACATCGAACGGCACACGAAATTCTTCGAGATCGGATTTCAGTTTATCCATTTCGTATTTCAAGCCATATTCGCGGAAGAAGGACAAACGCCCAATCTCTTCCTCATGAATAAACCGGTCACCGTATTCGTCGGCTATTTTTTTTCCGATTTCGATAATATCTTCCCCGTGGTATCCGTCCTCCGGCATGTCTTTCTCAAGACCCAGCGCCTGAAAGTAACGGGCATCGACTGATAACGCCAAATTGTTGATTTGGTTTCCTGCGTCATTAATATAATATTCCCTGCTGACGTCATAGCCTGCTTTTTTAAGAGTATTGCAAAGAGAATCTCCGACTGCTGCACCTCTCGCATGGCCTAAATGAAGATCTCCCGTTGGATTGGCAGAGACGAACTCTACCTGAACCTTTTCGCCTTTGCCTACGTTTGATTCCCCGTAAGCTTCGCCAGCCTCCAGCACTGCAGGAATTAATTCTGTTAAATAATGATTATTCATGTGAAAATTAATAAAGCCCGGTCCTGCAATTTCAATTTTTTCAATCGATGCTTTTTCCTTGTCAAATGAAGACACGACTTCATCAGCGATTTGCCGCGGCGCTTTTTTCGCAATACGCGCAAGCTGCATCGCCATATTAGTTGAGTAGTCGCCGTGGCTTTTATCCTTCGGTGTTTCAAGAACAACCTCCGGGATTTCTGCTTCGTCTGCCAAGCCTGCATTAAGTACAGCGGCTTTTATTTCTTCTTTCAGCTGATTTTTTATTTTTTCAACAATACTCATCCCTGCTCCTCCTTATAAGCGATAGTCAATGTATGTAAATGTCTCTGATCGTGATCAACAAGCATGTCATAAACAAGTCGAATAGTACCGGAGCCAATTTCGATTTCTTTAGTTTCCACGCCCAGTTCAAGCTCTCCAAACGGCATTTTATAGAGTGTCCTCGTATGAACATCCGGCAAAAACCGCTGCTTCATCCGGATCGCGCCGGTCCTCATAATGAGCACTTCACCTGAGTGTGCTTTCACCGTTGTTTTCACTTTTCCTAAATCGTGTTCCTCATGATAAACGAGATAAATTTTATTATTTTTTAAATAATATTGACCTGTCGTCTGAAATTCAATCGTCTCCGTATCTTTTCCTTCGTTTACGACCGATTGAACATGAATGCTGACGGGTGTCTCCCGATTCATTGCGGCACTCCCTTTTCATGTTTGCTCTATGACTTGACTAGTATAATCATTCACGGGAAAAAGTTCAACCTGCCTTATGCAAACAAGCTTTGAATTCTCGCGGAAACTTCCCGCGGCCTTATATCTATGGAAGAAAGAGAATGAATATCGATCCACATCGGCTCATAAGTGCCTCTTTTCTTATTGGAAAATTCCTTTCCCTGCCCAGTGCCAAAATCACCTCCAATGATTTCAGCGAGAAAAAAATATTGCATACCATAAACTTCACTTTTGCCAGAAGGCCTTTCACAGTAATTTTTACGTTCAGCTGTTTCTCCGTTTTCGATTCCGCCTCCCGGAAAGACATAATAAGTTGAATCTTCTCTTTTTCGCTTGATTAAAGCGACTTGGTTGTTTTCTATTAAAACAGCAGACCCTCTGTCTCTCATGAATCTGTACACTTCCTCTACCGTTTATCATAAATAATTTTATCAGAACTTTCAGTTAAGTCGAAAAAAATATATACTTAATAGAAGCACTGTTACAGATAAGGAGAGTTAACTATGGTATTTATTTCTAACCACATTCGAGCGGTATTCGAAGATCTTTCGAATGATTTGAAAGTGAAAAAAGGCTTGGAATTTCTGAAAGCAGACAACGATCGGACGACTACTGATCAAATTGAACTGACCGAGATATCCGCCCCCACTTTTTACGAGGATGCCCGCGGCCAAAGGTATGCCGAAAAGCTTAAAGAGTTAGGGCTGCAACAAATTGAAACTGATGAGGCGGGGAATGTCTTCGGCCTCCGCTCAGGAACCGGAAATGGTCCAAAACTGGTAATTTGCGCTCACCTTGATACCGTTTTCCCTGCGGAGACAGATGTGAAAGCTGCTGTAAAAGACGGAAAGGTATATGCGCCGGGTATCAGTGATGACGGCAGGGGGCTGGCTGCTGTTTTAACCTTGACCAGGGCGCTTCAGAATGTGGAAATAGAAACAGAGGGCGACCTGCTGATCGGGGCTACCGTTGGCGAGGAAGGGCTTGGTGATTTGTATGGTGTAAAAGCTCTGTTTCAAAATCGCAACGACATCGACGGCTTTATTTCGATTGAGCCAGGTACTCCGGACAGAGTTGTTTATCAAGGTGTCGGCAGCCGAAGATACGAAGTGACGTTTACAGGACCCGGCGGACACAGCTTCGGCAGCTTTGGAACGGCAAGCGCCATTCATGCGTTAGGGCGGGCGATTCATCATATTTCTTCTATTCAGCTGCCAAAGGAACCGAAAACGACATTTAATGTCGGGGTCATAAATGGGGGAACCTCAGTCAACACGATTGCTCAAAACGCCTCGATGCTAGTAGACATTAGATCCGTTGCCCAAGAAGAATTAGCAAAGCTGGAACAAGTTATTTTAGGTTATATCCAGCAAGCAGCGGACGAAGAAAACGCCCATTGGACGCAAGATGCTATTTCTGTTCAATGCAAGCTAGTCGGCGACCGACCGGCCGGAACCCAGCCCGAAGACAGCTTGATCGTCCAAGCCTCACTTGCCTCTGCAGAAAGCTTGGGATATCAGCCGGAATTGGATCAGCCAAGCAGCACAGACAGCAACGTTCCGATCAACCTCGGTATTCCCGCAGTTACCCTGGGAGGCGGAGGAGATTCCGGAGGAGCCCATACCCTGGAGGAATATTTTGACCCAACGGATGCTTATGTCGGGCCGCAGACGATATTACTGGCTGTGTTAGCTCTGGCCGGTGTAAAAGGAGTTTGTGAGCCTTTGTTAAAAAAGAAAAATTTAAAAGTTTGATTGCTGTAAACCAGTTCTTTTGAATTTTCTTCAGGAATGGTAAGAGGCTTTTCGGTGGCTAGGGCGAAATGAGCAGTATGCTTGTATTTTTTGATATATTTTAGATTTTCAACGGGGGCTTGTGCAAACTTTTCTGTGTACTCGTGATTTAATAGGTTTGTGCGATCTTGAATGTGATCTTGAACCTGATTTTTGCGATTTTTAGGTGTTATTTGCGATCTTGTCCTGTTTATTTGCGATTTTGAGATTTTTTTGGCAATCTTGTCCCGTTATTTGTGATTTCGGGATTTTTTTGTGATCTTGTATAAGAAATACTAGATCGTTTGGGATTTCGCATGATCTCCCCTCATTTATGCGCGATTCTATCTTGTTTATGCGCGATCTTCCCTCGGTTATGCGCGATCTTTCCTCGTTATGCGCGGTCTTCCCTCGGTTATGCGCGATTTCCCCTCATTTATGTGCGATTTTCCCTCGTTATGCGCGATCTTTCCTCTGTTATGCGCTATTCCACCTTATTTACGAGCGATCTTGCCTGATAATCGCACGCTTGGCTTGAAATCCAAAAAGCACCGGAAAATTACTTCCGGTGCTCGTTTTAATTTGCTCCAGTCAGCGACCAATTTTGAAGATCTTTATGAAAGCCGAATACTTTCGGTTCTCCCTCTTCTACTTTTTTGCTTACTGCTGCAAAGTCATTGTCAGAGTATAGTGTGAATACAGGCAGGTCCTCATTCCATAATTTTTGCAGCTCTGAATAGATTTTTTTTCGTTTTTCTACGTCAGGCTCGGCTTTGCCTGCTTCTAGTAATTCATCAGTCTGTTTACTGCTGTATTTTGGATAGTTCGATGAACCGCCGGTTTTATAAATAGTAGAAATATCTGGATCAAGTGTATTCGTAAAGCCGATGAACATGATATCATAGGCTCCTTTTTTCGCAGTAGCCAGCAGTGTTGGGAAATCGTAGGTCGTTGTTTTCACTTTTAACCCGATCGCTTCCAAGTCCTGGGTGATAATATCGGCAGATTGTTCTCGAACTTTGTTTCCTGTAGGTACGATAATATTTAGCGGCTTATTAAAGTCCCAGCCGGCGTCTTGCAGCATCTGCTTTGCTTTTTCAGGATCATACGTGTACTTCTGAGATTCTTTATCTAGATAAGGGCTGACGGATGTGTACGGTCCATCGACAATTTCTCCTTGACCTTTTAACAGCTTGTCCACGATGGCCTGACGATTAATTGCATAGGCAATCGCTTGTCTGATTTTCGCATCGCCGACATTTTCTGATTGGGTATTAAACATGATGGTTTGGTATCCAAACGTTTTATCGAACTTGGTCGTAACATTGCTGAGATTTTGTACCGTTTCGAAATCTTGGGCGGCAATTTTTCCAATTCCGCCAGCAGCATTCATGCTAAGCTCACCTGTTTGCAGCTGCGCTACTATATTTGCAGCAGGCATGATTTTCACAAACATTTTATTCAGCTTTGGCTCGCCTTTATAGTAGTCTTTATTTGCTTCAAATTCGACATATTGATCTTTCTTATACTGCGTGAATTTAAACGGGCCGTTGGTTACCGTCGGTTTTTGCATAAATGGATCCTTCGATAGATCCTCCGGTTTTACATCACCGAGCACGTGTTTAGGCAAAATCATAAATTTTGAACCGAGCTGTTCTTTCACTAAATTCTCATCGACAGGATTTTTTGTTTTAAAAGTAAACGTCTTATCGTCGACTTTTACCACCGATGGGATTTCCGTTTTCCCTTCAGCAAGTTTTCCGTTTGCGTCTAATCCATCAATGATCGTAAGGTAGTTACCTACGCTTGTTTCTGTTTTCGGATTCGCAACAAGATTCAGAGTAAAAATGGCATCATCTGCTGTCACTGGCTTCCCGTCAGACCAATTGGCATCTGGATGGATTTTAATTGTGAAATTCTGATTATCGGTTGTTTCAAATGATTCCGCCAGCTTGGGCGTAAAGCTTTGCGGCGCATCCATATCCAAAAACGTATCAAACATAAATTTTTCGATAAACTGTCCGGCAACATCTGTTGTATTAATCGTATTAAAGGTAACAGGCGGATTGACCATGCCGATAAACATGCTTTGCCCTCCGGAACTGTTTGATGAGGTGTTCGTTCCCCCGCCGCCGCAGGCTGCAAGCACGATCAAAGATAAGATGGCGATGCTGCAATAAATTTTTTTTAAAGCCTTCATAGGTTTTCCCCTCCGTAATTACAAACTGATGTATTATCTAAAGCTTTTTGGATCCAAGGCATCTCGCAGCCCGTCGCCCATAAAATTAATCGATAGAACGGATAGTACAATCATTAAACCAGGCGGAATCCAAAGCCAGGGCTGAGTTCCTAATACTGTGAGAGACTGTGCTTCCGTCAGCATATTTCCCCAGCTTGCGGTTGGCGGCTGCACACCCATACCAAGAAAGCTTAATGATGTTTCGAGAATAATAGCAGACGCCACTCCAAACGTCGCATTGACCAGTATCGGAGCCAGACAGTTCGGCAAAATGTGCTGAAACACGATCTTAGGTGCAGAGTAGCCAAGAGCAACACCCGATTTAATATAATCCATTTCTTTCACAGCCAGTACACTCCCCCTGACGAGGCGGGCGACAGATGGCCAACCAAGCAACCCAATTACGACAATAAGGTTAAAAAGGCTCGGGCCAACGATACTCACCAATACAAGAATGACCATTAAGTATGGAAATGACATAAAAATATCTGTTAAACGCATAATTACCGCGTCCACCCATTTGCCGAAGTAGCCGGCAATTGCCCCAAGAACAGTTCCGATGACGATATAAATCGCAACAGCCCCAATCCCTACTGAGAGAGAAACTCTGGAAGCATAAATCAGCCTGCTTAATAAATCTCTTCCCACTTGATCAGTACCCAAGACATGGGCAGCTGACGGAGAGGCTGCGAATTCCCCATGTACGGCATAGGGACTAAGTGGCGCCAGAACCGGAGCAAATATAGCAACAAGAACAATCAATGTAAAAATAACAAGTCCGACAACCGCCAGCTTATGTTTAAAAAACCTTCGCGTAATGACACGCAGATTGCTTTCTTCTTTCCCTAAAGATTCCGTCACATCGGGCAATTTTATCTCTGTATCGACCTTTGGATTTGCCAAAGACACAGCAGGCACTCCTTTCTGTTAGTTGTATTTGATTCTCGGATCAGCTACGGAATATAGAACATCAGCCAGTAAATTAGAGAATAATACAGCGAACGCAGCCAATAAATTGACAGCCATCAGGGTAGGATAGTCCCGGGATCCAATGGATTGGATCGTTAATTGGCCCAGCCCCGGCCATTGAAAGATTTGTTCGGTAACAACTGCTCCCCCGATCAATAAAGGGATGTCCATACCGACAATTGTAATAATTGGAATAAGTGCGTTTCTCAGCGCATGTTTATTTGTGACAACAAATTCTTTTACTCCTTTGGCCCTGGCTGTCCGTAAATAATCCTGCCCCAGCACCTCCAGCATGCTCGATCTGACGTAGCGGACCATACTTCCTGCGATGCCTGTTCCCAGAACAAGGCCCGGCAACAGCATATGAAGAAAAGTATCCATAAATCCGCCGGAGCCGCCTAACGTGTTCATGCCTCCGGTTGGCAGCACCTGAAAAATTAATGCAAAAACATAGATAGCTCCCAAACCGAGAAAGAAATGCGGAATTGAGATACCGAGAAACGAGAACGTTGTCGTTAAATAATCTGTCCATGAATACTGCTTCGTCGCACTGATGATCCCGATCGGAATGGCAATTAAGTAGGCAATAACAAGAGAAAATCCCATCAGAAGAAGGGTTGGGCCAATCCTTTCAGCAATCATACCCATGACCGGTTCATACGTCGTAAAGGAATTGCCAAAGTCTCCTTTAAATACATTGATCAGCCAGTGCCAGTATTGGACATAAATAGGGTCATTCAAGCCAAGGGCTTCCCTTTTGATTTGGATATCCTGCTCAGTTGCATCAGGATTAATATACATTTCGACAGGATCGCCGGGTGCCATGTTTACAATGAGAAAATTAAAGATCGTTACCCCTAGCAGAACAGGGATTGCGATAAGCGTCCTTCGCACAATATACTGGAACATTAGTTCACACCTCCTTGCAGCGGAAAATGGCAAGCAACAGATTGATCGCTGCCAAGCAGCTTCGGTGTTTGCTGTCGGCAAATGTCCTTCGCGATTGGGCATCTTGTGTGAAAGCTGCATCCTTTCGGGGGATTCGCAGGACTGGGTACATCTCCTTCAAGCACAATTCTTTCCCGGTCCCGCAAATGTGGATTTGGGATTGGATAGGCGTTTAACAACGCTTGCGTATATGGATGCTTCGGATGTTTAAAAATGTCCTCCGTTTTTCCGATTTCAACAATTTTTCCAAGATACATGACGGCGATTCGATCACTAATGTATTTCACTGCTCCTAATCCGTGAGCAATAAACAAATAGGTTAAACGGAATTTTTTCTGCAAATCCTTTAACAAATTAAGGATTTGCGCTTGAATGGAAACATCAAGTGCGGAAACTGGTTCATCACACACAATTAAATCAGGCTCCAGAATTAACGCACGGGCAATTCCGATTCTTTGCCTTTGCCCGCCTGAAAACTCATGGGGATATCGATTTTTATGCAGTTTCGTAAGGCCGACGATTTCAAGGATCTCCTCCACTTTCTTGTTTGCCTCCTCTTTGCCGGCCAGCTTGTGTGCCAAAAGCGGCTCAGCCAGCAAATCTCCCACTCTTTTTCTCGGATTCAGTGATGAATAAGGATCCTGAAAAATAATCTGCAGATTGAGGCGTACCTTTCGCAAGTCATTTCCTTTAAGTGTCGATAAATCATTTCCTTGAAAAATGATTTGCCCTTCCGTCGGCTCTTCCAGCTTAACTATCGTCCGACCTGTTGACGATTTTCCGCAGCCGGACTCGCCAACCAGCGCCAACGTTTCACCTGGATTAATAGCAAAATTCAATCCATCCACTGCTTTGACGTGGCTAACGGTCCTCGATATAATCCCTTTTTTGATCGGATAGTATTTTTTCAGCTGCTTAATTTCAATGAGCGGCTTGTCCGTTTGCTTTTCAATTATGTTCTTCTCAGCCATCGAAACACTCATGCACGCACCTCCAATTCTAAAGCAGCCTCGCTGTATAACTGATCTTCATACAACCAGCACCTGACCTTATGCGCCTCTTTTCCGGCAAGGGAATCCAACTGCGGCTTCTCCTCAAGGCATTTCTCCATTGCAAGTGGGCACCGCGTATGAAACCGGCATCCCTTCGGCATATTTTGAAGAGTAGGAACTGTTCCAGGTATCGAATAGAGCCTTTCATGCTTGTCCGATTCCAGATGTGGGATCGATTGCATCAGCCCTTTCGTATAAGGATGCTTCGGATCATCAAATAATGTGAAAACATCCGCTTCCTCTACCACTTGACCGGCATACATAACAAGTACTTTATCAGCCATTTCGGCAATGACTCCTAGATCGTGGGTAATTAAAATGATGGCGGTTTTGGAATCCTCCCGTAAATCCTTCATTAGCTGCAGGATCTGCGCCTGTATCGTGACATCCAAAGCAGTTGTAGGCTCGTCGGCAATTAAAAGGTTCGGTTGACAGGATAAGGCCATTGCGATCATGACCCTTTGCCTCATACCGCCTGAGAGCTCATGGGGATACTGGTCGATAATTTCCTCCGACCTTGGAATTTTTACTTTCTTCAGCATTTCAATCGCATATTCTCTCGCCGCTTTTGCGTTCATGTCCGTATGAAGCCTGATCGATTCAATCAGCTGGTTCCCAATCGTGAAAACAGGGTTGAGCGACGTCATCGGCTCCTGGAAGATCATTGAGATTTCATTGCCGCGGATGTGCCTCATATCCGCTTCTGTCTGCTTGGGGATGTCAATTCCATTTAACTGAATTGAGCCTTCTTTTATATATCCATGCTTTCCCAAAAGACGCATGATCGACAAAGAGGTAACGCTCTTTCCGCAGCCTGATTCTCCAACAATGCCAAGTGTTTCACCCTTTTCAAGCGCAAAGGAAACCTCTTCAACCGATACAACTTCCCCTTTATCTGTTGAAAATGCTGTTTTTAATTTATCTACTTTGAAAAATGGTTGGGCCACTCTTGCACACC
Organism: Bacillus capparidis; assembly: GCF_017832095.1. Taxonomy (NCBI): domain Bacteria; kingdom Bacillati; phylum Bacillota; class Bacilli; order Caryophanales; family Bacillaceae; genus Bacillus; species Bacillus capparidis. The sequence goes on from NZ_JAFDST010000002.1 coordinate 745,875, forward strand.
TCCAATTGGTTGTTTGCCAGCTTCTTAGACTACCGACTCGGCAGTTTTGACCGCAGAATAATGATAGACAAGGGACAAAAGAGATTTTGCAGCATGCACCATCGCCCGTTCATCAAAATCAAATTTCGGATGATGGTGGGGATAGATCGCTCCGATATCTTCATTTCTGGCACCTGTGTGATAAAACATTCCCGGCTTTTTCAGCAAATAGTAGGCAAAGTCTTCTGCTCCCATAATCGGCGGTGTTTCTACCAGTGTCTCTTCACCTGCGGAAGAAGAAATCACCTCTTTAAACACCTCGACTTCCGCCTCATGATTGTAAACGGCAGGATAGCCATTTTTATAGATAACCTCATATTCGGCCTGGAACGTCTTGCACACCCCGTCGACAATATTTCGAAGCTCTTCTTCAACAAAGGCTCTAATCTCTTGATCAAACGTTCTGACAGTGCCCGTAATAACCGCAGAGTCAGCAATTACATTATTGGCATTGCCAGCATGGAAGGATCCGACAGAAACGACAGCAGATTTTTGTGGATCTACCCGCCTGCTTACGATATGCTGCAGCTGGTTAACCAGCTGAGCACCGATAGCAATCGAGTCAATTGTTTCGTGAGGCGAAGAACCATGCCCGCCTTTCCCGATAATTTTTATTTCAAAGGAATCGGCTGACGCCATTGTATATCCACTTCGATAACAAAACGTTCCAAGCGGGGCTCGTGAAGATAAGTGAGTGCCGAAGACCACATCCACCCCATCCAAGCATCCGTCGTCGATCATGCTTTTGGCTCCACCGGGGAATACTTCTTCAGCATGCTGGTGAATAAGCACGACATTACCAGCAAGAAGGTGCTTATTTTCGCTTAATACTTTTGCTACTGCAAGCAAGGTTGCCGTATGTCCGTCATGACCGCAGGCATGCATCACACCCGGAACTTCCGACTTATACTCCACTTCTTTTTCGTCTTGAATAGGGAGCGCATCAAAATCGGCGCGCAATGCAATCGTTTTTCCCGGCTTTCCTCCAGATATTTTTCCGACAACTCCATTTCCTCCAACACCTGTTTGAACTTCAATACCATAGCTTTCAAGTATTCCGGCAATCATTTTTGGCGTTTCAACTTCTTGAAAGGAGAGCTCGGGATTTTTATGTAAATGACGTCTCCATTCGACCATTTGTTGGAACATTCCCTCTGCTTGCTCGTGCCATTCTTTAATCACATGTGTTCCTCCTTTTAGTACTTTTTCACTGTTTTGATATTTCTGAATTTTTTTAACAGAATTCAACACCGCCAACAGTACGATTCTTTTTGCATACAGTAACATATATTTTGACGATGTTTGTATTTTAAGTAAGATCATATGACAAATTATTTTAAAACATTAAATTTCTTTGCAATATTTGAGAAAATTTAACAAAAATCCAGCTAGAAAACAAAAAGAATGCTATTCATAAAAAGAAATAGCATTCTATTCGTGTATATCATTTTTCAACATCCAAGGAGCTACTTTCAGTTCGATCTGAGTCAATGATTGCTTTTGGAAGGCCCGTATACTTTGCCCAGTAGTAAATCACCAGAGCACCCGCAGCAGTAACCAGGAGATCAACCGGATTACTCAATAGCCCGAGTCCTCCTCCAAAGCTGCCAAAATAGGATATCACAAGCATCATGCAATAGTAGGCCACGATCCACCAAGATGATTTCAACTGCTGGGCTAAGCTGACCTCTTCTTTTGGGACATATTTTGAGAAAGCCAAATAAATGACGTACATAACGAGCTGAGACCCCAACAGCCAGGAGATCGTACCCCAGCCTGACCAATAGACAATGTAAGTGGCAAAAATAAATGAAATAGGCGCGATCACACTCATTCCTTTTAAATTAAATGGCTTCTTAAGGTCTTTTGCATTTACTTCGAACGCAGCAGACGAGATTGGAGCCACCGCATATGAGAGAATCAAGGCAACGGAGCAGACATTAACAAGCGCGTTCCAGGACGGAAAAGGCAGCGTCCAAAAAACTGACATGCCAAAGGATAACCATAGCGAAGCACGGGGAATACCCGTTTCTTTATGTACCTTAGAAAAAACATTAAACAGAGTCCCGGTATGCGACCACGCGTATACTAAACGTGCTGTTGTATTCATAAAAATATTGCCGTTTCCTCCCGGAGATAGAATGGCATCCATTACGACTAGAGTAGCAAGCCAACCCAATCCAAGCATAACTGCAATATCTTTGAAAGGAAGCGGAAATTCACTTTGAATGTTTTCCCACCCATTATTCAGCATATCGGTTGGTATACTTCCGATAAACAGCAATTGCAGAGTAGTATAGATCGCGGCAGCCAGGACAATACAAACGATCAAGGCAATCGGAATGTTTCGCTGCGGATTCTTCACTTCACTTGCGACAGATACAATAGGATGAAGCCCCAGATAGGCAAACATAACTCCGCCTGTAGAAATCGCCGCCTGTATGCCTTGGAATCCAAAAGGTGCAAACCCAGCTGCTGTTAAATTGGCAGATTTAAAATGAAATAGAAGGACAACGATAATTGTAAGCGGGACAAAATATTTAAAAATAGAAATAATAATATTGGACTTGGCAAAAGTTTTTACACTCCAATAATTGAGGAGAAAAAATAAACAAAGCAGCCCAAATTGGACAAACCAGCCCAATATTGTCGGCGACTCTGAACCCTCCACTGTCAGATTCGGAAACCAATACGCGATATACTGCCTGACTGCTGTCACTTCGATAGAAATCAAGCTCGTGTAAGCAACGATAGTAATAAAAGAGATAAGGTAACCGACCAATGGCCCGTGAGAATACACCGGATAGCGTAATATTCCCCCGGTTCTAGGTATGGCTGCACCGAGCTGGGCATAAATAAAACCGATTAATAGTACGATTATTCCTCCTATGATCCAGGATAAACTACCGATCGGCCCTGCTTTAGAAGCGACATTGCTAACGGCAAACAACCAAGCTGAACCAAAAATTGCTCCCAGTCCAATAAGAATCAGATCAAATAATGAGATGGTTTTCTTAAACTTCCCTTCACTAGCCATCAACTTCCTCCTTCACAATATAAAGCCATGAAAATCCCTCCTTAGCATTTCTATTTTTTCATTTATCATTCAAAAAAAGAATCCACTAACATTTAGTGAATTCTACATTTTAAGCTATTTCGTCAGATCACTCACAAATTTCGGAAGCACGAAGGCTGCCTTGTGAATTTCTTTCGTATAATACTTTGTATCGATATCAAAAAAGCGGTCGTCTTCAACAGCTAACGGATCGTATTTTTTTGAACCGATTGTAAATGTCCACAAACCGCTCGGATACGTCGGTATGTTTGCAAGATAAAGCTTAGTAATCGGGAAGATTTCACGGACATCACGCTGGACATTTGTGATTAAATCTGGAGTGAACCATGGATTGTCTGTTTGCGCGACAAAAATGCCGTCTTCTTTTAGCGCATTTGATATTCCGGAATAAAACCCTTTTGAAAAAAGGTTAACGGCAGGCCCTACAGGCTCCGTTGAATCGACCATGATTACATCATACTCGTTCTCAGCCTTAGCGATATGCATAAAGCCATCATCAACCAGCACTTCTACCCGCTCATCCTCAAGTTTACCGGCAATGGATGGCAGAAATTTTTTGCTGTATTCGATCACTTTTCCATCGATATCCACCAATGTTGCTTTTTTTACTTGTGGATGCTTTAGTATTTCGCGGATAACTCCACCGTCACCGCCACCTACTACTAGAACATTTTCAGGATTTGGATGGGTGAAGAGCGGCACGTGTGCAACCATTTCATGATAAACAAACTCGTCTTTTTCTGATGTCATAACCATCCCGTCAAGAAACAACATGTTCCCGAATTCTTCTGTTTCTACCATTTCCAGCAGCTGATAATCGGTCTGTTCACGATGGAGGGTTTGTTTGACCTTCATTGTGATGCCGAAGTTTTTCGTCTGCTTTTCTGTATACCATAGTTCGCTCATTCATTTACTCCCTTTCAGTCATTTGATATTTATCCCGTATTAACGGGCAGTAAGACCCTCGCTGATTGAGGTTCACTTTATGGATTTTAGATTCTATTAATTTCATCTTTTGCCCAAGGAAAAAGTATAGTGTAAGCCGGAAAAATTGTAAAGATGAAGCGCACTAAATGATTTTTCAGCTCTTTTTATGTTTAGATGCCCCTTACTTTCCACATACTAAATAAAGATAAACCAGGTAGGGGGTGAAGGCATTGGATATGATGGCAAATAAACGCCTTAGAATGACGATGAAAACTTTGCGCGCTTGCTTTTTCATCTGTCTATTTGCTTTAGCCATTCTTTCAACGATTCTATTAAGTGTCATTCTCGTTGCGAAGTGGCAGGGACCTCCGTCGGTAAAGGTGAATCAGTCTACCATTCTTTATGCAAATGACGGAGCTAAGCTTGGCGAAACCCATCACGGCGAAAAAAGGTATTGGGTTTCCCTCGATGAAATGAGCCCTGCAATCATCAATGCGACTGTTGCCGTAGAAGACCGGCATTTTTTTGATCATCACGGCTTTGATATCAAACGGATCGCCGGAGCTGCCTTTGCAGACTTTAAAGCATTGGCGATGGTGCAGGGGGCAAGCACAATCACCCAGCAGTATGCCAGAAACTTATATTTGGATCATGATAAAACCTGGAAAAGAAAGCTGAACGAAGCTTTTTATACGATACGCCTTGAACAAAATTACTCAAAGGAAGAAATTCTGGAGGGCTATTTAAACACGATTTATTACGGGCACGGAGCTTACGGCGTGGAGGCAGCCTCGTGGTTTTATTTTGATAAGCCAGCTAAGGATTTGAATATTGAAGAAGCGGCAATGTTAGCAGGCATCCCAAAAGGACCGAGCATCTATTCACCGTATATCAATAGAGATAAAGCAATTGAAAGACAGCAAACTGTACTTCATATGATGGAAGAGCAAAATTTTATCTCTGAAAAAGAAGAAAGCACATTGCGTGGGCGAACCCTGTCTATACGTCAACTGAAAGATAGTGATATGCCAAAAAAACCAGCCCCTTATTTTTATGATGCGGTATTGAAAGAACTGGAGCATACCCTGAAGCTATCGAAAGAAGAAATAGAGACTGGCGGTTTACACGTATATACAACACTCGATCCTCGCATGCAAGAAATTGCCGAACAAGAGATTAACCGCCGTATTGATAACACGTCAAAAATCCAGGTTGGATTTGCCGCAATGAATCCCGGGAATGGCCACGTGCTTGCATTAGTCGGGGGTGTTGATTATGAGAAAAGCCCTTTCAATCGAGTGACACAAGCAAAACGGCAGCCAGGTTCAACGATGAAGCCCCTTCTCTATTACAATGCAATCAAGCACGGGTTTTCTCCATCAACCCTAATGAAAAGCGAGGCTACTACATTTACGATTGAGCCCGGCGGAAAAGCCTATTCACCCGCTAATTACAATGGTTATTATGCGAATGGCAACATTACGCTTCTTCAAGCTCTTGCCTTGTCGGATAATATATTTGCTGTAAAAACGCATTTATTTCTCGGGATGGATCAGCTCATTCAGACAGCAAGGCAACTGGGAATAAAGGATGAGCTCGCTGAGGTTCCTTCTCTGGCGCTAGGGACGTCGCCCATAAAACCGATTGAAATGATTAACGCTTACGGCATTCTTGCAAATGGCGGCAGGGAAATTACTCCGGTATTTATCAAGAAGGTGACTGACGCCTCAGGCAATGTACTTTATGAAGAGTCGAACAGCGACGGACAGATTCTCGATAAAAAGGCGGCATTTGTCACCGCAAGCATGATGACGGGAATGTTCGACCAAGCCTTAAACAGCTATACTTCGGTGACAGGTCGTACGATTTCTGATCAATTGACCCGCACCTATGCCGGGAAATCCGGCACGACAGAAACAGACAGCTGGATGATCGGCTTTTATCCAGGACTGGTTTCCGGCGTGTGGACCGGCTATGATAAAACCTACACGATCGACTCTGTTGCTGAAAAAAGCTACAGCAAGCAGATTTGGGCCGGCTTTATGGAAAAAGCATTGGAAAACGAACCAGAAGCTTTTTTCAAACCGCCTGCAGGCGTGTCAGGAATATATATCGATCCCAAGACCGGCTTCGAAGCAGGTCCTGGCTGTGCCAATAAACACTTTACCTATTTTGTAAAAGGAACCGAACCGACGGGTGTATGCTATGGTAATGGTGAGATGAAGAAGAAAGAAAAAAATGTACAACCAGCTGAGAAAGAAAATAAGCGGCCAAAATGGTGGGAAAAGTGGCTGGGAGCCGGTTAACAAATTAAGAGTCACTTGATCGACGACGGATCAAGTGACTCTGTTTATTTGAGTATAATTATCGTTATATCCGCAAGATCCATAAATGAAAAACCCCGGGCTTAGATTCAGCCCGAAGCTCTCCATGGTCTGGTGTAAAACCAGCTATTAGAATATATATATCAAATTTGAGAGTATATGTCCATCTTATTTGAGTATATTTTCACAGAAAATTCTTACTTTACTTTTGTAAGAGTTGATCTTTTAACTCATCTGTTGATCGGTCCCAAAATCCTTTGTCGTGCTTTTGAAGAAAATCTGCAAGCACTTGCTTGGAGCTGTCATCCATTTTATCAACAATTATTTTTCTTTTCATCGATTTGTCCATAAGATTGACGTGCTCCGGAAGAGATTTGTAGCCGCGTCGAATGCTCCTGTCTACCGTCATCTCACAGGCTGTGACACCGGCATAATACGGCCCTTCTTCTTTTCGGTCGATCGTAACCCATACAAGCCAAAACGGCTTTCCGTTTGGCACTTCCTCTTTATTGGGAAGAAATTTGATTCCTTTTTCTACCGTGCTTCTCGCGTGCATGGCGCCGATATCAACAAATGCTTCCTTCTCCTCAACATCAACAAATACAGGAGAAATGTTATCCAGGCTTAGTGCGCCTACTCCATATCCGCCATGGCCGTCCGTAGGATCATTTTTAATGATATTAAAACCAATCGATTTTTTCTTTTTTCCGCCTTCCATAAGAAAACCTCCTAAAGCAATGGTTGTAATAGTGTATTAAAGACATTAAGGGTGAATCGCATTCCCCTATCTAAAACCGGCCAGATTAAGATATTGTCTAACGGCGTTATGATTAAAATTAAGAATAAAATGGCGCCATAAGACTCGTACTGGGTCATTTTTGCCCGTACATCAGGGGAAACAAGGTCCTGTATGATCCGAAATCCATCCAAAGGAGGAAACGGCATTAAGTTAAATAAAAACAGCACCAAATTTAAATGCACCCAAATATTAAAAAACAATGTGAGAGACTGCAAGTATCCGTCAGGCAGTCCGGCAATAAACGGCAGCTTCGCAAGGATCACCTGCAAGAAAAGTCCAAGAAACGCTAAGACCAGATTGCTGAACGGTCCAGCAAATGAAACGAGTATTCCTGCCCTGCGAGGGTTTTTAAAGAAAAACCGGTTAACGGGGACAGGCTTCGCCCACCCAAAACCAACGAGAAATATCAAAATCGTCCCAAACGGATCCAAATGCTTGATCGGGTTCAGTGTCAGCCGCCCTTGTTTTTCCGCAGTCGAATCTCCAAATCGGTATGCAACATAAGCATGAGAAAATTCATGGACAGTAAAGGCGGCGATTAACGTGATCGCGACAAACGGAATATATTCTAAAGGAAACGCTAAAAAGTTCGAAAAAATATCCAAATGGCAAAATCCCTCTTTCTCTTAAAGCTCTTCCTTTTAGTATACTATATCCTTTCTTTCTTTTCTAAACCGACAGCTTTTTTTGTCACGACTTCACTGCTGCTGTTCTCTTTAGGAAGTAATACCATATAAAATTCCTGAGACAATCATTAAACTGCCTATGCCAAAAAATCTTCAATCGATTTTTTTCTCGGCCCGCAGCTGTATTTTTCAATAAAAATTTTCTTGTATTTTTCTGCTTCCGTGATAACATTTTATTGTTTGTTAAAAAGAGTGAATGACTATTGTTTATTAATAAAATTAGTAATAGAGGAGAAATCGGATAAGAAATGACTTGGGAAGTTTTAAGTATGATTGGTACAATAGCTTTTGCTGTCAGCGGAGCCATTATTGCCATGGAAGAAGAATATGATATTTTTGGCGTTTATATTTTAGGAATTGTCACTGCCTTTGGCGGCGGGGCAATAAGAAACCTGTTAATCGGTGTTCCAGTCTCTGCTTTATGGGAGCAGGGATTATTTTTTCAAATTGCTTTGTTATCCATAACAGCAGTGTTTTTATTCCCGTCTAATCTCCTGAAGCATTGGCAAAGATGGGGCAATCTGTTCGATGCCTTCGGTTTATCTGCCTTTGCGATTCAAGGTGCGATATATGTTTCAAACATGAACCATCCACTCAGTGCAGTGATTGTTGCAGCTGTTTTAACAGGAATCGGCGGCGGAATTATTCGCGATTTATTAGCCGGACGGAAACCGATTGTGTTACGGTCCGAAATATATGCAGTATGGGCTATTCTTGCTGGCATACTTATTGGACTTAAAATCGCTTCAAACTCTTGGGAATTGTATATATTATTTGGCCTCGTAACTATTATGCGTGTCCTTTCCTACACTTATAATTGGAAGCTGCCGATACGCAGACTTGGGGCGAATTAAAAAATCGACGGAGTTCCGTCGGTTTTTAATCATATCATCGTGCTTTCTTTGTCCATTTCATCAATTACACTTTGGACATCATTCGGACGATAAACAAGATAATCTGGATTTTCTTTTGCTAACAGTTCAGCTGAATCATATCCCCATGCAGCTGAAATAATCCTAATATTTGATTTGCGGCAGGCTTCTATATCTCTTAATTCATCGCCAATATATACAGCCTCGTCATAACTTATTTTTAATTTCTTCATAAAAGTATTGATTGTATGATTCTTACCAAAAAATTTTTTTGCTGGATAAATGTGATCATAAATATCCATGTTATTATTTTTTAAAAAGGTACGGATACTCGGCTTCAAATTTGATGAAATGATACTAAGAACATACCCTTTTTCTTTCAAGCCGAAAACCAACTCTCTAATTCCTTCATTCGTCTTTAAGGAACCAATAGTTTCCTGATATCTGCTTTTTGCATACATCCCCATCTGAGGCACTCTGTAAAGAGGAACCCTTAGTACTTTGCATCGATCTGGAATAGACAAGGTGCTTAAATATTCAATTTCATCAGGCTCAATAATTTTATAGTTATATTTCTCAGCCAGCTCATTATAAAATTTCACCATTAGTCCTCTTGAGTTAACAATGGTTCCATCAAAATCGAAAATAGCTGTTTTAATCATTTCTTCACGCCCACTCTTCTGAAATTAAAAAGTATAACCACTTATCTTTTCCCGTAGTATTCATTGTATTATATTAAAACATTTCACTCAAACGGACTTAACCAAACCAACCGTTCTCCGCTGTTTTGAAATCATTTGATTCTTCTTGATGACTATTTTCGTTGATTAAAATCCCGGATAATAGAAGAATTCCGAGGAAAACAGATCAGATAATAACCTTGCACTTTTTCATGAGTTAATTTCCCCTGGCATTTACACAAAATTATTGATGGTTCTACATGCCCTATGTATAAATAAAATAACAAAGAGAAACCAGATCACCCTAAAGTGGTTTCTGGTTTTTATCATCTGCTATGGCTTCTACTAAGAGATCTGCGATATGGACGGCTCGCACCTTATTCTCGAGACCCTCCCTTTGTATGCCCAGCTTCATTTGAAGTAAGCACCCGGGATTAGCCGTCACAATAATGGTTGCTGCGGATGCTTCGGCATTCTCCATCTTATGGTCAAGGATCTGCATGGACATCTCTTGTTCGACGAGATTGTAAATGCCCGCTGACCCGCAGCAGCGATCGGCATTCTTCATTTCCCTGTACTCGCTCCCTTGAATCGCTTGAAGCAGTTTCCTCGGCTGTGATGAGGTTCCCATGACGTTTCTAAGGTGGCAGGAGTCTTGATAAGTCATCGTTTCATTTTGTAAAGAAAGCTTTTGTTTGTGAAAATCGAGTTCCGTGAGCACAGCGGACAGGTCCTTCAGCTTTGAGGAGAATGCCAATGCCCGCTCAGCCCATCTGGGGTCGTCTCTAAGCAAATAATCGTATTCGATAAGAAAAGCTCCGCAGCCTCCGGCATTAGTGATAATGGCATCAACCTTCAGATCCTCAAACGCTTCAATATTTCGTTTGGCCAGCTCCTTTGCTTTTTCCTTCTCGCCGCTATGGCCATGAAGAGCTCCGCAGCAACATTGCTCCTTCGGAATAACGACCTCGCAGCCGGCAAGCTGCAGCAGCTTGATCGTTGCATCGTTTGTCGGTAAAAACATCGTATCCATCAAACAGCCACTAAAGAATGCCACTCGTTTTTTTATTTTCCCCTCGGGTTTTACATGGTGCGGACGGCTTTTCATTTTCCTTATCTCCGGCACCTTCGGCAGTATTTTTTCCATATCAGACAAATTTTCGCCCAGGAGCTTCAATACGCAGCTTTTTCTCACAACCGTCTGAAGACCGCTTCTTTGATAAAAAGACATAAGCCCCATCACTCCGCGGATGCGGTTAGGATAAGGGAAAAAGTGATGAAAAACCGCTTTTCGCAATACTTTGACAGGCAAGCTGTGCTTTTTATTCTGCTCGATAATGTCTCTCGCCTCTTCGAGTAATTGGCCGTATTTGACCCCCGCTGGGCAGACCGGCTCACATGCCCTGCAGCCTAGACATAAATTGAGCTGACGTTCTACATCCTTATCAGGCTCGATATGTCCGTCAACGACACCCTTCATTAAAGCGATTCGCCCTCTTGGAGAGGCAGCCTCATTCTTATTTGTTTCAATATAGGTCGGGCATGAAGGTAGGCAAAAACCACAGCGCATGCAGTTCAAAAGCTCTTCTTCATCCATCCGTTTTTTAAAATCGGTTTGAATTTTTTCTTGCGTATTCAATTACCGGACACCACCCGTTTGCGGGAAGCCTTTGCAAAAATCTTGCCAGGGTTTAAGATGTTTTCGGGATCTAATGACGTCTTGATTGCTTTCATCGCCTCGACGCCCGCTTCACCCAGCTTCCATTCCAGAAAAGGCGCCTTCATGAGGCCGACCCCATGTTCACCTGTGATCGTCCCGCCAAGCTCTATCGCTTTCTCAAAAATTTCTTCAAAGGCTTTTTCAACGCGTTCATATTCACTTTTGTCTCTCGAATCGGTGATACAGGTCGGGTGCAGATTGCCATCTCCCGCATGGCCAAATGTACAAATTTCGACTTGATGCTTTTGAGCAATTTCTTTAATGGCCAGCACCATCTCAGCTACCTTCGACCGCGGTACGGTGGCATCTTCTAGAATCGTTGTCGGTTTTAAACGGGCAAGCGCCGACAATGCCGATCTTCTTGCGGTTGTTAAAGCCTCCGCTTCCTTCTTGGTTTTGGCAACGCTTACATTTAATGCGTTCTCCTGTAAGCAAATCGCTTCAATTTTAAGTATGTCGCGGGAGACAACCTCAAAAGCCCCGTCCTGCTCGATTAATAGAATCGCATCAGCCTCAGTTGGCAATCCAATCCGCGCAAAATCTTCTACCACCTTAATGGTTGGCTGATCCAAAAATTCAAGCGTCGCCGGTATGATTTTATTTGCTATGATCGACGAAACGCTTCTTGCAGCAGCACCGATATCGTCATAGATCGCGAGAATTGTCTGCTTCGTCTCGGGAGGAGGAATGAGCTTTAACGTTGCTTCAGTGACAATCCCCAATGTCCCTTCTGCCCCGACGAAAAGTCTCGTTAAATCGTATCCAGCAACGTCTTTTGCCAATTTCCCGCCTGTCCGAATCGTTTTTCCATTGGCGAGAATGACCTCAAGGCCAAGGACATAGTCGCGGGTGACGCCATACTTTAATCCTCTCAGCCCGCCGGAATTTTCACTGATGTTGCCGCCGATCGTTGATATTTTCATAGAGCTTGGATCCGGCGGATAAAACAGAGCCTTTTCCTCAACAGCTTGAATAAAATCAAGCGTATTCACCCCCGGTTGAACGGTAGCTGTCAGATTTTCTTCATCAATTTCCAAAATCTTATCCATATGCTTAAAAAGCAGAACGACCCCTCCCTCAGTTGGGCACGTCCCGCCGCACAGATTGGTTCCTGAACCCCTAGGGACGATTGGGATTCGATGTTCGCGGCACACGTCAATAATCTTCGCAATCTCTTCGCTGTTTCTCGGAGACAAAACAGCATCCGGCATCGATTGAAAGCCCGGTGTTGCATCATACGAATAAGAGAATAGGCTTGCTTTCGTATGCTCAACATTTTCAGCGCCGACAATTCTTTGAAACACCTCTAAAACCGATTGCTCCAACATTTAACATCCCCCTTTGTTCAATCATACAGTAAATGGGATTCGTTGAACATTGATACTCCAACAAAAAAATCCGCCCTAGTGAGACGGATTTTCGTTGATCTGCTTTAGTTTACCTATGTACCCGATCGCTTCTGCGTATTCTTCATCTGTATAACGCAGCTTGCTCTTAACAGTAAAAACCTTGTCTTTTTTTTCGTCATCTTCAAGATTGTCAAAGAATAAAATCGTTGAGACAAGCTCTAAAAACCGGGATGACTGTTCGTTTAGATCGAGCATATACTCTTTAATCGGCGGCATATTCACCTCGGCGCGATTCAAGAATTCGTTTCCTTGGTCAGTCAAGGCGTAACGATATTGATAATAACCGCCCTTTTTTTCTTTTACCTCATTCAGAAAACCTAAATTGCAAAGCTCCTCGACTTGCAGCGTCAATTCTTCCGAATAAGGGCCGTAAAAGTGAAAATCATATTTTTCATAAAAGGGAAGATCCAATTTTTTTGCAATATAAATCATTTTCTGCAGCTTCTTGCGGCCGATGATTTCCCCCGATTCCGAGAAGACCTTCATCAGCTTTGCGTGTTCTTTCAACAAAACCCCTTCATCTCCTTTATCTCTTAAGTCAGTTTTAACAATTCTTTTATTTTTAATTTAGCCGCTCGTTTTACGGAAAGGTCCATAATCAAATCCTGGGGAAAATAGAGCTTATGATCAGTACGCCTTTTTCCCGAAATGCCATCGACGATATCAGATTGTCTGGAAAGCTCCTTTAAACTGCCGTCCTGCGTAAGCAAATGAATAGGGAGGCGTTCTTCTTCCTCTCCCGGACGATAAAAGTCATATGGAAGGTCGGAGGAAGAATCAACAACTAAATAATAGTCTGGATCGATTCCCGCCCGCTTAAATAACGTCGTTAACTCAAAAAACTTGACCATTTCTTCGTTTGGGTTAAATTCTACGTATTGAAAAAGGCGACGGTTGCTAAATCTCTTGCACAAATCGGAAAGTATGCTGTCTTCTTCTTCTTCCCATGCTTGAAAATAATAAAGAATAATGGACTCATCAAGCTTGAGATAATCGGACAGGGTTACTTTCCCTTCAAAGATTGAGTAAAAGTGAGCCGGAGTATGTTTAAATTGGTAGCCTTCTTCATAAAGCTGCTTTGCGCGATGTAAAATTTTCGATAATATCACTTCGGCGCTTCTCGTTACAGGATGAAAATACACCTGCCAATACATTTGATATCGGCTCATAATGTAATCTTCTACAGCATGCATGCCGCTTTGTTTTATAACGACCTGATCATCTCTCGGCCTCATGACCCGGAGTATCCGTTCCATATCAAAGTGGCCGTAGCTGACGCCGGTATAATAGGCGTCGCGTTGAAGATAATCCATCCGGTCTGCGTCAATCTGGCTTGAAATGAGGCTGATTACCTGCTTGTTCTTATACGTTTTTTCGATCACTTCAGCAACGGCTTTAGGAAAATCTTCACCGACCCGCCTTAGCACCTGGTTGACCTCTGTGTCACCTAAAATGATTTCACGGGTGAAATTCTCATGGTCTAAATGAAACACTTTTTCAAATGAATGGGAGAATGGCCCATGGCCCAAATCATGAAGTAAGGCGGCACAAAGACATAAATCACGCTCACTGTTGTCCCATTCCGGCCTGCCTTTGAACACATCATCGACCATACGCCTGACAATTTCATATACGCCAAGAGAGTGGCCGAACCTGCTATGCTCTGCCCCGTGAAAGGTTAAATATGTGGTTCCGAGCTGCTTAATCCGTCTCAGTCTCTGAAACTCACGTGTGCCAATTAAATCCCATATCAGCTTGTCCCTTACATGCACATAGCGGTGAACAGGATCTTTAAATACCTTTTCTTCAGATAGTTTCTCTTTTTCATAAGCCATAAATCCGTCCACTTCTTTCCGAGATATGTTTTCTATTATAAACGGTCTTTTTTTTGAAAACATCCTTGAATTTGTTCCTTGTTTTTGTTTCGTAGGTCAAAAAGCCTGTCCCATGCATTTTGAGTGATAGTATTTTTTTATTTGATAATAAAAAGCCCGGCATCGGCCATGGCTTTTGATGAGTTTATCTCACTTTTCTTTTTACTTTTTCAATCAGCTGATCTTCATCTGGTGCAGCAACAGGCCGATTATTAACGAAAGCAAATGACTTTTTTCGTCCCGGTCCGCAGTAGGATTGACAGCCAATTTTTATATCAGAATCGGGATCAACTTCTTTCAGGCGCGGCAACAGCGTCTTCAGATTGGTAGCTTGGCAATCATCGCACACTCGAAATTCGTTACCCATTTCATACGCTTCCTTTCATACGATCTGCATTTTTTCATAGTTCTATACGCTATCCGTTATTTTACAAGGATTTAAGGATCCTTGCAAGCAGAGAATCAATTGCAAATCTTCATAAAACATTTGCTTTTTTCTCGATTTAAAGTCAGAATATACACATTATTCATGTGACGGAGGGAAAGTGAATGACTACAGCTTGGAATGCTTACATAAACGAAACGATTACTGTGAAGCCTTTGAAATCAGGACCTCTTGATGGTTTGACCTTTTCAGTGAAGGATGTATTTGATATTGAAAATTATACGTCAAGTGCCGGAAATCCGGATTGGCTGAAGACTCACCAGAAAGCTAAGAAGCATGCTGCGATTATAGAAACTATATTGCAAAACGGAGCCACATTAAAAGGAACGACTATAACCGATGAATTGATGTACAGCTTAAATGGAGAAAACCTCCACTACGGTACGCCTGTCAACCCGGCTGATTCCAAACGGATCCCCGGCGGTTCATCGAGTGGTTCTGCCGTAGCTGCAGGAGCAGGTCTTGCTGATTTCACCGTTGGGACAGATACAGGCGGAAGCATCCGCATACCCGGCAGCTACTGCGGTGTATACGGCTATCGGCCAACACACGGGCTTATCTCAACCGACGGGTTAATCCCGCTTGCTCCTACGTTTGATACGGCAGGAATTCTTTCTAAACGATTTGATGTGTTTGAAAAAGTGTGCCAGGTCCTTTTTGAAGAGGCGGACGACTTTTTGCAGGATGGGGATGAGGATTTTGAGAAAGCACTTCTCGTTCCTGATATTACAAGCCAGCTGGAATCGCAAACCCAGCTAGCTGTAAAAGACATTATCGATCAGATGGCGAAAACGGTACCGGATCAATCCGAAACTGTCCTGCATCCTAATGGACTGTCTCATCTGCGAGAAGCGTTCCGTCATTTACAAGGTCTTGAAATTTGGGAGATCCACGGAGAATGGATCAAACAAGAAAAACCTGAATTCGGCGAAGATATTGCCAGCCGCTTCGACTGGGCAAGCACCTTGGATAAAGAAATCAGAGAAAAATACAACAATGTCAGAAAAAGACTGCGCCAGCAAATGCAAGCCCTTCTCGGGAAAAACGGCGTGCTGATTATGCCGACGGCTCCGGGACCAGCCCCGCTTAGAAACGCGGTAGGCGAAGCATTAAATCAAACGCGAATGCAGACGCTTGAAATGACCTGTATTGCTGGATTAGCAGGACTTCCGCAAATCACTCTCCCTTGGGCTGAAGTAGACGGCTTACCAATTGGTATTTCCGTAATTGCAGCCCCTGATCAAGACCGCAAGCTGCTAAAGTGGATCCGGAAAACCGGCGATCAGCTGAACATGCTCTAGACTCTGGCGACGACGTTAGGGATAGCGCTGATGATCAGGCCGCTTGCGCTGATTGGCGCCAGGGGATCGATCGGGTGCTCGCTCTTCTATTGTCGCGAGTGGACAGTAGATTGAGAATTGAGGGTGCGGACGGGTTGTTTTGTGGGAATTGCACCGGTAACAATGATAATTGCACCATTGACCCGGGGAATTGCACTGATAACAGCAATATTTGCACCGTTGACCTTGGGAATTGCACCGGTTACAGGGATATTTGCACCGTTGTCCCCGGAATTGCACCTATAACAGCGATAATTGCACCGTTGACCTTGGGAATTGCACCGGTAACAACGATATTTGCACCGTTGCCCTTGGGAATTGCACCGGTTACAAGGATAATTGCGCCGTTGGACCAGGAATTGCACAGATAACAGCAATATTTGCACCGTTACCAAAGTTAATTGCACGACAAGCGATCTTGCAAACAAAAACAGCTTCGGGGCCCTACATTTCCATAGGGACCCGAGGCTGTTTGCTATTATTCCGCCATTTTTTCAAGATTTCCGTTACGGTCCATCTTAAATGTAGGGGAAGATGAATGGTCTTCTTCTTCAAATAAAACTAGCTTTCTTGCACGGTTCATGATTTTCACTAGTGTTTCATAATCCTCTTGAACTGTCACTTGATCCTTTTCAAGCTTTTTGACTTCGGCTTCCAGTTTTTCAATTTTAAGATGGAGTTCTTGATTTTCGTTTTTCAAGCGGTCATTTTCAAGCTGTAATGTTGTAGATTTTTGACCTTGATATCCTTTAAGAAAATCAATGACGTCACTCATTGTCAGCTCGTCTTGAGTCTTCACTTCAGGCTGAGCAGAGCCAGTTAATAGATGGGATAAACTAGCTAACTCTTCTTTAAAGCTCTCATCTACATAAGGCAAATGCTCTTCGGAAATTGCCGGAACCTTTTCTTTTTGTTCGTTCTCAAGCGGTTTCTTTTCTTCTGTCACCTGACCCGCAGCCGGCGGATTGTACAGAAGGCGTTTTTTCGCCTGCTGGCCTTTTCCCATAGCTCTCATTCTCTGTTTTCGTTGTTTTTTCGCGAGCGATAGTGCTTTTTCATATTGATGCCTTACGACAGCGTTCCAGCGGAAGCCGCAAGCTGCTGAGGTGCGGTTCAGCTTGTCGCCGACCTCCTCAAACGCATTCAGTTGTGTGCTGCCCTCTCTTACATGCCGCAGTACCGTTTCTGCTAACAATAGATCATTTTCTTCAGACCATGCATCCTGTCTTTGCTTTGTCATCTTTCTCAACCCCCATATTATTTGGTTGATATTAGAATTTCCAAATTGAGAAAGATTTATACAAGTTTGCTAATATAGTTGGCGTTTTCGTATTTAAACAGAATCGAAAGAAAGCCTATATAAAAGCCTTTTCGTTCCGGTCAACCATCCTTTTTAGATTTTTATTAAATTCCGTTTGTTCTTCTTCAGATAAAGGAGCAGAGTAAATTCTTTGGCTCAGGTCTTTCAATTGGGTAAGGAGCCTGAGCATTAAATCAGGAACTGTTATCTCTTGTCCGATTATTTCTGAAAGGGAGGCCATACTTTCCGGAACGATTTCAGGATAGGCAATCTTTACAGCATTCCTTTTATCTTTTAAAGCAGTCTCATAAAATTGTTTAATCAGCTCTGCTCGTTTGCTTCCGCTTTTATTTGCGCAGATATAGATTTGGACAGCAACTCCGCCCCGCATCCGGCGTTGGGAAATACCGGCGAATTTTCTGCCTCCGATACTTAAATCATAGCTTCCGGGACAGTACGAGCCAATGATTTCATATGCCTTTATTTCTACACCAAAGGAAGCGAGCATTCCGTCTATCAATTCAACCATCGCCCGATACCCGCTGTCGATATCAATCCCCTTTTTATTTTCCGGGAAAATTAACGAGATATTAAGTACGCCTTCATCTAAAACTACGGCGAGTCCGCCTGAATTTCTGACGATTACCCGGTAGCCTGCGTCCTCAAGAAGCTCGACCCCTTCTAACAAATAGGGCAGCTTCGTATCCTGGATTCCGAGGACAATGGTATCATGGTGAACCCATGAACGAGCAGTCGCAGGAGAGATACCTTTTCCAACGAATGTACATAGAGTATCATCGATGGCAAAGGATTCCTTAGCATCAAAATGAAAGCCCATTCCGGATTGGTCAATAATCCGCCACTCCGGCTGAATAAGTAATTCAATCGAATGATTCGACATCTATCAATAACCCTTTCCATACGATTTCAAACCGACATCATTATAGCATAAGCCATACAAAAATCCCGCAAACCATTGTTTGCAGGATTTTTATTAAAGGGTTTGAGCGGCTGTAATCAGCGCAAGGTTGTAAACATCCTGAGAGTCGCATCCGCGCGAAAGATCGTTCACAGGCTGATTGAGGCCTTGAAGGATCGGTCCGACAGCCTCGAAGTTTCCGAGACGCTGCGCAATTTTGTAGCCAATGTTGCCGGCCTCAAGGCTCGGGAATACAAAGACATTAGCGTCTCCTTTAATAATAGAGTCCGGAGCTTTTTTCTCAGCAACAGACGGGACAAATGCGGCATCGAACTGAAATTCTCCATCCAATGTCAAATCAGGTGCTTTTTCTTTCGCTATTTTTACTGCCTCTGCTACTTTTGTTGTTTCATCCGATTTTGCGGATCCTTTTGTTGAAAAGCTCAGCATGGCCACACGAGGATCGATATCGAACATTTTCGCTGTGTTTGCACTTTCCACTGCGATTTCTGCCAAATCGTCGCTGTTTGGGGCGATATTGATGGCACAGTCTGCAAAGACATATTGCTCATCGCCGCGAACCATAATGAAGACGCCGGACGTTTTTTTGATTCCTTCTTTTGTCTTTATGATTTGAAGTGCTGGGCGAACGGTATCAGCCGTTGAATGTGCTGCGCCGCTTACAAGTCCATCCGCAAGGCCTTTATAGACAAGCATCGTTCCAAAATAATTTTCATCTAAGAGGATTTTTCGCGCTTGCTCTTCCGTTACTTTGCCTTTACGGCGCTCAACGAATGATTGAACCAGCTCTTCCAATCCTTCGTATGTATGTGGATCATAAATATCAACGCCGTCTAACTTTAAATGTAAGCTATCAGCTTTTTTTGTAATTTCCTCTTTGTTTCCAACAACGATTGGTTGAAGAATACTTTTGCCTGCTAGCTGAATTGCAGCTGTTAATATCCGGTCGTCTGTTCCTTCCGGAAAAACAATTCGGACGTCTTTCCCTTTTACTTTTTCTTCAATGAGTGTAAATAAATCTGCCACTTTGTTACCTCCTTGGTAAGTACATAAGTTAAGGATACTATGCTTGCAAACAAATTCAAACATTCACTTTGTATTATAGCGCTTTCAAAACAATTTCTTATTTTTCAAATTAATTTAAGCAAAAGAATGCTGATTTTACTTTCACCTTTCTGACACAAAATATACCAAATCCGCCCAAGGTTTCATCTCCGAAGAATCGAACAAACTATGTTATAGTAAAGAAAATAACGAGTACATATTGTTTAGGAGTGAATATAATGAGTGAACAGCAAGCAAATGAAGCAGCAAAAACGTTGGACGGCTGGTATGCCTTGCATGATTTCCGCCTTATCGATTGGGCTTCCTTTAAGCTGTTGCCAGGAGATGAACGTGAAAAAATCATTCAAGAGTTTACTGGACTATTAAAAAAATGGGGAGCAGCAAGAGACCTCGAAAGCGGAGACAGCACTCTATACAGCATTGTCGGCCAAAAAGCTGATCTTATGCTGATGATTCTGCGGTCAACAATGGAAGAGCTTAATGAAATTGAGCTTGAATTTAATAAGTCAGCGATTGCCGAATATTTAATACCGGCGTACTCTTACGTTTCTGTCGTTGAACTAAGCAATTACTTGGCGGATGGAGAAGGCGATCCCTATCAAAACCCACATGTTCGGGCACGGCTTTATCCTAAATTGCCGGAATCAAAACACGTTTGCTTCTATCCAATGGATAAACGCAGACAGGGCAATGACAACTGGTACATGCTTTCAATGGACGAGCGGAAAAGTCTGATGAGAAGCCACGGAATGATTGGCCGCGGCTATGCAGGGAAAGTGAAGCAGATCATCACCGGATCCGTCGGTTTTGATGATTACGAATGGGGAGTCACTTTGTTTTCCGATGACGTCCTTCAATTTAAAAAGCTGGTCTACGAAATGAGATTTGATGAGGTAAGCGCGCGCTACGGCGAATTCGGATCATTTTTTGTCGGCAACTTGATTGATGCTGACAAGCTGCCTGCTTTCTTTTATGTTTAAAACATTTGCCAGAGCAAATGAAATATAATTATTTTCGTCTAAATATTGTTTCTCACTTTGGAATATGCTAGCATATAGCTACAAAAATTTATATTTGTACGGTGAAGGATCAATAGTACTAAAATCCTCTTCAACCAAGCGATCTAGGGATGGTGAAAGCCTAGAGAATGATTTTAGGAAAAGGCAATCCAGAGTATATCCTATATAAGGTGGATACAGTTTTTGTATCAATCAGGGTGGAACCGCGGGAATTTATCTCTCGTCCCTGGGCATGTCAGTGAAGTGCCCGGGGACGAGAGATTTTTTTATTATATAAACAACAGCCTAATTACAGGAGGAAACAAATATGTCAAAATCAATGGATCAAATCGTATCTCATTCCAAGCATCGCGGCTTTATTTTTCAAGGGTCTGAGATTTACGGCGGTCTTGCCAATACATGGGATTACGGTCCGCTTGGCGTCGAATTAAAAAATAATATTAAGAAAGCCTGGTGGAAAAAATTCGTTCAAGAATCCCCTTACAATGTGGGATTGGATGCGGCGATTTTAATGAACCCGAAAACGTGGGAAGCATCCGGCCACTTAGGTAACTTTAACGACCCGATGATAGATTGTAAAGACTGCAAAGCGCGTCATCGTGCGGATAAATTAATCGAAGAAAAGCTTCAAGAGAAAGACATTGAAATGATTGTCGACGGTCTTTCATTTGATGAGATGGCAAACCTTATCAAAGAGCACAACATTACATGTCCTGAATGCGGCTCTGCCAATTTCACAGAAATTCGCCAATTCAACTTAATGTTCAAAACCCACCAAGGGGTAACTGAAAACACGACAAACGAAATTTATCTTCGCCCTGAAACAGCTCAAGGGATTTTCGTTAACTTTAAAAATGTCCAACGTTCGATGCGTAAAAAGCTTCCATTTGGTATCGGCCAAATTGGCAAAAGTTTTCGTAACGAGATTACTCCAGGCAACTTTACATTCCGTACTCGTGAATTTGAACAAATGGAGCTCGAATTTTTCTGCAAACCGGGTACTGAGCTGGAATGGTTTACGTATTGGAAAGAAACGTGCAATAACTGGTTATTGTCACTCGGTCTAAAAGAAGAAAATATTCGCCTTCGCGACCATGAAGAGGATGAACTATCCCACTACAGTAACGCAACTTCAGACTTTGAATATAAGTTCCCATTCGGCTGGGGTGAGCTATGGGGGATTGCTTCACGTACTGATTACGATTTGAAAAAGCACATGGAGCATTCTGGTGAAGATTTTAACTATATAGACCAGGAAACGAACGAGCGCTACGTACCTTATTGCATCGAGCCAGCTTTAGGCGCTGACCGGGTAACATTGGCCTATATGATTGATGCGTATGAAGAAGAAACGTTAGAGGACGGCTCTTCACGGACGGTCATGCGGCTGCACCCGGCATTAGCACCATACAAGGCGGCGGTATTGCCACTATCGAAAAAGCTTTCAAACGAAGCCCGTGCAGTATTTGAAGATTTAGCTAAATACTTCATGATTGACTATGACGATGCAGGTTCCATCGGTAAACGGTACCGCCGTCATGACGAGATCGGTACACCTTTCTGTATTACATTTGATTTTGATTCATTAGAAGATCAACAAGTAACGATTCGCAATCGTGACACGATGGAACAAAAACGGGTTGCTATTAGTGATTTAAAAGCATTCATTGAAGAATCCGTTCAATTTTAATTTCATGAGGAGTGAAGCGAATGGAAACGAAAGATCAAGCGCAGCCGTATGGGGTGACGCCTTGGTTCAAGGTTTGGATCGCTCCTCGAAGCATCATCAGAGAATTTCTTGATTCTCCATTTCCAGAAAAAAACGCCAGACTGCTTGCAGCTCTAGCTGGCATCATTACATCAATAGAGCAGTTGGAAAAAGACAGTCTAACAGCATCGAACGTTATCATTAATATTATCGTTGGAGCAATTATGGGAATCATCGCCTTATATTTGTTTGGTTTTATACTAAGAGTGACAGGAAGTTGGTTTGGCGGTGAAGGGGACGCTGAAGATCTAAGAACGGCAGTTACGAGAGGGCAAAACGTACTGACAATCTTACTCGCTGTCTTTTGGATCCCCAAATTGCTGCTGTTTGGATTAGATGCATTCTCGAGTATGTTCTGGAGCATCGACATTACAAATATCCCCAAGATGATTCTATTCATTTTTGAGATCCCTTTATCGATATGGAGTTTTGTCGTTTTTGTATTAAGTGTTGCTGAAGCACATCGTTTTTCCGGATGGAGGAGCCTTGGAGCTTGCCTTATATCAGCCTTTTTCGTTCTCCTGCTGTTTCTGGTTATTTTATTACCATTCCTCGCTTTGTCTTTTTAAGCTTCCTCCGGGGAGCTTTTTTGTTTTACTGTCATTTAGTGCATATCCGTTCCCTTCACAACATAAGTTTGAATGGATGAAAGAATTTAGTCTTTATTTCTTGCCATCCATAAAAAACACTTACAAAATTAGTGATTTGAGGCAGAAGGCAAAAAGCAGCGTCGTCTATCTGTCTATGAAAAAGGAGGAAGGAAATTGAAGGGATTTCGAAATCAATTTTCACAATCTATGCAGCCAGGCTTTTCCCCTCAACAATTCGGGCAAAACCCTTATCCCCAAGGGCAGCAGGGGTTTCAACAGCCAGGGCAGCAGCAGGGCTTTCCTTATCCCCAAGGGCAGCAGGGACAACAGCAAGGACAGCAGCAAGGGCAACAACAAGGACAGCCGGGGCAGCAGCAAGATCAACAACAAGGACAGCCGGGGCAGCAGCAAGGCTTGCAGGTGCCTCCAATGCCGTCTGCACCAACACCATCCGGTCCGTCCGCTCCTGGACAGCTGCCGCTTGAAGAGTCTTACATTGAAAATATTCTCAGGCTTAACAGAGGAAAAATTGCCACAGTTTACATGACCTTTGAAAACAATAAAGAATGGAATGCAAAAGTATTTAAAGGGGAAATTGAGGCAGCAGGACGAGATCATATTATCCTTAGTGATCCAAAAACAGGAGTAAGGTATCTCCTCCTTACCGTATATCTCGATTATATTACTTTCGATGAACCTATCGCCTATGAATATCCATACAGTATGGCCAGCTATTCTCCTAGATAGGAAAACACCTTCCGCTTTCGAAGGTGTTTTTTTCTTACAAAAACTTCACAGCAGCTACTACGACAAGAACCCAGGCGATAATAAAGGACAATCCGCCTAGAGGGGTGATTGCACCGAGCACTGAAATTTGTGTAAGACTTAATACATACAAGCTCCCGGAAAACAGTACGATCCCTACAAACATGAGCCATCCCGCTGCAGTCAAGCTGGCCACACTGCCTATTTTGTCAAAAAGTAACGCAACAGCCAGAATACCTAACGCATGGTACATATGATATTTCACGCCTGTTTCCCATGTCTGAAGATATTTCTCAGGAATCCTGCCTTCAAGCCCGTGCGCGCCGAAAGCACCAAGCCCTACTGCGATCATGGCATTGATGGCTCCTATGATAATAAATACTTTCATATTAGTTTACCGCCCTTCTATTCAAAAAAGATCAATTTAATTTTAATGCTTTACTGGCCGATTCGTCTTCGTCAGACACAAGATTGTCGGTTTTTTGTTTAAAAATCAAATATAGAATCACCGTTTGCTTCATCATCTTTTTTCTCTTTTTTCTTCGTTTCTTCGTATTTTCGGCTTCCTTCCGCTCCCATTAATTGATGAAGCATCGATTCCGATTGATCACTTATTGCTGGTGCCTTTTTTTCTTGGACTTTTGGAATGTCCGATTGGCCGGACTCAAGAATAACGTCGCACAGCGATTTGATCACCGCGGCATGGAGCTTGATCTCCTCGTTCCCGTTGCTGTTTTTCGCCTTTTGGAGTTCCTCCTCCATTTTTTGAAGCAGGCCTGATATGTGAATATTCATGATTTGTTCCTCCGTAACATAAACTTTTCTCTTTATATTTTAACAAAAACGAACAGGTTTCACATAAGACGGTCTATTGCATTTTTTAAACAACGAATCCCTTGCTGAATTTCTTCGTTGTTTAAATGGCCGTAGCCAATGACAAGCTTTCCCTTATGGATTCCCCTCGTTATCGCATGCTGTTCAACAGAATAGAGCTTCACTCCGTCTTCTTCCATTTGGAGTAAATCATTTTCTGAAAAAGTCGCAAACGGAAAATCGGCAATGAAATGCAAGCCTGTCGAATGCCCGGAAATTTGAATATCCGCTGGAAAAGCTTCTTTTAATTTGTTAATGATCAAATCTCTTCTTTGTCGATACACTTTCTTCATTTTGCTTACATATCGGTCCATATGTCCCGCTGCCAAAAAACGCGCAAGTACCAGCTGTTCCGGAGCAGGTGTATGCAGATCGGAAAACCATTTGACGGATCGGCATTTTTCAACCAAATTGCTCGGAAGAATAATGTAGCCGATCCGCAGAGCCGGCGATAAAATTTTGCTGAACGATCCTATATAGATGACTCGATGTGGATCAAGCCTTTGCAGCGTGCTAAGAGGCGGCCCGTCATAACGGAATTCACTGTCGTAATCATCCTCTACAACATACGAATTGGTTTTCCTAGCAAACTGAAGCAATTCGATTCTTCTTTGGATGGAAAGAGTCCCGCCAAGCGGAAATTGATGGGAGGGTGTCACAAATGTAAATGCAGGGATTACGTTTTCGGGAAGCAAAGAGGTATCCAGTCCTTCTTCATCCACAGATACAGGGTAAAGATTACCGCCTGCATTTTTAAAGATTTGCTGAATATCATCTGTGATTGGATCCTCCAGCACTACCGGATCGTCTTCCCTCAGCAGCATTCTTCCTACTATCGTTAAAGCTTGTGTTGCTCCGGAAGTTATCACGATTTGTTCCTTCGAGCATTTGACTCCTCTTGTTTTAAGCAAATAAGAAACTAGCTCTCTCCTAAGTTCCTCTGCCCCTTCAGGTGATCCGTAGCCAAGTGTATGATCTGATATCTCGGTCCACACGGCTTGTGATAGCCTGGCCCAAATTTTACGGGGGAAATGCCTTAAATCGGGTATTCCGGAACGAAAATGGATCATTTCTTTTTTATGTACGCTATGAATGGGAGAAGAAACAGGCTGTTCCCAATATTCCCTTTTCAAAAAGGCACCCTCTGCCACATATGTTACTGAGCCTTTTTTTGAAAAAACAAAGCCTTCAACCATCAGCAGATCGTATGCCTCTAAAACGACGTTTCTTGATACATGAATCGCTTTGGCCAGCTCTCGTGACGACGGAAGCTTTTCCCCTGCAGGAAGACTGCCATCTAAAATTTTTCCACTTATTTCATTGTAGACCTGGCGAATCAAAGGAATATTTTTACATCGATCAATCGATAAAAGCAGCTTTGTTCACTCCTTTTCAAAGTGGCTCTAATAAATAAATACGTGATTGGGTCTAAGTAAAACCATTTTACCATGCTACCTTTGATGAAAGACAAAAAAAGGAGCCGGTGAGAAAGTAACAATTCAGCAAGCGTTAAAAAGTATTGCCCGTAGTCCGGAAATTAAGGATTTTGTCAAGAATTCACCTGAGGTATACGAGGTGCTTGTAAAAGCGGCAAAACATGTACATATGCGGAGAAAAAAGAGAAGAAGCTTTAACTGAGGATGAACGCTTTATTCGTAGCGGACATTCCGTCTCACTTGAATACATTGGGGAAAACGCGAGAAGTAATGAGGAAATCATTCAAGCCATAAATGAATTTGAGCAGCTTATTCATGTAATGGGGCAAAAAGGAATTGAACAAACCGTTTCCCTCGATTTATCTCATATTGGCTTAAACGGCGACCAAGACAAGCAATATGAACATCTCATTTCTCTGTCAGCTTCTGCTTTATCGTATAACATTGATATCATGATCAGCATGGAAGAGTCCTCTAAAACTGACAGTATATTAAATGTTTATGAAAAAGCAGCAAGACTCTTTCCGAATGTAGGAATTACGATACAAGCACATTTGTTTCGCACCGAGAAGGATCTCACACGCGTACTAAGGTCACCAGGTAAAATACGACTTGTCAAAGGGGCTTATAAAGAAGATGTCTCGATTGCCTTGTCCAGGTCACCCGAATTAAATGAAAGCTACATAACTTTTGCTAAAGCAATCATTGATGCGGACAAAAAGCTGTCCATTGCCACTCACGACTCGAAGCTCCTTCAAGCACTGGAAAATAGACAAATTATTTCCATCCCTTATACCGAAATTGAAATGCTTTACGGCGTGAACACAGGGGTACTGGATGAACTGAAGGAAAAAGGCTATAAAACTAAAAGATATTTAACATACGGACAGGATTGGTTTTTGTATTTCTGCCATAGGCTTGCGGAGTATCCCGAAAGTATTCTTGATGTGGCTGCTGATTTGCTCAAGCAGGACGGTGAATATGCTAGATGAAATCCTATCTATACGTTTTGCGATGGTGATCGTCGGAAGCTCGATCGTTGCTGGCGAGCTGTCCATTCAGAAGCTTCCGATTTTTTTAATCTCAGAGCTTCGTTTCCTTATTGCTTCAGCTATCCTAGTGCCGATTTGGTTGTTATATGAAGGGCGCCCTTCTTTAAAAATAAAGGATGCTTTGCTTCTGTTGTTGCAGGCACTCTGCGGCGTATTCTTATTTAACATTTTTATGCTCACAGGATTAAAATCCACATCAGCAATTGACGCCGGCATTATTAGTAGCACTGCGCCGGCAGCAGTTTGTCTGCTGGCTTTTTTTCTTTTTGGCGAGAGGCTGACACTCCACCGCTTTGCCGCTATTTTGCTTGCTGTTACAGGTGCTTCCGTATTGCAGCTGACCGGGTTTTCTGCCGGAAATGAAACAGACGGGCACTTATTGGGAAACGTATTTATTTTAGCTGCTGTCATATGCGAGGCCTTGTTTGTTTCTTTAGGGAAGCTTGTCTCCGCCAGAGTCAGCCCGCTCGGAATTTCCACAGTCGTTTCCATCTATGGTGCAATTATGTTTTTTCGTTTTTCGTTGCAAGAATTTAAAAAAGTCTCGCTGCCTGTGATTACGTTTGAGACATATGGGATCATCCTCTATTACGGAATAATTGTTACTGTGGTGGCCTTTCTACTTTTATATCAAGGATTGACAAAAATCTCGGCCGGAACAGCCGGAGTATTATCCGCTATCACACCTGTCAGTACAGCCATTTTGTCAATCCTTATACTTGGTGAAAAACTGACTTTTTTACATGTGATAGGCATTTCACTTGTGTTTGCTGCGATTTTCTTTGCATCAATACCAGTTAAAAAAGTAGTTTCAGAGGTTAAATGAAAATAAATGTTAAAAATCTGCCCGCAGAATTCGCTGGCAGATTTTCCAATGGTTTGTGTCGGTATTAGAGGTTGTTCTCAATTTATGTGCTTGATTTAGTTCTTATGTGCCTGTATCGCTATTCGTCCTCAATACACCAATCAACCGGCTTTTCATTGATTTTTTCCAAGTAATGATTGGCCTGTGAAAATGGCTTGCTGCCGAAAAAGCCTTTATGCGCTGAAAAAGGGCTCGGATGCGGGGATTCGATAATAAAGTGCCTGGACGTATCAATCCGTTCCTTTTTCATTTGCGCATGTCTTCCCCATAGAATGAAGACGACTGGTTTTTCTCTCATATTTAGGACGTCAATGATACGGTCAGTGAGGGTTTCCCAGCCTATTCCTTTGTGGGAATTAGCCTGGCCTTTTCGTACCGTAAGCACCGTATTTAACAGCAAAACCCCTTGTTTTGCCCAGCTTTCTAGTGACCCGTGGTTCGGCAGGCTGCAGCCAATATCCTCCTTCAGCTCCAGAAATATATTTTTTAGCGAAGGGGGCTGCCTAACGCCTTTTTGTACAGAAAAACTAAGTCCATGTGCCTGGTTCGGCCCATGATATGGATCCTGTCCAAGAATCACCACTTTTACGTCTTCATATGTGGTATAGTGCAAGGCATTAAAAATATGATCCTTATTAGGATATATGGTTTGATTGTTATATTCTTTTTTTAATAGTTCTCTCAGTTCCAGATAATAGGGTGCTGCAAATTCTTCTTTTAACTGGTTCCACCAGCTGTCGTTCAGCAGTTGCTTCATTGATGCGGCCTCCTTTTCCATCTACGATTATAGCAATCTATCGACAGAACTTGAATAGGAGATATGTTAGATGTCTGAAGGATAAGCAACAGATTTAATTAATCAGTGTGCAAAAAATCTCAAGCGATCCACTTAAAAAAACCGCCAGTCCACCCTAAAAGCCTTAATCACTGACCGTCGACCAGCCTTGATTTCACCGGTTCACCATCCCATACCCTTTCGCTTGCGGATTCTCTTTTTTTCACGGCCGGCTCCTCCAGCAGGACAGCGAAATTTTTTGTTGGAAGATCACCTAATTGGTGTTTTTCACATAAGGCTTTTAAATAGTTTTCCCGTGCTCCGTGAAGCTCGGCTGACTGGTTATCACCATTGTCTGAAAAGGCATAGATCACACTAGCTGTGGGTACCCTTTTGATCGTAAAGCCTTCTTTTGAGACACGAAGGAAAAAGTCCCAGTCCCAATAATTGTGCATTTCAGGGTCAAAAGCTCCTATTTTCTCATGAATACTGCGCTTATAAACACTTCCTGATGGGACATAGGTTGAAAATTTCCTCATTTCCTCAATATCAAACGTATAGGCAAAAAGCTTTCTGCTTACTGGATAGCGCGTTTTATTTTTATCTTGAAATGAGACAATTTCCGCATCAGAATAAGCAAAATCACTAGATTCCAAGGCTTTCAGCATCCGTTCAATATGGCCGGGTGTCATTAAATCATCGTCATCAAAGAGCATAATGACGTCTCCCGATGCCTGTTTAACTCCTTCATTTCTTGCTCTAACATGCTTCACATTTTCTTTAAGGTTTAGGATCGTAATAGGCAGTTCATTGTAAAGAGCTTTTACAGTCTCCACAGATTCCCCTGCATCATTTACGATCACAATTTCATTTGCTTTCACCGATTGGCCGGCAATGGTTTCAAGCAACTCACAAAGTTCTTCTAGTCGGTTATGGGTAACAATGACAATTGAAAGCTTCATACCTGTCTCCTGTTCGTTTTTTGACCTCTTCTTATTGTACAAATCCGAACGTCGCCATGACAAGAGCAAACAGCAGAACAACCATTGCTGCGAAGACTTGTAGCAGCCGTTTTTTCCACTGATCTCCTGAGTTCAGCACCCACCTTCGAACGCAGTAAATATAGGCGGGCAATAGGACAGTGGAGTAACAGAAGCATAAAAAAACTAAGGCAGCTGGAAACGGGCCGCATCCTTCATTATTCCAATCCGTTGCTAATTCCTTGAAGCTTTCACCTGAGCTGAAATATAAATACAGCATGAATAAGTTGAGTAGAAGTGCTCCTCCTGAAAAGAAAATTGCAGAAGCGTGAGCAAACTTAATGCAGCGTATCGCAATGAGCCATACGATAGAATAAACAAGGAGCATCATTGCAAGATTCGGAGACAAAACAAATAGAAAATCTGTATCGTCAGCATGAACCAATTCAAGCAAAAAGGAAAAGCCAATCATCAAAGGAATGGTGAAACAAAAAGCAATCACTGTACTAAGCAATGCTCCGATGTGCAAAATAAATCCGAAAAGAAAGGCTCCCGCTGCTTTCACCATATGTACCAGCTCCTCTATTACATAGTAATTCTAGGTATATATTTAAAAAAAGACTTGCTTAGGAACAAGTCCCCTCTACACGAGAATCCGCCTGCCGAACAAGAAACCAATTTTGCTGACGACCGGAAACAAGAAAGTACTTACGATGCAAGCCAGAAAAAAATCCGGAGTTAACATTGTCTCATAAGGCTTTCCGGGAATCAGATTCCATAAAACGATCAGCATGAAGAAAAAATTAGGGAGTATTGCGACGAAAACGGTCAGATTCATAATTTTCCTACCATTTACTCCGTATTCCCTTCCGCCTTGATAGCCCAAGAGCATCCAAAAGATAAGATATCCGCATAGAATCAGCCATTTCGCCGACCATAATGCCGTGATGAAAGGAATATCAACAAACAAATACAGAGCGGTTACTATTACACCTCCAATGAAGAACAAAAGATTAAGCATAATATAAAAGCTTGAATACACTTTCACTGTAGGAGCCGCCTGACCTTTATACGCTTTGGCAATTTCCGTTGGAGAGCCTATTTCTCCCTGAAGTTTTTCGTAGATTTCACTTTCCGAGTATCCATTATCTTTCAAATATCTATAGCTCTCTTCAACGTGAGAGAAAATTTCTTTTACGAGTAATTCATCGGCATGAACACGACTTAGCGCTCTTTTAAGATCTGCCTTATACAAATGCTTACTCTTCATTTGCAAATTCCTTTTTCAGCATTTTGTTCATCATGCTTGAAAATTCCTTCCACTCGCTAACTCTGTCATTCAAAAGCCGTGCTCCTTCGCTTGAGAGCTTATAATATTTACGGTCCGGACCTTTTTCTTGCTTTTCCCAATAAGAAAGAACATATCCTTGCCTTTCAAGCTTATGAAGTGATGGATACAATGTGCCTTCTTTCATTTGAAGCGTATTTTCGCTTCTTTGGTTCATTTCCTTAACCAACTCATAGCCATACATCTCTCGTTCCTTCAAGAGCTGAAGAATGAGAATGGCAGTGCTTCCCTTCACTAGTTCACGGTTAAACATGAAATACACCTACCTAGTAATCATAAGTATGTAAATCATAGGAAACTTTCTCCATTCTGTCAATACTTCCGTATGTTTGTGATCTTCTGAAAAGGGGACTATAATATAAAATAAAGAAATTCTGATTTTCTGTAATGAGAGGGGAACTAGAGTCATGTCAATGCAAAAAGCACTTACTATCGCAGGATCCGATTCGAGTGGCGGAGCAGGAATCCAAGCTGATTTAAAAACATTTCAAGAACATAATGTTTACGGAATGACCGCACTAACGGTTATTGTATCCATGGATCCGGATAATAATTGGAACCATCAGGTTTTCCCTATAGATATTGAAACGATTAAAGCCCAGATTTCAACCATTGTGGACGGGATCGGGATTGACGTAATGAAAACGGGAATGCTGCCGACAGTAGAAATTGTTGAGCTTGCTGCCAATACCATCAAATCAAAACAATTGAAAAATGTTGTGATTGATCCAGTTATGGTTTGTAAGGGAGCAAACGAGGTTCTTTACCCTGAACTAGCAGCAGCCTTGCGTGATCTGTTAACACCTGTTGCCACGGTGATTACTCCCAACTTATTTGAAGCTGGACAATTGAGCGGTTTAGGAGAAATTACAACCATAGAGCAAATGAAGGAAGCAGCGAAAGCTATCCATGAACGTGGAGCGAAGTATGTTCTTATTACCGGCGGGGGTAAGCTTGAGCATGAAAAAGCAGTAGACTTACTTTTCGATGGAGAGACATACGAAGTCCTTGAGGGTGAACGAATTGATACGTTGAACACGCATGGCGCAGGCTGCACCTATTCTGCAGCAATTACAGCAGAGCTTGCAAAAGGGGCAGATGTGGAGGAAGCTGTTTATTCAGCGAAGAAATTTATCACAGATGCTATTCGCCACTCCTTTCCAATTAACCAATATGTCGGTCCGACGAAGCACTCTGCATGGAGACTTGATGGATCAAACTAGTATTTCCAACCCTTTTTTGCGCGGTAAGCAGGGCAAAAAGGGGTTATTTTGTTTTCAATTGATGAGCCGACTTTCTAAGATAGGCTTCAATTGATTGTAAGAATAACGCATATTCCTTCATTTGATCATAAGTTCGTGAGAGCCTTTCTTTTACCTCTTTATAAAGCACATCTTCTTCTTCGCTTTCTGAAATCAGTTTTCGTATGCGCATGAGCACTTCCTTATACTCTTCTTGTTTATCTTGAATATGATTCGCAATCACTTCTATTCGATACGGGGTTATTTTCTGCCTTCGGTTATTCATGAAAATCACTCCTTATTGAACATTCTGAAAAAACCATACACATATACAATCATAGCATGATTAATTCCATTTGGAAATAAGTAGAAAGAATGATATTATGCTTCACTTTATTTCCCGGGAAAAATAGAATGTTCAGGAGCAACCTTAAAAGCAGGATGGGGAACCCCTGATATTCAAGCGTTAATCTCCCATCCTCATTTTATACCTATTCAATTGTAAGTTCCGCCACATCAAAAAGATAACCTGAAGCTCACCATTTCCGTTCCGTGCCCTTGCACCTTCTTCAGTTATCTCGCGGAATCATGTATCCCAAATTAAACAGACAGAATAACTTTGCCGGGTTAATTGCCTGTAAATTACAATCGATCATCTAACAATCAGCGCCCCAACTGATTGAAGATTCACTCTATGTGAACGGTTCAAATGAATACTTCATGTAGGAGCCACCCTGACATTTGAAGTTTTTAAGATTTTCTTTTGATGAATTTTTCCGATTGCTTTTATATTTTTATAAGCATCTTCCTCCTTCCTTATAATGAAGGTGTTCCAAAATACTGGTCCCGCCCTGACTTTACATGGAGACTCTTTGATACCGTTTTGTAAGTTGCTTTGAAAGAAAGCACGCTCCGCCTTCTGCTTATTTCCTGTTGTTTTCCTCTTTTTCTTCTGAAGCAGTTGTTTCGGCTCGTCCATTTTTCTGTTAATAACGATCAAGGATCCTCCAGTTAGCTGATACACCGGCATATTTATAAGGAACACCCATCCTATGATAAGTTCTATACTTATTATCATTGATTCTATCAAATTTTTCACATTAATCCCTCCGCAAGCTAATCTATGAAACTTGTGTCCCTATCATATCTTGGTTGAATAACGAGGTTTGTCACAATCTGTGTGAAAAATCGTACTAGTTTTAAGAAGTTTTGTTGAAATCTGATAGATTTAACTGAAAATAAATAGAGTAAGAGCTTTTTTAAGCTTATTCACAAACTATCCCAAGGATAAACACATATTATCCACAATAGATATCCACATATACACAATGATAGTCCACATTTTGTAGAAGAACACGTATTCCCTACCATATCTGCCCACAGAATTATTTACTTATCCACGTTTTTTTGTGGATAAAATAAATTTCCCATGACTTTCGTTTGAATTAAAAGGAAATATTTCGTGAGTTTATTGAAAACAGGATATAAGACCTATCCAAATTAAGTCTAATGGCACAAGGAATAAAGTCTCTTAAACTTGAAACCTACTAAAGTTAACTACTTTTACAGATGCTGTTAAATCATATGACAAGGGAACCAGCATCATTATAACGAGGAGGAGCACTATTGAAAAAAAGTTTAATCAAGTATTCTACATTTTTTATTGCACTCGTTTTTGTATTGTCCACATTTATACCGGGTGTGCAGGCTCTATCCGTTTCTGCTCAGGCATCCACCGAACTAAACAAAGCTAAAATTTTCGGGGAGATTGATACAACTTCCGATAAACAAACTACGGTTATGGTAGAACTGAAAGAAAAATCGATGGTTGAAGCCAAAAAAACGGGCAAGAAACAAACAAAAGCTACATTAAAGGCAGC
Source organism: Bacillus capparidis (assembly GCF_017832095.1). Lineage (NCBI taxonomy): Bacteria > Bacillati > Bacillota > Bacilli > Caryophanales > Bacillaceae > Bacillus > Bacillus capparidis. The sequence goes on from NZ_JAFDST010000002.1 coordinate 779,963, forward strand.
AAGAGATACCGCGAAAAACAAAGCAGCGAAATCCGTTAGAAACGGAAAAGTAAATCGTGAATATGAGCATGTTTTTTCCGGTTTCTCCATGAAGCTTCCGGCAAGCGAAGTACCAAAGCTGCTTGCAATAGAGGAAATTAAAGCTGTCTATCCGAACGTAGAATATACAACTGACGACATAAAGGGCGGTGATGTTGCCGTTCCGCAAGATGCGGTCAGTCCGCAAATGGATAAAAGCGCCCCATACATAGGTGCAGATAAAGCCTGGGAGTCGGGCTATACAGGAAAAGGCGTGACGGTTGCTGTTATTGACACAGGTGTTGATTACACACATCCGGACTTAAAAAACAACTTTGGAGCTTACAAAGGCTATGATTTTGTCGATAACGATTACTCTCCGCAAGAAACACCAGTGGGAGACCCTCGCGGTGAAGCAACCCAGCATGGTTCTCATGTAGCTGGAACGGTAGCAGCGAACGGTACGATTAAAGGAGTGGCGCCAGATGCTTCACTTCTTGCTTATCGCGTATTGGGTCCTGGAGGCTCTGGTTCGACAGAGGATGTTGTCGCGGGAATTGAACGTGCTGTCTTGGATGGTGCAGATGTAATGAATCTATCATTGGGCAACTCATTGAATAATCCAGATTGGGCGACAAGTATAGCACTTGACTGGGCAATGTCTGAAGGCGTGGCAGCCGTAACCTCAAACGGTAACAGCGGTCCTGATAACTGGACAGTCGGTTCGCCAGGAACTTCAAGAGAAGCTATTTCAGTCGGAGCCACTCAGCTCCCCTTTACAGAATATAGTGTAAACTTTGCCCCGTACGCATCCGCCAAGGTTATGGGGTATAACAACGAAGATGATATTGGGACTTTGAACAATAAAGATGTCGAGCTTGTTTTCGCTGGAATCGGTGATAAAAGCGATTTTGAAGGCTTAGACGTGGAAGGAAAAGTTGCTGTAGTACAAAGAGGCGTTTTGCCATTTGTCGATAAATCCGATAATGCAAAAGCAGCAGGAGCTATAGGTGTTGTTGTCTATAACAACGTACCCGGTGAAATAGCGCCGAACGTTCCGGGCATATCACTTCCTACGATCAAATTATCCAAGGAAGATGGCGAAGCTCTTGTAAGTGATATGAACAATGGCAATACATCTGCTAATTTTTCCTTCGCAGTGGAAAGGGAGGTTGGCGAATTAATGGCTGATTTCTCTTCTCGCGGTCCGGTAATTGATAGCTGGATGATTAAGCCTGATATCTCAGCTCCAGGAGTTAATATCGTTAGTACGGTGCCGACTCATGACCCAGCCAATCCATATGGATATGCTTCCATGCAAGGAACAAGCATGGCGTCGCCTCACGTGGCAGGAGCAGTGGCCTTGCTTAAAGAGGCAAAGCCAGAATGGACAGTCGACAAGCTGAAAGCGACTCTTATGAATACTGCTGATAAGTTAACGGACCCGGACGGCAATATCTATCCTCATAATACACAAGGAACAGGCAGTGTACGAATTGTCGATGCAATAAATACCGAAACCATCGTGTCGCCGGCCACCTATTCATTCGGCACTTACATGAAGGATAAAGGAAAACAAACGAAGAGGCATTCATTTACGATTGAAAACCTTTCAAATATCAGAAAAGCTTACACAATGGAATATACATTTGAAGGGGAAGGAGCAAATGGAATCAAAATCAAAGGAACGACGGATCGTGTCGTTGTCCCCGCAAATAAAAAAGGCAAGGCTCATATGAGCGTCCAAGTGAATGCCAAGAAGGCAAAAGCGGGAACATATGAAGGGAATATACTAGTACGTGAAGGCGGAAAAATTGTTGTAGAAGTTCCGACCTTGCTTATCGTAAAAGAACCGGACTATCCTCGAGTCACATCTGTTGAAGTACTGCCTGGCGTCACAGAAGGCTCCTACGCAATCGAAGCCTATTATCCTGGCGGAGCTGAGGAAACAGCATTCCTGGTGTATGACGCGGAGCTTAATTTCATTGGAGAAGCCGGGACATACAAGAAAGTCGGCAAAGGCTACCAGACCTTTAACTGGGATGGAAAAGTGAATGGCACAGACGACCTTGCGCCAGGCGAATATTATCTTCTTGCGTATGCGATAAAAGCAGGAAAATCAAGTCAGGTTTTGACCGAAGAACCTTTTATCGTCGAATAATGACAAGCCTTGTTGAGAACCACTCAACAAGGCTTTTTTATGCTAAACTAAAAAAACAAAAAGCTACATATCACTTGAAAGCCGGGGGACTTTACTGCCATGTTCTCATTTATTTTCCTGTTCATTTTTGCCATCTTTGTTATCTGCTTTTTCCTTCTCTCGCTAGTTTTTTTCGCTGTCCATTCCAGTCACGGAAAAAAGCAGCCTTTTAAAAAGGCCGCAGAGGACGTCGTTGACACACTCATTATTATGCCTCTAAGTTGGATTGTTTCTGCTCTGTATGTCGGAGGACTATTGGTTCTGTTCGTTTTACGCTTCATTCTTAAAATATTCAATATCAGGCTTTAATTCAATATTACATCTGCCAGAAGCCTGTATGAATTCAGTTTGTCCTGAAAATTATGGGTAATCGTAACAATCATCAGCTCATCCGTTTCGTATGCATTAGCAATCGCATGCAGCTGCTTTTTCACACTCTGCGGATCACCGACAACCATTCGTTTGCGATTTTCTTCTACCCTTGCTTTTTCAAATTGAGAGTACGAATAAGAAATCGCTGTTTTAAGGGAAGGGAATCCATTTCTAAGCATCCCCTGCTCATTGGCAAGCAGTGCAAAATCAAGACAGACTGCAAGATTCTCTGCTTCTTTCTCAGTTTCAGCACATAATACAAATACGGCTACCGCCGCCTTCGCTTTTTGTCCTGCGACAGTGGATGTAAATTTCTTTTTGTAGCTCCTGACAGCCTCCTCACCGCCTTCTCCATTGATAAAAAGGGCAAATGTGTAGGAGGCTCCCAGCCGGGCTGCCGTTTGTGCGCTTTTGCCAGATGAACCGAGCATCCAAAGCTCAGGGGCTGATTGAATATGAGGAGCCGCTGTAAGGTTGGGATAGCGATGATTCTCATCAGCCAAATCATATAGATACGCTACTAAATCATCTAATTGCTCGGGGTCAATATCAACACGGCGCCTTTTTGACTCCTGGAGAGCCATTGATGATATCGGCATTCCTCCTGGAGCGCGCCCGATCCCAAGATCAATTCGTCCGGGAAACAAGCCTTCCAGCACGCGAAAATTTTCAGCTACCTTGTACGGGCTGTAATGCTGAAGCATCACGCCTCCTGAACCAACTCGAATTGTTTTTGTTTGCGCTGCGATTGCACCTACCAGTACTTCCGGACTTGATCCTGCCAGGCTTTTTGAAAAATGGTGCTCCGAAACCCAAAACCTTTCGTATCCAAGAGCTTCTGCATATTTAGCAAGTTCTATCGTTTGCTTAAGTGCAGCTTCCGCACTGCTGCCTTCGGATATTGGTGATTGATCAAGTATACTGAGCTTCATACCGATTCCCTCCGTATATTGTTATGACTTTTTAAATAAAGGAGGCTTTGAAAATGGACAAGTTGGACACTAAAAAATCTGCAAAAGAAGCAGAAAGCGGCAGTTTTGCAAAGGGCTGTCTCTTCGGCTCCTTCATTTGCCTGCCCATTTGGTTGGTTGTTTATATATTTTTTAAGAAGTTGTTCTCCCACTAATTATCTTTTACTGAAACCTTTTTCCTCGACAAATTCCTTCATGAAGGTTCGTTTCGTATGTCTCAACCGGTTTGTAATCTGGTCTGTCCATGTTTCAGTGCGAATTCCGTCCGTTCTCGCCCGGTAATATGAAGAGATTGTTTCATCGTATTCGGCAAGCTTAGCAATGGCAGATTCTCCGTCATATTTGTTTTCATGGTACACACTTTGTAACGGCAGCCTCGGTTTTTTGTCTGTTTGCTGGGCTGGATGGCCAACCGCCATACCGAATAAAGGCAAAACGTATTCCGGCGTTTCTAGGATTTCGGATACTTCCTTCAAATGGTTGCGGATGCCTCCGATATAGCATATGCCAAGCCCCATTGATTCTGCAGCGATGGCTAAATTTTGTGCAGCAAGAGCCGCGTCAATAACGGCGATCATAAAGGCCTCTGTGCTCTCTATTGTCGCTTTTATATCGACTCCTTTTTCATATGCTATTTGCTCATGACGATGTAAATCAGCACAAAAGACAAAAAAGTGTCCATTTTCCGCTACATAGCTCTGATTTCCTGCATAGTCCGCAAGTTTTTCCTTTAGCTTATGGTCACTCACGCCAATAATCGAATAAGCCTGTATGTAGCTAGATGTTGACGCCGCCTGTGCAGCCTCTACAAGGAGCTTAATTTCTTCTGCCGTCAGACGTTCCTGCGTAAACGAACGAACGGAACGGTGATCTAATATTGTTTCAATGATTTGGTTCATGTGTCTCCCTCCTTATCTCTTATCATATCCAATTAAGCCCACTCTCAGAAAGCGAGAAAGCTTGAAATGAGAGAGAAATTCCTAAAGACAAGGCCTCACGAGGCGCGTTACAGTAAAAAAGGCCGCCTCACCTATTCGTGAGACTGCCCTTATCCTTATTTAAACATATAGCTTTGATATTTCGACAAATGGTAGCTGGCGTTGTATACGATCGCAAATCCAATTAACACGGCAAGCACAGAGCTTCCTCCATAGCTGATAAACAAGAGGGGAATCCCGGTAATCGGCATGAGGCCAATGTTCATGCCAATGTTTTGAAACGTATGAATAACAATCAGCGCTGTATATCCGATACAAAAATAGGAAGCAAATTTATTAAACGGAAAAATTCGATCGGTCAGTACAACCAACCGGTAAATTAAGTAGAAAAAGAATATCACCAGTATGGTACAGCCTAGAAAGCCAAAGCTTTCACCAATGACAGCAAAGATGAAATCCGTTTCAGCCTCTGGTACGTGCACCTTTAGGTTACCAATGCCGTTCCCAGTCAATTCACCTGAACCAATTGCTTTTACGGCGTTTTCACTCTGAAGCTTGGCATCCGCAGTTTGCTGATCCGGACTAATAAATGTCATTACACGATCAATCTGATATTTTTGTATATGTAATACATTCTCCGCGAAATCGGGGAAATTAACCACAATATAGAAAGAGATCGTAATGATCGTTGCAGCAGATCCTCCAATAATTGCTATTAATTTCCAATTAATTCCCGATAAAAAAATCATCACACCCATAATAAAAACAATAACCATCGATGTTCCAAAGTCCGGCTGCTGCATGATGAGAAGAATCGGAATTCCTGCTATAGCAAAGATTTTCAAAAGAAGATAAATATCTTCTTTCAATGTACGTCTTCCTTTTGGCGATGCTTTCCCAATGACAGAGGCCATATACATAATGATCCCGATTTTCATAAACTCTGACGGCTGTAAACTAAAACCCGGGAGAAAAAACCAGCTCTTCGCGTTATTTACCGGTTCTGCAAACCTAATACCACCAATGTAAGAAGGGCTTACAAGCAAGATGGCACAAAGTAATGCAAACCCAATGTATACATACAAGCTCAGCTTCTCCAGCTGCTCTAAATCAAAGTAAAGAAGTCCGATAACCACTAATATTCCCAAAAGATAATAGAGCACTTGCTTTGATGCAGTGCCTCCTCCAACCGCACTATAGACAGATACTACACTTATAAGGAAAAACGCTACAATAATAAATATTAAATCCCCTTGATAGTAGGGGCTCGTTTGCTTTTTTGTTGAACTCATTTTTATCCCCGCTTTACTCCTTCTTCCGAAACACTAATTTTCATTATACAGCAACCATACCAAAGATTGAATGAGAAGCTTTTTTCCTTTTTTATTTCTTCCCTACATTTTTTCTATTCCTACAATAGGACGGACAGAACGAAAAAATGTTTCGGTGTCAAAGTGCTCATTCAAAGTTATTTTGCGACTGTGACAAATTTGTGATACGAATTTGCTTTTTCGGCAAAATATATTACAATAGAATCTGTTTTGCTGCAAGAAATAAATTAAGGAGAGTTTCTATTGAATAAATCTAAAGCATCAATGGGAGATTATTTACTATTTATTATTCCCTCTTTACTAGGGATTATATTATTTATGCTTCCTATACAAACCGCAGACGGTGTTACGATATCGATTGCCTTGCTTTCCGGCTGGCTGCAATCTCTTTTAGAAGGTTCGCTTCCGCTCATCATGACAATTATTATTACTATTACCTTTTTTATGACGCTGATCACAAAAACTTTTCAGCCGGCTTTTATTAAGAATCGGCCATTTTTTAATCAACTTTTCAACCCGCCGGCATTTTGGTTTGTCGTCCGCTTTTTTGGAATGGTATTTGCGATACTAACGTACTTTCAATTCGGCACAGATGTTATCTATTCAGAAGCAACAGGAGGACTTTTATTAGGTGATCTTCTGCCGGTTTTATTTTCGGTCTTTTTGTTTGCGGGGCTTTTCTTGCCGCTGCTTATGAATTTTGGGCTGCTTGAGTTATTCGGAGCGCTGATGACCAAATTGATGCGGCCGGTATTTAAGCTTCCCGGAAGATCATCAATCGATTGTGTCGCTTCATGGATTGGCGACGGAACGATAGGTGTCCTGTTAACGAGCAAGCAATACGAGGAAGGTTTTTATACAAAGCGGGAAGCAGCAATTATCGGGACAAGCTTTTCTGTTGTCTCCATCACCTTCAGTCTCGTTATCATAAATCAGGTCGGTCTTCCTAAAATGTTTCTTCCTTTTTACTTAACCGTCCTGCTGGCTGGCGTCGTCGCTGCTATCGTTTCCCCTCGTATCCCGCCTTTGTCGCGAAAACCGGATACGTATATCAATGGCAGCAGCGACAATGATCAAGAGGTTATTCCTAAAGGATATACTCCTTTTACATGGGGATTGTCCCTGGCTGTCGCTAAGGCAAAAACGAATACCAATGTAAGCCGCTTTTTTAGAGAAGGCGCCAAAAACGTGCTGGATATGTGGATGGGTGTCGCCCCGATCGTCATGGCGCTCGGGACAGCCGCTCTCATTGTTGCCGAGTTTACGCCAATTTTTAAATGGCTGGGAATGCCGTTTACGCCATTGCTCCAGCTCCTCCAAATCCCTGAGGCAGCTGAGGCGTCGCAAACTCTGGTAATTGGCTTTGCTGACATGTTCCTCCCGTCTGTCCTCGCGACAGGCATAGAAAGCGACATGACGCGATTTATTATTGCGTGTGTCTCAGTAACACAATTGATTTATATGTCGGAAGTAGGCGGACTTTTGCTCGGTTCAAAAATCCCTGTTTCTTTCATCGATTTGGTGATTATCTTTTTCGTACGTACGCTAATAACACTGCCTGTCATTACACTTGTCGCACATTTACTATTTTAAAGCGAGAAAAAAGAGGGACCTGTTAACCGGTCTCTCTTTTCTCATTTTTAAAAGAAATCCTTTAATTCTGTTTTTTTCGGCTGAATCGTTTGATCGAGTCTTTCCATCTCGTGCTTGTCGCCGCTTATCTTTCCTGTTTCATATAAAAAACGAGCGGAACGTGCTCCAAGCAAAAAGGCTGTTAAAGATCCTATATCCACGGTTAGAATGCGACTATCTGCATCATCGTTGACCAGCTTTACCCCATGCTTATCAAATGAGCATACTGCATGATTCCATTCTGCCCATTCATCATGGACCCGAATCAAAAAGGATTGATCGATGTTATTACGAAGAGGGTAAAGCTCAAGAAATAATTTAACGTCAACGATTCTTGCCATAAAATATGGATGGAGCTCTTGTTTGATTCTTGGATTATCCAATCGATAATCTAAGTCCTCCGTCTCACTGACAGTCATTGAGACCTCATCCAGCATGGAATCATGCTGGCAAATAAAATTCCATAACCCGGCCTGCGCTTCTCTGTTCAAGTAAACATACTCTGTAACCGTCATTTTTTTCTTTTCAACATCGTAAATCAGATAGCCGAGAGGTTCGTTCTCCTCAGAATAATAAACCGCATTAAAATAACCTTTTAGCACGGTTTCCTTCCAATAATCGCTGCTCCGGCTGATAAGCCCGTTTGCCGATTTCTTATATGTATCATAAATCGTCCCGCACACCTTCGTAGCTTGTGTTTCATCCAGCCTATTCACATACCCTCCTGCAGGTTTTATTGCTTTAAGATGCTCTGATTGTAAATGATACGATTTATTATAAAATGCAACTTCCCAGCCGTACTTTCGATAGAATGAAATTTTGAAAGGATGCAAAAAGCTGATGGCTTGCTGATTTTCTCTCATTGTTTTTAAGGAATGGAGCAAAAGCTTTTTAACAGTCCCCTTCCTTCTTTCTTCAGGCCACGTCGCAACGCCGGCGATTCCGCCCATTTTCATTACCGTTTCTTCGATCATTGATTCGTGTGAAATTAGATGAAGTTTCGATAATAGCTTTCCGTTTTCAAACGATCCAAACACGTCGTGCCCGGCATATTTTCTTTTCACCTGTTCCAATCGGTCCTCTGAAACTTTATTTTGGAAGGCGTAACTAGATAGTTTAATCGCTTCCAAAATATCTTTTTCTTCTGTGAGCCTTACGATCTGCATATACTTCCTCCTATATCTTCACTTTTTCACTTTCTTGACAAAAAAATGAGAAAAACGTCTGAATATTAATTGCTTTCTTAGTGTATCATTTTTTCTATTTTGTGGTATAATATCTGTAACAAAACGTTCACAAAACGTTGCTTTTTTCGACATAATTTCATTTTTGAAAACAATTTTGGTAGCGCTATCATTTCTTGAAAGGAGTGATCTAATTGGATATGTTTTTTGCTTATCTTATGTTGGCAAGTGCTACTCCATTATTTCTATGGCTTGAGAACAAGAAAGTGGCTCTCTCGTCCATTCCGCCGATTATTTTAATGTGGATCTTCTTTGGTTTTTATATGACTAGCAGCTTATCTCCTACAGGACATACTCTTATGATCGCACTCTTCGCCATTAACGTCATCGTAGCCCACGTTGCAATCTTCATTCTATACGGTCTTCCATTGATAAAAAAATACAGGCGGCATTAAAAAAGACTCGGCTGTATTTGCGCCGAGTACTCTTATTTTATACAAATAAAAGGCCTGCATTTCGCAGGCCTTTTATTTAATGATCGTGATGGTTTTGTTCTGAAGGCTTTTCTCCCTGGGAAGGAGAGTGGCCATCCATATTATCGCCATGATGATAGTGAGCTGCGAAAATCCAGATCGTTCCGATGACAATCGCAATCGCTGTAAAGAATCCAAAAAGCGTATTGCCAACTTGAATCGTTCCGTTGTCGCTTTCACTCATGTGCATGAACAGGAACAGCTGGACAGCAGCTTGGATAAGTGCCAATCCAAATATAATCCAAAGCTTGGCCGGCGTACTAAAATCTGTCCAAAGTACGACTGCAAATGCGATTAACGTTAAAACGATAGACATTCCAAACCCGATCACATGCTTCCAAGGAAAGTGATTGTGTTCAGCTGTTTTGCTATTAGCTGCCATTAGTGATTCACCATCCCTATGAGATAGACGGCTGTAAAGATAAAGATCCAAACAACGTCTAAAAAGTGCCAGTACAAGCTGGAGATGAACAGCTTGGAAGAAGTTTTAGGTGTCAACCCCCGCTTCGCTGTTTGCAGCAAAATCCCGATGATCCAAAAAATTCCGATCGATACGTGAAGTCCGTGTGTGCCTAACAGGACGAAGAAGGATGACCAGAAAGCACTTGTAGATAACGTCGCTCCTTCATGCACGTAATGCATAAATTCCGTAATCTCGTAGAATACAAAACCTGCCCCCAATAGCAGAGTGAGAATCATCCAAATCATTACGCCTTTTAAACTTCCTCTGCGCATCTCGTGAATAGCAATTCCGCAGGTGAAGCTGCTCGTTAATAGCAGGAATGTCATGATCATTACAAGGTTTGGTTCAAAAAGCTCACTTGGTAAAATTCCGCCAGCTGTTCTTTCCCGAAGAGCAAAGTAGGTCGCAAATAATGTTGAGAACAGCACGATTTCAGCACCAAGGAAAATCCAAAACCCGAGAATATTTAACCGGCCTACTTCAGACTGGTATTCCAAAGGGGCATTGGTATTGGTTTGTTCTGCATGCTCCATCCGTCACGCCTCCTTGTTCTTCAATTCTGTTTCTTTTACTTCGTCTAAGCCTACATAGTGGCCGTCTTCGTAATCAAATGAACGTAGAATCATCGTGATGAAAACGCCGATAACTCCGACAATCCCCATCCAGTACCATTCAAACACCAATCCGAAGCCCGCAAATCCGAAGAAGCAAGACATAACAAACGGCCGTCCCGAATAGTTCGGCATATGAATTTTCTTGAACTTGCTTTCTGGATGGACATCCACTTTATCATGCTTCATTTGCCAGAAAGCATCCATTGATTTAACTTCAGGAAGCACGGCAAAGTTGTAATGCGGTGGAATCGCAGATGAAGTTGCCCATTCAAGCGTACGTCCAAGCTCCCATGAATCTCCGTTTGTTTCTCGTTTTGAATAACGGAAGCTGTAATAGATGTTGTAGCAAAGGATAATAAAACCAACACCCATTAACAATGCTCCGAATGAAGAAAGCATATTCAATGCTGTCCAGCCGTCTTCAGGACCGTATGTGTAAATACGGCGCGGCATTCCTTGAAGTCCCAAGAAATACTGCGGGAAGAAACAAACATTAAATCCGATCATAAATATCCAGAAGAACCATTTGCCGATCCGTTCATTTAATTTATGGCCGAACATTTTCGGGTACCAGTAGACGAATCCGGCAAAGCAAGCAAACACGGTTCCGGCAATTAATACGTAGTGGAAGTGAGATACAAGGAAGTACGTATTATGATACTGGTAGTCTGCTGCTGCCATTGCAAGCATGACCCCGGTCACCCCGCCGATAACAAAGTTCGGGATAAATGCGAGTGCCCAAAGCATTGGTGTTGTCAGCCTGATTCTTCCTCGATACATCGTAAAGAGCCAGTTAAATATTTTCACACCGGTCGGAATCGATATTGCCATCGTCGTGATCGAGAAAAATGAGTTAACCGCTGCACTGTTACCCATTGTGTAAAAGTGGTGAACCCACACGACGAAGCTGAGAACAGAGATTGCAATTATAGAACCAACCATAGCTTTGTAACCGAAAAGCTGTTTTCGTGCAAACGTAGAAATAATCTCAGAGAATATTCCAAACGCCGGAAGTATAACAATGTAAACTTCAGGATGTCCCCAAACCCAGAACAGGTTCGCCCAAAGCATTGGCATTCCGCCGTTTTGGAGGGTGAAAAATGCTGTTCCAAACAATCTGTCAAAGGTCATAAGTGCTAAAGCAACCGTAAGTACAGGGAAAGCAAATATTATAATCATGCTTGTAATGAGAGTTGTCCAGGTAAACATCGGCATTCTCATCAGCGTCATACCTTTTGTACGCATTTTTAAAATGGTTACAAAAAAGTTAATCCCTGTAAGAAGGGTACCAATACCGGTAATCTGCAAGCCAAGCAGGTAATAGTTCTGCCCAGGACCAGGGCTCATTTCATTTCCTGCCAGCGGCATGTAAGCCGTCCAGCCTGCTGCCGGAGATCCTCCGATAACAAAGGAAATATTAAACAGCATGGCGCCGATCATGAAGGTCCAAAAGCTTAAGTTGTTTAAATACGGAAATGCAACATCTCGTGCTCCGATTTGAAGCGGAACAACCACGTTGATCAATCCGATTAAAAATGGCATAGCCATGAAAAGAATCATGATTGTTCCGTGTGTTGTAAAGACTTCATTATAGTGCTGTGAGTTTAAAAATTCATTGTTAGGAAGCGTTAATTGGGCACGCATCATCAATCCGTCGACTCCGCCGCGGAAAAGCATCAAAACAGCTGCCAAGATGTACATGATCCCTAATTTTTTATGATCAACGGTCGTGATCCATTCTGACCAAAGCCATTTCCATTTTTTGAAGTAAGTCAGTACAAAAAGGATGGCAATCGACGTTAATCCTATTGAAATTTGAGCTCCAAGTATTAACGGATCACCAGTGACAAAAAATTCATCCCATTTCATTTAAGCTTCCTCCTTTCCTGGCGAGTTTTATTTCTCTTTAGGATCTTCATATTTATCGTAGAATGATGGTTGTTCTGTATGAGCCTTCGAATGAGGAAGTGTAGGCTTAAACCCTAATTTCTCCCGGGCGCCTAAAGCATATTCCGCGTCTTCACCGTGAGAAACAAACCCAAGATGTGTAGACGAATATTCTTGCTCACCCACGTGCTCAGGAAGCATTAAGTAATTATACATATCCTCGGTCAGTTTCGGAGCGTCGCCTTGTGTTTGGGAAACCCATTCGTTAAAATCGTTTTCTTCCATGGCATTCACATTAAATTTTTGTTCGGCAAACCCGTCGCCGTTAAAGTTTGCATTACGCCCTTTATAAGTCCCTTCCTCATCTGCTTGAAGGTACTGCTCCATTTCCATTCCGGCCATGGCGTATTCCTGACCGCCAAGCTGAGGAATCCAAAGGGAGTTCATAGAATCCGCAGACGTAAGCTTAAACAAAATCGGACGGTCTGTAGGTATATTTAAGTAATTCACAGTCTCAATTTCTTGTTCTGGATAACTGAAAATCCATTTCCAATCGACTGATGTTGCATAAACTACCAAAGGTTCTTCATTTTCACTAACTTTCGGTGCTTCTTCCAATGAATAAATCGTACGAACCGTTGGTATCGCTAATGCTGTGACAATTATTATAGGGATCACAGTCCAGACCACTTCTAAAAATGTATTCCCTTCATTATCGGGATCATATTTGCTTTTGCTATTTTTACGCTCGCGATATTTTACTAATATAATTGTAAACAAAACGAAAACCACGCCAACGATAAACAGCATGAAGCCGATTGACAGAAGGATAAGATCTTTTTGCTGTTCGGCTACCGGGCCTTTAGGATCGAGAACCGCCGCATTGCTGCACCCGCCAAGCAAAAGCATTGTAACAGCCATAGCTAATAATATCAGTGGTTTATATGCTCTGAACATGAGGATCACCTTCCTTCCTATAGATGTTATGTTGTTTTTTAATACGATGATTGAAAAGAAGCATATTCTACTTATGTAATGCTAACAAAATCCTTATCTGATGACCTTATCTTTTTCAAAAGTTCAATCTAAGTTCAACTAAATGTCATAAATTCGACATATTTTGTCCACGATTGTTCTTTTTAACGAAAGGATTTGGGCACTCAAACATATAGAGTAGATGTTTCTATCCTATAAAGGTTTACCACAATAAAAAAGTTTGGTCAATATGCCAAAAAGTATTCTTTCATTATCCCTTACTATCAGAATAACCATTTGGATGCTTCTTAAACCAAGCCCATGCGCTTTCTATGATCGTATCTAGATCTGCATAGCGAGGTTTCCATCCAAGTTCACTCATCGCTTTATCAGATGAGGCAATCAACTGTGCCGGATCACCCGCACGCCGCGGTGCGATTTTTGCTGGTATTGCGTGGCCCGTTACCTTGCGGGCAGTCTCAACTACTTGCTTTACTGAGAAGCCTGTCCCATTGCCCAGGTTGAAGATACCGCTTCCTTTTCCTTTCCCAAGATGCTCAAGTGCGAGGATGTGCGCCTCTACAAGATCCATAACGTGAATATAATCTCTTATGCATGTCCCATCCTCTGTAGGATAATCATCACCAAATATTTTAATCTGTTCCCTTTTTCCGAGCGCTACCTGAAGGATGATCGGAATCAAATGAGTTTCCGGCTGATGGTCTTCTCCTACCAGACCTTCCGGATGGGCCCCTGCGACATTAAAGTATCTTAGAATGACGTGCTGTATTCCATAGGCCTCTTCCGCCCATTTCAGCATCTTTTCAATCGCCAGCTTTGTTTCACCGTAAGGATTCGCCGGGTTCGTCTCGTCAGTTTCTAAAATTGGTACATGCTTCGGTTCCCCGTATGTAGCTGCTGTTGATGAAAAAACGATTGATTTTACCCCGAATTCCTTCATGGCCTTTAGCAGACAGACCGCACCGTACACATTGTTATCATAATACTTTAACGGTTCTGCCATACTTTCTCCAACTAGAGAATCCGCTGCAAAGTGCATGACTGAATCAATTTCATTTTCTGTAAACACGCGTTTTAAAGTATCATAATCTCGTAAATCGCCCTCATAATAAACCGCGCCAGCGAGTACCGCCTCTTTATGCCCTGTCTGTACATTATCGATAATAACAGGAGTTTCTCCTTTATTTAATAATGCAGCCACCGCATGGCTTCCGATAAATCCTGCTCCTCCACATACTAACACTGCCATTTCATTTCCTCCTTTTTTCATCCATCCTTCAGTTCTCGAATTCTATTTTAACATGTTTAAAATTGTTAAATAAGTGGAATCGACAAGATAACACACCACCGTTTTCTAGTAGCGAACAGCACCATTTCATCAATTTACTTATATCGACTATTCTACTCTCAGTTTGATAGGTCTTTCCGCTTATTTTTTATTTGAATACTACCCAGCAACCCAAGGATTGATTATCATGAATTATAAGAATATATGGATTAATTAGTCATTTTTTTAGGGATGTGGTAGTAGTTTGATTCTCTGCTCTGTGAAATTTGTCATTTGTTAAGACATTTTGTCAGAAACGGTCAGCTGTTTTACAAGTCTTAAGAAAGCAGGGGGATGCTATGAAAGAGGAAATGGATGAGGTAAAATTAGATGCAGATTGGGTGTTTCTAATCCTGGAAGCCAAAAAAATCGGATTGAGCATTAATGATGTAAAAGAATTTCTTCTTTCAAGAGAGAAAAAGGGATAAGTAAGACAGCGTTTACTTATGACATGTGATTGAAGACAAAGCTGTATTGACCCACGATCAAGCCAGACAAAATTGCAGAAATGGCGCAATCAATACGTTTGACGTCATTTCTTGTACAAATAACACTAATTGATATGGCTCTCTATATGAAACTATTTGAATAAAGAACCGGGCAACTCCATAATCTTAACTGACGCGGGTCAATAGTCAAATTATTTTTCTAAGGAGGAAGCCATGACAGAAAAGAAAGAATTAAATTACCGTGAAATTGCTTCATCACCAGCCTTTCAAAGATTACTGAAAAGAAAGCGCTTATTTATTGCTCCCATTGCTATATTCTTCTTTGTTTATTATTTTTCTCTGCCAGTTTTGACATCCTACTTTACGTTCCTCAATCAGCCGGCGATCGGAGCTATTACCTGGGCTTGGCTGTTTGCCATTACTCAATTTATCATGACGTGGGTTCTTTGTATATTATATTCTAAAAAGGCAGCACAATTCGACCAAGATGTAAACGCTTTAAAAAATGAGATTGGAGGAACAGATGCATGAGTATGACAGCATTTATTCTTTTTTTGGCGATTGTCGGTCTTACTCTTGTCATCACGTATTTTGCAGCACGAAAAACGAAGACAACGAGTGAATTTTATACTGCCGGAGGAGGTTTGTCCGGATTTCAAAACGGAATGGCAATCGCAGGCGACTACATGTCGGCGGCCTCATTTCTTGGTATTGCCGGGATGATCGCCTTAAACGGCTTTGACGGATTCTTTTATAGCATTGGCTTTCTCGTTGCCTATTTAGTGGTATTGTATATCGTGGCAGAACCGCTCAGGAACTTAGGAAAATATACGATGGCAGATATGATTGCCGCCCGATTTAAACAGAAAAAAATACGAGGAGTCGCAGCACTCAATACGATTGCCATCTCGACCTTTTACATGATAGCCCAGCTGGTCGGCGCAGGTGCACTCATTCGTTTGCTTCTGGGAATTGACTACACAATTGCCGTATTAATAGTTGGTATTTTAATGACCATTTACGTCGTTTTTGGCGGCATGATCGCGACCAGCTGGGTCCAGATCATTAAAGCCGGGCTTCTTATGGCTGGAACACTCATTATTTCTATTATGGTATTTGCAAAATTCGGGTTTAGCATTACCGATATGTTTGAGCAGATGAAAGCCGCCACACCGCTGGGAACCGATTTTTTAAACCCGGGAAATAAATACAATGTTCCGATGGAGACCCTTTCTCTTAATTTGGCACTTGTGCTCGGTACTGCAGGGCTTCCTCACATTCTCATTCGTTTTTACACCGTGCGGGATGCACAGACCGCAAGAAAATCCGTTGTGTCTGCCACATGGATTATTGGGATCTTTTATATTATGACAGTCTTTTTGGGATTCGGTGCGGCAGCATTTGTAGGAACAGATGCAATTTTAGAAGGTGATGCAGCCGGCAATATGGCAGCGCCTCTTCTTGCTCAGGCTCTGGGAGGAGACTTCTTATTCGCTTTTGTATCAGCAGTTGCTTTCGCTACCATTTTAGCTGTTGTGACCGGCCTCGTTCTTTCGGCCGCATCCGCCTTTGCCCATGATATTTACAGCCAGATTATTCGCAAAGGAGAGGCAACTGAGAAAGAACAAATGGTGGCTGCAAGATGGGCTTCTATCGGGGTTTCGGTTCTTTCTATCCTGTTAGCAATCTTTGCCCAATCTCTTAATGTCGCTTTTCTTGTGGCCCTTGCGTTTGCAGTGGCAGCCAGCGCCAACCTGCCTCTCATTATCTTTACTGTTTTTTGGAAACGCTTTAATTCGGTGGGCGCATTAACAGGCAGCCTCGTCGGTCTATTAAGCGCCTTGGTTCTTGTTTCTATTAGCCCTAGCGTGTGGAGTCCTGATGGATCTGCTATTTTTACTGGTGAACCGTTGATCCCACTCTCAAATCCCGGCATCATCTCGATCCCACTCGGATTTTTAGCTGCCTATTTAGGAACGATTCTTTCCCCTGAGAAGGCAGACACAGACGCTTATGCTGAAATCCAAGTAAAGGCAAATACCGGTATCCATATGGATTCATAGAAAAACAAGCACAATCTGCAAAAAGATTGTGCTTGTTTTTTAAAGCGAAAGCTTGCCTTCATCTACCTTCAGGCGAAATTGACGCGCCGCCTGCTCCGGATCTTTCGCCTTGCTTATAGCACTGATCATACTGACACCGTCTGCACCTGCTTGAATGATAGGAGGCGTATTTTCGCTCGTAATTCCGCCAATCCCGACGACAGGGATATCGAGCTTGAGTGTTCTGATTTGTTTAATCAGATCAAGCCCCATGACCGCCCTCGTATCCTTTTTTGTTTCGGTTGGATAAATGGGACCGACCCCGACGTAATCAGCACCGTCGTCTATTGCCTGCTTGACTTCATTTATATTGTGAGTGGACACTCCCATAATTTTTCCGCCGATTTTTTTACGAACCGATAAGGCATTTGCATCCTCTTGTCCAATATGAACCCCGTCTGCTTCAAGCTGCAGGGCAAGGTCTACGTCATCATTGATGATGAATGGAATGCTATACTGATTGCACAGTTTTTTCACACGGGCAGCCAGCTCAAGCTTGTCCTCTCCGGCAAGGGCACCTGTTCCTTTCTCGCGGAATTGAAACAGGGATGTTCCTCCTTTTATCGCTTTTTCGATAATCTCCAGAGGATCGGCCTCTGTATTGTTTGACCCCATAATAAAATAAACGGAAAGATAGTCTTTTATTTCTTCTTGTGTGACACGAGCCATTTTATTGCACCTCTTTGATCAGGCAGCGTTCGTCGATCGCCTCATCAGTCGTCTCTGCAAGCTGATTTAAAAATTCAATTTGAAAGCTGCCTGGACCGTTATTGCCTGCTTTTTCCCCAGCGATTTCAGCAGCTACCCCATAATATGCGACCGCCGATACTGCTGCCTCGAGATGATTATCAGCCTGGGCACAGAACGCTCCAATGACAGAGGTTAATAAACAGCCGGCTCCAGTTACTTTCGTCAGCAGCTGATGTCCGTTATGCACGGTCCATGTGTGACTCCCAACCGTAATGACGTCCGTTTTCCCAGTGATCGCGACGATACAGCCCCATTTGCCTGCAGCTTTTTTGGCCAGGCTGACGACATCGCCTCCGCCTTCTCCAGCGTCTACACCTTTAATCGTCCAGTTTTCTTCTCCAAGCGTGTTTGCGATTTCTGCCGCATTCCCTCTAATCACGGTTATTTTCGCCTCACGCATGATCTTTCTCGCCACATCCGTCCGAAACGGAGTTGCTCCGGCTCCGACTGGATCGAATATAACAGGCACTCCGTTTTCATTTGCCGATCCCGCCGCAATCAGCATGGACTCCACCGTCTCTGTGCTCAGCGTACCAATATTCAGGACGAGCGCACCGGATATTTTCGCCATGTCGGCGACCTCTTCCTTTGCGTAAGCCATGACAGGTGACGCGCCTAGCGACAATAGTCCGTTTGCTGTAAAATTCGTGACGACATTATTCGTAATATTATGAACAAGCGGAGATTTAGTCACGACTGCAGCTCGATGCCTTCGAATAACTTCACTATTCATCGTATTCTCCTCCTTAAGGTATTCCTTTTTTACCCGTTCCTTCTCCAAGGATAACAATTATTTTCTGACCGAACGCCACATATAGGATGTCGTATGGTCGATCCATGCCCTTGCAGCAAATGGCAAATATCTATCCTTCCGCCAGATGATACCCAGGTGCCATGGAATTGACGGGTTCACAAGGGGAATTTTCCGTACTTTTTCCGGGTCCAAGTCTCTGCAGATTCTTTCCGGCAACAGGCCTATCCCTAAGTTGGCATAAACCATCTCGCTGATGAAATCCCATTGCGAGGTTTCATAAATCACGGTTGGATGGAAGCCTGCTTTCACACATTCCATGGTTATTCGATCATGCAAGACAAAATCTTCTCGAAAGAAGACAAACGACTGGTCATGCAGATCTTTCAGCTCCACTTCCTTTTCATTGGCAAACGGATGAGAAGGGTGGACAATCAACATCAGATTCTCTTCTACTATCGTAAACTTATGAAAAATTTCTTCATTAGCCGGCAAAACTACTACGCCAATGTCTAACGATCCTTCGCCTACACTGTTTTGAACGGTAATCGATCCATGCTCGAACAGCTGAAATGTCACGTTTGGATATTTTTTGCGAAAATCGCCCATGACCCTCGGAAAAAAACCGGAACCAATCATAGGCGGCAGCCCGATTCGAATATGCCCCTTTTTCACATTCATTAAGTCATTAATTTCAGAGGTCAGATTTTGAAATGATTTTGTTATTTCTTTCCCCTGAATGTACATGCTCTCTCCGGCGTCTGTCAGTTCAATTTGTCTGCCATTGCGGTAGAACAGCTCTACTCCGAGTTCTTCTTCAAGGTTTTTTATCATTTTACTAATGGTCGGCTGGGATACGTATAATGATTCCGCCGCTTTCGTAAAGCTTTTTAAACGGGCGACCTCCAAGAAATAAGTTAAATGGCGAATATCCAATGTTTGAACTCACCTTCCATAGATAAAAGTAATATCACCTATTCTTTTTATATATTTTACCTATAACAAAACGTCCTGTACACTAATTACTATAAGAAAGGGTGTGCTGAAAATGAAAAAGTTTCTTATTGGTTCGCTGCAGGTCGCTCTTTTGTTTATTTTTGCTCGATTTATGAATTTTGTCGTTGAAATTCTTCACATAAATATTCCAGGAAGCATTCTTGGTCTTATCGTACTATTCATTTTGCTTCATTTCAAAGTGATTAAAGTGGAATGGCTGGAGATTGGAGCATTATGGCTGCTTGGAGAACTGCTTTTGTTCTTCATCCCATCAGCCGTTGGTGTTATCGAATATAAAACATTAATGTCAGAATACGGTATAAGCATCCTGCTCATTGTTATTATGAGTACTTTTTTTGTGATGGTAACTACCGGGAGTTTAACTCAGTTCATTGCGAAACGAAAGGAGAAGAAAAAAATATGCTGATCAGTTTCATTAGTCTTCTTGCTACAGTCGCCCTATATATCGTAATGAAAAAGGTATATAAAAAACACCCAAGGTTTTATACTTCCCCACTATTAGTTACACCGTTGTTTTTAGTGGCTGGATTACTCCTTATGGAAACATCTTATGAGGATTACAATAAAGGCGGGCAGCTTTTAACAAATATGCTCCAGCCTGCGACGATTGCCTTTGCTATACCGCTTTACAAATATTATCCGGTATTAAAAAAATACGCGGTGGAAATTTTGTTCAATGTTGCACTGGGTTCTATATTAGCAATTCTCTCGACGATAGTGATCGCAAAATTACTCAACCTTGGTACAGATTTAATTGAAAGCATGATGCCGCGTTCTGTTACGACGCCTATTGCAATGGACGTTTCTAAAATGATCGGGGGAATTCCCGCAATTACGGCTGTATTCGTCATCCTGACCGCTATTTTCGGTTCCGTCATCGGTCCGCTTGTCATACGCTATTTCCGAATCGATAACGAAATCGCCAGAGGAGTGCTTCTCGGAACGAGTGCCCACGGAGCAGGGACATCCAAAGCTTTTGAACTTAGCTCTGTGTCCGGTACCATCTCCAGCATATCAATGATTCTGGCAGCAATTATCACGCTATGTGCCGCTCCATTTTTAGTAACGATGATTTCATGGTAAAAAAGCCATTTTGCAACTATAAGCAAATGGCTTTTTTTCTTTTGTTAATGCACTTGTTTTTCGAACAAAATATGCCTCTCATTCATTTTGGCAATCCGCCACAGCAGCACTGCGCTTCCGGCGATGATCAGCAAAGCGATAATCAGGATAATAATAGGACTGAAAAAAAACAAACCGCTCACATGACTAAGCATTAATCCAATAACAGGCAGCACAATAATCCCACCTAGCTGCTGAGCCTCCTGAAATCCTTTAACACGGGCTGATATCAATATATTAAATAAGATTGTCAAAATCGTAATCGAAGGCACTATAAGCAAAACAAACATCAGCCAGTTTACCGTTAGAAATAAAGTCCCATTAAATTGACGATACGTTAGAAGATTGATCCCTATTGCACTAAGCAAAAATCCTCCTAACGATAAAGTAATTGCCGGCAAAAAAGCGGCAAGCATCTTCCCGATAAATAAATCCTTGATCGCAATCGGGGAAAATAAAAGACTTTCCAGTGTCCTTTTTTCTTTTTCGCCGACAAAACTATTCGCCGCAATCAGCATAGAAGTAATCACCGGAACAAGCAGGAACAGAGAAGGCAGCATATAATTCACAAATAGATAAATCACCTGGCTTTCTTGATTGTCGAGGCTCCTTACAGTCTCCCCGGCCTCCCCCGGTATTTGGCCAATTAGCTTGAGCATTTGGCCCAGCCCGTTCACAGCAGAAAATTTATCAGTTTGGAGAAGATATACGACTACGCTCGGCATTAGTACACAAAGTACCGCCGGCAAAATCACCATCGGCAGCCAGATCTGTTTAATCGCCAAGATCGACTTTATATCTTTTTTGGCGATAATCCACACTATTTTTTTATCCATTGTTTCTCCTCCTGACTTCAAAATAAACTGATTCCAAGCTCAAGTTTTCAATAGAAGCAGAATGTACCCATGTTTTTTCTAAAATGGTTTTTAACAGCGGTGAAATATCATTTTTTGATTGAAGGGTAAACAGGATAGTCGACTCATTTATGCGCTCAACCGGATAGCCAAACCAAATTGTTCCTTCAACCTTTAATCCGGTTTCTAGTTTCAGCTTGATACCTGTTTGAAACGTCTCCTCCAATTCACGAAGAGCTCCTTCTGCCAAAACCCGGCCATTCTCCATAAATATATATGAATCGCAAATATCCTCCAATTGGTGCAGGACATGAGAACAGATCAATATCGTTGTCTTTTCATTTTGATTTAGCTTCTTTAAATAATGCATCACGTCTCTTATTCCATCTGGATCCAGGCCATTTGTCGGCTCATCGAGAAACAATAGCGCCGGCTTATGAAGTAAAGCTTTCGCAAGTGCAAGCCTCTTTTTCATCCCCGTGCTGTAAGCGCCAACCATTTTTGTTCGATGGTCGTAAAGGTCAAACTCATTCAGCAATTCACGAACACGTTCCTTTACTTTTCTAATACCGTACACCTCTCCGAAAAAAGTCAGATTGTCTTCACCGCTCATTTCATGATAGAGTCCGGCACTTTCGGTTACTATCCCGCTCATTTGGCGAATCGTGTGTCCATCGATTGTTGAGCTAAAGCCGTTGATGGACATTTCCCCTCGATCAGGCAGGATCACTCCATTTAACAGCCGAATCATCGTCGTTTTGCCAGATCCGTTCGGTCCGAGCAGGCCGACAATCTTTCCATTTTCGATTGTAAAATTCATCCCTGTCAGAACAGGCTGTGTCCCGTATGTTTTATGGATATCTTTCACAGTAATCAATCCCCGAACACCTCTTTATTTGTTTTTCTATTTATTAGACGCTCTTTATTAGATGATCGTTTTTGATTTTTGAAGTTTAAAAAGAGGATGGCTCCGGCACGGCTGGCCGAGTCATCCTCAAGTGGGATTGTTTAGGTCGGAAATTGCATAGTTCGATTGGTGTTACTCCTATATAGTAGACAGTTTATTATGCATACTTCTTAAGGATCGATATAAACGGAAAAAATCGCCGGTGCCTGCTTAATTGCACAGTTGCGTATCTTTATTGCACAGTGAACTTAATTAATTGCACAATTTCTTTATTTTATTGCACAGTAGAGCCTATTAATTGCACGATTCCACAACTTTTTTGCACAGAATGCCCGCTTTATTGCACAATTGATCCGCACCGTGACATCTACTGCACCTGAAAGAAGACCACCTTCAAATAATTTCCCTCTGGAAAAGCTTTCGTTGTTTTAAAATCATCAGGCAACGAAAATTCCTCGAGAATACGATAGCGACGGTTTGATTCTTTACACGCAGTCTCGATAAAACCTTTGAATTTAGCCATGCTGATTAAGCTCGTGTTCGAAGAAGCGATGACAATACCTTTTTTTGCAGTAATCGAGACGGCGTCCTTGATTAACTGCTTGTAATCCTTTTGGGAACTGAACGTACGTTTTTTTGTTCTCGCAAAAGAGGGCGGATCCAAAATCACGAGATCATACGCCAGGTTTTTCTTCACGGCATAGCCAAAGTAGTCGAACACGTCCATCACTTTGATTTCTTGTGTATCAGGATCAATGCCATTGGCGAGAAATTGCTCTTTCGTTTTTGGCAGGCTTCTGTTTGCCACATCGACACTCGTTGTTTTCACAGCTCCACCTAGGGCCGCAGCTACAGAAAAAGCTCCCGTATAAGAAAACGTATTTAACACGGTTTTTCCGTTTGCATACTTGTCGCGAATCGTTTTTCTGACGTTGCGTTGATCGAGAAAAATGCCTGTCATCGCACCCTCGTTCAAATCGACCGCATAACGGATGCCGTTTTCTTTAATTAACAGCGGAAAATCTCCTCGTTCTCCTTTGACAAAGTCATCTTCCTCTACGTATTGGCCGGCTTTATCAAACCGTTTTTTCTGATAAATCCCTTTGTACTCCACAAGCTCATCCATTGCTTTTAGCAGATATGAACGAAATTCGTAGATGCCCTTGCTGTACCATTGAATTAAATAATAGCCACCATAGAAGTCAATCGTCACTCCGCCGATACCGTCACCCTCGGCATTAAACACCCGAAACGCGGTCGTATCTGGGTTATCATATAGAGGCTTTCTCTCCTTTATCGACTTTTGGAGCTTCCTCTTAAAAAACGCTGTATCAAACTCTTCACCGGCGTCATTCGTGAGAACCCAGCCAATCCCTTTGTTTTGAATGCCGTAATAGCCCTTGCCGATAAAGCGGTTTTGCTCGTCAACCAGCTTAAGAACGTTCCCTTCCTCTATTGATTCACTCAAATGATTTACCACATCTTTTGTTATCAAGGGATAGCCTTGCTTAAACTTTTTCACTGCTTTTGTTTTCAAGGATACTGTATGTTCCACAATTGCTTCATTCCAATCAAATATGTTGCCTTTATCGTACCATATTTTCTGAATTTCATTCTTGACGATTGGTATAATAGTGCAAGATGAAACTGAAAGGAGCAACTGTCGCTGTTTATGTAGAAGATCAGCAGAAGGCGAAAACATTCTGGACAGAAAAAATGGGCTTTGAAGTCACTGCCGAACATCCTATGGGACCTCATGCGTTCTGGCTTGAAGTGGCTCCTAGACATGCGGAATCAAAACTCGTACTCTATCCGAGATCGATGATTGAAGGTTACGAAACGAAACAGGCCTCCATCGTATTTGAAACCGAAAATATTGAAGAATTTTATGAAGAAATGAAGAAAAATGGTGTCGAACTTCTCAGCGAACCGCAAAAAATGCAATGGGGTACGTTTGTTCAATTCAAAGATCCGGATGGCAACGAGTTTTTATTAAGAGGATAATTAAAAGAAGGGGATATATTCGATTTCTTTTTAGGATATATCCCTGCCTTTAAGTGGTACTGGAGCTTGCCGCCGCAGCATTTTGATTTTGCATCTTACCTACTCCCATAACGATTGCAATCATTTCCTCTAAATACCCATCGTTTATTACGTGCAGTTTATATGCCGGTGATGAAAAGAAGTGGCTTACTCGTTCAAATTTGGCAGCTAACGTACCTTTGTCATCTAAAATATCGTACTCTTTCGATAAAGCTTCTGATTCGATTGAATATTTTATTTCGCCATTTGGTTTGAAGTAGTGATATTTTTTAGAGAATAGTGTAAATTTCTGTTTTAGCATTCCGAGTTTGTTATCGTTCGCATCCGATACAGTCCAGTGAGCAAAAAAGCCCATTTTTCCTTTTACCAATTCCTGCTGTTCTGCATCCATTACCGATAAAGTCGACGTAAACACATTTTTCAAATCCAAATACCCCGTCGTTTCTTTGTTCTCATTATATATTTCGGTGATTCCCGCAGAAAATAAGTTGTCGGAAAAATATCTGATCATTAAATCACCCCTCTATTACATTTTACGAGCGAATGCAATGAAAGTTTCACTCTTTTTTTCGATTAAAAATATATAGAACAACAGCTGCGGCTATTGCGAAAATTATCAATTCTGCCAGATCAAGACGAAAATCAAGCAAAGTATTTATACCTTTAACGAATAATATCCATATGAAACAAATGGTGAAAGAACTCAAAATGAATACTTTGAACCATCTAGGAATAGAAAGCCAATATTTTAATAATTTCTGCGAAAATTTCCCCATTTGATTTCCACCCTCTTCATAATTCTCTTATTTCATAACCTCCGTTAGGTATGAATACAACAGTAAAAATATCGTTAAGATGAGGTCGAACCACATGCTTGTTAGGAAAACAAAGTGAAAA
The DNA here is from genome assembly GCF_017832095.1 of Bacillus capparidis. Lineage (NCBI taxonomy): Bacteria > Bacillati > Bacillota > Bacilli > Caryophanales > Bacillaceae > Bacillus > Bacillus capparidis. The sequence continues at coordinate 805,321 of NZ_JAFDST010000002.1, forward strand.
GTGCCTCTTCAAAAAGAAACACTTTTTTCTAGTAAACATATCTATTTTTCTTCTGTTGTGATCTAAATCCTCACAATACCTTGCTTAAAAAAGACTTGGTCCGTTCATGCTGCGGATTCGAAAACAATTCAATCGGTTTATTTTCTTCAACAATGTACCCGCCGTCCATAAAGATGACGCGGTCACCAACCTCTCTTGCAAAGCCCATTTCGTGGGTCACAACAACCATTGTCATCCCTTCATTTGCAAGCTGTTTCATTACTTCAAGGACATCGCCGACCATTTCTGGGTCAAGCGCAGAGGTAGGTTCATCAAATAGAAGCACCTTGGGCTCCATTGCGAGTGCGCGTGCAATTGCGACACGTTGTTTTTGGCCGCCTGACAGCTGGCTTGGATAGCTTCCTGCTTTTTCCTTCAAACCGACCTTATCCAAAAGCTCAAGGGCCATTTTTTCCGCCGACGATTTATCAGCAGAACGTACTTTAATCGGTGCAAGCGTGATGTTTTCTAGGACCGTTTTATGAGGAAACAAATTAAAATGCTGGAACACCATGCCAACGTCCTGCCTCACAGCGTTAATATTAATCTTAGGATCCGTAATAACATGTCCGTTTACGATCACTTCGCCTGATGTAATCTCCTCAAGTTTGTTCAAGCAGCGGAGAAACGTGCTTTTTCCAGAGCCGGAAGGGCCAATTACGCACACAACTTCTTTTTCTTCAATTAATGCATTAATATCTTTGAGCACTTCATTGCTTCCGAAAGATTTTTTTAAGTTTTTTACAGTAATCATGCTCATCTACATTCAAATCTCCTTTTTAAATAGAAACTTAAGAGAATCTGCTCCGATTTCAATATGTCTATTTTACTATAGCACGTTTAAACATGTCTGCATTAAAAAACAGACGACTGTGTTTCGTCGTCTGTTTTAATAGGAATTAGCCGGCACTTTCTTGCTTGACCAACAGCTTTTCATAGCATACAAACAATTTCTCTCTGCCGAAATCCACTGTTCCAATTTCTTTAAAGCCCAATTTTAAGTAAAGCTTCATCGCACCCGTATTCTCAGAATATGTATCAAGCCGAATCTGTTTGTAGCCGTTGTCTATCGCAAACTCTTCAGAAGATGCTATTATTTTTTTCGCTACTCCTTTACCTTGAGAATCAGGATGCACGACCAAACGATGAACATTTAGAGATGGTTCACTTTTCAAGGTCCAATTGACTTCATCCCATTCCTTATCCTGAAATTCGTCTAATACAATGGCTCCATAGATTTGTCCATCTTCCTCCATGACAAATAAGCATTGCCTGTCAATATCTTGCAGGAGGATTTCTTTGGTTGGATAGTTGTGATCCCATTGATAGAGACCTTTATTATTCATCTGCCGAACTGCAGCATCATACATATCAATGATTTTATTTGCTTCTGATTTAATTGCCTTGCGAAACTTCATTTCGTCTTTTCACTCTCCAAATCAATCAACTATTATGGTTATTATACCTTATCATAAATTATTCATTCTGTATCGCCGCACGTTTTTATCTAACAATGGCTTCCAAAATGTGATCCACCGAAGATTATGTTACATAAAATCACAGAATCTTTGTGCAATTATTTGCACTATTCTATAGTTGCTTTAGGGACTAGAAAGCCACTATCATTCTGAAGGCTGCCGTCTTGTCAGCAGCAATTCAACTAGCTAGGAAAAATAAATATCTTTTTATAAGGAGTCTTCTTGTGATGATTCATTCATTGAGTTTAATCAATGTAAAATTACCGATGAACGACGAAAAACATTTGTATTCATTATCGGTCGAAAATGGACAGTGGACGTCCATTAATAAGCAGGATGATCTTATCTTTACACCAGATGCTGTTCCTATCGATTCAATGACCGGAATAGGCGAAAATGAGAAGAAGTTGGATTTGCAAGGAAAGGTGCTCCTCCCCGGTCTTATAGATGCTCACATGCATCTGGATAAATCGTTTTGCCTGCCGCAAGTGAGAAATAAGTCGGGTACATTGTGGGAAGCTGTACAGAATTATTCTGAAGCTGTTCCCGCTTTTTCCAAGGAAGAAATTAAATTGCGTATTATGCGCTCAGCACTTCAAGCCGTGTCGTTCGGAACGACTGCCATTCGAACTCACCTCGACTTTCATGTGAAATACGGATCGGCTGTCGCCCTTCGAACCGTTGAGGCTGCATTGGAAGCAAAGGAGGCTTTATCTCCTTACGTTGACCTTCAACTGTTTCCGCTTACGCCCATTTCCGGATTTAATAGTGATGAAATTGAAGTGCTTGAAGAAGCGATACGAATGGGGATGTCTGGAATTGGCGGCGCGCCTCATCTATCGGAGACACCAGAGCAGGACATTGACCGGCTATTTCGTCTTGCACAAAAGCATGATTGTCCAATCGACCTCCACACCGACGAAAACGATGATCCTCATGTCCGTACACTCGGGCATATCGCGAAAAGAACGATTGATTTCGACTTTTCCGGGCGGGTAACGGTCGACCATTTGTGCTCTTTGGCTTCTATGAGTGACGCTGATGCAGGCTCCCTTATCGAACGAATGACAGAAGCCAAGATAGATGCCGTGACATTACCGGGGGCCAACCTGTATTTACAAGGTAGGCACGACACGTTTCCAGTTCGACGCGGCATAACTCGAGTCAAAGAACTTTTGGCTGCCGGAATCCCGCTGGCAACAGCATCGGACAATATTCACGACCCATTCCACCCTTTTGGCAGGGGCGATCTCATTCAAATCGGACTTTTGACAGCGTACGCGGCACATATGGGCAGTCCCGCAGATATTCGAACCCTCCTGCAGATGATCACGGAAATTCCTGCCTCAATCCTTGGGATAGAAGGGTACGGCGTTCGTGTCGGCAACGAAGCCGATTTCGTCGTATTGGATGGAACAACGCCAGAAGAGCTGTTCACGATGCTTCCTGAACGGCGTTGGATTTATCGGAAAAACGGTTGGCTGAAGCTGGCCGCCAAACGCGCCGGATGGGTCGATCCTGTATTGGACCGCTACTGGAACGATGCCGAGATAAATTTTCCATTCGGAAATAACACTTTTGTCCCGAGAATATAAGTGGAAATCGTTTTTTATTACATATTAGTACGGACATATCTTCAAGGAGACGTAAGCTCTGAAAATACAACGTCATGAAAAATAAAATATAAAAAGCCAAATTTCTCGCTTATCACACTGAGAAATTTGGCTTTAGTTACTACATAAACGATCTCATGAATGGTCAAACATCCGCACTCCGAACTCCTCGAACCGTGCGATAGCCGCATCCACAGACACCAGCGTCTCAGGCAATTGAATCCCGCCCGCAGCAGCTGGCTTACCGTCCAAACCGAGGATACGCTCAATCGAGACCAGTACACCGAGGGCAGTGAGATGAGCCTGGCCCTTAGGGTCGGATACGACCGTCCGTCGCTTAGCCAGTAAGCCGGACTTCAAAATGCCTTCGATCTCAATGTAAAGGTCTTGCGATGCCTGACCTCGAGCACGGGTCCCGATGGATTCTCCCTGAATGAAATCAAAACGAACGTTGGGTGCGCCAGTGGCAGCTGCTAAGCTTATAGTATCGAGCAATCCCATCGGAAGGCCCTCCAAATGGCTTCCATCCGCTAGAAGGACATTTCTTTGGTGTTTACTGGCATCGACCCATACCCATTTGCCGTCTTTGCGAAGGAGAGCACGTCCGATGAATCCTTCAGCATCGCCGATTGTCATCGGACCCATCAATTCACGGTCATCGTAGAGCCCTGCTAAATTAATCGAATCTATCCGGCTGAATGATTCAGCTGCTTTCAGCGCAACTAGCGTCATGACTCCAGACTGTGAATGGCCCAGCGGAACGATTGGGCGCTGCGGTTTTGTTCTCCATGCAGCAATTGCAAGAGACGCAATCTCGTCGGCAAGTTTAGTTATACCGATATGGGCTATTCCTTTGTCGAGAGCTGCCTGGATTAAGGAATCAGCAGGGTCCTGCAAAGAAGCTACAATGAGGTCGTACTGCGCCAGATCGTCTAATCCATCTAGGTTCTTCAAATCCAAGAGAGCTGTTCTGGCATTACCGAGTTCTAATGCAAGCGCCGTGCCGTGATCTGGATTTCGCCCTGCAAGCACAATTTCAATGTCCTTGCTGACTTTCCGGATATGCCGGGCGATTGCGCTGCCAACAATCCCGTACCCACCTGCGATAAATATGCGTAATGTCATGCTGTTTCCTCCACTATTTATTCCATACTGGTATAAGGGGTTAAACCTTGCATTTCAGCAGGTCTTTACTCCCCACACAAAGAACTTTTTTGTATTTAATAGTTACAAAGTTTCACTATGTTCGTAAATGTTTTGCTGAGTAAACAACCATCAAGATCATCTATATTTAATACTTACTAGGCGCTAAGCAGTTACTCCGTCCTTTTTAAAGATTTCGATCAGACTGGTGAAGCTGTCACTGGCGTGGCCGTTTTCCATGCCGCGCTTAAAGACCTCCAGAATAGCGGCGGGCAGCGAAATGTCGATACCGGCGTCTTTGGTGGTGTGAACGATGTGTTCGACGCTTGCGAAGCCCATGGCAAGTCTGTCCACGTCACCTGGGTGCTTACCCGCGTCGAGTCGCGGCGTGTAGAACTCAAGAAACTGTGGAAGCGATGACATCGTCTTCGAGGCATACGGCAGGAACTCCTCTGCTGTGATGCCGTTCTTATTGGCTACCGCGAGGGCGTGGAGATAGCTGAGCATGGACGTCCAGAAGATATCCATCTGGATTTGGTAATAAAGCGCAGCAAGTCCCGGGTCCTCGCCCCGGTAGTCGCTGCCAGTCAGCATCTCCAAGGTCTTTTGGTGAGCCTCGAAGGCCTCTCTTGGACCACTGTAGTAGGTGGAGGACTCTGAAAGTCCGATACCTGAAGGCGGGACCTGTACGCCGCCGGTGATATGCCGGGCGCCGCGTACGCCCACCCACTTCGCCGCCTCGCGCGCCTTCTCCGGAGTGTCTGAACTGAGGTTGACGAAAACCCGGCCGGGCAGGTTCTCAGAAGCAGGTTCAAGAATGGCGTACATCGCATCGTAGTCCGTTAGGCTTAGAATTACCAACTCGTTGGCGGTTAGCGCCTCATTGACCGTTGACGCCCGGGTGGCGCCCTTGGCCACAAGTTCGTCCGCCTTACTCATAGTCCGGTTCCATACGGTCACCTCATGGCCGTGATCTAGGAAAACGTTCGCCATCGCCTGCCCCATCGGGCCGAGTCCGATGACCGTCACAGGTGAATGGTCATTGTCTGCTATCACGGTTCCATCACTAACTGATACGTCTTTTCATTGTTCACTTTCTCATTTTTATTGTTACTTTCCAACGGAAAAACTCCTTTCAAAATGTGATCGAATTAAATTCTAAAGTATGTCATTAGTGTAAATGTCAACAATTTATTTTTTAGACCTCTCAAACGATCAGCAAGCAAAAAGAAAAACCCCGAAGCGAAAACGCTTACCTCTCGATGTGACCTAAAAAACACGCAGAAAAATCAAAATTGACTCTCCTCATAATCTTTTGAATCACTATTATTCCGACTTGAATTATAAGAAAAATAGGTTTATTATCTTCTCATAAAGTTTGCCAGAAGAAAAATTGGCGACTCAAGTGTCTCTTTTCATAAAGCAGAATAAAAAAAGACAATTCATCATGGGGAGGAAATACAGATGGAAGTTTTTTGGTTTTTCCCAACAGGCGGAGACAACAAATATCTAGGTACCGAATTTGGAAAGCGCGAAATAACGCCTGATTATCTTAAACAGATTGCCCAAGCAGTGGATTCATTAGGTTACCATGGAGCATTATTGCCAACGAGCCGCGGATGTGAAGATGCATGGGTAACTGCCTCATCTCTAATTTCTGTTACAAAACGAATGAAATTTTTGGTTGCATTGCGACCAGGACTCATGCCGCCGACTTTATCCGCAAGGATGGCTTCTACGTTCGACCGAATGTCAGGAGGAAGGCTTTTGTTAAATATCGTGACGGGAAGTAACCCGGCTGAGCACAAAGGAGACGGCATTCACTTAAATCATACGGAAAGATACGAGGTCACCAACGAATTTTTGGAAGTATGGAAAAAAATGATGACCGAAGAAAGCGTGACTTATACGGGCAAATATTTCGATATAGAAGGCGGAAAAAATGTGTTTGCTCCTGTCCAATCGCCCTACCCGCCGCTCTATTTCGGCGGATCTTCAGAAATTGCCCAAAATATCGCTGCAAAGCATGTAGATGTGTATCTAACTTGGGGAGAACCGCCTCATAAAGTGAAAGAAAAGATTGAGAAAATGAAAAAACTTGCTGCCGAACAAGGTCGTACCCTTCGGTTTGGCATACGGTTGCATGTGATTGTGAGAGAAACGATGGAAAAAGCATGGCAGGCAGCTCATGAATTAATTCAATACGTAGATGAATCTGCAATCAAAGCCGCGCAGGAATCGTTAGCCAAACATGAATCTGAAGGCCAAAGAAGAATGCTTGCCCTCCAAAATGGCAATAAAGAGAACCTTGAAATCAGCCCGAATCTGTGGGCGGGAGTCGGATTAGTCCGGGAAGGCGCCGGTACGGCACTAGTAGGAGATCCTTACACGGTGACAGAGCGTTTAAAAGAGTATGAGGACTTGGGAATCGAAACATTCATCCTTTCCGGGTACCCTCATCTGGAAGAGGCTTACCAAGTAGCGGATTTACTTTTCCCTCTATTAGACTTGGATAAAGGAGATAAAACCTTTACAAATACCGATTTTCATACGGAAGAAAGAATAGCCGATAAAATATCACAATAAGGGAGATTTCGAAATGCACAAGTTGCTTTTGGCATTAACATTCATTTTTATTTTCTTGATTACTGGCTGTTCTTCGAATTCCTCCGGAAACAATGAAGGCGACCAAACTACTATAAGCTTCGTGCACTGGCGCGGAGAAGATGCTGAGGTATTTAACAAACTGATAAAGAAATTTGAGGATGAAAATCCAACAATCAAAGTAAAAATGAGCGTAATCCCCTCAGACCAATATACAACTGTCCTACAGACAAGGTTAAGAGGCGGCGGGGCCGGAGATGTATTTACTTCCTTTCCAGGTGCTCAATTTGAATTACTCTCTAAGGCAGGATATTTTTCTGACCTTACGAACAAAGCGTTTGTAAAACAATACAATCAAAATCTAATAACAAATGGGCAAAAAGACGGAAAACAGCTGGCGGTTCCCTATCAGCTTGTATTTAATCAACCAGTATATAATACAGCTATCTTTGAAAAATTGAATCTTAAGCCGCCAAGAGATTGGGAAGGATTCCTTCAACTGTGTGAGACGTTAAAAGAAAATGGGTATATTCCTATTGCTTTTCCCGGCGATAATGCACCGGCCCAATTCATGAACAGTATGGTCATGAACAACCAGCCTGATGAAAACGCGCTGCGTAATTTACAGGACGGAAATACGAAATTGTCAGATCAGTGGTGGGTTAAAACACTTTCTCAAATAAATGAGCTAAACGAAAAGGGATATTTTCAAAACGATGTTCTCGGAACAAAACAAGATGGAGCGATCAGTTTGATTGCTCAAGAAAAAGCAGCAATGTTTGCGATGGGTTCTTTCTCCATTAGCAGCATCCAGCAGCAAAATCCCGACATCGAACTGGATTCGTTAGCTCCTATTACTGTCCCGGCTAATGAGGCTAAATATGAAGGCATTCATACATCTACTTTTATGCTCGCTGTAAATAACCAATCAAAAAAGAAAGAGGCTGCTGAAAAATTCATATCCTTTTTAAGCCAAAAGGATATTGCTACTGAATATGCCAATGATACAGCACAGCATGTGACCGTCAATGATGTAACGTATACATCTCCGGCTCTAAAGAAATTGGAACCGTGGATAAATAAGAAGACGCTTTTCCAGCCAAGGTACACAATCACCAACGCCAATGTGGAAAAGGCGGTTACGGGTTCAATACAAGATGTATTAGGCGGCACATCTCCTGAAGATGCAGCGAATAAAGCCCAAGGCCTAGTCGATCAAAATATTTCGAATTAGCCTAAAAAGCGGGAGGGGGATTCCTTCCGCTGATTTTCAACATAGAGAGGTCGTCTGCCAATATGAAATATTCCAAAACTCTGTATCTATTTATTTTGCCCGGGTTTCTCATCTATGCAATTTTCTTTGTTTTCCCGACATTTGGATCGTTATTTTATTCCTTGACAAACTGGGATGGATTCACTGAAACGTTTGAGTTTGTAGGGTTGGATAATTACAAGCGAATGGCCACTGATACAATCTTTGGCACGGCTCTAACTAATAATTTGAAATTTATGTTGGTTGTCGTCCTTTTGCAATTTGTTTTTTCTCTGTTATTCGCACTTTTTCTTAAAAAAAATACGAAAACAAATATTTTTTTGCGTGCGCTGTATTTTTTTCCGACAATTTTATCCTCGGTATCTGTTTCATTTATCTGGCTGTTTATGTACGATCCAAATATTGGGGTATTAAATTCACTATTTCACTTTTTGAATTTCGATCCTCTTTCCCAAAATTGGTTAGGAAATCAAACGATTGCTATCTATTCGGTCGCCCTTGTACAGGTTTGGTTTCATGCAGGGCAAATGATCGTCATCTTTGTAGCAGGATTGCAGACCATACCTGAGGATCTCTATGAGGTAGCGCAGCTGGAAGGTGCATCAAAATGGCAAACGTTCCGGCATGTGACATGGCCTCTCGTAGCACCTGCTGCTACCATTGTGATTGCCTATACGACGATTCAGTCTTTTAAAGCGTTTGATTTAATCTTTGCCATGACCCGTGGCGGACCAAACTATGCAACTGAAATTCTTTCTACCTATATCTATAACACTGCTTTTCAAAACAACCAGTTTGGATACGCCACTGCCATATCGATGTTCTTTTTGCTGATTGTGGCTGTATTGACTATTGTGCAATTTAAACTGCTGCGCGCCAATTCGATTACTTACTAGTGGGAGGGGGATAAGCTGTGATTTTCCGTATTAGTAAAATTAGTCTATTAACGATTTATGCCATGGTAATCATTTTGCCGGTAAGTGTGATCATCCTGTCAACCTTTAAGACAAGTGCAGAGCTGTTTGAGAGTCCTTTTTCTTTGCCGAAAGAATTTCAACTGCAATCCTATTTAAATCTTTTTCAGGAGCAATCGATTCTTTTATATTTTACAAACAGCTTGATCGTAACATGTTTTTCTATCTTCATTACGTTGTTTTTTGCTAGTTTAATCGCATTTGCAATAAGGCGGTTGGCAACTTGGATTGGATTAATTATTTTTTCCTTCTTCGCACTTGGAATGATGGTGCCTGCCCAAGTGAATATGCTTCCTCTTTATCAATTGATATCGAGCTTGAATTTGACCAATTCCTTAACGGGACTGGTCATCGTAAATGTTGCCGGAACGCTTCCTGTCGCTGTATTCATCCTTTCTGGCTTTGCCAGAACGATTCCCGGCAGTTTATTTGAAGCGTCTGAAATTGATGGAGCAAACAATTGGCAGATTTACTATAAGATCTTTTTGCCCCTGTCTATCGCACCATTATCATCTGCTGCCATTTTTCTATCTGTCATGTACTGGAACGATCTAATAAATCCGCTGCTTTACATAACTGATGATTCAAAAAAGACATTGCCTTTAATGCTGCTTGGTTTTCAAGGAGAATACTTGACCAACTATCCCATGCTTTTTACAGGTGTACTCCTTTCATCAGCACCAATGATCATTGCTTACCTTTTTCTTCAACGGTACTTTATTGCCGGGCTGACAGCAGGAGCCGTGAAATAATTGTAGATACAAAGCAAACAAATCTTTCTTTATTAGAAAGGTTTGTTTGCTTTCGCGGATTTCGGTGACTGATCCCAGAGAAACCTATCTTTCCTCTTCAGGCTCCTTTTTTGCGCTATCCACCTCATTATTTATGCCATGCATTTTTTCATCTAAATAGTTTGCGATATTTGCCGCTTCCTTTAAATCTTCGGTTAGAAGTTCAGGAACAGCGTTGTTAAGCTTATAATGAATTTTGTGCTCCAAGCTTGCCCAAAAATCCATAGCAATCGTTCGAATCTGAATTTCCACCTTTACTCTTTCGACTCCGTTCGTTAAATAAACAGGTGTTTCAATCAGCAAATGCAAGCTTCTATAGCCGTTTTCCTTCGGGTTTTTAATATAATCCTTGATCCCTAGAATCTCCAGGTCATTATGCTGTTTCAATATATCAACTACGTTATAAATATCAGAAAGAAACGAACAAATGATTCGAACCCCTGCAATATCATGAATATGTTCTTTCGCATGAGCCGTGGTCACTTCTAAATTTTTTCTTGCCAATTTATTCACGATGCTTTCAAAGCTCTTTACTCTTGATTTTGTATGCTCTATCGGATTATGACCATGTATCAGATTGTATTCCTGACTGATGATCGAAAATTTTGTATTCATTTGATCAAGGGCAAATTTGTACACGAGAAGCTCGTTTTTCCAGTTCTCCATTACATCTTTTAAGTTTGCCATATCTTCTTTGGTAAGCTGCATTCGTGTCAACTCCTTCACAATGTAAGACGCACATCACCTGGTTGCGGTTGCACCGAACTTTTTTTAGAGAAGGGGATAAAATCTATCTTAAAGTTTTCCTGAATAAATAGCTTGATTTTTCATACTCCATTTTATCCTCATAAAATCGATGGGCATTCTCTCGCTGCAATCCGGAAGAGAGAGAAATCGTACCGAGCCCATTCTCGATTCCCCACTTTTCAACTTCTGTTAACAGCAGCTGTCCGTACCCTTTTGAACGATGGTTCTCGTCTGTGACTAAATCCTCTACCCATACATGATCGCCTTGGTTAATTGAAAATCTCGGCAAAAACCCAACAGCTGCCACTGGTTTTCATTCCTCATAAAGGGCGAGTAAACGGTAATTCATCAATTGAGCGGCACGTTCCACTCGCGCTAAATATTCTTCTTTGCTTAAATGAGGTCTCAGCTGTTTCATTACCGGATAAGCTTCCGCCACTTGTGCTTTTGTTTTCAATTCTTTGATTTTCATCGGTCTCTTCTCCTCTCGCCTCCTATCTTAGCATGATTAAAAGAAAAAAACTGGATACGGAAGAACCATATCCAGCTAGCTTAGTAATAAGACATTGACAGCGTCATCATATTTACAGCTTGGACCATTGTGCTAACATAGCTGCTTGGCCCGCTGCATTTTTGGTAACCGCAGGCGCAAAGGTAAGTGATTCGTTCAAGTAAATTCTTAGTTGTCTTCATGTTCGCTTACCGGTCGCGATAATGATGGTGATGGCGGGAGTGCTTATAGGCAAATCCGTTTTCTTCAAGCTCTTTAAACCGTCTCTCCATCATTGAAATGATAACCTTTCCTTTCTCCTCTTTCATCAAGCCGTATTCAATTTGTTTGTTAATAATTTGCTTGTTTTTTTCTAACACTTCCTTATGTAAAACAGACAATTCATTGAGTTGTTTTTCTGTCAGTTCTACTTTTTTCTCAGAGTTTTCCTTTGGGGGTGCTGCTTGTGCAGGGGCAGACAATATGAGTGAAGCACCTAAAATCCAGGCAGCAGCTATTCCTTTTTGAATGTTCATGATGTTAACTCACTCCTTTTCAAATTAGGAATATCTTTCCCCTTATTCAATAAATTATGTGTCGGAAAGGAAATTTTTTCATAAAAATAGCAGCCGGTCGATTTTACATCAATCCATTCCGGCCGCTGTCATTTTTTTCGTCATCTTTCTAACTGCTTTTTTCTCAATTTCCTCCGCCTTATTTGCGGGGATGGATAGAATGTTTTCTGTTTCCTCGTAAGTAAGCTTTAATATATGTATACAAATAATCACCTGCTGCTCAATAAAACGGCATGATGAAAGAGAGTGGTAAATGTCCGCCTCCTCTAGAGCCGAATCATCTGTTGGGTGCAGCCGGAAAATGCTCTTCAACCTATAATAAAAACATAAATTTCTTGCGTAGACAAAGAGTGCGGACCTGCTCGTCTCTTTTTCCATTAGAAACAGCTTTTTATCCAATGCTTTTTCATAAATTCGATGAAGGACTTCTTCAGCCGATTCCCTGTCTTTGATAAGATAATAGACAAAAGGATATAGAAGATGATGATTTGTATCATAAAGATATTGAAAGTTTTCTTGATCCATATCATCCCTCCGGTCATTAGTAATATTTACCTACAATATTACTATTATGTTACCATTATATTTCAAATTATTTCAATTGTCAGCCAAAACCGTTCGACAGCTTATTCGTTTGTTACTTCTAGTGAATAGGGAAAAAGAGAATATAAAACGTATAAGGAGATGACCAATTATGACAATTTTTTCTTCATCAGCATTAGAGGGGAAACATGTGTTAATCACCGGAGCTACAGGGGGAATTGGATTTGAAACCGCGAAAGTTACAGCGGCAATGGGCGCACGGCTGACCGTTACAGGAAGAAATGAATCGAAGCTTTCTGAATTAGCAACCGAGCTATCAGCAATGACAGACAAACAAAAAATCTTTGTGAGAGCCACGGACATAACAAAAGAAGAAGATCGGGCTCAGCTTCTCGAGGAAGCCGAGGCCATCCACGGGAATATTACCGGTTTGGTCAACAGTGCCGCTATTGCCGGTGGTACGACAGTCGATGAGCTGAAGGAAGAAGACTTAGATCGCATGATGCATCTTAATCTGACGTCGACAATCATGCTAACAAAAGCTGTGTATAAAAAAATGCTCGAAATAAAGAACGGAACAATTGTTAATGTTTCTTCTTTATCCGGTCTAAGGGGCACCTATGGAAACGCTGCCTATTCTTCAAGCAAGTTCGCACTGATCGGCTTTACCCAATCTCTTTCTGTCGAAGCCATTCCAGCAAACATTCGAGTAAATGCTGTCTGCCCTGGCTATGTCGATACAAAGATGGGTCGAGATGTGATCGAAAGAAATGCAAAACAAAATGGAGTTTCCTTTGAAGAACAACTCGCTGAAATTGAAAAAGGAATTCCATCCGGACGAATTACCACTCCCGCCGAAGTCGCAAATACCATTGCATTTCTACTAACAGACGCAGCTCCTAATATTGTCGGCGAATCGATTAAAATTTCCGGCGGAAGCGTACTGTAAATTCAGATGGATATCAGACCCGTTCAGCCGGAAGACGCGAAGGCATTCGCCGAGCTTCTTTTTGAAATTGACCAGTCAGGATTTATGCTTTTTGAACCGAATGAAAGAGCTGCAGATGCCGAAAGAGAAAAAAGACGTATCGACGCGTTTGTTAATGACAAACATTCCGCTCTTTTTGTAGCCGAAGAAAATGGACAGCTTGGCGGATATATGATGGCACTCGGAGGTAAAGCAAACAGGAACAAACACTCCGCTTATTTGGTCTTAGGCGTCCACGAACAATTTCAGAGGCAGGGCATTGCTTCGAGACTATTCAACAAAACGTTTCAATGGGCTAAAAACAACGGGATCACAAGGCTTGAATTAACTGTGATCAAAAACAATGAAAAAGCCCTTCGCCTCTACAAAAAGGTGGGCTTTAATATTGAAGGTGAAAAAATCAACTCGCTTTTCATAGATGGAAAGCCGGTAAACGAGTATTATATGTATAAGCTTATTTAATGAGTGAAAAGGAGAGGAAGTTAGAATGGCTTTTGTTCCGTACAGCGTTGCGATGGTGACTCCATTCACCCGATCTGGAAGTATAGATGAAGATGCAATTTCATCATTAATCGATTTTTATCAAAAAAAGAAGGTTCCCGCACTGCTTATTTGCGGCTCGACGGGAGAACAGCATTCCATGACAGTTGAGGAAAGAAAAATGCTGTACCGATTGGCGAGGAAGCATTCCAGCCGAGAATTGCAGTTATATGCAGGAGTTGCTGCAGTTCAAACAAAAGACTCTGTTGAGCTGGCGAGCGCTGCTGAACAAGCAGGAATGAACGGCATCATGCTCGGCATGCCTCCTTACGTACGTGTTTCTCAGGAAGAGGCTCTCTCGTACATAAAGAAAATCGCCGAGGTTTGTTCACTGCCGATTCTTTTGTACAATAATCCGTTACGAACAGCGGTTGATCTTCACGCAGAAACGATTGCAAAAATAATGAAAGAAGTTCCGCAGGTCATTGCAGTCAAAGAAACAGGCGATCCTAATAAAGCTCGCGTTATTAAACAGCTTACTGGAGAAAAAACAGCCGTCTTTTCCGGGATTGACTTGGAAATTTCCGCTCATTTTTCAATTGGGTATGACGGACTCACAAGCGTGATCGGCAATCTGTTTCCTGAAGAAATGAATGAGGTTGTGAAATTTCTGATGCAAGGGAACAAAGAGGAAGCCGAGCAGCTTTTGGAGCGAGTAAAGCCTGTGGCACAAGCACTAACTGGTATGTCTTCCCCGACTGGAATGAAATACGCAATGCGAAAGCTGGGGATTGCAGGCGGATATGCGCGAGAGCCCCTCGGCTGCGAGCCAATTGAAGGGATGGAAGCCATCGACCTTGCATTGTCCGCTTATTTCAAGGCTGCTTCTTCATGAGGCAGCCTTGGATATCGTCGCTTTTTTCATTTTATCGACGAAAATAGAAATATATCGATTTTTCGATAAAATTCGGCATAAAAAAGAGCGGGAATTCCGCTCTTTTTAAGGATTTGTTGACCACAGTCCCGCAGTTTTTATAAAAACGCGTGAATTCATTTTCAGTTGGGCAACCATGAATTCGGCAAGATCCTCCGGCTGCATTACACTTTCCGGATTGCCGTCTGTCAGGTTCAAATCCTTCGCCATATCGGTTGCGACTGTGCTTGGTGTTAGTGCACTTACTCGAATATTATGCTTTCTTACTTCCTGCATCAGTGATTCAGTCAAGCCAAGAACAGCAAACTTCGATGCGCTGTATGCGCTTGTTGCAGGTGCTCCTTTTTGTCCGGCTGTGGAAGAAATATTGATAATGTCCCCGCTTTTTCTTTCAATCATGCCAGGCAGCACGGCTCTTGTGACATTGTATACTCCCATCACGTTGACCTGGATAATCGATTCCCATTCCTCAGGAGTAAGATCAAGAAAGCCGCCAAATTTACTGATTCCAGCATTATTGATTAAAATGTCGATTTCGCCAAGCTCTTCCTTTATCGTCTGTACAGCTTTTTCTACAGAAGCCAAATCCTGAACATCAGCAGATACCGAAAGTGTTTTAACCCCGTAAGAAGCTAATTGCTTTTCTACATCCTCTAAGTTAGCGAGCGATCTGCCAACTAGACCGACATTGATTCCTTCTTGTGCAAATGCAATTGCAGCTGCTTTTCCAATTCCTCTTCCTGCCCCAGTAATAATGGCAGTCTTTCCTTGCAATGATGATGGCATTAATAACATCTCCTCTTAATTATGTATATAAAAAGTATAAAAAAACTCTTCCCCTTAAATCAACCAAGAGCAATTATCTAAAAATTCCCTTAACTTTTCGGCCAAAACCTATTGCTTATATTTTTTGAAGGTATACAATAGAGTATAAAACATTTTCGTTCAATAACGATTAATCAATTTATAGCAGGGAGTTTTCTTATTATGGAAAAAAGTTCAATCAGCATTCAGCTCACCTCATCTAAAAAACCAAAGCCTCAATCTGACGAGCTGGCGTTTGGCAGAGTTTTTACTGACCATATGTTTGTCATGGATTATTCTGTTGAAGAAAATTGGCACAGCCCCAGAATCGTACCTTATCAAGCAATCGCCATGGAACCGGCAGCGATGGTTTACCACTATGGGCAAACCGTGTTTGAAGGCCTAAAAGCATATTTGACAAAAGAAGGAAAGGTTCTTTTGTTCAGACCTGAAAAAAATATGGAACGCCTAAACAAATCAAATGACAGGCTCTGTATTCCACGTGTGGATGAAGAGTTTGTTTTAGAGGCATTGAAGCAGCTTATTACTGTTGATAAAGAATGGATTCCAGAAAAAGAAGGAACATCGCTGTATATTCGCCCGTTCATCATTTCAACTGAATCCTATCTTGGTGTAGCTCCTTCAAAAACCTATAAACTGATCATTATTCTTTCTCCAGTTGGATCTTACTATAAAGAAGGAATTGCTCCAGTGAAAATCGCAGTAGAAAGCGAATTTGTACGTGCCGTAGCTGGAGGCACCGGTACTGCGAAAACAGCCGGAAACTACGCGTCAAGCTTGAAAGCACAAGAAGTAGCAGAAGCCAGCGGATTTTCCCAGGTGCTATGGCTTGACGGACTTGAGAAAAAATACATTGAAGAAGTCGGAAGCATGAATATCTTCTTTAAAATTAATGGTGAAATTATCACTCCAGCATTGAACGGCAGCATTCTTGAAGGGGTCACACGCAACTCTGTTCTTCAGCTATTGAAGCATTGGGGACTCCCTGTTACTGAGCGGAAAATTTCGGTCGAAGAAATTGCGGAAGCCCACAAAGAAGGCAAACTTGAAGAAGCATTCGGAACCGGAACAGCAGCTGTCATCTCACCTGTTGGAGAGCTTATCTGGAAAAACGAAAGCCTCGTAATCAATAACGGAGAAACCGGCCCAATTTCGAAAAAATTGTACAGCACGATTACAAGCATTCAACGAGGCGACCAGTCTGACGAATTCGGCTGGACCACAGAAGTCAGCACCGTTGAAAAAGAAAAAGTGAATTAATTGTAGAAAGAATGCCGATCCCATAGTCTGGATCGGCTTTTTTTCATTTGAATTCGGTTTTATTTGCGATGTTCTACATTTACTTGCGATCTTCCGACTTTATTTGCGATATAGTAATTTCTGCTATTACCCGTTTAACAAAATACCAACTTTATCAAAAGGAGCCCGCATGATAAAAGGAATCAATCATCTTCTGTTTTCTGTGTCCAATTTGGATCAGTCTATTGCATTTTATCAGAGCGTATTTGATGCCAAGCTATTGGTAAAAGGGAGAACAACAGCTTATTTTGACCTAAATGGGCTTTGGCTCGCACTTAATCTTGAGGAAAAGATTCCACGAAATGAGATTCACCAGTCATATACCTATCTCGCGTTTTCCATAGATGAACAGGATTTCAATTCGATGCTGAATAAGTTAAAGCAGTTGGAAGTCAATATCCTTCTAGGACGAGAACGGGACGTTAAGGATAAAAAATCAATCTACTTCACAGATCCGGACGGACATAAATTCGAATTTCATACCGGAACTCTTCAAAATCGTATGGAGTACTACAAAAAAGATAAGCCTCATATGGATTTTTTTGTTTAACTTGTTTTCCTACCAGCATAGTATGATAATCTAGATTTATACTCGCACCATATAAAGGAGACCTTTATGGAATTATCTTTAGGTTTTATAGTTTCTGTTGCAATAGCTGTCTTTCTAGCAATCGATGCCCCGAAGCATAACCGTAATCCATGGATATGGGGAATTTTAGGATTTTTCTTCAGTTTGATTACGTTAGGAGTTTACTTGCTGGTTACGAACAGAACAGCTGCGGGCTGCATTGTCCTCGCTGTCTCCCTTTTAGGAGGTCTCATAATTCTTTTTCTTATGATTATTGGAGTCCTCGTATTTTTCGCTATATAAAAAAGCACTCTGCTGCCTTTCTTCAGCAGGGTGTTTTTTTACTTTTTCAAGGCCTACTGAAAAAGGTTTCTTCAACATCACTGATTCCAGTATGCTCCACCTTTCCCCCTATTCGCAGATCCCCCAAATGCCCTTTTGTTTAATACATCAAAAAAAACTAAAAAATTTGTTCAAATTGACCAGTGTAATAATCAGACAATTCAATTATATTATATAACATTAGACGTTAAATAACCTTACATGGGAAAGGAGATTATATATGAGTCGCTGGTCAATTTTAAAAGATGGGGAGAAATCAAATTCTTTAAGCAATGAAGATTTACTTCCTATCAAACAAGAGGAACGAACATGGAAAGCTGTTAACTTTGCTTCCATTTGGATGGGCTGCATTCATAATATCCCAACATATGCAACAGTTGGCGGAATGATCGCGATCGGACTGTCTCCGTGGCAGGTGTTAGCTATTATTACAATCGCGTCCCTCATACTATACGCGGCACTTGCATTAAATGGACATGCTGGAGCAAAATACGGTGTACCGTTTCCAGTATTGATTCGTTCATCTTTCGGGGTATACGGCGCTAACATTCCGGCATTAATTCGCGGTTTTGTTGCAATCATGTGGTTCGGTATCCAAACATTTGCCGGGAGTACGGCAATCAACATTTTATTATTAAATATTTGGCCAGGCTGGGGTAACATTGGCGGAGAGTGGAATTTATTCGGGCTTCATTTATCCGGTCTCTTATCATTCGTATTTTTCTGGGCGATTCATTTATTAGTTTTAAATCATGGAATGGAATCGATTAAAAAATTCGAAGTATGGGCGGGACCTCTCGTCTATCTCGTCTTCGGCGGAATGGTATGGTGGGCGATCGATATCGCCGGCGGTTTAGGACCAATTTATGAGCAACCGGGAAAATTCCAAACCTTTGAAGAAGCATTTTGGCCGTTTGTCGGAGGAATAACTGGAATTATCGGGATTTGGGCTACACTGATTCTGAACATACCTGACTTTACCCGCTTTGCAAAATCACAAAAAGAGCAAATCAGAGGTCAATTTTACGGATTGCCAGGTACGTTTGCGTTATTTGCTTTCGCAAGTATCACTGTAACTTCTGGTTCACAAGTTGCATTTGGCGAACCAATATGGGATGTTGTTGATATTTTGGCGCAATTTGATAATCCGTTTGTTATTGCATTATCGGTTATTACCCTTTGTGTTGCTGCAATATCCGTTAACGTCGCAGCAAACATAGTTTCTCCAGCATATGACTTAGCAAATGCATTGCCTAAATTTATCAATTTTAAACGAGGCTGCTATATTACCGCAATGATCGCGTTGTTTACTGTTCCGTGGAAGCTGATGGAGAATGAAACAAGTGTGTTTTCATTTCTCGGATTAGTTGGAGGAATGCTGGGACCAGTCGCTGGCGTCATGATTGCAGATTACTTTATCATTAGAAAACGAGAGTTAAATGTCGACGAGTTATACAAAGTAGATGGGCAGTATACGTACTATAAAGGCTACAATTATCGTGCGTTCCTCGCTACTTTACTCGGTGCGTTTATATCATTAATTGGTTTCTATGTACCCGCATTTAAAGGCTTGTATGATATTTCTTGGTTTGTTGGTGTGTTTGTTTCATTTGTAGGGTATGTTGCATTGATGAGGCTTCACCCTCCAGAAAATGCTGCTGTCAGTACCGAATACGAACAAAAAGTTGCAAGCAAGTGATTCACTCATGGATCATATCAACATATTATTGAAAAATAACATTGTTAAAACATTGTTAAATTTTTGTAAATTTCTATTCTATTTTGCAGATACTCATACGAGTTTCTGCTATTTTTTATGTACAGCAATTTTTTCAGCTTAGGATGTGTACAATGAATCAAACAAAAAGATCTTTCTTACTTTCGATTTCTGTTTTTGCACTATTTGCTGTATTCATACATTTTTATTTCTTATTTTCAAGCCATTCTTACTTTACAGGGACTGGTGATTCCTTGCATCAGGGCGGGGCTTTTTTGCTTCTGTTATCAAAGATGTTTACAAGCGGCGACTTTTTTTGGTCGTGGCAATACGGCATCGGCGGGGATTTATTCGGGGAATTCGGCTATTATTATACAACTTCAATCTTTTTTTGGATCAGTTTGATCTTTAAGCAAACAAACCTTCAAGATGTATTTACGATAAAGCTGTGGATGAGCGTGTACAAATCATTTCTTTCCATGCTCTTCATGTATTTACTTTTAATAAAAGGAAACAGGAGCCAGGCTGCCGCCATCATATCCCCGCTTATATACGGCGGATCGATCATCTTTTTACGGCATTCCATGCTATGGGATTTCATGGCTGATGCGATCGTTTGGCTGCCGTTGGTCATTCTCGGTTATGAACGGCTTGCCCGGGATCGAAAGCCCTTACTTTTTGTCTTGGCTGCGGCTCTTATGATTTCTTCCAACTTTTATTTCGCTTTTATGTCTAGCGTCTTTTTGTTTTTGTATGCGATATTCACGTATCACCACCGCAAGCTGATATTGGTTGTTAGAGACATCCTTTATTTATCCGGTCATTACTTGTTGGCGCTTGGTCTTGCGGCCTTTGCATTTCTCCCTGCTGTTAATTCATTGTTTCACGCTGATCGAAGCTTCGGATCACCAAATGTTCCATTGTTTTTCACAAGCGATTATTACGTTTCTGCCTTGCATAAAACGTTTTTTATAGACGATCCGTATTACGTTCTTGGCCTGCCGATTGCTACTTTGTTTCTCATTGTTCTTTCCTTTTCACGACTTTCAATCGAGGGGAAAAGAATCACCGTTTTAGCTCTGTTTATGTACGGTCTGTATTTTATCCCTTTTAGTTTCTCTTTTTTCAATGGTCTATCAGACATGCAATCGAGATGGGTTTATCTGTTGGTTTTTACTGTCTCCCTTGCTGCTTCATATAGCTTTGATACGATCGTAAAATACCATCAGTCTATGAATCTTTTATTGGTCGGATTATGCGCTGCAGCACTCATTGGTACGATCCAGATGAAGCCAGCAATTATGAACGGAACGGCGATTTCCGGGTCGGATCGCTTACTATTGATCGGAACGCTGCTTGTGACAGCTGTCTTCTTTTCGATTCGATATTTAAAGACAACATGGGTTAGCCTTCTGCTATGTTTACTTATTGCAGGCAATATCCTGATGATTGATTATTTTTATTCTAAAACCACCTTAGCCGGCCATTACGGACAAAATAACATTACATCTTCCTACTTTGACTCACAGGATTTAGAGAATAAAGAAGCAGCTGAAGCTATCCGCCAGATCCAAGCAAATGACCCAGGCTTCTACAGAATTATGAGTGAGGCTGGAGCAAAAAACACACCAATGATTCAGGACTTTAATGGAACGAGCGCCTATCAAAGCATGATAAATAAGAAAGTGCACCGTTTTTTCAAAGAAGACTATTCAATCTTGCACTCGTCAAACAGCGTCAACATCTTTCGCAATTTTGATGACCGTTTTCATCTGCACAATGCGCTCGGAGTGAAATACATGATTTACGATAAGGATTACTCACCTATTCCGTTCGGTGCGAAGAAAATACGTGAGACCGAAAATCTAAGCATTTATGAAAATCCTTATGCACTGCCGATTGCTTATATGCAGTACAACTATGTGACGCAGCAAGAGTTTGATCAGCTTGCAACCCCTTACAGAGATTCACTGCTCGCAAAAGCTGCAGTTATCGATGAAAAACATACCGACGGCCTTCATCGCTATTCAGTAAAGGATCTTCCTGTCTCTAAGGTTTCTGTGAATGTATCTTATGAAAATATTGAGACACATGGCAATCGACTTACAGCCGACAAAAATGCCGCCATTCATATTCCAGTAAACAAAAGCGATTCTGCAGAAGAAACGATGGTTAAAATTAAAATAAACGAGGTAAACGGAAATTCCTTTGAGATCCGTGCAGGCGGCAAACAAACGATTCGAAATTCTGAAAGTAATATCTACACCTTCCCTGTGAAAGAGACTCTTTTTAACTTAGGGATGTATGACGAAGACGAAATTACCGTCCGTCTGTCTCCCGGCACCTATCAATTGGATCGGATTGAAGTATACCGTGTGCCGCCGGATGACCAGGAGACTCTCGAATTAAAAACTAAAGGGATGGAGAATGCAACTGTTACCGAAGGAAAAGTGAGTGGAACAATAGAGTCGACGCAAAAAGGAATTTTAACGACCTCTATCCCATTCAGCAACGGCTGGACCGTGCACGTAAATGGAGAGAAAATAGATCCTATTATCGTGAACAAAGCATTTATAGGTGTCCCTTTAGAAAAAGGATCCTATCAAATCGAAATGACGTATACAACACCTTATTTCTTTATTGGCCTATACATTTCAATTGCATCCTTGCTTTTGCTGATCGGATATCAAATAATGCTTACGAGAAAAAAACGAGGATGAAAGAGCATCCTCGTTTTTTATACTTTCTGAAATTGTATGTTATACAGGTCTGCAAATAGTCCGCCCTTTTTAATCAGTTCATCATGCCGTCCTTCTTCCAAAACTCCTTTTTCCGTAATGACCATGATGCGGTCAGCATTTCGGATTGTGGCGAGGCGGTGCGCAATTACAAGAGTCGTTCTGTTTTTTGAAAGCTCCGTCAGCGCTCGTTGAATGATCAGCTCTGATTCTGTATCGAGAGCTGAGGTCGCTTCGTCTAAAATTAAGATCGGCGGATTTTTCAGAAACATTCTGGCGATTGCGATTCTCTGTTTCTGGCCGCCTGATAGCTTCAATCCCCTTTGGCCGATTTGCGTATCGTATCCATTCGGCAAGGAAGCAATAAAGCTCTCAAGATGAGCCAATTTTGCCGCTTTTTCTATTTCATCGTTCGAGGCATTCAGGCTTCCGTAAGCAATATTTTCACGAAGGGTTCCGGTGAACAAAAAGACGTCCTGCTGAACGATTCCAATTTGTGAACGCAGCGACTCCTTTGTCATGTCTCTAATGTCTATTCCGTCAATTGTGATTTGACCGCCGTTAACATCATAAAAACGCGGAATCAGTGAGCTGATGGTTGTTTTTCCAGCTCCTGAAGGGCCGACAAACGCGATCGTCTCACCGACACGGATATTCATACTCAATCCGTTAAGCACTCGTTTGCTCTTGTCGTAGCCAAAGCTTACGTTGGCAAACTTAATATCCCCTTTTAACGAAGTAATTTCTATAGCGTCTTCGCGATTTTTCACATCTGGCTCTGAATCCATCAGCTCGATAAATCGTTTAAAGCCGGCCATTCCTTTCGGATAGAGCTCCATCAATGCACTGATTTTATCAATCGGCTTCAATAGCACATTCACGTAAAGGATAAACCCGACGAGCTCCCCGTAGCTCAAGTTTCCAGTATAGCTAAGCCAAGCTCCGTACACAAGGACAAGCAGCGTAATCAAGCGGGTCATAATGTAGATACCTGACAGCCCGATTGACATGGTTCGGTAGCCAAACAGCTTGGCCCGGCGGTAATTTTGATTATCCTTTACAAAACGGGTAACTTCATGTTTTTCATTCGTAAAGGATTGAACGACTCGTGCGCCAGACACACTGTCTTCCACTCGCGCATTGATGTCTGCGATATCGCTGTACATTTGTTTCCACGCCTTGTTCATTTTTAAATTACTGTAAATAATCAGCCAAATTAAAAACGGAACAACTAAAATGGAGGCTAACGCGAGCTGAACATTAATGCTCAACATGATACAAAAAGCGCCAATGAAGGTCATAATAGAAATAAACAGATCTTCCGGACCATGGTGGGCAAGCTCTCCGACGTCATTTAAATCATTGGTGATCCGGCTGATAATATGACCGGTCTTCGTATTATCAAAAAAACGAAAGGATTGCCGTTGGACATGGCTGAACAGTGCTTTTCGCATATCGGTCTCGATATTGATGCCGAGCTTGTGGCCTAAATAATTCACCACGTATTGAAGACCCGTACTTAGCAAATAAAGCAGCAGCAAACCAATGCTGACCCAAACAATGGCCGGCCAGTTTTCGCTTGGCAGAAGCTTGTCAATGAACCACTGAACCGTCAGCGGAAAAGCGAGCTCCAATAACGCAACGATAACGGCGCTGGTAAAATCGATAAAAAACAATTTTTTATGAGGGATATAATAAGTAAAAAAACGGCGGATCATGCTGCACTTCCTTTTTACAGAATATAATAGATCATATCATAATCTTGGAAGAATATGTTTTTAAATAAAAAAAACAGCTGAAGATTTTCAGCCGCTCTAGTTAATTAAAATTCGATCTTGTTTTCTTCTTTTTCCTCTCGTTGAGAATTTTTTTGACGACCGGATAAATAACCGGAGCCCACTTAATCACATTTCGGATGAATTTTTTCATTGATGACCGATCCTTTCCGTTCAAGGTAGTTTATCCCGAATTGTGCAGGATGAATTAGGGATACGTACTTCTTTTACTCTACCCTATCACTTTCATTTAAAAACCTGATACTAGTGTGCCATTTACCTTCTGGATACATACGTATTTCCAGTGATCCAATAGCGCCAAGGATAGTCGCGGGCTTCCCCCGTATTGTCGATGCCGATCCGAGGTCCGGAAGAGATATGGGTTGGTAGATAGCCTGCAGTAATATATACGGGCCACTCCGTGAAAAGTTTTCCGTAATCATCAGAAGTAATTCCAAGAGCCTTCGTCAGCTTTCCGGGCCCGTTTGTCCATTCTCGCGGTTGTCTCCCGGGCCTTCTAGTTTCCATCAAATCCAGTCCTTCATATGGTTCGACAGCACGGATTAAGATGGCTTCTGGTATATTAACGTCAGCAGAAACGACGTTGATAAGCGTATGGGTGTGCATCGTATACGTATAAACTCTTCCAGCTTCAGCAAACATCACTTCTGTCCGTTTTGTCCTCCGGTTGCCAAAGCTGTGTGCCGCACGATCATGGGGACCACGATAAGCTTCTGTTTCTACGATATATCCTGAACAAATACCTTCATCCGTTTCTTTTACTAGCAGACAGCCCAGCAGAGCCTTCGCCAGCTCCAATGTGGGCTTATTATAAAATTGTATCGGAAGAGGTTCATAGGCGGGTTTCTTACTCACAAATGGCACTCCTTTAATTGTTCTTTTTACCTGACTGCTATGCCCTGTGTCACAGATCATTATGTCCAATTTTCTCTTTTTTTTTGATAACCGTCTAATACTCTATTTTAACCCTTGTAGTGATAAACTTTCATTATCAACGAGAGACGTGGATAGCTGTTTAATTTCATCTCCCTATGTATTGATATTAAAAACGAGGAGGTTCATTATGCACATTCGTAACGTTCAATCTTCTGATTATTATATTATTTCCCCGTTAATCAACGATTGGTGGGGCGGCAGACAGATGTCTGATATGCTGCCAAAATTATTCTTCGATCATTTTCAGAATACTAGTTTTATCGCCGAAAAGAAAGGTGAAATCATCGGTTTCCTCATAGGGTTCTTGTCCCAATCGAGTCCCACAGAAGCCTACATTCACTTTGTCGGTGTTCATCCCGACTACCGAAAACAGCAAATCGGCAAGCAGTTATATGTTGAATTTTTTCGCGAAGTAAAGGAAAACGGCCGCTCAATCGTTCGCTGTATTACGTCACCAGTAAATAAGGCATCGATCGATTATCATACCAGGATGGGTTTTATAATTGAGAAAGGCGATAAAACGGTAGATGGAATTTCTGTCAAATCCAATTATGACGGACAAAATCACGATCGAGTGTTGTTTTTGAAGCAATTGGGGTAAAGTTCAAAATGATATCGGCGATTTTTTTATTTTATCGACGGAAATTCTAATATATCGATTATTCGACAAATTTCTTATAAAGAAAAACACCGGCAGCAGCTGCATGCCGGTATCCTTAGCTCTTTTTCCGGTAAGGGCGAACCACAAAAAAATAGTAAAAGATAGAAGGCCACGGAAATTGAATCAGTGCCCAAAGCCCCCAAAACCACGCATACGCCCCTTTTTTCTTCGCATCCAAAAACAGAAAAATGCTTTGTGTAAGTAAAATTGGCGCTACAAGCAGAATCGCAAGTATTACATGTTGATCATGTGTCAAAGCTTGGTCACCTCATCCTGCTTGCTCCTGCGTTTTTTTTCGGCTAGAAAAATGATCGGAATGAAAAAAAGCGCCAAGCCTTGAATCCATAGAAAAGCCGTTGTTACTTTCAAGCTAATTAATACGAGCATGGCAAGAACCAGAATCGCGGTGAGTAAAAATGCGACAATTTCACGTTTAAATGTTTTTTGTCGGCGGGCTTTATATTCTTGTAAGACATTCATCAGCTGATATTGCTCCGGAACCTCTACTTCCTGCATGTCTTCTAATTTGTTGAGCTCTGATTTAAATTGTTCTGTCCACTCTTTGCTTTCCTTCATTACGACCACTCCTTTCGAATCCGCTTCAACCCATGGTGAACACGGGTTTTTACCGTTCCTTCCTTCAGTCCGAGCATTTTCGCAATTTCCGGATAGGTAAAGCCGTAATAATGCCTCAGCAATATTGGCGTACGGACATCTGGATCGATTCCGGCAAACAACTCCAATATTTCCGTCCATTCCTCTCCATTAGCCGTTACCTTCCATTGTGCCTTTCGAATGACGTCTTCCTTTGCTTTTTCGTAACGTTTCTTCTCTCTTTTTTTCTTACGCTCTTGATCAATAAATAAGCGGGATGCGATAGAAATGAGCCAAGTAGAAAACTTTGAATTCACTTGAAAGCTTTGAAGGTGGACGTATGCCTTCAGCATAGTTTCCTGAATCAGATCCTCCGTCAGATCAGGCTGAAGGGTAAGCTTCATTACATATTTATATAAAAACATATAGTTGGATTGAAACAGCTTCGTAAAAGCCGAATCTTCCCCATTTTTTGCTCTCGCAACCAATTCTCTTTCTTCCGCCTGATCCAACCGGTGATACGCCCCCTTTTTGAGTATGCTCTACTTATATGACGAAAGATATCGGTTAATCGTTCATACAAAAAAACAAAGGAACCGATGTCCTTTGTCTATATTATCGTACCGCTATAAAAAATATCCTTAAGAAGTGACAGATTCAAAATGCGGGCTCAGAATTTCTTTCAAAACACGTGCACTATGCCGGAATTGTTCTTTTTCTTTCTCGTTTAAGTTCAATTCCATTACTTCTTTTACTCCTTCGCGATTGACGACAGCCGGTACACCAATATATATATTTTCTTCGCCATATTCCCCGTCAAGATAGGTGCTTACTGTTAATACACTGTTTTCATTAGATAGAATGGCCTTTGTAATTCTAGCCAAGCTCATCGCAACCCCATAATAGGTCGCGCCTTTTTTCTCAATGATTTCATAAGCCGCATTCTTTACTTTATCTACAATATTTTCTAAATCCGCTTGCTTATACTGCTCATGTCTCTCGAGTAAATCTCTGACAGGAATTCCGCCTACATAAGCGCTGCTCCATACCGGAAGCTCTGTATCTCCATGCTCACCGATAATTAAAGCATGCACATTTTGCGCGGCTGTGCCAAAGTATTCACTGAGCATAAAGCGGAATCTTGCTGTGTCCAGAGTTGTGCCGCTTCCGATCACTCTTTCTTTAGACATCCCGCTGAATTTCCATGTCGCATAAGTAAGGATATCAACAGGATTCGTAGCGACTAAAAAGATTCCGTCAAATCCGCTGGTCATTACCTCTGTTACAATACTTTTGAATATTTTCAAATTTTTATCGACTAATTCCAATCTTGTTTCACCAGGCTTCTGATTTGAACCGGCGCAAATGCATACGACATCGGCATCTTTGCAGTCTTCATAAGTTCCATACCACGTTTTTGTCGGATGTGGAGCGAATGCTTTTCCGTGGTTTAAATCAAGTGCGTCACCATACGCTTTGTCCTTATTCACGTCAATAATCACTAATTCGTCTGTAATTGCTTGGTTAATTAATGCAAAGGCGTAACTGCTGCCTACAAATCCAGCTCCAATTAATGCAACACGATTCACTTTTCTTCCTGCCATCATTCATCATTCCTTTTTGATGATTTGGTATGTGAAACATTTCACATTTATATTGTGCAATACTTCACAAACTTTTTCAAGTGTTTTCCGTCTATTTTTTTCAAGAAATAAACATTTTGTGAACACCCCTATGGTCGCAGGCGAAAAATTTCGATAAAGGACAGAAAAAAACGAAAAGTGGTCGCAATAATTTCAGCAACGGGCAGAAAAAACTTATGTAAGGTCACAAAAAACCCCGGTCAGGAAAGAAATCCAGTTAGCTACAAAAAAATGCTCCGGCAGAAACAGCAAGTCCCAACCGGAGCATGTATACTATTACGCTTTACTTTTCATCGAATACACTCGATTCACAACAAAAGTAATGACAAAAGCGGAAATTAGCGCAGCTGCCATCGCCAAAATCAAGCCTGTTACGTGATTGGTTAAAAGCGGCGCTGTAACTGAAGGAACGTAAGCTGTCGCACGGACTTGGAACAATCCGACGATCGCTCCACCGACTCCCCCGGATACTAGAGCTCCCGCAAAAACAAGCTTGTTGGAAAACATGAACGGATACGCAGATTCCACAAAGGTTCCAAATCCAACGTTAATCAAAAAGCCTGGAGCTGCCACTGCAGCTTCTCCCTTATCGCGCGGGCTGATAATATTGGCCAAGTTAATGCCTGCTGCCACCATGACTAAGCTAACCAAATCTACTGCTCCTAAAAAGCTGTTTCCCGTTTTCTCCATTTCAAGCAAAACGACGGGCAGAATCGCCGCATGATATATCCCGCCCAACATCGCCGGCCAAATAAGAAGCCCGGCCAGAAGCCCGGCCAGCAACGGATTGAAGGCGATCGCTTGCTCTATTACTTGTTTGATCAGATCCCCGGCAGCTAGAGCAACCGGGCCGATAAAGAAATAAACCAAGAGCCCCGATAGCAGCCCGGCAAACCCTCCTGCTGCGATGTTGACGGTTGTCATCGGAAACTTCCATTCCACGAATTTTCGAAACAAAAACTTAACCATAAGCCCGGCACAGATCCCGCCGATGATGCCTCCGATAATTCCCCCGTTCACAGAAAGAACCCCTGCGACTACGCCTGCTACGATCGAGACTTCATCCAGCTCGGAAACCTGCTTTGCAGCAATAACAGAAAGAATAACAGGCAATGCGCCGATCAAAGTTTCAAACACTTTGTCAAAAGCGGACAAGCCAGGAATTTGGCTTAAGGCCAAAATAATCGCCATCGCAATAAATCCCGGGAGCCCCGCCATCATGATTCCGCGAATATTGATATTTTTCAAGCCAGTACCCTTTGATGATCCATTCACTTGAGATGCATTTCCGAGAACAGGACGATAACTCAACCCCCAGTGCTTGCTTAACGAGGTGACAAAGGATACGGCTCTCGTTCGATTTGTCGTTCCAGTCGTACCTGATGTGGCAATAACCTTACCGCCTGATGAGCTAATAAGCGCCATTGACGTGCCTCCGGTCCCTACAATCGGAATTTGCTTCTCGCTTGCCGCCTTTATCGCAAGTGAATTAGCTCCCTTTGGATCAGCACTCATACAAATTAACGCGTCAATCGTTCCCGCCAGAATTTCTTGTTCTATTTTTCTATCAATAATGGATGCTTCGTGATTAACGTCATTCAGCGTTCCTTCCATTTGTTTTTCAACTTCCCAGAATTGATTCAGGTGCCAAAGCCCGGCTTTTGTCGCAGCTTTTGCTGAATCCATAGATTCTGCTGCTTCTACAAATTGCACAGCAGAAATCTCCAGCCCGGCTGCTTTACATTGCGATTCTATTTCTTGAAGGAGGAGTTTTGGCTGTTTCCCGCCCAAATTAAACAAGTTCCCTCCGCTGCTGCCAATGATTGCTACACGCTTCATGAAGTCTCTTTCCCTTCGTTCGATAGTTTCTATCATTTTAACATACTACCATGATAAAGCGAGAAAGAGTTTTTTGTTTTCTATTTTTATGAGGGTCAGTGTAAATAGATTTAAGGTCTATTTACGGACATTGATTTTAATTCCAGTACCCAGTTATTATTAAGCAAAGCAGAAAATTCAGAATTGATTAAAAATTAAGGAGATAAAACCATGCCTCTAACTATCTTGGTAATCGGTCCACAAGATACAGTCTCTCTTATTTTAAATATTGGACATACCTATCCTGAATTAACATTGATTCCCGCTTCATATACGACAGAAAAAGAGACATTAACGATTCTAGATAGGCATAAAAACAATGCCGATATCATTTTATTTGCAGGGCTCATCCCTTACCAGATAGTGAAACAGGAACTTAATGGATTCACAAAACCAATGGTTTATGTTCCTGTTACAGGTACCACATTATATCGGGTTCTTTTCAAAATGATTAATGAAACCGGACGTAATCTTATGAATAATACTCCTCGAATCAGCATTGACACACTAGAAAAAAATGATGTTCAAGAATCTCTTGATGAACTTGAAATTAACGTGGCTGAATTGTTTGTTAAAGACTTTAATATAAGAGAGGGAACTGAACAGCTCGTATACTTTCACTATAATCTCTGGATCAAACAAGCAATAGATGTTGCTATCACTTGCGTAAGATCTGTATATGACAGGTTAATAGAACTTGGTGTTCCTGCTTTTCAAGTCGTCCCAACCAGATCCTCCATTTATTCAAGCTTAGAACAAGTGCTTTTAGAAGGGAAAACCCTTGAACAGGCTAACACCCAACTCGCGATAGGCATTATAAGATTCAGCAATTTATCAGACCGGCTTACCGCTTACGATAAACAAAGAAAACGTGTTGTACTGCAAAATATTCTTATTGATTTTGGTGAAAAAGCTCAAGCGTTACTCGACTGGTCGAACCGTGAAGAGATGCGGTTCGTAACTACTAGAGGAGCCATGGAAGAGGCTACAAATCATTTCTCTCATATTAGTCTTCTAAATGACATTGCCGTCAAAACAGGGATTCAAGCATGTTTAGGTATTGGATTTGGCCGAACAGCAAACGAAGGAGAGATAAAAGCCAGAGAAGCTTTAAACAAAGCAAAATTAAATATGGGCAGTTGTTACGCTGCAGATATCGATGGAACGATCCATGGACCAATTGGAGAATTTTTTCATCTTGAATACTCGATTAGAAGTGATAACCCGCGAAAAGTTTCTCTGGCTAAAAAAGCAAGATTGAGCGTAGCAACTATTAATAAGCTTCTTTCTTATTGCAGCAGCATTGGGAACACAAGTATCACAGCGCTAGAATTATCAAACGGCCTCGGCATTACAGTAAGAAGTGCAAGAAGAATTCTATCTATTCTTGAAAAAAACGAACTCGCTAAAGTAGTAGGTGAGGAGCAGCCTATTAACCGAGGAAGACCCCGTCAATTGTACAGAATTAATTTAGCATAGAAAAGGAGGTGAGTTAATGAGGGTTGCTATTGGGCAGTTAGTACATGAAACAAACACATTTTCAACAATAAAAACTACAATAGAACTATTTAAGCTATGGGAGTGGGATATTGGAGCCGATCTTATAAAAAAGCACAAGGGTGTCAACGATTTTCTGGGTGGGATGATCGATAAAGGTGAAGAACTCAAAGTTGAACTCATACCAACTTTTAGTGCCTTTACTGTGCCATCTGGAATCATTACAAAAGAAACCTATCTTGCGGCAAAAGATAACTTGCTGAAATCGCTGGAAAAAGCAGGTCCGATTGATGCTGTATGTTTCTATTTGCATGGAGCAGGTGTAGCTGAGGAGACGGAGGATATAGAAGGAGACCTTGTAGCAGCCATTAGAGAACTAGTTGGAGAAAAGACTCCAATAGTCGTAAATTTAGACCTTCATGCAAACGTAACAGACAAAATGATAAAAGCTGCAAATCTTTATATCGGGAACAATTTATATCCCCATACAGATTCATATGAAAGAGGAATGGAAGCCATGGACCTTGCTTTTCAGCTTGTTCAAGGAACAGTAAAGGTGTCTGCTGCTTACAAAAAGCTTCCGTTAATGATCCCTACATCTACTACGTATCTATCTCCTGTAAAGGAATTAAATGACCTTTGCCGTACATTTGAAGACCTTCCTGATGTAATCGATTGTACATTTTACCATGGATTTCCATATTCAGATTTTGCTGAAAATGGCGCAAGTGTAATTGTTACAACCAATAACAATGTCGAGCTTGCTAGAAAACTTTGTGAGGAGATAGTTAAAAACATTTGGGAGGCAAGAGAACGTTTTTTCAAAACCTATTACAGTCCGAAAGAAGCTATTCAGTATGCCATGTCAAGGAATGATTTTCCGATTGTAATTAATGAAGCATCTGACAATCCTGGCGCCGGAACTTCTGGAGACGGAACATGTTTATTAAAGGCTATGCTGGAGGCAAATGTACCTGGAACTTGTTTTGGCTTTATTTATGATCCTGAAGCAGCATTTGCCGCACACAAAGCAGGGGCAGGCAGTACTATTTCTATTAAACTTGGTGGCAAAACCGATTCCTTTCATGGAAGCCCTCTCTCTGTTACAGCCTATGTAAAATGCTTGACAGATGGATCTTTTCACCAAACCTCTCCCATGTGGAAGGGCAGTAAAGTAAATCTTGGAAAGTCGGCTCGTTTACAAATTGGAAATGTCGATGTGATTGTCACCTCTATTCGCTCGCAAACATTTGACGATCAGGTGTTCTTGTTACATGGAATTGATGTAACTACCTATAAGGCTGTTGCCCTAAAATCAAGCCATCATTTCCGTGCAGCTTTTCAAACCATTGCCAAAGAAATCATTACCGTTGATTCGCCTGGTTTAAGCACCTCTGACTTGAGTACATTTCAGTTTAAAAACATTAAAGAATCTATCTATCCATTGCACTTAGCGTGAAATTTTGTAACCTGAGAAAGGAATGATATTTTGCTAGATACTGTAATAAAAAACGGCAGGGTAGTTGATGGAAGCGGCAATCCATGGTTTAAAGCAGATATTGGTATAAAAGGTGAAATCATTAAAAAAATCGGCGACCTTACAAGCATTGAATCAAGGAAGAGCATTGATGCAGGAGGAAATATTATTTCTCCCGGTTTTATTGATCCACACGTCCATTCAGATTTATTGTGCACTATTCCTGACATTCACAAAATAAAAGTATTGCAGGGTGTAACTACAGAGCTGTTTGGTCAGGATGGCATTTCGGTTGCCCCTGTTTCTGAAGTAACCAAGCCTATCTGGCAAAAGCAGTTGAGCGGACTTAATGGGGATATTGGTGATTGGAATTGGTTAAGTATTGATGAGTATTTATCATTTTTGGAAAACTCAGATATAATCGGCAACGCCGCCTACTTAGTGCCACACGGCGGAGTTCGTACGCTTGTGATGGGATTTGAGGGCAGAGAAGCTACACAAGAAGAATGCGTGAAAATGCGTGAGCTCGTGGAAAAAGGGATGAGACAAGGAGCAATTGGGATATCAACAGGTCTCGTTTATCCACCAAATGTTTTTTCAAATAAAGAAGAGCTGATTGAAATTTGTAAGGGTGCTGCTGCCTACAATGGATGCTTTGTGGTACATATTCGCAATGAAAGTATTCACTCACTGGAAGCTTTGGAGGAAGTCATTGATATATCAAGGCAATCTGGAGCCAGACTTCATGTCTCACACTTCAAAATAATTGGCCATAAGAATCGTGACAAGTTTTCAATGGCTCTTGAAAAAATGGAAATGGCAAGAAATGAAGGGATTGAGGTGACGTTTGACCAATATCCTTATTCTGCAGCCTCCACTGTTTTTCAAGCTATTCTTCCCCCTTGGGTCCATGCTGGAGGATCCCTAAAAATGCTAGAGAGGCTTAGAGATTCAGAAAATAGAAAACGAATTGAAGAAGATTTCGCAAGCAATACCACTTTTGAGAATTGGGTATTAAGCTGCGGATGGGAAAACATTGTCATTACCTCTGTTATGACAGATCAGAACAAACCGCTCGAAGGAAAAACGATGGTAGAAATCGCTAGATCCAGAGAGCAAAAACCCGCTGATGCCGCTTTTGATCTGTTGTTAGAGGAAAGGGGCAACGTTGCAATGACCATTCACTGGGGATATGAAGAAGACGTTGAACTGGGACTTCGCCACCCGCTACAATCGGTTGGGTCAGACGGGATATTCGGCGGGAAGCCCCACCCAAGATTATACGGAACATTTCCAAAAGTTTTAAGCGAATACGTCCGAAAGAAAAAGATTTTGACTATTGAACAAGCAGTTCGCAGGATGACTAGTGCTCCCGCTCAAATGATGCGTCTGAAAAACCGTGGGTTAATAAAAGAAAGTTATTTTGCTGATCTCGTCATCTTTGACCCAAATAAGATTGAGGATAAAGCGACTTTTGATCACCCTCTTCAACGTCCTATTGGAATTCACGATGTGTTTATCAATGGAGTTCATACCGTCTCACAAGGTAATTATACTGGCACAGCCGCAGGAAAAGTAATCAGGAGGGATTAATATGGATTATACAATTGGAAAACAGCGTAATAAACATGTCATTTTAATTCTTTTGTTTATAGGGTATCTAGTGGACTATCTTGATCGGATGGTCATGAGCGTTGCCGTTGTATCAATTAAAGAGGAGCTTAGCTTATCACCTTCCGCAGTAGGAATGATCCTTAGCAGCTTCTTTTTCTCCTATGCCCTTATGCAGATTCCAGGAGGATGGCTGACAGACAAATTCGGCTCAAGAAAAATTATACTTTGGTCAGTCGTTGTATGGTCTGTATTTACTGTTTTAACAGGTTTAGTATGGTCATTGGCTTCGTTACTCATCATTCGCTTCCTGTTCGGAATTGGTCAAGGTGGGTATCCGTCTGCCACTCAAAAAGGAATCGCCGACTTTTATCCGAAAAACGAACGGTCAAATGCGTCCTCTATTCTTATGTCTTCCAATTATTTCGGTATTGCTCTTGCTCCGCTTGTAGCCGCACCAATGATCTTATGGATGGGCTGGAGAAATATGTTTATCGTCCTTGGACTGTTGGGTGTAATAATGACTGCCGTCTTTTGGGTTTATTACAAAGTGCCGAGGCAAGAAAGAGAGAGTAATGAAACAAACAAGGTACCTTTAAAAGAGGTTTTGGCTAATCTTGAACTTTGGAAAATAACAATCATGTGGTTTGCAGCAGGTATTGTCAATTGGGGACTCGCCTCTTGGATTCCTTCTTATTTAATGGATTCCAGGGGTATGGACATGATGTCGATGGGTTTTTTCGCAGCTCTTCCAGGTATTTCAACCGGAGTTGCAATGTTATTTAGCGGCTGGCTTATCCAGCGATTTATACCGAACCACGAAAAGTATTATGCCGCCATTGGAATGCTTGTGTCTGCTGTCTTTCTCTATTTTATGTTTACCACTCAATCGTTAGTTACAGCCATGATTTGTATGAACATTTGCATGGTGTTCAAAAGCTTTGCTTTTACTGTAACCTTTTCTCTCCCACATAAAATGATGCCAAACAGAGTTATTGGATCTGCAATGGGTATTATTAATATGGGAGCACAAGCTGCAGGGTTTATCTCTCCTTTAGTAATGGGATTTATGATTGATTCTTTCGGAACTTATGATGCAGCTTTTTGGTTTTTAATTGGAGTCTCTGTCCTTTCAATTGTAATGGCACTTTCTATTAAAAAACCTTCAAAAGTAATATCTCAAAATCAAGAAATTGTGATCCATAGGAGGAGCCTATGAAACACCTTGCAGGAAAATCGATACCAGACTGGAAAAAAGAACATCCGATTTTACAGGATGTGAGTGATAAAAAAGAGGTGTTCTGGACTAATCCAGATTATAGAGGTCAGCATAAACCCGAAAATTTGCATCCAGATGCCATTGAGGCTGCCGAAAAGAGACTAGAGCGTTTCGCACCGCTAATTCAAACGATTTTTCCAGAAACCAAGGCTGAAAATGGACTGATCGAGTCTCCTTTACGGAACATTCCCGCTTTGAAAGCAGCAATAGAAGATCAATACGAAACGAAGATTGACGGGAGACTGCTCGTTAAATGTGATCATGACCTGCCCATTTCCGGATCAATAAAAGCACGGGGCGGGATCTATGAAGTCTTGAAGTTTGCAGAGGAAACAGCAATTGCAGGCGGGATGTTAGCACTATCGGATAATTATTCTGTTTTGAACACAGACCCTTTTAAAAAATTGTTTTCCCGCTATCAGTTATCTGTCGGTTCTACGGGCAATTTAGGACTAAGCATCGGAATTATGGGTGCCGCTCTTGGCTTTCAAGTCACCGTTCACATGTCCATGGATGCCAAGCAGTGGAAAAAGGATTTACTGAGGAATAAGGGTGTCACTGTGAAAGAGTACGAGGACGACTACAGCAAAGCAGTTGAAGAAGGCAGAAAACAGGCACTAACTGACAGCCGCTGCCACTTTATAGACGATGAAAATTCCGAAGATCTTTTTCTTGGCTACGCAACAGCGGCCTCTCGATTAAAAAGACAGCTGAAGGAAAAAGGCATCTTGGTTGATCATGACCACCCTTTATTTGTCTATCTCCCTTGCGGTGTTGGCGGTGGTCCGGGTGGAGTTGCTTTTGGCTTAAAACAGATTTTTCAAGAGAATGTTCACTGCTTCTTCGCTGAGCCGACCCACTCCCCTTGTTTCTTGCTTGGACTCGTGACAGGCCTTCATAACGGCGTATCTGTTCAGGATTTTGATTTGGACAATAGAACGGCAGCTGACGGCCTTGCTGTAGGCCGGGCATCAGGCTTTGTCGGAAAAACTGTTGGCCAAATGCTAAGCGGAAGCTACACGATAAACGACGACCGCCTGTTTTCTTTATTAAAAACAACCGCAGATACGGAAAACATCTACTTAGAGCCTTCCGCTTTAGCTGGCTTCTATGGACCTGTACAATTGTTCAACGAAGCATCAGGCAAGCAATTCTTAAACGAACAAGGCCTGAATGAGAAAATGAAAAACGCTACGCATATTGTCTGGGCCACCGGCGGAAGCATGGTCCCTAAGGAAGAAATAGAAAGGTATTATTTGAGAGGCTCGGAAATTTAGTTAACGGGGAGGGAAAACCCCTGTCGAGGGAATTGTTCAATAAAATCGTGCATCTGAGCAATTATGAGGCGGATCCGTGCAAAAATGGTACAGAACTGTGCAATTATTATGGGTATCTATGCAATTATGAGTCAGAACTGTGCAATTACTTGGGATATCTGTGTAATTAACCACAGCTCATTTACAAAATAAGAGGAGGATTCGGCCTATTGCAGAAAACCCCTGAATTCGATTGATTTTTTGACCTTTTCTTAGAAATCAGTTAAAATATAGTTCTGTGTCCCAGTAGCTCAGCAGGATAGAGCGACAGCCTCCTAAGCTGTAGGTCGTAGGTTCGATTCCTATCTGGGACGTCAAATGAGTAAGAGCCGGAAACCTTGATATATAAGGTTTTCCGGCTCTTTTTTCTTTATGAATTAAACGTTCGCATCGGATTAAAAATATGCATAGGACTGTACAAAAATTGAGATCCAATGAATTAGATGAAGAATGGAAAGAATTGATTTTGGAAGCATTGGCAGCTGGCTTTTCCCCTATTAGATACGAAAATTTCTAAGCAATAATTTGCAAAATAAAAAAGACTCGATTGTATTGCTCTATACTTGTGTAAGTTCAACAAGAATCACTTCAAGGAGTGCTCCTAAACTACTATTACGCAGGACCAGAAATGGAAGTTACTGCACCTAATCCTGCACTAATAACTATGCCGGCGGTTGCTGATTCTCTAGTGACAATGAGTCTGAAAATATGATGACCCGGGGTTACGTTTTGTAGTCGAGCACCAACATCTACGGTAATACCTTCTGTCAGTTGGGATCCGGTGCTTAACAGACTGATGGATTTTGAGTCGGTGGAGGAATTATCCATTGTGAGATCCACTGCAACTATACTTGTGCCTTCACCAGAACTTTGTAGTGCGAAACCACCATTGACCATTAACAGGTTAGGAGTATTTTCAATAAAATGCCCCCATTCAAATAGAAGAGTAGGAGTATTGTCGTCTAGGACAGTTGTAGTCGTATTACCGGAACCTTGCAAGTTATCAGGTATATAAACTGGCATATTGTTTCCCCCCTTTCGTTCTAAAGTTAATATATTCCATGTATTTCCTTTCATAAGTTATGGACAACTTATTCACGTCCGTATAATATCCGCAATGGTTGATAAATTTGATATCAGGTTTCAAGAATATAAAACTATACCTTGGTTATTTCAGCCATTCGTCGGGAGAGTTAACTTTTTTCATAACAATTCCCTCAAGATTTTTCACTATGAGGAAGTTGAAATAAGCTGCTCCGTTCCCTCTTATCCCTTCAATCACAACCACAATTCAAAGAACATATTTAATTTTTGTTAGGGCTTATGTTAAATTGAAATTATATACATTTTTTCTCAAAATATGTATAGTATCATTAAATCAAGCTTTAAAGGACAGGAGTGGGTGAGTTTGTTTCAAAGGAAGAATTTTATGAAGAAATACTTATTGATTGGTATTATTATATTAATCGTAGACTTTATTGCTCTTGTATGGTTGCAAGATATAAATTTTATTCCTAAAATAACTGGAATTACAGGTGGTTTATTTTTAGTACTTGCTATAATTATGACTGGCGGAACTTTTAATGATCCAGACTCCAGAAGACTTGATATAGCGGTTGAATCAAGAGAGTCATTGAAAAGAAGAGTAACTTGGTCAACCAGATTCCTTCTTATTTCTGCTCCTAGTATGTTTGTTTGCATTTTGTCCTTCATTTTATTATTTTGGTAAAAAGCAGCGAAACTGATTCCCAAATTAAAGTTTTTATCAATAGTTTATTCGAGTTTTCCTGTCGAATCTCCTCCTTCTCATCACCTCAGATATCGAAATCTCTTTTGCCTTTCACTCCGTATAGACCTTAGTAAAATACTAATTGATTAACTGTCAATGTAGTAATGAATCATTCAAAAACCACTCATAAAATAAATGAATAAGACCTTAACCGACATTCTGATACTCCCCAAAAATTTTTTTGAAGCCAATTCCCAATTTGCATCGTCAAAATTATTAATAAGAAAAGGGGGTACTGCTTTTGACCAATCATAATAATTCTCGCGAAGATCGGGTAAAGACGATTGAGAAGCTAATGGATGAGCATGGTACTTCGATCAAACGGCTGATTTTTACATATGTAAAGCATTGGGAAACAGCTAGTGATTTAACTCAAGATGTCTTTTTAACTGTCTTTGAAAAACTTGACACGTTTCAAGGCCGATCATCATTAAAAACATGGGTATTTTCTATAGCGATTAATAAGTCGAAAGATTATTTGAAGAGTTGGCATTTTAATCATATTTTATTACACAAAATTTCTAATAAAGATACAAATAAAACTCCAGAAGAAGAAATAATGTCCCAGCATGATAGAAAGGAACTTTACAATAATATTTTGACTCTCCCCCCTAAATATCGGGAACTTATTTTCCTTCACTATTATAACGATATGACAGTTAAGGAAATTTCTGAAGTAACGGGTCTGCCAGCAGCAACAATAAAAACCAGGTTGTATCGAGGGAAGGAAAAGCTGAAGAAAAAGCTAAACCTAAAAGAAAGCGGTGAGCTTTATGGGTAAATATAATAAAGAAATAAAAAAGACTCTTGAAAATGAAATGGCCGCTCAACCCGTTTTTACAAATTTTGAAAAGCAACAAGTGCTGCATAAAATTAATACCAATCAATTTAATGCTAAGAAAAAAAGTCCTATTCTTCCTATCCTTATTACGGTCGTTACTTCAGCAGCAATATGTGCATTTGGATTAATAATTAATAACAGTTCTGAAAATGAGAACAACACTAATGTTTACAAAAATAATGAGGTGGGAGAAAAGACAAAGGGATGGACACTAATAGAAGATAATTCAAAAATGAAAACATTCTCCGGTAACACCAAAATCACTGGTAAACTTTATTTAGATAATGATAAGAACATTCTTTTTGAACCAACAGAGAATTCACAAAAACTTTTCCCGGTTGAGCGTGGCATGATTAAGGTGATAACTTTTACAGAAAAAGATCAAAACCAATTAATTAAATACGTTAAAGAGAAAGAACCCTTTCCTAATTTATCAATTTCCATTGATAAATTAAGCATTCAGCACGCAACTAATTACTCTGCTGAAGTTCATATAAAAGAAATCCTTACTGACTTAAGATCTACGGAAAGTATTGACGACTCTCAAAAGTTCTCACTGTTAACAGACGATAAAAATGGTATTCGGTTACCGGATAATCTAATGCGTATTTACGAGAAATACTCTATCTCCTTAGATGATGAATTGCTCAAAAACCTTAAACCGTCGGATATTTTTTATCTTTATTATTATTGTGACGATCAAAAAGATTATAAGACCCAATACGCTCTTCATAACAATGATCCAAACTATGAAAAACCAAATTATAATGAATATATCCAAGCTGTTCAGTCAGAGAACAATCCAAGTTCTCGTGAAGGGTTTTTGTCAAAAACATTGTATGAAACCATTACCGATGACAAATACGCTGTTATCACCTCTAAAGAGACTGAGGGACCTGCATTTGCGCTATCAAAAAACGCAGAAGGTATCTGGAAAGTTAATTGGTTACCTATACAATAATGATCTGATATCAGCACACTAAAAATTCGAAACGTTTTCGAGATACCTTTCCATTGCGCTAAATTTAAATTTATTATTCGGGGGACCAGATGTTTAATACACGAATAAAAATAACAATGTTCGTTTTCAGTGGAATTGCGATAGTAATTATACTTGGATATGTCTTGCTATTCTTATTAGCAGTAGCTCAAGAAGGAGAATTTATCAAATATGATGATGGAGTTACAATAAAAGTTAATAATACGAGCAACCAACCTACTCCAAAAATAAAATTCACTTTAGGTTACTCCGAAAATCCAGATTTTCAGGACATTGGAGAAATTACACCATTAGACTCAGAAAATGCAGCGAAAATAAGAAATGATGATATTAAAACAGCGAATGACGATTTAAGTTTATATATAGAATATAAACTTAAAAACGGAGATACAAAAAAAGAAGATTTGTTTTATTCACCGGCTGCAGTACCTCAAAAAATAGTTGCTGTCATAGACATAACTGATATCGACAAATATGGAGATATAAAATTAAAATATAAAGGATTTGATGGATTCGGTACAATAAACGGGGAATAAGCGGAACTTTAACTAGTGGGGTATCCCAAACCCCACTAACTGTTAGAAACCCATAATTGCTATTACTTCTCAGCCAACTGCTCCATTTGAAAAAATACTTTTTTATCATTTTTCTAGTAAATAACTCATTGTTCAGTAAACAACTTTTTCGTTATGCAACACTTTCTCAGTCATATA
Source organism: Bacillus capparidis (assembly GCF_017832095.1). Classification (NCBI taxonomy): domain Bacteria; kingdom Bacillati; phylum Bacillota; class Bacilli; order Caryophanales; family Bacillaceae; genus Bacillus; species Bacillus capparidis. The sequence goes on from NZ_JAFDST010000002.1 coordinate 846,513, forward strand.
TGACCTAAGTTATGAAACCTCTCGATGCCTTGACGTAAAGCATTTTAAAAACAGTGTCTATACTCTTAAGTTTTGGTAATGGTTAGCAACTTGAGAAAGATATTCGTTCAGGAATAAAATAATTTAATACCAATTTTATATTCTACTACCACGATTTAGTATCGGTTTGTCCAATTCTTAGAGATTGTTTGCAAGTATCTTGAAATTTTTGGACCAGAACCTTGAGGCAGACAGACAAGCACTCTTTCAATTAAATGAATAATATATAGAAAATCTATGAAAAGGTGATTAAAATAAAAAAATATAATCGTCATGATCGTAAAAAAGGAGAGTACTTTGAATTTAAATTTGATGAAAAAAACACAGATATTATTATACCAATACCACCAGAGCCAGCACCTCCAGTTCCAATCCTTCAAGTGAATTTTCGTAAAATCAATGCAGGAGACAGAGTATGGTTAAATGGTATTATTACAGCAAATAATAATAATATTAATACTTTCTCGGAAGTAACCCTAACTATTACAAGAACCTCTCCTCAAACAGGTACTCAGGTAATTTATTCACAATTCTTTGAAGTTGATGACGAGGATGCTGGAAAAGGAAATGATGATGTAACTACAGTGCCATTTTCACACGTAGATGTGCCAACTACCAAACTTAATAATGTTAGATATCAAGTTCGAGTAACCGTGAATAATCCTAATTTTTTTGTGCAAAATCCACTTACTCTTACAGCTTCCAGGATTAATGAATAGGGGGCCCGGTAGCAAAATCCACTACATTGACATAAAACATAGAGTTTCTTGATAAATATACTTTTGCCCAAGCTAACTATTCCATTTTTTTCTATTAACCCCTACAATGGGAACAACCTTTCAAGCAGCAAGGTAGGTTTCCATCCCCTCAATAACGTATCTAAAAAATGCTACAGTCTTTTTTGATATTTGTTTTTTTAGAAGTGATGAAAATCCACTCTACAACTACAATAAACCCGAAAAGCACTTCATTTTATTTACCCTCAGTACTACAAGTCGGCATCACCTTTGTTAGTTACATTCATATTCCAATTTAGTTGCTTAAATCGTAACAAAACAAGCCAGACTCCTTGACATATCTAGGCATCTGGCTCCTTCCAATCCATTTCAATTATTCATCTTTTCGATCTCTATCGCCCATATCCTCTGGGTCCTCAGCAGGGTCTTCCGGGTCTCTTTCTTTATCTTTTTCATCATCTTTATTCATTGTGTCGTTTTCATCTACTCCCGGAGCATCGTTATCGTTATCTTCATTTGCAGCATTACAACCCGTAACCATCAAAATGGACAGAAAAAGTACTGACAGGATCCGCAGCCATTTTATCTTCACGTATCTTCCCTCCTTTGTTAGTGATTTCACTGTTATCCTGTCCAATCGATGGTGAAAAATGCATATAACCTTTTTTCACTTTTTAGATCTAAAAATCTTTCTACTACTTCGGTTGATTCGCGTACCAAAACACTGCGTAGTCGGTCATTACGGAGGAATGGTCTAATTGACGCAGCATGGCTGCAATATTGCCTCGGTGATACGTTCCGTGATTTGCAATGTGGATAATCATGTCAGAAAGGCTGACTGCAGTCGGTCCGGCCCACGGGTTATCAAATTCGATGATTTTTTCCATATCAGGCTGACTATTAAGAAACGCGTTGAATCGCTCATATAAGTTGGAAAAAATCACTTCGATTTCATGAATACCCATATTTTTAGTTAAATTACTTACCTGCTCCTCCAATTGCAAAGCTTCCTCAAAGCTTTTTCCAGACATCACTTCGAGCCACCCTGAGTCGACAAGGTAAATGTGAGAGAGCGTTTTGGCTATGGAAGGAAACACACTCTTTATTTCTTTATCATAAATGCTCTCCGGAAGTTCTTTTAAGCGGTCAATCACTTGTTTGTTCGCCCATTGGTGGTAGTCGTACATTTTTAATGAATTCATTACTCATTTCCTCCTTGTAATCTGGTTTCCTTCATCATAAACGAACTACACTGTCATCTGCTGTCAGTGAAAATGATAAGATTGTTTTAGAAACAAAAAATTACTCAACGGTGGTCGGGAAAGTTCAGTTCATTAGAGGAAAAGCTAAGGGGTTTAGGTGTGAATGTCATGAGAAATACTCATGGTTCTATACAAATTGGCCAGGAGGAAATTTACATTCTTGGGATTGATGATCCTTCTATGGGAAACGAATCGATTACAGAATACATCGCTGCTGAAGAAGCGATAAAGAATTCACTTCAAGGTATCAAGAAAGAAGGTTCATTTAAAATCTTATTATCACACCGCCCGGAACTGTTTTCACTATATACGCAATTCGATATGGACTTGATTCTTTCCGGTCATGCTCACGGCGGGCAATTTAGAATTCCCTTTATCAGAGGTGTGATCGCTCCAAATCAAGGCTTTTTTCCACAATACACTTCCGGGAAGTATAACATGAACCATTCTTCAATGATTGTCAGCAGAGGGCTTGGAAACAGCGTGATTCCGCAAAGGGTCTTGAACCGTCCTGAAATTATTTCAATAACGCTGTCACCTTTAAATTGATAACTGCAGGAGTAATTCGTACGCCAACAGTAGTTGCTCTTAGTGCAACTGGAGATAATACTTTATTCGCGCGTTTTTCTACCTTTTCCTTTTCTTATCATTGGTTAACCGCAACCTTTAACCAAGATCTTGTCATATTTCTAATGAGTCGTGGTACTGTATCGAAGGAATACGGTTTATATACACGTTCTGTCCAACGATGAGCATCAAATCCGTATACACCAACATTAATAGAAGGGATATTTAATTTTCGTATATTTTTAATTGGCACTGGGTAAATCTTGTTCCATTCCGGAAAGTTGTCCACAAGATAGTCTACTTCCTCATCTGTATCATGAAGTGATAAATAACTGCTATCTGTTAAATAGGGGAAAAATTTCTTCACTAAAAACGTATCACTCGTACGGGCAGAAGTTCTCGCTGTTGCTTCCTCAATAGTTTGTAAAATTTCGCGATCTCTTGCATCTTTTCCCGTTAAATAATTATGTGGACAATATGGCGGTGCATAGAAAACAATAACACATGGCGTTACTGCTTGATCTAACTCTCGCAATCGATCAACTACTTTAAAGCAGAGGTCACGTAACTCAAGCGCCGGATTTTCCTTGAGCACTTGTGATGCAGCAGCTTTCACATCTATTCCTTGTACAGAGAGCTTCTCACAATATTCTGCATAACTATACACATTTATATCCCAATTTGGACGATCAGATGGGAACTGATTCACACGGGCAAAGGCCTTATAATTCTCTTCATAATAGGCTTTTATCTCCGCTGCCGCTGCCTTTGCTTCCACTTTTAACTTCTCCATAATATCCTTTGGAGAAGCTTCCAGTACCATAAAGTTAAAATATAAATGACTTGTTACTGCTGTTTGTACATTGTAAAATTCTTTTGTATCTCTATGGTAGAGAGCAGAAGGAGGTGTAATCAATTCACCTTCAATGTGTTCCGTTAATTTCATATTGTTATTGATACGTTTATTTAATTCAGAAGTTATCAGCGTTGGATCGAGACCATTCAGCGTTTGTCCTGCATGGGTTTCGCGGCCATACACATAAAAACAAGGTAATAGCTTTCCTCCAGCACCAGTGAAAATATACTTGTTTGTATCACCAGGGTATAAGGCAGAAATATAGTCAGTGTTGACCGCTACTACATAATCCAAACCTTCTTCCACGCGGAGTCGCAACAACTCATCTACAGCAGCAATGACACCTGAATGTTGATTTTCTTCGACTGGATTTGCCATAAAAATGATATCTCCATCCCAATCTTCAAGATGCTCACTGAAGTGGAGAACATTCATCAAATGAACCGCAACACCACTTTTCATATCTAATGCTCCGCGTCCAAACATCCAATCCCCAGTCAAAGCCTGTGTCTGTATCTCTTCATCATTTGAATATGTTTGAAAATACTTCAATAATTCTGCTGGATCATTGGCAATCGACTGTTGCGCACCAAAATCTTCAATCCCGACTGTATCAATATGGGCATGAAATACGACCGTTTTCTTCGAATTTACATTCCCTTTAATATGTGCAAAAACATTCTTTCTGCCAATTGCATCATTCGGTAATTCTTGAGTCCATACTTGATCAGGACGTTGTTTGAAGTAAGGAAAGCTGCGTAAAATTTGTTCAATCTTCTCTGCAATTTTAACTTCTCCATCTGTCCCATTTATACTTAATGTTTGGACAAGAGATGCTGTTAGGGCTTCTACTTGATCAGTTAATGGTAGGTTTTTTAATTTTTTATACATTGGAACACCCCTCACTTTAGTGTTCTTTACTCGTATCTATAACATTGATCATTGGTTCGCCTGTTTTCCAGGCGTTCACATTATCAACAATGATATCAACACAGCGATCAATGCACTAAATTGATTTTGCGGATATGCGGGGAGTCAGAATGAGATTCTCACATTTCCCAAAGCAGACTTTCATCGGGGAGTGGTTCTTATTGAAACACATCCATCACCGCTTCTATATATTCGCTTCTATATATTGCTTATATTTATTAGCTTTGTAAATATTATTGCAAGAATTTCTCACAGGATTTATATCCGCTTCCTTCAGATTCCTGGTCTTCCCCAAACACCCTGGATTCTTTTTTCGTATGGTACTTATATTAAGAGAATCTAACGTAAGGATGGATATTCTTCCAGATTACCCCTAAAGTTTACTTCCATATTTTTCTTATGGCGATAATTCAGATACGAGCTGTAAATTTCATCTAAAATTAAAAAGCCACTCCCGATAAAGGGAATGGCTGATTGTTTTTGAGTTAAGAAGCTGCATTTGCCGTATCTAAATAAGAAAGTTTTAGACCACACTCCTCAAAGTGGGTGCTCGCAGAAACGTTCCTGTCGTCCTCTCATAATGGAGGCATGACATTCCGGTTTCGATTTAAAACTCCCTATTACAGCTTAAAGGTTAAAACTTAATTATCATACGCGCAAAGCAGCTTATGAACATAGTCTACTCAATTATCAGATGAAAAACAAGTGAAATGCACTTTATTTTCATCCATTTTTAGGAAAGCTCCAATTGCCGTACTTCCATAAGAAAGTTTTAGACCACACTTCTAAAAAGTGGGTGCTCGCAGAAACGTTCCTGTCGTCCTCTCATAATGGAGGCATGACATTCCGGCTTCGATTTAAAACTCCCTATTACAGCTTAAAGGTTAAAACTTAATTATCGTACGCACATTGTAGCTCACCTATCGTATTGTAACAAATCTGCACAAGAATTCAAGGGAATTATTCTTCAAATTGTTTCCATACTTCTGGGAGCACATCTGTCAGCTGATGGGCTAGCATTGTATGGTTGGATCTGTTTTCTGTCCACTTTGCAGCACATGCACCGTGAAGATAGACTGCGTTCAAAACAGCTGTTTTCGGATTACTATGGCAGCAAAGCATGCCAAGCAGCATTCCTGTTAATGTATCCCCAGTTCCTCCTTTGGCGAGCGCCGCGTTTCCTGTTGGATTTTTTCTACAATTTCCATCGGGGAACGCAATCACGGTTTCTTCTCCTTTTAGTACAATCGTGACACCTAGCTTTTTTGCCCAATACGTGACAGAGCCGACTCGGTCTTGTTGCAGCTCTTTGATTTCCATACCGGTGATGCGGGAAAACTCGCCGGGATGAGGCGTTAAAACAATCGGAGCTTTCCGCTTTGGATAGGAACGTTCAGACAGCGCTCCAGCATCAAGTACCAGCGGCTGATTTCCTTTTAATAGCAATTCAATCGCCTTATTTACAGTTTCTGAAGCTTCAAGCCCAGGGCCAATAGCAATCGCCTGGTAGCCTTCCTCTGCTGTATCTTCTGTTACGTTAGCCCATCCATCCCGCCAATAGGTCGCTTCAGGCAGCACAGGAACAATTAACGGGATCACACTGGCAGATGTTCCGATCACGAGCTTCCCGAGTCCGCTTCTCATCGCTCCAAGTCCGGCAAGCAGAGCAGCACCTGGCATATCATCGCTTCCAGCCAGGAGAAGAGCAGTGCCGTAAGTTCCTTTATGACCTTTTGCATCCCTTATCGGCAAAGTCGCTTTTACATCATCTTCTGTCCAATACTTTGGTTCCAACTGTACACCTCCAACACACCATTCTATTTAAAATATACCGAAAAACGGAGCCTCTTAAACCTTCACCTGATTTGATTGCTCCGGCAGCATCCTTCTCTTACGCCTTAATTCCGGTACCTTCAAATGAGTGACCCCTCGCCACAGCCATTCGAATAACCCCATTTTAAAATGCTTCAGCCACCAGACGCTGATTATCAGCTGCACGGCATAACAAGCAAAGGCTAAGCATATCCCTGCGAGAACTCCTATTCTGCCATATAAACCTAAGCCGTAACCATAAAAGATGGTCGTCATAATGACACTTTGCATCAGGTAATTTGATAAGGAAAGACGTCCGAGTGCGCCGAATGGCTTTAGCATCTTCTTCCATGCTCTTGATTGCGCCAATAGTACAATAGAAGTAATATAAAAAACAGTTAATGCCAGCGGTCCGATTCCCTCGCTCAGCATATATACAATCGGTTCATCCCAGATGAGTGTAAGTGATTTTAGCGAAAAGCCGAGAAATAAGGAAAGCCAAAAAGCTTTTTTGATCCCTTTCAAATGATTTTCCGGCTTATGCAGCCACCGTTTTTTTGCAACATACAAACCAAGCAAAAATGGCGGAAATGAAAAAAACGGCATTATAATCAACATGACGACGAGAAGCCCGGTGTCATTGAAAATTGGCGGAAGGTCATTTACACGATGGTCAACGATTTCTTGATAGCTTCCATATTGCATAATCTGCTGGGATTGTTCTAAAAAGTTTTTCATCTCTTGGTCCGGTGCTTCAGGTGCTCCTCCATATGTCAGAAGGGTTGATAAAGCCATAAATATGATAAACCAGACCAATAACGTTTTTGGCTTCCTGTTTAAAAAGAGAAAGAGTAAAATTAGACCGATCACACTGTAGCTTAATAAAATATCTCCATCCCAAATATAGGTGCCGTGTAGATAGCCTACGATTCCCAAAAATAAAAATCTGCGAAAAAAAACCCTTCGAAATTTAGAATTTCCTTTTTGGTTCATATGATCCTTCATAATGACCATTCCGAACGCAAACAAAAAAGCAAATAAGGGCATAAAGCTGTGTACTGCGAAAATATTGGTCCATTCAAAGGCTGCCCGATCATACCAATTTAATGGCCTAAAGGTTAAATCCTCCCACATTCCATACTGAAACAGCAGCATGTTCGCAAGCAGGATACCTAATAATGCAAAGCCTCTTGCCTGATCTAGCCAAACAATTCGGTTATTAATGTCTAACGATTTATATTCGCTCACTGTTTGTGTCTCTCCTTATTCCTATGAATAAGCCCACTATATCAAGCTGAGCTTAATTAAAAAGAATGCCCGGCTTAAATTAAGTTAAATTTTACATATAATATAACAAATTGTTTAATATTTGCTATAATCATTTTGGTACTAATGAAAATAAATAAGTACCAAAAGTTCAAGGAGGCGGAAGACAAATTGAAAAATAGAATTGTTGATGAGACGATCCATCTCATTCACAAAAAAGGGATTTCTTTTACAATCAGTGATTTAGCGAGCCGTCTGTCTGTAAGCAGGCGGACGATATACGAGCATTTTTCCTCAAAGGATGAAATTGTCGAGGAAGTCATCAACCGGTTCATTTATCAAATCCAAGCTAAGGAACAGGAAATTGCTTGTCACGCACAATTAAATTCATTGGAGAAGATTAAACTGATTCTCACCTATGTTCCAGAGGATTTTCAGCTGATGGACCCGCAATTGATATCTAATATAAAAAAATCACACTACAATCAATGGGTAAAGCTTGATCGTTTTATTAAAGAAGAATGGTCTGAGGTTCTTTTCTTGCTGGAGAAAGGGATAGAAGAAGGAAAAATCAAGCGAGTGAACCCAGAGCTGTTTATTCAAATGTATCTAAGCGGAATAAACAAGATATTTGATTCAAAATTTATCCTTGGAAATCAATTATCCATTCAAAGCGCTCTGAACGAAATGATCGATATTCTGCTAAACGGCATTTCTATGAAAGGAGAAGAGAAATGAACTGGTTCTATTTGTTATTAGCAATTTTACTTGAAGTCGCAGGGACAGCGTCTATGAAGTTTTCAGACGGGTTAACGAAAATCGTTCCCTCTATTCTCATGGTTCCTTTTTATGCTGCAAGCTTTACATTTCTTGCTTTTTCATTAAAAAGCCTCGATGTTTCAGTGGCCTATGCGATCTGGTCGGGAATGGGAATCATCCTTATCACAATCATTGGCTTTTTTTACTTCGGGGAGCAATTGAGCGGTTTAAAAATCATCGCTATTCTGTTAATTGTGACCGGAGTTGTTATATTAAACTTTACTGGAGAGGCTCACTAAAATGGAAAGGCTAAAATACTTTTTTCTTGTGACAGACATTGGATTTTTGCTTTACTGGACAATCACATTTTTCGGATGGATTCCGGAAGAATATTTGTTTAAGGATTATCACAATCCGATTTTAGTCTCATGGAACTGGTCCTTTCTTCCGCTCGATTTACTCGTATCTGCAACAGGTTTTTTAAGCCTGTATTTCTATGCAAGAAAAAATCCACTTTGGCGCAGCTATGCGTTAATTTCTTTAGTACTGACCTTTTGCGCAGGACTTCAGGCGATTGCTTTTTGGACCATACGTCTGGACTTTGATTGGTCCTGGTGGCTCGTTAATCTTTACCTTCTTGTCTATCCTTGTTTTTTTATTAAATCGGTTATGGTTAAGAGGACGAATGGTATGGACGACGCCTCAACTCTCAAATTATAAAGTATTTATAAACATTCAAATTCCCAATGGATGGAGGTTCGCGCTGATCATTTAGGATCGTCCTTTCTTCCCGGCGGTACACAGCAAATGGCTGAAAGCCTCTCCTGTATTGCCTTGCGCCAAGACGAGGCCATAGCTAAATCCATGGAATACAGCATAGCTGTTAATGAGAAGAAAAAAAGTTCATCAAATTCTCTTGAACGGGAGGAGTGGTGGCTCTTTCGAATACTGGAATTTCAATTTATGCCGCATCCGCCCATGTACTGGAGAGTACAAGCGTTAAAACGTAATCACACAGGCTGGAGTAAAAAAATAGTCCGGCGCTGGATGATTGACCGCATGAAGGAATCTTGGATTAGGTAATAGGAAATAAATAAATGAAGCTATTGGAATAGCTTCTAAAAAAAGATAATATAAAATAGTAGAAAAAGATTATTATAGGAGGAACAAACTAGTGAAACGTACAGCTGAAATTACATTGGGTATAATCGGAGCTGTCTGCTCAGGGATTATGTTACTTTTTGGGGTTTTATTACTCTCATTAAATGGAAATGCAGATTTCCAGCAAGGATTGGAGGATGTTGCTGCAGAAGATCCAACCTTAAACCCGGGTGATACTGATATGATGGCGGCAATGATAAGCAGCGGAGGATGGGCGTTTACAATTGCAGCTCTCATCGGGCTGATTCTCGGATTGATTGCTGTATTCAATATTAAAGGGAATAAAAAGCCGAAATTGGCTGGCATTTTATACATTGCAGGCGCGGTTTTAACGGGACTCATTTCTTTCGGATTCGGATTTTTGCCCGCCATTCTTTACCTTATTGCCGGCATTATGAGCTTAGTAAGAAAACCGAAAGCTTATACTGATATCACTGGGTAAGCAGGCAGATCTCAAAGGGGAGCGGAAAAAATGAACGTTATCCATTGGTATGATTTTTTAACCCCAACCACGCCAATGGCTTCGATAACATTCGGGCTGGTGTTTACTTTACTCGCTACTATAATTATAGGATTTCAATTTAAAAGCATGCGAGTGGCAGTATTCATATTCGTTATTTGTCTGATCGTTACCTTTGGGGGAACTGCTTTTCTCAATTTTATTGGTTATTACGGATAACAAAAAAGGGACTCGGGAGAAGCAAGTATGCTTTCCCGATTCCCTTTTTATATGCTATCGAACTTCCATGTGCAAGTCGCCGGATTTCACTAATCCAGCTTTCTTTAAAAGGAAATAAAGCGAAAGAGTGATAATAACCGGCAAGACCATTCCAATACCTACATAAATCATGATTCCGGTGATTCCTTGATTTGCTAATATATTCAGTGGTGCAATCAATGAATTTAATCCCAGACCAGCAAGCTCGTATGATACTTGAAAATTAAAAACGAGCGTTGCGATCGGAGCACAAATGACAGCTGCGACAAACGGCGGCACGACAAGAATCGGCCGTTTAATTAAGTTCGGAAATTGAACCTTTGGCGTAACGATCGACTGCGCCAAAAACCCGCCCAAGTCATTTTGGCGGATTGACATTGCTGTAAAGCCGACAAACTGAACGGTACAACCAATTAATGCAGCTGCACTAGAAACAGGATCCATCTGTAAAGCAATAGCCAAGGCAGCAGATGACGCAGGTGTCATTAGCAATATGCTCCAAACCAAAGATATGACCATTGAAGAGACAAGCGGAGATCCGTTTACTGATGTTGCAATCGATCCGCTAATCCATTGCAGAAGCGGCGTAGTTATTGCAGCAAGTACGACTCCGCTTAATCCTCCTACAAAAATTGCTGCAACTGGTATCGCCATCATATCTAGCTTCGTACGGCCAGTCAGTCGTTTTCCAACCCAGGTTGCAATAACGGCTGCAAGCACCGCACTAACCGGCTGTCCGGGAACAATCGTCATTGCGCCATCGACAAGTTTAATCGAATTTCCCCCAATTGAACTACACGCTATTGCACTGAAAATTACCAACGTGTTTCCTCCAAGTACATGTGCAATCCCTGCTCCAATAGCCGGTCCTAACAAGACTTTTGTGACTCCGCCAATTATTAATAATGCCTCAAAACCTGTAAGCTTGCCAAAGGTTTCGAAAAGCAGACCAATTCCAAGAGTAACCAACACTGCGTTTGCAATGGCGGCTGATGCTTTATACATTCGTTCGACTACGTAATTCTTCATCTCGTAAGCTCCTCTAACTAAATTAATTTATATGACTGCAAATAAAAAACCCGTCCTTTTCGGATGGGCGCTTCTCACATGTATGCTTGAGCGCCTGGTTTAGTAACCATAAACAGGACTCAAACAATTCCATTTTAAGAATGGCTTTGTTTCAGTCCGCTCAGCATAATATGAGAATAATAGAAAAATTTGTATAAGTGCAGGTATTCATTTCAGAATGTCTCCTCTCTTTGCTATGTAGATATCCTATACTAGTATTTTCAATTTGTAAATAATAATTTTACAATTTTGAATTTAAAGCGTATTTAAAAATATGGAAATTGCTCCGCAACACAGGCTGCTCTAAGCTTATCAGGAATAAGACAGGCTTCCCATTGCCTCTCTCTTAAACTTATTCCATTATTTCCACTCTTTGTTACAATAATAAAAGGAGAAGGGAGGAAAGAATTTGAAAGAAAAAGAACCTTCGTATAAAGAAATGGCGATCGGAGAAAAATTGATTGTCATTGGCGGTATAGGCATTATTATCATTGTCTCGTTAGCAATATTGTCTGGAGTTACTTTTTTTTGGCATCACCGGAGTTTTTCGTATTTTTGGTGTCACTTATGATTCTTATACATCCATTCTACTTTTCATATTGTTTACCTATCTTGTAGGAATTCCGACAGAACTCATCTTAAGCAAAGCTTTAATTCTAGTGATCAAAAGCTATATTTCCCTTCCCGGCAGTCTTATTACGTTTTTAGTAGAGTGCTTTTGTAATTGGATGGTGTTTTCGATCGTCGATTCATTCATGACTAGTATAGATATTCCTTTAGAAATAGAATTACTGTGAGCCATCTTATTTTCACTGGTTGAGCTTGCAGCCGATGTGAAAAAACGGACCGGCGCTTAATAAAGTACCGAATATTCGTCATCGTTCATTCAATTTGCAAATATAATTTAAAAAGTCATTTTTATTCGGGAAGGAATGGATGCTTATGGCCATCCGGCCCCCAATTTTACGACGAGGCGACACTGTGGGAATTGTAACGTTAGGGAGTCCGTTGGGTGAAGCAGAGATTAATGCGCGGATACAGTTTTTAAGAAACATAGGGTTTCAAGTTATTTTGGGCAACAATGTCTATGCCAGTAACGGGTATTTGGCAGGTACAGATGAAGAGCGTGCCGCAGATTTGATGAGAATGTTTGAAAATAATCAAGTCAAAATGATTCTTCCTACAAGAGGCGGCGTGGGTGTAGCGGGAATTCTTCCTTACTTGAATTTCCAAACCATTCAAAGCAACCCGAAAATCGTGACTGGCTACAGTGATATCACCGTCTTGTTAAATGCACTGCATCAATTCGCGAATTTACTCTCCTTCCAAAGTCTTCTGCTTATTGATTTCACGCCGGAAACTCCCGCCTATAATTTTAACCAGTTTTTTTCGTCGACGTCTGTGTTTTCGTGGATGAGGCAGATCCAAAATCCACCGGATATTCAATTAGTAAGCAGAGTTCAAGGCAACGTGACAGGAACGCTTGTCGGCGGCAATATAGCCTCATTTGTCGGCACACTTGGAACGCCTTTTGAAACCGATACTAGGGGGAAAATTATAGTTCTTGAAGAAACACATGAACCGATAAATACCGTTTTTCGGTATATGAACCATTTAAAGATGGCTGGAAAATTTAATGATTGCATCGGCATCATTATGGGGGAATGCACGAACTGCCAGGCTGCATACGGCAAAACTTACGAGGATTTGATCAACGAATTCGTTGTCCCCCTCGGAAAACCGCTAATGACAAACCTGGCAACGGCACACGGCTATTATAAAGCTGCTGTTCCTATAGGCGCGATGGTAAATATGAATACCTTCAATAACACATTAACAGTTCTTGAACCGACAGTAAGTGCTTAAGCATGCCTATTTATTTGCCCCCTGCAATTCGGAAAAGTACTGGACAACAAAATCCGAAAATTTGCGAGCTGCCAAAGAAAGGTATCGTTTCTTGTGCCATATCAGTTGAAAATTACGCTGACAAACAGGAGTTTTAATAGAAACAAGTGTAAGCGGGGAATCTCCGCCTCTTCCGCATCCCCCAACCAGTGCAACACCCAGCCCTGCACGAACAAGACTTGCAATAGCTGCAGGTTCGTCTACCCGACAGACAAAATTAGGCATTATCCCAGCCTTCCGAAAAAAAGAATCATTCAGTTTTTGAAAAAGGAAGCCTTCTTTGTATCCGATAAATGGTTCATCAGCCACCTCGCTTAAAGAGACGCTGCTGCGCCCCGCTAATCGATGGCCGGGAGGGACAGCCAGATAAAGATCTTCGTTTAGTACAGGCATTGCGCTAAAATCTGGCTTTTCGATCGGAAGCGCTGTAAAACCAAAATCAACCTTACCCGCTTCAACCAGCTCTTCCATTTCTTCCATTGAAACTTGCGTAATGCGAAAATTGACTTCCGGATGAAGAGAAAGAAAATGTCCCAAAGGCTCCGACAGGCGATCTAAAGTCGAAGTTGCCAAATGAATGCTCCCATGCTCAAGCCCTGCGAGTTCATTCACCTCTTTCTTTCCCTCTTCAAGTGCATCGAGTGCTGTCTCTACTTTTTTCAAAAATACCTCTCCAAACGTATTAAGCCGGATTTGCCGTCCCTGCCGGTCAAACAATGGTACACCCACATCCTCTTCCAGCCGGGCAATTGTCTTGCTCAGGGCCGGCTGTGCGATATGCAGTTCTTGAGATGCTTTCGTCATATGCTCCATTCTGGCAACCGTTCGAAAATACTTTAATTGAAGCAACTCCACCTTTTCTCCACTCCATTCATATATTGAAAGTTATGTATTATATGCAAAAAGATATAGTATTATTTATTTATATTTGATTGTAAAATAATTCTTGTTTACTGACAATATTCTTTCGAGAGGATGGTTTAAGTTAATGCCACCCGTTACTTAGACAGGGAGGGAAAGAAGTGGAAACCGGAATCCAGCAGCAATCACGAGAAAAAATCATTCGTCTTCTCGCATTCACACTTGTCATTTCTGTCATGAGCGCGACGATGTTCAATATCGTATTACCCGAGATTAGCGCAGATTATCATCTTTCATACTCGCAAGTAAGCTGGGTATCGTCAGCCTTTTTACTGATCTATGCGATTGGAACCGTTATCTACGGGAAACTGGCTGATTCCTACAAACTCAAAAATCTGCTGACATTCGGATTGATCTTTTTTGCTATCGGATCCATGATAGGGCTTGCCTCCCAAGACTACTGGATGGTGCTTCTCGGCCGGATATTGCAGGCCATGGGTGCCGCAGTCATTCCAGCAACGGCTTCAATTATTCCGGTTCGCTACTTTCCGCCGGAGAGTCGGGGACGCGCTTTAGGGATATCGATGACCGGTTTAGCGATCGGAAATGCATTGGGCCCTGTCGTCGCCGCTTTAATGGTCAGCGTTCTTCATTGGCGATGGCTGTTCTGTATGCCGCTCCTTACGTTGTTTACCTTGCCTTATTACCGAAAATATTTAGTCGAAGAAATTGGTAAGAAAGAGAAAATCGATTGGATTGGGGGCGGGCTGCTCGCTGGAACAATAGCTTTACTGCTTCTGGCCATCACAAATAATTCATTGCTGTCTGGCACAGGGTGCTTGTTTTTATTTGTTTTGTTTCTCGTGAGAATACGTTCAATCAAGGAGCCTTTTATTAAGCCGGCACTGTTCAGAAATAAGGGTTATTCTCTTGGGTTGATAATTGCATTCCTGGCAACTGGAGTCGGATACTCGCTCCCTTTCTTAAGTCCGCAATTGTTGAGCGATGTCAATCATCTGGCTCCGGGGCTCGTCGGTTTCGCAATGGTTCCTGCTGCTGTCGCCACCGCTTTTTTGGGACAAAAAGGCGGCAAACTGGCCGATGTTAAAGGGAATTCATTTCTTTTATACATGGCATCGGTCCTGTTATTGATCTGCTTTGTACTGCTGTCTTCCTTTGCGGGAATCTTGCCGGTGTTCATTGCTTTCTTTCTTGTCTTCGGCAATGTGGGGCAATCGTTCATGTACATCGCCCTGTCCAATTCGATTTCCCGGACGTTACCAAAAGACCAGAGCGGGGTTGGCATGGGACTGCTGGCGATGCTGAACTTTCTTGCCGGGGCTGTATCAGCCGGGATATACAGCAAGGTTGTTGACCAGGGAGCAAATTTTCATTGGAATCCGGTAAATTTACATCGAGACGCGTTTGTATACAGCAATATCTATATTGTTCTTGTGATTTTACATGTAAGTATTCTATTACTCTATTATTTTCAATTCGGCAAAGCAGAAAGAAAAAACAAGTACACGAAAAAACTGAACCATGAGCCGAATACATGAGCTTTATACGGATTGCTATGAAAAACAAGTACAGGGAGTAGGGAGTAGGAGACGTGAAAATAACCATTTTTAACGGAACAGCAAGAAAAAAAGGGCGGACGAAAATCGCAGCTGATTACATTGCCAGTACGTATCAAACCGAATACTTTGATTTAAGTGAGTATGATTTACCGATTTTCAACGGGGAAGAGCAACAGTATTCTTTAGAAAATGTCAAAAAACTTAGGGATACGGTAAAACATTCTGACGCAGTTGTGTTACTATCTCCCGAATATCATAGCGGGATGAGCGGAGCATTAAAAAATGCGATTGATTTCTTAAGCTTTGAACAATTTGCCCACAAGCCTGTCGCCATTATCGCAGCAGCAGGCGGCGGAAAAGGCGGAATCAACGCTTTAACAAATATTCGAACGGTCATGCGGGGTGTCTATGCCAATGTCATTCCCAAGCAGCTAGTCCTTGATCCGATTAACTTCGATTATGAAAACAGAACATTAACGGAGGATGCCAAAGCCGGTATTAAAGGGGTTATGGAAGAACTTATGATGTATGCCAAAATGACCGTTTCAGATAGCAGCAGTATGTAGACTTAGAAATAACACGGATGATCTCTAGTGTAATCCAGCTTTGGTAGCAAGCAATCAATCATGACTGTTAATGAATCGTTAAATCATCGGAAAGGAATGATATTCAATGAAAGCAGCAGCGTTTTCCTCCTTTGGACCTCCCGAGGTTCTGCAGATATTGGAGGTTGATACACCACAAGCCGGTCCCGGTGAGGTAAGGGTCCGCGTCAAGGCCGCAGGCGTACAGCCGGTTGACTGCGCTGTTCGCAAAGGATGGTCTCCCTCTGGGGCGACAGTGCGTTTCCCGCAAATTCCGGGCAATGAGTTTACAGGAGTTATTGATCAAATTGGTAACGGTGTAACAGGATTTTCTGTCGGCAGTAAGGTGCTCGGCTTCCAAGTTCTCGGATGCTATGCTGAATATGTTGTGGTGAGTGCCGACCAAGTCGTTTCCAAGCCGCAGGATATGCCTTGGGAAAAAGCATGTGCAATGTCAGCTTCCGGGCAGACGGCTCACACCGCATTGCAGGAGCTCGGAGTTAGCCAAGGAGACACCGTTTTGATTCATGCCGCTGCAGGCGGTGTCGGTACCGTTGCCGTGCAGCTGGCCAAGGAATGGGGTGCAACAGTCATCGGCACCGCCAGCGAACAAAACAATAACTACCTGCGCTCACTCGGCGCAATCCCGGTCTCATATGGGGATGGTCTGGTTGAAAGGGTTCGTGCCCTTGCACCTGATGGTATTGACGCCGCATTTGATGCCGCTGGAGGGGATGCCTTGCATGCCTCGGTGGAATTGGTAAGGGATAAATCCCGTATCGGAACGATCGTCGCTTACGATCTTGCCGATCAACTTGGAGTTCGCTGGATTCGCAGCAATCGTTCCTCTTCCCGACTCGCCGAACTGATTGACCTCTACTCCCAGGGTAAGTTGGACATTCACATAAGACAGACCTTCCCTCTCAATCAAGCTGCTGAGGCGCACCGAGAGATTGAGACAGGACACGGCAGAGGAAAAGTCGTACTCATGGTCAAATAAGTTTAATAGATAAAACAGACTCGGTCATTGAGTCTGTTTTGTCTTTCTTAAATTGAAATGAACGATCTTGATGCAGCATCAATCGTGTCCCAAATCATCCGGTTTTCGTCCTTACCCCGTTCTCCGCAATCAATCACGCTTGCTTTGTCATGTAGCATATTAATAAACTCTTTTGCTTTTTCAGGCATAGGTACAGACCTTGTGGCATCAATGATTTTATTTGGATACACATGTCCGAGAATTTCTATCGCCAGTGAATTGGTTTCAATATCCAACTCCTTCCCAAAAATGGCTTGATATTTATTTTTTACGACAGCAGCTATCGTACTTGCGCCAGATTTCTCGTTATCAAGCAATGAGTAAAGATTTTCATCGGAATTTATTCGAACAAGTCCAACCTCATATGCAACTTGAAGTTCGTATTCTCCTACCTTCGTTATAATAAAGTTCATGTTTTTAGTCCCCTTTTCTCATATGGTTACATGTAACATACCCGTTTTTCATTGCATTTAATAATCTTATGAAGTTTTTCACCCTATTCGATTTTAACTTTCGCCTTACTTCGTCATCCTGCTATAATTTTGAATGTATATCTTCCCAATATCATGCTTTTTATGGCGAAGGGTGTTATAATTTTGAAAAATCACACATTTATATAAAACGAGACATTGTCAATATTTAGATATCGAAATAAATAATAGTCCACAGTATCTCCACCTAGACATCTTCAATTCCGTAAAACTTAAACCCGTTTATCGGGGTAAGTTTCTAAATAATAAATAAGAGACATTTCCATTAGAAGCGGGGGAAATCACATTGAAAAGAAACCATACAATGATGCAATTCTTTGAGTGGCATGTCTCAAGCGATGGATCTCATTGGCAGCTGTTAAAAAAGCTGGCTCCTGAATTAAAAAAGAGAGGCATTGATTCTGTCTGGATCCCGCCTGTTACAAAAGCACAATCCGTTGAAGATACCGGATACGGGGTTTATGATGTTTATGATATCGGCGAATTTGATCAAAAAGGTGCGGTGAGAACAAAATACGGAACTAAACAAGAACTGCTGGATGCAATTGCCGCTTGCAAAAATAATGGAATCAACGTGTATATTGATGTCGTAATGAATCACAAAGCCGGGGCAGATGAAACAGAAGTATTCAAGGTTATCGAAGTCGACCAATTTGATCGAACGAAGGAAATTTCAGACCCTTTCGATATTGAAGGATGGACAAAATTCAATTTTACTAACCGTAAAGACACATACTCTTCTTTCAAGTGGAGCTTTGAGCATTTTAATGGTACCGATTATGACGCAAAACGAGACAAGACCGGCATTTATAAAATTATCGGTGATTATAAAGATTGGAATAAAAACGTCACAGATGAATTTGGAAATTATGATTACCTGATGTTCGCCAACATTGATTATAATCATCCCGGGGTAAAAAAAGAAATGATTCAATGGGGAAAATGGCTGGCGGACACAACGAAGTGCAATGGCTTCAGGCTCGATGCGATTAAACATATTAATCATGATTTTATTAAAGAATTTGTTACGGAAATGATTCGTTATCGCGGCCGTAATTTCTATTTTGTCGGAGAGTTTTGGAATCCCGAACTAAAAGCGTGCCAGGAGTTTTTAAATCACATCGATTACAGTATCGACCTATTTGATGTATCCCTGCATTATAAGCTCCATGAAGCATCAGTGTCCGGAAGTGAATTTGACCTTTCAACCATTTTTAATGATACCCTGGTTCAAACCCATCCGCTTCACGCCGTAACCTTTGTAGATAATCATGACTCACAGCCAAACGAATCTCTTGAATCATGGGTGGAGGATTGGTTTAAACAAAGTGCCTATGCCCTTATTTTGCTTCGCCAGGATGGATATCCTTGCGTTTTTTACGGCGACTATTTCGGAATTGGCGGAGAAGAACAGGTAGATGGAAAGAAAGAAGCCATCGATCCTCTCCTTTACGCGCGGTATCACAAAGCATATGGAGAACAAACCGATTACTTCGACCACCCGAATACGATCGGATGGGTTCGCCACGGCCATCCGGAGATCCTGCATTCAGGCTGTGCAGTTGTTATTTCTAATGGAAAAGACGGACAGAAGCGAATGTATGTTGGAGAAGAACGTGCGGGAGAAGTATGGGTCGATTTCACCCGGACGAGATCGGACCAAATAACAATTCAAGAGGACGGGACAGCTGTCTTTCCCGTCAATGAAAAAAGCGTTTCGGTGTGGGCGCTTCCTGAGGTATAATACGCAGGGAAACAACTGTTCAAAACATTCATTCCAATAGAATCACAGGAGGCCGTCATGTTCACTGAGACTGAAATAAAATATTATCAATATATGAATCAGCCGCAGCCTGCCGAGCCGCCTGTATACCTATATAGAAATCCATTAGTTCCATTAATGTACGATCATAATTTTATTTATTTTGAAAGGATGCCCGATGTTTCTTTTTTTCAAAACGTGCATGAGGATGAGAAAAACCGGAATCTAAAGGATGGCATGGGGCATACGAGGTACTACTTTCCTGTAGGGGAAGAGGCTGGGCCGCAATTAAAAAACTTTCTTTCCGAGAATGGGTTCACCCAGGACCGAATGCTGTATTACAAAGTCGATCAAGAAGCGGTTTCGAAATGGCTTTCGCGGGAAGACAATACAACTCTAGAAGTAACAAATGAATTACTGCTCGATCAGTATCTTTCCATAAACAAAGCGTATGACCTGCAAATTTCCGAGCGTTTTGCCGATCAAAAGCAGATATTAAATAAAACGATCTATCAACTGCCGAAAATCAAGCAGTATCTTGCCTTTTGCGGCGGAAAACCTGCGGGATCCGGCGAATTATTTATTGATGATGAGAATGGCATAGCGAAGGCGGAAAATTTGTTTATCAGCGAAAGCTTTCGAAACACGGGCCTTGCAAGACAGCTGTTGAAAACGATGTTTATTGATAACAAAGAAGAAATCTCTTCCATGTATGCTGTCACATATGAGGAGGATACAGCCAAGCATTTCTATGAAAAACTTGGCTTCACATATGTCTATTCTCAGCATTCGGCATTACAAATTATAAAATAAAACACTCGGGCAATTTTTGCTCGAGTGTTTTCTACACATAATTATGAATTCTGTCCTTGAAATAAGAAATCAAATCCATTACGGCTGCCTTAATGAATTTTCTGAATCTGATCCTCTTGCAAAAACGCATGCAAAAGAGACGGCTTCATTTTCAGGTCAATCTGTCCAGTCACCGCATCTAAAGGCAGAATATCGTATTCCTTCCCTTGTAAGTAACCAATCCAATAAGGGACATAAATAAGAAATGGCTCCTCAATTTTCAAAGAAATTGTTTTGCGGTCTTTTTCTTTTTGAAACAGATCCCAATAAACAGCTTCATATGCCTGTTCCTTCGATATCAACTGCTTAAAGGGGAGAAACGTCAAGTGCTCCTCTATCTCAAGTAATGGATGATTCACGGGCAAAATGGCAGAAATCCCTTCATAGGTTTCAATGGCGATTAGTCCCACGATCTCACCATTTAATGATCTGCTATCCAGGCGATAAGGAAAACAGAAATAAGGTAAGTAAACCTTTTCAATTGATTTCAAGCGTTTCTTTTTATAAATGAATTTTGCCAGCCAATTGTCCAAGTGCCCATTTAGCGCGCGAACTGCCTCTTCTTTACTGACAACTGGTTCGAGCAGTTTACGTGTCATTCTCCTTCAGATCCTCTCTTTACACTGATTGCAGCCAGAAAAGGAAAGCCATGATCAAAATAAAGTATCCGATTAAAAGAAATGGCCATTTTCCCATGCTGCGTTCTGCCTGTTCTACTTCAATTTCTTCAGCTGTTTTTGCCCTTTTCTCCACTGCTTCATCAATTTCTTTTTTGTACATGGTTAAGCCTGCAAGCTTAGCTTTATCAGGTTTTTCTCCAGCTAAGCTGATTAAATACCCAACTACGACTGAGACTATGGTGCCAATCATGCTGTAATAAAGCCAGGAGATTTCAACAAGCTGCTCTGTGAGAAAAACGGCGGCCATCCCTGCCAAAATTCCGATAAATGCACCCCAGCCGTTCGCCCGTTTCGTAAATAAGGCAAGTAGGAATGCTCCGAGAAGAGATCCATAAAAATAGGAACCAATTTGATTAATAACTTCAATAAGCGGACCAAGGCTGCCAGCGAAAAAAGCAAACACCATCGCATAAGCGCCCCAAAAAATCGTAGCCCAGCGTGAGGCTTTCAAGTAATGAGCTTCGGATGCTTTTTTCTTAAAAAATTTCTTATAAATGTCGTGAACGGTGACAGCTGAGAGTGAGTTAAGCGCTGAATCAAGACTGGACATTGCTGCCGCAAATACACCGGCTATAATTAAACCAGTAATGCCTGTGGGAAGTTCATTGACGATAAATCTTAGAAACAGTTCATTTATGTCATTATAGTGAGGAGCACCGTGGTAGCTGTAAAACACATACAGAAGAACGCCAATAAACAAGAATAACAGCATTTGCGGAACCATTATGATCCCTGTAAAGATAAGCGAAAACTGGCTTTCTTTCACAGATTTGCTTGTAAGAACACGCTGGATCTGACTTTGATCTGCACCAAAATAGGCTGCATGAAAGAAAACTCCTCCGATAACGCCTGCCCATACAGTGTATTCTGCTGACGAATCTAGCGAAAAATTAAAGGAATTCAATAGATTCGCTTCCGATGCAACTGTCATTGCAGCTCCAAGACCTCCCGGAAGCAAAGTGAAAATGGTCCATAAACTGACTACCGCGCCAAACCAGAGGACAATCATCTGAATAACGTCCGACCAAATAACCGCACGAATACCGCCAAAAACCGTATAGGCAATCGACAGCACGGCCATTAAAACAATCGTGATTGTCGTGCTCCATCCAGTTATCACTGATAATACAAGGGCTGGAGCATATAGCGTAATCCCCGTTGCCAGGCCTCGTGAAATCAAAAATAATAAAGAGGTCAGCGTGCTCGTTTTTTGGTCAAACCTTCGTTCAAGATATTCATAGGCAGTATAAATTTCAGATTTATAGAAGAAAGGAACAAATGTGACTATTAAAAACGCCATGACGAGCGGAACATTGATGAACGTTACGATCTGCTCCAATCCGCCTTCATAGCCCCAGCCAGGAGTTCCGATAAAAGTGATGGCTCCCGCCTGGGTAGCCATGACCGAAATTCCGATGGCCCACCATGTTATTTTTCTTCCGCCAAGAAAATAATCCTTCGTCGATCGTTGATTCTTTCCTACGTATGTCGCAAACACTCCTACAAGAATCAGGTACACAATGAGAATTCCATAGTCTAAATAAGTAAAATTATTCAGTATGTACATCCCCTTTCGAAGTCTGGTGGAATTTAAATTACCCGAACTTCCGAAAAAGTAAACGCTTTACAGAATAACCACCTTAATCCTACTTCACTCTCAAAACGATTCACAACACTTTTGACTCACTGATGTAAAAGCATAATGTAGCCGCAAAGAAGAGGACGTGGCGCTTTCTCCCTAAAAAAGCGCCTTACGCAAACAATTTTTTAGTTTTCCATTTTCCATAGCGATAATAGAGAACTGCGAAAAAACTGCTGATGAAAAAGCTTACGCCCATGCCCAAAGCAATTCCGTTTTCTCCGATCATGGAAGAAAAGAGATACGTCATCGGATAACGGAGCACCCAAAAAGAAATGATATTCAATATGAGTACTGCATACATCGCCCCCGCAGCTCGTACCGTTCCGTTTAAAATAAAATTAATGCCGAGAAACGGATAAAAAAAGGCGATTATTTTTAAATAATCGGTCCCGAATTGCACGGCGGCCTCCTCCTGTAAAAACAGCCGGACCCCGAATTCAGCAAAAAACACCAGCAGCAAAGCAATTGTGATCATGATGCAAAAATTATAAATCACGGCATACCAGGAGATTTTATGTACTCGTTCGAAGCGGTGTGCCCCCATGTTTTGCCCAGCCATGCTGTTAACAGCTGTCCCAAGGGCCATCGCCGGAAGCAGGATCAGGCTGTCTAAGCGCTGTGCCGCGCCAAATCCAGACACCGCATCCTCTCCAAATGAATTCACTACACTCATAATCGCAGTACTACCCGCCGCTATAACTGTCATTTGCAAGCCGGATGGAATGCCCAGCTTCATGATTAACAGAACCTCTTCTTTTTTCGGCAAGGATGGCATGACAAAAGAAATCAGGCCTTTTTTTATCGAAACAATCATACCGTAAACAAATGCTAAACCCTGAGAAAGAACCGTCGCAATTGCCGCTCCTTCCACTCCCCAAGTAAACCCGGAGATAAAAATTGGCGCCAAAATGATGTTTAACACGACCGCGATGATAACAAAACGCAGCGGCGTCTTACTGTCACCAAGCGCGCGGAGCACAGTAGCAATAAAGTTATATCCAAACAAAAACAAAATCCCAAGAAAATTAATTTTTAAGAAGGCAGCTGCTTCCGGAAGCATTGCTAGCGGAGTTTGTAATAGCATAAGAATAAATTCGGCAAACACAAAACCAATAATTCCAAGACAAACAGCTAAAATCGTAAGGATTACGACAAACGCATTTAAATAGCTTTTTAATCCATCTATGTTGTTCTTTCCCTTTTGCTGAGACAATATCGTAAGAGTCGCATTATTCAGGCCTATGATAAAGGACAAAACCGTAAACAAGACAACACTGGCAACCGATACCGCCCCGAGTGCACGGCTTCCGATCAGGTTGCCCACCCACAAACTGTCGATGAATTGATAGGACACCTGCAGCAAATTGGTCAGCATAATCGGTGCAGAAAACAACATCAGCTGCTTTATCAAATTTCCTTCTGTAAAGTCATGCTGCTTCATTGAACTTTCTCCTTTTTTTGTCTCAGTTTACCACAGGAACCCTCAGCTCCTATGTCGTCAACATGTGAATCCCCCTGCATGCCGGTACAGGGGGATTCATTTTTTATGAATGAAATCAGAATGAGCTGAATATATATCAAATTATAGATATACATATAAGATTATTGACGGTACTGCTTAGGGGTTACACCTGCGTAGCTTCTGAACCACCTTGTGAACGAAGAAGAGTGCTCAAACTGAAATTCTTCACTAATGCGTGTGATGGTCCAATCAGTTTCCCGTAACAGGCGCATCGCTTCTTTTACTCGCAATTCGGAAAGGTATGCTTTTAGGCTTTTTCCTGTTTTTTGCTTAAACCAAGCGGAATAATAAGTCGGATGATAGTGCTCGATGTTTGCTAATTCTTCCACCGAAATCGACTTTAGAAAATGCCGATGGATGTACTCAATGGAAGAGGAAGGCGACTTCGTTAACTTTCGGCTGACATAACCGGTCAATTCCGTCAATGCTGAAGAAGAGGATCGTTGTAAAGCTGCCTCCTCCAAAAGTAAAAAACGTATGGAAGACCATTGCTGATCGATTGGAATAAACATGCTTGATGTGTTTTTCGTTAAAAACCGCTCTGGAATATCTAGCACGAGGCATTCGTTTCGAGTGGATGAACGGAAGGTATGGGTGCATGCTGGCGGCAAATAAAGGCCATGGTCTCGATCAAGTTCGATTTTTTGCTCCTTTGTTAGCAAATCCATATTGCCTTTAAGCGGAAAAAGAAATTGTCCATAGCTATGTTCATGGGAATCATATTCTCGGGAGTATGTTCTTTTTTCACAGATGGCTTCCATTAGCATTCATTGCATCCTCCCAAACAATTGTAGTATTAATTCAAATGTTGCGGCGGTGTAAAAGAACGGTATTAGCTTATTCTGGGTTAAGAGTATAATACCTATTGTCTTTTTAGCCATTTCATATGCTCTCGAAACTCTTAAATCGGCACACGTAGGCTATTTCCAGATGAAATACTGTGATACATTTAAATTAAGGTCCTGTTCTCTTTATAGATTTTTAAGTTCGCCAAGGTTTTCATTATGTAAAGCTGATGTCGAAGAAGACAAGCTTGTTGTCTCTGGCTGATTCACCATTTTAGACAGATTTTGATCACAACCAACAAGGCTTACGCTCTAACAATAAGGTAAATAAGGACAGCATAATACCATAACCTGCTTCCGTAGTTCTTTTGCTCATTATAGCAAATATTTACTGCTTATCCACTGATAATTGTTTTATTTTTTGGAGAAACTAGGTGCAAACACCAATAAGTATGAGATGATAAAGAGTGACAAAAAATCTTAACTAGGAAGTGAATCATGGCTTATTATAATAAAGCAAATCAAGAGCCCTTGCCGACAGATGACATTAATACATGGGAATGTTCTCAGGAAAACTGCAATGGTTGGATGAGAAAAAATTTCACCAGCAGCAGCCAGCCATCCTGCCCTCTTTGCGGAAATGAAATGATAAGCGGAATACGTCACATCACTGTCCTAGCCAACGGCATTATGGATAAAGAGAAAAAGTAGGCCTTACAGATGAATAATAGCTGCTTTCAAATGAGGAAATCCGGTGATTATGTAGCCTGGTTTCCTTTTTTGTCGAAAAACGATTCTTTTTACCTAGTTCATCCACGACCTTTTTCCCTACTATTATCTCCAGTAGACATGGTATAATAAGGTAAAATCAGAAAATTTCAAAAGGGGCAGATCTATGGGAGAATCTGAAACAGTTGCGAATGAAAATATCTCAACTATAGACATTGCCGATCTATTAAACGAATGGTATTTACGTATCCGAAAGCATGACGGTGAGGGAGCTTTTGACTTAAAAGATAAGATAGACGAAATAATCCCTAATATCGAGTTAAAAGAAGATTTGAAGTACTATTATTCACTTTTGTCGTACAAGCACGACTCTACTTTTCCATCCTTTCATACTCAAAAAGCAGAATTTGTGTTTGATCAATCACTTTTAAATACTTCTCTGGATGAAATCGATAATATGCTTTCATACTATTTTTATTTAAATAAAGGCACAATAGAGTTTAATAAAAATAATTTAAATACTGCGATTAATTATTACACAATTGCTGAATTGAAATTAAGAAATATCTCAAATGAAATTGAGATGGCTTTGTATCATTACAGAATCGCAAAACTTTACTTTCAAGTAAGACAAACGCTTTTTTCAATTAATCATACAAAAAAAGCACAAGGGATTTTTACAGGATATGAAAATTTTGATATGTACCTAATGGGTTGTAAACAACTTTTAGGTGCTAATTATTTAGATATCGAAGAATACGATTTAGCAGAGAAATTTTTTCTGGAAGCTCTTAATGACAGTAAAAGAGCAAAAAGTAACATTTTTATTTCTTCTTCAATGCATAATTTAGCAATTGTATATGCTCGTCAGAAAAAATTCGAAAAAAGCGTCTTTTATATTAATAAAGCTCTCGAATGCAAAGAATATTCAGAGTCTAAGCATTATATTCGCTCCATTTATTTGTTAGCCTCAAATTATAACAAAATTAATAACCCAAATAATGCATTGATGCAAAAGGGTTTAGAATATTGTAAAGAACATAACAATATTGAATATGAAATTAAATTTAAAATTGAAAGTTTAATAGCAAATAATAGCATGGACAAGGTTGCTTTTAATAATCTATTAAACCAAATAGAAAAACAATACTTATTTTACGACTTAGAATTTCAAAGTAAAAGTATTTCAAATTATTTCAAAAAAAATGGTGATTTAGAAAACGCCTATTATTTTTTGGAAAGATCTTCACAATCACGAAATAAACAAATGCAAAAGGAGGTGAGAAAATGAAAAAAATAAAAAATATCATTGCAACTGCAGCAATTATAACAGCTATTGCTGGTACATCCTTTATTGTTAACCAAGATAAAGGAACAGTGATTGCCGAAAACCCTATTACTTATAGTGTTGATTCTTATGCATAATTATTGTCAAGAGCAAATGCAAAAGTAATTTTATCTTATATTTTAATTGCAAAACATTTTTATAAGTTATGTGGATTATAGAAAAATAGCATAATCAATTTCTGTAGTTACTTACTTAGTTCCCCAGCCCTTTCAGGAAAATCAATAAATGGATTTCGATTACCTTGCAATTCGTAGATTGCGAGGTTTCTGTGTTTTTCGTAAACGGATACGGGAAATTTTTGGTGCCACTCTAATAGTAGCTGTTGATCTGCTTTAGAGCTGTTGATTGTGCCTTGGTATCTGATTAAAAAGTATAGGGTGGCTCTGGCTACGATTCCTTTTCCGTATTCCGGCTCGAACTTTTCATCTTCTGACTTGCCGCAGCCTTCTTTGATTCCGGAAACGCCAGCCTCTGGAGTGTAGTCTTTGAAGTCATAATAAGGACTGTTTCCGCGGCTGCTGTTACAGGTTGGTTCACAGGCAAACAGGTGATGCAGATCTCCCCTCATTGGGTTTTTCCGATCGAACCATGATTGCGGTACAACGTGTTCACAATTCAACGTGATTTCGGCTAAAGCTCCCGCCGCTCCTCTTTCAAGCATCCGAATATCTTCTTCAATGACTTCTATTGGATCCATGCCTTTTCCGGAGTATAAGCTTTTCAGCTTGCCGTTCTCCTGAAGATCTACCCACGGATATACATAACGATGGGGAGAGTAATCCAACTGCTTTTGATGAGTTTTCTCCAACAATGTATGAAGGCTGTCCCGATCAAATGCTACATCGCGATAATAGCTACCTTGTATTTCTTTATCCCTATTCACATCATAGTAGTCCCGACTCTTCATTGAAGCCAAATAGACAGACTTTGCCTCAGCACGTTCTTCAGAAAGCTTTTCGATTAGATTCTCTTCTTGTCCAGCCATTCTGATCGCCTCCCCTATGATACTTATGAATATTCTAACAATTCAATCCGACAAAAAACAGATACATATTTCATATTTATATTGCAGGCTATTCTCATAAATCACATCGAACATTTGTTCTCTTTTATCCTATCACAAATGTAGATTACTGACAACCGAAAAAAACTTATCGAATAATAATTTCTCAGCTTCGTAAAAATCCCCCTTCAGAATGAATGACTTGTCCAGTTATCCACCCAGCTTCTTCACTTGCAAGGAATGCCACCAGACGAGCTGCATCATCCGGTTTTCCAACGCGTCCTAGTAAAAAATTCGGCGAAAGCACTTGCTTTATCTCTTCTGTCATCCATCCCGAATCCGTAGGGCCAGGATTAACGGCGTTTACCGTAATACCTAATGGTGCGAGTTCTGCTGATAAGGAACGTGTAAAGGCTGAAATTGCACCTTTGGTCGCTGCATAAGCCAATTCTTCCCTCATTGGGCCAATGTCCTGTCCTGAGGTCATATTAATAATCCTTCCAGATGATCGATTCAATTTTTTAAAACGCCGAGCAAATTCAACGGAAAGGAGAAAAGCCGCTCTCATATTTACTGAATAATGCTCATCCAAAGTTTTCGCATCTAAATGTTCATATCCATCTCTTACAGAGTGTGCAGCGTTATTAACCAAAATAGATGGGAAATCTAATTCGGCAGTAACAGTGTCAAGTAGTTTAACAGATGCCTCAACGTCTGATAAATCAATCTCTAAACCTTCACAGCGTACTCCCAATTCTTTTATCTCCTTTAAAAAAGATTGAGACCACTCTACCTCGCTGCTCCAATGAGTAAAGAAAATATCTGTGCCCACACTTGCTAATTTCCGGCAAATTGCGGCTCCTATTCCTTTAGGATGGCTTACACCAGTTACAACTGCTATTGATTTCTTCCCTTTATTCATAACAATCCTCCCCCTCTACCCTGCAACTAATAATATTCAATTAAAACAAAATAACACCTCCCCAAAAATATGGAGAGGTGTTCGCACTCCGCCAAAGACGGTTTCGATTCATCATTTACAACGACAAACTTTTCTTTCTAAACACCAATACGGCTAATCCAAACGTAACCAACGCAACTGCACCAAGAATAATCGTATTTACAGCCAGGTCATCTCTGCTTTCGATTAACTTGCTTGAATCAAACAGCGAAAAGATCGTAAAATCACGTAGCCATTCTACATCTTCCGTAATTTTTCCCATCATATCCAACCCATAGAACAACAGGGTTAAACCAGATGAAAAAGCCAGCATCTTCCTTTCATCCCCAAAAAGACTCGAGAAAAGAAAGCAGTAGCCCGACACAGCAAAGAATAACAACAAACCTATGAAATTCAGCCGCCAAAATCCGGCGACACTGCCAAATTCAGAATCCGGAGCAAAAATAATCGAACTTAGAAAAGCCGCTCCCACAGTTGCCGCTATGATAACAAGAACTCCGCTTAGCAATACAAGAGCCTGAGTGATCGCGATTTTCGTTCTTGAGACAGGAGTGGCTAATATATAAGCCATACTTCCCCGGTCAACCAGCTTTGCCATTAAGCGATTGGACGTGAAAATCACGTAGGCACCGAGAACAAGAAGGAACATTAAGCTATAATGCTCAACAGCCAGAAATGTGACGAGTGTGTCCATCCCCAAACTTAATCCAAATGCCTCCTGCAAAGCTGGGGGATATTGTTGGATCAGTTGATCAAGCTGATTGGAGTCTGCCATTGTCGGAAATAGAGCAACAAAGGAGGCGACCAACAGGATCGCCCCTCCCGTATACCCTAAAAGCGATTTCCACCCGGTCTTCATCATAAACCAATACAATGCTC
The DNA here is from genome assembly GCF_017832095.1 of Bacillus capparidis. Classification (NCBI taxonomy): domain Bacteria; kingdom Bacillati; phylum Bacillota; class Bacilli; order Caryophanales; family Bacillaceae; genus Bacillus; species Bacillus capparidis. Next base: position 876,311 of record NZ_JAFDST010000002.1, read on the forward strand.
CATTCATTTACATAGCCTCTTTTCCATAATGGTTCATAAAAATTTTCTCCAAGCTTTCCTCTTCCATCGTAAATCCTTTGATATCGTATTTTGCAAGAGTTCTTACCATGCTGTTCGGATCACCCTGCAAGGAAACAGACACTCGGACAGGGTCAATTCGCACGGACTGATGGAATTCTTGGACGAGGGCATCAGCCGAATTCGAATTAGCAAGGGTGATATGAAATTGCTGATGCTTATGTGCCTGTAATACCGTCATCTCATCATTGAGAATAATCCGAATGTATCAATCGACACCATCATGCTTTATTTCACCATCTGGCAAAATGCAATGGGGCAAGTCCTTGAAATGGTTGAAGAAAAGGACTTATCACGGGTAAAGCTGGAGTTAGAAACATTGATATTGCACGGCATTATGAAACAGTAATTGGTTACACTATAAGGCTGAAGAAATCTATTGAACACTTTTAGCAAACATGAAATAATATATATGATCATACATTCATATATAGGAAGGAGAGTGTATTTCATGGGACATTCTCACAGTCATGATCATCACCATGGTCATGGTCATCATTCTAGCACCAACAAATCAGCATTAAGGCTTTCCTTTCTAATTATCGCCTCGTACATGATCATCGAGATCATCGGCGGACTTCTTACGAACAGCCTTGCACTGCTGTCCGATGCTGGTCATATGCTTAGTGACGCAGCTGCCCTTGGATTGAGCTACTTTGCAATGGTCTTCGGAGAAAGAAAGGCTTCCTTCTCCAAAACCTTTGGCTACCGGCGCTTTGAGATTGTAGCTGCTTTTCTGAATGGTTTGACGCTGCTTCTTATCTCTCTTTATATTTTTTGGGAAGCGTATCAACGAATTCTTCAGCCGGCTGAAGTGATCAGCTCCGGAATGCTTGTCGTTTCTTTCATTGGTCTTATTGTCAATGTTTGTGCCGCCTACATTTTAATGCGGGGGGACAAAGATGAGAATTTAAACGTAAGAAGTGCATTTCTCCATGTGTTAGGAGATCTGTTCGGATCTGTCGGTGCAATAGCTGCTGCCCTGCTTATTATGTTCTTCGGATGGAGTTACGCGGATCCGATTGCTAGTGTCTTGGTTGCCCTTCTTATCGTGATCAGCGGTTATCGGGTCTTAAAGGATTCATTTCATATTCTTATGGAAGGGACGCCAATACAAATCGATGTGGAAAAAGTGAAAAATTCCTTGCTAGCCATGGATGGAGTAAAGAGTATTCACGATTTGCATATTTGGTCGATTTCTTCAGACTTCCCAGCACTTAGCTGCCATATGGTCGTTGAAGAAAATTTCTCCCATCAGCTGCTATTAGAAAAAACTCAGGTCATGCTTTCACAGCAATTTCACCTGAAGCATACCACGATTCAGCTTGATAAAGATGGCGGGTCATGCTGCGGTGAAGATCATTGTAACTAAGCGGCTGCTTTTAGTCTTATGACAATAGCAGCCTTTTTCTATTTAGAAATGAAAACATAACTTCTTGCAGTCTAGAGGCAAAGGAATACGGCTCCCTCTCCAGCTGTGTGCGTCTAACCGAAATAATCGCGAGAACACTATGAGATCGGAGGATGTGTCAAACAAAAAGCGGGATATAGCTTTTCATAAGTCTCAAACCCTTTATGATAGATCTGTTGATTCAGAGGACTGTATACATTGGTGCGATCTGCCTTTATAAACCTGTCGGCAAATTCTTCATAATTCCTGACCCAGCCGAGGTAGCAAAATCCGTTTGAAGCCGCACCGACAGCCGGAAGATATTCACTATTTTCGGGAACATGAACCTCAGTCCCGAGCACGTCGGCTGTGATCTGGCACCACACTCTACTTCTAGCTCCGCCGCCAATTACTGTAATTGAGGCAGGACGTCTGTCGTTCATTACGAGATTCATAATTTGGCGATAGGAATAGCAGAGACCTTCGACAATAGCTCGTGCAAAATCAGCTCTTTTGGTATGTATCGTCATCCCATAAAAGATCCCTTTTGCATCTGGATCATTAACCGGACACCTTTCTCCATTTAAATAAGGTAAAAAGAACAGACCGTTAGCTCCCGGTGGTGATTCAGCAATCAATTGTTCCAGTTCATCCATTCCATTTGCGAAGGTTTTCCCCGCCCATAGGTATACATTTCCGACATTTAATAGTGGGGCAATCGATATGTAGCAATCGGGAAGTACATGTGACAGGGTAAACATAAAATCTCCTGATTCTCCAAATTCTTTTTGTACAGTCGCTGCCCACCCTGTTGTTCCAAGGTAAAGATAGCTGTCATTTTCTCTAACGGCTCCTGCTCCGATTGTCGTAGCACCAGCATCACCACTGCCTGAGAGGACGGGCGTCCCTTCCATAAATCCAGTAAGCTCAGCGGCCCGCTTTGTCACGTGACCGGCTAATTGATCAGGATAGCGGATATCCGGCATTTTGGCGATCGGGATTTCAAATTTGCCAAGCCACTCTTTTTGCCATTCTTTTTTTCTGAGATTCATCATCCCGGTTGTCGCAGCTGTGACAGGATCTGTTACCAGCTGATTCGTCAGCTCATAAATGCAATAATCCTTACTGCTAAACAAAAAAGCTTCGCAGCTCTCGTAAATTTCCTGCTGATGAGACTGCATCCATAAGCATTTGGCAAATGGCGAAGACGCATCAATCGGATTGTTTGCAATCTCGGTTAACTGGTGAATTTCAAGGTTAATCCTCTCCGCTTCGGATTTCGCTCGTGTATCAGAATAAAGAATTGCACGAGGAACTCGAAGCCGCGAAGCAAAAATCAAATCCTGCATCTGGCCGCTAAATGTAATAGCTTTAATGTCTTCAGGTTCAACCTTTACATTCTGCATCCAATAACGGCAGATCTCTATGATTCCGTCCCGCCATTCTTCCGGACTCTGTTCAATCTCTCCATTCACTCCATAATACGTTTGAAGAGGATATGTTTTTTCTCCCTTTATGCTTCCGTCCTTACTTATTAAAATTCCTTTTACGGAAGTGGTCCCTATATCAAAGGCTGAAACCCACGACATTCCCGTTCCTCCTCGCTTTCATTTTCATTCATTATAGCACTGGCTTTCCCATTCTTATGAATCATACTGGCTAACAATTTCTTTCTCAGGCGTTTTGATTTATGATAAGTATTGGGGATTGAAAAAGAAAAGAGGGTGACGAAATGGAATTATATGAGGCAATTAAAAGCAGAAGAAGCATAGGAAAAGTAAAACAAGATGAAGTGCCTAAAGCGTTGATTGAAAAAATTCTGGATGCAGCTGTTTGGGCGCCGAATCATTTTCGCACAGAGCCATGGCGGTTTTTTGTCCTTCAAGGAGAAGGCAGGCTTCAGCTCGGTGATGTATTAGCGGATATAGTAAAGGATACGATGGACGATCCGGAAACCGAAGAAAACAAAGTCAGACTAGATAAAAACAGAAAAAACCCATTGCGCGCACCTGTTGTCATCGCAGTTGGCGTGGAACCTAGCGACAATCCAAAAGTCATCGTGCAAGAGGAATTCGCTGCTGTACACGCTGCTGTTCAAAACATGCTTTTGTCCGCACACGCAGAAGGTTTAGGTGCGGTTTGGAGAACTGGTGATATTTGCTACCACAAAAAAGTGGCGGAATTTTTCGGCCTTCCTGATAACGGCCAGGTTGTCGGATTTATCTACTTAGGCTACCCGGACATTGATCCAAAGGAACCGAAGAAAACGAGTTTTGAATCGTATACGAAATGGATTGGTTAATCCGGCCAAAAGCTCAAGAACCCTCTTGAGCTTTTTTCAATATCGTTCAAATCTCTATATCATATTCCATCCGTCTGGCAGTTTCCTTTGCTGTCTTTTCTCCTAACAGACGCTTCACAATGTGAAAGGACATATTAATTCCGGCGGAAATCCCTCCTGACGTGATGATGTTTCCTTCGTCTACAAATTTTACATTTTGCTGGACGCTAACCTCCGGAAAATCCTTTTTCATTTGTTCAATGCTCGCCCAATGCGTTGTTGCTCTTTTTCCGTTCAGCAGCCCAGCTTTTGCTAAAAGGAACGCCCCTGTACAAACTGAGGCCATCAGCTTCACCTTTGCCATTTGATTAGATATCCATCCGATAACATGCTCATTATGTATTTCTGTTACTCTTGCTCCGTAGCCTCCCGGAATGATCAAGATATCTATTTCCCGCATCTGATCCAAGCGATAATCAGGTTGAACCTTTAATCCATTCCTTGCTGATACCATATTTCCATTTTCAGAAATGGTTTTCACAGAAAAAGGCTTCGATCCGTCATCCAAAGCTGTGACAGAAAACACCTCGAACGGTCCGGCAAAATCTAAAACCTCTACCTCATCAAACAGAAAAATTCCAACGTTCCATTGCTGTGCCATATCCTTCCCTCTCTTTCTGATGTTCTTTATTTAATAATTCTCAATCTATGTTTCAAACCCTTCTAAATTTATCAAATTCACCTTGAATGACAGGAACACTTGTTCTATAATTGGTTTAATCAAACGATTGTTTAAGCTGGAGGTGTTTATTTGCTGCACCATATCGAAATCTATGTTTCAGATTTAGAGAAAAGCATTGATTTTTGGAGCTGGCTCCTCGATGACCTTGATTATTCACTGTTTCAGAAATGGGACGAAGGTGCGAGTTGGAAATACAGGGATACATATCTCGTCTTTGTTCAGGCAAAGGAAAAATATCAGGATGTTCCGTACCACAGGTGCAGAGTCGGGCTTAACCACTTGGCCTTTCATGCAAGATCGATTGAACACGTCGATCAAATGACTGCAAAATTAAAGGAAAAAGGAATCCCGATCTTATACGAGGACAAGCAACCATACGCGGGAGGTCCGCAGCATTATGCCGTCTATTTCGAGGATCCCGACCGAATCAAAGTTGAGTTGGTTGCCCCTTGGTCAGAGATAGAATAGCTTATGACCCCATCAAAAATATGTCAAATTCATTATGAAAAAAATATGTCAAATTCATTATGAAATTAACACTCGAAGATAGGTATACTTTTCAATGAATTAAACATAAAAAAAGAAGGGGTTTGGGGAATTGAAAAGAATCCATATATTTTTTCTCGTTTTACTGTTTGCTTCCATCGTACCGTTATGGACAGCGACTGCTGCAGCAGGAGAATGGGATTTATTAGGCGGAGACAGATTTAGTGATGAGTCAGACATCTGGCCTTCTGGCGGCGGAGATTATAAAATTTGTCTCAGTTCTGAAAGCAAACCAGGTTATTATCAATTATTTGAAGAAGATCCGTATAATCCAGACGATCAAGTAAAAACTGGCGTCTACTTTAAAACAGCAGGAAGTAATGATTTCGATTCAAACGGCTGTCATGTCTACAAAGATATCGGCGGGTTTGTTGATGGGACCGATGACCAAGCCGAATTTTATTTAAAAAAATACTCCAGTGGAGAATCATTCGCATGGTTCTATGATTGATTTGGGATGCCTAGGATGAAGAGAAATCTTCATCCTCTTAATTTTTGTCTGCTTTTTCATTCACTATGATTTCTCGCAAAAAGGCAATAGAAATCAAAGTTACCTATCACAGTGGCTCTTGTGGTTCAAGCCGGATTCAAACATACGAAAATGTTCTTTTACTTTGCGTAAAAGAGCTTGTCCTGGTTAGCGCGACTTTGATAACACTTTTTTTATCAGTTTTTCATGATTAATTAACCATCTTTTTCGGGATAGCCCGCCGCCATAGCCGCCCAATTCGCCATTTGCGTTGATCACACGGTGACAAGGAATAATTATGGCAAGCTGATTTGCACCATTCGCCCGTGCCACAGCCCGGAAGGCAGAGGGATTGCCAATTGATTCAGCGATTCTTGAATAAGAAGCTGTTTGTCCGATTGGTATTTTTTTCAGTTCATGCCAGACACTCTTCTGAAAAGGCGATCCAAGTAACGCTAAAGGCGTTTTGAATTCTCTTAATTCACCATTGAAATACTGAGTCAGCTCTTTTTCAATCAAGTTGATCGGCTGCGTGCGCCCTGGTATGATCGCTGATTTTGTCTTTTCTCTCAATCGTTCTACCTCACGTTCCAAACCTCTGCGATCAACAAATTCCAAAAGAAACAAAAATTCCTCGTCTGCGATTGCTATCATCGGGCCAAGCTTCGTATCCAGCCATGATGCTTTTAAGACACTGCTATTTTCCACCAAAGCCGGCGCCTCTCCCATAATACGGGAAAAAGCATCCCTAAACCCGCTGCTCGATTCATATCCGCTTGAAAGCTGGGCGTCCATTACCGTTTCACCCACCCTGATTTGTTTCATCGCCAGACCCATACGGCGTGCCCTTGCATATTCAACGAAAGTCATTCCAAATCTCTTTTTGAATTGACGTCTGGCGGTTGAAGCATCTACGGATAATTCCTGAAAATCTTTATCCTTCCACCGCTTCTCCGGGTTTTCCTCAACTGCTTCTACAAGCGTTCGCACAAGCTCTGAAACATGATTGGGATGAGAAAGCGGACGACAACGTTTACAAGGACGAAAAGAAGCAAGAAGGGCTTGCTGAGCCGTCTCGAAAAATTCACAATTCTCGAATTTTGGCTTACGCGCCGGACATGTCGGACGGCAGAAAACACCTGTCGTCTTGACCCCCACGTAAAAAATGCCCTCATATTCTGTTTTTTTATCAAGCAATGCTTCGTAAAATTCTTTTTTATCGGACGTTAGCACGGGCTTTGCCTCCTCTTAACTAAGCTTACCCTTTGATTATAGCTCTTATAGAAAACAGCTGCCGCCGAAAATCAGGCATTGATTTTTTAAAGAATCCTGACAGCAGGAATAAATGATAAGGTTCACTTTATTCGATGATACTCCTATTTTTGTAAAAACTAAAAAGACGCATTATACAAAGCATACTGGGTCAAATCACCTTTCAGACGGTCTGAAAGCAGTATTATTTCTGCATGATGATAAGAGAGCGACAATTTATGCCTGTTAATGATACTTTTGAGATTATACTCTTTTATAAACCCGTATTCCCACTACATAAGATAGAATGATTATCACTACCATCCAAACAATGGAAACCCACAAGTCATTACCAACGACATTTGAATTCAATAGATTTCTGATTGTTTGAATTATCGGTGTCATTGGTTGATTTTCTGCGAAAATGCCCACGATCTTTGGCATCCCGTCTACAGGAACGAATGCGGAGCTGACAAAAAGCATCCCCAATAAGATGTAAGAGAAAGAACTAGCCCCTTCAATACTTCCGGCAGCCAATCCAAAAGGTACCGAAAGCCATGTTACTGTGAGAGAAAACAGAACAAGTAATAATCCCACAAGAAGCCATTCAGAAAATGTTGCACTACTTCTAAATCCTATAAGAAATCCTACTAATAGAACGGCACTAATTGAAACTAACATAAAGATAACGGAAGCTATAACCTGACCTCCTAATACAGCTGATTTTGAGATAGGCATTGATTTAAACCTGTCAAACATGCCTGAAGTTTTATCTAAGTTAATCCGTAAAGAGGTGTAGGCTGAACCGCTGGCAATCGTGATTAATAAGATTCCAGGAAGTACGTAATTAATGTACTCATCTTGGGAAACTCCTTGAATTTGAATAGCTCCGCCAAATACATAAACCATTCCTAAAAGAATCATAACAGGCATGGCAATAACTGTCAATAAAGTGTCAATACTCCGTATATTATGCCTCATAATTCGATTAGACAGTGCAAGAGTGTCTCCAATATATTGTTTCATATTCATGATTTTCTTCCTTTCGTAAGTGTCATAAAAACATCATCAAGAGTCGGGGTAATCATTTTGAAGCTCTTAATTACAATTTTTTCATTAGTTAGAATACTGAAAATATTCAAAGTGGTCTTTATTTCCTCTGTTAAATTAATGGAGAGTTCGCAGCTATTCGTTTGTTGAGGAGAGTATATTTGTAAAAGTTTTGATGATTTCTCGAGATCTAGGATATTATTAAATTCAATAAATAATTTGTTTTCTCCCACTATACGTTTCATTTCATCTGGACTTCCAGTCGCTATTATTTTGCCATCGTGCAAAAACACAATTTTATCAGCCAAATAATCCGCTTCATCTAAATATTGCGTCGTTAGAAAGATTGTTTTCCCTTGTGACTTCAACTCTTTAATCTTATTCCAAAGATCGAGTCTACTGCTTGGATCTAGTCCAGTAGTAGGTTCGTCTAGAAAAACGATTTCCGGATCTCCAACTAAACTCATTGCTAAATCAAGCCGGCGTTGCATGCCTCCTGAATAATTTGAAACAGCTTTATCTTTTGCATCAATCAGCCTAAAGGTTTTCAACAAGTTTAAAGCGACATTTCTCGGATTAGGCTCATGTCTCAATTTTGCGATTAAAACTAAGTTTTCATAACCAGTGAGTACACCGTCGACGGTTGTATTTTGTGAACTAAAACTAAATAACTTTTGTACAGCCGTTGGGTTTTCTGCAACATTTATATTATTAATTGTCACTCTTCCACTATCACTATTTAGAAGTCCAGTAATAATTTTTAAGAGTGTACTTTTCCCAGCGCCATTAGGTCCTAATAAGGCATAGATGGAACCTCTATTCACAGTGATATTTATTTCTTTCAATACTTCATTTCCTTTAAAACTCTTTTTTACATTTTTAATTTCCATCACAGTTGAACTCATCGTTTTACCCCCTTATTTAATCGAATTTCTCAATTTTTTCCTTTCCTTATCTATCCAAGTTTCTTCCGGGAACTCAGCTAAGAATGAATCGGCAAATTCTGCTATATCATTCCCAACGATATCTCGTACACTTAAGCCCTCTTTTGCACTATCCTCAAACATCTCTAATATATTTTTTAAATATTCGAACATACCGCTTCCCTTAGCAAACATCCACATATATTTTTCAATCGCAATCATCGCCTTTTTATGTTCATCAGGCAGTTCATTTATTCTTTTTCTAAATTTACGATATTCCCGTTTTTCTTGAAGAAATTTTTTAAACATTTCTTTTCCCCTTTATTTCGTTCATTTTTTGTTCAATAAATGACCATCGTTGCCAAAAATTTATGAGCTCCTGCTCTCCGTTAGCATTCAACGTGTAAAATTTTCTCATTGGCCCAAGTTCTGATTTCTTCTTCTCAATTTCCACGAGACCTTTTTTCTCTATTCGCAGAAGGATTGTATAAACCGTTCCTTCCACAATATCCTCAAAGCCTAAATCATTTAGGTACTTTGTAATTTCATATCCGTAGGTTTCTCCTTCCTGAATCTTTTGAAGTACAATACCTTGCAAAACACCTTTGAGCATTTCAGTTAATTCTTTCATAACTCCTCCTTATTACCATCTCCATCAGTACTTAACAACACTAAGTACTACTACATAATATTACTAAGTAGATGGAGTGTCAAGGACATTTGTTAGGATTTTTATAAAAAAAATTTAACACTTACTCTGACTATGCATTTGTCACTGCTATTTATGTGGTTACATAATGAAAAAACCGATTTCTCAACTTAAATACGGAAATCGGTCTTCTCTATATTGCTCGATATACTTATTCTAAGTATTTCGTTTTATTATACGGCACAACTCAATATCAAAACTTTATCTCAAAACTGTTCGCACATAGATATATCGCGTAACAGCGTAATAAGCAAGCTGAAAAGCGAAATAGATACCGAAAACAGTGAGTGATCCAACTAGAAGATTCGAGCCGAGCATGTTGCTTAACGACTTAAACGCAAATGTGGCATGAATCGCTCCACCGATAAACGGAATAAAGAACAAAAAGCTAATTTGTCTGCTAAGGATTTTTTTCATTTCCTCTTTCGTGACACCCATGCGCCGTAAAGCAAGCATTTGGATCTTTGTATCCTCCACCTCCGTAAACAAGCGCAAATACAGGAAGCTACCTTGAATTACAAAGAACAAGCAGCTGACAAACAATCCAAGAAACAAGGTTAATGCAAGGGCTTTCTTAAATACTTGATATCCTGGTGCTCTAGCCAGAAAAGCGGTTTGATGATCATCCGCCACCATCTTCTCAAGTTTTTCAGATACCTCAACTGCTCCTTCCCAGTTTTCTAGCTCGTACCCCATTAAACGCACTTGCTCATGTTCGGGTATCTTTGCCAGAGTTTCTTTGAATTCGTTATCAGGAACAATAAGCAGCGTACTTGCCCTTCCTTGCGGTACCAGAACTCCTTCATTGCTTTGCGGTTTTATCAAAAATGTCTCGTGTTCCTTGCCGATCTGTATCTCAGCTTTCTTACCGATCGGAAGAATTTCCATATTTACGTACGGGTAAGGAAAGTTAAAAAAGGCTTCCCCTTTCTTAAGTTTTACTTGTTCAAAACCCTTTTCCTTTGCCACCTTGTTGTAACTCGATTCCGCAATCATCATTCCTGTAGAATCAGAATCAAAAGTGATCGGTATGGCCAGCTCATTTACCTTGTAGGCGATTTTTTCACCAGCTTGCTCCAGCTCCTTCTCAACATCTTTTGGTTTCAGTGCCTGAAACGTATCAGCATGGTGCTCCACCCACCCTATCGCCTGAGGAGACGTTGTTTCAACTTGATTTTTCAAGTCTGTGTAAAACATGAAAATAACACCGGAGGCCGTCATAATAACTGCAGTAATAATAGTTGCCAAAAACAACATGACCGCATGATCTTTTATCCGAAACAAATTGTTGGAACGAGTTATAATCGTTGTCCCTTTATAAAAACTTGCCTTTCTTTTTGTCAGCGCTCGAATGAAGGCCACACTGCTTTGCGTAAAGAAGAAATAACTGCCGATTAGAACTAAGATTAGAATCGGAAACATTCGGATCAGCATCTTCATGATTCCCGCTGTATAGGCAAGATAGTAGCAGGATGCCAGGGATAAAACGGACAGAAACACAAGCCATTTCGAAAACTTCGGCATCGGCTTTGGCTTTTGTCTGGCTGAGAGCAGATCAACGATTTGGGATTTTTTGATTTGAAAAAACGAAAAAAACGTCATGAACTGGAACAATACGAAAAAGCCAATCGCTGTTAACATCAATGCTTTTGGAACTAGTTGAAAGGATATCGGCACTTTCATGTCTAAAAAGGCACTCATGATTAAATAAAACAGCTTCGTAAACAACAATCCCACACCTATTCCCGCAATAATAGCAACGAGTGAAATGGCCGTTTGTTCATAATAGACGAGCCGTCTCAGCTGACTTTTTGTCATTCCGAAAAGCGACAACATCCCAAATTCTTTTTTCCGAACCTGCAAGAAGCTCGAGTTAGAATAAGCAACAAAGAAAAGAGAGAAGACAACGATAATCACTAAGCAAGAAATAAGTCCGGGTACAACCAGGCCGGCTCCGTATATATTTTCGGGATTGACATCCGGATGAAAGATAAAGGATGAGAAAATAAAGAAAATCGTGACGGAAAATACGCAGCTTAAAAAATAAGCCAGGTAACGCTGCAGATTCCCAAGCACATTTTTACGGGCGATAACTCGCATGTTCATGAAAGTCACCTCCCAGTACGCTTAAGGTGTCCAATATACTTTGATAAAAGGTTTGCTGATTCGAACCTTTGTGAATTTCAGAAAACAACTTCCCATCTTTTATGAAGACATCCGATTACAAAAGCTGGCAGCTGTCGGATCATGGGTAACCATTAATATCGTTGTTTCTTTCGTTTGATTCAGTTTTGCCAGAGTATCCATGACCTGTTTGGCTGACTTTGAATCGAGGTTTCCAGTCGGCTCATCCGCCAAGACAAGCGCGGGCTGGTGAATCACTGCTCTTGCACATGCAGCCCGCTGTTTTTGTCCTCCCGACACTTCATACGGACGATGCTCTAAAATATGGCTGATTTCAAGAATATCAGCAATTTCCTTGAGCCGCCGTTCCATCTCCTTTAAATTTGTTTTATCCAGAGCAAGCTGCAGCAGTATATTTTCCCTTATATTTAATGTCTCCAAGAGATTAAAATCTTGAAAAACAAAGCCAAGTTCTCTCCTTCGGAACAAAGCAAGCTTGGAATCCTTCAACTGCTTTGGATTCGTGCCGTTTATCGTCAATTCTCCGCCAGTTGGCTGATCGATTGTGGCCAGAAGATTTAATAGAGTCGTTTTTCCACTGCCGGACGGTCCCATTACCCCTGTGAATTCTCCTTTTTCAACGGATAATGTAACGTTGTCCAACGCCTGATAAGAAAGGTCGCCTTTTTTCGAATGATACGTTTTTGATAGTTTTTTCGTTTCTAGTACGGCTGTCAATTGCAATTCCTCCTTTTGATAGATTCATTATAAAAAGAAGGAGAGATTGCTCCCATCGATTTTTCTTTCAAAGTATCTGCTTTTCTTACAAAATTGTCACCTATGTAATGTAAGGCTTGTAAACTCGATCGTTAATGACGTAAAGCGCTTCTCTTCAGATTGAGCGGTTAAGTGGTGACCAAGCTGATCGCAGACCATTTTTGCAATATAAAGTCCCATCCCTGTTGCTTCCTTTTGTGTTCTTCCGTTGCTTCCTGTATAAAATGGATCAAATATTCTCGGCAGGTCGTAATCGGGGATGCCTTGTCCGAAATCGGTAATTGATAGACTTATTGTGTTTGGCCGCTCTTCCTTCCCCGTGATCCATATCTCCTTTCCCTCTCCTTGTACGGAGTACTTTAAAGCGTTTTGCAATATTTGAGTGATGACAACATCGAGCCACTTTTTATCGCTAAATACGATAAGCGTATCTGGTATGTTCAGCTTCGGAAAGATTCTTCTTTTAATAAATTGCCTTTTTTCCCGATTAATGATTTCTGTCAAAAAACTCTTCAGGTCCACTTTCTCCGATTTCATATCGGTGGAGAATGCCTCAAGTCTTGACAGTTGCAGCATTCTATCCAGCCCTGAGCTGAACGTTTCATTTTCCTCTTCGATGTCATTCAACAGCTGATACATAAAGTCAGGCCCTGGGTGCTGTTTCCCTTCCTGGATAAGCAGGGATATGACAGAGACGGGAGTTTTCATCTGATGAATCCATTGATTTGTAAAAGTTTGCTGCTGCTTTTCTTTGTCTGTCATCTGCTGCAGCGACTCTTCATACTTCTGATTCATCGCCAAGATCAAATCCACCCACCATTCCTGTTCCTTTGTACAGGGTTCTGCAGAAGCAAGGGCATAACCGGATTGGAGCGGATCTGAATCGCTCTCCAGCTGTTTTTTTAATTGGATGCGAAAGCTTCTCTGTCTCACATAATCAATAGCAGTTCCGACTGCTAAAAAAAAGACACCTAACAAAAACACATAAAAAAGAGCTCCGTACGGAATAGAAAGCTCCTGTTCTATGAATATTAAAATTGCCGTTGCTGCCATTACTACATACGAAAAAACAAGCCCTAGCAGAATCATGCTTCTATCTCGAAGATAAGAAAACAACATATTCTACTCTCCTCCCCAATGAACAGAGAAACGATAGCCGTAGCCTCGTACAGTTTCAATAGACTGTGATAATCCAAGCTCGTCCAGTTTTTTTCGCAGTCTGTTAACATTGACGGTCAACGTGTTATCATCCACAAATGTTTGCTCGTCCCATATCTCCTCAAGAAGCTCATCTCTGGATATTGCCCGATGCTTTTCTTTGACAAACTTCATCAGCAGCAGAAATTCTTTATGAGAAAGGGAAAGCAGTTCGTCTTTCCAAAGGACTTGCATTTTATTTAAATCAATAATTAATCCGTTCACGTCTAGTTGCTCTTTCTCCTCTTGCCGAAACGCATACTCGCCATATGCCCGGCGAATAGAGCTCTTAATTTTCGCTAACACGACATCTAAGTGAAACGGCTTCGCGATATAATCATCCCCGCCATGTTCAATTGCCATGACTTGGTTTAAATCATCGGTACGGGCAGAAATAAACAAAATAGGCACATTTGAAATCGTTCGAATCCTTCGGCACCAATAAAATCCATCATAGAATGGCAGATTAATATCGAGCAGTACAAGATGCGGAGCATACTCTTCAAATTTCTTTATTATCTCGTCAAACCGTATGACAGCTTCTGCTTCGTATCCATACTTACTTAAGTGATTTTTTAAAATTTCTGTAATTTTTTTATCATCTTCCACAATTAATACTCTGTACACGAACCAACACCTCACTATTAAAACATACCACTGGATGAAAGGGTTGGAAAGAAGTAAGACAGGTACATCTGACCTGTATTCTATTCGAAATGGAGAAATCATCGCAAGAACATAGCCAGCCCTTTTTTCGATTACCCAATCTTTCCTTTCATCCGGATGACCCTGCCGTCTTTTTCTGTACCGATTTCCTTCATCCCGATTTTTTTATAGAATCTCATCGCTTGTTTGTTCGTCGGTGATACAGTTAAATGATATTCTTTTACTCTTTCTTTCTTAAAAAATTTAATCGCGTACTCATAAAGATATCGCCCCGCACCATGTCCTCTTTTTTTAGGAACCAAATAAAATAGATTGACGTAGCCTATTTGATATCCGTTGTATTCGCGAACTTGCATTTCTAGCAGCCCGATAGATTCACCGTTCTCTTCGACCATTACGAATCCTTCAGGAAATTGTTTCGTTTTTAGCTGGAGCCACTTTACATAGTCTTCATCCTCTCCAAAATAAGAATCATCACCGAAACTTACAATATAAGAATCTCTGCGAAATTTTATAGCTGTATCACGATGAACGGTTACATCAACCCGAACGAAATTGTAGCATTTTCTCCCTCCTCATTTTCTGATTGAACTGTAATAAAAATGGTGTAATAATAAAAGTTTCTAGAAAAGAGAGGATGAACGGGTTGACAGGAAAAACACACATCACGGGCGGTATTGCTGCTGGTGCAGCTTTATCTGCAATGACACACTACGATCCAATACTTACAGCGGTTGCCGGGGCGGCAGGAGGATTATTGCCTGATATATGCCATAGCGGAAGCAAGATCGGCAGCCGTCTCCCGTTGCTTTCTAAGATCATAAGCGCGATCTTCGGACACCGCACGTTTACGCACAGCTTATTATTTTTGCTGATTGCTGCGGTATTTTTATCACATTACGTCTCAAATGATCCAATTCGATTGGGGATTCTTGCGGGGATGATCAGCCATTTGCTGTTGGATGCTGCCACTCGATCAGGAATTAAACTATTCTATCCTTTTAAACTCACCATTCGTTTTCCGGTCACAACAAAAACAGGCAGTAAGGCTGAACATGCGATTCTGGCTATTTTAACGGTAGCTGCGATCTACTTTTTTAGCAAAGAAGCCGTCCAGCAATATACGAATGGGTTTCATTTTTAGCTGATGAACCAGGGAGTCGTCCTCCCTGGTTTTATTGTCGTAGATAACATTAGAAAATCGTAAAGAAACCTTGGTTAATTGCACGGTGACCGAGTTTAATTGGACGGTTCTCGTGGAGAATTGCACTTTTACTGGATTAATTGCGCCGTTCTCGGGGTTAATTGCACAGTTGCCCGATTATTTGCACCGGTCGCGAGATTAATTGCACCGTTCACGTGATTTTTTGCACCGTCACACGAATAATCGCACCATTCTCGGGATTATTTGCCCGTCCCGCGACTTATTGCACCATTGTCCAATTATTTGCACTGGTCGCGAGATTAATTGCACCGTTCCACGATTATTTACGCCATTCACGTGATTTTTTGCACCATCACACGAATAATTGCACCGTTCACAGAATTATTTACACCTTTGCCCGATTCCTTACTTACCGCTTTCATTTTTCATCAGCATTAAGTCAAGAAGCCACTGGCATTTTGACTTGAAATCCTTTACGTCCAGGGATGTATATTCCAGTATTTTTTTCATACGGTAATTCAATGTATTCGGGTGGATAAACAGCTGCTCAGAAGTAGGTTTAATTTTACAATCATTCAGCAGGTACACCTCTAGCGTTTTAAGAAACTCCTTTTTGCCATCTCGGTCTTTTTCCTTTAATAGCTGTAATTCTTTATTTACGTAATTGAGCTCTTTGTTTTTTGTCGCAATAAAATCGAGATAACGATAAATTCCCAATTTCTCAAACTCATATGGAATATTGGTTTGGCTTCCTAATAGGTCAGCGGCTTTAATAACTTCAAGCGCTTCTAAATAGCTCCTATGAAAAGACATCACATCTGAATATTCATTTCCAATTCCGATAAATATGGCTGAACGTTGATCCGCAGGGATATGGTCTAAAATCCCCGCAATGACATCTAAGGCTGTTGATTCGGTTGAATGACCTGAAGCAGATCCTCCTATTATTGATACGATTCTTGATTGCGCAATGAGTACGCGGTTCAAATCGTTTTTCAAATTGAGATAGGACTGGATATCTTTCTTCACATCTTCAATATACTCACCAGGCGCCTGAAGCACCATCACTGAAAATGATACTGGTAATTTAACGCCCGCTTCCACAGCTTCTTCCCGAATTTTCAGCTCTGACTCAAATTGATTCAGAATCGCTTTTTTATATAGCTCCTCTCCCTTTTTCGAGCTTTTTTGTTTATTATTGCTATGGATGATTTGCCCTACTTGGAAAGACGTGTGATATAAAAATTCCAATTCTGAATCCGTCATAGGTGTTTCAATCTCCTGAATCCATATGTATCCCATGATATTATCCTTATGCTTAGCGCTGACGACAACTCTTGGATTCAGCCCGATTTCCTCCATTCGATCCACACGAAACGGCGTATCAATCGTTTTCAGTTTATGAATAACCCCATATTCCATAAACTTTTCAAAAATAGGCAAAGGGCACTTTTTCGAAAAAATCGTTTGCTGATTCGCTAAATCATAATGGTTAATATAATATGAATTATAAGCTAACAAAAAGAAGTCAGCGCTTTCCACTATGACGGGTTTTTTTAACTCAAAGCTGATTAAATCAATTATTTTATCAATATCTAATATTGAGTAAACACGCTCTAGCAGCTCATTCATCCAAGTAGCTCCCCATTGATTTTTCTTTAATCATACTAAAACCTTCTATTTATTGTATAGAAGAAAGGAACAAAATTTTCAAACAAAAAAGGAGATAAAAAAGTTATCTCCCCTTTTGTCTAAATTATAAAGCACCTTTATACGTTTCAAAATCCTTCTCGACTTCAGCAGATGGATTGGATGTTAACAAACTAACGATAAAGATAAAAAGTAAGCTGACGGCAAATCCGGGAATGATTTCGTAAAGCACGTCTGATAGACCCTTGTTTGCCCAAATGATCACTGTGAGTGCACCGGTTACCATACCAGAAAGCGCCCCCCACGCGGTCATTCGTTTCCAGCACAGACTCAATATTATAACTGGACCGAAAGCAGCGCCGAAGCCTGCCCACGCATACCCGACCAAATCCAGAATGGTGCTGTTTTTTTCCCAAGCAAGCAGCATTGCAATCACTGAAATCAAGAGGACCGACAATCTGCCAAGGTAAATCAGCGTCTTTTCTGAAGGAGCTTTTCGGACGACTGTCTTATATAGATCCTCTGTTAATGAACTTGCCGTTACTAACAGCTGAGAAGAGATTGTACTCATTACCGCCGCTAAAATTGCAGAAATGATAAATCCGGTAATAAGCGGATGGAAAAGAATATTACCAAGCTGGATAAAAATAGTTTCGGGATCCTCTAGCTCCAGTCCATTTTGAGAATAGTAAGCAATTCCAATTAAGCCTGATAAAAAAGCACCCACTACTGAAAAAATCATCCAGCTCATGCCGATCCGTCTTGCGTTTTTTACTTCTTTCACAGAAGATATCGCCATAAAACGAACGATGATGTGCGGCTGGCCAAAATAACCAAGGCCCCAAGCCAACAACGAAATTATGCCAAGCACACTTGTCCCTCTAAAAATATCAAGGAGCTTAGGATCAATCGATTGAATTGTAGCGAACGCTGCACTTGGCCCGCCTGTATTCATGAAAACAACAATTGGCACTAGAACAAGGGCAACCACCATAATGACCCCCTGCACAAAATCTGTCCAACTCACTGCCAGGAATCCGCCGAACAGAGTATAGGCAACGACAACGCCAGTCACAATCCAAAGTCCTGTATGATAATCGAGTCCTAATATGCTATTAAACAATACTCCACCGGATACCATGCCGGAGGATACATAAAACGTAAAAAAAACTATGATGACTAAACTCGAAAAAATTCGAAGAAGTTTGCTTTTGTCAGAGAAGCGATTTTCTAAAAATGATGGGATGGTTATGGAGTTATTAGCAATTTCAGTGTAGGCACGAAGTCTTGGAGCCGTATAAATCCAGTTAATATAAGCTCCTGTCGTTAATCCGATTGCAATCCACGAAGCACTTAAACCTGTTGAAAACATAGAGCCCGGCAGTCCCATTAAAAGCCAACCGCTCATATCTGCCGCTCCTGCACTTAACGCGGTGACAGCGGGACCCAGCGATCTTCCTCCAAGCATGTAATCGGAGTGATTGGAAGTTCGCTTGTAAGCAAAGTAGCCTATAAGCAGCATACCTGCCATGTAAATACAAATTGATGTAATTAATTGACCATTTACGATGTTTTTCTCCTCCTTGAACTAAGTGAACTTATTTTAATAAGACGGATAGAAAGCTAAGGCTTCCTATCCGTAAAACTTGGATTAATAGGTTTCACTAATCGTTTTAGCAAGCATATGAAGGATTAAATAATCAGGTCCCCCTGCTTTCGAATCAGTACCGGACATTTTAAACCCTCCAAACGGATGGTAGCCGACAATTGCGCCTGTACAATTGCGGTTGAAGTAAAGATTCCCTACGTGGAACTTTTGCTTTGCCACCTCAATATGCTTGCGATTATTTGTGATGACAGCGCCAGTTAAGCCGTATTCTGTATTATTGGCAACCTCGATCGCTTCATCAAAGCTGCTGACTTTTGAGAAGGCTACTACGGGACCGAAAATCTCTTCCTGCATGATTCTAGCTTGCGGATCCAAATCGGCAAAAATGGTTGGCTCAATGAAGTACCCTTTGGAATCGTCCCCTTTGCCTCCGCTTACTAACCGTCCTTCTTCCTTGCCGATTTCGATATACCCCATTATTTTATCAAAAGAGCCTTGATCAATAACCGGCCCCATATACGTTTCAGCTTTTTCAGGGTTTCCGGTAATTTGTGATTCCGTAATTTCAATCACCCGCTGCAAGACTTGGTCATACACCTTTTCATGTACAACAGCTCGCGAGCCTGCCGAGCATTTTTGTCCGGCAAAACCGAACGCCGAGGTGAAAATGGATTGGGCCGCCAATTCAATATCGCAGTCATCGTCTACTACGACAGTATCCTTTCCGCCCATTTCAGCAATTACACGCTTAAGGTGTGTCTGTCCCGGCTGAACCTTTGCCGCGCGTTCAAAGATCCGGGTCCCGACCTCTCTTGATCCCGTAAAGGTAACGATGCTGGTTATCGGATGGTCCACCAGGTAATCTCCTACCTCTGAGCCGCTGCCAGGTACAAAGTTCACAACACCCTTCGGCAATCCTGCTTCCTCTAATACCTCCACAAACTTAGCCGCGATGATTGGCGAAGCGCTGGCAGGCTTCAGCACCACTGTATTTCCTGCCACGATCGGCGCTACTGTAATACCGGCCATAATCGCGAATAAGAAGTTCCAAGGCGGAATCGAAACCGTAACGCCAGAAGGAGTATAGACAAAGGAATTGCTTTCTCCTTCCCTGCTGTTTATCGGTTTTCCACCTGCAAGTTCAATCATTTGGCGCGCATAGTATTCCATGAAATCAATCGCCTCTGCCGTATCAGCGTCCGCTTCTTTCCAAGGCTTCCCGGCTTCTTTAACGAGTAGAGCTGTGAACTCAAATTTTTTGCGGCGCACATGGGCAGCAGCTCTGAACAAAATATTCGCGCGTTCTACAGGATCGGTATATCTCCATTCTTCAAAAGCTTCCGCCGCAGCCTGAATTGCTTTTTCAGCATGGTCTCTCGTCGCTTTTGAAACACTTCCAACGACTTCTTCTTTGTTCGCCGGATTAATGGAAACGATCTTTTCTTCTGTCACGAAGCGCTCCCCGCCAATGACAAGCGGATAATCCTTTCCTAATTCTCCGCTTACTTTTTCTAATGCTGCTTCCATGGCCTCGCGGTTGCTTTGTATTGAAAAATCAGTAAATGGCTCATGTCTGTATGGTATTGTCATCTTTTTTCGTCTCTCCTTTGCCTATTTTTTCGTCATTCCTTTAAAAGCAAATGCGATATTCGCCGGCCGTTCAGCTAGACGTCGCATAAAGTAGCCGTACCAGTCGTCCCCGTAAGGAACATACACTCTTACGTTATAACCGTCCTTCACCAGTGCTTGCTGTGTTGCGTTCCGCATGCCGTAAAGCATTTGAAATTCGAATTGGCTCGCGGGAATTTGATTGTCTTTGGCTAGCTGTTTCGCATACGCAATCATATGATCATCATGTGTTGCTATTGCTGTATAATTTCCGCTGAGAAGCTGTTTCCTGATCAATGTTTTATAATTCTGATCAACATCGCTTTTATCAGGAAAAGCGACCTTAGGAGATTCCTTATACGCTCCTTTTACTAGCCGCAAAAATGGCCGGAGCGGATTCAACTCATCCAAATCGCTCTCGCTTCTGTAGAGATAGGCTTGAATGACAGTGCTGACGTTCGAGTAACGTAACCTGAATTCCTTAAAAATATCTAGGGTTTTCTGGCAGCGGGCTTCATCCTCCATATCAATCGTCACCATGATTTGATGCTTTTCTGCCGTCTCGAGGATCCTTGTCATGTTTTCCCGTACAAGCTTTTCATCAATATCAAGTCCAAGCGATGTCATTTTTAAGGAAACCTGGGCGTTCACATTTTCTCTGGCAATCGTTTCAATGGTATGAATGACTTCTTCTGCCCGTTCCCTTGCTACCTCGCTGCTTCCCACAAACTCGCCTAGATGGTCAACTGTAGCGGTCATTCCTTGGTCATTGAGTTTCTTTATATATACTAAAGACTCATTGAAATTATTTCCGCCAATCATTTTCCCTCTGACAAATCCAATGCCCCAGTTTTTAGCCATTCGATTCATCACATTGTTTTTCGACAAAAATAAGAAAAAATCTCTTGTCACCAATTCGATATCAGACACCTCCCTATTTCTATAAAGCGAAAATATATTTTTCTATAGTTTGATTTTACAAAAGAGGCGGACAATATCTCAAGATTCCGAAAATACAAAAATTCTGATAATTTTTGTGGGTCTCACACAAACTTTTTTGTGTTGCGTCAGATAATCTGTCGTGGTGTTTTCTTTCCACTAAAAAAGGGGATATATTATTATGCCGAAAAAAATACTCATCAATTATCTCTATACTTCCTCAATAATTAAGGAATCATAGTAGTCAATTGTGAGTATGCAAAATTATGTTATATTTTGTGCCATAATCTAGTTATCTTTAACTTCTGCTTCAACAATCAGCTGCACAACGAAACCCCATATGCCCAGTAGAGCTGTCTGGGGTGTTAGAGGTTCTAGCAGCGACACGATATCGATTGCAATAGGAATCGTGACAAAGATACGAGCCGCCTCGAATGACTTTCATTTCTTCCTGCCCAAAAGGTTGAAATTTTGAGCGGAAATTATCCGTGCACCATTCCCACACATTTCCCGAAAGATTATAAAGGCCATATCCATTTGGAGGAAACGATTTAGCTGGAGCCGTTCCTGCGAAACCATCATCTTTTGTATTGATATTTGGAAACTCACCCTGCCAAATATTACAGTAATGTTCTCCGTTTGGCTGTAATTCATCTCCCCATGGATATTTTTTTTGAACCAATCCCCCGCGAGCTGCATATTCCCATTCGGCTTCGGTAGGAAGGCGTTTTCCTGCCCACGCACAATAAGCAGCTGTATCGTTCCAAGAAACATGGACTACCGGATGATCCATTCGATCATGAATGCTGGAATCTTCCCCTTCTGGATGTTTCCAGCATGCCCCATCAATCTTTAACCACCAAGGGGTCTGACTCACCCGATCTGCACGTTGAGCAGCCTCATTAGAAACAAATTGATAGAAGACGAAAGACCATCCATACCTTTCTGCATCAGTTACATATCCCGTACTGTTAATAAATTCCTGGAAATTTCCATTAGTTACAGTGCAAACATCTATATAAAACGATTCGACTTCTACACTTCGAACAGGACCTTCTCCATCTAGTGGAAAACCTTCTTTATCGTTTGTTCCCATTAAAAAATCGCCGCCTTGAATCAGCACCATTTCTTCTTTATTAACATTATCATTCCCGTCTGAATCTTGTATGAAGTCTGATTTATGCTTTATTTCACCTCTAGTAATCACGCAGCATGACGGTAATTTATCACTCTTCATTTTTATTGCTCCTTCTCATTTTTTCTAAAAAATATAGTCATTTTTATTACATTTACTTGGAGAGTACTTTTTCAGACATTGGTAGATTGCTGAAAATCCCACTTGACTGATAGGAATAATCAACTTATGATCTTTATCATACAAATCTTTTGTATAAATTTAAAGCTGAGGAGCCATTATTTTATGAAAATCTATTTTTCTTTTAATTTTGTCCAGCGAATCGGTAAGGCTATGATGACTGTAGTTTTAATCCTTCCGTTAGTCTCAATACTAATGGGCATTGGCGGTATTCTTATTAATCCTAATATTCAGCAGATCTTTCCGTTTTTGTCTTCGAAAGGATTCCAAGCCGCTGGATTACTTTTACAAAGCTCTGGCCAGGCCGTCTTCGCAAACCTTTCTGTCCTTTTTGCTGTGGCAATTGCTGCAAGCTGGACAAATAAGGCGATGGCCGGATTATCAGCACTTATTTCATTTTTCATTATGCATACGGTTATTAGCACGCTTCTTAAAATTAATGAACTGCAAGTATCTGAAAAGATGATTGGAACGGAATTAGGGATACAAACCCTCCAATTAGGCGTTTTCGGCGGAATTTTCATCGGCTTTTTAACTGCCTATCTCTATAATAAATTCCACAAAATTGAGCTTCCTGAAGCCATTTCTCTTTTTGGCGGAGAAAGATTTGTTCCTATCATCTCATCATTTGGAGCAATTATTTCTGCTGTTATTTTTTATTTCATATGGCCCTCCGTTCAACAAGCAATTGGATTGATGGGAGGATTTGTAGCTAATCATACGAATCCTTTCACAGTAGGTTTATACGGGGGAAGCGTAAAGCTGCTCATTCCCTTTGGGTTGCATCACATTTATAATGCTCCTCTTCTTTTTACTGATATCGGCGGAGTCTATCAAACAGCAGATGGGGCTAAAATTGCCGGGGACCAAAACATCTATATTGCACAAGTGATGGATGCCTTAAGAAATCCATCGGTCCCCATTACCGGCGGAGCCTACATTGGAGGAAAGTTTATCCCGGTTATGTTCGGCCTTCCCGGTGCAGCCCTAGCTATGTATCATTGTGCGAAAAACGACAAAAAGAAAAAGACAAAAGCTTTACTTATAGCAGCAACCATTCCTGTATTTTTAACTGGCATTACTGAACCACTAGAGTATACATTCCTCTTCGTGGCGCCTTTCTTGTATGTTGTTTATGCGATCTTAACCGGAACCGCATTCGCTTTAGCTAATGCCCTGGATATTCACGCAGGATATGCCGGCGGCTCCGGATTTATTGATTTTATCTTGTTTAATGCACTGCCTAACCTTAATCACAATTGGGTTACGATTCTAATTCTAGGAGTCATCTACTTTTTCATTTTCTATTTTGTGTTTAGATTTTTGATTCGAACATTCGATTATAAAACTCCCGGACGGGAACCAGATGTAGAAGAAACTCGCCTTTATACCAAAAAGGATCTAGAAACGAAAAAAAGTAAAAAGACGGCGGATCAAGCAATCGAAGTGTTGGCGGCACTTGGCGGCAAAGAGAATATCAGTAACTTGGATGCTTGTATTACTCGATTAAGGGTAGGTGTGAAAGACGTAAACAAAGTTGACGATTCACGCCTAAAAGAACTTGGAGCAGCTGGTGTTTTGAAAATAAACGATGGAGTACAAGCGGTTTTTGGCGCTAAAGCATCGACTTTAAAGTCTCAGATAGATGAAATCATGTAAGGAATAAGAAAGGGAGGATGATGAAGAATGTCTCAACCAAATATTATTGTAATGATTTCTCATGATACAGGTAGATATCTGGGCTGTTATGGCCATCATGTACAAACACCCCATATTGATAGATTGGCTTTTAAAGGAATAAGGTTCGAGCAGTATTTTTGTCCCGCTCCTCAGTGCAGTCCCAGCAGAGGCAGTATCTTAACCGGACGGTATCCCCACAACAATGGTTTAATAGGCTTGGCTCATTTAGGGTTTCATATTAACGGAGAAATTACAACTATCCCGAAAGAATTCCAAAAAGCAGGATATGAAACATCTTTGATCGGCTTAAGTCATGAAACGATCGGAGAATCTGCACCTATCGAAGAAAGGGTGTTCAGCTCCACTTACAAGCTTGGATACGATCGTTTCATTGAAGTGGAAGGGGATAGAGCTCCCAAAGTTGCTGATCAGGCGATTGATTTTTTACAAGAAAAATCAGCTGATTCCAACCAGCCTTTCTATTTAAATATAGGATTTTTTGAAACTCACCGAGAATTTGATGAATATGAGCCTTATGCTGATAAAACAACAGAAGTCAGCGTTTTGCCGTACCTTCCTGATACTCCAAATACCCGTAAGGATCTTTCACAAATGAATGGATCCGTCAAAGTATTGGACAAGGCGATCGGACGTATCCTCCATACGTTGAACGAAACAGGCCTGCAAGATAACACTATTGTAGTTTATACGACAGATCACGGCATTGCTTTTCCACGAGCAAAAGGAACATTTAAAGAAGCAGGATTGGAAACGGCTCTCATTATCTATCATCCTGAATACATCCAAGAAGGGAAAACGAACTCTGATCTTCTGTGTAATATCGATTTAATGCCGACCATTTTGGAACTTGCCGGAATCGCGATCCCTGAAGACTTGGACGGTAAAAGCTTTGCCAAAGTCTTTAGTGAAGACGATGCAAAGATTCGTGACGAGTTTTTCTGTGAACTAACGTGGCATGATCGCTATCATCCTATGAGGGGTATTCGAACCGATCGGTACAAATACGTAAAAAATTTCGAGAACGGGCCGAAAATTTATATGCCGCTGGATGCCCATAAAAGCTTATCCGGTCAAGAAGTCCGTGAAGAATATTATGTTCCTAATGAACTTGAAGAACTGTACGATCTAGAGCAGGATCCGTTAGAACAATCAAATCTTATTGCCGATGAAAAATATAAAGAAATTGCAATAGAGCTGCGCCAAAAGGTTCAAAGATGGATGGAAGAGACGAATGATCCGCTTTTGAACGGGCCTGTCCCGGGTACCGGCTCTAAAAGATGGGAGGAAGAAATAAAAGCGGGAAGAGCTCATTAAAATATTATCTTTAAAAAACCGCCATATAGCGGTTTTTTAATTATTTATTTCTTCTTCCCTCTCCACCGCTTCATTCAACGCCTTTAGCATATAGCCAATCCCTTTATATTTCGATAATGGATAACGAACCTTATGCGGCTCTTGAAAGACTTCATCGATAATCGGGCGAAACTTTCTGCCTCCCAAGACAACAATCTCATCAAATTGATCCAGATGCTTTGTTTCATACTGCTGTTTAAGGTCGCCCATTCGAATGATTTCCGGTTGGTTTGTCCCAAACGTCACGTCGTAATTTTCGGGAACGCAGTCATCCGGTTTTAAGAAGCCATGTTTTCCGGAAAGGATAACCCAGTCGTGAAAAAATGTTTTGGCATATCTTTGACAGGCACGATGGAACGGACTTAAATACGCATGTTCAGCTTGAATGCTGCCAGTATCGGGCTCCACGTCCCATATCTTCTTCGCTCCGCACGGTAGCACACATAATCGCTTCAATTTATCTCCTCCAGTACTGCTACTTATTCACCGATTTTCTAAGTTATATTCTAATTGTAATAGGAGTTGTTTCTATCTGTACATTCTATCTATCAATAGACTTATTTGCAGAGGTCGATTACGAGATATATGATTTAGAACACATTAATAAGGGATTATTTGGATTATTTCCTTTATAATAAACTTACGACATGTGATGCATTTCATTTGCTAGGTTAATAAAGCATCAGAATGAAGTCGTAAATTTCCATCCGGCATTCGAAAACAATGAAAGGAGAAACTTAAAAATGCAATGGTATGTAGGAGTGATAAAAAATTATGCGAATTTCAAAGGAAGAGCAAGACGTAAAGAATACTGGTTGTTTGCCCTCTTTAACTTCTTAATCATCGCTGCAATTCTTATTACATTCTCATCATTTTTAAATATAACATTATTTTATGTAGGATTAGTTTTAATTGTAAGCTATTATTTATTTACTGTGATACCAACTCTAGCTGTTACAGCACGCAGATTACACGATATAGGAATAAGCGGATGGCTGCAATTAATCTTAATCGTCCCTTATATTGGAGGACTTGTCATAACTGTGTTAGCATGTTTCGATAGCCAAAAAGGCGACAATACATATGGATCAAATCCTAAACTTGAACAACCACTGACAAGTGATTCTGTAAACCTCTGATCAAAAACTGATTACACCAACCGAAGTGAAGACATTAAGTGATTTCATTTCATCAAGCTGAAACTTCGGGGTATCAGGTGGAGGATCTACTCCACCTGATAAGTAAATCTATAACAAAAGGGGATAACATCTATTCTTAAATATTTGAACAACTAACTTTTACTCCTCTTCCTTTTTTCGAGGTATACCAAGCGCTTTCCACATCATAACAAAGATTGCTGCGATAATCCCCATCCTTACCCAACTAAGATTGACCCATAATTTTGCCCGGTCGGCAAGTTCCGGGGAAAAAGAACCATCAGGAGAAGTTTATGTAAACGATTGTAATTCTGGAATGAAATAAGGAAATGTTGGAACACGCAAAACAACATAGCCAAGAATTGCTGTAAGAATAAGGTCCCTGCGATGTGGTTCCTTCCAACATAACAACAAGGCCAACAAAATGACAACCTGGGAAATCAAATGCAAAGGCATCCAGAAATGGTGCAAAGGGAGACCATTTTCCGCTTGAAGCAAAGCAAAAGATTGTGTCGGGGATGAACTCCAGACTGAAGCAACCACAATTTCTTCATAAATGCCGCCTCCTAATTCCAATCCTATGAGCGTAATTAACAAGACCAAAACGTAAGTACATGCTTTTTGTCTCATCACCTTACCTCCTTATTTTTCTTTTTAAGGATAAGAAAGATAATTAGAATACGAAACCAACCGAGATAGTAACTTACTTTACTATCTGGGGTCTCATGAAGAGTAGTTGATTGACCTTGTTATGAAAAAAAGCCCTTTGACCTAAAGGATTCTCAAATCATAATAGGAGTAGGAAACACAAACGATTTTCCAGAAATCCGCCTATAGGTTTCACGTTTGTTTAAAAACGTAGACTTGAATGTGATTAATTCAAATAATATAGGAGATACCTTTAGATTCCTCTCTCAACAAGTTTTTAATATGTTAATAGCCGTTACACTCTACTCTTGAAGGTCATACATTGAAATAAATGTTAAGAAAGAGGGAACTATGGCATTTCTGGATGGACGAACGTCTCAGAATGCTAGTTATGCTATTATTTCCCCCAGTAATGCTCGGACAAGTTGGAATGGATGGTAACTCAGCAACTTCAACTATTCGTGTTCAATTAGATGAATTTATCACTTTTGTTTATTTTTTGATCTGCACGTCCTATTTGTTCAATTCGAAACATTTCGCGCACATTTTTTGATGATCATTATAAAAAGACTTTCATAAACGAACTTTACTACCTCAATATTTATACTTCATTCTTTCCTCATGAACTCAAGTTTTAACAGGTTCTATGATAGTCTATCCCATTTTATTCTCAAAAATTAACCGTCAATCAAACTAGCAATAACCTTAATTTTCACCTTTTAGGCTTTATCTCCATTCTTTTAGGAGAAGCCTGACAAAATTTCAATGCTCTTATAATGAAAAAACTCATATCAAGTTTTTTATAAATCTCATAGAAAGGACTGAAATTAATATGTCCAATGGATGTAACCAAAATCCAATCGGTGATTGTTCGGAGGCGGAAGGTTTGAATACAACCGCCAACGGAACAGCTTCTCATGCTGAAGGATATCAAACGACCGCAAATGGGGAGGCTTCCCATACTGAAGGAAACACAACTACTGCAGGGGGGAGTGCTTCCCACACAGAAGGTTATCTTACCCAATCGACAGCGGCAGCTGACACCGCACATGCAGAGGGTACCTCTACCACAGCTAGTGGAGTCGCTTCCCACGCAGAAGGATATCTCACAACCGCCAGCGGACTCACCTCTCATGCCCAAGGGGGAGGGACTCTAGCTGGAGGATCATACTCTCATGCGGAAGGAAGAGACACACAAGCCACTGGAGATGTTTCTCATGCCGAGGGGTTTATGACGATAGCAAGTGGAACTGTCTCTCATGCCGAAGGCGCCTTTACAGATGCCAGTGGAAGCGTTGGTTCACATGCAGAAGGCGTTGATACAACTTCGAGTGCATTTGCTTCTCATGCAGAAGGATTAAGCACAACCGCTAGTGGGAACGCTTCCCATGCAGAAGGGGAGGGTTCAACTGCCAGCGGGTCGCGTTCCCACGCGGAAGGGCACAGCACAACCGCTAGTGGAGAAGCCTCCCATGCGGAAGGAAACGGTACGATTGCAGATGGAAACTTTGCTCATACAGAAGGACTTAACACAACAGCTAACGGTTTTGATGGGGTTCATGTGATGGGCCAAGGTGGAGGTCCAGATCCTATGAATCCTGATGATTTGGATTTTTCCTGGTATCTCGTTAACGGTGCACTTGGCGGGGTTGTTGCCAAAATTTTAAATGATGGTTCTGCTTGTTTTGAAGGTGATGTATCTGCAAATATTGTGGCTCCAGTGGCCTGTGACTTTGCTGAAATGTTTGAATCATCAAATGGCCAATTGATTGGAGTTGGTTACTTTGTTGCATTTGACGGGGAAACAGAGAAAATCCGAAAAGCTAACTCCAGGGATGACTATATAGTGGGCATAACCAGTTCTAATCCTGCTGTCTTGGCAGATATTCAAGATCCTGAATGCAGTAAATATATGCTTGATAAATGGAACAGGCCAATTTACGAAGAAGTCATCATTCCTCCTGAAAAAGATAATAAGGGAAACATTTTACGGGAAGAACGTAAAATTAATAGAAAAAAAATAAATCCAAACTGGTCGAAAAATTGCAGTTCACGTCTCGATAAGCAGGAATGGATGGCTGTTGGTCTTGTTGGAAAGCTACTGGTTCGGGATGACGGTACTTGTCAACCAGGTAGTTATTGCAAACCGAATGATGAGGGAATAGCGACGAAAGCCAGGAAAGGGTATCGTGTAATGAAACGTACAGGTTCTAATCAAATATTGGTATTGGTTAAATAGCACTTGGTATGCATGATTCAATCTCACTCTGGGGCAGACTTCACCTTTTTGGTGATCTGCCTTTTTTGATATACATACTTTTTTAAGTAAAAATCGCTAAAACATTGTCATTTAGGAAATGGTTCACACTAAAGTAGAGACTATATATCTTCATACCCATACTTCTCCCTTTTTAAATAAGTCATATTATTCAGAACACATTTTTTAGGGATTTTTTGGTTACATTTCTTTATAATATAAACAAAGGATAGGAAAGCAAATAGAAAACAAAGGTTTCGTAGACGGCCGGGATTTACCTAAAGTATATGAAAGAATGACTGTCATAAAGGGGAATTAAATAAATGGAATGGTATTCAAAAGTGTTAAAGAATTACGCAAATTTCTATGGAAGAGCAAGACGTAAGGAATTATGGATTTATAATCTATTTAATGCCATAATATTCATAGTGCTTTTTATTTTACAAGCATTAATAACTAATCCGGCAGTAGCCATAATTATAGGTCTTTTAACAGGAATCTATGCTTTAGGCGTTCTGGTACCAAGTTTAGCTGTTACAGCACGTAGATTGCATGATATTGGAATGAGTGGATGGCTGCTGTTAATCTACCTTGTTCCTTTTCTCGGTGGTCTTGCCATATTTGTATTGGCTTGTTTAGATAGCCAAGCAGGCGATAATGAGCATGGACCAAATCCTAAATATGGAGACTCCTCTAAAAGTGATACTGTAAGCATCTGATCTATCTGCTATTTCGGCTACAACTAACTGAGCCGCATTAAAGACACTTGCTTAAAGTCACCTATCCTTTGCAAGCCGTCTAATTAAAGAAACTAAGCGGTGCATCCTGCAGCTGTAAAACAGCTAGCTGGATGCACCTTTATTTTTTGGCTACAGTGTTAAATATTAAAGATGTTAGAATGGTGAAAAATGATCATATAGTGATTAAGGATCCAGGTCAATCTAAAAAGAATGTGTACAAAAAGATACTCTTTTAGGAGGTGAGTAAATTGCCACGAATTATTCGTGTTCTTGTTTTCCTTGTGATGATACCTATATTTTCGTTTTCCCTCTTTTTCACGTCTTGGACGGGATCTTATCTTATGATTTCAGAAGATTGGAAAGATCATGTTGTTTTCACTCCCAAAACGGTCACGGATCCAGAAAACATTTATGAAATTGATAAATTTTTATACGCCTATCAAATTCAGCCGATAATGAGCTTAGCCTGCCTTCTCTCGTTCTTTATTCTAAGCGGAATTCTTATTTATTGGCTACTAAAGATATTTCAACGTCGCAAAACCATATCATTATAGAAAATAGTTTAATAGCTATTGTCCGACGTAAGTATGGTATCCCCTATCGAAAAGAATTTCTTTTTTTCTAAGAACCTTTGGATCCCTTCTCCAGCGAATTCAATTCACAACGACAAAACCAAAACGTACCACTGTACAGTTTTTTGAAAACGTGCTATTTTAATAGTAGGTTTTTGTATCGTCAGGAGGGGATGTCTTTGGGAAGTCCTTGCTTCGCATAGGTCAAGTTGCAAAATTAAGCGGTCTATCGCCGCGGACAATAGATTATTATACACAACGTGGATTGCTCGATTTCGAGCGTTCACCATCGAATTACCGGCTTTATCCGGAAAGTGTTCTTCATACATTGGATCGAATTAAACTGCTGAAAAGCCAGCGAATGTCACTCGGAGAAATTACGGAGGCTCTTCAGGATCCAAGCAGCAATAAAAAAGTCGAACCGATTTTGTGTGAAGTTCAAGATGATATAAATAGCCTGCAGCAAAAGCTAACGGCTCTGGAGGAAGCACTTAAAGATGCTCCTCAAAAAGAAAAACAGCTCGTGCATAAAGAGCTGACAAATAGACTTGCAATTGTTATGCAATTGCTGACATTACTTTAAAACCACCCGGAGGTGAATCCCTCAGGCTAAGAGGGAATTAATTGGACAGTATATTAGTAATAAATTTGGCGCTAGTCGCCTTTCTTATCGTGCTGACGGCTTTTTTTGTTGGATCAGAGTTTGCAGTAATAAAAGTTCGGATGTCTCGAATTGACCAGCTCATTTCTGAAGGCAACAAAAAAGCGGTGATTGTCAAAAAATTGGTCAATGACTTGGATTATTATTTATCCGCGTGTCAGCTTGGGATTACAGTGACTGCGCTTGGGCTTGGATGGTTAGGGGAACCGACAGTTGAAAAGATTCTGCATCCTTTATTTCACCAATTTGGTATACCGGATGCGGTCTCCACGGTTATTTCTATCGCCATTGCTTTCGCCCTTGTTACATTTCTACATGTCGTCATAGGTGAGCTTGCGCCTAAGACACTGGCAATTCAATATGCAGAAGAAATGACTATGGTGTTCGCCCGTCCGCTTTATTGGTTCGGAAAGATTATGGCTCCTTTGATTTGGACATTGAACGGTTCTGCTCGTGTGATGCTTCGTATTTTCGGTGTTCAACCTGCCACTCATGAACAAGCACACTCTGAGGAAGAGCTAAAAATCATCATGTCGCAAAGCTATCAAAGCGGAGAAATCAATCAGACGGAGCTATCCTATATGCAAAACATTTTTGATTTTGATGAGCGCGTGGCGAAGGACATCATGGTGCCCCGCATGCAAGTGGTTACACTTACGCAGGCCATGAGCCGCGACGAGGTGATTGCATTTGTGGATGAACACCAGTATACTCGTTATCCTGTGACAGCGGATGGCGATAAGGATCATATCATTGGATTTGTAAACGTGAAGGAAATGCTCACGAGCTATGCTGCTGGCCGGGAACGTAAACTGGTTGATTTTGTCCATGAGATGCCGATGATCCATGAGGTAACTCCGCTGCAAGACGTATTGCTGAAAATGAAACAGGATAGAGTTCATATCGCTGTCGTTATTGATGAGTACGGAGGTACAGCAGGAGTCATCACAATGGAGGATATTTTGGAGGAAATCGTTGGCGAAATTCGTGATGAATTCGATGATGATGAAGTTCCGGATATTCAACAACAGAGTGACAGCATTTATCATATTAACGGTCGCGTTCTGCTTTCAGATCTTGAGAAGCAATTCGGTTTGACATTCGAAGAAAGTGAAGAAGTGGATACGATAGGCGGTTGGATACAAGTTCAAAACAATGAAATAGCGGAGAGCGATTTTATTGACCATGGAGAGCATCGTTGGGTCGTAATTGAGATGGATAATCATCAAATCAAACAAGTGGCTCTCGAGCTTCGGACCGCCGCTTAAGTAAGAACCTGTTTATTACAGGTTCCTTTTTTAATACCAAGAATTTCTATCTGAATTTTTGAAATTATTTAAGATCAATTATTGACTTTCTTATTTTGCATGGTATTATTTATAAGTATTCATCCACAATTTTATAATATGATAACTTATCCAGAGTGACTGAGGGATCAGGCCCAATGAAGTCCGGCAACCGCCATGCAAATGGAAAGGTGCTACTTCCTGCAGAATGTAATGATTCTGAAAGATAAGCCATCAATAAACACGATGCCTCTTTCAGTTTTGGAAAGAGGCTTTTTTAATGCCTACAAATGCAACAAGAGGTGACAAAAGTATGATAGAAGTCAAAGACCTTGTAAAGGTGTATGAGACAAAAAAGAAGAAAGTTACAGGCGTTGATCATGTAAACCTATCAATCAAAACCGGAGAAATTTTCGGAATCGTCGGATACAGCGGAGCAGGAAAAAGCTCCTTGATCAGATGCATGAATTTGCTGGAAAGACCAACATCCGGTCAGATTATCATAGATGAGGTTGATTTAACGAAGCTTTCTCCAAGTAAATTACGTCTGGCTCGCTTGAAAATCGGTATGATTTTTCAGCACTTTTACTTACTGAATGCCAAGACAGTGTTTGAAAATGTGTCCTTTGCCTTGCGTGCGGCCAATTATCCGAAAGCCAAGATAAAGAAAAGGGTAAATGAATTATTAGAAATGGTCGGGCTGGCGGAAAAGCATGACGCATATCCCGCGCAACTCAGCGGCGGACAAAAGCAGCGGGTAGGCATTGCGAGAGCACTTGCCAATGATCCATCCGTGCTTCTATGTGATGAGGCCACATCAGCTCTTGATCCAAGCACAACAAAATCCATTTTGAACCTGTTAAAAAGGATCAATCAGGAGCTTGGCATTACAATTGTGATCATCACTCATGAAATGGAAGTCGTAAAAGAAATTTGTGATCGTATGGCAGTTATGCAGGATGGGAAAGTAGTAGAAGAAGGTCCGGTTTATGACTTATTCTCCAATCCATCACAACCGTTAACCCGGGATTTCATCGACACGGTGATGCAATTCGAGCTTCCTTCTCAGATTCTGGAACATAGTAAAGGGAAAATTGTGAAAATTCAATTCAAAGGCTCGATTGCGGAAGAAGCCATTCTCTCCGATGTATTTCAACGCTTCAGTGTAAAAGGGAATTTTCTGCATGGAAAAATTGAGTACATTAAAGAAAAACCGCTTGGCATCTTTATTATGGAGCTGGTAGGCGACGTGGCAGACGTAGAAAATGCCACCCGGTACATCTCAGAAAAAACACAGAGCTTGGAGGTGATTTCGGGTGCTTGATTCTTTGATTCAACTATTGCCTGAACTAAACACCGCTTTTTTCCAAACCCTTTATATGGTTGTGATCGCACTTATAGTCGCTATTTTGCTCGGTCTTCCGTTAGGTATCATTTTATTTGTAACAGATAAAGGATTGTTTTTAGAGAATCGTCCCATTAAATCAATCATTGGTTTTATCATCAATATGACCCGGTCGATTCCTTACATCATTTTGCTGGTGCTCTTGCTCCCTTTTACCGATCTGTTAGTTGGAAATACAACGGGGCCTACTGCTGCCTCTGTATCTCTGTCGGTTGCTGCGATTCCGTTTTTCGCTCGAATCGTTGAGACAACCTTTCGTGAAATCGACAAAGGCATGATTGAGGCTTCGATTGCAGCAGGAGCAACCCCGTGGATGATTATTAAGGATGTTCTCTTGTCAGAAGCACGTCCCGGCTTAATTCAAGGCGTTACCATTACATTAATTAACTTAATTGCCTTCTCCGCTATGGCGGGAATTATTGGAGGCGGCGGAGTCGGAGATTTAGCGATCCGCTATGGATATTACCGCTATGACAATACAGTTATGTTCACAACCGTCATCATCCTTATATGTTTAGTACAATTCGTACAATTTTTGGGTGATTTCACTTCTAAAAAAATTGACAAGCGTTAATCAGGAGGAAAAAACAACATGAAAAAGCTTTTATTCATTGTTACATTATTACTATCAATCGGGCTGCTTGCGGCTTGCGGACAAGATAACGGGAACGCTGATAGTGACAAGGAAATTAACATCGGCGCTACAGCCGGCCCATACAGTGATATGGTAACGAAAGCAATTAAACCAATTTTAGAAAAAGAAGGCTACAAAGTAAAAGTAACTGAGTTTACAGATTATGTTCAGCCAAACAAACAGCTCGGCAACGGATCCATCGATGCAAACCTTTTTCAACACAAAATTTTCATGGAAAGCTTTGCAAAAGAAAACAATTTAGAGCTATCTGAAGTTGTTATTGTTCCAACTGCCCCAATGGGTCTTTATTCAAACACATACAAGTCATTGGATGAAGTAAAGGATGGAAGCTCCATCGCCATCCCGAATGATCCGCCGAACCTGGCAAGAACACTTTTGGTCCTTCAGGATGCAGGATTTATTAAGCTTGATCCGAAAACAAATCCGCTAACTGTATCTGAAAAAGATGTAGTAGAAAATAAGAAAAACCTTAAATTTGTACCTGTTGAGGCTGCAGGCCTTCCACGCCAAGTTGACAGTGCTGATTTGGCTGCTGTTCCTGGGAACTATGCCTTAGCTGCTAAGATGAATCTGCAAGATGCATTAAAATTGGAAAGCATGCCGGATGATTACAGAAACCGTGTAGTTGTCAATACGAAGGATGTTGACAGCCAGTTTGCGAAAGATCTTAAAGCTGCTGTCGAATCAGAAGAATTTGAAAAAGTGATTGATGAAGAATTCAAAGGTTTTGGCAAACCAGAGTGGATGGAAAAGCGCTAAGCAAAAAAACAAATAGAAAAGCAGTACCGGTCCCGGTATTGCTTTTTCTGCTAGAAAGGATGAGATGAATGTCCGATCAGTTGATTGTCAGGGGAGCTCCCCAAACCTATGAATGCAAAGAAGGAATTCTTAAAGAGCTTGAAGATATGTTAACGGAAAGAACGGTTACGAAATGCCTGATTATTCACGGGGAAAAATCTCTTCATGCCGCAAAACCCTTTCTCCCTTCTTTTGAATCGGTTCGCGTCCACTATGAGAAATACCGGGGAGAATGCTCCTTATCTGAAATCAGCCGCCTGCGGGAAATCATCCAAAAAGAAGAGTATGAAGCCGTTATCGGCATTGGCGGCGGAAAAATCTTAGACTTAACAAAAGCCGTCGGTACCGAAACAAAGGCTCCCGTTATTTTAGTCCCTACTCTTGCATCGTCCTGTGCCGCGTGGACTCCGTTAAGTGTGTACTATACAGACGCAGGACAGTTCATTTATTACCGGTATCATACGGAGAGTGCCAATATTGTCCTGGTTGAACCACAGATCATCCTTGAATCGCCAGTCGAATATTTTATAGCAGGAATCGGCGATACGCTGGCCAAATGGTATGAAGCAGACGTGCTCATCCGCGGCCTGAATGAACGTCCGCTTGCAGTTGACATTGCCTATTATTCTGCGAAAACGTGCGAGCAAGTACTGTTTGACCTCAGCAGCCAAGCGGTTGAAGATCAAAACAAGAGTGTACTCTCTTCCGCCTTTATTAAAGTGGTTGAAACGATCATCATTGCAGGCGGAATGGTAGGAGGATTCGGAGACAACTTTGGACGAATTGCAGGCGCACACTCCATTCATAACGGGTTAACACAAATAGAAGAAACTCACCATCTATTACATGGTGAAAAAGTCTCCTATGGAATTCTTGTTCAACTTGTCCTCGAAAAAAAGTGGGAAGACGTTTCGAAGTTGATCACCCTTTACCAGGAGTTAAACCTGCCTTACTCTCTTTCTGACTTACGATTGAATGTGGAGGAGCGAGAGAAGATCGCAATTGTGGCGGAAGCTGCTGCCACCCCCGCGGAATCGATTCATTTGATGGATCAGAAAATCACCGCTGAAAGCGTGATTGAAGCGATTATGTCATTGGAGGAATACGTGGCGGAGACGATTATTCGCAATTATTAATAGAATGGTAGACTGCAGCGCGATCTGCAGTCTTTTGAATTTTCCGGTATTCGGCGATCTTCAATTCGAAAGTCCCTTAAACAAACGTTGATTAACCCTATTAATACCCATTCCTAGAAAGGATCTGTTCAATCTCACTTTCTTCCTCTTCTAGAAAAGTCAGATTCTCCAAGCTTTTGAGATTCTCTTCGATTTGGGATATTCTGCTTGCTCCAATTATGACCGAGGTCATTTCTTTCCTTCTTAGCACCCAGGACAGTGCCATTTGGGCAAGGGTTTGACCTCTTTTTTCTGCAATTGCATTTAAATTTATCAGCATTGTCAATATTCCATCATTAATAGCGGACAATGTTAAAAAGCCGCTTCCTTTGGAAATCCTGGAATCATCGGGAATTCCATTTAAGTATCTGTCAGTTAAAAGACCTTGTGCCAACGGAGAAAAAGCGATCGCGCCTATTTTTTCTTCATCTAAAACGTCAAGCAGCCCTTTTTCTACATCCCTTTTCAGCATTGAATAAATCGGCTGATGGATTAAGCAAGGTGTTCCAAGCTCTTTCAAGATCTTTGCAGCTGCTCTCGTTTCCTCAGGGCTGTAAGAAGAGATTCCCACATATAATGCTTTACCCTGCCGCACAATATGATCCAGCGCCTGCATGGACTCTTCTAACGGAGTTTCTGGATCTGGCCGGTGATGATAAAATATATCGACGTATTCGAGTCCCATTCGTTTTAAGCTCTGATCAAGGCTGGCTATTAAATATTTTCTTGATCCATTATTTCCGTAAGGCCCCGGCCACATCTCATAGCCTGCTTTAGATGAAATAACGAGTTCGTCCCGGTACGGCAGCAAATCTTTTTTTAATATTTCTCCAAAGGTTTCTTCGGCAGAACCAGGAGGCGGTCCATAATTATTAGCTAAATCAAAATGTGTGATCCCTGCGTCAAATGCATATCTGACCATGCTTCTGCTGTTTTCGAAGGAGTCCTTCCCGCCAAAATTATGCCACAAACCCAACGATAGAGCAGGCAGCATCAATCCGCTATTGCCACATCTGTTATAAATCATCGTTTCATAACGACGACCAGAAGCCTGATAACTCATCTTTTATTCCGCCTTCCTTATGTGAAATCGCTATCATAATCTAGTATAAATGATTTTTGATAGAGAAGGCGACTATACTGAAATAAAGCGTCACTTTTTTTGGCAAGGACTAAGGTAATCCACACTCATTGTAAAATGAATAAAGTTACCACGGAACTACTCCGTTTTCATCGAAGAAACCACCATTAGGTCCATCTTCCGGGAGAGTTGCAAGGTGAACGACAATTGTGGCTGCCTGTTCAACCGTGCGAGTGCCTTGAAATTGATTTAAATCTGTCGCCGTAAAACCTGGACAAGCAGAGTTTATTTTAATAGGTGTATCCTTTAACTCATATGCAAAATGGACAGTAAGCTGATTAACTGCTGCTTTAGACGAATTGTACGCAAGAATTTTTGCTTGATAAAATTCAAAGTCAGGGTCACTTTATGTAAAAGATGTCGCCCGGATCTGTTTTCAAACCTCAATCCAAGAGAACAAATAATTAAAAAAACTACTGACTTTTTAATAAATAACTATTCCTGCGAGCTGTCACTTGAAGACATAGCGAAACGTGTCTACGCAAGCCCGTTTTATTTACAACGGATTTTTAAAGAAGAAATGAAGATGCCACCTGCTCAATTTCTAACAACTAAACGGATGGAAGCAACAAAAGAGTTAATTATGCATACGAGCCTAAGCATTACGGCGATCGCCTACGAAGTCGGATTTAAAAGCTCTTCGCATTTCTCTACGCTTTTTCGTAAATCCGTCGGCCTCTCCCCGTCTGACTATCGACTCGAACAAAAACAACAAAGCAGTTCGGTTGTTCAGTATTAATCAGACAAAAAAAGATAGCATCTAAAGACGCTATCTCTAACTTTAAAACCCTAACTCCAAAACCTTCCCGGTCTCGGCGTATGTTTTGATATTGCTTAGAATCATCGGCCAATGCTGCTCTGTGCTCTCATAAGAAGGATGGCCCTCTGTCCACTGGTCATCAACTAAGGTTAATTTTGTGCATTGTCCCACTTGTTCAAGGGTAATTGTCACTCTCGATTCAAGCTCAGCATGGTTTGAACGATAGCTTGGTCCGGGATGCTCAGTGAAGCTGAACACTTTATTCGGTTCAAATGCCAACAGTTTGCCATATACATGAACCGTTTCTTCTCCGTCATTGCCCGGCCCAACATATTCCAGTGAGTCTCCCACTTTAAAGGTGGATCGGATCACTGTACCAGCAAACGTTTTTTTCGTCCCCTCAGGCGAGATCAATGCATTCCACAATTCTTCGGGACGAGCCCCGATATAAAACACAAATTTAAGATCCTTCACAATTATCACTCCTTCAGCAAAATAGGCACCATTATCCTTATTGCCACCATTCATTCTTGTTGTTACTATAGAAAATAATACCATTAAGAAATTACGGATGATTGTAAAAATGCGACATGGTTAAAAATTTGTCCAGGGGTGGAAGCTGTGGAGACAAATCAAGCGCATCCAAACAAAGGAATATTAAATAAGAAAACAGGCGATCTGAAGTACACACTTTTGCGGCACACTCCCTCAGAGGATCTTCATTTTTTTATTCAGCGCTATTGGACAGTCAAGTGGGACTTAAGAGGACAGGCTCCTTATCGCCAAAAGATTCTTTCTCATCCTTGTGTGAACATGGTGTTTGAGAAAGGAAATTCGAGAATATATGGAATCTCAAAGGAAACGTCGTCACATCTTCTAAAGGATGAAGGACAGGTGTTTGGGATCAAGTTCAAGCCCGGCGCTTTTCACTCTTTTATCAATTCCCCGGTTTCTCAGCTAACGAATCGCAGCATCCCCATTGAAGAAGTGTTCGGAACGAATGTTAAGAAAGTAGAGGATGAATTGTTTACACTTGAAGATGAAGACATGAGGATTCAGCTTGTCGAAAATTTCTTTCGCGAACATCTTCCAGAGAAAAATAAAAATGCTGAACTAACGACTCAAATCGCAGAACATATAGCTGCAAATCGGGAGATAACGAAAGTTGAACAATTAGCTCACATGTTTAAGATAAACAAAAGAACGCTGCAACGGATGTTCAATCAGTTTGTCGGCGTAAGTCCGAAATGGGTCATCAAACGAGCCCGTCTCCATGAGGCAGCCGAACTTGCCGAAAAAGGGAAAAGACCGAATTGGTCGCAGCTAGCTTTGGAACTTGGGTATTACGATCAATCCCACTTTATCAAAGATTTCAAGAGGGTTATCGGCAAGTCTCCGAAAGAGTACGGTAAGATTTAACTTAATCTGTATTTTAATAAGCAGCAAGAAATGAAACCACAGAGGAAACCCTGTGGTTTTTAACTGCTTAAATAACTTATTTCAAAATAAAGATAAAAATCGAGTTTACAACAACACACTGTAAGAGTATGATAATAAAGGTGTTTCCCCATATTTTATGAAAAGGAGTTGATTTTTTTGAGTAGTCGAAGTTGCAGCGAACCCGAACCCAGCTCGAATATTGAGGAAGTCATAAATGTACCAATACTCAGAAGATTGATTACGAAGAAAAACATCAACTCTTTTGTGTGGCTGGAACATTTTTGACTCCTCACGAAGAAGAGGAGGCTAAATCATGTTAGACATTTATTTGAGCAACGAATCAGGAAAACTTCAAAAAACAAATGAAATTACCAAGGGTTGCTGGATTAATATGATCAACCCGAATACAGATGAAATCAATTATATTTGCAATAATTTAGATATTCCAACAGATTTTATTAAAGATGCACTTGATGATGAAGAAAGATCCCGAATTGAAAAAGAAGACGATAATATCTTAATTATCGTTGATTTTCCATACATTACCCACGATGATGCAGGTTTTCCCATTTATGAAACAATTCCTATCGGTATGGCAATAGCAAAAAATTGTTTCATTACTGTGTCTTTAAAGGATACCCCTATTCTCAACGACTTTAGCAATCAAAAAATCCGTGACTTTTATACCTATAAACGAACAAGATTTGCGTTGCAGATTCTTTATGTGATCTCTACCTATTATTTAAGATATTTAAAGCAAATCAATAAAAAAACAAATGAAATTGAAAACGAATTGCATCAATCAATGAAAAATAAAGAATTATACGCCTTTCTTGCTCTTGAGAAAAGCTTGGTATATTTCACTACATCATTGAAGGCGAACAAAATCGTTTTAGAAAAATTAATGAGATTAAATCATTTAAAGATGTACGATGAAGACAAGGATTTATTAGACGATGTAATTATCGAAAATACACAAGCCATTGAAATGGCCGATACGTACAGCAGTATTTTAAGCGGAATGATGGATGCTTTCGCTTCAGTTATCTCTAACAATTTGAATATCGTGATGAAGTTTCTGACTTCCATTACCATCGTTTTATCGCTTCCTACTATGGTCGCCAGCTTCTACGGCATGAACGTTGATTTGCCTTTTCAAAAAAATCCGCATGCTTTTTGGTTAACGATATTATTTGCCGTCATTTTATCAAGCGGTACAGCAATTATCTTTTGGAAAAAGAGATTTTTCTAAAAACTTGCAAAGCCGATGCTTCTCTGTACGAGAACATCGGCTTTTTTTACGCTTACTTCCATACATCATTCGCAATGTGAACCACGTGTTTCAGTTTCTCCCATTGTTGTTCTTCCGTCAGTAAATTCCCTTCCTCTGTTGAAGCAAAGCCGCATTGTGGGCTGAGCGAAAGCTGGCTTAAGTCAACATATTTGGCTGCTTTTTCGATTCTGCGTTTGATGTCATCAGGGTTTTCCAGTTCTCCGAATTTTGACGTGACAAGACCGAGAACGATCTGCAAATCAGGTCGTTTTACATAACGGAGAGGTTCAAAACCACCTGAACGCTCGTCATCAAATTCAAGGAAAAGCCCGTCCACGTTTAACCCATCGAAAATCGTTTCGGCAGCTGCATCATACCCGCCCTCGGCTGTCCAAGTCGATTGGAAGTTTCCGCGGCAAATGTGCATCGACTGTTAAATCCTCAGGACGATCATTTCACAATATCAAGTGATTATCACTCATACGTTGGCACTAAATCGCTTTTTTCTTCATATACATCAGCCCGCCTGCCAAAAAGACAATCAAGCTCCCTCCGATCACCAGAGAAAGTTTGGCCAGCGGCACGTAAAACACTTCCCCTTCGTTAACCGGCATCATCATTAAAAACGGCTGTGTCCACGGATAGATTGGACCATATGTTTCTGAATTGGCAACCATTATAGACGGCAATGTAAAAATCACATTTAATGCAAAGGGAGCAGCAAAGCTCGTCCAGGCAATCCCTACCCACAGCAATAGAGCGGCAATAGGAAAGACAGCGATAAGGCTGCCAATCATGCTTTTGGCTATCGTTCCAATCGGAAAGGGTTCTCCGTATCCCGCCATAGTCCCGGCTATCCTAAAAACAACGAACACCATGAGCTGAAGAAAAGAAACGATCAATAAAATGAGCACGTATTTTGACCAAAAGACGGTTGATCTTGTTACGGGGAGTGTCAGCATCTGCTTCCAGCTATTATTCTGGTGCTCGTACCTGCATATGCTTCCCGCAAGAATACCGATAAACAACGGAAGGAAGAGAAGACCGTACACCATACTAATATACATTAATGCCTCATGCCATGGACTTGTCCCCATCTCATTCGATCCTGATAATCCCACCATGAGAGCAATCATCGGCCCCAGCCAAATGAGCAATAGTATTTTCGATTTTCTTACCTTATACCATTCCAGCTGCAAGCTTTTAAAAAAAATCATCGTTTATTTCCGCTCCCTTCTTGAAAAATCGAGCGCACCGCCTGCGTAGAGTGCTATTCCCAGCGCTATTCCAAGCCATACAAACTGAAGAGATTCTGCTTCCCACGGATAGGCATTCGCCCACGTCCATATGACCCAATCAGCCACTAGATTGCCTCCACCGAACATGGCAACGATCATTCCTAAAATCCCTACGGTCAGGCTGATTCCCTGATTGTCAAACGTCATGGACAGCCATAGCTGGAGCGCTAAAATCGGCATGGCAGCAAGCATAGGAAAAAAACTATTTTTAGCTGCCGCCACCCATGGCACATCCGGACCGAAGCCAAGAGCCAACCCGAGCAATGCCGTCCCTATCCAAACGAGAAAACTGGCGGTCAGGATCATCATAAAAAGAACAAAATATTTGGCAAAGTATACGTCTCTTTTCTTAACCGGCAATGCAAAAATTTGTTTCCAGGCATTGGTCTGGTGTTCAATACCCGCCATCATGGAAGCGACAATGCATGATCCAAGCAGTACAGCTGAGGGCAAAAACATATTCACATTTTGAAAGACGCCTGCCCATTGATTGTCATACTGGGTAATTAAATAATCGTACCGCACGCCGTAGTTCACTGCTTGAAGAGAAATGACCCCGAAAGCACCGAGAAAGACAAGAAACCATAATCCCTTTCTTTTGACTTTTAACAATTCTATTTTTATAAGCGATCCAATCATGCACTTTTCTCCTCTTTGGTCATATTCAAGAAGATGTCTTCAAGTGACCGTTTTTCCTCCTCGACCCGATAAATTGATACGTCATGTTTCGAGAGAAGCTTAACGATCTTCGCAATTTTTTCATCCGGTGATTCAGGCAAACGGAGCACCCCTTGTTGCACACTGGCTTCAATTCCGTGAGAGAGCAGGATGTTCGCCGCATTTTTCGGATCACTAACTCTAAGCTGAACCATTTGTCCGGCTTGTTTTCGCAGGACAGCGATCGAATCCTGAAAAATAAGCTCGCCTTTCGAAATGACGCCTACCGATGTTGCCATTTGGTCGATTTCCGACAGCAAATGGCTGGAGATAATGACTGTCATATTTTGCTCTTTCGGCAAGCGCTTGATCAGTTCTCTAATTTCAATAATCCCTTGAGGGTCTAATCCGTTTGTCGGTTCATCTAAAATTAACAGCTCCGGTTCCCGAAGCAGAGCTGCAGCAAGACCTAACCGCTGTTTCATGCCTAGCGAAAAGCCCTTTACTTTTTTCTTGCCTGTATTGCTCAGTCCTACGATCGCCAAAACTTCCTGAATGCGCCGTTTCGGTTGATTCAGGACTTTTCTGAGCGTTTCCAGATTTTCTTCTGCTGTTAAGTGCCCATAGTAGGATGGCGACTCCACTAATGAACCTACCTTGCCTAGGATTGTCAGTTTGTTTTTTTGAATATCCTGGCCAAACACTTCAACCGATCCATGAGTCGGATTCAAGAGCCCGAGCAGCATTCGAATCGTTGTTGTTTTACCGGCGCCATTCGCTCCAAGAAAACCATAGATCTCTCCTTTTTTTACGGATAAATCGATCCCTTTTACAGCCAGCTCCTGGCCAAAGCGTTTTGTTAGATTTTTTGTTTGTACAATCATTTCCATTACGATCACCTCGACATTTATTGTAGATGCCCGAAGTTAAAGAGGAGACCAGGGGTGTTTAAGTTTTGTTTAAAAAAACGTCTAGTTTCGTTCATTCTACGGCAAGGGTATGCTGATTCAATAGCAGCGCATCCGATTATCCCAGGTTATT
The DNA here is from genome assembly GCF_017832095.1 of Bacillus capparidis. Taxonomy (NCBI): domain Bacteria; kingdom Bacillati; phylum Bacillota; class Bacilli; order Caryophanales; family Bacillaceae; genus Bacillus; species Bacillus capparidis. The sequence continues at coordinate 920,818 of NZ_JAFDST010000002.1, forward strand.
GTGACCTCTTCGAAAATGATTGCGACCGGTTTTTAATTTTTTGTGACCACTTCGCCATTTATTACGACCAGTTTCAATTTTTTTTGGCCCACTTGCTAAAAAATACATCCCCCTCATACCTGCCACTTCACGATCGTGCCCGAAAAAAACAGGTCACTCTTCGTCCATTCTGTGGCAGTGACATGTGATTCTATGGCAGCACATCCGCTTATCCCGGGTTTTTCGGCCCACGTGCGTCGTGCGGTTTTCAACATAAAAAAACGAAGCCTTGGATAAGGCCCCGGTGTTCAATTAATGAGGATAATAGATACATATTTTTGCTCCGGTTTCCGATGAAGCAATCTTCCAGTCCATATTCATATCTTTGATCATCTTAGAAACAATCGTTAAACCGATCCCAGCTCCTGCTTCTTTAGAAATTCCCGCAAACCCGGGTCCGCGATCCTCGATAATCAACCCATCTGCCGAATCCCTTTGCAAGGTATGAATGCGAATATAGCCGCCCTGCTTGGCGTGACGTACAACGTTTTGAAATAAGTTGTCGACAATCCGCTCCATCCAATGAATATCCACGTGCCATTTGGGATGAATTAAAGGATGTAAATCAACGTCAACTTCAATTCCTTCATTCTCGAAAACCGGATACCATGATGCCACCTGCGAACGCAAGAATCGATTGATGTCCAGCTCCTGAATATCCATATGATACTTCCCTGCTGTTAATAAAGTATAAGAGAGCAAATTATCAATCAACCGGTCCAAAAGGGTTATTTTCTGATCGAGAATCTGTACGGACTCCCGGCCAGTATCGCTTAACCGTTCTCTTGATAATGAATAGGTATGTGCCTGAAGGGTCGTTAACGGTGTCCTGAGATCATGAGAAAGATTCGAAATGAGCTGGCGGCGCAGGGATTCCTCTTCCTGTTCCCTTTTCCGGCTCTTTTCTAGTTCAACGACCATTTTGTTGAATGCGTTTTGCAGCTGGCCGATCTCATCCATCTTCCCGATTTTCACCTGACTGGGAAGCGCTCCATTTTCAGAATGATCCATCGTTTGCTGCAGATGCCGGATTCGATTTCGGAGACGGATAATAAACCAAAGAGACGCAGCAATGAAAATCAAAAGCAATAAAAGCAGCCCCAGCCCGATGAAAAGCGGATTGATTTGAATCGGCGGATGCAGAACAGATCTTGGAATTTGAATTACAGCAAGCCCATTTTTCTGGTCATTTCCGATAAAGGCGATGACTGTATATGGATCATTCCCATATCGCTTTTTAATAAATTCAGCCGTCGTTCCTGACGTCCATTCTTGCTGCACGTCCAAATTCTCAGGCAGCTTCTCTGAGGTACGTCCATTTTTATTTACAATGAAGAAGGAAGCCTCCGGATACCTTTCCTTCCACTGCTTCATACGATCTTGACGTTCTGCAGGAAATAGTTCCAACCAGGTACTTACTTCATCGTGCCAATCCCTTTCGATTTTCTCTTCGCTGTATGGCTGGCTGTTATGCTGCATATCATATGGTGTGTAAACAAGAATGGATACAATCGGGATCCCCATTGGAAGCAAGATTAAAGCAAAAAATACCACGAGTAAATAACGTGTAAGGATCGAATGTCTCCACTTCATGATTTGACCCTGTAGCCGACCCCGCGGATCGTTTCAACAATTTTTGGTGACGAAGGATCCTTTTCAATTTTTTCGCGAAGATAGCGGATATGAACCATCGGCGTTTTATCCCCTTCAATGTAAGGCTCTCCCCAAACTGATTCATAGATTTGCTCTTTTGTCAGAATTTGATTTTGGTGCTTTAAGAAAAACTGAAAAATTTGATATTGCTTCCCTGATAAAATGATGTCTTCTCCCGTTTCACGATTTGTAATCGTGCCATCAGGCAGAACGATTTCCAAATGATGCAGGATCATCTTTTCCTGCCCTCGATCGAAGCGCCTGAGCAATGATTTAATGCGGGCCGCCAGCTCCTCCGGATGAAACGGTTTGGTTAGATAGTCATCGGCAAAGGTAAGTCCTTCTACTTTATCCTCAATCGCCGTACGGGCGGTTAACATTAAGACGGGCACCTCATGTTTTTCCTTTTTTATGCGGCGGCCCAGCGAAAAACCGTCCAGCCCGGGAAGCATAATATCTAAAATGACGAGATCAGCCTCCGGCAAATAAACCGAAATGTCTTTCCCTTCTTTAAGCCACGTAATCTTGTATTCTTGTTTTTCCAACTCTCGAGTTACCCACTTGCCAATCTCTTCTTCATCTTCAATGTATAAAATATGATTCATTTTTTCTCCTTTAACGTTCGATCAAGCCATTCCAAACAAAGTCCCATCCAGGTTGCAACATGAGTGTCCGGAACGGGCTTTCCCATCTGATTCTCTTTTTTATGATAAAAGTCTTCCCATGACGTTACTTCTCCCAATTCACGATCGTTGTGTACTCCATTTTTTAATTTTTCTAATACCGCATGCTTCAACGGCGCGAGCAAAGGTGATGTGCTGTCATGCTTTCGATTCGCCCATTGTTCATCAGCAGTGGATATTCCGTGCCTGCCTTGCGGGTAGATATGCAGTTCAAACGGTCTTTGCCGGGCACTTAAGTTTGTTGCGAATAACAGGCTGTTTTCTACAGCAACTCTGGCGTCATCTGCCGTATGCCAAAGAAAGACAGGTGGAGTGCTGTCGCTGATATGATTCTCCAGTGACATAAACTCCAACATCTCTTCCGTTGGCTTATCACCTAATAAATTTACAACAGATCCGCTATGTCTCCGTTCACCTGTTGTTATGACCGGGTACGATAATATGACTGCATTCGGTATGTGAGACACCTCTCCTTCCCTTTTTAATTCCTGCAAAAACGGCTGCTGCCAATGAACCGCCAGGCTCGCCGCAAGATGTCCGCCTGCCGAAAAACCGCAAACGGCCAGTCTGTCTTTATCAATTGACCAATGATCGGCATTTTCTCGAATCGTAATCACAGCCTTTGCCAAATCCCGCAATGCCTGTAATTTAACCGGCTTTTGATCACCGAGCGCATTTACCGTATATGTAAGTATGAAAGCATGATAGCCTGCCTGGAGAAACTTTTCTGCGACCAGCTCTCCCTCAGCCGGACTAATAAAACCATAGCCCCCGCCCGGTACAATCACAACTGCCCCGCGTAAAGAATCGCCCTCCTGCACATAGGCGGTTAACGTCGGAATAAACCCCGCGCGGCTTTCTTTCTCATATTCATTTTCCTCCCACAGCTGGATCGTTTGATGAATCATAATATCCCTCTTCCCCTTTGCTTATTTTCTAACAAATTCTCACAGTAAAATTCTATCAAAAAAAGCAAATCAAAATAAATTTTTTGTGTAGAACTTTGATATGATAGAATTATCAGACTTTTAAAATAAGGTATGTAAAGGAGAATAGAAAGAATGCATATGGATTCTGCCGCTTCTTTAGAAAAAGAAATCGATTCGTTGGAACAAGAGCTTATGAAAAAGAAAAAAGATTTAGCCAATTTACGAACAAGCCTCCCGAATCTGGAAGTCGAGAATTATATTTTCAAAGACGAAAACGGAAAAGATGTATCTCTTTTAAGCTTATTTCAAGAAAAAGACGAGCTTATTCTTATTCATAACATGGGAAAATCCTGCTCTTATTGCACGATGTGGGCAGATGGGTTTAACGGTGTTTTACCTCATCTGAACAACAAGGCTTCCTTTGTCGTTGCCTCGCCAAACGATTACGAGACTCAATCTCAATTTGCAAAAGAAAGGGGCTGGACCTTTAAAATGGTCTCCACAAAGGATTCAACCTTTACAAAAGACATGGGGTTTCAATCAGAGGACGGATCATTCTATCCAGGAGTTTCAGTCTTTGTAAAGAATCACAACGGACAAATCTCCCGCCATGCTAAAGCACCCTTTGGTCCAGGGGACGACTATTGCATCGTCTGGCCTTTATTCGATTTGCTCCCATCCGGAAGCGAGGACTGGCATCCAAAAAAAGCATATTGAAATGAATGAGCGGAGGTATGAAGGATGGGAACTGCAGAAGGTAAAAGCACTGTTTGGATTGACGCGAAGAAAGAAACCGTTTGGAATGCTATTACTGATGAAGCCCAGCTTTTACAATGGTATGCACCAGGCTCGCCTTGGGATATTCCCAGCCTATAGATTGGGGGGAAAATCACTTTTACGTTAATGCCCAGCGCTCATAATCATCTAACTGAAAAACTTCCTATGACCTTAACCATTCAAAAAGTTCATTTATATCAGGAATTTTCCTTTTCCTTGGACTCACAACAAACACTTATATCAATCGTATTAGAAGAGGAGAGAAACGGAACAAGAGTTACAATGAATATAAAAGGTTTCGATCCATCTTTAGAAAATTTGAAAGCGCTATTAGAAGGAAATGAAATACCTAAAGTTTAATAGAGAAAAAGGACCGCAAATGGGTCCTTTTTCAATGATTCATTTTACGACAAAACAACCCGCAACCCGATTAAATAAACCCGCCATTTACCCGAATCGTTTGACCAGTGATCCATTGAGATTGTGAGCTGACTAAGAATTCAATCACATTTGCAATATCTTCTGGCTCGCCGATTCGCTGAAAAGCATTCATCTTCTTGATGCCTTCTATTTGCTGCTCCGTTTTGCCTTCAGTAAAAAGCTCTGTGTTCACCGGACCCGGTGCAACAGCATTAATCGTAATCCGTTTAGGGCCAAATTCTTTGGCAAGCTGTCTTGTAAATTGTTCAACAGCTCCTTTTGTTCCTGCATATACACTGTAAGCCGGAAACATTTGTCCATTAACAGAAGTGGATATATTCACAATCCGCCCTCCATTTTCCATATGCTTCATTCCTAATTGGCACGCGAAGAAGGTCCCTTTTGCATTGATCGCAAAATGCTTATCAAATTCTTCTTCAGTTACTTCCAAGAGAGGGTTATTCACCATTAAACCGGCATTATTCACAAGAATATCTATTTTTCCGAAAGCATTGATCGTTTCGGTGAATAAATTTTCGAGATCGCTCAGTTGGCTAATATCCGCTTGTAAAGCGATCGCTTCGCCGCCTTTCTCTTGAATCAGCTTTACCGCTTCGTCAGCATTTTCAGGACTGCTGGAATAATTAATGACTACTTTTGCCCCTAAATCTGCTAATTGTTCAGCTATCGCATTCCCTATTCCTCTCGAAGCCCCTGTCACGATCGCAACTTTTCCGTTTAATTTTGTAGTCATATCTCTTCCTTCTTTCGCTTTATTTATTTTCGGCCTGCTTCTTATGTTCCGCTTTTGAAACGACAAAACCCTCTTTTATTAGCGCCCAAACCAGATCAAGTTCTTCATCAATCGTTTCGCTTTTCCATTCGTATGCATGCGATGGATGATGAAATCTTGTCGTCGCGTAAAAAATAGAACGAGATAAAGCATTGTTATGATTTATATCTTTTATGATTTTTGCATGAATCCCTTTTTCAATAATTAGACTTAACATTTCAATAATGCAATTGACATGGTTTTCAACGATCTCTGTAGATTCGACTGTCACTTCTGCATACATTTTAAACATTTCTTCATCATTTTCCGCATGGCTTCTCTTAAGTGAGCAAAGTGCGAAAATAAATTCTTTCAGCAAATGAGCTGAAGCAGACTCTTCTGAATGAGTGAATCGCTTCAAAGGAGCAATAATTTCCTCCTCCAGCCACCTTTCTGTTACAGCTTCCTTTAAAGCAGCTTTATTCGGAAAGTGTCTATAAATTGTTCCGTGACTGATATTTAATTCTTTCGCCACATCTGTCACTGATGTTTTATTCGGTCCAAAACGGCGCAATGTTTTTTCAGCTGCATCTAAAATATCTTTCTTACTTAAAATACTGTTTTTCTTATCCATCATCTAAACCAATGCACTCTCCTTTTCTTTTATATAAGAGGATTCTGACCTTAGCAGCACCTCCATAATCAATAGTTGCAAATTCAATGTTCTATATTTATATTTTGAGATTAACACACCAAGTAACAAATGACAAATATTAATTTTTGTCATTTGTTTTTTAATTCAAAAAAAATGAAGGTGCAGCTCGCGCTACCCTTCACAGGTGAATAATTACTATTACAAATAAAATACTTCATTAACTTCCCATGATTCGACTATTCGATGTGCTGTTCTCGGATCATATCCTTTACCCATCAGATAGGCGATAGCTGCAACTTCCGTCATAGCATGGGGGACAGATGTGAATTGAGCTTCATTTAAACCATAATGAACCCATGGTTGAACTTGGCATAAGGTTTCTCTTTTGAGATCGTATGGTACAGCGCAAGATGGATACACAATGTTACACCCTTTCAAAATATGGTTAAATATCCATCCCATTTTATTCACGATAAATCACCTTGTGTAGGCATATAACTAGCATTGATCTATAACTTATCTCCACAGAGCATGCAGCATGCCGAGCAGCATAAATGAGATCATGTGTTCACCCATTGCAATTGCATAAATTTTCGTCGTCGTTAAACAGAAGACAGTGTTTTTCAAAAAAACGAATGCTGCCAAAAGCCCAATCATCAATCCAAACCCAAGACCTGATAATAAAGTGTCGTCCCCCGCTATTTGTACAAGCAGCCACGAAATCTTTTGTCGGTAATATTTGGTGACAGTTTTAGCTTTTGCTTTTAGTAAAGAGTAGGGATTGGAGGACAGGCAACAGCATCAATAAATCTTGGATCAATACCATAAAACGTCCAGAAGACACCGTTCCATCTATATCCAGAAACTTCATCATACTCGACGCGAGTTGGGTAAAACCAAAAGCCTTCTCCATTTATTAGCCAAACAAAAGTGTTTTGGTATAAACAGTCAATTATATAGGATACAGAAGGCTTAGGTGGAATGAATGGCGGGGGAGGCGATTGTGGTTGCTGTCTGGTTAGACCTTGTGGTGGCAAAAATACCATATGATTTCGCTCCTTTTCAGATAGGTACCCAACATAATATGCTGAAAGAAACAGAAGAGATTAAGAATTAGGCAAATAAGTAAACTTTTGTTTTTGTTCATTACGTTGGTCAGCTAAAGGGTGCTTACTTAAACTAAAGTATGCCCCTCGGTTTTTTCACTATAAGAAAAGTGAAAGCAGCGATAAAAAATTTGGGGGCAGGTTTGGAAACTTTTTCAGGCACAATAACTGGCTACAGCTGTATTTGGCCATAGCCTGTTTACTTCTTCATCAGCCTTTAATCAAACCTTCTGAAATGAAATAGTCCTTAATAATCTTAGGATTTACTTGGAGTTCCTTAGCAATGTCTCTATAGCTGTAATCATTGAATATCTTTTCATAGAACCTCTGGGAACATAATGTAAACGATGCGGTAAAATAAGAAAGAGAAGAAAAACCGCAGGTGAGTGCAATCTCCGTTACCGTCATCCCGGGCTCGTAAATCAGAAAATGCCCGCTTTCTCCATTCGTATTCTTTTTACATAATCTGAAGGGGTTTCGCCGATCAGCCCGGTAAATATTCTGTGAAAATGAAATTGAGAGTAGGACGATACTTTGGCCAACTGCTCCAAAGACAGTTTCTGATCCAAGTTTTGTTCAATATATTTCATTACCTTTCCGATATGTATACGCTGCTGCTGGTCGAAATCAATCATGATTTTTACTCCTTGCTTGGTTTTTAATAGAGGCTAGCTTTTACTATTATAATAAATTTTCCCCTCCGGCTTGTTCTATTGATCGGTATTTTTACGCGATTATTTACTTTCAAAATATAAAAAAACTGCCGAAGGTTTCTTCGACAACCTTATAGTTTAACTATATTTAAGTAAGTAGTTTTCTGCCATTTCCGCAGTCTGATTAGCCCACTTTAATCGAATGTTTAAAAAGTTTATCCGCCTTTCGCCAATGGAGTTTAAGGAGCAATATTACAACAGCCTGACTACGACTAAAGATTTGTGAGAAAAAAAGAAAAAACGTGTCTAAATCAACACGTTTTTCCCAAAATGATCACGTTCAAGCTTTGGTCTTTTTTATTTGTTTGCTTCGTAATTGTCCGCATGCGGCATCAATATCGGTTCCGTGCTCCTGGCGGACGACACAATTTATGCCTTTCTTTTTAAGCGTGTCATAAAACGCCAATATCGCTTCTTTATCACTTCTTTGATATTGGTCATGCTCGTATACAGGATTGTATGGAATTAAGTTTACGTACGCAAGATGGCGTTTGTCGCCGAGAAGTGAAGCAAGCTGTAAGGCTTCTTCCTTATGATCATTGACATCCTTAAGCAGAATATATTCAAATGTAATTCTTCGGTTTGTTTTTTCTAAATAGTAATCGATTGCCGGCATTAATTTTTCGAGCGGATAAGCACGGTTGATTTTCATAATCCGTGTGCGCAGCTCGTTGTTCGGTGCATGCAGCGAAATCGCAAGGTTCACTTGAATATTCAAATCAGCAAATTCATAAATCTTATTGGCAAGGCCGCTCGTAGACACTGTAATATGGCGGGCGCCAATGCCCAACCCTTTTTGGGAATTAATGATATGCAAAAAGTCGACCATGTTCTCAAAGTTATCAAATGGCTCGCCAATCCCCATCACTACAACGTGACTAACTCTTTCCCCTTGTCCCGCTTCGTCTAAATGGTGCTGAACATTCATAATCTGCTCCACGATTTCCCCGCCGGATAAATCACGGCTTTTTTTCAACAAACCGCTTGCACAAAACGTACAGCCAATGTTACACCCTACTTGTGTGGTCACACAAACCGACAAGCCGTATTTATGCCTCATTAATACCGTTTCAATCAGGTTGCCATCCGTCAAGTTAAATAAAAATTTCACAGTTCCGTCAGCTGATGATTGTTTAACTTCTTGCTTTAATGTGTGCAATACAAAATGCTCTTCTAATAACTGAATACAGTCTTTATTCACATTTATCATTTCCGAAAATTCCGTAACCCGTTTTACATATAGCCAATCCCAAACCTGCTGTGCACGGAATTTTTTCTGTCCATGCTCCACAAGCCAAGAAGTCAATTGATCTAATGTCAATCCGTAAATAGATGTTTTACTCATTAGTAACCCTCTTTTTAAATATTTTCACACGATAATTACAGCCTACTGATAGTATAACAATTTGACAACTCATTTTAAAATTTGGAAAACATTTATAATATCACGCACGTTTATGCAGAATATAAATTAAAACACAGCTTGTACCATCATAGAACAGAAGACTGAACGATGCAATCTTTTGGATCGTGAAAAAAGAAATAAAACCAGCCTATTCTTATGATGGCCGGTTTTACATATTGACATTCGGAGCGAATTAAAGCCAATTCAGGAAAGGCCCTTTAGGTTCGTCGGATGGTAACGATTCTTCTTCAACCTCATTTACTTCTTCTTGTTCAACGGAAATATCTTCCGTTGAAGCTGGATACCAAACGTGAGAAGCGCCGTTTTCAAAGTCAGGTTTCATCGTATCACCTCCATAATGTTTCATATGATGAAAAAAACTATGGAGTGTTTATAAATAACCAGCGGGCTAACAAAAAACTTACTCAGCTCTTTATTACGAAAAATAGACTATTTTGAAAACGTCTCATAAGGTTGATTTTTGAAATTTCCCAAGTTAAAATACACCTGTTTCATAAAATTAATATTGTTTCTGTATATGATCGGTAATATGGACTGATCGTTTCTACCTAGTAACCGTAAATGACTAGACTACAGAAAAGTTTGGATAAATGAACAATAAAAGGAATGTATTGTCCTATTCGTTTCTTGTTGCTCTTATTTTTCACGCTTTCTGTTTTTTGTTAGGATCCGTGGAAGATAAGAGTTTTTTTGTTTGTCAAAAATATAGCTGGGAGTTGCTTTTATGTACTTTTTATTGAATATTTTAGGACTAATTGTTGTCACGGCAGTGGTTTACTTATTTTCTCCTTACAAGAAGAAAGTAAAGTGGAGACCAATCTTATCGTTAATTGTTCTCGAATTGCTTATCACATGGTTTATGTTAGGAACAAAGATCGGCAGCTGGGTCATTAATCAGATTGGTTCATTCTTCACTTGGCTGGTAGAATGTGCAAGCGAAGGAATTTCTTTTGCCTTCCCATCGGCCATGGCTAACCCAACCGTTGACTTTTTCTTTAGCGCATTGCTTCCGATCATTTTTGTAGTCACATTCTTTGATATTTTATCTTATTTCGGTATTTTACCATGGATTATTGACAAAATAGGCTGGGTGATTTCAAAAGCTTCTCGATTACCGAAGTTAGAGAGTTTTTTCTCGATTCAAATGATGTTTCTTGGGAATACAGAAGCACTAGCTGTTATTCGCCAACAACTATCAGCAGTCAATGACAGACGTTTGCTTACGTTTGGACTGATGAGTATGAGCAGCATCAGCGGATCAATTATTGGTTCTTATTTAGCCATGGTACCTGCCACATATGTGTTTACTGCCATACCATTAAATTGCTTAAATGCGCTTATCATAGCGAATATCTTAAATCCGGTTGACGTGACAAAAGAAGAAGACATCGTTTATGTACCACCGAAAGAAGAGAAAAAAGATTTCTTCTCGACCATTTCCAACAGCATGTTAGTTGGAATGAACATGGTAATTGTCATCCTGGCTATGGTAATCGGTTACGTGGCATTAACTGCAGCGCTTAATGGAATTTTAGGTTTATTTATACAAGGGCTAACTATACAGAGCATCTTCTCCTATATATTCAGCCCATTTGCCGTATTACTTGGACTAACAGGTCATGATGCCATGTATGTTGCACAGCTAATGGGAATCAAACTCGCCACAAATGAATTTATTGCCATGAGCGATTTAAAAACGCAGCTGGATTCACTCCCGCCTCATACAATCGCAGTAGCTACTACATTCTTAACATCATTTGCGAACTTCAGCACTGTCGGTATGATTTACGGAACGTATAACTCCGTATTGAGCGGAGAAAAATCGGCTATCATCGGCAAAAATGTGTGGAAGCTTTTTGTCAGCGGAATTGCCGTATCCTTATTAAGTGCAGCAATGGTCGGATTGTTTGTCTGGTAATATTATCAAAAAGGACACATCGTCGTATAAGGCGGTGTGTCTTTTGTTCGCTATGTTTAATAAAGATAATCGCGGGAATATTATCTAAAAACCAGAACCAAAAAAGGAGAGATCGTGATGAAACAGAAAACGCTAATTTCAACCGTTGCCGTATCAACAATTGGTGCTGGAGTTGTCACATCCTATTGGTTAAAAGATAAAACGAACCGCCAAAAAGTAAAAGGTTTGATCGGAAGAATGAAATCTGAAATCTCAAAAATCACAAATAAGAAACAATTAGACTCGTTCCCAGTAGACAAAGCAGGAAACCCTGATTCCAAAGATATTGAAGATAACAAAATGGTTTCTGAAGGCTCCATGTATCCTGTCCAATATTATGATAAAAAGAAGAAATAATAGAATGAAGTGACTCGGTGACCGCTTAGCCGGTTGCGGGTCGTTTTTTTTGAGCTCTTTTGTGCAATAGTTTTACTCAATAAAACGATATCTCCTCATAGCCAATATCATAGATCAAGCGTCCAAAAGCCGCGATGCGCTCATCTTTCAGCTACCGCATAAACCCAATATAATGCGCTTCACTCGCTCTTTGCTTCAGCACCGTCATCAACAATGTCCGGGAAACCCCGAATTCCCTATTTTATAAAATGGAATGTGAATATAAAGGCGTCTTATCCTATTTGGATAAAGTGCCTTCATATGTGCTATAACGCTTTCATTTCATGCTAACCATCATGTCCATCATAGATGTCATCATTTCATCGCACTCTTTCATTTTAGGCATCATTTGATCAATGTCCATATTCATTTCCATGTTCATGTCACCCATCTGATCCATCATCATCTTCATACAATTCATTTCACACATCATCCTTTCCATACATGTCATCATCGTCATTTCCATACACATTTTTTCCATTTCACATTCCTCCAGATAGGTAAATTTGTTTTAAAAAGGCACGTAAAAAGTTCCTCAAAAGTACTTGGTAATTGACTTCAAGAAGAAACATCGGAATACCGGATCATCAGTTTAGCTTTAACACTAATTATACGGTGGTGCTATTTCAATGTAATTTTACTCATCATCTTATCTCCTCTCTCAAATTTTTCTAGTAGATCCCACATTTATGATTATGATTCAATTAATTGTGTTCGCCAACTCATGTGTAACATCTTTTGACAGAAAATTTATAATTTTTGAAAAATATAGTTGCTCATATTGCTCATAACGCAGGTCCTTGCTGTCCGATGCAGAACCTAACCAAGCAGTAGTAGTTACATCTAAATCCCCCTTTGGAGCAGTTCCTCATTTGATTTCATATATTCATTAGATATCAGCCAATCAAAAGAACTGAGTAAATAAAAACAAAATAAAGCGCTTAATTTTTGATTTATATTTAAGAACATAGCTTTATTTACAAATTTGAAGTAATACGATAAATTCAAATTAGAATATTTTCGTGGAAAAATGTTGATGGTGCGATTAGGTGAAATGAAATCTGGATAGGAGAATGATAATGTCTAAAGTTATACTTTTTAATTTCAACGGAACTATTGTAAATACCAGATCTCTAGCAATTACTATTTATAATGAAATTGCTGAAAAGAAGGGTTACAAAAAAATTAACGAAGAGGAAGTTGCATATTTAAGTACATTATCAATAACTGACAGATTTAAAAGACTCAACATCCCCATGCACAAGTTGCTAAGTCTTGGGATAACCATTAAACAAAGGTATCAAAAATACATCCCTAATTTGAACTCTGTTGACGGCATAAATGAGGTGATTCATGAACTAAAACAAAGGGGGTACCGTTTAGGATTTTTGACAACCAACTCCCGTGATGTAACGACTCAGTTTTTAACAAGTAATTCAATTAACATGTTTGATTACACTCATTATTCGTTTAATCCTTTTTCTAAATCAAAAGACATTTCCACTTTTTTAAAAAGAAATAAGTTAAACAAAAAAGACGTTATTTATATCGGTGATGAGCTACGGGATATTAAAGCTGCTAAAAAGAATCAACTTTGCTGTGCTGCAGTAACTTGGGGGTACGATTCAATTAAACTTTTAAATAGTGCAGACTATGTTGCACAACACCCCACAGATATTTTAAAGATTGTTTCGGAGTTATGACATATATTATTCATTTGTACTCTGTTGTTAGCGATCATTTTATTTTTTACTTAACCTAGAGAAAATGAAGCAAATTGTTGGATGGTTACATTCTGTGTATCTGCTGCAATCGCAAATGATATTATTCCGGAGTTGAAAAAACTAGAATTCGAACCTCCTAGGCTGCGCCCTCAACCTGCTGGCGTTCTCTCCTTGTATAGTAGGAATATGGGATTTCAGCTCTCGCATCCAGTTACGAACAACAACAGATGATTCTCCAATATATTGAACAGCTTCTTTAATCGTTAGTGACATTTCCTCAATGTTTTCATCCATATTGTCAACACGTTTGTTTTCAGTTTCATTCAACTTTGCACACACCCTTTCAACATAGGTTTAAACATTAGTGTTTGACAAAAAAGGCTATGAAAATTTGCAGATCAAAGTTTTGTGAAGACTTTCGCTCAAGTCAAGACACAAGTTTTTATCATATATTTACAGTTCTGCGTTCTACTAAAGCCCAAGTAACCCCTGTTTCCTTAAAACCTGTCATTTCATCTATAACGTCAGCCGCTTTATGTCCCCACTTAACTTAGCACAAGCTTCACCAGCTTTTTGAGCCCATTTATATGGAATTTTTTTAATAAAGTTTACTAGGGTAGGACCACCATAACGAAGTGCTTTAACTAATATTTGTTTAACATAAGGAATACCTTCTGTACGCATTTCAGATTTTAAAGGTACAGGAGCCTGGGTTTTATTTGACTTCACTGCAACAACCATCTTACTTTCAGCAGCACTGTGATCTTTATTTTTATCGTGTACCCAATTTGAGTTTTTTTTGATTTATAGAAACTAAGATTCTGTTTTAGACATTCCACTTCTCAAACAAGTCATCCACCCGTTTCACAATACTTTGCTCCGATACGCTCTGCAGCGCGCCGTTTTCTACAATGGTTTTTCCATTCACGACGACATCCTTAATTGCATTCGGCTGCATGGAGTAAACGATGTTGGCAAATAGCTCTGTTTTCGGGGAAAGGGACAGGTCATTCAAATCAACCGAGACGAAATCCGCTTTCAAACCTTCTTTTAGTTCTCCGACCGGAAGCCTCAAGAGCTCAGCACCTGTCTTTGTTCCCATATCGTATACTTGCTTTGCAGTAATGCACGTTCCATCCAGCTTTGTTACTTTTTGAAGCAAGGAGCACATTCTCATTTCTTCAAACACGCTGATTCGATTGTTGCTGCATGCACCGTCTGAACCTAGCGTAATTCGCACTCCGGATTGGAGAAGCTCCGGAATGTTAGTTACTCCGTCTGATAGGTACATATTGCTGGATGGGCAATAAGCAAGAGAAGCGTTTTTGTTTCCAAGAAGTTGAATCTCCGAGTCCTCAAGCCAAACCAGATGGATAGCAAGCATCCGTTCATCGACGACTCCTAGTGAATCCAAATAGTGGACAGGTCTCAAGCCGTATTTTTCTAACGTTTCCTCGACCTCGAACATTTCTTCTGCGACATGAATATGAAAGGGCGTATCGAGCTCTTTTGCCAACCTGTGGCCAGCTTTGATCATTTCCGGTGATGCTCCGTGCGGACTGTGGGGAGCCGGATGGATGTGAACCATTTCGCTGCCCTGGTATTTTTTTGCTAACGCTCTAGTCCGCTCCACCGCTTTTTCTACCGTTTCCAGATAGCTCGTCGGCGCTCCGTCCCAATCATACATCGTTCGCGCCAGCACAAGTCGTATACCTATATCCCTTGCCGCTTGAATGACCGCCTCGTCTGTCGCCGTTCCGCCATTATGCACATAGAAAAAGTCACTGACTGTGGTAGCGCCATATTTCAGCATTTCGCCAAAAGCAAATAAGGCTCCTGTATAAATTGCTTCTTCGTCCAGTAAAGGAGTATATCGATAAAGCGCTTCGTCACGCCATTCGAGAAACGGCCGGTCGGCAGCAATCCCCCTTAGAAGACTTTGAAAGGAGTGATTGTGCGCATTAATCGTACCCGGCAGAATGGCTTTGTGGCTCCAGTCGACCGTTTGTACTCCTTTATACTTTTCAAGCATGCTTTTTTTAGGACCTATTTCTTTGATTTCTTCATCCTCAACATAAATCGCTTGATCGTTTTGAAACGTATCGTTCGTGTAAACCCTGGCTGCGCAAAATAATGTCGCCATCATAAACCTCCTAATCTAGTTTTTTTATCTAACGCTAGAATGGTCTGAAGCAATACATTGCCCACTTTTTCAGTATCCTCATGCTTACTTTCTTCTTCAGGACAATGGCTTTTCCCGTCAATACTCGGTACAAATAGCATGCTGCTTTTCGTAATGGATGCCATATGAGTCGCGTCATGGCCCGCCATGCTTCCTAGAGTAGAATAAGGCAATGCTAATGAGTCAGCTTGCTCTTTCATCACTTGGATAATCTCTTCACTCATGGGTGATGGAGGTTGATCGAGGAGAACCTTTTGCTCAATTCGAACGCTGCGTTTCGATTTTATTTCTTCCAATTGACTCTGCCATTTCGATCGCACCTCTTCAATTTGCTCTTTTGTTTCGCCGCGAATTTCCAGCGTCAGCCTTGCTTCCCTGGGGATAATGTTGGCGGCATTCGGCTGTACAGCGATTGTTCCGATAGTCCCGACGACTTCGTTTTTCGGATGGTTTTTACAAGTGGCTTCAAGCGCTAAAATGAGCTCCGCAGCTGCTGCCAAGGCATCCTTACGATCATTCATAAGCGTCGTACCGGCATGATTCGCTTCACCGAAAACAACGATTTCTTCCCGGTAGATTCCAGTGATTGCTGTGACGATACCGACCGGAATGCCTTCATTGATCAGCCTTTTTCCTTGTTCAATATGAACCTCGAGAAATGCGGTTAGCTCCTTTGGATCGCGGGCTGCTTCTTCAAAAAGTTCAGGATCGCCGCCGGCGCGTTTGAGCGCGGAAGTCAAAAGCTCTCCATCCGTATTTTTAACTCCTTCAATGTCTTTTTTCGTTAATTTTTTCGTAATCGCCCTGCTGCCGAATGTCGATAAGCCAAAGGGGTTTGGTTCCTCAGCGCTAAAGGAAACCAATTCTAACGGATGGCGAGTAGTTAGATGATTTTCCTGCAAAACTTTCATTACTTCCAACGCAAGCAAAACACCGAGTGCACCATCATACTTCCCGCCATTTGGAACGGTATCAATATGGGAGCCGAACGCAATCGCTGGCAGTCCGCTTTCACGTCCAGGACGCTTTCCCCAAATGTTTGCCGCCTGGTCAACGACGACATCAAGGCCGAGCGACTGAAGCTCTTGTTTTAACCAATCTCTCGCTTCCAATTCCGCAGGCGTAAATGTGGTTCGATCTAGTCCTCCCTGCTCATTTCTCCCAAACGATGCTAGCTTCTCGATACTTTTCTGTAAACGGTCTGGCTGTATACGAAGTTTAGTAGATTCCATTATAATGATCACCTGCTGTTTGGATTTTTAGAAAAAAAGATAGGCTATCGGTGTTACAATAAGAAGGGTTAACACCGTTCTTTCAAACCAAATGAATAGTAAATCCCGGATTTTGAATGGAATATCTGTTGCCAACATACATGGAATCGAGGCAGAGAAAAACAATATCGCTGATACAGAAACGACACCGTGACAAATTTTGTAATGATCGGAGCGTCGACAACAATCAAAGCTGGCAAAAACATTTCTGCTATTTCTACTGAAGCTGCTTTCGCTGCCAAAAATGGCTCCGGTAATTGCAGGATCCAAGTAAACGGCAAGAACAGAAGCCCTAGCCAATCAAAAAACGGGGTGAACTCAGCTAATATCAGACCTAACAGCCCGATGGACATTATCGATGGAAGAATACTCATTGTCATAAGAAAACCGTCTTTTAAATTCGACCAGATCAGATTCCATAAAGAAGGTGCTTGCTGAGCGGTTGTCATTGCACTTTTCCACGCATGCTGAAAAATTTGTTTTCGAACGATCATTTCCGGATCGCCTTCTCCTTGATAATAATCATCACTCATTTTATTCAACGGCCAAATACGAACAGTGATTGCAGTAACAATAAATGTTACAGCTAAGGAAATCCAGAAATATAAATTCCAATACTCCATTAGTCCAAGTGTTTTTGCGATTACCACCATGAAGGTAACAGACACGGTAGAAAAACCGGTAGCAATAATGGCAGCTTCTTTAATGGTATATTTTCCTTCTTTAAAAAGACGATTTGTAATAAGCAGTCCGATTGAATAGCTGCCCACAAACGATGCGACGGCGTCAATTGCTGACCGGCCAGGTGTTTTCCATACTGGTCTCATCACTCGTTGAAGCAGTACTCCAATAAACTCCAACAATCCATATCCGACCAAAACGGCTAAACAAACCGACCCTACCGGGACAAGCAAGCTTACGGGGATGACAAGCTTTTCAAAAAGAAATGGACCGATATCAGGCTGCATAAGCCAAGCCGGTCCTAAATGAAAGACCATCATGAATGTTGGTAAAACACCCAAAATTTTTAATATTGAAAAAATAATACTGATACGATCTTTATTCCAGCTTTTATTCAGGAATGGATGCGCTGCACCTGCTACCACGACAAGGAGGGCATAGTATGGAACTGCTCCGGAAAATGAAGTTCTTATCCAGGTTACAATATGATCTAAAAGGATTGATGAAGTGCCCCCAATCGTAATCGGGACAAAGAAAATAAAGATCCCGATCAGGCTGTAGCCGACAAATCGTAAAACAGAAGAGACAAGGGCATTGGTTAGTTGTGATTTTTCTTTTACCAGGTTCAGGTCATCCATTTTTCATTTCTCCTTTCTACACTAATCTTCCTTGATGAACCACTGTTCTCCCTTTTTTAATCACGCGCTTCACATGATTCACTCCATATTGGTATTGGAGCCTCTTGTAATTTGGCAAATCAAAGATAACTACGTCCGCTTGTTTGCCTTCCTCGAGACTGCCGACCAGATGCCCCCGCTTAATCGCATGCGCCGCATTAATCGTTGCCGCTGCCAGCACCTCTGCAGGTGTCATCCCCATTTTGACACAGCCCAGATTCATTATGAGCTGCTGGGAAAGCGTCGGGGAAGAACCTGGATTGCAATCCGTCGATAAAGCAACAGGGACCCCTGTATCAATCATTTTTCTGCCATTCGCTGATTCAGCCATCAAGAAAAAAGCGGTGCCCGGCAAAAGCGTCGCGATGACTCCTTTTTCCGCCATCCTTTTGATTCCTTTATCTGACGCTTTCAGAAGATGGTCAGCTGAGACAGCTCCGACCTCTGCTGCTAATTCTGCACCTTCATAAGGTTCAATTTCGTCCGCGTGGATTTTAGGATGGAGTCCATGATCCAGTCCTGCTTCCAAAATTCGCTTTGACTGAGCAGGAGTAAACACGCCATGTTCACAAAACACATCATTAAATTCGGCAAGACCCAGCTCGGCTACTTTCGGAATCATCTCATGAATGATAAGGTCGACAAATGCATCCGGATTTTCTTTGTACTCACGGGGGATGGCATGCGCCCCCATAAAGGTGCTGACGAGATCGACGGCATGCTCGTTTTGGAGCCTTTGTGCGACGCGAAGCTGTTTTAATTCGGTTTCAAGATTCAATCCATATCCGCTTTTTGCTTCCACCGTCGTTACGCCCTGAAGAAGAAACTGGTCCAACCTAGCTGCGCTTTCTTTGTACAGCAGTTCTTCTGAAGCTTCCTGGGTCGCCTTTGTCGTTGCGTAAATTCCCCCGCCACTATTCATAATTTCCATATAGGTTGCCCCATTTAAACGCATATCAAATTCATCTTCCCGAGTGCCGGCAAACACCAAATGGGTATGCGGGTCTACAAGTCCAGGTGTGACAAGGCAGCCATCCGCATCGATGAGTTCTGCGTTTTGAAGCTGGGATCTGTGCTTTGCAGCGAGTTCTTCATCCGCTCCGACAGAAATAATGACTCCGTCTTCAATCCATAGTGACCCGCCTTCGACGATCCGCAAATCCTTCATTTGATCTCCGGCAAGCGGTTTTTGCGAAGACCCTTTTAAAGTGGCAAGCTGGCTTGCGCGGCGAATAAAGAGTGGCTTTGTCATATTAGCAGCCTCCTATTTCGTAATCATCGGGATATGGATTCCGTGTTCTTTTGCTGATTGAACGGCTGTTTCGTAGCCGGCATCGGCATGGCGGACGATCCCCATTCCCGGATCTGTTGTAAGCACACGTTCGATCCGCTTCGCTGCAGCTTCCGTTCCATCTGCTACAATGACCATGCCCGCATGAAGCGAATAACCCATGCCGACACCCCCGCCGTGATGGACTGACACCCAGCTTGCTCCCCCGACACTATTGATTAACGCATTTAATATCGGCCAATCGGAAACGGCGTCACTTCCGTCCTTCATCGCTTCAGTTTCCCGGTTTGGCGAAGCGACGGAACCGGAATCCAAGTGATCACGGCCAATGACGATTGGTGCTGACAGTTCACCAGAAGCAACCATCTCATTAATGATTTTTCCAAATTTCGCTCGTTCTCCGTAACCAAGCCAGCAAATTCGGGAAGGAAGTCCCTGAAATTCGATTCTTTCCCTCGCCATTTTAATCCAGTTGCACAAATGAGTGTTCTCAGCGAACTCTTTTAAAATAACCTCATCCGTTTTATAAATATCTTCAGGGTCCCCTGATAAAGCTGCCCATCTGAAAGGCCCTTTTCCCTCGCAGAATTGCGGCCTGATGTATGCAGGCACAAACCCGGGAAAATCAAAGGCATTTTCGACTCCTTCATCCTTTGCCACCTGGCGGATGTTGTTTCCGTAGTCAAATGTAACGGCTCCCTGTTCCTTCATTTTCAGCATTGCAAGAACGTGCTCCTTAATGCTTTGCTTCGCCTTAGAAATGTAGGTTTTTCCGTCCGTTTTTCGCAAGTTCTCCGCCTCCTCTAATGAATAACCGATAGGAATATATCCATTTAAAGGATCATGAGCAGAGGTTTGGTCTGTTAAAATATCAGGAGTAAATCCAAGCTCTGTCATTTCATTTAAAACTTCCGCCGCGTTTCCAAGCAAGCCGATGGAGATCGCTTTTCCTGATTGCTTTGCTTCAAGTGCCATGTTGATAGCTTCCTGCAGGTCTTCAGTCATCGTGTTTAAATATTTGGTATCGAGACGCCGTTTAATTCTGGAACGATCGACTTCAATGCAGATCGATACACCGCCAGCTAACGAAATGGCAAGCGGCTGCGCACCGCTCATCCCTCCGAGTCCTGCTGTTACCGTAATTGTTCCTTTTAAACTCCCGTGAAAGTGCTGGCGGGCACATTCGGCAAAGGTTTCATACGTTCCTTGAATAATCCCCTGGCTCCCGATATAAATCCAGCTTCCGGCTGTCATTTGTCCGTACATCATGAGTCCCTTTTTATCCAATTCATGAAAGTGATCCCAATTGGCCCAAGCCGGAACTAAATTAGAGTTTGCGATCAGCACACGGGGGGCATCCTCATGAGACCGAAAGACGGCAACCGGTTTTCCTGATTGCACAAGGAGCGTTTCATCATTTTCTAAAGACTGAAGGGTTTCCACGATTGCTTCGTAGCACGCCCAATTTCTTGCGGCTTTTCCAATTCCACCATATACAATGAGCTCATCCGGATTTTCAGCTACATTTGGGTGCAAATTATTATTTAGCATCCTGAGCGCTGCTTCCTGAATCCAGCCCTTTGAATGCAGCTCAAAGCCTTTGTATTGTTTGACCTCTTTTTTTTCATTGATTTGATCCATATTAATCCTCCTACTCTTTGGAATTTTCTGATTATTTATTTTATTTTAATAAGAATCGCCTCAGAAAAATAGAATAGAAGTTTTGAAATTAAGATAATCTTTTTCGATCAGATCACTATTATTAGCATTTATTTTTGTATTTATAGCATTTTTTTTCGATTCAGATGCTTTTTTTCGCTTTGAATTCTCTGGGCGTTGTATTGTGCTTTTGTTTAAATACGCGGCTGAAATAATTAGCATTCCGAAAACCTATTTCATAAGAGATCTGCTGGATGCCCATGTTGCTTCCTAGAAGCAGCTTTTCCGCTTCCTTCATTCTCATCTGATTGACCAGTTCCCGAAAATTGGTCCCTAATCGTTTCGCCAGTATATGACTCGTATATGAGGAGCTTCTATCCACAAAATTGGCCACATTCTCTAAGGAAAGATTCGGATTTTTATAATGGGTTTGGATATAATGTATCGCTTGTTCCACAATATCTGTTGTTGCTTTTTGCTGCTGGAGGCTCACACCGTCAATGACTTCATAGACAAATAAAAGCAAATCCTGAACAATTCGGTACAAGACTGTCTCATATAAGATCGATTGAAATACCTTCTGATACGACATTTCAAACGGATTTACCGTGTCCAAATGAAAGTTTTTCATAAAGCGGCGGATTTGCGCTAAAATGCTTGTTAAGCGAATTCGAAGTAATCCAGGGCTCGGATATGGCTCTTTGATGTTGAGAAATTGCTGATACATCCAGTGTTTAATGCTCTCTTTATCTTTATTGTTCAACATCTCAATCCATGCCCTTTGTTCTGAGGAGGTGAGGAAGGGATCAATCGTTTCCCATTTCACATCGTCTTCAATTAGCGTGATGTCACGGTTCCCTTGAAAAAAACGGATTTCAAACGCATTCAATGCATTCAAATATTTTTCGTGAAGTGAAATGGAGGTATTTTTTGAGTAGTAAAGGACGATCGTTACCGCTTCTTGATACCTTTCATTCCACTCTCTTAAAATCGTTCTCAGCTCCTGATAAACATCTGCTGCATCCAGGTTATTATCCGTATGTACAACAGCAATCATTTCACTCAATGGCAAAATCGCAACCGATGAAGGAAACGGGTATTCTTTTAAGAACCGATGAAGATCCGCTAAGCGGCTTTTATTCATTTGAAGCAGACTAACAAATTTTATTCCTCTTGTTTTATCATTCTTCTGCAGCAAATGATTGTATCCAATCGGATTTTGATTTGTTTCGATTAGAACGCTATTCCTTTTTGGCGTCTTCGATTGTCGATAGACTGATTGCAGTGTCTTTTTTACCTTTTCCAAGGAAAACGGTTTGACCCAAAATTCATAGGCCCTCACCTCTAATGCCTGCAATGCTCTTTCAAATGTAGCCTCCGCTGTTACAACAATCGTTTTGATCGCATATCGCTGGATTAATCTCTTGACCGTTTCGAATTGTGAGGCCGGTACTAAATCAATTTCTAAACAAAGAACAGACGGATTGTCCTCTTCAATCGTCTTTACTAAATCATCCATCGTATGAACCAGATATTGCCGCTCAAACCCAATCGAATAGTTTTTAACGAGCCATTCAATACCGATACATTCATTAGGATCTCTATCTGCTATAAGCAAGGTAACCATACAATTCTCCTTTCGGCCGTTTTATTGAAATAAATTTAAGGCCAACCAGTCATTCCGGTTGGCCTAATATACGAATGCAGAGATTAAGTTCGCTCCATTCCGCGAAAAAATTAGCGATATCGCTCCTCTTTAAACGAATTTGCCGTCATCGAGTAGCCCAATTCCTCCCAAAATCCTGCTTCATCTTCCTTCATAAATTCAATGCCAGACGCCCATTTCGAACCCTTCCATAAATAGAAGGACTCCGGCGGGATAAATCGCAGCGGATACCCGTGCTTTGGAGATATGCCCTCCCATTCCTTCTCATTCGAATCCTTCCACCGGTACACGAACAAAGCATCGTCTCCAAGCAGCGCTTCAAGCGGCAAATTCGCAGAATAGCCAAACCGGTCTCCGTTATAGTAGCCGTAAATTTTAATATAGCTGACATCCTTCTCAAGCTCAACTAAGTTTACCAGTTCACGCAGTGCGATTCCTTCAAAGCTTGAACCGAATTTGGACCAAGTTGTTACACAATGCATGTCAATCGTTGATACCGTTTTTGGAAGATTCATTACGTCCGAATAGGATAACGTGATTTCTTCTTTTACCTTGCCAAACAACCTGAAATTCCATGTGTCTTCATCAAATTGGTAAACGTCACCCTGATGCAAAATTGGCCATTTCTCTGTTTCAAATTGACCCGGCGGCAGCTGGTTTGCCATCTTTGTTCACCCTTTCTTATGGATGGTTGATTTAACCAAATCATATCGGTTCCCTGCTTAATATGCAAGGAGCTGCCGTTTAATTAAACGTTTGATTAAACGGCTGATCCCTTAATCCCAAGTCGTTATATTTTGAGCCGGCGTCATCGCTTGATAAAATGTAAATATGTTTTTGGGGAATGACCCTGATACATGATCATAAACGAAGGAAGATGAAGCGATGTCTGAAAATAAGAAAGCAAAACAATTAAGCGATATAAAATTTTCAGTGCTGGACCTTTCACCAATTATTGACGGAGGAAGCCCTTCTCAGTCGTTGCAAAATACACTTGATCTTGCCCAGCATGCAGAAAAATGGGGCTACAATCGATATTGGCTGGCGGAGCACCATAATATGCCTATGATTGCAAGCTCAGCCACTTCTGTGGTTATCGGCCATGTGGCAGCGGGCACATCGAAAATCCGCGTCGGATCTGGCGGAATCATGCTGCCAAACCATGCGCCTCTTGTCATTGCCGAACAATTCGGTACGCTTGAAGCTCTCTTCCCCGGACGCATTGATCTCGGTCTTGGCCGCGCGCCCGGAACAGACCAGCTGACAGCCCATGCGCTAAGACGCGACCGCAGAAGCGACGGTGATGATTTCCCTGAGCAATTAGCAGAGCTCCGAGCCTATTTTGATCCGTTATCAGCTTCTGGAAGAATGCCTATTCGAGCGATTCCGGGCGAAGGATCGGATATCCCGATTTGGCTGCTCGGTTCAAGCGGCTACAGCGCACAGCTTGCCGGACAGTTAGGTCTCCCATTTGCTTTCGCCAGCCATTTTTCACCACAGCATACGCTGCCGGCTCTCGATCTATACCGCCGTTCCTTCAAGTCATCTAACATTCTTAGCGAACCGTATGCGATGGTTGGTGTGAACGTTACAGCCGCAGATACAGATGAAGAAGCAAAGCGCCTGGAGACTTCATTGCATCAGCAATTTTTAAACCTGATCAGAAATAACCTTTCGCCGCTTCGTCCGCCTGTGGATCACTTGGAAGACCTCATGAGTGACTATGAAAAACAGGCGCTCGAGCAGCAGCTAGGCTCTTCCATTGCCGGAAGTCCTGAAACGGTTAAAGATAAATTGCAGAACTTTTTAAATGAAACCGGGGCGGATGAAATGATTATAAACGGTCAAATTTATGATCATAAAGCACGTCTTCGGTCGTTTGAGATTGTGGCTGAGGTAATGAAAAAATAGCATACACATAAAGTGAAACTTCAAGCAGTGGGGACAACGCATAGGATATGCTAGTGAAGGCTTTGCAATAGGAGGTTATATTTTTAGCCTTCGTACATCAATCCCCCACTGATTGTTAGTTGAACCAATCGGGCTTTTACGGGCAGTTATCCCCCACCTAGTATTCCTCGTTTACACTCATAACCTTGAGGTGAGGGTCTTACTGCCCGTTAATGCGGGATATTAGGAGTAAGGCTCAACTTGCCTTACTCCTTTTTATTATAGACGCCCCTTGACGTTAGATCGACATTCCGCCAGATATCTCTATGCGCTGGGCATTGACCCATCGATTCTCGTCGGAAAGCAGCGAGGCGATCGCCTGACCGACGTCTTCGGGTTGACCTACACGACCAAGAGCCGTCATCTCTGCAATATGCTTGTTCAACTCAGGATTATCGCGGACCATGCCACCGCTGAAATCAGTCGCGATGGCTCCTGGGGCGACAGTGTTGACAGCGATTCCGCGCGGACCTAATTCTTTCGCCATATAACGGGTCAGGACCTCGACCGCACCTTTCATGGATGCGTAGGCACCGCTTTCCGGCACAGCGATGCGTGTAAGACCTGTGGAGATGTTCACAATCCGGCCGCCATCATTGATAAGCGGTAACAACTTCTGAGTTAGAAAGAACACTCCCTTGAAGTGAACTTCGTAAAGCTTATCCAACTCTTCCTCGGTCGTCTTCTCAAATGCATTGTGATGCGAGATACCGGCATTGTTCACGAGGTAATCGAATCGCTCAGCTCCCAGCTCTTTGAGCGCCCGACCTATGCTTTGGACAAAGGAGTCAAACGTGCTGACATGACCGGTATCTAACTGTAAGGCGATGGCATTGCGCCCCGATTCTCGTACTAGGGAGACGACTTTTTCAGCTTCTTCTTGATTAGAATTGTAAGTGAAAATCGAGTTAATGCCGCGGTTTGCAAGACTAAGTACAGTGCTTCGGCCAATGCCGCGACTTCCGCCTGTAACAATGGCAATCTTTGTGTTGATCTGTGTCACGTGAATTCCTTCTTTCATTAAGAATACTAGTTTTCTAACCAACTAGTTAGTTAGAATATACACCTAACTAACCGGTTGGTCAAATGATTGATCTATGTGATATATTGTAAACAAAATTCAATTTATAGGAGGGACATCATTTGAGAAACGCTGAAGCAACAAGAGAACGGATTCTAGAGGCAGCTATGAAGGAATTCTCCTCCTATGGCATTGCGGGCGCGCGTGTTGATCGCATAGCTAAAAATGCTGAATGCAACAAGAACCTGATTTACATTTACTTTGAGAATAAAGAGACGCTTTTTACAACTGTTCTCCAAAAACACCTAACACGCGTCTATGAAGAAATTGACTTTACACCTGAGGATCTTCCTGGTTATGCGGCAAGAGTATTCGATTTTGCTATGACACATCCCGATCTAATGCGGCTAATGGCATGGTACAGTTTGGAACAGAAGGTAGGCAGCTTAACTGAGAGAGCCTCTGCCCGTGACAAGAAAATTAAAGCGATAACGAATGCGCAAAGCGCCGGACAGGTAGGAACGACATTTACTCCTGGTTTTCTCTTGACTGCCATCATGGCCTTAGCTACCGCATGGTCTGCAACAAATCCTTTTGGTCCATCGCACGATACAGATGCCGCAAAAATGCCAAGTGAGACAAGAGATGCAATTGCTAAGGCTGTTAGTCTGATTATTAAAGAAAATCGCTCAGAAAAGAAAACATGAAAATACCTCTTTTCGTTGCCAAAATAGGACAAATAGAGACGTGGATGGCGTTCTTTAAAGATACAGAAGACAATACTCTCGCATTAATGAGTGAAGTGCAAATCTAGTATGAGCTAGTTATTTCTATTCTTTCACGCCATTTTGATAAGATATGATTATCTAGGAAAAGGAGATGACATATTAAATGGCTGAACAAATCGAAATAGGAAAATCAGGTTTAATCGTGAATCCCATTGGCCTTGGCACAAACGCTGTAGGAGGTCATAACCTCTATCCTGATTTAAACGAAGAAACTGGTAAAGAACTTGTTCGTACGGCTTTGGATCATGGCATCAATTTTTTAGATACTGCTTTTATTTATGGACCTGAACGCTCAGAGGAGCTAATCGGGGAGGTCATCAAAGAAAGAGGATCCAGAGATTCAGTTGTCATCGCAACGAAGGGTGCTCATAAGTTTGTGGATGGCGAGGTGGAATTTGATAACTCGCCTGCGTTTTTAAAAGATGCCGTGGAAAGCAGTTTAAAACGGCTTCAAACCGATTACATCGATTTGTTTTACATTCATTTTCCAGATGAACACACACCAAAGGACGAAGCGGTCGGCGCGCTCAAAGAGCTAAAGGATCAAGGAAAAATAAAAAGCATAGGTGTGTCTAACTTTTCCATCGAGCAATTAAAAGAAGCTAATAAAGACGGCTACGTAGACGTTCTGCAGGCTGAATACAACCTTTTCAAACGGGAAGCAGAAAAAGATCTATTGCCGTACACAGCAGAAAATAATATTTCATTTGTTCCTTACTTCCCGCTCGCCTCAGGGTTGTTAGGCGGCAAATATACAAAAGATACGAAATTCAATGATATTCGGGCAAAAATTCCGCTGTTTCAAGGGGAAGCGTTTATTCGCAACTTGGAAAAAGTAGATCAGGTACGTGAAATCGCCAATGCGAAAAATGCAGAGGTGGCGCATGTTGTCCTTGCCTGGTACTTAACCTGGGATGCTATTGACACAATCATTCCTGGTGCAAAAAAACCCGAACAAGTAATAAACAACTTAAAAACATTGAACGTTGAGCTAACGAAAGAAGAAATTGATAAGATTGACTCCATTTTTAAAGATTAAGGCATGTTCCTTAAACGATTCCAGGCCACCTAATTACGGGTGGCCTTTTTACGTGCAGTGATACGATCTCAACTAACACTTCGAGACATCAAAATATAATATCTATTAAATTTATGATAAAATTAGTATAAAGGGAAAGAACAAATGGGAATAGAGTCTCTACTATTAAGTTTAAGCGGTTGCAAACGACACAGTAGTCATTATTGAAAACGATTACTAAGAATGGGGGAACAAGATGGAGATCTATCTTCTGATCATCACACTATTATCTATTGTTATCGTTGTTTTAGGGGTATCACTCTGGAAATGGCATGCATTTATCAGCCTAACTGTTGCAAGCCTTTTCTTAGCAGTATTTTCCGGACTATCCATGGACAAGATTGTCGAAGCCTACGAACATGGAGTCGGCAGTGTTCTTGGCCATTTAGTCGGAATTCTTGCATTAGGCACAATTTTAGGAAAAATGATGTCTGACTCCGGGGCAGGAATGCAGGTCGCAGAATTTTTCATTAAAAAATTCGGTGCAAAAAAACTCCCATGGGCGATGCTGCTTTCTGGTTTCATCATTGGGATTCCGGTATTTTTTGAAGTCGGTTTAGTCATTTTGCTTCCGCTTGCGATAGCGATTCGAAAATCAACCAATCAAAACATTCTCTTGATTGCAGTACCCGTGCTCGCCGGTTTGTCCATCGTCCACGGTTTGGTTCCGCCGCACCCAGGTGCAATGACGGCAATTGGGATTTATAATGCTGATCTGGGAGGAGTTCTTCTTTATTCCTTAATTATTGCATTCCCGGCCGCAATTATTGCGGGGCCGATATTTGCTAAATGGATTCATAAACGTGTGGTTCCTGAAAAAGAACCAGAAATCATTCGGGTTGAAACGAAAATAAAACAGCTTCCGGGCACTGGAATTTCTTTTGTCGTAATCGTTTTGCCTATTTTACTCATGGTCTTATCGATTATAGCGCCATTATTGCCGCTGCCAGAGTTTGTGGAGAATCTTCTCGCGTTTATTGGAAGCCCTGTCATGGCTCTTTTGCTTTCTGTGTTTGCTGCGTATATCTTCTTAGGCTACCGACAAGGCATGAATGGTGACTTGATCAAAAAATTAACCGAAGAATGCTTGCTGCCTCTCTCCTCAATTACTCTTATCATCGGAGCAGGCGGCGGATTCAAGCAAATTCTGATCGATAGCGGTGTTGGTACTACCATTGCCAATATGTCCGAGCAATTGTCACTTTCACCTATCGTGCTTGCCTTTTTGGTTGCCGGCTTAATTCGAGTCGCTACAGGCTCTGCAACAGTTGCCTTGACAACAGCAGCCGGTATCATCACTCCGATCATCGCCAATATGAGCGATGTCAATTTAGAATTGTTGGTTATCGCTACTGGCGCAGGATCGTTAATGCTATCTCACGTAAACGATGCAGGATTTTGGTTAGTTAAAGAATACTTGGGGTTATCCGTGAAAGAAACCTTTAAAACGTGGACAGTCATGGAAACATTGCTAGCATTTATCGCATTTGGACTAGCTCTTGTTTTAGATATATTCGTTTAAAAAAATTTTTAAGCTGTTCCATATATGAATCATAGGTTCATATACGGAACAGCTTTTTTTATTTTTTCATTTGAACAAGAAGGTTTTTCACTCCGAAAACAAATGGGCTTTGAATAGGTTCCAAAGCTGTTTCTTCAAACTTTGAAAGGTCGGAAAACTTCTTCAACAGAGTAGAGAGAACGATGGCACCTTCCTGACGTGCAAGCGGAGCGCCTAAACAAAAGTGGATGCCAAAGCCAAAACTCATATGAGGATTAGACTTTCTTTCCAATAAAAAACGATCAGCCTCTTCGAATTTATCTTCATCACGGTTTGCCGAGGCTACCCAGCTAACGACCTGTGAGCCTTTTTGGATAAATTGACCACCTATCTCAACATCTTCCTTTACAACTCGGCCAATAGCTTGGATAGGAGGGTAAAAACGCAATGTTTCCTCTACTAGATTCTGAATCAATGAAAGATCAGCACGAGCATGTTCTTGAATCTTTTTATCTTCTACCAGATAACGGACTGCATTTGTGATTAAATTGGTTGTCGTTTCATTCCCCGCCACAAGCAGCAGGATACTGAACGCCAGTATTTCATCTTCTGTTAATTTTTCACCGTCAATTTCCGCCGACAGCAAGAGGGATATTAAATCCTCTTCGGGATGAGCTTTTCTTTCTTCAATAATCTTAATAAAATAATCTCTTAAAAACTCGCTGCCTTCCTTGCGTTTTTGCGCCATTCGCTCAAAGGCTTTTTCCGAATCATCCTCTGCTCCTGCCACGAGAATATCTGAGGACGTTTTAAAAAGCTCCCGATCCTTCGCAGGTACTCCAAGCAGCTCAGCGATGATGATCACCGGTAGCGGGCCGGCAAGATCATGGACAATATCCATCCTCTCGTTCTCTTTTACTTGGTCGATCAAATACGTTGTCACATCTTCGATTCGTTTCTCTAAATTCCTTATCGCTTTTGGTGTAAAAGCCTTGTTCACTAGATTTCTCATCTTCGAGTGCCGCGGCGGATCCATCGTCAGAATACTGCCTTGAAAGCCGCTTTCTCCTCCACGCTGTGATGAAAACAGCTTTGGATTCTTTAACACGAAATGTACGTCATCATACCGGAAAACATCCCAGCAGCCTCTGCTCTCGTCATAACGTACCGGCGTCTCTTTCCTCAATCGCCCATACACTGAAAAAGGGTATAACTGATCCTCTTTTGAACGAAGCTCCTTCATCGGGATAAGGGTCGCGTACCGTTCAGCCTTTTTTATGTTCTGCTCACTCGCCATTGATTCATCTCTCCTATTTGATTTGTCATTACTCAATAAATAGCACGCTTACTGTATCGATTCAACGGACATAGCTTGAGAAATAAATCAATTGGACGAAAGTTACAAATTACTAGGATACAAGTTCTGTTTCATGACGCTACTAATCTACTGGAAATCAAAACTTAAATTAGGCCTGCTTCATCTAATTGATTCTTTTGATCAATCAAAGTGGCTTCAAGGCTTCGATAGTTCATACCCAGATCCTTTATGCTTTTGCTATTGTTTAATTTCAGGCTGTGGCCGACGTTAGTTGAAACGTATTTCCTGGTAAACCCAAGCGTTGGGGCAATAAGCCACATCAATGGCTTTGGTACTTCCCGCTTTGGTAGTGCATATTGATCTGGGAATTTTCCTTCTAATATCTTTGCCATATCAAAAACTGATGCTTCTTTTCCAGAGATGATGTATCTCCCCGAAGCATTTTCCGTAAAGGCAGCAAGTATATGTGCTTTGGCCGTATCCCGAACGTCTACCATACCGAAAAATAATTTAGGCACGCCCGTTTTATATGTGCCTTTTAGTAAATCAAGAATGGTTGAAATACTTGTAGAATCCGCCCGTTTTGTTAATGAGGGTCCTAATATAAAGCTTGGATTGATCGTTACGAGATCCCAGTTATTTTGTTCCTTCTGAATGCTCCAAGCCTCTTTCTCTGCTACTGTTTTCGAATAGTTGTAAGGCTGGTGTTCTACGGAGCTGCTCTCATTCCAATCCTTTTCTGTAAACTCTTGTTTCCCATTCATATCACGATTATCACCATGAACCGCTGCTACACTGCTAGTAAGTATAACTCGTTTTACGGAATCTGCTTTATTTACAGAAAGCAACACATTACGCGTGCCTTCTTTTGCCGGCTTTACTAATTCGTTGTAAGCATCTTTGATACCGCTGAGATAAAAAGGAGAAGCCGTATGGAAGACGAATTCTGTTCCTTCGACGGCTAGATCAAAGCTCCCTTTTTTTAATAGGTCCGCTTCATAAATGAACAAATTCCCTGGAGTCTCTTTCTCGATTTGACGTAAATGCTCGTATTTTTCCTCCTTGCCTTTATCGCGTACTGTAATTCTGACATCATGTCCTTCTTTCAGCAGGTCTTTGACTATCCAAGATGCCAAATATCCTGTACCGCCTGTTACTAACACTGTGGTTTTTTTCATTGCGTTCCCTCTTTCTTTATTCATAATTGATTAAACGTTTAAACACTCAAACTAAAAGTCAATAATGAAACTCAAATCATTTAGGGAAAACCACTTGTCAATCCTTCGTTTTAATTACAATCTGCCTCTATCGTAAGAATGAGTGCTTTTAGCTGCTCTAAGGCAGGTGCAAGCGTGAGGAAGTAATACCGTTTCGTCCCTTGCTGTTCTACAGAAACAAGATGGTTCTGTTTTAGAATTTTCAAATGATGTGAAATGGCCGGTCTCGAAAGCTTTGACTGTTCAGCAATTTCGCTAACCGTCAAGCGTTCCTTCTCTCCCAACAATAATATGATATCTTGCCTATATTCATCGCTAAGGGCTTGAAAAAGAGGGATACACGTCCGGAAATTTTCTATAGCTGCCTTGGAACCCATGGAAACACTCCTATAATTCGATAACTACGTTTAAATGTTTAAACATATTTTAAATCAAAGTACGATTCAAGTCAAAAAATCTGATGCTTAGAGATGTAAGATGTGAATAAACCGGTATAAATAATTTACGGCTCTATTCGTTGTTTTTACGACTAAAGTAAGGACCTAAATAAGACTCATGGGTGTTTACATATGTCCAGGTGAACTTTTTATCTGTGATATAAACATCCCCCTCATTGAAAAGGTCAGCAGCAGTGAGACACGATGCATTTTCGAGGATTAGCGCATACTCCGAGTGCTGATAGAACAAATAACATTCCTTTTTCACTTCTTCATGAAATGCATTATTTGCCTGGTTATCTCGTAAACAACTCTTTTTCTCATAACTAAAAAGATGCCATAAGTAACTACTTTTAAGCAAATCTATTAAATCCATTCATTTCCTCCAAAAATAAATATTATTGCATGGCTGCGGAGTCAAACAACATATTGAAACAAAAACATTCAAGACTCACGAAGCCGCTTGATATCGCTAATCGGCGGCAAACCAAACAGTTTTGAATATTCTCTGCTGAATTGGGATGGACTCTCATAACCGACCTGGAAGCCTGCATTTGCCGCGTCTGCAGTTTCTGAAAGCAGCAGGCGGCGAGCCTCTTGCAGTCTCAACTGTTTCTGATATTGCATTGGACTCATCCCCGTTACTTCTTTAAAGTGATGATGCATCGATGAGGAGCTCATATTTGCAGCTGACGCCAATACATCTATCCGCAAAGGCTCAGCAAAATTTTTCTGTATTAGATCAATTACTTTCGCAATACGCTGTGCATGGCTGCCAATCATTGCCCTTTGCTTTACAGAATCACCGTGTTCATCCATAAGAATCCGGTAAAGAATTTCCCGAATGGCGAGTGGAGCCAGCACGGGAATATCCTCGGGTGCTTCTAACAGCCGAACCAGTCTTATAACGGCATCAAGAAGAGATACATTCGTTTTACTAACAAACAATCCTCGTTCAGAGCTTCCTTTTTCGCCCAATGGTTTATCGGATTCATTCATAATGTCAACTATCTGCTGAAAGTCAAAATCTAATCTGAGGCACAAGTAGGGAGAATGAGAGGTAGCTTGGAGAATCTGCCCGGAAATTGGCAAGTCGACAGAAACAACAAGGTACTGAGAAGGATCATAATAATACCTTTCCTGCGCGAGCATCACTAGCTTTCTCCCTTGAGCGACGATACATAAAGCCGGTTTATGGATTGTATAAATTGGGTCCCCTTTTTTGGAAGCACGAATGAAAGAGAGCGATTGAATTGCCGTCGAATGTATTCCATCCTTGTCAGTAAAACGTTCAATCAACTGCGCTAATTCAATTTGACGTTCGAGATCGTTATATCCCATTTTTGTTTCTCTCGCCATACTAACTCCCCCCATATTAATAGTTAGCTCAATTTTATTTGAGTTTGGAGAATTAGGCAATAATTCAGTATTAATCCTCTACCCCTTAAAAACCATCTTGTTTCATACTTAACTTATCCAAATCCAAGGAGGGTAGAAAGGTGAACTTAATTGCCAGGCGTACAATTCCGTTTTTTCTCATCAGTTTGTTTGCTTTAGAGGCATGTGCAACAAATGAGAATGCATCTCGAGAGAACCGCGAAGAAACAACGGAAAGTAATCCAAACAAAAGAGGAGAAGAAAAAATGGAGTCTCAAAATACTAAGCATCACCCTTATGTCGGAATGTGGGTCACCGCTGACGGATATATCCGCCAAGAACTCCTGCCTAATGGCCGTTATGACGAGGCACGCGGCACGATCAAAAGTGCCTACACTGGGAGCTATACCATTAAAGGAAACCACATTGATTATGTAGATGACACTGGATTTACTGCAGATGGCGAATTTCGCGATGATGTTTTATACCACGCGGGAATGGTTTTTTATCGAGAAAAACATAAATAGCTCACAAGGAGAGAAGACATGTCAAACATATCTGAAAAAGTTGTAGTTATTACAGGTGCAAGCAGTGGGATCGGTGAAGCGACAGCACGTATGCTTGCTCAAAGGGGAGCCCGCGTAGTTTTAGGAGCAAGGAGAACGGATCGATTAGAGGCTCTTGCCTCCGAGATCCGTTCAGAAGGCGGCTTTGCCGATTATCGAGAGCTAGATGTAACAAAAAGAGAGCAAATGGAGGAGTTTATTACATTTACAAAAGATACTTATGGAAGAGTTGATGTGATTGTGAACAACGCCGGTGTTATGCCGCTCTCTCCTCTGGAAGCGCTGAAGGCCGATGAGTGGAATCGCATGATTGACGTGAATATCCGCGGTGTCCTACACGGAATTGCTGCGGGACTGCCGATTATGAAAGAACAAGGATTTGGCCAGTTCATTAACATCGCTTCGATAGGCGCATACAGTGTAACGCCAACAGCAGCAGTATATTGCGCGACGAAGTACGCCGTCCGTGCCATTTCTGAAGGCTTGCGTCAGGAGGTTGGCGGCGACATTCGCGTAACACTTGTGTCACCCGGAGTTACCGAATCAGAGCTTGCTGACAGTATTTCTGACGACGAGGCCCGACAGAGAATGGTTGAATATCGCCGCATTTCAATTCCGGCTGACGCCATTGCGAGTTCGATCTTATATGCCGTCGAGCAGCCGGCTGAAGTCGATGTGAACGAGATTATTGTGCGGCCAACGGCAAGTTCCGCTTAATACAAGGGAGGGAACTTTTATGGATAAAAGAATACTTATTTTGGCGTTCGCATCCTTTGTCGTAGGTACAGTAGAGCTTGTCATTGGGGGTATTTTAGACATGATTGCTACAGACCTCCAAGTACCAGTTGGGATAGTTGGTCAACTGGTCACCGTCTACTCACTTGTATTCGCTTTTGGATCTCCTGTACTCATCGCTTTAACGTCAAAAGTGGAACGACGGAAATTATTAATAATAGCAATGCTTGTCTTTTTTACCGGAAATATGATCTCAATGCTTAGTCCGAATTTCACCATACTTTTGATTACAAGAGTTATTCTGGCTGCAAGCTGTTCACTAGTCGTTGTTCTTTCGATAACTTTAGCTGCGAATGTAGTTGCTCCCGAATTAAGAGGTCGAGCGATTGGCATTATCTTCATGGGAATCAGTGCATCTTTGGTGCTAGGAGTACCTTTAGGAACATTAATTGGTGAACAATGGGGCTGGCGCACGACATTTGCACTGGTTGCCGCCCTCACCTTGATCGTTTTGTTATGTATTGTTCGTTTTTTACCCAAAGTTGCACCGCAACCAACGATAAGTTTGCGGGAACAGCTTCGGACCCTGAAAAATCCGAAGATCGTTTCCGCACATGCCATTTCGATTTTACAGATGACCGGGCAATTTACAATCTATGCCTATATTACGCCGTTTCTACACGATACGATGAATTTATCAACTTCAATGATTAGTTTTATTTTGCTGGTGTATGGGTTAGCAGGAATTGCAGGAGGTTGGATTGGCGGCTTGGCATCGGATAAACTCGGGGCCAGAAAAACTATTTTTATTACTCTTCTGTTACACGCAACAGCAATACTTTTACTGCCATTGGCTACAATTTCCTTGATCAGTTTACTTATCGTGGTCGTTGTTTGGTGTACATTTAATATGGCACCGAGCCCTGCAATCCAAAGCTATTTGATAAAATCGGCTCCGGAATCTACGGATATTCAATTAAGTTTCAATACTTCCTCTTTGCATATCGGGGTGGCTTTAGGATCTGCAATTGGCGGTTTAATTGTGAATCAATATCCTGTCACCATAAATGCCTGGGTAGGGGGATTCATTGTGATTTTGGCTTTTTTTTCAGCAGCTTACTCTTTTACGAGGAAAAGTATGAGCTCAGTAGAAATATGTGATTTAGCTAATCGCTAGAATTAAGCGGCAGACTAGAATAAAGTTTCCCATATTATGATCTGCCGCATTTCCTATGCTGTCATATAAGAAGAACGAATGGCATTAAACTGATCGGGTAAACTATGTCTAAGTGACACCTTTACATAGGGTGACGATAGAGCATGAGGTTTCACACATTGAAAAAGAGGAGGGTCAATCCATGGAAAAAGACAATAACCGCAGTCTCACCGAAAAAAACTCAGATGCATTTGTACATGTTATTTGAAAATTTTAAAGCTTACCATTTAAACAATTCTTTAGAGGCCATTAACACCATACCAAGAATTAAAGGGTGTTAATGGCCTCTAATCTTTGTACTCACAAATTTTCACTTAAGTCCAGTAAGAAGGATTTTGTCCTTTAAAAGACGTTCAGCGCTTATGTGATTGTCGATAGGGTTTGAACAATCTCTTTCTCAATAACTGAATCATTAACTGTATTGAGATATTCCGGTTTAAACAGCTGATACTTTTTCATTTGATAAAAGTCCATAAGTGCTTGTTTTAAGGTAAGATCATACTTTATGGAAAATGAAGGTACCATGATGCGACGAAGGACAGCATCATCTTGAACCATAAACAACACAGCATTTATCCGGTTAAATATCCCCTGATTCATACCGGCTTTAAAGAAAGACTCTAGGTTTTTAATACGATTTTGCTGGGCAGACACAAGGTTTTCAAACAAATATGGATAGGATTCTTTAAGATCAATTAAAAACAAATCAGATACATAGATAACACATTTCAATGAATGTTCAAACGTTTTTTGGAAACGCTCGGCAAATGAAAAATTTTCATCTTGTACAATGGTATCTGCTTCATCGAGGTAGTTAATATAATGCGCTACGACTACCTCTATGATCTCGTCTCTCGTTGAAAAATTCTTATAAAGTGTTCCTTTACTAATATCCATACACCTTGCGATATCATCTATTGTCAGTTGACTAAACCTGGTTTTTCTTATAATTGGTTTGATCTTTTCGATGTATTTGTCAGTACTTGCTGATTTTTTCACAAGAATAAGCCTCCTTTCTTTACATACACCATTATATCGAATTATTGTACAAAATAAACAATATAAGAAAAAGAAACGCACTATACTAAATAAGTAATTTTAGTTTACTTTGTTTATTTTGTGTTATATACTTTTTGCGAAGAATCAAACAAGGAGGGGATAAAGATGAAGACGATTTTAATTACAGGAGCTTCTTCGGGTATTGGAAGAGCAACTGCCAACTATTTTTCAGAGCGGGGATGGAATGTGGTGGCTACCATGCGGTCTCCAGAGAAAGAAACGGAATTAAATCGATTGGATTGTGTCTTGGTGACAAAGCTAGATGTCGAGCGAAAAGCAACGATTCAAGATGCTATCACAAAAGGAATTGAACATTTCGGTAAAATTGATGTCCTGCTGAATAATGCGGGTTATGCTGCATTTGGCCCTTTTGAAGCTGCGACTGATGTTCAGGTCAAAAAGCAATTTGATGTGAATGTGTTTGGTGTTATGAATTCAACCAAAGCCATTCTGCCCCATTTCAGAACGAACAAGGCAGGAATGATTATTAATTTATCGTCTATTGGTGGACGTGTTGCCTTTCCACTTATATCCCTCTACCATGCGAGCAAGTGGGCAATTGAAGGATTTTCGGAATCACTTTACTATGAACTAGCAACTCAAAATATTAAGGTAAAAGTGATAGAGCCTGGAAACATTGCCACGGACTTTACAGGTCGATCCTTGGAATTGATAATGGATGAATCCTTGGAAGTGTATAAAACCTATCATGAAAAGGTACTTCAAAAGCAAATGGAAAGTTTTCAGACCAACGTCTCTACACCGGAACTCGTGGCTAAGGTGATTTATGAAGCCGCAATAGATCAAACAGAGCGTTTTCGATATCTTGCAGGTGAAGATGCAAAATTTCTGGAGAACAAAAGAAAGGAATCATCGGATGATGAATTTATGAAGTTTATTACTAGTAACTTTAGATGAGACGTGGATAAGCTCTATGATCGACAGATGTTCATTTCCTATAATACGAAACCAGTTAACGCAAGTAGTTATTAAAGAAAAGACCGCACTTGTTGAAAAGGAACGTAAATTGGACCATACATATTTAGTAAGAACTAATATGTATGGTCTATTATTTGTTATTCACGCAAAATAGTATAAAAAAGGTGTGAAATAAATATAAAAGTTACAAAAGCAGCCTATATAAGGAATTCTTTTTCATGAATCGGTAAAAATATAACCGAACATTTCACAGTACCTGAGGAGGGTCAATCCATGGAAAAAGACAATAACCGCAGTCTCACCGAAAAAAACTCAGATGTTAATGCGAAATTTACCAGCGCTGCAACCGATGATTTAGCGAAAAAACAACAGTCAGATCTAAGGAGAAATTTGAACAGCGATCAAAATAAATAAGAATGAGGCCGACTCTGTTTTAGGTGTCGGCCTCTCCTTTTTACTCCCCTCTATAGATCCGCACGGTTTTCACCTCATAAGGTGTTACCGTTAACTTGATAGGACCTGCCTTTTTCTCCTCTGCTGTGCCTCGTTCCTGAAGATCGCATTCCAGCCAGCCATCATACTGAAAGGCAGGTGTGATCGTGACGTCCTGTGTTCCGCCGGCAAATTCATGAAAGCGAATAATGAGATCCTCGTTGTCTTCTGCTTTTTTCACTGCATCCAAGTGGAGAAATGGATGATTGATGGCAAAGAGCTGCTGATTTCCTTTCGCAAACCCTTCTGAAACTGTAAAGGGGTGATTCAGCTTCCATGCTTCCTTTACCGTTTCCGCTTCGACCCAGCTGTTTGCGTGCGGGTATAAAGAATAAGTAAAGTGATGATTTCCTTGATCCTGCATAAAATCCGGCGCTTTTGCCGATTTAATTAGAGACAGGCGGATGACGTGATCCTTAATGTCGTGGCCGTATTTACAGTCATTGAGCAGGCTGACTCCGTAGTTCTGTTCAGAAAAATCGACCCACTGATGGGCAACCGTTTCAAACTTTGCCATATCCCATGACGTATTCCAATGGGTCGGCCGCTTCACATTGCCAAATTGAATATCATAGGTAGCCTGCGTAGCCCTGATTCTGACAGGGAAAGCGACCTTCAAGAGCTGCTGCTGCTCGTGCCAATCGACATGAGTGGAGAAATCTATCACTTTCCGGTTTTTATAAAAAATCATTTCTTGCGTGATGGTTGACTTCCCGTAGCGCCAGCTGGCTTCAATTGAAACTTGCAGAGCACCCGCTTTTTTCAGCTTGAAATCCTCGAGATTTGAAACCTCGGTCATTTTGTCTTGATAGTAAATATCAATATCCCAGGCATCAAATTCGAGCGGCTTATCCTCAAATATCTGAAATACATTTCCTTTTTCATTTTCAGCAAGCACATGTCTGCCGGCTTCTTTATCAAATAGAGACTGGATTTGTCCTTGCTCATTAAATTCCACTCGATAAAACTGTGTTTCGAGCACTTGCTCCTCAAAGTCAAACCAGTCGGCGGCAAGAGGCTTCCTGTTCTGTGAAGGCTGCAGTTCGATTTGTTTCCAGCCGGTTTCCGGTACCTGCTTCACTTCAACAAGCCAGCTGTTATCCTTTTTCTGAGCTGTTAGTTCATTTCCTGCTTCATCCACCCATGTGCCTTCCTCGTCTGTTTGAACCTCAACGATTCCATCCAGCAACCAGCTTGATGAATTATAAATCGTCCATGCTCGACCCTTACGTTCTGTTAATGCAAGAACAGCATCATGAAGCAGTTGATCGACCGTTTCTTCAGCTTCCTCGTATTCTTTTTTGGAATCCTCATATACCTCCCGGATAGAGGAGCCCGGAATAATATCATGGAACTGATTTCGTAAAAGCGTCCGCCAGCTTTCCTCCAGCCGGGTCGTTGGATAGGTCTCCCAACCTCCCAAGGATACAGCTTTCCAAACATGCATAAACTCTGTTTCTCTCAGCTTTAATTCAAGAAGACGGTTCATTTTTTTATTGTATGCCTGGCTCGTATATGTACCGCGGTGGTACTCAAGGTACAGCTCACCATCCCACGTCGGCACAAACTCTGATGTTTCCTTTACCTGTTTGTTCAATTCCTCAAAATACGGACGGACGTTTCCGGTTTTTACATGAGGAAGACCTGGCATCTTATCCAAGCGACGCCGCATTTCCAGCATGGTCCGATTGACGCCCCCGCCCCCGTCGCCATAGCCGTATGATAGCAGCAATTCCTTTGCGAGCTCCTTATTCTTGTAGTTATCCCACGTTCCCGTTACCGTAGTAGGAAGGATTTGTCCATTATACGTGGCAAACCAGGAATTTTCAGGGCTTCCCGGGTCAGGCGTCGTTATAAATTGTGTCAAAACCTCACTTCCGTCGATCCCTCTCCATGTAAAGGTGTCGTTCGGCATCCGGTTGAACTGATTCCAGCTAATCTTTGAGGTTAAAAACGTGTCAATGCCAGATTTCTTTAAAATTTGCGGCAGAGCCCATGAATATCCGAAGACATCAGGCAGCCACAAGTAATGAACGTCTTTCCCAAACTCATTCTTAATGAACTTGCTGCCTTCGAGGATTTGGCGGACAAGCGATTCTCCAGACGGAAGGTTACAGTCGGCCTCAAGCCACATCGCCCCGTCAACTTCCCAGACTCCTTCATCAATCCTTCGCTTCATCTCTTCATAAAGCTCCGGAAAGTCCTTTTTGACGTAAGCGTAAAGCTGCGGCTGGGTTTGCAGGAATATATAATCCGGGTACTTTTCCATCAGCCTCAGCACCGTAGAAAATGAACGGCCTGCTTTTTCTCTCGTATGCTTGAGACGCCAGAGCCAAGCGACATCAATATGCGTATGTCCGATACAGCGGATCGTTACGTCTGAATGCTTTTCCAGCTGGTCTATTTCCGCTTGTAAAAAATCATTCGTACGATAAACTGAGTGATAAAAAGGATCCGATCCGGGCTCTTTCCAGTCTATGATGCGAAAGGCTTTATCCAAAAGGGACAAAAGCTTCACCCGTTCAGGAGAGTGATCCTGCAGCACTTTTATCGTTTCCAGCATCGCATAGGCCGTATAATAGAGGTCGTCTGTCTGTTCGTCCAAGATCGCAATTTCTGCCTGGGCGATTTTATGCTCCTGATCCTTCCGCTCGCCTCCCCCCTCTAAACCGGACCAAAGCCTGA
Source organism: Bacillus capparidis (assembly GCF_017832095.1). Classification (NCBI taxonomy): domain Bacteria; kingdom Bacillati; phylum Bacillota; class Bacilli; order Caryophanales; family Bacillaceae; genus Bacillus; species Bacillus capparidis. The sequence goes on from NZ_JAFDST010000002.1 coordinate 961,874, forward strand.
AGGCTAAATAAATTGGCGAATCGCTCCATTCTTTTTCAAAAAACAATTCCTTGTGGTTCGAATCGATCGCCTGATACATCTTTCCGTTCACATACAATTGCGATTCAAAACCGGAATTGCCCCCCTCCCCTGTTTTTCCGAAGTCAAAAAGACCGACAACCGTATCTTCTGCCCATTCTTTCGGAATAGTGATTTCTTTTGCAAGCCAAAGATAACGATCTCTTCCTTGCCAATAGCTTCCCACGTTAATCGTTTCCTTAAAATCAGAAGGCTCAGGCACCTTTGGGGCAACTAAAGCTTCTTCATCTTCTTTTGAAAAAAAGACCTCAAGGCTTCTCCGCTCGCGATAGCGGTGCTGTTCAAGTTCTTCAATTCTTTTCTCGATTTGTTTTTTCTTTAAAAAAGACATCTGTATTCCCCTTTCACATTTATCCCTTTGTTGCTCCTCCTAAGCTGAATCCCTTGGACATGTATTTTTGCGAAAAACTGTAAAGGACGATGGACGGCAGGGTATAAAGCAGGGAAAAGGCCGCTAATTTTCCATACTCCACCATGCCATAGCTTCCGAAAAACTGATACAGTGTGACTGATGCAGGCAGCTTCTCCTGCGTTTGCAAAAGAATGTAAGGTACGAAGAAATTCCCCCAGCTTCCTGTGAAGGTGAAAATCGCAATCGTAAAAATTCCGGGAAGCATGAGCGGAGCAACTATCTTTCGCAGTCCGGTAAGTACAGAAGCCCCGTCCACCCATGCCGATTCTTCAAGCTCAAGCGGAACTGAATCCATGAAGTTTTTCATCATCCAGATTCCATACGGCAGAGCCGACGCCGCTAAAAACAACGTCGTAGCTAAAATGGAATCCTGCAGCCGTAAAAACAAAAACAATTGATACACAGGTACCATAACCGCTGTAATCGGAAGTGCTGTCATAAACAAAATCGAAAGCAAAAACGATTTCTTATATTTTAATCGATACCTGGATAATGGATACGCCGCAAGTCCCGCGACGAGAACAACAATTGCCGCCTGGCCTAGTGAAATAAACAGGCCGATGGCAAAGGATCGCAGGTTCGCAGGATCTAACAGGATGGAGCTGTAATTTTCAAGCGTCACTTTTTCAGGAAGCTTAATGGCCTGCCCGGCATGCAAATCTACTGATGACAGAAGGATCCACAACAACGGAAGCAGAAAACAGAGCGCAAGAAAAACAAGAATGACATAATGAACGGCTTTCTCCTTTTTTGATATCCTCATATGAATTTCTCCTTTTAAAGTTTCACCTTCATCGAGCGCATATAAAGCAAGCTGGCGATAATGCCAATGACCAGCAAAACAAGGGAGATTGCAGTTCCATAGCCAAATTGATAATTAACAAATGCTTGGTTATACATAAAAATTGGCAGGATTTGCGTAGAATTTCCCGGACCTCCGCCTGTCATCGTATAAATCAGCGTAAATACGCCCAATGTCTGCAAGGTTACAAGCATCATATTCGTCACTATTGAACCCTTCACCAGCGGCAAAGTAATTTTGCTGAAAATTTGAAAGCGAGAGCCTCCATCGATAACTGCCGCTTCCTGAATGCTTTTCGGCACATCATCCAAGGCAGATTGAAACACCATCATCGAAAAGGCTGTCCCATGCCAAATATTTGCGATGACCACACTCACCATTGGAAAAGAAAAGAGCCATGATACGGAGGTGAGGCCAAAAGTCTGCAGGATCGTATTCAATGTTCCATCATCACTTAAGAAAGCCACCCAGCAAAACGCAACGACGATTTCAGGCGTCACCCAGCCGGCGATCACAATCATTCCGACCCAGCGGCGGAATGTTATGTTTTTCTCTTTCATAAGAACAGCAAGAATTAATCCGAGCAGCACCTGGCCGATGACTGCGGAAAAAAATAAAAAGACGAGGGTGCGATAGACACTGATGCGAAACTCGGGATCTTGAAACATATTGACGAAGTTTTGAAAGCCTACAAATTGAATGTTCGCAGCATCAGCCCCGGTTAAAGATAAATTCGTAAAAGAAAAGCCAAACGTCAGGAGAACCGGTGTGATAAAAAACAGCAGCAAAAGGATCCAAGAAGGCAGTAAGAAAAAAATTGCTTTTCTGCTTTCATGATTTCTATTCCGTTTCATGACAATAGGGCTTGTTTTCAAATCGGGGGATGGAATTCCCATCTTCTTTTCCCCCTTCCAACAATTAAAAATAAACGATTCATGATTCTTAGCATCACCTTTCGCTAATCCTCCATAAAAAGCAGGAGGGGACTAGAATGTCCCTCCACTGATTGAAGAATATTCTACTTGACTTCAATGTTCTCCTTTCCGACTACTCTTTCGACTCCGCTCTTATATTGCTGTACTGCCTTCTCAGGAGTCAGCTTGCCGGTCGCCACCGCTTCGACAACTGTTTGGATCTGTGTTGAAACAGCTGGATACTTGTCATTCGCCGGACGGAACTGAGCTGCCTTCAAATATTCTTGAGCTTCCTTTGCGAACGGGCGGTTTATATATTCCTCTACCTCAACGGCATCCTTCCGTGTATTTAAATTCCCATCCTGGAGCGTACGGTTGACGCTATTCTCTTTTTCCATCAAAAACTGAATAAACTCCCATGCTTCTTCCTTAAGATCTGATTTCTCAGAAATTGACCAAGCCCATCCGCCGGACATGGTGATTGTTCCCGGCTCCTGTCCGTTTTGGGTCGGCATCGGGGCAAAGCCGATTTTTTCCTCGACGTTTTCAATCGGCGCAGGTCCATTCTCCGTCCAACGTCCCGCATTCCAGCTTCCATCTAATCCAATCGCCAATTTACCTTCAGGCATCAGCTTTTCAAACGCGATATTCCCTGACTGTCCGCTCATAACGACCGACAACTCAGGTCCAACTTTATCTTTATTAAACACTTGGTCGATAAAGGCAAATGAATCTTGCAGCCCTTTACTGTCTACCACCCACTTTTTTGACTGCTCATTATATAATGTGTCACCTGTCCCGTAGAGCAGCATTTCCAGTGTTTGCATCGAAACAGCTTCACCATTCGCCCTGCCGACTTGCATTAACAGCGGATTGACATCCGGGACTTTATTTTTCACAGTCCGGGCTGCAGCCAAAATATCCTCCCAATTTTTCGGCTGCCACGGAACTGGCAGGCCTGCTTTTTTGAAAATTTCTTTGTTGTACCAAAGCCCTCTTGAATCGGATGTAGCCGGCACTCCGTATACCTTCCCATCTTCTGCAGTGACACCTGTTTTTAAATTGTCGATGATTTGCTCCCATCCGTCCCACTTAGAAACAAGATCGTCGATGGACGCGAGATAACCGGCATTGGCATCCGAGTTCAGCATAAATGTATCCTCTGCCACGACATCAGGGGCAGTACTTGAGGATTTCATCTGAAGCGCTACTTTGGAAAAGTAATCACCTTCACTTGCAGTAATCGGAGTAATTTTCACGTCAATATCCGAATGCTCCTTTTCAAATTCCTCTAAAACATCTGAATCAAAATATTTCATTAGCGGATCCTCAGAACCGGCAGATCGAAAGACGACAGTAACCGTCTTTTTGTCCCCTTCTTTTGAATTTGATGCACTGGAGCAAGAAGTCGAAAGCATTAGAACACCAATCAGCACCGCTGCAAACCAAACAAACTTCCTTTTTGTCATTCCGTGAACCCCCTTAGTACACTTTTTCACACGAGATCATAAAGAATGTTGTAAGCGCATTCAATTTGAGTTTCATAGATTGGTAAATCTGTTGCTATTATATAATGGCCCTAATTGATATGTAAACATATACTTTTTATTTCACTCTTTTTAATCATTGATAAACAGGCATTTCTCACGATTGTTATTCTAAAATTTCTATGCTACGCTGAAATTGGATATATCAATTCATAAAGAAAGTGAGATCTTCATGTCTAAATCATTATATAAAAACCTTTATGAACAAATTAAACAGGATATTCTTAATGGCACCTATAAAACAGGTGAGCAAATTCCTTCTGAGCTGGACCTGGCTTCTGCCTACGGCGTGAGCCGAATCACGAGTAAGAAGGCACTTGAAATGCTTGCAGCTGAAGGAATTGTCGAACGTCATGTAGGCCGGGGAACTTTTGTAAAAAACCAAACAACCATAAATCAGAATTCATCTTCACAAAAAGTGATTGGTCTGGTGATGGTTAGTATGACTGAGCATTACGGAACAGAAATCGTCTCTGCCATTGAAGCCTTTGCTGCGGGAAAATGCATGGTCGTTCTTCGCTTAACCTACGGAATTCCGGAAAAAGAGGATGAGGCCATTAAAGAGCTAATGGAATTTGGAGTAGACGGACTCATTGTATTCCCCGCTAAATCAGAATATATAAGCGAACGCATCCTTCAGCTTGTCATCTCCCAGTTCCCTATCGTCGTCGTCGACCGGACAATCAATGGAATTAACATGGCATCCGTTAGAACGGATAATTCAAGGGCCGTCCAAGCCGGTCTGGAATATCTGACTTTTTTGGGACATAAACATATTGCCATCCTGTCCCCCTCGCTACAATCGAATAATGTCCTTGAAGAAAGATCAAAAGCGGTCATTCAATTCAGCGCTGACCGAGGTATTTTTTTTCAAAGAAAGCACTGGCTGACTTCCATTCATGGAGATAGCGGAATCCCTGAGGAGGAAGCAGAAAAAATCCTTCGCCACCTAAGACAGTATCCGGAGATATCCGCCATTTTCGCCTTCGAATACCCGATTGCCTTACTTGCTGCAGAAGCAATTAAACGACAATCGAAGCATCTCGCCGAAGACATTGATTTAATCTGCTTTGACAGCCCGCCCACTATGTTCGGCCAGCCTCCGTTCACTCATCTCCGCCAAAACGAAAAGGCGTTGGGCGAAACAGCACTTGCAACATTGCTGAACCTAATGAATCAGGAAGAAGCAGAAAATAAAATATCGATTCGCGCAGAGCTTATCGTCGGGCAATCGACGAGAGGAAAAAAAGTAGACTGACTATAGGTTGTTTTTTTATTATTCTTATCATCTTAAAATCTTTTGGTTAAAATAAAACAGAAGCAGGCATTATGCTGCTTCTTTATTTTTCAAGATATAGAGCTCCTCGTTCACCGTATACAACGGAATCCTCAATATACCTTGACAAGAATATTCCGAAATGGTTATATTTAAAGTGAAAGGAGAAAAGTTATATGGGCGTAAAAATCACAACAACTATGAATGCACTGGCCGAGCCCAACCGACTACACATTGTCGAACTTTTGCGTGAAGGTCCTCTCACTGTAGGGGAAATTGCTGAACGCCTTGGTCTCCTCCAGCCACAAACTTCCAAGCATCTCCGCATACTAAATGAATCCGGACTTGTCGAGGTGCAACCGGTTGCTAATCGGCGCATCTACAAGCTACGGCAGCAGCCATTCCAAGATCTAGATCATTGGCTGGAATCTTTTCAAGGTGCATGGCAAGAAAGATTTGATCGATTGGATGATTATTTGAGTGGGTTGCCGAAAAAAGACTGACAATCCCTCGAAAAAAATGACTGGAGGAAGGGAAATGTCCGAAAACAAAGTGAAAAACAGTTTTACTACGAACGTAGAAGGACGAGTACTTGTTATGGAGAGGATCTTTAATGCACCGCGAACTCTCTTATTCGAAGTGTTTTCAGACCCTGAACATTTGGCCAACTGGTGGGGACCAAGAGGATGGCAAACAGAAAATCGTAAATTTGAGTTTAAGCCTGACGGCGTATGGCTTTATTGCATGCGTTGCACAGATGAGAACCAAGGAGAATTTTTCGGCCAGGAATCTTGGGGAAAAGCTGTATATCATGAGATAATCGTCCCCGAAAAAATTGTCTATACTGATCAGTTTGTAGATGAGGATGGCCAACCCGTCGGCGGGATGCCAGAGATTAAGATAACAATGGAATTCATTGAACTTGAAGATAAAACGAAACTTATTACACGTTCTGAATTCACTTCAATCGAGAATCTTAAGCAAGTAATGGATATGGGCGTCGTCCAAGGATTTGCTTCACAGTTCGACCGCCTCGACGATTTACTAGAAGAACTTCAGTAATAGACCATAAGCAAACAATTGAGGTTGACTCTTTTTTGATGTCAGCCTTTTTATATTTTTATTCTGTAATGTTTGCTGAACCTCTACCTTTAGAAATTTCTTCTTCTTTAAGCCTGGATATGCGTCGTACTCATCTCTAATAAGCAATCTTCAGGAGTTCGGTCTGATCTCCCCTCTTAAGAATGCGGAAAATTCTTAAAAAATCAAATCGTATTGCTCATTTTACAGCATTTTATCCAAAAAAATTGATGCTCAGGCACTGTTCAAAAATTAGAATGGTGTTATTTTTAATTAAATTGAGAAATCTTCCTGAGATAAATTGACCAAGCATTCGTCTAATATAGTAGAAGCGAAATACCGGGGGCTAGTCTATGGAAAGCAAGAAAATAATTTCTGATTGGTTTTATCAATACAGCAATGATATTTATCATTTTTTTATTTACCGGATGGGAACTTCAGATGTGGAGGATCTTGTTCAAGAAGTGTTTATTAAAGCTATAAAGGGGATTGACTCCTTCAAAGGAACCTCAAGCCCGAAGACATGGTTGTACAGTATTGCGAGAAATGTTGCGGTTGATGAACTCAGGAAAAAGAAAAGAAACAAATGGAAGGAGTTTCTTTCTCTTAATGATAAGCACGAATCAGCCACCAAAGAAACACCAGAAACCATTCTTCAATTGAATGAAGAAAACAAAAGGCTTTTTCAAGCGATTCAAACGCTGCATGGAACATACCGGGACATATTAATTATTCGGGGGATCACCGGAAGAAGCGGCGGAGATATTGAAATGGAGCAAAAAAAAGGTACATACAACTTATCACAGAGCAAAAATTGCATTACAAAAGGAGTTGGGGGAAATTGCTGATGAATTCTAATAAAGATACGCTAGAAAAACGTTTAAGTTCAATGCCTCAGCCCAGCTTAAGGGAAGAAGTCAAAATGAATATCCATCGAACCTTAATGGAACAAGAAAGCACAAAACATTTCGGGACTAAAGGTAAGCAAGTTTTTAATATATTTGCGGGAGCGGCCGTCGTACTCATCTTTTGCATTACTGTTTTCACTTCAGTCATTCATCAGCAGGACCACGGAGCCCAAACAGAGTCATTGTACCTTTCAACAAATACGACTGAAAAAAACATCCGTGACCTCCTACCTTATCGAGACAGCTATATTGGAGACAATGGCGCTGTCATCGGAATACTCAATAAGCTGCCTGTACCAAACGGCCAAAATCAACAACAAATATCATTACAGACGAAGAAAAGCCCATACGGCTTGACTGTGAATTACAACTTACAGGAAAACTCGCCGAAAGATTTGGCTTCGCCTGCTAACAAGGGGATCTTTCTTTACAACTCCACCTCTCTATTTATTTTGATTCAAAATGTCGAGCAGGTCACCTTTCATTTTGCGACTGAAGAGGGTCCGTACTCCTTTACGATCTCAAGAAACGAATTAGAGGACTTTTACAAAATGGATTTGCACGAATTGTCCACCGATGTACCAGCATGGACCCAAACAGTGATTGAAGAAACGTTAGCTGATAAGACAAAAGTTGAAGATTTTTATGCTTCGCATCCGCTCAAAAAGGAGTGATCCGCTCAAGCGGATATATTAAGAGCAAGAGAGGATATTTCCCTCTAATAGTCGGATATATTTAAAAAACGGGAGGATATATTCCTATAATGGGTGGATATATCCTCTTCAGCGATTCTCTTTAATGAGGCTTAGAACCTTTTCATAATATATACTATCATGCGGAACAAATTTATCCTTCCCTACAAGCTGATTAAGTGTCAGTTGTTTTCCATCTCTATTCATTTGAAATCCCTGTACTCTTATTTCATCCGCCTCTCCTGTGCAAAGCTTATAAAACTGAGTAAATTCGACTTTTACAATGCCGGATACTTCTTCTTTTTGCAGTTCAAATTCATGCATATCGATGCTGTTTTCGTACATGAAGACATTGGCCATTTCATTATCAAGAAAGTCTTCCTTTTGAAGGGAATATTTAATAACACCTAAAGGGACAAGCTCATGATATGATAGATCAATTCCTATCTCCTCTTTTACTTCCCTTATTCCGTCGCGCACTGTCTCGTCAGCTAATAGATGCCCTGCGGCCGTAATGTCAAAAAGGTTTGGGTAATCTTTTTTTGTCTCGCTGCGAAGCTGAAAATAAAGGTATTCAACATCATCTTCCCTGCTAACAAACCAGCAATGAAACGTTTCATGCCAAAACCCTTTTTTGTGCACTTCTTCACGTGTTGCAGTCCCTTTTTCATTTCGTTGATCATCAAATATTTTCAGGATCTCGCTTTCCATAATCATTCCTCCTTCTGTTTTATTGACGTTGCTCCGTGCAAAAATTCCCATACAGCAATGACACCCAATACCCACATGAAATGATTAAAGAATCCATTAAACTTCAGCTTTTTCATAATTTCTTTTTAATATATCAAATTGGAAAAATTGAGCATTAATATTTAAATTAAAACTTAATTAGATGTACAATTAACTTAAGCTATCATTTGCATTCCGATATGAATCCATGTTGGTTGGGGGATATTTAGTAAAATGAGCTTACATATTTTTAGCAAGTGTCACCTTTTAAATTATAACTCTTGTTTCTCCAAACTAATATATCTTAAAACTCATATTGTATGCATCGTCAATATAGCTTAAATTCAGTGATTTCAGGAGTGATTATTCATGAAAGCCGCAAGATGGCACAATCAAAAAGACATTCGCATTGAAAACATTGAGGAACCAAAAGTCGAACCTGGCAAGGTGAAAATCAAAATTAAATGGTGCGGTATTTGCGGAAGTGATTTGCATGAATTTTTAGGAGGTCCTATTTTTATACCTGTTGACAAGCCGCACCCCCTAACGAAAGAAACAGCACCTGTCACCATGGGCCACGAAATTTCCGGTGAGATTGTTAAAGTCGGGGAATCTGTGAAAAACTTTCAAGTCGGCGATCGCGTGGTCGTTGAACCTATTTTTGCTACCCACGGTCACCAAGGCGCATACAACCTTGATGAACAAATGGGCTTCCTTGGATTAGCCGGCGGCGGCGGAGGCTTCTCAGAATATGTTTCTGTTGATGAAGAATTGGTATTTAAGCTGCCTGGTGAGCTTTCTTATGAACAAGGGGCACTCGTTGAACCGTCAGCCGTTGCTCTTTATGCCGTTCGTTCAAGCAAATTGAAAGCAGGTGACAAAGCGGCTGTCTTTGGGTGCGGACCGATCGGACTGTTAGTCATTGAAGCGTTGAAAGCAGCTGGTGCTTCTGACATTTATGCGGTTGAACTTTCTTCAGAACGGCAGCAAAAAGCTGAAGAGCTCGGAGCAATCATTATTGATCCATCAAAAGTTAGGGATACAGTTGAAGAAATAACCAAACTGACAAACGGCGGGGTTGACGTGTCTTTTGAGGTAACTGGTGTCCCTGTTGTCCTGCGTCAAGCGATTCAATCAACCAATATTTCCGGTGAAACCGTGATCGTAAGCATATGGGAAAAAGGGGCTGAGATCCTTCCAAACGATATTGTGATCAAAGAACGCACTGTAAAAGGAATTATTGGTTACCGTAACGTCTTTCCTGAAGTCCTTTCATTGATGAAAAAAGGCTTTTTCTCAGCCGATAAACTCGTAACGAAAAAAATCGATTTAGACGACCTGATTGAAGAAGGATTTAATGCCCTTGTGAAAGAAAAAAACCAAGTGAAAATTTTGGTTCAACCTGAATAGGAGCGGCATAGAATGCTGGAACCATTTATATAACAATGTTATCACGAGATACGGGGACCTCCTGAAAAGCAGGACAGCTAAATCCCATGAACTGCAAAAAAGAACGGAGGTACTCGAATGATAAACGATTCTAATTTTATACATTTCATGAAACATGCTGATCATCAATTTTCCGGATGGGATTTTTCCTTTCTTTCTGAAACCGGCCGTATGAGTAGCAGCTTGCTTTCTTGGTCTTACGGAAGCATGGCGATTTCACTTATTCACCGTGCTCACTCGATGTTGGATATGGGGACTGGCGGCGGAGAGTTCCTATCCTTGCTGGGACCTTTTACCGGATCTGTCATTGCGACTGAAGCCTACAAGCCTAATGTCCCTGTTTGCTAAAAAGATGCTCGAACCTATGGGAATAAACGTGGTCAGCATTGACGGGGATACAGATCTTCCCTTCCAAGACTCTCAATTCGACTTAATTCTGAATCGGCATGAATCTTACTCTATAAAAGAAGTTCGAAGGATTCTTTCTGATAATGGCACCTTTCTTACCCAGCAGGTTGGATAGTTATGGTAATATTGCAAGACAATGGTTACAAGGTTATATCTGGACCTACGTCACAACAAAGCAATATGATTTAGCTGCCAGATTGATTTTTAATTCGTTAATTAAAGCCGGTTTTAAAGTTAGTGCATCAACTATTGCAATCGAGTTGGGTTACTATGGATGGCAATGTCGGAATGAGTGGTAAAGCATAACCTGTAATGGGGGAGGAAGAATGTCTTTTAAACTAATAAGTGAGATCATCTTATTATTAACACTATTGGGTTTATTCGCATCGCATGGACGTTCAAAGGTGAAAAAAATTATGAAGATGACGTATATAATTATTCCAGGTACATTATTTATTTGCTTGTAGCTGAAGTTGCTATATATGTCATATTTCAGCTAGTGTAAAGCTGGCCAAATCAGTCTGCTTTTATCTTTCAAGTTTTCATTCCTTTGGATAATGAATAAAAAGAACAAGCGACGAATTAGATTGGATCATGACGATTGAAAAAACACCGTCAGGAAGAGATTTTTAAAAGTCCTTTACTGTATAAAACGTTCTATTTGTTTTTTGTTTGGGCGGCAGCACTACAGACTGATCAGAAAGCAAAAAACGCTTTCTGTCATTCTGTACGTGTCGCTTCGGCACTAAATGGCCCGATAACCACGGACTGTACGGCTTGCGCCTACATTCCGTAGGTTCCTGTTCCATTTGCCTTCGGCCGTACCGAACGAGCCGAAAACCGTAAAAGCAAAAGACAAAGGAATTTTATCATAACGTAATCCTCGCTTTCTCTTCCGCACCAACAGGGAAGAAGCAAGCTACTTCCTGTCCAGGCACCCCGCGTTCCTCCAGGACGGGGATGTTCGTCTTACAGAATTCCGTCGCTTTCGGGCAACGGGGATGGAATACGCAGCCTGTTGGCGGATTGGCAGGGGAAGGCAGTTCGCCTTTCAATACGATGCGTTCCCGTGCCCGTTCCTTGTCGGGATCTGGCAAAGGCACAGCGGATAGCAATGCATTGGTATAAGGATGCTGCGCATGTGTCTGGAATGTTTCACGATTGGATTTTTCCATCACTTTGCCAAGGTACATGACGGCGACGCGGTCGGCAATATGATTGATGACGGATAGATCGTGCGCAATGAATACATAGGTCAGATCCAATTACTTCTGAAGATCCTGAAATAAGTTGATCACTTGGGCTTGGACAGATACATCCAGTGCACTGACAGGCTCGTCACAGACAATCAGCTTTGGTTCCAGGGCAAGGGCGCGGGCGATTCCGATCCGTTGACGCTGACCGCCGGAGAATTCATGCGGCAGCCGGTTATAATGGTCATCGGGATTCAATCCGACAAGCTCCATCAGCTCTTTTACCCGGGATTCCAGATTTTTTGTCTTTTTGTATGCCTTCAAAGGAGCAGCAATGCTTTCACTCACTTTCATGCGCGGATTCAGACTTGTATACGGATCCTGGAAAACCATTTGCATATTGCGGCGCAGCTCGTAAAGTTCCTTGGAAGATGCATCTGTATACGGCTTTCCGTTGAAAAGGAGATCGCCGGAAGTAGGCTTATGCAATCCGACGATGCTTCTGGCAAGTGTACTTTTCCCACAGCCGGATTCCCCAACAATCCCTAAAGTTTCTCCTTTATGGACGGTCAAATCGATACCATTCAAAGCCTTCACATGATCAGTCGTTTTCTGCAATACACCATTCTTGATCGGGAAATGGACGTGTAAATCCTTGATTTCCAATAATGCGGTCAAGATAGCAGCACTCCTTTCTGCTCTGCCACAGCTTGTTTTTCTTCATCGAATTGTGCCTTGCTGAGCACACAAGCAGCCCAGTGGCCGGTGCCGCGTTCAGTAAGCGCAGGATCGGTTTGAAGACAAGCGTCTCGTGCAAATGGGCAGCGGGGATGGAAATTGCAGCCATTGGGCGGATGTATCAGATTAGGCGGATTCCCCTCGATATGCAGCAACCGTTCGGAACCAGCTGCATCCAGTCTTGGAATCGAGCGCAGCAGCGACCATGTATACGGCATGGCCGTGTCATAAAAAATATTTGCTGTACTGCCGGACTCGACGATTTTGCCTGCATACATGACGAGGATTCGATCTGACAGATTTGCCACCACTCCGAGGTCATGGGTAATCATGATGATGGCTGTACCATATTTCTTTTGTATCTTTTTCAATAGTTCAATGATCTGTGTCTGTATCGTTACATCCAAAGCTGTTGTCGGCTCGTCCGCGATGAGCAGCTTCGGCCTGGCAGCAAGCGCAATGGCAATCAGGACACGCTGACGCATCCCGCCGGAGAATTGATGCGGGTAATTCTGCAACTGGCGTTCCGGATCTGGAATGCCGACATCTTCCAGCAGCTCGATCGCTTTTTGGCGAGCTTCTTTTTTGGGAAGCTTTTGATGGGTCTGGATGGCTTCCATCAGCTGTCTGCCGATTTTGAAAACAGGATTAAGGCTGGACATCGGATCCTGGAAAATCATTGCGATTTCTTTCCCGCGCAGATTGCGCAGGCGCTTTTTATCCATTGTCAGGATGTTTTCTCCTTCGAAGAGGATTTCTCCTTTTGGATAGGTTGCTGGCGGTTCCGGGTTCAGCTTTGTCAGTGAATGAGCAAGGACGCTTTTTCCGCTGCCCGATTCCCCGACAATGCCGATGGTCTGCCCAGCTTCCAGTCGGAAGGATACACCATCAACCGCTTTGACGAGGCCGGCTGGTGTATCCAGGTGGACATGCAGATCCTTTACTTCTAGCATAATGTAACCTCCTCTAGGCAGCTGGTGCTGTTTGTTTTGGTTTGCGTTTCCGCTTTTTCTTGATGCTATGCGGATCGAAAGCATCCCGAAGTCCATCGCCAAGTATGTTCAGCGATAAGACGGTGATGACGATTGCGATACCAGGGAAAATCGAGAACCAGGGAGAGATCGTAATATAAATCTGTGATTCCTGCAGCATATTTCCCCAAGTCGGCGTGGATGGATTGACACCGACACCGAGAAAGCTGAGTGCAGCTTCTGCGAGTATTGCTTTGGCAAAAATGAATGTACTTTGCACAATGATAGGGGAGAGTACATTCGGCAATATATATTTGAATAAAATGACGATATTGCTAGTCCCTGTTGTCCGGGCTGCTTCAATGTATTGCGCATTATTGATTTGCAGTACGGCGGAGCGGACCACGCGCGACATGACTGGGAAGAAAGCAATCGTAAGGGCGATGACGATATTCGTGATGCTTCCGCCGAGTGCCGCTACAAGTGCCAATGCCAAAAGCAGGGCAGGAAAAGCGAGAAAGCCGTCCACAATCCGCATCAGGATAAAATCGGTTTTACAGAAATAGCCGGATACAAGACCGATCAATGTACCGATGACTGTCGCAATGATGGCTACAATGACGCCGACAGCTAAAGACACACGGGCAGCGACGATGACACGGGCGAAAATGTCACGACCGAAATCATCGGTGCCGAACCAATGAGCGCCAGACGGTGCCAGCAGTCGCTGGTTGGCATCCATCGCCGTAGGGGAGACTGGCAGCCACCAATTGGCAGTAATGGTTGCCAGGGCAATCAATAGGAATATAGTCAATGCAATAATGTTCCTTTTCTTGGACATCATCGTTTATGTACCTCCTTTGGCTTTAGTCATAGCGGATCCTTGGATCAAGGAATGCATACAAGAGATCGACGACGAGGTTGACGAAGACGTAGATGGCAGCGATGAACAGTACCACGCCTTGAATCACCGGATAATCCCGTCGGTGAATCGAGTCGATCAGCAGCTGTCCGATTCCTGGGATGGTGAACAGCGTTTCGATGATGACCGTCCCGCCAAGCAGCCCTGCGACAGTGGCGCCAAGGACAGTCGTTGTCGGAATGAGCGCATTGGCGAACACATGCTTCATCAATACATCACGTTCACGGACACCTTTTGCTCGTGCCGTTTTTGTATAATCCTGATTCACGGAATCAAGCATGCTGTCCCTGAGCATCCTTGCGATGATACCAATCTCTACAAGCGCCAGTACAAAAGCAGGCAGAAGCAAGTGATAAAGCCAGGGTCCAAAACCCTCGGCAAGCGGCATATAACCGGCAACCGGGAATATCGGGAATGTCACCCCAAATGCCAGCACGAGCAAGATGGCAAGCCAGAATTCCGGTACCGACACACCGAGCAGGGATGCGTTTGTGAATAATGGATCCAGAATCGTTTTACGTAAAGAAACAATCAGGATCGCAATCGGAATGGAGATGATCAAAATAAAGAGCAGGGACAAGATCATCAAACTGAAAGTCGGACCAAAATTGGCAAAAATCAGTTCCGTGACCGGCTGGGCTGAATAGACACTTGTTCCTAGGTCACCAGTGATGACTTGTTTGAGCCAGTCGAAAAATTGAATATATAGGGGCTCATTCAGGCCAAGCTGTTCTTCCAGCTGTGCAACGGCTTCAGGGGATGCATCTTCACCAAGGATGATGAAGGCTGGATTGCCAGGTGTCAGGTGAACGAGCAGGAATACGATGATACTGACCACGAGCATGACGGGTATGACAGACAGGAGCCTGCGGATTGTATAGTGAAGCACAAGAATCACTCCTTTATTTAGAAATGGAAGAAAACCGCCAGCGGTAACGCAGGCGATTTCCTCGGGGCATTACTTGGATTTCCATGTATTCCAGAAGCGCGGACCATACCAATCTTCATAATCCTGCAGCTTGGAAGTGCGTGCATCCAAAGTGGAAAGGTTGCTTACTTTTTCAAACGGAAGCTCATCGTAGATTGTCTTATTCAGCTCAGCCAGTATTTCTTTTTGGGCAGCTTCATCTTCTGCTTCACCCCACTGTGTGACAAGCTCCTGCCGGGCGTTCGCTGTTATACCAGCCGCTGCTGTTGGAATCCTGACTGACCATTCCGGCTTGGTTTGGCGAGAAGAACGGAGACCAGCCAACTACGACCATATCCCAGTTAGCAGCAACGCTCCATTTTTCCAGGTAGGTTGCCCATTCATAGGACTCAAGCTCGACATTGAAGCCTGCTGCTTCCAGCTGCTGTTCTGCAATTTCGGCGATTTTCTTATACTCTGCATGGTCATTCGAGAAGATGATTTTCACCGGCTGCCCATCATAAGAGCTGACCTCCAGCAGCTTTTTCGCCTCATCTGGATCATAAGCTTCGAAATTATCGATGTTTTGATCCAAGTAAAGAGCTGTTTGATCGGGCGTGAACAGGGCTCCATCCAGATTATAGAATTCACTATTACCATAAGTAGCCTTGGCGATGGCCTCTTTATCAAGCGCTGCGTGAAGTGCTTCACGGACTTTTATATCGTCAAATGGCGCTTCGGATTTATCCGGGGTGATGACGGAATATCCATTGCTTGAGATAGCTGGTTCGACATTAGGTGTGGTATCGACTACATCATACAAATCAAGTGGGATGGACTGTACATAATCATATAGATCTGTCTTCAATCCATTGAGCATTACTTGTGGGTCTTTCACGATCTTGAAATGAATCGTATCCAGATAAGCTGTCTTTTTACCAGTCAGACCGCCCCAGTCTTCCTCTTCGCGAGATTGATAATCTTCGAATCTGGAAAGGACGATTTCGTTGCCGCGCTTCCAGGAATCGAATTTGAATGGACCTGTACCGATCAGCTGTTCATTTTTCAGCGGCTGTTCACCCGCAGCTTCCGCGATATCGGCAGGAATGATGACAGCAGATGCTTTCGGAGCAGCCAGATCGGTTAGCAAAGCGGTATATGGGTCTTTCAGCGTAATGACCAATGTCAAGTCATCTTTTGCTTCGACAGAATTCACATGTGTTGCTGTGATCTTACCGACGGAAGAGACCTTAAGCCAGCGCTCGATCGATGCTTTGGCATCCTCGGCAGTTACGTCCTGGCCGTTGTGGAATTTCAGTCCATCACGAAGGGTGATGGTGTATGTTTTCTTGTCATCGCTGACGGTATAGTCGTCAGCTAGTAAAGGACGAGCCTGGTAATCCTTAT
The DNA here is from genome assembly GCF_017832095.1 of Bacillus capparidis. NCBI lineage: Bacteria > Bacillati > Bacillota > Bacilli > Caryophanales > Bacillaceae > Bacillus > Bacillus capparidis. The sequence continues at coordinate 978,307 of NZ_JAFDST010000002.1, forward strand.
CCAGGGCGAACAAACCTTCATAGATATGCCAGCCGATTTTTCTCGCAACACTTTCGCCGGAATACATCCAATCCAGTGTGTCGGGATCCGCCGTCATGGCAACATTCAAGTCGCCGCCTTCAACAGGTTCTCCGCCGCTTGTACCGGAGCTGCTGCTGGAATTGCCGGAGCAGCCGAATAAGGCGATGGTGGCCGCTAAGCCGAATAGTATGAGTGCAAATTTCTTCTTCAAGACATTTCCTCCTTAGCTTCCCAATAACGAGAATACGATTTTCGTGAATGCTTTCTCCGTGATGAGCAATGCCCGCTCATCGATGTCGAATTTCGGATGATGATGCGGATAGTGTGTGGCTGTATCCTCATTGCGGGAGCCGACTTTAAAAAAGCTGCCGGGTTTTTCCTGCAAGTAATAAGCGAAATCCTCTGCTCCCATCCCAGTTTCAAGTTCTATTACCTGTTCTTCACCGAATTGTTCAGAGAATAGCTGCTGCAAAAGAGCAGTTTCCTCTGGATGGTTATAAAGCGCAGGATAGCCGTGCAGGTAATCGATGGAATAAGTCGCACCGAAACCGCTCGTGATTCCGGAAACGATGGCTTCTATTTGCTGTCTGACCTGCTTGCGGATGTCGGCATTGAACGTCCGCACTGTGCCTTCCAATTTGGCGGTATCCGGTATGACATTGAATGCGTTACCGGACTGGAATACACCCAGTGTCACCACCGCAGATTCCAGTGGGCTGACTCTTCGGCTGACAATCTTCTGCAAAGCACTTACGATATCACTGCCGATGACGATTGGATCGACAGCCTCTTGTGGTGCTGCGCCATGACCACCTTTTCCTTGGATGGTGATCGCAAATTTATCCACTGCGGCCATTTTGAATCCTTCACCGACACCGATCTTCCCGACAGGGGCAGCAGAGTTAAGATGAGCGCCATAGACATAATCGACACCGTCAAGTGCGCCATCTTCAATCATTGCCTTGGCACCGCCGGGCGGTACTTCCTCAGCAGGCTGGAACAGGAAGACAACTATGCCTTTCAGGCTGTCTTTATGCTTGATCAATGCTTTGGCAGTCCCCAGCAAAGCAGCAGTATGGCCGTCATGTCCGCAAGCGTGCATCACGCCAGGTATTTTGGATCGATAGGCTGTTTCTTTCTCATCCACTATCGGCAGGGCATCGAAATCAGCTCTGAGGGCAATCGTAGGTCCTGCCTCTTTCCCTGACAGCGATGCGACGATGCCATACCCGCCGATATCTGTCTGGATATCTTCGTAGCCGAAGCTGCGCAGCTTATCGGCGATGAAACGGGCGGTTTTCGTCTCCTGAAAACTTAATTCAGGATGCTGATGCAGATATCGCCGCCATTTGACGACTTCTGCGAAATCATTTTCCAATTCTGTATGTACCTCCGCAAGTGTCTGCTTCATGGTCTCCATCATGTAGCCTCCTGTATGTAATAATCTTGATATTTACTATGGAATTAGTCGGATTTTGCCTTTAAAAAAGACCCCTTCCGAATAGAAGAGGGCCTTTTTTAAGCTTCTGCTCTTCTTATCTTCGGTGACAAACACCTGGAATTAGCACAGTACTGCGGCTTGCAGCCTGTTGCTTTGGCTTCGCAGGGCCATTCCCTTTACCAATCTGGATAAGAAATATTAGTTGTAAGGATAGACCGAAAAGTTCTGGGTGTCAATCCTATTTTTTAACTTAGAGTGCCATCAGAAACTGCTGTAGCTAAAAAATTCAACAGAAATAATTGTACTTGATAGAAAACTTTAAAAAATGACTTGACCGGATTTTCCTGTATGTAACATATCTTTAATATAAAAAATAAATAATAATTTTCTTATCAAGAGAGACGGAGGGACTTGGCCCTATGATGTCTCAGCAACCAGTCTGTCAAGACACGGTGCTAATTCCAAAAGGTATCCGCCTTAAAGATAAGAAGCTGATTTGGTTATGACTGAACCTTCTTCCTTTTTGGGGAGAAGGGTCTTTTTTTATAGAAGGGTGAGAAACAATATAGGAAGTAGCTTGGAGACGACATTTGTACAGATAGGTAATCGAAGTGATGGAGTGACAGGGGCTGTCAATCCGCCGGTTTATCTTTCCACCGCCTATGTACATAGCGGAATAGGGGAATAACCGGTTATGATTATTCCAGGACGAAGAACCCGACTTGATCTGTTCTGGAGGATGGGTTCGCAAAGCTTGAAAAGGGCGATCAGGCATTTACCTGCAGCTCGGGCATGGCAGCAATCCAACTTGTATTATCACTTTTCCGATCTGGCGACTCACTGCTTGTGCCGGAGGATATATACGGAGGAACTTATCGACTGTTCGATTTCTTTTTAGAATCATTCGGAGTGACGCCGATTTACGCTCTATTTCGGACTGTGGAAGAAACAGCAGCGATGATAACGGATGGACAAAAGCGATCTTCCTGGAGACACCGACAAACCCGCTGATGCAGGAAATCGACATTGCAGCGTATGCGCAGTTGGCGAGAGCACACAAGCTATTGTTGATTGTCCGACAATACATTCCTGACACCATATTTCCAGCAGCCAATTACACAAGGGGCAGATCTGGCTGAGATGTCGCATGCCGCCATGCCGGAGGATGAGCGGAGAAAACGCGGTATCACAGATGGTCTTTTGCTGAAGAATTTCCTGTTCAAAGATTTTATGATATTGGAGCGATAGTCTATTATTTAAAAGCTATCCCATGGCAAATACCTGATTTTACGATAGAAAAATACAAGGATCCAAATGATTCAAACGGAAGGATACTTTGTAAAACAGCACCGTTTCATCATTCAATCAATCGCGATTTAAGGAAACAGGGTCTCAAAGTATGAGACCCTGTTTTCGTATAGGGGCTGGCGAACATTCTTTAAATTTTATTTGCAATAATATGCTACACTACAAATAGTCTTATTTTTTCATAATAACGATTGGTACTTTATTGTATAAATTTCCGTTTGCAAGCAGGTGAAAGTATTGGATATCAAACAGCTACAGTATTTTATCGAAGTTGCCCGTTTAAATAGCTTTACCCGCGCAGCTGACCATTTGTTTGTCACGCAGCCGGCCATTAGCAAAATGATTAAAAATTTAGAGGAAGAGCTCGGAGTTGTCCTTTTCAATCGTTCGCGGAAAAAATTAACTTTGACTGATGCCGGACGTGTTCTATATGAGCAGGCAAAAATCATTGATAAAGCCTTTCATCAATTGGAGACAGAGCTGGAAAATATTTCTCATTTAAAAAAAGGCCATATTCGAATTGGCTTGCCTCCGCTCATTAATTCTTTGTTTTTCTCAACAATTATGGGGCAATTCCATAAAGAATATCCCGGTATCACCTTCGAGTTAGTTGAAGACGGTTCAAAAAAAATTGAAGAGAATATTATAGACGACAAGCTTGATTTCGGTGTGATTGTTCTTCCGACAAATCAGGAATTATTTGATTGCCATCCTTTCATGAAGGAAGAGTTAATGCTGATCGTCGATTCGGAACATCGATTGGCGGATAAAACGAAAATTCCGATGGCTGAACTTGAGCATGAAAACTTTGTCTTTTTTAATAAAGACTTTGCGCTACGAGATCGAATTGTTGCTGCATGCACTAAGTCAGGATTTAAACCAAGCATCATCTCGGAAAGCTCACAATGGGAATTTATTGAAGAAATGGTCGCTAGCAAATTAGGAGTCACCTTACTCCCTAAAAGCACTTGCGAATATCTTGATGAACGTGTGAAGGCAGTAAAAGTTACGGATCCGTCAATCAGCTGGGATTTAGCAATCATTTGGAAAAAAGATTATTATATTTCCTATGTCGCAAAGGAATTCCTTCAGTTCACAAAAGATCGAATTTCTTTAAAATACGATAACCATTGAGCACTCCTTCCTAATACGAAGGTGCTTTTTTTATAACCAAATAAGGGATTTTGATAGCGTTTACATAATTATTAGTTATGTTCAAGATAAATTTTAACCATTTTACACTAAAAAGTGAAAGGAGTACACTTTTTATGTAGATAAATATGATTTCTCCTGAGAACACAAAGAAGAAGGTGTCATACAATGGCAATAGCAACGGCAAGAAAAACGTCTGAAACACGTATCGTAAACACTGATCAAGTGTTAATTAGCGATTTAAATAACTATTATACTCTTTTCGGCGGAGTTCTGATGAAAAAATTAGATGGATGTGCAACACTTTCTGCCCGTAGACACGCTAGAGTGAAAGAATGTGTGACAGCATCAACAGACTCCATAGATTTCTTGCACCCTATTCGTCAATCAGATTCAGTTTGTATCGAATCTTTTGTTTCCTATACCGGAAGAAGCTCCATGGAAATCTTTTGCAAGGTTATCGCTGAAGATATGATGAGCGGGGAACGACGTATAGCTGCAACGGCATTTTTAACATTCGTCGCACTGGACGAAAACAAAAAGCCGATTGAAGTTCCAAGCATTATCCCGGAGACAGAAGAAGAACAATATCTTTATGAAACGGGAAAAGAGCGAGCAGAAATCCGCAAACTAAGAAGAGAAAAAAGCCGGGAACTGGCGCAATTTATTACAGTTAAAAAGCCATGGGATTGATCCGGTGGCTTTTCCAGTTGTAAAAGGGAGGTATTGTTTATGACTATCGCTTCTATGAGTGACTTGCAAACGACTAAACTGGCCGTTGAAGAGTTCAAGACAGCTCACCCTGATCTTTTTGACAGGTTTGTTCACTTAATACATCTTACGCGCCAGCTCCAGTTTAAGTTTCATTATATGGGCTGCTTGCTATTAAATGTAAACCCTGATAAATACTCACCAAAATGTATCGATGAATTTGTGATTGACCTTTATAAAAAAGAATTAAGCGGTTTAAAAAATGCTCGTGGTTTCTCGGTATTAAAACAATTATTAACTGAAAACTATCAAGAGATTGGGTACGCTAACATTTGTAAATTAGCTCTCGGTGAAGCGCCTAAATCCTTAATTGGAGCTTCGGTTGTTAAGTAATATTCATCAGGCAGGTTCCTATCATATAGGAGCCTGTTTTTTTCTGTTTTAATTACCTCGGGTTCATAATACCCTTTTTTATAAGGAACCTCCCCTTATTAATACCCTGCTTTTTTCCTAATAGATTTCAAAAAGAGAAAACCGTTTATTACTCATTATTCCGGGTAAAGCATTACTAAATACGAAAAGAGGTGTGCATCCATGAGTGAAAAAAATCCAGACAAACAAAATGACTCAATTGAGCAGAAAAAGAAAGAGCAGCAGAACGATGACATTGAGCCGCAGCGCGATCCGTCCGAACAGGAAAGTGAGAGCACCGAGGATAATCAAGATAAATGATTGTGGAACTTATAAAAACCGGAAAGACACATTAGAATAATCGATCAAACTAAAAGCCCTTATACAAAAGGGCTCTAGTTTACATAACAATTAATTTATTTTTCAAGCTGCTTTGTTTTATCTGGATATTCTTCCTTTAAAGGATCAATTGCGGTTTTATCCTCAATATCAAACTTTTCCTTTATTAACGCGTTTTTTTGAGTCCATTCCAAAATATCTTGTAAATGATTTATATCATCTTGAGTAAACGCAATATCAAACACCCAATCTTTTTTTAATTCTTCTTGAACTTTATCTGCAGGTAATTTCAATTCTTTAAAAGCTAAATCAGCTGCATGATCCGGGTGTTCCTTTATATATGGATTTGCTTCATTTAAAGCTTTCAAAATGTTCTTAACCGCTACTTTATTTTGTGCAAAATCTTCACTAGCAACTACATAGCCCCTCATTGCAAAATCAATATCGTTAAGGTCATTCAAAACTTTTGTTTCTTCAACCTCTTTAGCCCTGGCAAGAAAAGAACCCTCAAACCAGGCACCATCTATCTCTCCTCTTTCAAAAGCTGCATACATTTCTGCTGTTGAGGTCAATGGTAAAAACGTTACATCACTTTTTTTCAAATTAAATTTCTCTAAATATCTTGCCCAAATGTATTCATTTGCAGTGCCGTTTTGTACCCCTAAACGTTTGCCTTTCAAATCCTCTGGTTTATTAATACGATCTTTAACAATGAATTGTGAACGACTGGGATTAGGTAAAGAAAAACGTGAAATAATTTTCAAATCTCCCTTTCCTAATCGGGTTAATGCTGCGTAGTCCATTGCAATCCCAATATCAGCTTGTTTCGAAATAACAGTGTTTAACGTATCTATCCCAAACGAATAAGTAGAAAATTCCGCATTAACCCCATGTTTTTCAAAGAATCCTTGATCCCCCGCTACACGAAATGGAATTGAAAATACACCGGAATCCAGAGCTATAGAAACTTTCTGTCCTTTACTATCATTTCCTTTATCCCCTGATGTTGATTGACCGCATCCACCGAGAATAAATGAGAGAATGATTATGAAAGAAAAAAGAATTTTAGGAAGATATTTTTTTGATTTCATTATCAATATCCTTTCTTTTTAGGAGGCTTGTTGACCAAATTCTCTCTTATTAATGCTTGCTTTACGCACACCGTATTTTTTCAACAATAAACTGCCTGCGTTTGTCAGAACTTTATCCATAAAAAATCCCATTAAGCCGAGTGTGATTATGCCAGCAAATATCCAATCGGTTTTCAAATATAATCTGGAAGTCCAAATTAAATACCCAATTCCCTCTTTTGCTGCTAACATTTCTGCCCCGACAATCGCCATAAAAGAGTTCCCCATTGCTAAACGAATTCCATTAAATATATAAGGGACGGTCGCGGGAAGAATTACATGTAGTAATATCTGTACCTCCGTTGCCCCCATTGATCTTGCCGCTCGAAATTTATTTTCATCAATGGCAAGGACACCGGCCATTGTATTTAGTGTGACTACAAAAAGAGTCGTATAAGTAATAAGGGCGATTTTGGATTGCTCCCCTATTCCTAACCAAAGAATAAATAAGGTTACAAATACGAGAGCAGGTATAAATCGAAAAAAATTCAAATACGATTCTAGCAATAAACGAATATATCGGAATTTCCCCATTAATAAACCGATCGGAATCCCAATTAAACTTCCAAGTGTCCATCCAGTTAATATACGTCCATAGCTTATAAGAGCGTAATTTTGCAAGGTTCCATCACTTACTAACTCAATACCGCCGAGAAAGGTTTCCCACGGTCCAGGAAAAAATTCAGGTTCTGAGAACAATGAGATGATCTGCCAAATAATGATTCCGGCAACCCACCCCAAAAAACCGAGCCTTATATTTTCAGAAGTGATAAAATTTCTGATTTTAACTAATATTAGCAATATCCCATCCACTCCTTTCTCTATTAAATAATTTCGCTAACTTCATCTACATTAAAACGATTATTCGTATTTGAATTGATTTCAAAGTGAGACTGAATCATTTTATAATGTTCGTTAAAATTTTGAGATGTTATATCACGAGGGTAAGGAAGTTTCACATCATAGATACTCTCAATAAAAGAACCAGGCCCTTTTGACATAATGCCTATTCTTTGTCCCAATAGAATGGCTTCTTGAATATCATGAGTGACAAAAATGATTGTTTTCTTTGTATGTAGCCATATGCGAATGAATTCCTGCTGTATCGTACGTCTTGTCTGCGCGTCCAGGGCTCCAAAAGGCTCATCCATCAATAAAATTTCCGAGTTATTCGCTAACACCCTTGCAATTTGGACACGTTGCTTCATACCTCCAGAAAGCTCTTCTGGTAATTTTTTCTCATGCTCGCTCAATCCAACTAACTGTAAGTATTTATCCGATATAGAGCTTCTTTCTTTTTTACTAACCTTTTGCATTTTCATTCCAAATTCAATATTTTCTCTTACATTTAACCAAGGGAACAAGGCTGCATCAGGCTGCTGAAACACCATTGATCTTTCTTTTCCTGGTCCGCTTATTTCTTTATTCTGTATAAAAAGATCCCCTCCTGATTTACTAATAAATCCCGCAATAATATTTAACAACGTAGATTTACCACAACCACTTGGTCCGAGTAATATAAAAAATTCACCGCTACGGATATCGAGATTAATATCTTGTAACACATTTACTTTCGACTTTCCGTCATAGGCTTTAAAAAGTTCTTTTATTTCAATCGAATTTTCTAGCTCCTTGCTCATGTACAAGCTCCCCTTTCTAAAATTTTCAGACTAAAGGACAGACCAAGATTTTAATTCTTATTATTCTTATTGGTTTTATTTGAATAACACTATAACTTGTGTAAAAATCTTTGTCAAAGCATTTTTCAATAAATCGGGCACTCTTTTAAATATATTTATATTTTTTCTTGACTTCCTTCTAAACAGGTTCTAATATCTTTATAAAATCGATGCGTTTACTATGTTTTAAAAGCCGAATTGCTAACCAGTCATCTAAATGCCGCTGTATTAGCTGATACGGCAAGCTTTTAATTCAGAAACGAACCCATCGAGTAAAAAGGAGGCAGGTATATACGAGCTCTTGAATCTCTGAAGAATGAATGAATAACCTAGTGTCTTAAATGATCAAAAGTGTTTTTTATTAAATCACCCACAGAAGTGGAAATTACAGGAGGTAATAATATGAGTTTAGTTGAGAAAAGCAATTTAACTGATAAAAATTTGGAAATACACCCTGTAGCCGGACGAATCGGAGCTGAAATACAAGGAGTTCGTCTTTCTGATGACCTTGATACTCCAACGATTGATGCTATAAAGCAGGCACTGCTGAAATATAAAGTGATATTCTTCCGAGGACAAAACCATCTTGACGACAAGAGCCAAGAAGCGTTTGCACAGTTATTGGGAGATTTAGTTTCGCATCCAACAGTACCGACTAGGGAAGAAACAGACTATATCCACGAGCTGGATTCTTCTCATGGAGGAGGAAGAGCCAACTCCTGGCACACAGATGTATCATTTGTTGATGCATATCCAAAAGCGTCAATCCTTCGTGCAGTTGTTGTTCCACCTTTTGGAGGAGATACCGTTTGGGCAAATACTGCAGCGGCCTATCAAGATCTTTCTCCTGAGTTACGTGATCTAGCTGACCGTCTTTGGGCCTTGCATAGCAATGAATATGATTACTTAGGATCCCACACACAAGCATCTTCAAAAGCAATAAAACATTTTACAGAAGTCTTTACCTCTACTGTTATCGAGACTGAACATCCTGTTGTACAAGTACATCCAGAAACAGGAGAACGCACATTAATACTCGGGCATTTCGCAAAAAAGATTTTAGGTTTGTCGTCCTCTGATTCTTTTCATCTATTTTCAGTTTTGCAGAATCATATCATTTCTTTAGAAAACACTGTACGTTGGCACTGGGAAGCTGGCGACGTAGCGATTTGGGACAATCGTGCAACACAACATTACGCAATAAATGACTATGGCGATCAACATCGCGTAGTGCGAAGGGTTACTGTAGAAGGCGAAGTTCCAATTAGTGTGGACGGCCGCCGAAGTGTCACTCGCAGAGGAAAATAAAGATTGATTTATTAATGTAGGGTTCTACCACATTCGTTTCTCAAAGAATTATTAACTTAAATTCGTGGGACGAACCCTACATCAAAATGAAATAAGAGAAGCGGGTAGCACTTCGTATTTTTAGATTTCTGGCGTAATTCCCACAGACTTCGCGATGTTCCTTTTTGTAAATATAATAAAGTATTACCAAATAGGAAAAGTTGCCTAAAGGAAATCTTCCTTATCAAAACGAAATAGTAATCAACCTCTTTAATACATAGGAAAATGTATTCATGCTCGTTTTTAAACACTATCATTTTTTAGCAATTCATATTTGTATTTCCCATCAATAAGTAGTAATATTTAATTATCCGATAAAGATAATCAGAATTACATATGGAGGAGAGTAAAATGGCCAATATTGCAAACAATCTTACACAATTGATTGGTAATACCCCGTTGTTGGAGCTTGCTAATTTTAACAAAGAAAACAACGCAGGAACAAAAATCATTGCCAAACTTGAATACTTCAATCCTGCAGGAAGTGTAAAAGACAGAATTGGATTTGCAATGCTTAAAGATGCAGAAGAAAAAGGGTTAATTAATAAAGATTCAGTTATTATCGAACCTACCAGCGGTAATACTGGCGTAGCCTTGGCTTTTGCAGCAGCAGCTCTTGGATATAAACTAAAAATTATCCTTCCGGAGAACTTTAGTATTGAGCGCAGAAAGCTGATGAAGGCCTTAGGTGCAGAACTTGTTCTTACTCCAGCTCCGGAAGGTATGCCAGGCGCCATCAAAAAAGCGGAAGAATTGGCTGCCGAGACTCCAAATTCGTATATACCTCAACAGTTTAAAAACCCGGCCAACCCGGAAATCCACAGAAAAACGACTGCGGAAGAAATTTGGCGCGACACTGACGGTGAAGTGGATATTTTTGTCGGCGGTGTTGGAACCGGCGGTACGATTAGCGGAGTAGGAGAAGTTTTAAAAGAGAAAAAAAGCTCAGTAAAAGTTGTTGCAGTTGAACCGACTAGTTCCCCTATATTATCCGGAGGCCAAAAGGGTCCTCACAAAATTCAAGGCATCGGCCCTGGTTTTGTGCCGGATAACTATAACGGATCTGTCGTTGACGAAATTCTTACAGTGGAAAATGAAGAAGCAATTGAGACAGCTCAATTATTGGCAAGAAGTGAAGGCTTAGTTGTCGGAATTTCTTCTGGTGCGGCGGCATTTGCGGCCGTTGAGATTGCCAAAAGACCAGAGAATGCCGGCAAAACGATTGTCGTATTGCTTCCTGATACTGGAGAAAGATACATCTCAACTGACTTGTTCTCTGCAGAATAATCTAAAATTATATTCGAAAGATTTTAACGAAACTCTAAAGAAAAGAGCAGGCGAAATGCCTGCTCTTCTTAAATAGATAAAAATAAATAAGTAATTGTTGCGATAGGAAAAGGTTGTTTAATATTAAACTCTTTCTTCTCACCAACCCTGTTTTTATGTATTTTCGTTTGCTGCCATAAAGACAACTTAAGTACTTTTGTTTACTTAAAATCCTACTTTTCCCCTTTTCACTTAAACTCCATGATCCGTAATAAAACAGGCGAACACAATTGTCCTGACACCGTTTACCTTTACGATCCCGGCAGGACAATTATTCAGCGTTCAAGTCTTTCCAGGTAACCCAATCATTATTCTGTTACAATACGAATGAAAATTAACTCTTATACCAGGAACATTTAATATTACTAGAAAGGAAATTTTTAGGAGCTGATTACATTGAACAATACAGAACTTTTTTCTACGATTCAAGAAGCCTCTAGCCGATCAGGATTAACCACTCATACACTACGTTATTATGAAAAAATCGGGCTTCTTCATGATATCCAACGTGACAAAAGCGGTAAGCGATTTTACTCAGAGGAAGACATGAGTTGGATCATTTTTCTGCTTCGCTTGCGGGAGACGGGAATGTCTATTCAGCAGATGCTTCGTTATTCTGATCTTCGACGTGAGGGGGAATCAACAGTAACAGAACGACGGAAAATGCTTGAGGAGCATCAAGTCCTAGTTAGAGGGAAAATTGCAGCTTTACAGGAAAACTCCGACGTACTGGATAAAAAAATCGAATTGTACAAAGAGCTCGAATTAGGATTATCCTAAAAACAAAAACATGTTGACTTCGAGCGCGCTCTAACAACTAAAGTAGATTTATGAGTTGATATCTACTTAGGAGAGGTGGAGTTTAAATGACAGAAGCAGCCACAACAGTAAAAAGTTTTTTTGAAGCATTATGGAGTAAAGATACGGAAAAAGCTCTTCAATTAGTGGATGAAAATGCAACCTTTATTGCTATGAGAAAGGAATCGTCTGATCAGCTTCCTTTGTACGGAACTTTTAAAGGGAAAGAGGGAGTTGAAAAGTTTATTGCAATTTTGGCAACTTCTTTCGACACTCAACATTTTCAAATTAATCATATTATGGGAGAGGGAGAATGGGCTGCTGCTTGGGGTACCTTTCAACATATTGTCAGAAAAACTGGAAGTTTATTCGAAAGTGAGTGGTCAGTTATTTGCCGAATTAACAATGGTCGTATTCTTAGTTATCAGATTTATGAGAATACAGCTGCGTTAGAAAGAGCTTTTGGTGTCCGATAACATAAAGTAGAACTATAATCTAAGAACTGTCTTCAGGTATCCCGCAAAAATACGCAAATAGAACAGGCAAATAATTTTGAGTTTCGCCCAAGCATACCCACGAATGAAATGTTGAGAAAATTCTCACATTAAAACAAACACGTTTGAAATTATTTTGCTACCCAAATTTATATTAGGGGTCAGTATGCCAAGTTAAAGGGGAAGATTAAAATGGATACACAGGAGAAATATACAGTTATTACCGGAGCAAGCTCTGGTATAGGTTACGCGACAGCTAAGGCTTTCGCAAAACGCAAGAAAAATATCATACTTGTTGCTCGCCGTGAAAACAACCTGAACGAACTGAAAAGAGAAATCTTGCAGGAAATTCCTGAGCTGGATATTGTGATAAAAGCAGTCGATCTATCCGTTAGTCAAAACGCCCATCAACTCTATCGAGAGTTAATTCCGTATCAAATCGAAACATGGATTAATAATGCAGGTTTCGGCAGCTATAACAGTGTGTCCAGTCAAGACTTGGAAAAGATTGAAACATTGCTGCGCCTAAACGTGGAAGCCCTGACTATCTTTTCATCCTTGTATGTGCGCGATTATAAAGACGTGGATGGTACACAACTAATCAATATATCTTCAGTCGGCGGATACACAATCGTGCCAACGGCCGTTACCTACTGTGCTTCCAAGTTTTTTGTCAGTGCATTCACCGAGGGATTGGCCCATGAACTGAAAGCCGCCAATGCAAAATTACAAGCTAAAGTTTTGGCACCTGCCGCAACCAAAACCGAATTTGGAAAAGTGGCAAACAATACAAGCGAGTATGACTATGACAAAACTTTTAGTACATACCATACAAGCGATGAAATGGCCAATTTTCTCTTGCAGCTTTATGATAGCAACATGACTGTTGGCAGAGTTGATAGAGAAGCCTTTGAATTCAAACTTAGTGAACCACTTTTTGCTTATGCAGGCAATTCTAAGAATAACCAAAAAGTTCAACTGGAAGATTAACACAGAATAATTTTATAGTGGAAGAAGTAAAAGGGCGATACATATTATATATGACTAATATGTATCACCCTTTAATTTTTATGACTTTCTACGATTTAGGTCTAGATAAGTTTTAAATGACCAATCTAAATTCTGTTTCCACAATCTCATTTGTATTGATAAACACCAGCTGGTTTTTTTGGTTTTTGTCTGACATAATCACAACGATCAACACTCCAAAAGAAATCGAAAGCTTATCAATACCTTTTTATAAAAAAATAAGAATTAAGTGTGTTTTTTCCTTTAGTGATGTTATAACTCACACCAAGTTTTCTTATATCCCATCAATCCTTTTCGGTTTCTTCTCTTTCATCATACAGATCATTGAAAAAATCATAAATCTGAAGATACAAACGAATGTGATAAATGAGATGTAAAAATAAAAGTAATTTGTATGAAAATGATAGTTATTATCAATACTATAAATAGTAAAAGGTAACCAAGATTTTGGTTACCTTCAGAAAAATTAATGCTCTGGTTTAAATGTTTTACAATCTGTTTCTTCACTAGTTGATGCTTCTTTACCTTTATTACTAACTACATATATAGCATCCGCATTACATTTGTTTCCAGAACCCCAATACGTACAGTTGTTGACTTCACAAAGAACATCTTGAGCCATAGTATCACACCTCCTATTTTGCTATCATTAACAAATTAGAGATGGTTGATACTTTCTTTTTTTCCTGTAGTGAACACGATACAGACTGTTCCTTTCTGAGTCAGTTCTCTTTTGTATGTTTATTCCATATTACTATGTTTTTGGAAAGCCTGATCGTGACCTACTTCGTTTTTTCTTCCGTACTCCAAGCATACCGTATCAAATGCAATATGCGCGCACTGATCGAATAAGGAACCGAGCGGCTGGATCGTTTTTAATTCATTTTCACGACGATACTTAGTAGCCGCCGGTATTTGCAGGGTTAGTGAAGAGTAGGAAGCGAGCTCAGATTCGGGATCGGTCGTTATTGCGGCCACAAAGCATCCTAACGAGCGTGCTTTCTCTGCTGTCCAAACGACACTTTTCGTTGTACCAGAACCTGATACAGCAACAAGTACATCATTCTTTTCAATCGATGGTGTAATCGTTTCACCAACTACATAAACCGTTGCTCCTAAGTGCATTAACCGCATCGCAAAGGATTTGGCCATCAGGCCGGATCGTCCCTCGCCAATGACAAAGATTCGTTCTGAACGTGCGAGGAGATCGGCCATTTTTTCGATCTGAAGTTTGTCAATTTTCCCTGAAACAAATTTGATTTCTTCTATGATTCTATCTAACGTTTCCATATGGAGTACCTCCTATCAATTCTCGAAAACGGGCAGCTGCGGCTGACGGCTGATCTGCTTTTGTTATCGCTGATCCGATAATAACGGCAGTCGGGTTAAGTTTTTTTAGTCTTTCAATCGGATCGAATGTAATTCCGCCTGCCACCGTCCAGCGTACCCCGGAGGATTTCAGAGTTGATTGTGATCCGTTGCTTTCATTTTTCAATCCCTGTATTTCCTGCTCATCCTTGCTTACATGATCACAAAAAATGGCGTTTTGATAAATTAATAGGCTTTTCTTTCTCTCTTCTGACACATTCAATAAATCGATCATCATTTGTTTTTCATATTTTTTCGCTGTAGCTTCACACGTTTGCAAGGTGGCAGCTGGAGAGACCCCCATTACTGTTGCAATATCAGCACCTGCTTCATAGCACATTTCAAATTCATATTTGGCATTATCAATCGTTTTGCAATCGGCAACAATCACTTTTTCCGGGAAGGCTTCCTTCATGGCTTTTATGCTTGCTACCCCAAACTCTTTAATCAATGAAGTTCCTACCTCAATCCAATCGACATAGTCTCTGACCTGCTCGGTTAAACGGATGGCATCAGAAATCGTTAAGCGATCGAGCGCTAATTGAATTTTCATTTTACGAAACTCCTTCATTGTTTTTTCAATCAATTTATTCGTAGCAGAAGATCAAACTAAACCGATTTATTAAATTATAAACGACCTGCAAGCGTTTTACCATCTCTGGCTTGCTCTACTTCTTTGATAAATCGTTCTGCCTTATCCGTAAGCTGCAGCAAATAACCTTCTGATAATTTCTCCTTGGTATTAACAAGCGTGCTTCCGACACCGACTGCAGCCGCTCCCGCTTTAATAAAGGTACCTGTATTATTTATATCGATGCCCCCCGTTGGCATTAACGGAATCTGCGGGAGCGGGCCGGAGATGCTTTTAAAATATTCCGCTCCCATTGCAGCTGCAGGAAAAACTTTAATCAAATCAGCGCCAAATTCATAAGCTGTCAGTATTTCTGTTGGTGTGAGGGCTCCTGCAACACTGATAATGCCGTACCTTTTGGTCATTTCAATCGTTTCTTTTCTTACTGTGGGCGAAAAAACAAACCGTGCTCCTGACAGGATTGCTGCTCTCGCCGTTTCTGGATCAAGTACTGTACCTGCTCCAACCAAAATTTCTGGTCCCAACTCATCCGATAGCTTCTCAATGATGTCCAGTGCTTTTGGCGTTTCCATTGTAATTTCTAAAGCTGTGACGCCACCTGCTTTCAAGGCTTCAGCGATTGGAATAATCGTATCAAGTGTTGTACCTCTGATCACTGCGACAACCGCGCGCTGTTTTATTTCTTCAACTTGCATTTTGAAACATCTCCTTTTCTATTAACTTGAATGTACTGGCAGGGTAGCGACTCTCTTCTTTTTTGGTTTATGCAGTGCCCACACAGTTAAAATTGCTGAAAAGAAAAGTGATCCCGCCATAAAAATGTAGGACGCCCCATATCCTCCTGTTGCGGCGTTTAAGTACCCGACGATGTATGATCCGGCGAAAGAACCTAACGCCCCCATACTATTGATTAACGCCATAGCACCTCCGGCTACATTCCTCGGGAGAATTTCAGGAATAATCGCAAAAAACGGACCATATGGAGCGTACATTGCTCCCCCGGCAATCACTAACAAAAGAAAAGATAGCCAAAAGTTACTCGTGCCAATTTCGTAAGAAGCATAGAACGAAACGGCCCCAATCAAAAGAAACGGCCACACAAAGCTCCCGCGATTTAACAATTTATCTGATAAAAAGGAGGCTCCAAGCATTAATACGATGGCAAGAATATAAGGAATAGAAGAAAGCCATCCTGTTGTCACGATATCCATGTTCGGAGCAGCGTTAATGATGGAAGGCAGCCACATGACAAACCCGTAAACGCCGATGCTCCATAGTGCGTATTGAAGGCTGAGCAGGATGACCGTTTTGTTTTTAAAGGCTTCTCCGTAATTTTTGACAGGCTTTATCCCTTTTTGTTCTTTTTCTAATTCTTCTTGAAGCAATTGTCTTTCTCTTTCATTCAGCCATTTTGCGTCCTTCGGCTTATCATTTACTAGTTTCCACCAGAAAAATGCCCATAGAATCGCAGGTAGACCTTCGATAATAAACATCCATCTCCAGCCAAAAGCATTTAATAGGTATCCGGAGACGATCGACATCCAAAGGATCGTTGCGGGATTTCCTAAAATCAAGAAGGTATTTGCCCGGGATCGTTCAGCACTTGTGAACCAGTGACTAAGGAATACGAGCATTGCCGGCATGACAGCGCTTTCTACAACACCAAGCAAAAATCTGATACCAAAGAGGAGACTGATGTCCGATACCATCCCTGTTAAACTGGCGAGCGCACCCCATAAAATCAGCGACCAGAAGATTAGCTTTTTCGCGCTTTTATTTTCAGCATAATGCGCGCCGGGAATTTGGAAAAAGAAATATCCCAAGAAAAACAGTGATCCGAGTAAAGAAGAGATTGCCGGAGTAATATGAAGATCTTCAGCAAGTCCTGCAGCAGCGCCAAACCCATAATTCGCACGGTCTAAGTAAGCAAGGCTGTAGGTAATGAATACGACCGGGATTAATCGGAGCCATCGCTTTTTTGCAATTGGTTGATTCACCTTAGTTCACTCCCTGTTTATTGTTCTCTAAAAATTCGTTTAGCTGATTTCTTGTTGGATATCCATCGTTGTCTCCCTGAGATTGAACGGCCATGGCGCCGATGGCATTTCCACGAGTTACAGCTTCTTCTATCGTCAAGTGTTTCAATAATCCACTAATGACTCCTACAGCAAATCCGTCGCCTGCCCCAACAGTATCAATGACTTCGGGAACTTTAAAACCGCTTACAATTCCTTCTTCACTTTTCGACTGGTAATAAGCGCCTTCTTCCCCGAGCTTAACAATGACGAGCTCAACCCCTCTGTCTAAATAAAAGGCAGCGATATCCTTAGGATTTTTATAGCCGGTCAAAATTTCCCCTTCTGTCAAACCAGGCATCACATAATTGGCTTGAAATGCTGCTTTATTAATGACTGTTACCATTTCTTCTTCTGTATTCCATAAAGAAGGGCGCAAATTGGGATCGAATGTTACTGTTTTCCCAGATGATCTCATAAAATTCAGCGCATGCTCAGCAAATTCTCTCGTATGCAATGAGATTGCCAGAGGTATTCCCGTCATGTGCAAATGGCTGGCTGATTGAAAATATGCGCTATTGAAGTCCTTTTTGTTTAATTGGCTTGCAGCTGAGTTTTTTCGAAAATATTGTACTTCCGGATCGCCTTTGATTACCTTCGATTTCAATTGAAATCCGGTTGGGTATCTGTTGTCCACTTCAACATTGCCGATATCGACATGCTCCTCTTGTAATCGATCGATGATGAACCTTCCAAAAGCGTCTTCCCCTACCTTGCTCACCCATCCCGACTTAAGCCCGAGCCTTGCCAAACCAATTGCCACATTCGTTTCAGCTCCGGCCAGCTCTCGTGTAAATTGCTTGACCTTGTGCAGCGATCCTGGTTCATCCGCGATAAACATAGCCATGGCTTCTCCAAAAGTAATAACATCTAACTGATTCACAAAGACTCCTCACTTTCATTCGTTTTTTCCAAGAACATTTCGATATACTTTTTGATTTGATCCAATGACTGTATTGGAAACTCTATCGCTTTTAACATTTTTCTTGGAAAATACGATTCTATCTCTCTCCATTTTTCCAAAGAAATCGGTATGGTAACTCGTTCACCGTCAATGCTTTCAACCTGTTTAAGATGGATATAGGCAACATACTTTGACAGCTGACGTACGGCCTGATCCCCACATTCATTCACATAATCCCAATTGCCGGTATCAAAGGTCATTTCAATTGGCACCTTGTGTTCGTAAACGGTTTCAAAGAACTCGCGAAGTCTGTCAATATTCCCGCCATGATGCGTTTGATCATTTTCTATCAACAATTTCAGGTTGTTTTCTGTTATTCTGCTGTTCCGCAGTACTTCTTTTAGAAGACGTATGTCCGAAGTTGATTTTTGATAGTGACCTAATGATAGTTTAAGAATCTTTGCTCCTAATCGGTATGCTTCATCAATTACCATTTCTAGCTGGCTGTTGTTTAGCTTTCCTCCCTCCTTCCAAAGCTCAATCGGCGCTGAGTATACGATATACAGACTGTGCCTTTGCAACTCGATTTTTATATTTTTAAGCGGTAGACCTTGCGCTTCTTGAAACAGTTCCCTGCGGATTTCTGCTCCATATGCTCCTGACTGGGCGATGAGCGGAAGAAAAGACTCCTGCCCTTTTTCTATGACTTGATTCTTGGGAAAAACATTTAAAGGAACAATCACATGATTCATCGATTTGCTTCAACTCACTTTTTATAAACCGGTTTATTAATTTGATTAAGTCGATTATAAAACAATTGAAAACGCTTTACAAATGTTTTTTTATTGTCACACGATTTTTTCTTTCAGAAATGTCGATTTTCATACCATAACATCGAATATAGTAAAAATGTCCTATATCTATATTCACTCTTTTAAAATATAATATTCTGGGAATTATACTATAAAATGCTAGGGGGAATAGAATGAAGCGCTTAGTATCACTACTGTTAGCAGTTGTTATTGCCTTTGGAGCTTTACCTGTGATGACTTTCGCAATTGAGTCGAACGAACCAAAATTTGATGAGTTTTTAAAGAATATTGGCTGGGATAAGCAAGACTATCTTGATTATCTTGATAGCAAAGAGTGGAAATTAGGAGATTTTGAGTCTATCGATGAGCTTGGAACACCACTTTCTGAAGAATCTATTCAGTCTATACTTCAGGAATTTGATTTGACCCGTGATGAGTTAAACGCACTTCTTGTTGAAAATGGTGATCTAGAAGAAGGTCAGGACGTATTAGAGGGCGCCTCTATTATATTTGCTGAAGAGCTTCAAGAATTTGTGGACTTTTACTTAAATGGCTCGGAAGGTACACCGATTGATGATAACAATCTTCAGCAGCTTCTTAAGGATTACGACTTTGAATCAAAAGAGGCGCTCGAGCAGTTTTTAAAAGAAAAAGACGATTCTCTTGAAAACTATGAATATATTGAAGATCTTGAGCTTACTATTGATATTTATATACACGGCGATAAATACATAGACGAATTTTCTGGTCTTTTCACAGAATTTGGTCTGACAGACAAGGAACTTGAGAAACTCTTTAATCATCTTGAAACTCTTAATTTATCCGATCCTGCGTTTGAAGAAAAGATGACTGAGCTTAGTAATCGAATGATGGCGTTTGAGAATTTTGAAACAGCCGAAGAGCTTACTGCTGAACAAGTCGCAGAGATTTTTGATATTTTTAATGACATGCTTGATCTTTTCCAAGTAGAAACAAAGTATTATCTTGCAAAAGACGGTGAAAAAAAAGCAGTTTCACTTAACGATTTGATTTCTATGAACACAACAAACGGATATGATCTGTTAATCGAAATATACAACAAACAAGGGGAATTTCTCGCTGATGTATTGTTAACTGCAGATATGTTTGGCGCAGAAATCATTCAAGAAACCGGGAAAAACATTAAAGAAGCAGAGAAAATCGTGACAGAAAATAATCCAGCACCCGAAGCTCCAAAAGCGGAGAAATCACCTGTAAAAACCGTGAAAGGAGCCAAGCTTCCAACAACTGCTTCCGATTATGCTGTAAACACTTTAGCTGGATTAGCATTTGTTGCAGCTGGTATTTTCTTATTCCGCCGCATCAGAGCTAAAGGAATCTAATGAATGAGAAGTGCTATTAAAAGAAGGAGAAGGAGCAAACGCAACAAACGTTTGCTTCTTCTTTCCCTGGCTGCTGCACTTATTTTGTTTGGACTGTGGTTTAGCGGAACGAATGCCTATACTTTTTTAAAAGGCTACCTGCTTTTTAAGACAGGTCAAGTAAATGCTGAAGACTACAAAGTGAATTTGGGAGCTGCAAACGAAAAGGAACAAGAGCAGGAACCACTCTACCAAGATCGTCCTGAAATTGGAGAAGTGATTGGCGATCTTATTATTCCGAAGCTGGAGGCAAAGCTTCCAATCTATCACGGCACAGATGAAGATGAACTGGAAAAAGGGGTGGGACATTTCGCTGGAAGTGTGTTGCCTGGTGAAAAAGACAATTCAGTCCTGTCAGGACACCGGGATACAGTGTTCCGTAAGTTGGGCGAGGTTGGGAAAGGCGACCTGCTTGTCGTTCAGACTTCCGCAGGTAAATTTACGTATAAAGTAAGAAAAGTACGTATTGTGGACAAGAATGACCGGACAGTAATCGTACCAAAACCTAAAGCAACACTAACTGTCTCCACCTGTTATCCGTTTGATTTTATCGGGGCCGCCCCAGAGCGCTATATTCTTGTGGCAGACTTAATTTCATCCGAAAAATAAGCAATTCCCTAGCCAAGAAGGGGATTGCTTTTTTTATGGAATGATTATATTGACCAATTATTTCCTACACCGTATGATGATTGTAACAAACTGAAGGTGAAGGAGATGAAATGATGAAACAATACGCAAGACCCCCCTGCTAATATTCAGAATCACTCCGTTCACGGGCACCTCCGTATTTTGATTGACTAATTGCAATCAAAATATGAGAGGAGCTCAAGTTATGAGTGTGAAAGCAAATATTAGGAAGCTGTATGCAATCCGGTTTTTTTACAATCTAATACCTGCTTATGTCATTGAGAGATTGTTTTGGGAACAAAGAGGTATGACCATCCAGATGGTCGTATATACAGAAATCATTTTTGCGGTCACTGTTGTATTGTTGGAGGTTCCCACAGGGATTATCGCCGATAAGTGGGGACGGAAGAAAATGATCGTGTTAAGCACCATATTAGAAGGTTTCATGTTTCTCATCCTGCTGTTTGCAACGGAATTCTGGCAGTTTGCCGTCGCTGTTTTTTTAGCGGGCATTGCACGTTCGGCAAGCAGCGGGTCAGAAAATGCTTTGCTTTATGATTCATTGCTGGAAACTGGCCAGGAGCGCACCTTTGAAAAGTATCTCGGCCGCTTGAATGTGTGTGATTTCTCTGCCATCATCTTGGCAGCATTATCAGGGAGTTATTTGGCAAGCAGGTATGCTTTTGAGTTGAATTATTGGATATCTGTTGTCAGTATGATTGTGTCTGTGTGTGTATCGCTACTATTAGTTGAGCCCGTTATTAAAAGCAAATCCGATGAGTCTATTAAGATCAAAGAATATCTAACAGTTTCCTTACACTTTTTCAGAAAACATCCTAGTGTTTGTCTTGTGCTGCTCTCTGGCATGGTTACCGGCGCAGCCATAAGCTTCATTGATGAGTTCTGGCAGCTTTATTTGAACCGGTTGGAGATTCCAGTTTTATATTTCGGACTGTTCTCGGCAGTCATTATGATCGTGAGGCTTCCGGGCAATATCTTGGCGCATGCAATAAAAAAACGCTTCCGATACCGGACGATATTATCGGGCGTGACCACTGCTTTTGCCATTGGGCTTTTCTATGTATCCATGATAAAGGACTATACGAGTTTGTTGGCTATTTTTTTCATTTGTCTGATATCAGGGATCATTGAGCCTATTACAACAGGATATTTGCATCATCGAATCGATTCCTCCATGAGAGCAACCATGGATTCGTTTCAGTCATTAGGGCTAAATGCTGTTCTAATCATACTAGGTTTGGGCTTTGGTTATTTTTCATCCAAATATGATGTTTTCGGCGGATTTGGGTTCATTGCGGTTATTTGCACTCTATTTTTGGGTTGTTTTTTCATTTCTTCTAAACAATTGTTTGATTAAAAGCGAAAGGGTTGATCTGATTCCAAGATCAACCCTTTTTCATCCGAATTATTTTATTGACAAATCAGAAAATTGCACTTATTCTTATTTTGACTGTATAAGTCAATCAACATTCAAATGATTTGGTGTAAATAAATGTAGAAATAATCTATGGAGTACTCAACTAACCGAATGGGAGGTATTTTTTATGCTAGATAGGCAATTTCCATTAGCAGAGAAGAATACAGAACGAGTGATTGTCATTGGCGGAAGTATAGCAGGTTTACTGGCTGCAAGAGTGCTATCAGGATATTATAACGAAGTTCTGATTATCGATCGTGATGACTTTCCTGATAAGCCCGAGAACCGTTCCGGTACTCCCCAAGCTTTTCAGCCCCATCGATTAACTCCACGCGGCATATTGATTTTGGGACGTTTCTTCCCTGGCTATAACGAGGAATTGCTGGCACACGGAGCCCCTTCGGCTTTGAACAAATTAAATCATATGATTAATTCATATGGAAGCATGGTTATGGCAAACCAAGAGAATGAGGCAACATTCAGCAGAGCGCTGCTGGAATGGGTATTGCGAAAGCGTGTTCAAGCCATTTCCAATGTTCGTTTCCTTTGCAAGAAAGAAGTTATTCGTCTGCTTTCATCAACGGATCGTTCTACGATTACCGGCATTCAAGTTCGGGATCGCGATTCAGCCGAACAGCAGCAGCAAAAGATAACAGCAAACCTTGTAATCGATACCAGCGGACGTTTCTCGAAAGTAGTCAGGTGGCTTACAGAGATTGGCTATGCCGTACCAAAGCCAGAGATGCTGAAGGTATCGCTTGGATATAGCACCCGCCACTATAGAATCCCTCCCCATCTGGCGGCAAAATGGAATGTGATTCACTTAGCAGGTGATCCAGTTAAAGGAACAAATGCAGGGGTATTTTCCATCATTGAGAATAATAGAGCAGAAATTGTACTTTGGAATCTAGGCGGCCGTTACCCTTCAACGAATCCGGAGCAATACGAACGTGAGATTTCCCAGCTTGCCAGCCCGTTGTTTGCGGAAGTAAGGCAAGAGCTTGAGCCTATAGCGGCTCCGCGGGGTTATCGCTTGCCGGAATTATTCCGCCAACGATTTGAACAGATGAAACGATGGCCATCCGGTTTATTGGTCATGGGAGATGCCTTTTGCAATTTTGATCCGATCTATGGTCAAGGAATGACTGTCGCGGCGATCGAAGCAGAAATTCTTGAAGCTAGCCTGAGAGATCAGCACAACAATCCTGAGCCTGATTTTGAGCTTAGCGTACTCAAAAAAATGCAAGATTCAATAGAACCCGCTTGATGGTTGAATTGCGTGTCCGATTTGCGTTGGCCGGGTGTAGAGTATGTGGGCTCTGAACCATTTAAAGGATTGAAATTTGCACAGAACTATTTTGAATACATTCTTAAATCGGCGACGGAGCAATCTAATTATGAATTGTACGGACTGTATTGGCTGGTGAATTCGTTATTTTTACATCCACGCGAACTGTTCAATCCGCAAATTGTAACATCTCTGTTTGCAGAAAGCGATTCCTCTGATGGAAAACGACTGTTAGATGAATTAACCAAGGGATCAAATAAACCGCTTGAAGAACTGCTTGACCAATTCATTCCCTCCTTCGAACGGGCATCGTTTTCTTCGATGAAGGATCTTATGCAGCAATCTGAAACATGATATGATTTTTACAAAAATAGGGCTAAAAGTTGAACATAACTTTTAACCCTTTTGAAAGAATTTTATTTATCGTTGGAAGTTGAAGTCTCTTAATTAACTGTCGGCGGGGCTTTTTCAATTTCAGCTTCCTGTCCTGAGCTTGAAGTTCGCATTAACAGCAAATAGGATACGAAGCCAGCCCCTATCCCTAAAAACCAAGAATAGGTATAAAGCTGCTGTAAAGCCGGGATGATTAAACCGATAAAGGAAGCGAGTAATCCAATGCCTAATGCAATAAGCGCCTTCGGATTCCAGCCATTTTTATAAGCATAGATCCCGTCTTTTTTATAAAAGCTATCTAAGTCATAATTCCCTTTCCTTACAAAATAAAAATCCGCTACCATGATTCCGGCGACAGGGCCGAGTGCGCCCCCTATTGCTCCTAGAACATTAAAAATCGTTCCGGCATTATCGAACCAAAGCCATGGCATGAAAAATATAGCAACTACGATAGATATAAGCCCTGCTCTTACAAAAGTCAGTTTCTGAGGAAGCAGGTTCACAAGATCGTACGCCGGAGAAACGACGTTAGCTGCCACGTTTACTGACAACGTAGCAATGAGTAAAGCAAAAGCCCCCAAAATTAATACTATAGGGTTGTCAAACCTCTGCAAAAGCTCTACAGGATTCCAAATCGGTTCGCCAAAGGCAATAACCGTGCCTGATGTCGTGATAATACTCATGATAGCAAAGAGAATGGCAGTTCCCGGCAATCCGATCGCCTGTCCGATCACCTGATCCCTTTGACTTCGAGAAAAACGAGTGAAATCCGGAATATTCAGAATCAATGTCGCCCAAGTACCTACAAGACCGGTTACCGAAACCCAGAATATGCCCCAAAATTCTCCCCCTGATAGTGTAGAAGGTTCTTCAAATAGAGGTCCTAATCCTCTCGAAACGAATATCGCCCATACGACAAGCCCTAAACCTAATACAATAACGAGCGGTCCTGCCCAAAGCTCAAAAAATTTAACGCGTTCCATTCCATGAGAGATGATATAGGCATGTAAAATCCAGAACAGTGCTACTGCAATTGCCTCGTTTAAACCCATGCCTAAAATATTAAAGGCGGATAAACTGTTCCACCCCGGTATTAATGCACCTAATACAGCACCTACTGCCATACTTCCGGCATACGCCTGCACCGCAAACCAAAAAATAGCAACAAATGCCCGAATAAGTATCGGAAAATGGGCTCCATTATAGCCAAAAGAAGCACGAACTAAAACCGGGAACGGCAGACCATATTTTGCACCGGCAACACTATTCAGCCACATAACAATAATAAGAATAATATTTGCAATAATTACAGTTGCTAACGCCTGCCAAACACTCATACCTAACCCAAGCAAGCTTCCCGCTGTCTCATACGCCACGATGTTATGAACCATTCCCATCCATACCGTCGTGTAATTGATCCAATTCCAATTTCTTTTCTCCTTGGGAACTGGTGCAAGATCCTCATTGTACAGCGATGGATCCTTCACATTCAATGCATTTGTCGCTTCCGGTGAAATGGTACTCAAGTTACATCCTCCTTTTGTTAATAAATTTTATTAAAACCCAGGTGAGAAAATAGGGTTTAATAACTTATTTAATAGAGAATCTCTGTGTAAACTTGCAAATCTATAACCGAAATACAGACAAGATCTACCAATCGTCGGGAACAAAAACGAATACACTGTTGCAGTAAAACGGATAAAACATTGTTTATTCCATAAATTAGTCTCATTCTATCAAAGGATCTAACCAATGTTCTTCTTTTAGAGAGGAAATCTAACATGTATTTTTTCTAAAATTCAATTTATTCCGTCGCTTTTCAAGAAAACGTAAATGTGGTTAACAAAGCGCGAAACTATTTATCCTGCCAGATGCGCATACAAGTGTGATGATTTCTTAGGGTTTTATTAGAGCGGGACAGAGAGATTGTTCGGGGATGATGGGGGTAAGTCGCAAGAAGGCTGTGAAGGACAAAATGCAGAAAAAGTGCCTGAGAATTGTCCTTCATACGGGTTCTGTAGGACATTATAGAGCAAAAGTGACAGGGAATTGTCCTTCATTTGAGTTATGAAGGACAATATGCAGAAAAAGCGCCTGAGAATTGTCCTTCATTTGGGTTCTGTAGATAAAAAATAACATAACAGCCTATTTACTAAAGATTAGCTGATTTTTCAATTTTACGTATCCACTTGTAGTAAATTAATACAAGTATCAGCAAAATCGGGTCGCAAATGGCTGAATAACCTAATTTCCACCACCCGTAATGAAAGTAACCCCAGGGTTCGGGCAGTAACGTTAATGACTCATAAAACAGAATAAACAGAACCCACAAAAAGGTATAAATAAACCGCTTTACAAGCGAAGAATGAAAGGGATACCAATTTAAAAACATCGTATTTACCGGTGGTATAACCATTGTAAGCGGAAGAAAAGCAAACCACTCAATATGATTTGCAGTAAAATACCAATAACCTTTGTATTGAAAATCCAAATACAAATCAACGAGTGATTGAAAAGAAATTGTAAACGTCCAAATATGGACAATTTGATTTGTAGTAAGTCGTTTAATTGTTAAAAAAGCAACCGAATTAAATAATATAATTGCGATAATGAGTCCAATCACTTCTGAAAAACTCCCTTTTTGAAAGAGTCTTTCCTTATTCGTATTTCCTTATTCCAGCAAGCCTTTTATGAGCGATCAATATATGCCAAGGTTATATTGGTCTCGCAGGCTAATATGAAATCCATTTTATTTTACCAAGCATTCTTGACACTTTCATTTTGCTTGATGATAAAAGATAAAAAATAGAGCTTCTCCTTTTATAGGGAAAGCTCTTTTGAAAGAATGACTTCCATATACACAGATTGCAAGCTGAATACTTCACAGGCCGAGGCAAATATAAGATCGTTTTAATTCAATGTACAAACACTATCCCTATTCTCTAAATAATGTGATACGATCCAATGCCGGGAAGAGATTTCCTCGCCTCTGATCAATTTGATTAAATTACGCGCTGCAGTCATGCCAATTTCCTCCGCAGAGTATTTAACCGTTGACAATTTTGGACGAATAAAGGATGACATATCAATACCATCAAAGCCAAAGATAGAGACATCTTCGGGAACGCGTAACCCTATTTCCAGCAAATAATTCATCGCCCCGATCGCTATTCTGTCTGTAGCACAAAATATTGCAGTTGGCATTGATTCGGCTTCGCAAATCTTACGCATAGAAGTTATTCCATCCTCTACAGAAATCCCGCTTTCCACAACCCAATCCTTGTAGATGGAAATACCCGCCTCATTCAACGCTCGCACGTATCCTTGATAACGGTGATCTCCTGAGGCAATATCTCCGCTTCGTACCCGAAGCATGGCAATTTTTCGATGCCCCTGTTGGATAAGGTAAGTCACCGCTTCATAAGCTGCAGTAACGTTATCTACGTGAACAGTCGGAACTGTATCTAAACTATCCCGGCCAACCAAAATGAGTGGAATATTGGATACTTTGATACCTTTAACAAGCTCTTCTTTTAGATTCTCACTGGCTAAAATAATACCGTCCGCCTGTATTTCACGAAACATATTAAAATAATGGAGCTCATTTTCAAGGGTTCCGGCGGTTAAGCTTAGCATGATGTTATAGCCGTACAGTCTGGACACTTGATTGATACCATTGATTAAATCATCCAAAACGGTATTTTTCACTTCTGGCACCATGACGCCAAGTAGAAGGGATTCTTTCTTGGCAAGATTTCTCGCCATTGCATTGGGGAGAAAATTCGTTTGCTCCATCGCCTTCAGAACCCTTATACGGACATCATGATTGACGGGTTTACTGTTATTTATGACTCGGGAAACGGTAGCAATAGATACTCCAGCCATTTGGGCAATATCTTTAATCGTTATTTTCAACTGATTTCGCCATCTTTCTTGGAAAGTTCAAATCGAGCATACATCGATCAGGAAAATATTTTCCCGGAGATTTGAGACATATTATATTCAAAGACTTTCATCCAGTCAACTATAAGTGGTTAGTATATAAATTTATCTTGACAAAAGAATTGAAAGCGTTATATCTTAATTACAGGAAAACGTTTACCTGTGTTTATTTCATTTCGTCATGAAATTATGATTCTAACGCAATTTTCATTAGATCATTTTGTTTTCGGGGTTTATTTTCTTAGGATGAAATGTATTTAACAGGAAACCGTTTACCTAAAAGGTTTTTTAATCGGTTTCATCAACCATATTTCTGCTGCTTTTTCAATAGAATTTTGGGGGCAACGAACGATTTCAGGCAGCATCAAAATCACGCAAAGGAGTTTCGAAATATGCAAAAGAAATGGTGGAAAGAGAGCGTCGTATACCAGATATATCCTAGCAGCTTCAAAGATAGCAACGGTGACGGAATAGGGGATTTGCAAGGCATCATTTCCAAATTGGACTATATAAAAGAGCTGGGTGCAAATGTGATCTGGATCTGCCCAGTTTATCCATCACCCAATGATGATAACGGTTACGATATCAGTGATTATACAGATATTATGGATATCTTCGGAACAATGGCGGATTGGGAGCAGCTTTTGAAAGAGATTCACCAAAGAGATATGAAGCTAATTATGGACCTGGTGCTTAATCACACATCAGATGAACATCCGTGGTTTATAGAATCGCGTTCTTCCAAAGATAATCCGAAACGGGATTGGTATATTTGGCGTCCAGGCAAAGACGGAAAAGAACCGAACAACTGGGAATCGCTGTTTAGAGGTTCTGCATGGCAATATGATGAACTGACAGATGAATATTACCTGCACCTGTTCTCTAAGAAGCAGCCTGATTTGAATTGGGAAAATCCCGAAGTTCGCGAAGAGTTATATAGGATGACCACCTGGTGGCTGGATAAAGGAATTGATGGATTTCGTATCGATGCCATTTCGTTTATTAAAAAGAAAGATGGACTCCCGGATGCGCCCAATTTGTCTGGAGAGCTCTATGTACCTGCTTGGGATTGTCATCGAAACCAGCCGGGAATACATGATTTTTTGGCAGAGCTGAAAGAGAGAGTGTTTAACAATTATGACATTATGACAGTAGGAGAAGCGGACGGCGTATCGCCTGATGATGCTCTTTTGTATGTCGATGAAGCACTTGGAAGCTTCAATATGATTTTTCATTTCGAACATATGGGGCTCGATAGCGGAATCGGAGGCAAATGGGATTTAAAACCATGGCAGCTTCCAGATTTGAAAAAGATCGTGACAAGATGGCAATCAGGACTGCATGCAAAAGGCTGGAACGCATCTTATTTAGAGAACCACGATCAGCCGCGATCCGTATCAAGATTCGGAGATGATCAGAAATATCATAAAGAGTCAGCAAAAATGTTGGCTACTTTCCTAATGACTATGCAGGGAACACCTTTCATTTATCAGGGCCAGGAAATCGGCATGACAAACGTAAAGTTCAATTCCATTGAAGATTATAAGGATGTAGAAAGCTTAAACCTCTACCATGAAAGCTCCGCCAAAGGGGACGAACATATACAGAAAGCCTGGGATTACATATACTCCAAAGGCCGCGATAATGCTCGTACCCCCATGCAATGGAATGACCTGCCGCATGGAGGGTTCTCTGAGGGAAATCCATGGATAGCAGTAAACCCAAACTACAAAAAGATTAACGTCGAGCAGTCGTTAAAGGACAACGATTCTATCTTCTACTATTACAAGGAACTGATCCGGCTTCGCAAAGAGAATGATGTTATTGTGTACGGCGACTATCGTCCTATCCTGGAAGATGACGAGAGAGTATATGCTTGCCTGAGAACATTGGAGGATGAGGCTGTGTTGGTAATCCTTAATTTTTCAAGGGAACCGGCGGACTTCGTTCTTCCAACGGATTGGAAATACGCAAACAACCACTTGCTAATCGCAAATAATGAAGTAAATCCTGAAGAAAGTATTAACAAATTTACATTACTCCCTTACGAAGCTCGTGTATACAAACTTTCAAATTAAAATTCATTTAAAAGAGGTCTGGCTAAGCTAATTAGCCTGCCAGATCTTTATATTTTAATTATCGGAATATTAAAACAAAGGGGATGTAACTTATGATTACGAAAGAGAAACCTGTATACAAGGAGACCAGCAACGATTCAATGTTGCAAAAAATTGGGATGAAAGAAAAGATTGGATACGGCTTTGGCGATTTTGCAAGCAATTTGCTTTTTTTCGCAACTGCGACATTTTTGACGTTTTTCTACACTGATACTGTTGGCTTGGCAGCCGGAGCCGTAGGAACGCTAATGTTGGTAGCACGAATTCTAGACGCCTTTGCAGACATCGGCATAGGAGCTCTTGTTGATAAGACAAAGAGCAAGCATGGAAAGGCACGCCCATGGTTGTTGTGGATGGCGGTACCATTCTCTATTTCCGGAATTCTCTTGTTTACGGTACCGAATACAGGACCTGTTGCTACGTTAATTTATGTGTATATTACGTATCTCCTCATGAATTTTATTTATTCAGCTATTAATGTCCCTTATGGTGTTTTAAATTCACTGCTCACACAGGATGCCTACCAAAGATCCGTCCTGAATATCTTCCGTATGGTACTGGCGAATTTAGGAGCCCTCTTTATTACCTTTTTTACATTGCCATTAGTAAGCGTTTTCGGAGGTGGCAAGACGGGCTGGATCTTCACTTTTTCTATCTTCGGTATAATAGGCACGCTTCTGTTTTTGTTTACATTTACGTCTACACGAGAGCGCGTGAAACCCTCCGTCGTTCATAAGGATGTTCCATTTAAGCGCGGGGTAAAAGCGTTGTTCCGAAATAAATATTGGGGATTAATGGTTGCATTCACGATTGTTTTTTTCTCAAATAATGCATTGGGAAGCGGCATCAATGTTTTTTACGCACAATATATTTTGGAGGATCGCGATCTAGTCGGAATTCTGGGAATGGCAAGCTTGCTGCCGCAGTTGCTCGGCTTTGGAGTTCTAGCTCCCATTATTAAACGAATTGGAAAGCGAAATGCCTCTTTAATTGGAAGTTTCATCATGATTGCCGGATCGTTGATAGTAGCGTTCCAACCAACCAGCCTGGCTTTAGTTATTGCTGGATTAATCATTAAAGCACTTGGAACAGCTGCAATTATGGGGACTGTTTTTGCTATGCTGGCTGATACTGTCGAGTACGGTGAATGGAAAACCGGTATTCGTACGGAGGGACTTGTATACAGTGCGGGAAGCTTCGGAACTAAAGCGGGCAGCGGATTGGGGACAGCGGCAGTAGGATGGGGCTTAGCTATAGGGGGATACATTGGTGGCCAAACGACAGTAAGCGCTTCAGCCAATTTCGCTATTCAATTCCTGTTTATTTATCTACCGGTGATTTTTTCCCTGATTCAAATTGCAATATTATGGTTTCATAGGCTGGATCGCCAATACTCCGATATTATTAAGGAATTGCAGTGGGTGAGATCGCGATAACCTAAAAGGCTATGTTAATAATAGAGCCATGTACATCACATGGCTCTAAACTACTCATTATTTTTGAAAAACGTATTCCCCATCGCCAATATTAATCGTTTTTCCTATTAAATGATTAGCCTCCGATTGAAAAATTACTTTAGAGAACTGATTCACATTTCCCTGTTTGAAAATAAAGGTCTGTTCTCCGATGCCAAGGGTTACAGAAGCAGCATCAGATTCTACAACTGATAGTCCAAATAAAGCTTGCCAATGTAAAGCAGCAGAAACAGGGTCCGTAACATTGAAAACTGCTGACTGTATCTCGACATGACCAGCCGGATGCGGTTGGATGATCCCTGAATCGTTCAAATTAGCCAGGCGATCAGCATCTGTGTCTTTCCACTGAATGACGAACGGGTAGACGAGCCCTTGAAAGTTCCCGTCTATCGTCATCATTTTCCATTCTATCAATCTTCCGTTAGTGTCCACGCGCTTCCCATCCATAATAGGGGACAGTTCCAAACCATGCGATCTCAATGAAGCCGCTATCGTTTGAATGTCATCGGTTCGAATCGCAACACGGCTCAACATTTCTTGTTCCGGTAAAGCGGCCACAGCATCTTTGACGACTAAATTGGGTACATCTGCATTGATTGCTGTTTCTCGGTCTTCAACCCCTAAAAACTCAATATAGGTCAAACCAAAATAACTAAGTGCATTATAAGTGCCCCACTCTGTATGAGAACCTCCTTTGAACGCAGTCAGTCCATTTTCATTAAAGGTTTGAATGGCGTCATCCAGATCATTCACATAATGGACGATATGGTCCCATTGTACTGTTGTCATTGATTACCCTCTCCTAACTCCGTTGTCCGCTTAAGACACTTCGTTACAGTCCGGCAGCAATCTGCTGTTATTTAATTCATACATTGCAGTCCACTCACTTTCTATTTTTCAACCAGAATGAAACCATCATATTTATCTTCGGATTTAATATACTTTTCAAACTCTTCTGATTCGTATGCAGCTTTTAAATCTTTTGCCCACTGCGTATTTTCATCTTTTTTATTGATGGATACGATAATTCGATGCTGCTTCGGCGTATTTTCGATCTTCAGTGAATCGGTAATCTTTTTGCCCGAATTTGCAATATAGTTTCCATTTATGACACCGTAATCAACATCTTGAAGAGATACTAAGATTTGGGCCGGGTCCAATATTTTGAATGAGATTTTATATTTATCCGGTTCTACACTACTAATATTAAAATCTGCTGTTCCCGCATCTTCTTTTACTTTTACCCAACCTAGATCTTCTAATATCCTGACGGCACGCTCTTGGTTCACTGGATCATTTGGAAGTGCAACTGTCGTACCATCTTTGACTTCATCGAGTGACTGATGCTTAGTGGAATGCAAACTTTGCGGAGCACTCGGAACAAAGGTAATACCTGTCATATCGGCGTCTATCTCTTTATTGATCGCCTCCATGTAAGCTGTGCTCTGGAATATGCTCGCGTCAATTGATCCATCCTTCATTGCCGGATTCACCTGCATGTTTTGAGAGAAGGTTTTAATATTTACTTTGTATCCTTTCTCTTCTAAAATCGGCAGAATTCCTTTACGAAATTGTTCTTCATACGTCCCAACGCCAAATCCGATCGTAATATCTTTCTTTTCTTCAGCATTTTCACCTGAGCTTCCTTCTTGTCCACACCCTGCCAAAATGAATATAAGTCCAACGAAAATAGTAAAAAATAATTTTTTCATTACATTGTCTCCTTTTCAACTATAAAATTTTTAAATTGCAGCAGCGCCTCGTCTGTTACATTGACTGGAATTGAACAATTTGGCGCTAAGCAAAAAGGTTTATCTGCCATTACTCTTAATGCTGATTCAGCCTGTTCTTGAATGCGGCTAATTTCATTTGTTGCAAATAAAGTATGGTCAACCCCTCCAATCTTTGTCGCTTTCAGGGAAGCATCCAAATCATGATTACCCATAGCCTTCGTGTCCCAGCTGATCCCCTCAATTTCATAATCGTTGAACCGTTCCGGATGGGAATAAGGACCGCACGTATGAAGGACACGCTTCCCATACCGTGCAGCATCAAGAACGATCGAGTCATACGGTCTGGAAAACTCATTAAACGTTGCTTCGTCAAATAACCCGGGATGAGCAGTACCCGTAACTGCATAGAATATCCCATCAGTTCCGGCAGATCTTAGCTCCGTTATATAATCCGCCAAAGTTAATGCGATCGCATGCAAAGCATGATGGACACCTGCTCGTTGTTCTGTTATCAATGTTTCAATTTGAACAGGCTTTTCGATTCCGAAAATCGTCTCACTATTGAAATAAGCAGACTGGCCTGTCAAAAATAATAAGATGGACAACGGTGAAAAGATCGTCTGGATAAGAGGAGTATTCGGAAGTCCCTCTCGAATTTGTTTTACAGCCTGAAGCTGTTCTGCTAATGGAGCAGAATGCGCCGCCTTTTTTTCTTGGATATCCCATACACGTGAAGCAGCTGGGACTACTGTACTCGTTTGTTTAGGGAAAACAGATCTGTATTCTTGGAAATCGTACGTATTTCCCCATATTTCTGCTAAATACGCTGCCCTAGGATTGATTTTCACCCAATCCCAATCGAATTTTTTTGTGAAGGCTACAGTCGTTTCCGCTAAGTCATCGGCTGTCTGTTCTTTGTCTATGAAATGACGCCAGCCGCTGACCATCGGCCTGTCTGCCAGTTCACCAGTAAGTATAGCATCAAATCGATCTTTCTTTGTCCATTCGCTCATTCAAATACCCTCCATTTTCGCAAATATTATCGTCTGCTCTTAGTCTCGTCGGACTTTTCGCGCCAATAATGTTCCGGTTGATTGGATTCCTTGTACAAAAATAACTAATACAACAACGGTTGCAACTACGACGACCGTATCGAACCGTTGATAACCATAGGAAATCGCCAAATCACCAACACCGCCGCCGCCAACGACTCCAGCCATCGCGGTGGCTCCAATCAAGCCAATCGTTGCCGTCGTTAATGATAAAATTAATGATCCGAATGCTTCCGGAAGCAAAAAATGCCAAATCACTTGAAAGGGTGTTGCCCCCATTGCTTCTGCTGCTTCCAAAATTCCCGGATTCACTTCGAGCAAAGAGTTTTCGACTAAGCGTCCGATATATGGCGCGATATATATAATCAGCGGAACAATTGCCGCACTCGTTCCAATTGATGTATTGACGATTAACCGAGTAAACGGAATAATTGCAACGAGCAGTATGATAAACGGCAATGAACGGACAATATTGATAATCGGATTTAAAATCGCATAAATTCCTTGGTTTTGCAGTACGCCGCCTGGCCTTGTTACAACCAGCAATATTCCCAATGGAATCCCGATTAATGAACCGATCAATAATGACATCCCCACCATAAACAGCGTCTCATTGATCGCCAGTAAAAACTGATCTAACGTAATCGTAGTTGACATCATGCTTCATCTACCTCCTCAATCATAACGCCTTGTTCTCTTAAAAATGACAAGGCTTGATCGACAGCTGAATCCTCTCCAATTAAATGGACCACCAAATTGCCAAGTGTTGTCCCCTGTATCTCCGTCGTGTTGGCAAATAAAATATTAACTTTGATGTTATAATTGCGAATCAATTCATAAATAATCGGTTCAGATGCACAATCACCGACAAACTCCAATTTATAAGGCTGCCTGTCTTCTTTTTCTAATGTCTTTTGTATACTGACAGGAATTCGATTGTGAATGACTGTCCGAACAAAATTCTCCGTCGTCGGATGCTTCGGATGTCCAAATACTTCCAGAACCGAACCCTGTTCAATAATCTCGCCCTCTTCCATGACCGCAACCCGATTGCATATTTTTTGAATGACAGCCATTTCGTGCGTGATAATCATGATCGTAATGTTGTACTCTTTATTAATTCTTTTCAATAATTGCAAGATGGAGCTTGTTGTCTGAGGGTCCAATGCAGATGTTGCTTCATCACACAAAAGAATGGAAGGGTTTGATGCAAGTGCTCTCGCAATCCCGACACGCTGCTTTTGGCCGCCTGACAATTCGTTGGGATAGCTGCCTGCTTTGTCACTTAACCCGACAAACTCGAGAAGTTCATTCACTCGCTTTTTGATTTCTTGTTTACTCTTTTTCAACAAAACAAGTGGTAATGCCACATTGTCGTATACTTTTTTAGACTCCAACAAATTAAAATGCTGAAATATCATTCCGATTTGCTTTTTAGCTGCGCGTAATTGCTTCACGTTAAAGCTGTCTAACGCTTGTCCATCAACGAACACCTGACCCTTCGTCGGCCTTTCCAAGTAGTTCACCAGACGGATTAATGTGCTTTTGCCCGCCCCGCTGTAGCCAATAACACCGAATATATCTCCTTTTTCAACCTTTAAGTCGATCCCTTTTAGAGCCTCATTAGAGACCCCTTTGCGCTGATACGTTTTGTAGACATTTTTTAATTCAATCATAGGCCCTTCCTCTCTTAATCTTTGTTTTCAGCCTCACAACTCCTGCATTTCACTTAGCGCCCAGACACTGAGAATAAGCTGCTTAAAGCCTGGTCCAAATCTTTGATAATATCATTTGCGTCCTCCAGTCCGACTGAAAGGCGAATCAATCCGTCTGAGATGCCAAACTTGAGTCTCTCTTCCTTAGGTATGGCTGCGTGAGTCATTGATGCAGGATGCTGTACTAATGTTTCCGGATCACCCAAGCTGAACGAGATCATAGCCAATTGTAAAGCGTTGATAAGTCTCTTCCCTTCAACAAGGCCTCCTTTCACTTCGAAAGAAATGATTCCACCCATTCCTAACATCTGTCTTTTTGCGAGCTCATGCTGCGGATGGGATTTCAGGCCCGGGTAATACACTTTTTCTACAAAAGGGTGTGATTCCAGGAATTCAGCAATTTTTTGTGCACTGCTGCAATGTCTTTCAACTCGCAATCCCATGGTTTTTATTCCTCTCAGAATGAGAAATGATTCCCACGCATTTAAATTCTGTCCTAAGTCTCCCATCAGTTTTTTTCGCATAAATTCAATCACGTCTTTTTTGCCGACCACGAATCCGGCGAGTACATCACCGTGTCCGTTAATATATTTCGTCGCACTATGAATGACAATATCAGCCCCGATGTCCAAAGGTTTTTGCAGACAAGGGCTCATAAACGTGTTATCAACAATTAATGGAAGCTGGTGCGCTTTGCATAGTTCCCCGATTATTTTGATATCGAGTACAGTTAGCCGAGGATTAGACGGTGTCTCAATGTAGACCGCTCTTGTGTTTGGTTTTATGGCGCTTAGTAATGAAACGATTTCCGTACAGTCGACAAAGTCAACTTCAATACCAAACCTTGGGGCGAGTGACGTTAGGAAACTGTATGTTCCTCCATAAACATCCTTTGTCACAACGACATGGTCGCCATGTTTTAAAAAGCCCAATAATGCAATGGATATAGCAGCCATTCCACTGGCAACGCCGAGGGCAGCTTCTCCACCTTCCAATGCTGCAATTTTTCTTTCCAATACGTGTAATGTCGGATTCCCATATCGGCCGTAATACACTCCTTTTGCTCCATCCGACACGACTTCTGCCGCCGTTTCCGCATCTGGAAATGCATAAGCAACAGCCGGTACGACACTTTGAGAAATTGCTCTTGTCTCTGGATCGGGAAATTGGTTATCATGAATAATTTTTGTGTCCATACTCCAGTCTTTTGTCATCGTGAGAATCAGCCCTTTCTATCACTTTCTATTTCTTCAATCCTTTGAATCGAGGTTGATAGACTCCTTAAAATATGTACCTGCATCGCTTTTTCCGCAGCATCCGGATTTTTCTCTGCAATTTTTTGTAAGATAAGACTGTGTTCCTCATCGGCTTTTACGTCCCAATCACCATACTTTGAAACGAACCGGCAGTACCGGAGTGCATGATCCTTTAAAATATTCAATATTTTTTCGAACGTTTTAAGACCACTCATTTCGGATAAATAGTCATGAAACTCAAATCCATACGAGACAAAGTCCTGCCTATGGCCTAATTTAAAAGATTGCCTCAGTTTCTCCAGCATTGCTGTTAAATGTTGAATATCCTCTTCTTTTGCATTTATTGCAGCCTCCCTTGCAATGAACCCTTCCAGCATACTCCGAATCTGAAATATCTCTTTTACTTCTTGCTTGGTAACTGAAGCGACTTTCAATCTTCCATTTCGCTGCCGAATCAAAAATTCTTCTATCTCCAGCCTCTGTATTGCTTCCCGTAATGGAGTCCGGCTGATTTCCAACAACGCCGCCAGATTTTCTTCCCTCACAATTTGATCAGGTTCCAAATCGCCGCAGATGATTTTTTGCTTGAGTTCTAAATAAGCATAGTCTTTTGACATTCTGCGAGCCCGGGTGTCAAAACGGTTCATTTTGCACATCTCCTCGTAAACGATTCATGTAAATGGCTTTTCTGTATAAGCGTATAATTGTATACAATTATTTTTTGTAATAGAAAGACTCATTACTTTTTGATGAGTCTTTCTATTGCATATGATCCAATCATTTCAGCTTTCTTTTGAAACATTTCAAATTTTTCTGAATATTTTATGTAAAAATATTATATTTCCTTACAACTTTTAAAGTCAATGGTAATTGTTAGAAACATCATACTTTTTATCGCAAAAAAATCCCCCTTTGGAAAACCAAAGGGGAAATAAAATTAAATCAGGATCCCTACATATGATCGCGGGGAATTTCAGCATTCCATGTCTTCGTAAAGATCTGTTTGTCTGATTCAAATGCTGTGACTGTGTTCTCAAGATAGAAATTTGTTGCATCGGCTGACATCGTACTGACATTTTCCAGTCTTGTCTGCCAATCTTCTCTACCTATATGCAACGTCCATTCACAGCGAACTTTTGCAGAGAGAGGATCGCCTTCTTCAATTGTATAAATGTTTCGGTTAGTGCTGCCATATTCGAGACCATTTTGCAAAAGCTTGCGCGATCCTTCATCAGAAAAGTCTTCTAAGGTCCACACCCCTTGAACGACATCATGCTTAACCTCTCGTGTACGGCTTTCCGTCCGAAGGATTTCCCGATCAGCTACTTTAGCAGTTTCCGGTACACCAAAGTCAGGCAGCTCATCATCTGCAGCTTGAGGCGGACGCACCGGAAGCTTGAGATTAGTCTTTTCACCCGGGAATACATTTAGAGTGACTGGCTCCGGGGATGGCCATGCTTGCGGCCAGAAGGTTGGTGACAGTGCGACCTGCCATCTGTGTCCAGCTGGAAGTACGTGACCAATGACATTAAGCTTTACATTCACCGTATACTTCTCTCCAGGAACCAGCGGCTCTGGGAATTCATGACTGTCTCGATGCGTCAGATTAAGCATTCCCCAGGTTACCATTGTCGATGATCCGTCTGGCGCCACGTCACACAGGCGTACAGCAAGCAAAGCGTTCGGGCGGTCAGAAGTCAACTCAACCGTGACCTCAGGATGGCCAAGAATCTCCATTGGGGCTTCCAGCGGCTCCGATGTAAAGCAGACTGACAATCCATTTTCCAGACGTTGGTCTGCGGGTAAATCACCAGGCTGGCCAAACGGACAGAAGACACCGGCATAATGACCGTAACCCTACATTCCTGTAACCATAATTGCTTGCTCTTCTTCCGGTGCTTTCACCAGCTTTTGTTCCGCAAGATAATAATGCTCAGGGGTAACATTTGGCGAAGGCCATTGCGATTCAGCTACCCAACGTCCCGGACGTTCAGGATATTCCGTATGCGGCGGCACGCTGTCCTGCATCCATGCCCTTAGCATCGGCTCATCCATAATACCGGTGTCGTTCCCTTTCAGCCAGTGATCCCACCAGCGCAGGCATTCCTGGAGAAAACCGATCGACGGCCCGGGAACGGCAACCTCCGGATATTCGTGCGCCCAGGACCGATCAGTCCTTTACGCGGTCCTGACAGTCCCTCAAGCAGGCGCGGGATCGCATTTGTATACCCATCAGCCCAGCCGCCGACAGCAAATATCGGGATGTTAATATCAGAGTAGTCCTCGCACACAGATCCATGCTTCCAATAGTCATCACGGCGTTGGTGTCTCACCCATTCCTCCACAAACGGAGGTGTTTTTTCGAGTCGCTCGAGCCAGTTTGAGCGCCACTCTTCTCCCACAATGCGCGGATCTTGCGGCCTTGCGTTGTACGCCAGCATTGTTGAAGCCCACCATAGCATGTCTGATGACAGCATACAGCCGCCTTTATAGTGAACATCATCCGCATAACGGTCGTCGGTTGAACAGAGAGTAATGACCGCTTTTAGCTGAGGAGGACGGCGTGCAGCCACTTGCAACCCGTTGAAACCTCCCCAGGATTTGCCGATCATGCCTACATCCCCTGTGGACCAAGGCTGCGCCGCAATCCAGTTTAATACCTCTATAGCATCATCCTGCTCCTGCGGCAAGTATTCATCATACATAATTCCTTCCGAATCACCGCTTCCGCGAATATCGACGCGAATGCTTGCATAGCCATGTCCGGCAAAGTAAGGATGGCGGATGGAATCTCGCAATGCCGTAAAGTCATCTTTACGATATGGGATATATTCCAAGATAGCGGGCACCGGATTCTCCTCTGCGTCCTCCGGCAGCCAAATCCGGGCAGAAAGCCGAGTCCCGTCCGACATTGGAATCCAAACATGCTCTATCTCACTTACTTTGCGCGGAAATTCTTTCTTAATAGATAGGTTAGAGTCTCGTACGTTAAAAACCATTCATTTACCTCCTACGTTAATTTATATTGATAATCATGATTATATTTTTTATTATGATTATATTAACACACCCTTTTTGCTGATGTAAATTAACCAACTTTAAATGGTAAACTAATAAGACACGTGAATAGATGTGAGGAGAATGACGATGAATAATAAAGAAATTCAAAAAAGCCGTATGTGGAAGTATTTTGTCGATGCAACAGCTGAAATTATTCAAGAAGAAGGCATCGAAAAAGTTACGATAAGAAAGGTGGCTGATCGGGCAGGCTACAATAGTGCCACCATTTATAATTATTTTTCCGAGGTTTCCCATCTCATCTTTTTTGCCTCCATGAAATTCTTGAAAACCTATACCGACGATGTCGCTAAATATATGGAAAAAGGAAAAAACCCTATTGAAAAATACGTTTTGGCGTGGGAATGCTTTTGCACCCATTCGTTTAAACAGCCGAAAATCTTCCAGGCGGTTTTCATCATGGATTTAGGTGATCATCCGGAAAATATGTTGGCAAATTATTATAAAATATTTCCTAATGATTTAATTAATATTCCGGATGAACTCAAACCGATTTTGTTCAAACGGAATGTGTCAAAAAGAGGAAGATCCGTCTTGGAGATTGCCATGAAGGAAGGGTATATAAAAGAGGAAAGCATTGATGCTGTAAACGAAATGACAATCCTTATCTGGCAGGGAATGTTTACAAATATTTTAAACCATCGAAGCAGTTATGAGCCTGAGGAAGCTGTGAGGATCACGATGAAATATATTTCTGATATTGTTCGTAATGTGGATGCTTTAGAGTTTAAAAACACTTAAAAAATCCCGGGGATTACCCGGGATTCAAGTGAAATTTGATTTTTTATATATGCTGTGGACCACAATTGCTGCACCTAAGGCCAGCAATGAAAGGAAAACCGAGGAAAGCAAGAATCCGGCAACGAGTAAAAATGCACTAATAAAAATCCATATATGAACGATAGCTTTCACGTCCTACTACTCCTCTAAATTGTAGTTATAAGCTTCTTTCTTCATTTTTTTAATATTTAATGCTTCGAAGACCAGTGCTTTTGAAGCAACGTATGAGTTATATTCAATTCGTTCCAGCATGTCGTATGCTTTATGCAGAGTTTTATCAAGAACAAGAATCCCGTGTTTATTCAATAGCATAGCGAATGGAACCGGACGGTGAGCAAGAGTGCTTAAATAGTCCCGGACGATATCTGCTAATTCCCTTGAAGTCGCTGGTGCAAACGGCAAGGTCGGGATGTGCCCCAGCTTTTGAGTCGCTTCTGTCAGATTGGGAAGGTCCATGCCGACAGTGGCAAAAACCAAGGATTCTCTCGGATGGGAGTGCAGCACGCAGCCGATGTCCGGCCGGCTTTTGTAACAGGCCATGTGCATATTGATTTCGCGGGTAATGTTTCCTTCGCCCTCGACTTTTTGTTCATTCATATCGACGACAAGAATTTCAAAGGGCTTTAGATCACAAAATTTTTGTTGGGACATTAATGTTGGTGTCATGATAATGTGCTCTTCATTCATCCGGACGCTGACATTTCCTCCAGCAGCATTGGTTTCAAAACGGTCAAACATTAACTTTACAACCTTGCACAAGTCTTCTCGTTCTTTACGAT
Source organism: Bacillus capparidis (assembly GCF_017832095.1). Classification (NCBI taxonomy): domain Bacteria; kingdom Bacillati; phylum Bacillota; class Bacilli; order Caryophanales; family Bacillaceae; genus Bacillus; species Bacillus capparidis. The sequence continues at coordinate 1,020,317 of NZ_JAFDST010000002.1, forward strand.
ATAACATGCTGATTCTCCCCCATTTGAAAAATAGTAATTTCGTTAAAAAAACCTTCCGCTTCATGAATGTCAAAGCTGGTGCAATCCGATTTCGTCACCTTCGAAGCTGAACACCCTGTCGCATATCTGATCACAGTCTGCAAGTCGGCTCCTTTTGCCAATTGGGCTAAAAATGCTCCGACAAATACATCTCCCGCACCTGTATCATTTCTCTCCTTGATTTGGGGAGGCAGCACACGATACATCTCCTCCCCATGCACCACATAACTTCCGTCTTTACCTAATGAAACAACTACATAGGCAATTTTTTTGGCAAGCTTCCGAATGTTATCAACAAAATGAGACTCTTGATTCGCAAACAGCTCTTCTGCCTCAAATTGATTTGGCTTAATAAAATCAACTTCCATTTCAACTGCCGCAGTAAGGGCTTCGCCAGATAGATCGCAGCCGATAAAGCAGCCTTTTTTCTTTAACATCCTCATGATTTCTTTTAATTTTTGTAAGGTGTAATCGGGCGGCAAAGATCCAGCAATGATTGCCATATCCTTTGAAGTGACCTGTTGTTGAATGAAATCGATAAGCAGCTGATGGTTTTCATCCGATACATGAAATCCATCTTCTGTGACCATCATGCTTCCGTTATGAGAATCATCGACGATGACAATGCATTCTCTTGTCGAAGCCCCCTTTTCAACAAAGAGCTGATGGTTGATTTCTTTTATCTCCAGAATCTTTTTCATTTGCTCCAGATTATTTTCCCCTATAAACCCGAGCGCCTGATTCTCAATACGAAATTTGGTTAGTACATGGGAAACGTGCAGCCCTTTGCCTCCCAGGTCGAATTCTGTATTATTGACACGATTTGTTTTCTTTTTTGTTAAAGATCCCCTGACTTTGATCAGACGGTCGATTGCTGGGTTGAGAGTAATCGTATAGATCACGATGAAATCTCCTTTTCAAAGCCTGATTGACTTTCAATTTTCTCTGTTCGTTTGCTCATCATTTTGTAATAAACGATAAACAACGCAATCCAAACCGCGACAAGAATAATACCTAAGAAATTGCCTTCTGTAATCTCACCCGCCTGTGCAAAAATATATCGGAAATCAGGATATTCCAGTGTGCTCCATGATAAAAGCTGGCCATCCTTTAGGGTTACCGCTCCCGTATCCTTTGCCAATTGAGTGATCGTCGGTGCAAATCCCGTAGCCGTATACAAAAAGACGGGCGTTGAGATGATTCCGAGCAACAGCATTCTTAACAGATTTCCGCCAGTAATGATAAGCGCCGGCACAGCAAAGGAAATGTTGATGATCCCGGCAAAAGGCAAAATGTTATTTCCGGGCAAAATAATGGCGTAGATTAATGTGATCGGAACCATTAAAATCATCGCAACCCACGCTTCACTGCTTCCCGCTAAAATCGGCCAGTCCAGCCCGATAAACAGCTGCCTGTTTTGAAATTTCTTTTTCATATATTCAGAAATGGCATCCGATAAAGGAGAAAGCGCTTGCATAAATAACTTTGCAACCATGGGAAATAAGGTCAGTGCAGCCGCTGCTTGGACGGCCAGCATCAACATATCAGGAACCGAGTACCCAGCTACAATCCCGAGCAACAAACCGATAATAAAGCCCATGACATGATTTTCTGCAAAAATCCCGAGCTTTTCCTTTAAGGTATCTGCATCTACATGCCGGTCAAAAATTGGTATTTTTCCTAAAAGCCAATTGAAGGGAAGCAGAAATATTCCAAACAGCATCATGCCATGCGAAACAGTGACCCCCGGTATTCCCGTGATTTTTTCGATCTGCTTCTGGTTCACATCCGCAAGCAGCAATTCGAAAACAATCTGAATCGCGGCTACAAAAAAAGCGATATAGATATTTCCTGTCACTCCAATGACTAATACAGCCGTCAAAATCTTTCCCCAAACGTTCCATAAGTCAACGTTTAAGGTTTGCGTTTTATTGAAGATTAATAGAATGCCGTTTATTAAAAGCTGCAAAGGGAACATCAAGAATGCCAACGGCCAGGCCCATGCCAATGTTGCCAGTGAGGTCCAGCCGCCGTCAATGATCGTCAGCTGAATTCCGGTCCTCTCCACCAGTCCTTGAGCTGCCGGAGTCAATGCATCCAGCATAAAGCCAATGACGATATTCATCCCAACAAACGCAACTCCTAAAATGATCCCTGCCCCGAGTGCGTCCTTCCACTTCATTTTTGCGGCAATTCCCACGATCACCATCAAGAGAGGGACGAAGACTGCGGCGCCAAGATCCAATACATACTGAATAACGCTTTGCAATAGATCCATCTTATTCACCTCTTTTTATTTTAATAAGGCGATCAGCCGCTCTGTTTCTTCCTGCATCCCCATCCCTGTCAAGAATGCGATTCCGTTTAAGGTTGGTATCGAATATTCTTTTTTAGATTTCGTAATGGCAATGTAGACGTCACTTGATTTTACGTAATGCTCCAGCGATTTTATATCGACTGCTTCGACATTTGCCCGAACCCCATTTTGCTCAAGAATTCTCTTTACCTTTGATGCTACAGTTTGACTTGTCGCTACACCTGATCCGCAAGCTACTATAACCCTCTTCATCGCACTCACTCCTAAAATGTATGTTTTAAAAAGCTAATCATTTGCTGCTTATCATGAATTGATTTTAATTCCGTGACAAATGTTTGATCATTAAACTTTTCCATTAACACTTGCAGCAGCTCAACCTGGCTTTCCGGTTCTTTAATCCCCAGTACGAAAAAACAATCAACCCAGATTTCTTCGTCGTCAGTTCCCATATGGATAACGGGTACCTTCGTTTCATTTTTAACGACCGCTATAAATGGGCAGTTTACATGAACGGTATCAGTATGCGGGATACCGACATTAAAACGGTTTAACGCCAGTCCGGTAGGATAATTTCTTTCTCTCTCTAAAATGCCCGGTATGAAGGACTCTTTCACATATCCTAATTCAGCTAAGCTTCTTCCGACAAATGATAGTACTTCTTCTGCCGACTTTGCTTTCAGCTGTGTGAAAACGAGCTCCTCCTTGAAAATTTTTGCTTCAATCAAATGCGCTCACCCCCTTTTCAGATACAGGAGATATGACCTCTAACACATCAATTTCATTTTTGGCTTGAAAAATCTTGTCAGCTTTCGCTTCATCCAAGAAAATTTCATTTAAATGCAGGAGTGTCGGAACGTGATGTTTGTAGTCTTTAGGAGACAATATCACCATCATTTTTGCTGCACCTCCATCAGGCATTTCAACAAGATGCTTGCAAATGAGCAGGCTGAAATCTTCCATTTCCACCCCATCACCTGGACTTGCATGGGGTAGATACACTCCTGGCCCGATCATCATCCGGCTGCTTTCTTTCTGAAATAATTCCAGCACTTTTCTACAGTAGCTTTCTTTTACTGACTTCCTTTGCATCATTGGATTCATGGCTGTTTCGATTGCTTCCTCCCACGTCATATCTCGATCGGAAAATAAGATATGCCGGGAAGAAAATGAAAAAATGGTTTCTCCGTGCTTCGTTTGTACGCTTGTCAGGGCAGGCGCTTTAAAGAAATCAGTAATTTTGTTTTGAATCGCCTGATAATCCTTGATGTCAATATGTTCTTTCAATTGGTAGAAAAGCTCTTTTGCTTTTTTTTCATCATCCTTGTCAATGCATTTTCTTAATTCTGCTTTTAACGCTTTGCGATTTTCTTTCGTTAAAATTGGATCAACGAGAAACGTTTTCTTCGATGTGTTTAGCGGTACCGTTGAGAAAATAAAATCGACCTCATGCTCATGCTTTTTATAATTCCTCTCAGCAAAAGCGCCAATAAAATGAAAATGGGGAAACATTCCTCTCAAAGATTCAAGCATGAGCTTTGATACTGAGGTGCCATTCCGGCAAACAACCAATGCTGTGAACACATGGTCCCTCTGCTCTGCCGTTTGGTAAATCCATGCTTGAACAAGCATAGCAATATAGACGATTTCCTCTTGAAGGAAAGACTTGCGTGCGAATTCCTCTATCGGATGAATAGACTTGGATACAATCGAGTAGATTGAAGGAAATTCAGTGATAAATTGTTCTTTTAAAGGGTTTCTCATATTTAATCGCAGCCTCGCTCTGTAAATTGCCGGTTTTAAATGTAAGATAAGCTTGTGCTTAAGCTCCGTTTTATTCATTAATGCAGTAGCCAAATAACCTTCTAAATTCTCTAAAAATCCATCTACAGCCAGCATAAGGTCCATACTGCCCGATAGGTCCAGCGCTGACTCCAGCATGCTTGAAGACAGGACTTGAAGTGACAAGTATAATTTATCCTTTTCACTCAGCACCCCGGTTCCCCAGAACATTTCCTTCAGACTCTGGTACTCTTTCGTATTGACCAAATCATAATCATCCAGTTCAGACGTCCACTCGACTTGAAATTCTGAAATTCTCTTAATTAGTAAATGAAGAACAAACGGCAAATCTTCAAGCTGTTCATCTGTCAACGAAACCTGAAGCTCATTCTCCATTTTTATCAGCCGCTGTTTTAAAAAGAAAAGCTCGGTTTCATCAACCATTTTTTTTCGTTCAAAGAGCGCAGCTCCAAAATCATTCAAAAGCAGTTTCTTGGCTTCGGTCACTAGAAGCTTGCGCATATTAAATTCAGAGCCGTGAATCTGATATCCGCAGCTGCGGGAGTACTCTAACTGCAACGAATAGCTAAGCAAGACTTCTTTTACGGCCTTCATATCATTTAGAAGCGTATTTTTACTGACACCGACAAAATCAGCCAAGTCTTGAAGCGAATCACAGTTGCAATCCGTTAATAGCTTAATCAGGATCAAATGAATTCTGATTTCCGGAGAGATATAATCCAAATTGATAAACCTTGATTCCTTCAGCATCTGGTACAGGCTTTCTCTCGTAGCTTCAGATATTAAAATATTCCCGTTATCATCATTCAGGAGAATACAACCTTTATTCTCTTTTATTAAGCAAGCATTTATATCGTTTATATACTCTTTAATCACGTGTTTCTTTTGCTTGATGTCTTTTTCTATTGATTCAATTGAAGATGATTGGTTCACTAATAAATGGAGAACGACATCGTTTAATTCAACCTTCATTGTCAACACCCCCGCCTGACTTACTTTCATTATAAAAGATAAATCCATCGATTATTTGCCGTTGAACACAATTTTAGTAAGCGCTTTCAAGTGGCGATTGTGATCATCAAGGAGATTAAACAAACGTTTGATTAAGTCAAAGTACAAATGAAAACAGCTGCTCTTGTTTCCCTTCAGAGCAGCTGTTTCTTTGTGTCTCATATTACCCGGGATTGCGAGATAGATCAGGCAGTTTTTCCACTCTCTTTGCCAGGCTTGGTGATCGCTAACAAAAGAAGGACATTGACTGCGATTTCACCAATTGTTCGGAGCCAGCTTAAAGTTGTCCATTGATCTGCCCGAGCAGCAAGTGCTACAGAAGAGGGACCAGTTGGAGGTGTATTCATAAAATCAGTAATCTCCGGAACGAAATAAAAGAAGGTTGCGATCCGTATGAGAAGATAAAGTCCAAGCACAGCAAGAAGTAGATTTCTAGGACGTTTTTCTTTCCAGTACATGACTAATGCGATAACTAGAAAGATATTCGCAAGTATATGGAACGGGACCCAAAAAGAAATAAGCGAAATACCATCGGGTTCTTGAATCAAGGCAAATGACCCCTGTATATTCTTCAGTGGATTTTTTTACATATTTTTAAGCAGACGGTTCCTTGTCTTCCTCACCGTTTCCGTTCCCATAATAATTTAGAATCCACTCACATACTGTTACTTGTTCATTGGCATCACTCAAAGCTTGTCCCTCCCTCTAACTTGTTAACTTAAATTAAATTATAAGGCTCTCTTAAATATGTTCCGAGGTTTGCATCAGAACCAAAAATATTGACAATCTACTAGACATCACTTAATATTCAATTAAACCAATAGATTTACTAGTAATTGATACCTTAATATTAGTAAATGCTTACCAGGCAACTGGTGGCCAGAACACTGTATAAACAGATGGGCTGGCCTTTTTGCTTTTTTACAACTAGATAAAGAAAGAGATAGTGGAGTGGTTGACTCCATGAAAAGGAGATATTTCATATGAAGGATCGATATCAACCTATTTTGGAACCATTTGTATTACCAAATAGTACTCAGTTAAAAAACCGAATTGTCATGGCTCCAATGACTCATGGTGCTTCAAATACAGATGGTTCCATTTCAGATATGGAAATAAAATACTATGCACGTCGTGCAAATGGAGTAAGCATGGTCATAACGGCTGGCACATCGGTAATGCCTAATGGTGGATTGGCAGGATCAGCCGCAGTTGATAGTGACGACATGATCCCTGGTTTAAACAGACTCGCTTCTACCATTAAGGATCATGGTGCAAAAGCTGTTCTACAGATTTTCCATGGGGGGCGAAAATCACTTCCGTTAAATGGAGACGTTGTGAGTGTTAGTGCTATCCCCGAAGACAAAGAGGAAGATATTTTACAGCATATATTGACTGATACAGAGATTGTCGAGATTATTCATGCATTTGGTGAAGCTACTCGACGTGCAATCGAAGCGGGATTCGATGGAATTGAGATACATGGTGCGAATGGATGTCTCATTCAGCAGTTCTTTTCACCTTATACCAACAGACGTAGTGATCGTTGGGGAGGAACCATTGAGAAACGCATGACTTTTCCTTTAGAGCTAATAGACGAGGTGAAGCGGGCCATTCGCCAACATGCGAAAGAACCGTTTATTGTTGGTTATCGTGTCTCTCCTGAAGAGCCAGAAACACCAGGAATTACGATGGCAGATACTCTTGTATTTGTAGAAGCTATCGCATCTAAAGGACTTGATTATCTACATATTTCCTTGAATGACTTTTGGTCTGTTCCACGACGCGGTATCGATGATTCCCGCACCCGATTAGAGATCATTCAAGAACGTGTGGGCAGTCAGGTTCCTGTCATTGGAGTTGGAAACATTCGTACTCCTCTGGATACCATTAAAGCCTTGCAAACAGGTATTCCGCTCATCGCATTAGGACGTGAAATCATAATGGAACCAGACTGGATTAAGATGATCGTCCAAGGACGTGAGGGAGAAATTAAAACAACTCTATCCGAAAAGGATCAGGATAAATTAGTTATTCCTGATTCATTGTGGAAATTTATTCTAGATGTCCCAGGTTGGTTTCCAGTCGAAACTGAGTAATAAACATTTAAGTACAAGTTTGCTTTGACCTTTGAATTATACGACGATGGGTTTTTTCGAGAGGTTGAGGGAGTTGTCAGTCATGTGAAGGATATAATGGGAGATACAAATTTAATTAGATTTAACGGTATTGTAGATGTAAAGAGTAAATAAAAAAGCCCATGATTGGCTTTAGTTAACTTGCGAATCTAACACAAATGCATTGTGTTAATTCACAAGATTAGCCCTCCCGGGTGGAAGGGCTAATACAGTTTACAATAAAAAGACGTCATAACGACGTCTTTTTATTGTAAACAGATATTAATAAAATCCTTTCCTAATGGCGTATATGGAAGGAGAGTTGATGGATCAGGTAGTTGGGCTTAATGAGTTAAAGTAGCATGTGTAGGACTGAGGACGCCAGACGGTCAGGTATGGATAGAGCTAATCAAATTTTATACGCCGTCAGATGAAAAAGATATTCAGCAACCTTTTGCAAATACCCTGGGTATCCGGCATATTGCATTTGCTGTTGAAGATATTGAAGCCTTTGTTGCCAAATTGAAAAAGAAATGTATGGAAATCTTTAGTGAGATACAAAACTATGAAGAAAGATATAAGTTATGCTACTGTCGTGGGCTAGAGGGAATTATTTTAGAGTTGGCGGAGCAAATCAAATAAATTAAGGGTAATTAATAGTTATCGGGCCAATAATTGATGGATTTTGACATACCGCCAGTGAAATATGTAATCACGTCGATAAAGTTGTTCTGCAAGCGAATATTAAATAGAACAAAAAAGAGTATAAAGAAATGATTTTATACTGCAAAACATGATGCAATATTAGCAATAATTTTTTCTTTGATTGTTGTCGCTTTAACTTTTATTGGATAAATCCTATTTAATCTTTATTGGACTAACGGGTGTGATACTTCAAGATGGCATCGACTTTTCTTTATTGTCCTAACGAAGCAGGTTAGTACAATAAGAGTAGTTTAAATGCGGTATAATTTTTGAAAGGGGAGATGAATTATGCTTAGGGTAATCTTAGAATTATTTCGCATCGTAGCTATCATTTTTATTCTTGGCAGTTTAATGGGAGCTTTAGTTAATTTAATCTATGCGAGTATGGAAATAAACGTAGATAATCCAACTGGTGGATGGTTTGTTGGTGTAGCAATCTTACTTTTACTATTTGTATTATATAGAAATCGCCTTCAATTTTCAGGATTTTATAAAAGTAAAGGAAAAGAAAAACTCTCAAATAAAATAAGTATTTTCTTAATTTGTTTTTCAATGCTATTGATAACGATTGCTCCCTTATTTCGCTAACGGGTGCTTTACTTTAATAAAGAGTAAAGCGTTTTTTTATTCAGGTTAGTTCAACTGGAGACAAAGACCCTTGTTACACCGAAGAAAGATACTTGAAAATAGTAGAAAACTCAAATATCACTCCGAAGTTAATTCCGAATGTTAATCATAGTTTAGAATATGACGAAAACGCTGTGGAATCTATTGGAGTATTGAGAAATGTGATAAACGACATAGAACAATTTTAATGAAAAACGCTTGGATAAAATATATCCAAGCGTATGCAACGGCTTTTCGGGACATCGATCTGTAAAGATTGATTATAATCCCCCTTGGGGAACCATCCTCCCTTCGAAAGTCAAAAGGAGCTCCTAATACTCGGAAACGTTTCATCATGATTGCTTGGTGTGATTACGGCCAATTGTTTAACAACACAATGCCCAGTGTAACGATAATCATTTTAAACTTTTTCATGCTCATTCCTCCTAATCAATAAAATGTCGTACATCAAAATTGAGTTATTTTCTTGTACTTTAATACCACCATCCAAACGATAAACATTCTCTCCCCAACTTAATCAACAAATATTCTGTCTTTGAAGCTCAATAATTGATTTAATTCAAAAAAATCCCCCTTCTCAATTGTTATAATGTTGTAAAAATTGAGCCCAAGTTCGCCAATTGAAGCATATCCATGTGTTTTTGCCCTTAATTTCATTCTAATATGTGCACCTTTGCTCTTACATACATCGGTGAAAGAGTTTGCTCCCATTTACTTTAGCAATGAAAGGGTTTACTTTGATGATGAAAGGCATTGTGTTGATTCACAAGATTAGCCCTTCCAACTGGAAGGGCTAATTTTATGCTTTCTATCTCCATGTATCATAAGAAGTAACATTGAAATGGTTAAACATAGATATGGCAAGTACAGAAAGGACCATCAATGATTAATCTTTGATTTATGTACAATTAATTTTTGTAAAATATCAGCCAGTCGAAACTTGGAGCTTTGGCTTTAATATGGGAGGGTCTATTCTTGTGGTTCATGTAGCTAAAACCTTAGACAAACCCATATTTTACGGCACAAGAAAAGAATCCATTTTGAAAAAAGATTGATCAAAATGGATTCTTTTCTTGTGAATTAGTATACATTTTTTATAAAAAAGTTTGATCAAAAGTTTTCAAAAATATTGCTACGAGAATATTTTCTTTAAAATTACCATTTAAAAACGGTTAAACTTTTTAATAAACGGTACGACATTATTGAAAACGTCGCAACTTTTTATAAATATCGTGACTTTATTTTAAATCCACACATCGCCGATATTGCAAGCATTGTCAACATGTATCATAAGAAGAAATATGGAGAGTAACATTTCTCGCGAGATATAAGCGAAATTTAGTATTTTAGTCATTCACTAATTATTCGTTATTTCATACGCGCTATAAAGAGGCTAGGGACTTTTCATTAGGCTGTACAAAACGCAGATCGTAAATTGAATGATGTCGCCTTTTGGGTAATTAACCGAACATAAGGGGCCTTGACTTTCGTATGATCAAGGGTAAAACTTTCAACTTTTGCCATAATTCAGATCTCCTCACATGCGCTTTTTTCATTACTTAAATGCAGGGACATATACACCGTTATATGTCTTTTTAATGGTGTTTGCGACCGATTGTGTCTGATAAGCTTTGACCACTTTCTTATACGTGCTGTTGTTCTTGTCTGCAGTACTTGAAACAATGACATTGATCCACGGTTTGTTATTCGGGTCATTGAGATCCGGTTGAATATGATAAATCGAATCTTTTATCGGATCCATTTTATTATCGATGATAAAGTTGCTATTTGTGATCCCTGCAGCAAAGTCTGGAAGCAGACTAGGGATCTTAGCAGGGTCAACTTCGACAATATTCAAGTGCAGTTTATTTTCTGTAATATCTTTCACAGCTGGTGAGTACCCTTTGCTTGGATCAAGTTTGATCAAGCCCGCACTTTCCAAAACTTTGAGTGCTCTTCCAGCATTCGTGACGTTGTTCGGGATAGCAATTTTATCCCCTTCTTTAACCTGTTTGATACTCTTAAGATGATGCGAATAGACGTTTAAAGGAACAATATAGGATTGGCCGATGACGGTAAATTTATACCCTTTTTGCTTTTCTTCCTGATTCAAGAATGCATTGTGCTGGAAAGCCGTTAAATCCAGCTCTTTATTATCTAGAGATTGATTGGCAATGATTCCATCTGTAAATTTCACAAGGCTTACTTTGATGTTATCTTTTGCTAAATTTTTATTGACCTGTTTCCAGATCGGATCATCACTGTTGCCGACAACCCCAACTTTTACTTCCTTTACTTTGTCCGAGCTGCCGTTTGAAGACGAACCGCAGGCAGCAAGAACCAGTATAAAACTAAATATGAGAACTAAACTGCTGATTTTTGTGATTTTATTCATGATGAATTCCTCCTAATGCGTGGTTTTTTTGGTAATCAATGTGCCTATTATTTGAACGATACTGACAAAAATTAAGAGAACAATAATCGATAGATAGGTAGCATCTAATTGATTTTGCTGATAGCCGTAACGAATCGCGAAATCGCCGATCCCTCCGCCTCCGACAACGCCGACAATCGCCGTGAGTCCGATCAGACTGATGACAGTTATCGTTGTTACTCGCGCGATGGAAGAGATACCTTCTTTTAAATAGACGGAAACAATAATTTGAAAAGGCGATAACCCCATGGCAATCCCTGATTCAACCAGTCCTTCATCCACTTCACTTAAAGCGGACTCGATCTGTCTGGAGAAAAAGGGCGTAATGCCAACAATAAGCGGGAATATGGTGCCCTGTACACCGACAGCTGTCCCGGAAATCAATCGGGTAATCGGGATTAATGCTGCAATGAGAATAATGAATGGAATCGAACGGAACAGGTTGATCAACTTATCAAAAATATTAAAAATAAAGGTATTCTCTAAAATCCCATCTTTTTTTGTGGATACCAGAATGATCCCTATCACTAGGCTAAGCAGAAAAGAGATAAGTCCTGACTCAAATACCATTTTCAGCGTTTGAATAATTGAAAGATAAAATTCATCCATCACTTGAGAAACATTAGGAAGCAAGAATTGTATCAAGTTACCCATGGTTTTTTAGCACCTCAATCGCAAAATGCCTTTTTTTCAGATACTGCAGCGCATGATCAATATCCGGCTTCTGACCGCTTAAAATAACAATTAATCCCCCAAGTGGATTATCGCTTAAGATTTGAATATCCCCAAAGACAATATTTGCATCAACGTTATACGCCCTTGATATATAAGAAATGAGCGGCTCGGAAACACTGTTTGAGGTATAGCTCATTTTAAGCAGCAATTGTCCCGGCTGCAGCTGCACCACAGGAGATTTTGTTTTAATTAAGTTTTCCACACTGCCTAACGTTGACGTCGTTTCAATGAATGACTGCGTCAGCTCCTGCTGCGGATTTGAAAAAACTGAGTAAACATCACCTTCCTCAAGGATCTCCCCTTTATCGAGCACCGCGACCTTTTGGCATATTTCTCTGACAACGGACATTTCGTGGGTAATCACCACAATCGTTAATCCCAATTCCTTATTTAATTTCTTCAATAAATAAAGGATCGACTTCGTTGTCTTGGGATCCAAGGCACTTGTTGCCTCATCACACAAAAGGATCTTCGGCCGGTTAACCAGTGCCCTAGCGATCGCCACGCGCTGCTTCTGACCGCCGGACAACTGAGAAGGATAGGCATTTCTTTTGTCCGGCAGCGCAACCAGCTGCAGCAATTCCGTAATTCGCTCATTAATCTCTTTCTTAGTTAAGCCGCTATGTTTCAAAGGAAGAGCAATATTATCAAAAACCGTTCGGGAAGGCATGAGATTGAATTGCTGAAAAATCATACCAATCTTTCTTCGGACTGCCCTTAGTTCTTTTGCTTTTAAACCAACGATATTGCGGCCTTCACAGAAAACATTGCCTTCCGTTGGTTTTTCAATCCCATTAAAACATCTGACCAGCGTCGATTTTCCAGCACCGCTATAGCCAATGATGCCAAATATATCCCCCTTTTCAATTGAGAGATTAACGCCTTTTAATACGGGATGTTCTTTCTTACCATCCGTGAAAACTTTAACCACATGCTCCATACGAATAATCTCTGACGCTGACATTAGTACAGGCCCCCTTTCAATTATTTTCTATCAAAAAGTCTCAAAGATAAGAAGTCTTGTTTGTGGTTCTCCCCATCTTTTGAACACAACCATGTGTTCCTGGAATGAGCAACATAGTGATTCTGCTGGTTTCCCGAGTTTCATTGGGCCAGTCCCTCCGCCGCTCTGGATAAGTAAAAGGATTCATTTTATCTTTTATAAAAGGTTAAGGCTCCCACCTCTAAGCGAAGTGGGACTTTCCAATCAAGTGAGGTCCCCATCTGATTCCCCGATGTTTTAGCTTGCTGAAACGAGTTCACTATTGATGTTTCTTATGAATGTAAAAAAATATCCATATTTATATATAGATGGATTTTTCCAGACGTTGAATTGCTTCAAAGACGGAGGTCTCAGTCACTTCAAAAGGAAGCAAATGAATCGTTTTGTCCGGACTCACAGAATAAGCGGCTAGCTTGCGAATATCTTCTTCAGGACGCGCATCAAGGTGTAAATCCCGCAGATTCATAGGCAGCTTTAGGCACTGGTAAAACGGCTGAAGACGACGGACTTCCTCCCACTTTTCTTCAAGTGCTAATTGAACCATGATCCCATAGGCCACCTTGACGCCATGCAGGATATGTTTTGTCTCAGGGAAAACGGTCAGTGCATCATGGATCGAATGCGCTGCAGTTGCCCGTCCGTATTCGTCGCCGAACCCGCCGACAAGGCCGCCAGCAATTATATTCGTTTCCATCACGAGCTGCCAGGGCTCGGATAAAACGCCTCGTTTCATATCCTCCACAGCCTGTATTGCATACTTCAACGGAATGTCCCGACAAAGTTTAGCGGACTCTCTTGCATACAGAATGGAAAGATGATTCTGATGAACATGGGTGAGCAAACTGTCGGACTCATACCACTTCGCCAGTGTATCAGCAATACCGGCAATAAAATAATCAATGGGAGAATCCAATATTACCCGAGGCTCTATGAGCACAAGACTGGACTGTTTTGGATAAATCTCATGTCCAATGGATACACCATTATCTTTGTAAATAACGCTGAGTGCCGACCATGCCGCACAATTGCTCGCCATTGTCGGCAGTATCACCAGCGGACGCCCGCCAGATTTAAAAGCCGCGGCTTTCGCAGTATCGATCACTTTTCCACCACCAAGCCCGATAACAAGATCAATATCTGATTCCCGGATTTTCTGAATGACACGGTCAATCTCCTGATACGAACATTCGCCTCCGAAGGTCATCTCGTGTACATCGAAACCCGCTCCATTTAGATCGGGCAGATAAGGAGCCGTTTTGTGCCAAGATTTTACACCATGAAGAATAAGAACCCGAGCGGCCGACAGCACCTTGAGAAATTCCGGCAGATAATTATAGGCGCCTTCTTCAGAGATATACTGCTGAGGCCCGACTCTGGATACCAAATGAAAAGACATCGTGCTGAACTCCTTTACCGATAGAATAAATTGCCGTCAACTCTGCTGTTAATTCATCGTCATACCGCCTGTCACATTAATCGCCTGACCTGTCATATAGGAAGACAGGGGGCTAGCCAAAAAGAGAGCGACATTAGCTACATCGGACGGGAGAGCTGTCCTGCCAAGCGGAACTTGCGAACAGTCTTCCTCATATATCTGTTCCGGCGTCATGTTTCTTAATTTGGCACCGTCAATCCGCTCTCGATGCTTCATACTCGTCTCCACAATGCCAGGACAGATCGCATTGACCAAAATTTGTTTAGGAGCCAATTCGATGGCCATGACTTTCGTAAATCCCAGTACTGCATGTTTCGATGAACAATAATTTCCCATACAGCGGTAACCGTTTTTTCCGGCTTGCGAGGCTATGTTGATGATCCTGCCTTCAATACCCCGTTCGATCATCTGACGGGCAACCGCCTGTGTGACTAGGAAAGTTCCTTTGGAGTTGACATCCATGACTCTGTCCCAGTCTTCTTCTTTAATATCTACGGCATAATCCATCGTCGATATCCCCGCGCTATTAACAAGAATATGAATCGAGCCTAGCAAATCAGTCGCCGTTTTCACCGCCTGAGCCACATCCGATTGATTGGTGACATCCAGTCTAAGATGAACCAAACGTTCTGATTTCTGATCCACTTTCTGGTCAAAAGCGATATCGGCCACGGCTACTCCTGCGCCGGCTCCAAGAAACAGATCGGCGATTCCCTTGCCAATGCCGGAACTCCCCCCTATAATTAGTACATTTTTATCTTTTAATTCAATCGTAATCATTTTTCACTCTCAATCTCCCAACTTAGAAAACATTATTTAAATAAGTGAAGCGCCTCAATCCGGTCAACAGCCTCTGCCAATATATCTTCACTGTTCACCAAGCTGATTCTTACAAACTGATTGCCATTTTCTCCAAACCCAATCCCCGGAGCCACGACGATATGCGCATGATCGAATAACAAGTCAGAAAAAGACTGGCTATCATAACCTTCAGGCACCCTCAGCCAGGCAAAAAATGTCCCCGGCGGCGATGCAACATTCCAGCCGATACGCCGCAGGCCGTCGATCAATACATTACGCCTACGCTGATAGGTGCTTACAATATCAGCTGCACATTTCTGGGACGACTTCAGCGCACAAGCTGCCGCATCCTGAACCGCACCAAATACTGTGCTGTAGGCATGCATTTGAAAATGGTTCAATGCCTGAATAATCGATGCATTGCCCACAGCAAATCCAAACCGCCATCCTGCCATATCATAAGTTTTAGACATCGTATAAACTTCAACACCTACGGTCTTCGCATGCTCCGTTTGCAGGAGACTCAATGGTTTGTTGTGATCAAATCCAAGTGAAGCATAGGCAAAATCATTAATCACCGGAATATGATACTTTCTGGCAAAATCAATCGTCTCTTCGCAAAACGCCTTTGTCGCAAGCGTACCGGTCGGATTATTAGGATAATTCAGCAGCAGCACTCGTGCTTTTTTTAAAATATCCTTTGGAATCCGGCTATAATCCGGAAGAAACTGATTCGACTCCTCTAAAGGCATAGCGTAAGTCTGTGCCTGTGATAGAATGGCCGAGGAATAATAGATGGGATAGCACGGATCAGTAATGAGCATATAGTCTCCGGGATTAAGCAGTACCTGCGGAATTCCGGTAATACCAATGTGAGCACCATGAAAAATGGCGACCTCTTTTAACGGATCCAATGTCACCCCATACTCTTTTTTATAGAAATCGGTGATCGCTAACCGAACATTTTCTTTCCCGAGAAAAGGAGGATAAGCCTGATTTTCCGGCTTATCGACCGCTCTTTTTAAGGATTCAACAATATGCCCCGGAGTTGGGAGATCCGGATTCCCTTTGGAAAGATTGATAAAGGGCTTCCCTGAATGCTCTGATTCAGCTAATCTATTGTCCAGCTGATCGAAAAAATTAACTGGAAGCTTTCTAACACGTTCAGAAGACTGAAAATAAACCAATGCCTCTCCTCCTACTTTACTTCCACACAAGATAATCTAATTCTTATGTCCAAAAACCAGCTGCACAAGTTGTTCAAGGTACATTGCATCAATCGCATCAAAATGGTCAAAAAGAGGGCTGTCTAAATCTAAAACACCAAAGAATCTATCGCTGTCCGGCCAAAACACAGGCACGACAAACTCTGAATTTGAGCACGGGTCACAGGCAATATGTCTGGGAAACTGATGAACATCAGCAACAATCTCCGTATTTTTCATAAATGCAATCTTCACACAAACACCTTTATTAAGAGAAATGTGCATGCAAGCTACCCTTCCTTAAAACGGGCCCAATATTAATGCATCATTTTTCCAGCGATAAAATGTCGTGACATTTAAATTAAAGATCTTTTCAAAGATCAGAGACAACCATATTGCTCATATTAGCCACCAAGTCAAATTCATTGTTAAACAAAGCCCGAATTTGTTCCGTTAATTCAATATGTATATCCTTTTTTTCCACTCCAAGCATCCTGTCTTGTTTACTTATTCTGCAATCTATGAAAAAAACAGATCGAACTTTTTTCTGCCACTATACCCAATACATCCAAAATCTCATTTCGTATATTGCCAAATACAATATGGCAAAATGGGAGTTTCATAGATAATCGTGATTAAAATTTCTGTATCATCGTTAGCCTATCAATTTGCTCCAAATGAGTTGAACCAACAATATTGGTTAGTATTATTTTCACACGAAAAAAAGCTTTGTCTTTTCGTACATCTCCTCTCTAAATTTATTTAATTTTATACACATAATTCCTATATGTCAACTAGGATTAATAACTCAACTTTCGGAGTTAAAAAATGTAGTTATGCCTATATTCAATCCAGTTATTCTTTGAAAGCACGATTCTTATTCCATCGAATTTGACCTCTGAAATATAGTTGTCGTCGTCAAATGGCTCCTTCACTGATTCTAATAACATAGGAAAAATAACAAAGAAATCACACCTCACTTACTATAAAATTGTAAGTGTTTTTTGATCTCTTCCCAATTAATTTGATTAAGTAATGGAAAGAATTAAAAGCCCTCCATACGTATGAAGGGCTTTTGATTATCATCTATTTTAATCATCATATTGGCCCTTACGAATTCAATCCCAGGCTTCTACATATACTGTTCCATTATCAGAGTATCTTTTCACATAAAATTCAGCTTGATTATTAGAGCCATCGACCCAAGCATTGACATCTTTGAAGACATGACAATAAAATCCATGGGCTGATTCCGTATAATAAAAATCATCACTTGTACTATCACCAAAGTAAACGCCAGATTTTACTTGATCGTCTGGGTTATATGCATCTTCTTCAAATAAATAGTAATAACCTTTTGGACTATAATAGGGAAGACAAACCCTAAAATCGCCTCCACCTGATTTAAAGTTTTTACTTTATAATCCCAACTCCCAGTACCCAAAGGTTTCATGCTGCTTGCAAATGCAGAAGAAGGGACTAATAACGCAACTATCAATGCAGTGACAATCATTTTAAACTTCTTCATACTCATCCCTCCTCTCCCGTTTTGACTTGAAAAATCTTATTCTCCATATAATCCCACAAACCTCCTTTTTATCCAATAAAAAGCAGTTTATTATGATGCAACGGTTTTTTGGGACAGCAGTCGACTTAAAAACAGGATACCTTTAGAAGCAGACTGATTTTTAAGAGACTCATTGATTCATTGCAACGCTTTGAATCAACCGGCTTACAGGGACTCGATGTCCCGAAAAACGGTTAGAGAAGATTCTTCTATTACTTAATCGGAAGGAGCTGTAACTTTCAAAATCAACGTAAATAAATTTAATAAAAAAGGAAGCAAATGAAATCTACTCAAAAAGCAAAAAAATGGTTTTTTTCTATCATTAGTAGTGTGCTGGTGTCGGTTGTTTTCGTAGTGAATAACCAAAATCGGCATTGGCAGATCGTTTTAGACCCTTGTAGCACATGACACTGAGATTAATCATTACATTCCTACTATTTTTTACATAAAATTATTAATTTGATTGAAAACAGATTTTCACATGTTAAACTTATTTATTGTAAGGGTTTACATATTAGAAAAGGAGAGTGGCTAAACGGTTATTATAAAGGCACAATATTATCATGTTAAAAGGCAACGTAATTGATGAAACACAGGAGGCAGAGGGGAATGCAAGAGATAATCAAAAGAAGTGTCAGAACTTTCATACTATTTATTTTTGCAGGAGCTATTACATTTTCTTTCAGCGTAGATGCATTTGCAAAGCAAGTACCTGCAGAGCCAACGTCATATCGTACGGTTACAGAAATCCATGACTGGGGCGCAGCTATTACAAAGGTAATTGTTGATTTAGGGAAGCCGGTGAATCGGAATTCAGTAACGAAGGATACTTTTAAAGTACACGTAGCAAGAAGTGATGACAGGTTGGCAACTCCGTTATTGGAAGAAGGTTACCGAACAGTCACTAAAGCGTATGTTGCTGATAAAAAAGGAAACCCTGTTGGAAGAGGGAAATATGTCGTATTAGAAATGGAAATTGGACCAACTGTATCATTAGGTTCTGCACTTAACTATGATGGTGAATTTAATGAATGGGTGAATTCTGACTATACGATAACTCAGGCGGAAGATATTATTTCAAGGTCAGGAACAATTTCAGGATTAGTTGCTGATACATATGCAGGGGGAACGAAAGAGATTGTAGATGATTTCTCATCCGGAAAAGCAACGTATGATAATGTTACTTTAACTTATGCAGACTATGCGCCATCCAAAGACAAAGGAAAGAATCCACTAATTATTTGGTTGCATGGTGGCGGAGAAGGCGGCACAGATACTACGATTCCACTTTCTGCAAATAAAGCAGTTAACTTTGCGACAGAAGAAATCCAATCCTATTTTGAAAGCGCTTATGTTTTAGTGCCTCAGACACCAACTAGATGGATGGACGGTTTTACAGGAAAAGCTGATGGAACGTCTATCTATCAAGAAGCACTTATATCTTTAATCAAAGATTATGTTGCTAAAAACCGTGACATTGATCCAAATCGAATCTACATCGGCGGAGCTTCTAACGGTGGATATATGACAATGCTGATGATTCGTGATTATCCAGGGTACTTTGCAGCAGCATTTCCGGTATGTGAAGGTTTAAATGATCGATTAATTACGAATGAAGACATTCAGACAATTAAGGACACTCCAATCTGGTTCGTTACAGCTAAAAATGATACAACATTAGATCCAACAATCAATACACTTCCGACGTATGACCGTTTGATCGAAGCTGGGGCCAATAATGTTCAATTATCTTTATTTGATGATGTTCATGACACTACAGGTTTGTACAAAAACGAAGACGGCACCCCATATCAATACGATGGACATTCCTCATGGGTTTATGTGTTTAACAACGAAAGTACAGCAACAATTAATGGAAAAACAATAACAATTATGGAATGGATGGCTGCCCAGTCATTAAAGGGGTCCTACCACATGCCCATCAAGCTAATATTTTGAAGTACCCCCAAAACGAAAATTTTATAAAAAGTTTCACTGTTTTAATAAGCCGATACGAAAGAATTCGTGTTGGCTATTTCTATATCACGTCATCACAGGTTCATACGTACCTGTTGATGGCGGTAAAAGTATGATTTAAGTCGATTTCATATTTCTCTCAACTTATACAAATTCATTTCAATGAATCATATGTGACTAGAGGGAGGACTAATTAAATTGATAACTGAAAAAGTAAATTTGAATTGATATGTATGGATTCTGAAGAGTATCCATCCGTGAATCTTATTGAGGATACGTCTTCTCAAATTACGCTTGATACTAAACTATTCAAAGTGGAATTGGCCAAAGTAGCATTCGCAGCTGCGGACCAAGCCACGCGACCTATTTTGCAAGGTGTCTTAATCCAAAAGAAAAATGACAGTTTAGAGTTTCTATGTACAGACAGTCATCGGTTGGCCCTTATGAAATCTCCAATGAGCGGCAAGGAGACGTTTCAGTTTGTCTTTCCTGCCAAAGAGTTAGCACAAAGCTTCAGCAAACTCATGGATGATTCCTATGATGTGATGCTGATCGTAAATGAAAGATTAAATACGGTGACGAACTCCAAACCGGACTGATCACTATTTCCTCATAGAGTCCTCCTCCATTAATTACACCGAACATCAAGATTGTCACGAATAATACTATAAATGCAATTTTTTTCTTCAACACAATCCACCTCTTTGGTTTGTCGTATCAAACATTTCATCTTACCTAAAAATAAATATAAGATAATTGCGTATTTTCTATAACTGGCCAGAGAGGTATTTCAGATCAGACCTCTCATTTAGAAGTTTCGAATTGAGAAAGCAAAATTTTCTCCATTTTTACATCCATGTTTAATTACACCGGCAATAGGTAAATTTATTGTTAGGTACCATGTTAAAGGAGATGGATTGTATGAGTTATCAATTAGAAGGAAAAGTCGCAATCGTGACCGGTGCGAACGATGGGATTGGTCTTGCGACAACAAAGGCTTTATTGAACGAAGGCGCGAAGGTAGTCGGAGCCAGCCTCACCATCGAAGACATCAAGGATTTAGCGGGAAAGGATCAATTTCTCCCAATAGCGCTTGATTTAACTGAACCCGGCAGCTGCAAAAAATTAGTAGATGCTGCAATTTCTCAATTCGGTCAGATCGATATCCTTGCAAACATTGCAGGCATTGCGATCTACAAGGACAGCTTTTTAGATGTGACCGATGAAATTTGGGAAAGAACATTTGCGACGAATTTATTTGCCATAGTACGTTTAACAAGAGAAGCAATTCCACATATGAAAAAACAAAAAGGCGCAAGCATTATCAATATCGCTTCCGAAAGCGGCCATGTTCCGGACTCGTTTGCGATTGACTACAGTGCCAGTAAGGCTGGAGTGCTAAATCTCACACAAGCTCTTGCCAATGAATTCGGCGGTGATATTCGTGTGAATGTTGTATCCCCCGGACCAACAAGAACAGAAATGTGGAACAAGCCTGGCGGAATGGTCGATATGCTGGCAGAAATGTTTAATAAAGAACGCGAAGAAGCCGTTTCACACTTTGCTAAAAACGTCCGGCAAATTCCCCGCGGTTCGATCGGCCAGCCAGAGGAAATTGCAAACGTCATTTTATTTTTAGCGTCTGACAAATCCTCCTACGTAAATGGTGCTGAATTCCCTGTAAACGGCGGCTCAGTAAAATACAAATGACATCAACGCTTAAAAAGGCATCCTATATTCATTTGGATGCCTTTTTTCTATTACTTTTTCTTACCTATATAAAGCAAATGCGATGAGATTCCTAAAATCGCCGGATCTGCTGCAGTATCTTTTAATAGCTCTATCAGCTGGACAAACTCACCTTTTCCCCGGTTTTTCCAATATTCCCACTGCTCGTTTGATAAGAGGCTGCCTATATTAGATGAGCCAATCAAATTCAATGTCTCAAATCCGTTTGACTCCATGAAGGGTTTAATGTCTTCAATACGAAAATAATACGCTCCTGTAAAGCGTCCCTCGTCACTATGATCAAACTCGCCAGTACGGATAAATTCCTTGATTGACTCCATGTTGTCATTCGGCCGCCAATGCTCCGGAAATTGCAGAGATGACAGCACGTGTCTGATTCTTGGCATGAACGCGACAAATACAATTCCATCTTTTTTTGTTACCCGATACAGCTCTTGAATCGCTTCTTTTCGAGACTGTTCCAATTGCAAATGGTACATCGGGCCAAGCGCAAGTGCTGCATCGAATTGATCATCCCGTAAAGCAGATAGATCTCTTGCATCCGCAACGTGAAATCCTGCAAATCGTCCGGCAACACCCAATTCGGTTGCTTTCTCTTTTGCAATCTCTATGAGTCTTGGGACAAGGTCGGTTAATGTAACTTCATACCCTTGCTGCGCTAATCGCATAGCATATTTTCCGGGTCCGGCACCATTATCCAATACCTTTCCTGTTTTCGGTAAATACGCCTGAATAAAGTGCCAATTAACCTGAAATTCCAATGGCTCACGATCCAGCCGCCCCCATTCATCAAATCGGGA
The DNA here is from genome assembly GCF_017832095.1 of Bacillus capparidis. NCBI lineage: Bacteria > Bacillati > Bacillota > Bacilli > Caryophanales > Bacillaceae > Bacillus > Bacillus capparidis. The sequence goes on from NZ_JAFDST010000002.1 coordinate 1,042,639, forward strand.
GTAATAGTCGATCATTTTGCCCATAAATTGCTCTCCTTTTTATCCAATTATATGCAAAGTTATTTCTCTTTCAAAATGATTCATTGATCGTTTTCTTGAAATATTTTAAACTATAAAAAAATCAAGGAGCGTATAATGAAATTAAAAGGTTTAATTAGTACTATCAATATTCTTATTATCTCTGCAGCAATTTTACTATGTACACTCATTATTTCAGATTCTTTTAAGGGTAGGTAAAACATCGCTATGGAAAATGAAATATTAACTGAAAACGAATTAGCAAACTACTTATCTATTTCCCCTGATGAATTAGATGAGATCATTCAAAAAGATACAAGAGAAAAGATATCTTTAAAAAACGGAACGAATTCTTGGGATACATATCGGTTTATTCCTTATACGAATTTTAATGGTGAAAAACGTTTCCTTAAAAGTGAAATCAAAAAATGGTTGAATATCAATCTAGTATGTAAGTCATATATTGAACTGCCCCCTGTCAAGTAGACAGGGGGCAGTTCATATTTATTGGATTCCTTTTTCTTTCCCATTATTAAGTAAATTAATGAGTAGGATTTGCACGTATATTCCGTAAGCGGAACATATATCGCGTATGAAGCACATATATTCCGCTACTTGCTCATATTAGCAAGAAACATTTAGGGAGCGACCAAAAAAGAATATCCCGACCAGGCCAAAGGGTTTTAAAGATCTTTTGGGAGATGCAAAGAGAGAAAAATTCTCTTTCAAATAACTAAACCCCTCATTTCCAAAATACCTACAACCGGCCACAATGTCGGCAACGTCCCCGCCTGCGGATATAGTAGGCCGCAGTAGCTGCACCAAGGGAAACTCCCCACGGAAGCCAAGAAAGAAATGGTCCGGCCTCGCCCCAATTCTCCATTGTGATACTCCCGTTTAGCATCATAATGATGATCGGTGGAGCCATTTTCACTCCTGCAAGCGTAATGATAGCCGCCATAAGTGTAGAAGGAACAACTGCTAACCATACGGGAACCGGCTTTCCGGCCATGAATAGAAACCAGCGCGGAAATACTTCTCCCCATCGCTGAGTAAGACCCAGAGTCAGTATTCCGCCGCCTATACACATGGCTCCCAAAAATAATTCCATCATGATTAAAGTCGGACTCGAATTCGTGTCCAATGTTGTCCCCAAAGGGATTCCAAAAGCCCAAGCCCAGCGTACAATTGCATAGGGGAGCGCCATCACAACTGCGATATAGGTGAACCGCTTTCCCCAACGTGCTGCAGATTTCACTGAAGCTCCGTGGGAATCGTCTTTTCGGCCGCAGCAGCCGCATGCTTCGTTTAATTTCCTGTGGTAGGACAAGGCAGCTGCTCCCCAGAGAAATCCACCTGCTATGCAAAAGACCTGATTTAGTACGAGCCAATCGACAAGTTCCACGTGTAACACGAATAAATACGCGAAGTTCTGCACGATTCGTACATCGGGAATCACCAATAAAAGCGTCACGCACATCAACCAGCTAAAGAACAGCAACACCCAGCCGAGAATAAGGCGGCCACTCGTTTTAACCATCGCTAATGCAACCGCAAAGCCTATAAAGTTTGTAGCAGCGATAGTGAGACCACCTGTGTCTGCCCTCAAACTCGTCAAAAATGATCCCATCATCATTGCACGAGGGTCATTTTCACCAAAAGGAAAATGGGAACCTCCCAATCCCCAGTATATTCCGAACACGGCATAAATGAGCGACCATCCTGCAGCTGCGTATCCTGCCCATTTCGGCCATGCTGAGAACCATGAAGAACGGGTTGAGATACTAGATTGCTTCTCGTTTGAAAACATCAACATTCAGAACCATTGCAATACTTACATCGGCCGCGACGGCGGTAATAGTAAGAGATAGCCGCTAAGCCAAGGGCAGTTCCCCAAGGAATCCATAGAAGCATTGGTCCAATCGTTCCCCAAATGTCGTTTAATAAGATTCCTTCAGCTGGCATGAGCTGCAGCTGTATCGCAAAAAAAGTGAAAGTAAAGACAACACCGGCAGCAGTTACCGCAATCGCTACAATCGACGCGGGAATAACGGCCAGCAATATGGGAACTCTCTTCCCGCCCACAAACGGAAACCAGCGCGGGAACACTTCCCCCCATTTCTGAATGAGTCCAAGCGTAAGGAGGCCGCCGCCTATACATATTCCGCCAAAGACCAATGATGTTATCTGAGCAATTGGATTCACCTCAAAGAACTGACTGTCAACACCGAAAGCAACTCCGAACGCCCAAACAATTCGAGTACAAGCATAAGGGATAGGAGCAAATGCAGCGATATAAGTGATCCATTTCCCCCACCTTACTAGAACAAATGCTTTTCCATTCTCTGTCCGCCCGCAATAAGTACACGCTTGGCGGACTCTCCGAAAATAAGAAACAGCTGCAAAGATCCATAATAAAGCACCTATAATACAAATGATTTGATTGAATATTAGCCAGCTGAAATCAAATTTAAATAAGAAAGCATAAGCCATAATCATAATTAAACTACTATCAGGGACAAAAAGGAGTAAGACAGCAGCCAATCCCCATGCATATGTCATGATCAACCAGTAAGGCACCACTCTTCCCCAGGCTTTATGCATAGCGATTCCAAAGAAAACGCCAAGAGAACAAAGAACAACAAAAGCGATGCTTCCTGCTTGAGCCGGAAGGTACGTCACCATTGCAGAAAACATGACCATTTCTTCCTGGATAAAGGGATATCCTTCTCCTCCCAGCAGCCAGTATAAGTGCACGATCCCATATACGATTGACCAGGCCAAAGCGGCATATCCTATCCAAGAGGACCAGTGCCAGAGACGGGGAGCAGATTTTTTCTCCAATCCTTGTGCGCGAATTTCCATCCTGTTCATCGACCTTTCTATTCATAATTTTATAAACAGCGGCACTTTCTTAAACGAAAGAAGCCTTTCCATACGAATAGAATAGTCTGCTAGGATGACCATTAAGATGACATCAAGTTTAAGTTTTGTTTAACTTTTCCCTCCCCAAATAAATACACGTTCCATCTGAAGAAGCAGCCACTTCCCATACTAACCCCATTTCCTTTGTCATCAGTGACACGATCGAAAGGCCGATACCCGCACCCTTAGCTTCAGATTCATGCTCAAAGCCTTCTCCCTTATCCTTTATAGCAATGAAAGTAGAACCATTTCGCTCAACTGTTTTGATTCCAATATATTTGCCAGAATTCGCATGACGAAGTACATTTTGAAACAAATTATCCAAAATGCTCCGGAACCATAAAGAGTCTACGTGCCATATCAACGCTTTTTCCGGCAAATCAATATCCACTTGAAATCCGTGCTTTTCAAAAACCGGATACCATTCCGCTATCGAATTGCGGAGCACGTCTAATATATCGGTGTCTTTCTTATTAATGGGATGCTTTCCAGCAGTAAGCAGTGTATAGGAAAGAAGGTTGTTGATCATTTTGTCGACGTCACCCAGCTTGTTCACAACAATTTGTAGAGATTCTCTCCCTTTTGGAGATGACGGATCCATTTGTACTGAATACGCATGCTGCCTGATCACTGTTAAAGGCGTACGCAAATCGTGGGAGATATTGGCGATCAGCTGCTTTCTAAGCTGCTCTTCCTTCTTCTCACTTTCCCGACTGGACTTTAATTGCCTGATCATCTCGTTAAATGCTCCTTGCAGTCTGCCAATCTCATCTTTTTTTCTAATCACGACCTTATCAGGGATGCCTTCAGTTCCCATATCAGACATTGCAGACTGGAGCTGGACGAGCCTTTTGCGTATGCTTACAAAAAAGAACCAAGAAAGCATCAAAAAAGCCCCGCTGACAATAAAGAAAAAGGCGATAAATAAGTAGTCCTTAAATAATGACATATTGCCGAGGTTTGTCTTCACTTGTAAAATCCGAAAGACGATGACTCCCTGATGAGAGTCATCTCCGATTAATGACGAAATTGTATACGTAGCTTGAGGATCGCTATTTTGTAAAAAAGTTTGGGCTTCGAATTTGTTCTCTTCCAAAAATGCAAGAGCATCAACAAATGTCCAATTTTCCGGAATGTCTACCGGCCGATCCTGAACAAATCTGGATTTCCCATTTTTATCGATCCAAAAAATCTCTCCTTCAGGATACTTGTTATGAAACGCCTGAAGACGAAGATCAATCTCACTCGCTGGCTGATCGTCTAATTCAGCAGCCTCCCGTTTCAACGCACTCTCTACTTCTTGTATATCGTATAGCGAGCGATTGAACAAAATTTGCGGAAAATAATAAATTGCTGGAATGATAGGCAAAAGCACTAAAGCGCATAGGATTAGGAGCAAATATCTGGTCATTAATGATTGCAGGATATTCATGGTCTCATCCGATATCCAATGCCGCGAATCGTTTCGATGATTTGCGGTTTGCTGGAATCGAGCTCAATTTTTTCGCGTAAATGGCGAATGTGGACCATCAGCGTTTTGTCCCCCTCTATGTAGGAATCTCCCCACACCGCTTCGTAGATTTGTTTTTTCGTTAAGATTTGATCTAGGTGGTTTAACAAATACATAAAAATATGAAATTGCTTGCCCGTCAACACGATTTCTTCGTTGGAAACTGTGTTAAGTATGCGGTTCGCATTCTGATCAACACGGAGGTGCATGAGCTGTATTATTTCCGTAGAAACAACCCCAAAGCGCCTTAACAGCACTTGAATCCGGGCAGCTAGCTCGTCAGGATGATACGGTTTTGTCATATAATCATCGGCAAAGGCGAGCCCTTGCAATTTATCCTCCATTGACGTTCTCGCTGTCAGCATGAGGATCGGCGTTTTCGGATACTTTTGCTTCAGACGCTGGCCAACCGTATATCCGTCCAGTCCAGGAAGCATAATGTCCAAAATAACAAGATCGACTCGCTCCATATGCTTCATAGAATCATATCCTGAGGTAATCCAGATGACTTCGTAGCCGCAGTCGTTTAAAAATTCGCTCACCCAAGAACCTATTTCTTGATCGTCTTCGATATGTAAAATGGTCAGACCCATTGTTTGGTGCCTCCCCCGCCAGTAAAATCCAACCTTATTTTACCATGGCAACAGGCCAACTACCATTGCTAGATAGACCATTTTATTGATAACAATAATATTCCTCGAACATTATATGTTGATAACTCTTTTTCTTACGTTTATTTATTGAAGTAAGTTGTGACATCATTCAATACCTTGATATTTAACTTATATATTTTTTCGCACGTTTTTAAAACTTATTTTGCGTGAATAACAAATAAGGATCATACATATTAGGGCTAAATGTATGATCTTTTATATCTTTTAGATCAATGAAAATTAGGAAGGGATTCGGAGCTTTCCTTTTTTGTTTTGATGTTTTACATTTGTGGTAGAGGTAGACATCATCACAATACGTATCTTTTTCAATTAATCCTTTTATCCCGCGAATTTGCCCTTCAATTCGATTTAATCTTGTTACTAAATTGTTTTTCACTTTATCTGAATGATGACTTTTTCTTTCACCATCTGATGAACAGCATTGATCGATTTCAATCATATGATCAATGCTTTCTAAATTAACTGACATTGGATCACCTCCTCAATTACATATTACTATACCCCCCTATGGTATATAAAGTGATATTTTTAAAACATTCATCATAAAACCTTCGATAAACATAATCTGAATGACATTAAATTTTGTCCTTAACAATTGTTAAGTCTTGAGTACTAGGTTAACCTTTTCAATGTATTACAAATTATGGGTTTCTTTAGCTTAAGCACCTATCCCATCTTTATTGAAGATAGGTGCTAGGTTGTAATTTGTTTAAACTTTATTTAGGCGATAGCTCACCTTCTGTGACCCATTTATGATTTTTCACTTCTTCGCCACCATTTGTCTGAGTGAAATCAACCATATATACAGTCGTTTTTTCGGCAGAATCAATTTCAGCAGTTGCGCCATCCATACCTTCCATATGGTCTGCATTTACTTTAACATTTGTTCCAGGCTTTAATGGTGCCTCACCAGCATCTTGTAACTCTTCATGAATCACCCATTTATGATTTTCCACTCTGTCTCCGCCAGTTGTCGGAGTATACGAAATCGTATAAACGGTCGTATCATATGCACCTACAATCGTTGCCTCAGCACCCTTCATACCTGCCATGTGATCTGTTTCGATAATTGCATGACTTCCAACTTTATAGGTTGGATTTTCTGCTTCTTTTAAACCTTCAGGAACTTCACCTGAGCTAGAATGGTTCATATTATCATGATCCATGCCTTCTATGTCTTCCGTTTTTTCCCCATGTTCTGCGTGTTCATTGTTTTTTGTGTTTTCATCATTAGCGTTGGCGCAGGCACCAAGTATTAAGAAAAGAGTTGCAATTAAAGACAATATAACCTGTTTTTTCAGCATGTAAAAAATCCTCCTTTTTTACTGTACCACGCTTCTTTTTCTTATTTGTCCTTCAATTTAATGTAATCTTGTTATTAAATTATTTTTCATTTTATCTGAATGGTGACTTTTTCTTTCACCATCTGATCAACAACATTGGTCGATTTCAACCTCCACCTCCTCAACATTGTTACTTTACCCCCCTAAGGTATGTGGATTGTTTTTTATTAACCTTTAAAAATGCTTAAAATCAAGTTATGTTCTCGTTTTAAGCTTTTTAAAGGTTACATCTTTTTTAAAATCTCTAAGCTACTTCTTTGCAGTGATCTGCGCATTTAAAGCAGGTTTCAGCACATTTTTGACAGTGATCATGATCATGTTTTTTACATTCATTTCCACAGGCTTCACAAACCGCAGCACAAACAGAAGCTAATTCAGAAACAAATGGGGTTCCTCGTGCGATTGCCTGTTCTAGATAACCACAAATCTCAGCACATTCCCTATCTAACCGAATGCATTCAGACATCATTTTCATATCTTCCTCTTTTAAACATGCATCAAAACAATGATTACATTCCGTCATACATTCATGTAACGTTTGAAGAAGCTTTTGATACTGTTCATGTGGCATACATTTTGCCTCCTTGACCATAATTTTTTTCTACACCATGTAAGTTTTCCCACCACTTTTTTAAATAAACAAGAATCATAAACATATAGGAGTGACAACTTGGTCTCGGCGAATCATCGCTTGTTTCCCAGTGCCGCAATACAAGTAATCATCGCAAAGAGTTGCAATTTGGCATTTACTCATTTACTCCCAACCACAAGCAGCGATTCACCTGGTCCTTCAAAGCCGTTATCTCCGTCGAATTTCCGAAGAGCTTGCACGATTTCCAATTTCGCCTTTTTACGATCAGCTTCGCTTAACCAACTGAATGCCTCTCCAAGAGGACCGGACGTAGCATTCGCACGAGCGCTTACAAATTCTTCCGCTGAGGATGCGCGATGAACATGTGGAACAGCTTGAACCCTTACTTCATGAAAACCTGCGGACCGAAAAGCATCTGAAAGAGCATAGGGATCGCTGAGAGCGAACACCCCTGGACTTCCAGGCTTCGGAAGTGGAATCCCCGTATATCGATAAAAAATAGATATGGGCAATCCAAGCACCGGATTGTTCTCCGCTTTTGACCAGACCAATGCCGCAAACTTGCCGCCCGTTCGGAGAACTCTGTTAATTCTGGTCAAAGCCTTTTGAAGATCAGGGATAAACATCAAACCGTGACGCGAAATGGCCGAATCGAATGAATCAGGTACCAGATCGATGTTCTGGGCATCCATGACTTTGGTCTCAACGTTGGTTAACCCTTCCTGTCGTATAACCTCAGTTGCCACCTTGATCATGCTGGATGAGATATCTGTCGAGAGAACATATCCTGCCGACCCGACAACTTGTGCAGCCATAAGGCTTTGATCCCCAGTACCTGCTGCAATGTCGAGCACCCTGCTGCCTAACCTAATTTGAGCGGCTTCGAGCATCAGTTGCGTTGCGTTTCCAATTATTCGCATACGCTCCGCTGCATTGCGTCGCCAAAATTCTGCTGCTTCATAGGATTGCCAGGAATTGCTGTGCCTTTTGGCTTCGGACACGCTCATCTTAATCTGAATTCCTCCTTTATATGCGCAAGCAAGCAGCCTGACTATTTACTACACTATTGTAGTATTTAGAAAGACTGTCTGTCAATTGTTACACTTGAACATGCGATAAGGAGGTTAATAAGGCAGCAATAAGAACAGTAATAACAGTAAGATTGGCAAAGGAAAGAATCCATGCCTTCGTCGATATTTTTTCTTTCGCAGAATTTCCATTTACTATTGCTTCAATACGGGCATCAATCGAATTGTTTAGCCCAACCGTTGCAGTATTCGGCAGCTTCTCAAAATTAAACTGCAATAACTTGTACAAACCAGAAGCAAGGGCTTTTTCGCCAATAGATTGAATCGCGTATTGATCCGCATCAAGCTCTTTCTCCAAAAAGTAGCGATCACGCAGATGCTTGATTACAGGTAAAAAGAACAAAGAACAGCTTGCTCCGTAGGCAAACAAAATTTTGATCGGATCTTTTTGTGTACAGTGATAATACTCGTGTTCTAAAATGGCTAGAAGTTCCCGTTCGTCCATGATCTCAATCAAAGAATGGCTGAGCAGGATGCGGGGGCGAAACAAACCGTAAGCCAAAGCATAGGGTTCGGTGGTATACACCACATCTACCGGGACTCGTTTGCTATTGCTAAATTTATCAATAATGGGATTGTTCCATTCGACAACTCGGAATCGCAAAGAAGAAATCAATTTATGAGTTCTTCGCAGAATCCGCAATGTTCGCCCAACAAAAAGAGTACGTACGATCAAAATGAGGAACGAGAAAATAAAGAAGGTCAACGGAATCCGATGGTTTTGAAAAACGAATCTGCAGCATGAGATCATCCAATCCAACATGGTGTTGATCGCCGCATTCGTCGAAACGATCGCAGTAATAAAGAAGCTTGCCTCGATAAAAACAGTAGCAGCAAACAGCTTAAGAAACGTATTACGTTTCATCCTTTTCCCCTTCCCCCTGATCCAGCTTTTCAATGAAATGCTTTAACTTAACCAGCTGCTCCCGGTTTGTGCTAACATTCCCGACGAACTGGGCGATAGCGGCATCCCCGTAATCATCGAGCAGCTCTATAACAGCTTGTGATGACATGCGCTCAATAAATTCTTCCGGACCATATGCCGGTTTATAAACATAAAACCGTCCGGACTTTATTCGATGCAGAATCTCTTTGTCAACCAACCGGCTCATGATTGTCATAATGGTCGTATAGGCATAATCATTTTCTTTGTTTAAATCGTTAAGAACCTCTTGCACTGAAGCTTCACCACGCTCCCAAATGATTTTCATAATCTGAAGCTCCAGCGGTCCGAGCAATTTAGATAAAATAGATAAGTGATTTTTCTGCAATCCTGATCCTCCTCTATAGAAACTACACAATTGTAGTATACAAAATGTGCTAGTTTTGTTCCAGTCGGGGATTATTTTTTCTATCTTTTTTGCCGTTTTATTTTATTATTACTTTGAATATTTTCCACTTTCACCCTATACCCTTGTCCATTTCGAATTTATAGGACGAATCATACTATTAGTAGAGAAGGGAAATTATTTATTTAAAGTGAAACTCCTTCAAAATTAGTTAAGAAATGAGGTAAATCTATGTTGTGGGGAAAACGCAAAGACCTCTGTCAGAAATATGCCGAGATTCTCGGGGGAATGGGTAGTTTAGATGAAAATGATGTTTGTCTTGTGCAAAAGTTTAGAAACCTAGATTTTACTATTCTTGGAAGACCCACTAAATCTCCATTGGTCGTTCCGCAATTTTTTTCTTTTGAAGATGTCGATAGTAGAGGAAGAGCTTTGAATTTAGGTGAAACAGTGCTATTACAGGAAGAAGTCAATCCCTTATTAACTGAACTTAGAAAACGAGATATTATTGTAACAGCAATTCATAACCATTGGTTATTCGAAGAACCACGAGCAATGTATATGCACTTTGAATCAGTTGAACCACCATTGGATTTTGCTAGGAAAGTAAGAGAAGCATTTAAAGTTTTGGAAGCATAAATGATAAAAAACATTTGTTTAACAGAAAGTTAGAAATTGAGGTTGCACCCGCCTGACAGATGGGTATTCGTATTATAAGGTTAACCAAGTTATTCTTGGTTGACCTTTTTTATGATTGGTCTTAGATTAAGGTAACCGGGTAGTGTTTTGCAGGAATAGATCCTACGGTCTTCTCCTAAGGACACGCAAACAAGCTATTAAACTAAATATATACTATATTGACGAAAAAACAACTTTTTGTTAATTAATGCGACAAAAATATCTTCAGTTTATTTGTCGTGCAATTTTGAAGTGCTATCATATTGGAATGTTCCCCTTCTCTCTAGACCGAACAACAGCAACGCGTTTAAAAAACTCGAGATGCCAAGTAACTGAAATAGTATTAAACTGTACACTGCAAACTTTTGGTACATCAACTAAAATGATTCATCTGATAGTTTTATTCAGCTGCCACGGCATCGGCTTTTGTTACATGTACAGTACCATGTGGATGGTGTGGAGGTGCATATATCGAGTAAAGTTTTAGCGGTAAATTACCTGTATTGGTTACATTGTGCCATGTTCCAGCAGGTATCATAATGGCAGAGTCATCATAGACTTTTCTTTTAAAGTTTAATTTATCTTTACTCTTACCCATTTGAACAACCCCTTGACCTTGTTCAATACGTAAGAATTGATCAACGCTATGGTGAATTTCCAAACCGATATCTTCACCAACATTGAGACTCATTAATGTAACTTGCAAATGATTTCCTGTCCATAAAGCTGTACGATACGTACTGTTTTGCTTCGTAGCCTCATTGATATTAACTGCAAAGGGTTCTGGTCCATAATCTTTTAACTCAATTTTATCTCTTCCCTTTGATGATTGTAATAAACCAAATCGTTTAGCATGTTCTTTCCCATTAGGAATAGTCCAATAAACAGGCTGTCTTCCATAGTTATACATTGATGTGTTAACACAATAAGGATATGGATACATATAAGGAACATAGTACATTTATCTTATTCCCTTCACAGATTTATAAAATTATTCTATGCACTATGTTTAGGGAATGTACATTGATTCAAGGTGACTTATTTAAAGAAATCATTGTTAGTCCCATACACTTACTCAATTAAATTGACCGTTTGCTGAAGAAAAAACACTCTAATAAACAGGTTTCTTATCAATCTCTATTACAAACAGGCTTAATTAGCTGTTTGAACTATTGAATTTTCGCTTCTGTAAAAACTCTTCTTAGAATTTCATCAACTGTCTCTTCTGGTGTTAAATTTGATGAATCAATCCACATACCTATCCTTGGGGTTTCTGATTGCAAGACACTTTCAAGAGAAGAGATATCCATTGCACCATACCCTTTTTTCGGTCGAGATGCTTCCCTAGCAGCCACAATTTCAGGACGGGGTGTTAACACAATTACATACAGGGGTCGATGTTGAATATATTCAACAATATCCTGTAGCATAGGTCCAATAATTACATCCTGTAAAACCACATTAAATCCTGATTGATAATACTCATCAGAGACTTTAGCTGCGAGTTTATAACGAAGTCTTAATTGCTCTAATGCTTCAATTGAAGGGGTGTCTGACATTCCGACTCCACCATTTACTATCATTTTTCTAAACAAATCTCCACGAACATGGACACTCTTTTCCAAACGTTCTGAAAGGAGTTGAGCAATTGTAGATTTACCTGCTGCCATTATCCCAGTGATTAAAAAAATGCCCCTCTCATTTTTACTTTCACTAGTAATCTCATTATTATTGTTTGTCATTAAATAATTATCCCCTTATAATTCATTTTGCTTTGGAAAAAAGTCACTTTCAACTCTTCAAGTGTTAACTTTCTATTTAACTACCTTGCCCAGTAAGTTTAAGAAAACAAGTGTATCCTCTTCAATAAAATTAATAGAGCAAAATTTGGTATAGATCAATAAAGCAGACATAATTTTTTGGTTTTTTCCTCTACCGCGCTTTTAATGAACTCCTTAGAGTATTTCTTTTTCCAATTATGAACCGTGTTGGGACTGATCTCTAGATCCAGGACTGTTTTGGCAACGAACTTGTTTTGTTCGATCATCATCTGCAGTGCTTCTTTTTAAACCTTCATCAAACGTTTTTCTGCTCATGTAGACACCTCATATGATTAATTAGTTTTATCACAAACTGTGTCTACTTTTGAGTTTAATATCATAAAGGCGTTCGTCGTTCACTACACTCCGCAAAACATAATTACCAACGTTTCAAAGGCTCTCAACCAAGTTTTTAATCTCAGCGATTATGTTAATTTTAAAATACTCTATTGTCTTTACAATTCCTTGATTAACTTACTAAACCGTTCAACTTCTTTTCGAATACTTATGGTTGGTTCCCATGAATCAATAAGGTTGATAGCCTTTTCAATTGATTGCAGTGCTTTTGCATGGTCCCTTTTGCGGGATAACAATTGGGCCATCCCATAATGATAATAAATTAACTCAATCTGATTCGCCTTATTTTTGTCATAGAGAATATTATGAAAAGATGATACCGCCTCCTCGAATTCATCACAATGAACATAAGCGACACCTAGATTAAAATAGGCTTCTATCGTTTTTTCACCGCCATAGATTTTGCTTATTTCATTGGCTGTTTTGTATAATTGAATTGCCTCTTCATAATTTCTACGCAGAAAGCATAGGTCCCCCCGAACTAATAAAACTCTATGTTGGATAAGGGGCGAAGCAGGAGTATCTATGATTTCTTCTAAAATGGCTTCTGCTTTCTTAAGGCAGCTTGCTTTTAAATAAAGTCTCGCTTTTAAGGCAAGTCCCCAAACCTTTAAATCGTTTACATCCTTATGATCAGTAGTTAATCCCTCCAGGACCTTAAGCCCTGTTTCGATTTGCTGGAGCGCTCCATCCAAATCATTGACTTCCATAAGGGCCCAACCCGCAGTATCTATTCGAAATAATGCCTCAAGCGGATGGTTTTCTAATTGATTGGCACATTCAGCAGCTTTCATTCCATATTCGATTCGTAATGGCAAGTTAACCCGGCTTAAAAAATGACTGACGCGCGTTACCAGTTCAATTAATAGCTCCTTTTCTCCAGTTTGGCTTGCCCACTTTATGACCTTAAGTATGTTCGGCCACTCTTTTTTCATTTGATCCAAATCACGTCCAAGCAAGTAACTCCAATACTCAGAATTTAGCTGCTTTCGTTTTAAATGGGTTTCCAAATATTCAACATAATACCTGCCCCATCGACTGCGCGCTTCCTTTTCAAATTCCTGATTCTCGGACAAATGTTGTTCGCCGTATGCTACAACCGTTTGATGTCCCAAATATTGCAAATCCCCTTCTATACGCTCTGGTTGAATCAAGGTATAGGCCCGCATCTGTTCAACGGCATAATGAAAATTCCGAACATCTAATCCAGCAGCTGTTGCCCAGCTCTCTTCATCAGGAGGTTTGCTGAAAAAGCATAGCACCTGCCATAAACGCCGGGTATCTTCGTTGCATCGCTGCCATGTACGGCCAAAGAGGAATTCAAACAATTCCAAGAGGGAGTAGCCGGCTTTCCCAAGTTCCTGAATCAGTTGCTCCGCAGGAATGTCATCATCTAAAATATAGGCTATGCTAAGAGCAATCGCTTTAGGGTTTCCCGCTGTCGCCAAAATTAACTGGTGCTGGATTTCTGGGGATATATTCAATAATTGTTTGATCTTTTCTCGTTTATTCGGTGAATTACATGTTTGTAAATGACGACGAACTTCATGAGAAAGAAAATCAAGCGCTTCAGCTATTTCAAGGCCCTTCAGCTGAATCGTAACCATTTCCCGAAAGGCATCCCGATATGTTTGATTCAAGTTCTCGCGAGATGTCAGGATGACTTTTACACCTTGAGGCAGGTTGGTAATGAATTCGCGAATTTCACTTTCCGCCGTATCAATGCTGTCTATAACAAGCAGCACCCGTTCTTCCCTAGAATAGTTTGCCAACGCGTTGCGGACAACAAAACGTTTTTCATTAATCGATGTATCGATTTGTTCCATTCGTCCGAGCTGATAAGCGATTGTATTCAGGAAATCACTAAAGGTTAACCCTTTCCAATCAGCACTGACCCAGATGATGCAGTTAAATATTGGCCAGTCTGCGTCGACACGAACAGAATCTCCATGGGAATCCCTCACACATGCATATGCTGCTTCAAGAGCTGTCGTCGTTTTCCCCATACCGGCCCATCCGGTAATTAAACATACCGGTGAAGGAGACAGCAGCCATTGCCGAATCGCTTCCAAGTCAAATCTCCGTCCGATAAAGACCCCTGACCAGCGTGTTGGCAAGTTATGCGTCATTGGATGGTCAGTAAGCGCAATTTTTTTGCTATCTGGTATATCATGAAACAATCGTCTAATTACGTGTTCAATCTCTTCATCAAGAGGTGCGCCGAATGACCCGTCTTTTCTGAGCATTTTTGCTTTTTTCAGACATGAAGCTACCCATACAGGTAATGCAGGTTTGAGCACAGGGAGGGAAGTCGTCTCTAGTAATCTAATAAACCACTGTATATCCATGTCACTTTTCATAATGATCCAAATCATACCGAAAAGCTTCCCGTCATCAATCCGGCCAGGAACATATTTCGGACCCATTTGTCCTATCCAGCTTTTAATTGTGTTAGACGAGACCCCAATCTGGTAAGCGATTTTATCTACATAAGACTGCCCCACAGAAACATTTTCACTTTTCTTTCTGCTAATCTTATAATCAGGATGGAGTTTTAGTGACTTAACCCCCTGCGATAACAGCTCCGCAAATTGTATCTGATCTTCTAGTTCAGCCATTATTCCTGCACACCTCCTGCTTATTTTCTTCTATCGATGCATCAAAAATTAAAAAGTACAGCGCAACTGTACTTTTATACAGTATAAAAAACTACTCAATCTCTTTATGAGAATCTAAAATTAGATTATACATTCTATTATGTATGCGATAACATTTTAAATTGTATGCGATAACATCGTCAACCGCCCGGGTTATAAGATGAATTTATATTCATTCTAATATAAATCATTTTAATAGGTATATAAAAACTTTATTTAAAGAAAGGAAAATTGCCGATGAATAACACAGTACCAAAAACGATGAAAGCAGCAGTTATGCACAGTACAAGAGAAATTAACATTGAAACAATACCTGTACCTCAAATCGGTGATGACGAAGTATTGATTAAGGTTATGGCCGTTGGAATTTGCGGGTCGGATTTGCATTATTATACTCATGGCAGGATTGGTAATTACATTGTGGAGAAACCATTTATCCTTGGTCATGAATGCTCAGGTGAGGTGGCAGCTGTAGGATCGTCTGTCAATCGTTTTAACGTCGGCGATCGCGTTGCTGTTGAACCAGGTGTAACCTGCGGACATTGCGAAGCGTGCAAAGAAGGACGTTATAACCTTTGCCCCGATGTACAATTTTTGGCAACGCCACCGGTGGACGGCGCGTTTGTCCAATATATAAAAATTCGCCAGGACTTTGTCTTTTCAATCCCAGATTCTCTTTCATTTGAAGATGCTGCCCTGATAGAGCCATTTTCTGTCGGTATTCATGCAGCGATGAGAACGAAACTTCAGCCGGGATCAACCATTGCGATTATGGGAATGGGACCGGTCGGTTTAATGGCTGTTGCTGCCGCAAAAGCATTTGGGGCAGGCACAATCATCGTGACCGATTTGGAGCCGCTGCGGCTTGAGGCAGCAAGAAAAATGGGAGCAACTCATGTGATCAATATTCGGGAACAAGACCCTCTAAATGAAATCAAAACCATTACGAATGGCAGAGGAGTTGACGTGGCGTGGGAAACAGCCGGAAATCCGAAAGCGCTGCAAACCGCACTGGCTTCATTGCTCCGTGGCGGTAAGCTTGCCATTGTGGGCTTGCCTGCCCAGAATGAAATTCCTCTTAATGTACCATTTATTGCGGACAATGAGATTGATATTTACGGCATTTTCCGTTATGCCAACACGTATCCAAAAGGAATCCAATTTCTCGCTTCCGGTATCATTGACACTAAGCATCTTGTGACGGATAAATTTACGTTAGAAGATACACGTGAGGCGATGGAACGAGCACTTAACTTTAAGAATGAAAGCTTAAAAATTATTGTCTATCCAAATGGCAGCACCCGAGTGGGCGATAATCAAACTGATGAAATGAAAGTGCATAATTAGAAAGCGGTTTAACACTCCTGGAGCGGATTTGATATCTAGCAGAATAACAATATCAATCCCTCCCGATATTTTATCTTTTAAATATCACGATGAGATAGACAGGCTGTTGAAGGGACAAGTTGATCATTGTTTAAAAGGTTTACTACTCAAGAAGTTATTAGGAGGAGAGATGGAGGAGATTGGTTTGGCATTTCCATCTTATCGACTTGAATACTCCCAATGAAGCTTAATATTGAAAACGGATTCAGGAGGTAGATCCATGATAGAACCAGAACAAATAACGGTAGCAGAGGCGAAAAACAGAAATAAACCCTATACTAATGCTGGTTTGCCCTGGTCAGAACGAATTGGATACGGACTTGGTGATATGTCGTATAATCTTGTTTTCCAATTTGTTAACGCGTATCTTCTATTCTTTTATACGGATGTCGGCGGCATTCACCCCGCGGTTATCGCCACTTTATTCTTGGTCGTTCGAATTTTAGATGCTATTTTTGATCCTATAATGGGAGTCATTATGGATAAAACCAATACGCGGTGGGGAAAAGCAAGGCCATATTTATTGTGGGTCTCACTTCCTTTCGCATTATTCTTATTCTTGTGTTTTACCTCCCCTCCCTTTGGACCAACTGGGAACATTTTATATGCGTACGTTACCTATATTTTACTGGGCATGTCCTTTAGTATGCAAACGATTCCAGTTAACAGCTTAACAGGGCGGATTACTAATGATGTGCAAGAAAGAACGATATTAACGACTACTCGTATGGTATTGGTTTATATAGGGATCCTTCTTTCCATTTCGTGTGCAACACCACTTGCAACAGCTTTTGGAGGGGAGAATCAAGCGTTTGGATTTCAGATGACTGCTCTAGTCTATGCAATTGTAAGTATAATTTTGAACCTCCTTAGCTTTTTTACAGTACGAGAACGAGTTGTCCCTAAAAAAAGCAAGAAACATGGAATTAAAATGACTTTATCTGTTTTATTTAAAAACAAGCCTTTGTTAATTCTAACTTCAGCATTTTTGGTGTTTTCAATTGGGTTTAATATTAAAATCAGTACAATGGTGTACTACTTTACGTACAATATCCATCAAAAGGAATTAGTGTTCTTGGGAACCGTTTTATTTTTTGGTGCAGCGTTAATTAGTAACTTATTCATACCTGCATTTTCCAAAAAGTGGGGTAGAAAGAACATGATGATTATATCAGCTGCTATATCTCTTATTTCGTACGTCGGGCTGCACTTTACTCCTTATACTTCAGTCACGTTAATTTTCATTTGGTTATTTGCTTCGGGATTCTTTACAACTCCCTTAAATACGCTTGCTTGGGGTATGATTGCGGATTGTGTAGATTATGCGGAATGGAAAGCTGGAGTTCGGGCAGATGGAGTTGTTATTTCCAGCATGAGTTTTACTAATAAATTAGGAGTTGCACTTGCTGGGTCGTTCTCTGCCATTTATTTAGGGATCGCAGGCTATGTGCCTAATGTAGAGCAGACTTTAACTTCACTTAACGCTATTAAAAATATGAATGCCTTGATACCAGGAGTATTTATTTTACTTTCTATAATCATCATATGTTTCTATCCTTTAACTGAAAAAAGATATAAAAAGATGATCTCAGATTTGGAGCAAAGGTCTAACCATGAGTGATTTATTTTACAATCTCGATTATTTATATCTATATTGAACGATAAAATGAAAGCATTTCCTGGTCTACCAAAGTCAATATTTTGTAGCCTATGCTAAGTTCAGCATAGGCCTTTTTATTTTCACCTAAATTCGTCCGATAAATCTCTTTGTTTTTGAATTTACTTTGTTCTTTTGCAATAGTCGTTTGATCCTTGTCTCCAAGATTAGAGAATCGAGATAGTTGCTAATAGGGTGCTGGTCAGTTCTATCAATTTTTTTAATATATATAGAGACTAAACGCTTGTCTATACCTTTTCTATCGATCGAACATAACATGTTTATGAGCTTATTAAAGTTGAAAGAAAGGGTGTATAAACTTGTCAGGTTTTCATAAAGACGGAAAGTTTTGCAAGCAGGTTTTTCCGATTGCTGGTTCTACAGAAAATCAGCTGTCTAAGTCTCCTATCCTAGGTGGGCAACCTAACCGAAATTTCCCAAGCAGTATTGGAGGAGGCGCTCAAGTTACACAGTTTCGTACCTTCAGTAGAAAAGAAGTTAGGCAGTTTTGCGATTATGATCCTAGCAGAGATTTCGACCGTTGTTTAAGAGAACATCAAAATGTTGAGCCTTCGGTTTGGACCAGGGAACAAGCAGAACAAATTCGAATCACTCCAGACAACGTTACGAATGTAATCAACGAACCATTCCCGAGAATATCAGCAGACTTATGGATTTGGGATATGTGGCCATTAACAACTAGAGATGGTTCGATTGCTGTTCTCCCAGGCGGCTGGAGAGTACTTTTTGCTCTATCAGCGCCCCGCAGCGTATTACCTGGCCAGCGTCATGACGTGGCAAGAATTGCGTACTGGTATTCTAGAGATGGTCTTGACTGGATCCAAGGAGGAGAAGTCTTCCCGCCTGGAACAGCATTAGGTTCCCGTCAATGGGCAGGTTCTACAATGCTGGACAATGATGGAACGGTATATTTCTTTTATACTGCAACCGGCAGACGAGGTGAGACCGAAACCACATTTGAACAGCGAATTGCTCTTGCAAGCAGCGATGTTTTTTCTGATCTCAATGGGGTTCTATTTGATAACTTTTCAGCGCACCAAATTATTTTAGAGCCAGATGGAGTGCTGTATCAAACACAAGAACAATCCAGCGGCGGCATTATTTATGCTTTCCGTGACCCATTTTTCTTTAAAGATCCAGCAACAGGCTGTGAATACTTGTTATTCGAGGGAAATGTCGGGGGCACTGCTGATGAAATTGATTGCGGACCAGGTGTACCACCAGAAGCTAATCAATTTTCGGGAAATATCGGAATTGCCCTTCTTCAAAATGATAACTTTACTGAATGGGAGCTGCTTCCAGCTTTACTTGAAGCGACTTGTTTAAATCAACAAACAGAACGACCTCATATCGTTGTCAGAGACGGTCTTTACTATTTATTCACGGACTCCCACGAGTTTACATTTGCACCTGGACTTGAACCAGGACCTGGACCAGATGGTTTGTACGGGTTTGTAGCCGATGCACTTCGGGGAGATTACATTCCGTTAAATGACGGGGGACTTGTCATTACAAACCCACCTCAAGAGCCATTCCAAGCATATTCTTGGCTAGTTCTTCCAGACTTTACCGTTCTTAGCTTCATTGATAACTTTAACCTGCAGGGTATTCCGATTCAACAAGTTGGTACTCTTCCAGCCGAATTCCAATTCGCTCACTTTGGAGGTACCCTTGCCCCAACTATCCAATTAGCAGTTGATGGTGCAACCACTCAAATTGTTAATGAATTGCAATTCGGGTTAATGACGGTATCGCAAACAGAAAGCCCGAAATGTGATTTAGAATGTCCGGTAATTGAAGGTGGAGCTAGTGATGGAAAAGCCTTCGACAAACTGGATAAAATTTTTAAAGTGTATAAAAATTTATTTGATTTGAAATAGATGATCCGTGTCCCCTAATTTTTAAAATAAAGTATAAGTCGGGCAGTTTTCACCTATTCTTCTGAGTAGGGGCTAACTGCCCGTTTATGTGTGATAAATCTTCACAATCGTGGCTTTACCCCTTTTCACCACCTAAAACGCATAATTTGTAACGCCGCCATCAACAAATAAGTTTTGCCCAGTGATATAACTCGCACCATCCGAACAAAACATAATAACAGGTGCAATAAGTTCCTCCAGCTGTCCCAACCTTCTCATAGGAGTCCTTTTCTCGATAAGCGTCCGAAACTCTTCGTTTTCCAGTGATTTTTCGTTCAGAGACGTTTTGAAAAACCAAGGGCTGATCGCATTTACAGTAATGCCTTGCTCTGCCCACTCATTGGCCAGCTGCCTGGTCAGTTGCACAACGCCTGCTTTGCTTGGTCCGTACGGGGTTCCTGATGAAAGACTAAGAGAAGAGGCCACAGAGGCAACATTGACGATCCTTCCATACTTTTGCTCTGCCATATGCTTACCGACTGCCTTTGACATAAGAAATACAGACTTGAAATTGACATTCATTACTTTCTCCCAGTCGTCCTCCGATATATTGAACGCCGTTTCCCTTACACTCGTCCCCGCATTGTTTATTAAAATATCAATTTGGCCAAAACGGTTCATTGCTTGATTGACTGTCTCTTGTACTGAGTCACTGTCTGTTACGTCACAAACCATTGCCAGCGTTTCCTTTCCTGAATGATTAGTAATTTCCGCAGCTGCTTGTTCTAATTCTTCTAACGTTCGCGCCACTAACACGACATTAGCCCCCGCATTAGCCAGCCCCTCTGCAAGTGTTCTTCCGATACCTCTGCCAGCTCCTGTGATCAACGCTACTTTTCCATTTAAATTGAAATTTGCTTCCATTTCTTCTGAACACCTCCAAAAAGAAGTAAGTTATATCAATTATATCTCTTTATCAATTGCTGCTTCCACATTCTGATTCGACAACTATAAGTTAGTTCGGATATAGTAATGCGATGAACCCTCAAAATTGAATAAAACAAACTTAAAAACCCTTTACAGTCGTCGCAAAGAGTTCCCTTTATATTACATATCCTTTTGAATATATTTAGTTTATTTTTTGAAAAATTGAACATTTTTTATAACATTGACATAAAGTTGAGATGCTTATATCATCATTGACATTGAGGGTAATCATTCATTGACATGCAAATAAGTATCATCATTCTTTTCGTCTTAGAAATTGATTAGTTTTTTAACTAGTCAATTTCTGAGGCGTTTTTTATCTTTAAAAATTTTATAGAGGTAAGCCCCCACTTATAAGCGAAGCATAGGTGGGATATTCTAAACTATTAAGGAGGTTTTCGCATATTGAAAACAATTTATAAAGATATCCTTTTAATTATTGTTGGAGCATTTCTTGTTGCTGCTTCTATTGATTTTTTTGTGATCCCAAATAAGTTAGGGGACGGAAGTACGGTTGGTATAGCTCTGGTTTTATATTATTTATTTCATATACCTACAAGCGTCAGTACGTTTATCGTTAATCTTATTTTTATTGCTTTAGCTTATAAATTTTTAACGAAAAAGACGATTCTTTATACTGTACTAGGTACTATTATGACCTCTGTTTTCCTTAGTATTGTAAGCTTTATTCCATTTGCAGTTCATGACATGATTTTAGGTATTGTGTTTGGTGCGGTATTAATGGGGACAGGATTAGCGCTGATTTTTATTGCTGAAGGATCTACTGGCGGAACTACTCTTTTAGCCTATTTATTAAATTATACAAAAGGCTATAACATTTCAAAAAGCATGTTCTATATGGACAGTGTCATTATATTAGCTTCTGTATTCGCTATCGGTATCAATAACACACTTTATACGTTTATATTTGTTTATTTGTCCGCTAAAATAGTTGATTTAGTAATTGAGGGCTTCCACAATAAAAAAGCAATGACTATTATGTCTGATAAATATGAAGAAATTGCTCAGGTCATTACTAGTGAATTTGGGAATGCCGCAACCATTTTTTATGGATATGGATACTATGTTAATAAAGATAAACGAATTATCTATGTTGTAATTAAAAAGAATGAACTGCTAAAAATCAAAAAGAATGTACAAAAAATCGACCCTGCTTCCTTTATTGTTATCCATGAGGTAAAAGAAGTGGTAGGAGGAAAATTCGGCTTTGCAGGTTATCCTTCTATTAATAAAGGGAGATAAAATGTTTTTTAAATTGTTTTAATGTGTGCAAAAAGGCTTTAAAAACGTAAAAGTTTTTAGAGCTTTTTTGTGTGTTATTACTTAGTAAATTATTTATTAACATGCACAGGATCGGAACAATTTTATAATCCGCATGATCGAATACTGCCAGTGTTTACTTTTTGATAATTTTAAATATAAATCGTTTATTGTATAATTATTTCCAAACTCAAAATAAAGGACAATTGAAGTTGGATCGCCCCCTGGCTTTTGATAATCCAGCAAAAGGGAGAATGCTATGAAGAACGATGCTATTATTCAATTTAAAAATGTGACAAAACAATTCGACAATGATCCAGCAGTTCTGAATCATGTAAGCTTTGAGATTGAGCGCGGGAAATTTTATACGCTCCTCGGCCCTTCCGGATGCGGGAAAACTACCATTCTAAGATTAATTGCCGGATTTACAGAGGCAACCGGGGGAGAGATTTATTTTAACGGAAAAAAAATCAACAACGTGCCTGCCAATAAACGGCAGGTGAATACAGTATTTCAGGATTATGCGCTTTTTCCTCATCTAAATGTATTTGAAAACGTGGCGTTCGGATTACGGATTAAAAAAATGAGCAAGACGAACATCGAATCGAAAGTAAGGGAAGCGCTCAGCTTCGTCAACCTGGAAGGCTATGAAACTCGGGAAATCAGAGAAATGTCAGGCGGCCAAAGACAGCGAGTTGCGATTGCCCGGGCGATTGTCAACGAGCCGGAGGTCATTCTTCTTGATGAGCCTTTGTCAGCACTCGATTTGAAGCTGCGTACAGAAATGCAGTATGAATTGCGAGAGCTGCAGCAGCGCCTGGGGATTACCTTTATCTTTGTCACCCACGACCAAGAGGAAGCGTTGGCAATGTCAGATGAGATATTTGTTTTGAATAAAGGGAAAATCGAGCAAAGCGGTTCGCCAACAGATATTTACGATGAGCCGATCAACCGATTTGTTGCTGATTTTATCGGGGAATCCAATATTGTCAAAGGGATCATGCTTGACGATTATCTCGTCGAATTCGTTGGAAAGCGGTTCGAATGCGTCGACCGCGGTTTGGACAAGAATGAGCCGGTAGAGATTGTGATCCGTCCGGAGGATTTGGAAATCACCTCTTTGGAACACGGGAAGCTTCAAGTGCGTGTCGATTCCCAGTTGTTTCGCGGTGTCCATTATGAAATCAGCAGCTACGACCAAGACGGCAATGAATGGCTCGTCCATTCCACGAAAAAAGCGACGGTTGGAGATCAAATCGGCCTCTTTTTTGATCCGGAAGCGATTCACGTCATGCGCTTTGGGGAAACAGAGGAAGAATTCGACCGCCGTTTAGAAGCGTATTCAGCAGGAGACGCTCATGGAAAATAAGCTGACCCGGAATTTATATATGCTGCCTTATGTGCTTTGGATTGCACTATTTGTAATCGCGCCAATTGTCCTTGTTCTCTATTATTCCTTCATCGATATTGAAGGAAATTTTTCGTTTACCAATTACCAAAACTTTTTTACTCCTGTGTACCTTCAAATGGCGCTCAGTTCACTTTGGTATGCACTTTTGATCACGTTGATTTCGCTTGTTATTGCTTACCCGACTGCATATTTGCTCACACAGACAAAGCATAAGCAGCTTTGGCTTCTACTAATCATTGTCCCTTCTTGGATCAATTTACTGTTAAAAGCCTATGCGTTTCTCGGTATTTTCGGAACGTATGGTGTGACAAACAGCTTTTTGGAATTGATCGGGGTTGGATCCAAGCAGCTATTATTCACTGATTTCAGCTTCGTGTTTGTGTCGGTTTATATCTTTATCCCGTTCATGATTCTGCCGATTTTTAATTCAATCAATGAACTCAACCCGACGCTTTTGGACGCCGCCAATGATTTAGGAGCTTCCAAATGGACAACCTTCCGACGTGTCATCTTTCCGCTCACGATAGACGGCGTGAAATCCGGCTGCCAGCTTGTCTTCATTCCGGCACTATCCTTGTTTATGCTAACGAGATTGATCGCCGGAAACCGTGTCATTACACTTGGAACTGCGATTGAACAGCATTTTCTTGTGACGCAGGACTGGGGGATGGGTTCTACCATTGCGGTCTTTTTAATCTTTTTTATGTTTCTGATGATGTCTGTTACAGGCAACGGAAAGCGAGGTGTGTAACGTGGATAAAAAAATATCTCCATTATCTAAAGTATTTTTGGTTGGGGTCTTTTTCATCCTCTATGCACCGATTTTTTTCCTAGTTATTTACTCGTTTAACAGCGGGGGGACGATGTACAATTTCGAAGGCTTCACCTTGGATTGGTACAAAGAATTGTTTAGCGATACAAGGCTCCTCATTATTGTTTTAAATACTGCGGTGATTGCTTTATTATCGGCGCTCATTTCGACCATCATCGGTGTGATCGGTGCTTTGGAGATTCGCTCGTTTAAACGGAGGCAAACGAAAAATACGTGGTTATCGTTAAATAATGTGCTGATTGTCAGTCCCGACGTGATTATCGGAGCATCCTTTCTAATCTTGTTCACGATGGCCGGAATACAGCTTGGTTTTTATTCGGTGCTCCTGTCCCATATCGCTTTTAGCGTTCCGATCGTTGTCCTGATGGTACTGCCGAAATTATCGGAGATGAGCCCGACGTTAATTGACGCGGCTCTGGATCTTGGGGCGAGCCGGCTGGATGTGCTGACAAAGGTGATTTTACCGTATATTACACCCGGAATTTTCGCCGGTTTCTTTATGGCGTTAACGTACTCACTCGATGATTTCGCCGTTACCTTCTTTGTGACTGGAAACGGGTTTACCACACTTTCCGTTGAAATTTATTCGTTGGCGCGCCGCGGAATCTCATTGAATATTAACGCTTTATCGACCTTGCTTTTCCTATTCACGATCCTGCTTGTCATCGTCTACTACTTTATTACACAGCGCAACAAGCCGAGTGGAATGGGGGTTAGAAAATGAATAAACTGATCCGTGTTTTTCTAACAGTTATCCTTGTGTCTGCGGTGCTTTTATTTGCAATAGCGAGATTGAACGCCTCGCAGGGCTTTTCAGGCGGCAACACGTTAACGATCTATAACTGGGGCGACTATATTGATACCGAGTTAATCGATCGCTTTGAAAAAGAGACAGGCATCAAGGTGATTTATGAAACGTTTGATTCCAATGAGGCGATGATGACAAAAATCCAACAGGGCGGCACGACGTATGATATTGCCGTCCCATCGGAATATATGATTGATAAGATGCGACAGGAGGACTTGCTCATCCCTCTCGATCATTCGAAGCTTCCGAATTTAAAGAATATTGACGAGCGATTTATGAATCTCCCGTTTGATCCCGGCAATCAGTACTCTATCCCTTATTTCTGGGGAACCGTCGGCATTGTCTATAACCCAAGCATGCTGAACGGCACGAAAATTACGACCTGGAACGACCTGTGGGATTCTGATCTAAGAAATGAAATCCTTTTGATCGACGGCGCGAGAGAAGTCATCGGAATGGGACTGAACAGCTTAGGTTATTCGCTTAACGATACAAACAAGGACCATTTGGAGAAAGCGAAGGAAAAGCTGGACACGCTAACCCCAAATGTAAAAGCCATTGTCGGAGACGAAAACCGGATGCTTCTTGAAAATAAAGAAGCGGCGATTGGCCTCGTATGGTCAGGTGTAGCATCAGAAATCATGGCTGAAAATGAAGATTTGGAGTATGTCGTTCCAAAGGAAGGCTCCAACCTGTGGTTCGATAATATGGTCATCCCAAAAACGGCAAAAAACGTGGATGCGGCCCATCAATTTATTAACTTCATGCTCGATCCGAAGGTTGCAGCGCAAAATACAGAATACGTCAGCTATTCGACACCAAACAAAGAGGCTCTTAAATACATGCCGGAAGAAATGGTCGCTGATGAAAGATTCTATCCCCCGCCGGAGCTAACGGAGAAGCTGGAGGTATATGAGAACCTCGGGCGAAAAAATCTGGCTTATTATAATGAGTTATTTTTGAAATTTAAAATGCATCGGAAGTAGGGGATCCTGAAGTTGGGATACCCTATTTTTCTGCACTTGGGAAGTCGGGAGGAACAACGGAAGGTAATGAATTTGCTAATTCAACAAGCTATTTTTCTTTTACGTTCCCTGAAACAACAACCGTTTTTTCAGTATCAAAATAGTACAAAAAGCTATTTTTGAACTTATCTTTCGAGATAAAAGCTTCATATCCGTTATTGAGAGAAATAATTTTCGTTTCTGGGTTCTCCTCGAAGGATAATTGATTAAATCTAGCAATGGTAATGATTTTTTCTTCATCAACAAATGCCCAAGCTTCTTGATTCTTATCTGCCAATTCAATATTGCTTGAACTAAATTTTTTCATTGGTAAATTCAAGCCATTACCTGTAAAAGAATTTTCCTCTGCTACTCCTAATCTCATAAATCCATTCATTATCCATTCATTTTTATTTTCATAGAGAAAAACGGTATACTTATTTTTCCCTTCCGGAGAACGAATCGCCACTATACTATGATTGCCTAGCGTTGTTTCGGTGATGATAGAGCTTGTTTCTGGAAAAGCCTTCTCACCGTTTTTAAAAGAAACTTCATACTGATGAATCGCGGCATCAGAAGGAGAAGTGACATTTTCAGGAGCTTCGTTGATTTTAATATCCTTAGCTTCCCTGTCTTCAGCTGCGCTTGCTGCCTCTTTTGATTCATTTGAAGAGCTGCCTTCTTGACACCCTGCTAGAATTCCTATTAAAACTAGTAATAATATAGGTAGAAAATTTAGTCTCATGAAGATGCTCCTCATTCCTTATTGTGTACTCTAAAGACTAATATACATTATCGTATATTAGTCTTTAAAGTATTCAGGAGACCTTACAAGCCTTAATTCCTTACTATGGCCAAACTCTTTTATATAACTAGCATGGCTAGTTCTCGGTGTCGGTTACGGGGGCTGGAATACTGTCGACCTGTTCTTGCTGTGTCTCTCCGCTAGGTCGTATATGACGGAGAAGGGTAACTGCAAATACAGCAACACCGATCAAAAGTATGGCGCTGATCGTGGCAACTGTGTTCATTCCACTGGCGAACGCCTCGCGAGCAGAGGCGAGGAGCTGCATACCAATTTCACTTGGCAAATTTTGAGCTGTTTTTGCAGCTCCGACAAGAGTGTCACTGGCGGCATGTACTGACTCGGTTGGGGTACCTGCGGGAATGCCATCAGCAATCTGGTTACGATACACAGATGTGCCAATGCTGCCTAGTGCAGCAAGTCCTAAGGCGAAGCCTAACTCACTACTAGTTTGAGACATCGCTCCTGCAGATCCCGCTTTCTCGGGAGGAGCGGATCCGACGATCAGATCGGGTGACAGGGTCATTAGCGGCCCTGAACCGAAGTTCGTGAGGGCGTAACCAATCACCAACGTCGTGATACCGGTGCTCATATCGACCTGGGTGAGCAAGAAGAGGCCAGTCACCGAGACAGCCAATCCGGCTCCTATCAAATATGCCGGACGGATTCGACGTGCGAGAAGAGGTGATAGCAAGAAACTAGTCATTTGCGCTGCCACAGCAGGTATCATCCACAAAGACGCTCTCAATGGCGTTAATCCCTCGACAAGCTGGAGGTACTGAGTGACTAACACCATAATCACCCCCATCAGCATGGTGCAAAACAGCTGCCCACCCATCGCTGTGCTTAACTCGCGGTTGATAAACAGTCGAAGATCAAGCAACGGGTCGTGAAGAGCATGTTGACGTCGTACAAATATCACACCAACAGCCAAGCCGGCCACGATGACGAAGATATTCAGCGGATGCAAACCGTTCTTGGCCAGTTCCTTAAAGCCATAGACGATGGGCAGGATCGCTCCTAACGAAAGTATGACACTCACTAGATCCAAACGTCCGGCATTCGTGTCACGATATTCAGGCAGCAGCACAGGACCAAGCACGAGCAGCAGTATCATCGCAGGTATGCCTAGCAGGAATACAGAGCCCCACCATAAGTTTTCCAGCATTACACCCCCGATTAACGGGCCAAAGGCTGCTCCGCACATGAAGCCTGCCATCCATATACTAATGGCCAGACCCCGCTGCCTTGGATCGTTAAACATGTTGCTGATCAGCGCCAGGGTAGATGGAGCCAACGTAGCCCCAGCGATGCCAAGCAGAGCGCGGGCCGCGATCAGCATTTCGGGGCTCGTGGAGAATGCCGCTAGTATTGAAGCCAAACCAAATGCCGCTGCCCCCAGCAACAACAGCTTACGCCGGCCGATGCGATCGCCCAAAGTACCCATCGTAATCAAGAACCCGGAGAGCATAAACCCGTAGATGTCCATAATCCACAGCTGTTCAATGCTACTTACACCCAGGTCCGCACTCAAATACGGCAGTGCAAGGACTAGTACGAAAACATCGATAGAAACGATCAAGCAAGCCAGAACCAGCACTGCCAGACCGATCCACTCCCGTATGCCAGCTTGACTGTCACTCCCAGTCATGGTGCTCTTCATCCCTTGCTCCTAGGAGAGTACTCTTTTTGCAGCTCCTCTCCCAGCTTGTCCAGCATAATCTTCGTTCCGTGCTCACGGTCGGCTGGTGAATCATGGCCGTCGAGGAATGCCCCCTGTTCGGTGAAAATCAGCTGTGTTCCGCCTTCAGCAGGCTTGAACTCCACTGTTGTCACTGATACGGAAATGCGAGTTTCATCGAGATCCATGGTATAGGAATAAACAA
Source organism: Bacillus capparidis (assembly GCF_017832095.1). Taxonomy (NCBI): domain Bacteria; kingdom Bacillati; phylum Bacillota; class Bacilli; order Caryophanales; family Bacillaceae; genus Bacillus; species Bacillus capparidis. The sequence continues at coordinate 1,071,527 of NZ_JAFDST010000002.1, forward strand.
TGCGCTCGTCAGGAACGATCTCCTGATAATAGGCGTCAAAAGTGTATACAGGTCCATCAAGAGGACCACCCCGACTGCTCTCTCGCCCGCCGACTCGAAAATCGAACTCGTCAGACTTCGTAAACCACTTGGCCTTGGCTACAGGATCCGCCCAGGCCGAAAACACCTGTGCAGGCGGGGATTCGTAAGCCCTTTCAATCACAAAAGTATCATGCGTTACAAATCGTTTGCTCATTACATATTCCTCCTTAGTTTGGTTCATTCGGATGCTTGGCAAGAAAATTGCCGAGCCTGTCGAATTGGTATTCCATGTTCATTTTCCTTTCGGCAAAATATCTCTCGTGACTCTTCTTCATCATTCCTAATAGATTTGTAAAATCCTCAACAGTCGGTGGTTCATGATTTTGCATAAGGCTAGATACATTCTGTAATTCCTTTAAAAGTTTTTGTTGAATTCTGATATTTTCCTTTAGACGGGCTATTTGAAGTGATACGACGTCGAATGGATTGTAATTGTCATCAGATAAAATAGATTTAATTTCCTCCAGCGATAAGCCCAAATCCTTTAAGGTTAAAATTTGCTGCAATCGCGATATGTCAGATTCGTCATACAGTCTGTATCCAGAATCAGAATAGACGGACGGTGAAAACAAGCCAATTTGATCATAATATCGTAAAGTTCGAATTGTTAATCCTGTTAGCTTTGCAAGTTCTCCTACTTTCCAATACTTTTTACTTTCGATGACCATCCCCTCATCTCGCGCGACTATTTTTACCGGTAACTTCAATATAAACCATTACGTGACGTAAGGGTCAAGTTAAGGATGGAGTAGTAGTATAGTTATTTGTTCTTTAAAAAAACACCGACCGATAATAAAATAACACCAATAACTCCTGCAACAAATTCAAGGATAAAAAAATCACCATCACGAAAAAATCGAATCAAGAACCCGCCCCCGAATAGTATCGTTATGGAAATGCCGTACATTAAGAAAAAACTTTTCCAAGAGATATCTTTAAATGAAGAATCTTCTTTATTGCTTTGCATACTTTCACCCCTAACCCGCTTCTATCTAAAATCCCCCTAAATTCCTGCTGTCTCTCTATTAAATTCATCTAAAATTAACTTCTTAACACCTTGCTGTTATTCCTATCAAAAAAGCTTTTTATCCCAAGAAATCCCTGATTAGTCACATCCTCATAATAAGTTAAGCTTTAAAACTTTGTATCTCCTATTTAATCTCCTACTATAAATCTAATTAGAATAAAGCCGATTCCCCTTTGTGAAGGAAATCGGCTTTAAGACTAGTTCTTTTTTTGTTGAGCACCCTGTAAGGCTAATTAGAGAGAATATACTTTCAGTTCAGATTTTGATCAAACTTTTTTTAAACGGTTGGACTTTTTTCAGTGCAACTTTCTTTGAAAGCTACACATATGAAAGAACCTTGATTTGAGGGATTTTTAGGTTATCTTTTACTTTGCAAATATGTGGTTTCCTATTTTAATCTCTGTTTCCCTAGTGAAGATCCAATCATTAGTTGCTATAGTTGGATTATAATAATAAACCGAACCGAATGTAGGGTCCGAGCCTTTTAAAGCATCAATCACTGCATGATAAGAATCGCTATCAGGAGTCAAATTATATTGACCATCATTTACAGCTGTAAAAGCATTTGGCTGAAAAATAACATCGTGAGTATTATTAGGAAAACCTGATTCTGACACTCGGTTTATAATAACAGCAGCTACAGCAACTTTTCCTTCATACGGCTCACCGCGTGCTTCTCCCTGAACAACCTTTGCCATCATTTCTATATCATCTAATTTTTGCTGTGTTTCGGATCCAACGTCTCCATCTTGTGATAATCCAGTATCTAGCTGCAATTGTCTAACAGCATTATCTGTAATAGAACCATAATACCCTGTCGGCTGATCAGTAAAGTAACCCATTTTTTTTAAATCCTCTTGCAATTTATAAACTTCTTCTCCTCGACTTCCTTTATGTAAAACTTCTTGCGCAAAGATTGAATTGGGGGCAATAAACAGTAAACACGTAAAAACAACAACCGGAATTATTACTTTTAACCTCAAAATACCACATCCTACAATTATATTTTTCTAATACAACAGTAGATTTTTCGATATAACTATATTCTTTTTGTCGGTCTCGAACCTCTAAGTGCTCTCCTCGCTCGATGAATGAAGCAGCATCTTCAATTACTTTCTTCTTGTTTGCTGGCAATTCAGTTGCCTGACATCATCATTCTGCTAATATGAAAATAAGACGCAAAGCCGGAGGGGAGAAATGATAAAGAAAGTAAATCTTTTATCTGCGTTTGATCAGATTCACGACTATTATCAGCCTATAAGTGTTGCTAGTGTAAATGATTCCTCAATGAAATTGGTTAAAATTAAAGGGGAATTTTTATGGCATCATCACGATGATTCCGATGAATTATTTTTAGTAGTGAAAGGTCAAATTACAATAAAGCTTCGGGATCAAGATATAGTTTTAAAAGAGGGGGAAATGGTAGTAATCCCTAAAGGTGTAGAACACATGCCTTTGGCAGAAGAAGAAGCATATGTAGCTTTAATCGAACCATACGAATTATTAAATACAGGAAACGTGCAAAACGAGCGATCTGTTCATCATGTGAAAAAGGTGTAAAACTAGAAAAAAGAATTTTCTTATTAAACACGCAGTCCATTAAAAAATGCCTAACAAGACAACTTCCTTGTTAGGCACAACAATTTAGATTTCTGCTTGAATCTGCTTCGAATAGAAGAAGCGGACGACGAAAAAGTAGATCACCTGTATGGCGAAAAAGACACCAAGCACCACGGCAGACTCTTTAAATAAATCATATTGAAACGCATGGGACAAGGCTGTAAGTGCAATGGCTCCATGGATAAGAGCGACAGAAATTGGCGCGAAGAAAAGAATCGCAGTTTGCCTGTTCAGCACTTTTTTCAGTTCGTTTTCGGTCAATCCCATTTTGGCAATGGCTTTAAACTTCTGTTTATCATCGTCTAAATCGGAATAAAGGCGGAAATAAAGGAAGCTTCCGGCAGAGACGAAAAAGACGACGCCGATAAATAATCCAATAAACAAGACCGGACCGAATTGTCTATTGATATCATACAATTCGTAATCCTTAGCCTTGAGTTGATAGGGCTCGAGGTCTTTCGATAAAATCTCTCCCGCCTCAATCACTGTCTGCTTGTTTCCTGATTCAGCCTGCCAGGCATAGATTCTTTCTACATTTATCGGATTTTTCAACTGTTCATAATCTTCATCAGTGACAACATAATACGATTTCAAATTAGGTAAAGCTTTTGACTGGATGATTTCTTTTGGCTGAACCTGCAGTCCCGATTCAAGAGGGATTGGTTCATTGAGCAATTGTTTTCCATTGCTGTATGGGTATCCTTCAAAGTCTACAACTTTTGCTTCTCCGTCAGCCAGCTCAATTTTATTCTCCCCGATCAACTCTGCAAATTGATTATAATCAGATTGTCTTGCGATCAATTGTTCCTGTCCATTCATATCAAAGTACCCGAGTATCGTTTCCATCTTCTCTGTCTCAATGTGCTTGTTATTTAACGTTTCATTAATAAAAGCTACATCCTTCTCTTCCTCAGTATTATCTTCCTGAGAGGTGTACGAAAAAGTATAGGCATTAAAGTTCTTTGTTGATCCGGTGAGCAGTGAATGTAATCCGTATAGAGTCCCGATCGCACTAAATGCGACGGTTGAAATAATAGCCACCATAAAAAACGTCCGCGCATTATCCTTCATCCGAAAGGATAGATCAGAAAACAAAAGCATATTTGTTTTACGCCAGAAGACGGTATCCTTTTTCTTAAGTCTTCGAATCACAAATACACTTAACTGAGTAAACAATAAATACGTCCCTAGAATCACAACGATAACCACCGGAAGCATGACATTAAACACCTGAACTCCCTTTGTCATCAAAGCTAAACAATAACCGGAGGCAAGCAATAAAACGGCCAGAATCGTTAAAAAGATTGACGCCTTTGGCTCCCCTTTCGATTTCTTGTCACCTTTTATTAGGTTAATCAGTTTTCTGGAGCGAAGCACAAAGGAAACAAAGAATGAAATGAACAAAAACAAAACAATAAAGGAAGCAAGCGTTAAAAGAATGGCCATCAGCGGAAAATAGAAATTCAGCTTGTTTTCGATTATCAGCACATTTTCCGCTGCCAGTAATATCACCTTGGTAAATACCAATCCGAGAGCAATTCCTCCGATGGTCGCAAAAAATCCGATCAGCATGTTTTCCAGAAAAACCATCGTTCGAATCTGGCGCATAGACATTCCCTGAACCATCAATACCCCGAACTCCTTCTTACGAGACTGAAGAAAGGCGCTCATCGAGTATAAAACGAAGAAAAAGGAAAAGGCGTAAATGATACCTGCCGCCACATAAAGTCCAAAGGAAGCTTTACCGCCCATATCTGAATTCAGAGCATCACCGCTTAATGCTGGATGAAAAGCAAAAACTGCAAAAGTAAAAAATACCATCACCGTAAACATGCTGCTAAGGAAGTACGCTATATACAGCCTTTTATTGCGGGTAACGTTATTAAACGCGAACTGACGAAAGGTCATTTGCATTCCCTCCCATCAAGGAAAGTGTATCGATAATTTTTTGGAAAAAAGCCTGGCGGTTATCGCCGCGGTGAATTTCCGAATAAAACTTCCCGTCGCGGATAAAGACGACCCGATTGCAATAGCTGGCTGCCTGAGGATCATGGGTGACAAGCATCATCGTTGTCTGCTCGTTTCGATTGATTGCTTCTAGCATTTCCATGACATCCTTAGACGACTTGGAATCAAGGTTTCCTGTCGGCTCATCGGCAAGCAAGAGCTTTGGCGAATGAATCATAGCTCTTGCCACAGCTGCTCTCTGCATTTGTCCACCCGAAATCTCGAAAATACGCTTTTTCATGATTTCTGAAATCCCAAGTTTTCCGGCAATATCTTTTGCCTTTTGTTTCATATCACTAACGTTTTTTCCGTCCAGTGTCAAAGGAAGAACGATGTTTTCTTCAATAGTCAATGTGTGGAGCAAATTAAAATCTTGAAACACAAAGCCCAGCTCACGGCGGCGGAATTTCGCCAATTCATCTTTTTTCAGCAGGTGCGGATTACGACCGTCGAGTAAAACTTCGCCCGTTGTCGGTTCATCAATCGTTGCGATCATATTCAACAGTGTTGTTTTCCCGCTGCCGGATGGTCCCATAATTCCGACAAATTCACCTTTATCAATGGTTAAATTGATATCCGTCAATGCCCGGTAAGCAATTTTCCCTTCATAAACTTTACTCGCTTGTTTTACTTGAAGCATCACAAGATCTCCTTTCGTATTTATCATTCGATCTGTGATCAGTGTACCTAAAGATAAAGAGGGGCAACTATCGATTCTTCTTTCACTTATATTACATGGATGTAAGGTTTTGTGTTGACGTGAAAATGATTCGGATCGTCGTACCTTTACCCTCCTCCGTTTCCAGCTCGATTCGGTGACCTAGATGATCCGCAGCTGACTTGCCTACATAAAGGCCCATTCCCGTTGATTCCCTGAATTTCCGGCCATTCTCCCCTGTGAAAAACGGGTCAAAAACTCGTTTTCGATCCATATCAGGAATGCCGACCCCAAAGTCGGCCACCTCCAGTACTGCTTCCTCATCTTTTTCATAAAGGATAATGACGATGTTATTGCTTATTCCCTTAGAATATTTCACCGCATTGTTCACGAACTGAGACAGGATAAAAAACAACCATTTCTCATCGGTTTCCACTGTCATGTTTTCCTTTTGCTCCTGCAATTTCGGATATACCTGGCTGCGGATGTAGAAGCGCTTATTGTCACTGTTTACTTCATGAACTATTTTCGATAAATGGACCGGTTTGACGTGAAAATCCTTCTCGATTGTACGAAGCCGAGCCATATACAGAATCGTATGTAAACCTATCTTCATTCGCTCCGTTTCTTCACGTATATTGGAAGATTCCGGCTCATCCAGGTTTTGCGCCGTCAGTTCAATAACGGACAGCGGTGTTTTCATTTGGTGCACCCACTGATCCATAAACATCAGATGCTCATTTCGATCGCGTTCTGACGCTTTTAATTCCTGGCGATAGTATTTGTACTGGCTATGCAATAACTGGTCCAGCGCTTCTGCTGCAGGCGACAGATCCGTTTTTTGAAAAGAATCGTCAAGCGACTCCAATGGCTGGCTAAGACGCTGATAGTACCTGCGGCGGCTATAATAGTGATAGAGAAGGTAGCATCCGAGAAAGAAAAATCCGAGGAAAGCGGCATAAAGCGCTGGCCTGATGTTCCTGTACCCGTCAAGCCAGTAGATCAACAAAATGAAGAAAAATTGCAGCGTCTGAACGGCAATTAATAGCGAATGCTCTTTGAAAAAAAGCTTCATTCCTCTCCCGCCTTTGCCCAAGATACGTTCAAGCGGTATCCTGCGCCCCGCACAGTTTCTACCGCGTTTTCTATACCGAGCTCCTGAAATTTCTTCCTGACGCGTGTAATGTTCACATTAAGTGTATTTTCATCTACATACGCGAGATCGTCCCATAGCTTTTCAAGTAAATCTTCTCGTCCGGAAACTCTCGGGTACCGCTCTATTAAACTTTCAATTATGTCCGATTCTTTTTTTGTCAAAGAAGCCATATTTGTTCCGAATTTTAATTCCAGCCTCTCAGGGAAAAGCTGAAGCCCGTCCCTTTCCAGCACCCGCTCCTCAGTCTTATGCGCATATTCTCCATAAGCCCGGCGCAGATGGCTTCGAATTTTCGCCATGACAATTTCAGAGTGGAACGGCTTCGTAATAAAATCATCCCCGCCGTTTTCCAAAGCCATCACCTGATCCATTTCCCCTGTACGTGCCGAAATAAAAAGAACAGGACAAATCGATTCTGTACGAATTTGCCGGCACCAATAATATCCGTCAAAGCTTGGCAGATTGATATCGAGAAGAACCAAATCGGGCTTGTTTTTCCTGAACTCATCCATCACATGGTCAAATTCAGTGACTAAAATGACGTGATACCCGTATTTCATAATGTACGAATGCAGCAATTCCGCGATTTTCGGATCATCTTCTACGATCATAATTTTTTGCATTTATCCGACTCTCCTTTGCTTAGGTATATTATGGCATGTAATAGTAAGATTCACAAAAGACACGGGCTACCTTACAGCCGTGTAAGTGAATTGAAAGATGAATCAATTTCTTCATGAAGCGGTTGCTTATAAAATGTGAAATGTACTTACTGATACCAATAAAGAAAGGAGGATACGTTGAAAAAATTAGAAATTGAACTCGGCGTTACAGCACTATTTGTTATCTTCGGGGTATTGGCATACAAACGACAACAGCGGGATTTAAAACCAGCAGCTGAATAAATTCACTAAGAATCGCAGTTGAAGCTTATTATGCAATAACAACAAATGAAACAGAAAGCTATAGAACGGAAAGTACCTATATACTTCACTCAAATGAAAGTGGCAAGGAACAGTGAATTGTAAAAGTCATTTACGGAAAGCTCCGATCTGATGCCTTTCTTAAAATCTATCAGAAGGAAACTACAGCAAGGGAAACAGACGAAAAGGAAAAGAATATAAAAAAATGCCTGAGGATGTTATTTTTCATTTCATCTAGGGAATCGTTTTATGAGTGACCAAATAATGGAAGGGGATGCATCGCATGAAAAAAATGATTCTTACATCTAGTTTGCTTGTTCCTACATTAATCTTAGGAGGCTGCTCATCAGCGAAAGGGGTTCAATCGAATCAGCATCAAGTACAAATTATTGATCAATCTAATAACGCCCAGGATGAAAACACTTCTGAGAAAAGCTATACGTCACTCGAAGCTTTACTAAAAGACGTCGAAGCCAATTTAAAAACAGACGTGCCGTTTGTCGCCCCAACCGATATTCCTAAAGATGATAATACCTATTACAGCGCCGCCATTGACAACAAATCAGCCGGATACAGCGTGATTATTTTTCAAACAGACAAGCCTCTGCAAATTAATGACGCGGAGTTGAACGATCTTGGCGAAGAGAATCAACTTGTCACATTGACGGGAACGAAATACGATTCAGCACAATCAGCTCAAGAAGAGACAGGCTATCAAGAGGTTCAGCAAGAAAATATCGACTTGGGACACGGGATTAAAGGATTGCAGGAAGGTGCCGCCGGTTCAAAATATCTAAGCTGGAACGAAGGCAGATGGTTTTTAAATTTAAGAGCCAATACAGATAATGCGATTAATTTGGAAGACGATGCAAAAGATATGGTTGAATTTCTTGAGACAAATACGCTGCCAATCCCGAACAAATATGGCCAGATCAGTGTCGATTATGAAAACGAGGGTCATAACGCAGCCATTTGGCAAAACGGTCAAGATGTGTATGAAGCCGTGCCAAATACTTCAGATCCTGTAGAAGCGTTGAAAATGATCACATCCGTAGAGAATTAAAAAAGGATAGGCTGATGCTTATCCTTTTTTATACATCTTTAGCTGTTGCATGCTGAACAGTTTCCGATTTTGCAAATTCTCTTTTCTGGCTTAGGTCAATGACGATTCCAGTTTTATCATCAGATGTTTTCAATCTGGGATACTTATCACACTGAGGATCAGATTCTTCCATTTGAATCACTTTGTTTGCATAATTTGATATTCCGAAATGATCAATTGTTGATACGATAGCATTCCAGTCTGTTTTTTCCTCGATTGACGTTGAAGGATAAAACAATCCATCAGATATCATGTAAATCCTCTCCACACCGGATAGGTTTATCGTTCCTTTTTCCAAGAAGTCGGCCAGCCTCGGGTCTCCATTTAATACAGAATATCCATCAAACGTATTCGCCATATTCCGATTTTCTCTGATTGTTGGGAGTAAGTATTGAAATAATTCATTCGGATCGTGATAGCCTAACCGCTTTCCATCGAGTGATTTTTTTAAAGATTTCGAATCAAACCTGCTTACTTGATCGTGAGTAATTGTTCGTATCTGCCCGTCTGAATATCTGGCAAATAACATACAATCGCCTGTCTGAACATATTCAAGCGTTGTTTCCTTAATACGTACAACAACAAAAGCTGCACTCCACAAATCCGTTTTTTTATTCGTATCGATACCACTTTCAACCATCAATTCGTGTAATGAGTCATTTGCCAGAAGCACTTGATTTTCAAGACTGCTGGTTTTATCAACATCCTGTAAAAATGACCCTAATAAATTCGCTGCAATAAAGCCGCCAGTTTCTTCATTACGATTTTTATAAGGGGTTACAGATGTCGCCCCATCAATCACAGCAAAAATTTGATCCTGTTCGTTTACAACAAGCACATCCTCATTTAATTCTCGAGATCCTTTTATAGAGCATTTCTCGAAACGAATCATTTTGAACCCCTCCTCATAAAATTTCACTTAATCAGCACTCGAAAAATCCTTTAACTAATCCTTCACCCCTGAATTTACCATACTATTAATTATATATTTATGAATAATGAAATGCACAATTATCAATAAATTAAGACTATGGCAATAGTACCGCCGTCATGTTCTACAGAAAGGTGTACTTTTCTCTAACATACGAGCCAGAATCTAAAGGAGTTTTACGTGTGTGAATTGAAACTCTAAGTTATTCAGTTCTATGAGAAAGGAGAGGCCATATGCCAAACGAAGAGATATTAACCGGTGGAAATGTCTCTAAAGTATGTCGTGTTGGAAATACCGTTAGACGGAAAATGAAGTCAAACAGCACTAAAATTCATAAATTACTAATCCACTTATCAGATAAAGAATTTGATTATGCTCCAAAGTTTTTAGGCATCGATGAGAAGGGCAGAGAAATATTATCTTTTTTCGAAGGGGAAGCGGGAAATTATCCATTAAAGAGCTATATGTGGTCAAATGACGTTTTAAGTCAAATTGCCAAAATGCAACGTCGTTATCATGATTCCGTCAGTGATTTTCCAATAGATGATGATTGGGAATGGTTAGACAACACTCCTAAAAAGGCAGAGGTGTTGTGCCACAATGACTTTGCTATCTATAACATTATTTTTCATAATAAGACGCCTGTAGGAATTATTGATTTTGATGTTGCCGGACCTGGCCCTAAGCTTTGGGACGTGGCGTATACTCTCTATACTTGTGTGCCTTTAAGCAGATTTTATCTTTCTGAAAAAGGTGAGAAAATTCATTATGATCCTTTATTGCATGCAAAGCTTCGAGAAGAGAGAGTTAAATTATTTTTTGAATCCTATGGGGAGAAGGTACCGACTGAAATTATTGACTTCGTATTATTACGATTAGAAGGCCTATGCAAGACGATGACCAGAAAAGCGAATGAAGGCGATACTGCTTTTCAAAATATGATCAGTGAAGGTCATTACGATCATTATCAAAAAGATATTAAATTTATACGTAATCATGCCCATGAGTGGAATTTAAAATAGGGAGTGTTCTCCTGGAATCAAATGCGGATTTTTCACACCAAATACAAAAAGATTAGGGAGATTCCCTAACCTCAGGTAAAAAAAATTGCGGACTGTTTTCCGTTAACTTTTTTTGTTTGTCGCCGCGACAAAGCTCTGACCGGTGCCGTTTAAGAACTCTACTAACACGGGAGCGATGGCTTCCGGGGCAACGTCGTGGCCCTGGCCTTGCAAAACATGATACTTCGCATCGGTTAGGTTATTGATGATCGCTTTTGCAGAGTCATGGAAAAACTTTTCGCTGTTCCCGCCGCTTATCACTAGTGTGGGGGAGGTTGCTGATGACCACTTGTTGGGTGGTAACGGTTTGCCCGCCATCACATCTTTCGCGATAATACCGTCATAGGCCAGTGTGTGTGCCACAGCATTAAAGTCTTTCCACATCGGGTCTTCCTTCAAAGCTGGCAGGTATTCAGGAGGAATGAGCACTGCCTGCGTCAAAAAGATATCGACCGCTTCACTGGGGTTACCAGCCGCTATAGCCTCGTTGATCTGTTCTACGTAATCCTCAGGCAATGGAGGACGACTGTTGTCGGGGACAAGCGGCGGCTCAAACACCACAAGCTTCTTGATTTTATTGGTAAGCTTGTTAGTGACATCAAGGGCAAGGATTGCACCTGAGGACATACCGTACACAAATGCAGATCCACCTGCTTCATCTATCAATGCCTCGATATCTTCAATTTCACGATCTACCGCATACGGCAACGTGTCACTGCTATCCCCCCGCCCCCGACGGTCATAGTTAATTACCGTGAAGTGCTTCGCCAAGAGCTCGACTAGCTGCACCTGTTTCCCGTGCGATCGGTAGCTTAACGCACCGCCTACCAATATGATCGCCGGCCCTTCACCCAGTCGATCGAAAGCAATAGTGGTACCGTCTTTTGAAATTACTTTTTCCATAAAAATCACCCCTTATTTTAGTTCTTCGGCGAGATCTAGGCTTTTCTCCCATCCTTCCTCCATACCTACAAGGTACTGCTGTCGTGTTAATGTGAGCTGTGTCTTTCCTTCGTACTCTAAAAGTGTTGCCGTTTGGAGCACGCAGGAAAGCTGTTTACCTCTTCATCCAATTCAGTGCCGGTAAAGAATCACCTTTGGCAGGACTATTGTTTGTTATCATGGTTCGAATTTCTTTTATTAGTGTTCCTGCATTCAATATACCCTTTTGAGAATATTCCTGTAAATGAATATTATAGATGTTTTTTTGTTTCTTGATATTGATTTAAATGTCTGATTATCAGATAAATATGCATAAGTCAGATTAAGAAACAATTTTCTTTAAGCGATTAAGTGATAAAATTGTTGACGAATAAAAGTTTAGCTACTAAACTAAAATTATGAATAACAATAAAATCCAATCAAATAACCATAATAGCAGTAAAACAGGCAGTCAAAATCTTGGCCGTTTAATCATGAAGCTGCGACAACTCGAACGCCATCCTCGTACTTTCGGGGAAGGTGGACCACTGACGCCCAGCGAAATTCACACGATCGACGCAATTGGTTGCGAAGGCGGTATCCTTATGAGCGAGCTTGCTGCCCGTCTCAGTATTACGAAAGGTGCTGTTACGCAGATTTTCCGTCGTCTAGAATCCAAAGGTCTCGTTAAACGTTCCCCTCACGCAAATGATTCTAGGGCTGTAATCATCTCACTGACTGAAAAAGGAAAAAACGCTTTCCGTGTCCACGAAGAATTACATCTGAATTTTTACAAAGAACTTAGCGCTCAACTAGACGAAAAGGAGATCCAAATTTTCGAAAAATGCATTCAAAAGCTAAATGAGTTTTTGGAGAAATAATTTTTTTAAGTATATAGTTTAGTATCTAAACTAATTTAGGGGGATTTGATATGAAATTCAGGGCAACAGTTCTTTCTGAAAACAGTGTATTCGGTAACTTAGGAGCGATTGCAGAACACGGCTGGGCCGTTTTTCTGGAAACAAACCACGGAAACTATCTTTTTGATACTGGACAGGAAAGGCACTACTTAATAATGCTCATGTATTTAAAAAAGATTTATCCAGCATTAAAGGAATCATACTTAGTCATCATCATATCGACCACACAGGGGGTTTAATGGAAGCTGTAAAATCAGCCAGGGAAAAACCGATTAATGTCTATGCACATCCAGAGTTGTTCAAAGAGGGATATCTTGTACGCGAAGGCCACAAATACATCGGAGTTCCTTTTTCAAAAGTTGCACTTGAAAGCAACGGGGCAAACTTTAAGTTCAACACAGAATTCAGCGAAATTGCGCCAGATGTTTTCCTAACGGGAGAGGTTCCCAGGGTTACGAATTTTGAGACCGGCGATACCGATATCGTTTTGAAGACAAAAGACGGGTATGTCCAAGATCCAGTCACGGATGACCAGTCCATTATTATGAAAACCGAAAAAGGCTTGTTTGTGATTCTCGGATGTTCCCATGCAGGGATCATCAATATACTTAATTACGCTGTTCAAAAGACAGGTGAAAACCGCATTCATACTGTCATCGGCGGTACCCATTTATCACCCGTTGGCGAAGAGCAGAAAGATAAAAGTATTCAGGCATTAAAAGAGATGAATTTGCAATACTTAGGCGTTTCACATTGTACAGGACTTCAGGTCGCTAATCAGTTGGCGCATGAATTTGGGGATAGATTCTTTTATTGTAATGTGGGGACTGTTGTAGAAGTGTGATTGCTGATTTATCAAGAGAAGCTCTACCCAGAGATTTCGAGGAGGGGAAAATCAAATCTTTTGTTAATGTCAAATAATAAAGCGGGAGGGTTGATATGAGTAAAAAGAAAAGGCAAAACTCTATTTTAGGAACAATCATGATCGAATATAGAAAATAGTGAACACGTCTTTAGTATGAATCAAAAGTTTTGAAAAATTCCTTATTACTTTAATATAGTGAAAAAAGAGCCCTTTCTTAAAATACAAAGGGCTCTTCAATATAGTGATATACGGTCGAATAAAAGAAAATTTGACGGAAGCGATCTATGTATGAAACCACAACCAATCGTCCGCCTAGAAAAACCCAGCATTGGTCGTCATACGAATGAAACAGCTTTACACTTTGATAGCATGTCTTAACGAAATGGCTTCCTTCGGAAAGTCCGTCATAATCGCTTCAACGTGATTCGTGCTTAATAATTGTTCTATTTCCTTTTCATCATTGGCCGTCCACACACGGATGCTAAAATCATCGGCACTTTGAACATCACCCTGCAGCAATAAATCTTTGTGGAGGTGTAATCCCTCTAATTCCAGGCTTTCAACGTATTCAGAAGGGCGGCTCAGTTCATATAGGACTAGCCATGCGATTTTTGCACTTGGTTCAAGCTTTTTTAATCTTAGGATGGAAGGCAGATGAAAGGATGAGTAAATAATTTTATCGGCATAATCAAACTGATTCACAATGGCTAATACTTTTTCTTCGATGCCTTCATAAGCAAAAATATTGGTTTTTAATTCGATATTTAACTCAATCTGATAAGGAGCAATCAATTCCAACACTTCTGCCAGCGTCGGAATCCGCTCTTTCTCCCAAACATTTCTATCAAACAGTTCGAAATGTGAGAATTTTATGCCTGCACTAAATTGCTGTATTTCATTTAGCGTGTACTCTTTCACATATCCTGTACCGTCTGTCGTTCGATCAATTGTTTCATCGTGAATCACAACGACTTCTCCGTCTTTTGTCAGCTGCACGTCAAGCTCGATCCCATCAACGCCTGAATCCAAAGCATGACGAAAGCTTAATAACGTGTTTTCCGGAGTAATTCCCATGCTACCGCGATGGCCATATATTTTCGTTTGTCTCATTTTCCTCAATCCTCTCATTTATAAATTGATTCAGTGAAGGGCTTACAGTCTGTAGTTAGCGGATAAAAAGGAATAGAGAACAAAGCTACATCTATAGCTTTATTCTCTACTCTTTGCTTAATGATTTAAAATTATTTGCCTCTTGCATCGTTCGATTTATTAATCGCGGCGTTCACTTGTTCGATGTTCGGCTTCGTTTTTGCCATTTGACATCCAAAGGCTTGCTCCGCCGATGGCAACACCTTTAATTTATCACGCAAATATTAACAAAGACCGTTTATTACATATTCATTACATAAAGACTAAGATCACTTAATAATAAGCGCTTTAATAGCATTGCGTTTTTACAATTAGTCAACATAACAGGATGACTAGATTACTCAACTGAATTGGACTAAAAAATCTCGGTCTCTAGTGGATTCATTGTGCCCGGCAGCTCCCTGCTAGTGATTATGAACAATTTGTTCTAGAAATTTTAGACATTATAAACATTCAATATAATTATTGACATGATAAGATATAAGATAAGCACATATGATGTTATAAAACATTACATTAAGCTGTGTTTTCTCTTTGGGGTGGATAAAAGAGGAACATATTACAGCTTTAGCATATGCGGGAAAGATTGTGAACTCTTAGAGACATAGTTGAAGGGAATGAAAATCATGAGTGTAGAGGCTTTAAACGAACAAGTGAAAACAGATCTTTCCTATATTGCCTATGGGGGACCAGACTGGGTGCGCAAGCATAGGTCTTCGGAAGGACATGTTTACGATGCAGTGATTATCGGCGGCGGCCAATGCGGCTTAGGAGCTGCCTTCGGGCTGTTGCGCGAGCGGGTATCCAATATCCTCGTCATCGACGAAAACCCGGAAGGATTAGAAGGTCCGTGGGAAACCTATGCCCGTATGGTGACGCTGCGAACGCCCAAGCATTTGACCTCCATTGACCTCGGGGTACCTTCTCTGACCTTCCGCTCCTGGTGGGAAGCGCAATTCGGCCCGCAAGGATGGGAAGAAGTCGATAAGATTCCACGAGGCGACTGGATGAACTATTTGCGCTGGTATCGGAAGGTTCTCAATCTGCCTGTCATGAATGAGGTAAAGCTTAAGCAGATCGAGCCAACTGAAGAACGGATCTACCGCCTTCATATCGAAGGAGCGGGAGCACCATCAGACACCTTACTGGCACGCAAAGTCATTCTGGCCACCGGCATACAGGGCGGAGGAGAATGGCATGTACCGCAGATGATTTCTGAAAAATTACCGAGTCATCTCTATTCTCACACTTCTAAGCTTATTGATTTTGAAGGGCTTCAAGGCAAGAAGATTGCTATTTTAGGCGGCGGAGCCTCTGCTTTTGATAATGCCAATTTTGCACTAACAGAAGGTGTGGCTGAGGCCCATGTCTTTGTCCGCCGCAAGAAGCTGCCTCAAATCAATCCGATCCGCCAGATGGAGGTTTCCGGCATGATCGAACGCTTCCACGCCTTGTCAGACGAAGATAAATATGCGGTGATCTCCCATTTCTTTAAGCAAAATCAGCCGCCAACCAATGATACATTTGAACGCGCCGCCTCAT
Organism: Bacillus capparidis; assembly: GCF_017832095.1. NCBI lineage: Bacteria > Bacillati > Bacillota > Bacilli > Caryophanales > Bacillaceae > Bacillus > Bacillus capparidis. The sequence goes on from NZ_JAFDST010000002.1 coordinate 1,087,490, forward strand.
GGCCAGGATTTCAGCTGCACTTAGGCGCTCCATGGCTTGATGTCGAAGCGACAAGCGAGGGGGCAGTAGTGACAACGCCTCAGGGCAAATTCACTTTCGACTTCCTGATCATCAGTACCGGCCTTCTCACCGATCCAGCTTTGCGTCCGGAGCTGCAGTCTGTAGAAAGCCATATCGCCCGCTGGGGAGACATCTATAAGGCTCCGGAAGAGGCGGCGAATCCAGTGCTTGACGCGCACCCTTACCTCAGCCCCGGCTTTGCGCTCACCAGCCGTGATGAAAAAGGAAAAAGGCTCCTGCATGGGTTGTTTGCCTTTAACTACTCAGCTTTAATCAGCTGCGGTCTTTCAGCCTCTGCACTATCAGGTATGAGACACGCTATTCCGAAGCTTGCGTCTGCGGTGGCGGATCAGCTTTTCCTTGATGATCGCGAAGACATTCTGAAAAACTTCTTCGAATATGATGAGGTTGAATTTGTCGGGGAGTGGCCGAGAAAAGAGTAAGTAAGAGGCTTAAGCGCTACGTACAAAATGGACCATTCGATCAGTGGGATTTCCCCAACTGATCGAATAAATACAACGTTTCTCATTTCCTGTTTCTACGATACAAATCAATCGATTTATAGCCTTCTCCTACGATTGTTTCCATCTCCAGCAATCGTTTTTCTTGTGTTTCTTTTCTTTTGGCGCTATAAACGTATCGCGCCCAATCCTTTTGATAGCCAAAGGTTAATTCATTGTATCTTTTCAATACATCTTCATTCTTGCTCAAATATTGCTTTATATCTTCAACGTTCTTAATATAGTCATCAACACATTGACTTTTTTGTGTGCCGGCCTTATTCGCTTTCTTCGGATCTGACTTGAGGCCAACTACTGTAAACACTTCGTTTAAACTGACCATTCTTGAAAACTTTAAGCGGCTTTCGTAAACGAACCCTTCCTCATCCATAGGGATTGCCTCATAGAAGCTGTCACGGTCGATATACTCTTTGTATTGCCGGTTGTTCTTCTTGGGATACGCAAAGAATAAATAGCCTTTATCGCTTATGACTAGTTTTTCGATCACGTACTGAAGCTGTTTCGCAAAATCCTCCAAGCTAAACACGAAGATAAAGACCCTTTTCAATATCAGTGTCATATTCCAATTCATTGAAGTCATGAATATCATCAGGGAGATTTAGAATCAGCTTGGTTGGATATTTATTCAGATTTAGCTTTTCAACAATACTTTTCGTCGAATTCACTCGGGAGTCCCCTAGTTATCTGTAAACAATATTTTCTTTCGCAAACGGGCGGACACCAACCCCTACGGCAATTAACCAGAAAATAAGCAGCCAATAGGTCCCGTATGAAAAGTCATAATCAACCATCCCATGTCCGAACAACATCGTTAATGCCAAAATAACCCCAATTCGATGTTTTAATGCTTTTCCAGATTTAAAAATTAGGAAGACCATCAGACCAAAAAACAGAGCATATACTGCTATGCCGATCCAGCCAATCTCGATCAAGAAGTCCAGATACCCGTTGTGCACTTGATTAAGCCCGAATAATCGATTCGCATACTTAGGATAATAGATTGTCCAGCTGTCGCCGCCAAAGCCAATCAACGGAGATTCTTTACTCATAGCTAACGCTTCTTTGTAGAAATCAAACCTTGTAACTGCATTTTGTGTCGAGAGACTGATTTCCGAGATTCTCGTTATTAAACTGTCAGGAATCAATCGAATCCCTTTATGCTGGTCGAAGGTTAATAAATTAAACGCAACCAGAAATAGCACAAGGGCAGAAACCGAAAACAAAATGAATTTTTTCCATTGCTTGATTAAGAGAAGAAATGCCAGAGCAAATGTACCCGCAAAAAAGATATAGGATCCCCGAGAATACGTATGCAATAGAATCGCACCATATCCGGCAAGCAAAATAATGAGAAGAACGTCTAACCTACGAAACGTTTTTCGACGAATAAAGATCGCAAAGATATAAAACCAATAGGCGCCCATGATCGCGCCAAACGTATTCGGATACCGAACCGGTCCGCATGAACGTGTTGGTTCACAGCCAACCATAAACATGTCAAGCCGAATCAGACCAAACAGATTGGCAACAGCAAAAAGCAGAAACGCAGCTCCCAATACGTGAAAGACGTACGGATAGAGCCTGTTGACCCTCGGCGATTCCTTCGTCCAAATTAATAGAAGAAAAAAGAAAGCATATGTAGAAAATCTGAAAATCGTATTCCAATTGCCTTCTTGGTTTAAAGCAAAAGGAACCGTGATCAAATACATAAAGGGCAAAAGCAAGACAAGGAAATACAACTTATTTTTTATTAAAACCTCGGGTTCTTTCACCCAATACCAGATGACATTAAGAATAAACAGTGCAAAAATTAACAATTCCCAAAGACGGATGTCCGGTTCATAATACAGGCCCCATTGAAAAGGAGTGATGAGAAAGACAATACTTAAGCAAACAAAAGTAAACCAGTTCATAGTGACCTCCTGCAGAGATATTTGCAATGAATTTTAGTAGAAATAGAGAACGACGAGGTACATTTAATATTTAGTGAGTTTCTTTTATTTACTGTATTATACCTTTCTTAGGGGATACAAGACAATGAATACCAATTATCAATCTAACCTGCTAAAATGGCAGCACATCCACTTACCCCCGTTTTTTCTGCCCACTTCGGGAATGATTGTGACCGGTTTTTATTTTTTTTGCCCAGTTCGGCATTTATTGCGATCACTTGCGATTTTTTTCTGCCCACTTGAAAAATAATTCGTCCTCCCCCTGCATTGATTTCTCACCTATTCCAACATGACAAAAAAACGGCCACCGCCGGTCATTCAACAGCGTGGATGTACATCCACTCACCCCCGGTTTTTCTACCCACTTCGGGAATAATTGTGACCGGTTTTTATTTTTTTTGCCCAGTTCGGCATTTATTGCGACCTCTTGCGATTTTTTTCTGCCCACTTGCGAAATAATTCGCCTCCCTCCTATATCTACAAGCCGAGATTTTATAGTATTTTTCAACATAAGAAATTCCTTTCTACTGTGATGGTTCATTTACTTACCCAATATTCCATGCCAATATAGAAGGAGGAAGAGGAAAAAAATAGAAAGTGAGTTGATAAGTGTGAACAACCTTACGAAAATGAAAATAGGAAAGCCAGCTAATGAAGTATTCGAAGCCTTTGTAGACCCTGAAAAAATCGGGAGTTTTTGGTTCTCGTCGAGCTCTGAGAGATGGGAAGAGGGCAAGACGATAACATTGAGGTATGAGGAATACGATGCCCAAGGCGATATAGAAATATTGGAAGTAGAGAAAAATAGCAAAATCATCTTTCAAGATGAGGAAGGACATATTGTTACGATTAAGCTAAAAGAGTCGGATGATTCGAGTACCATTATTGAAGTTAACCAAGAAGGTTTTAAAGAAAATGATACGGAGTTAATCAATCAATTAATAGATAATAAAGAGGGCTGGGTTTACATGTTGACCTGTTTAAAGGGTTATTTAGAATATGGTGTCAATTTGAGAGCAGCATTAGTGAAATAGCTTTGGCAATACCGTTATAAAAGGAGTAAGAGTATGACTCAATATATCTACATCGCTTCGCCAATGAGACTGCCTACGGGTTCGTTTGGCTTAAACCCTGTATCGCCGGAACAACCAAATGTTTTTAAAACGGAATTAGATTTCACACATTTATATTTTGAAAATAATTACAATAGCGAAAAGAAAGCAAGATTTACCTATAGTGCCCACTTTTCATTCAAACATCAAGTAGCGGCCAGTCATAATTTCCTGCCGTTGAAATATCAAGTAAACGGGAATTCGATGGAAGAAAAGTGTTTAACTCTATTATATTCGTACCTTGAAGAAGCCGTTCAAGCTTCCGGAATTATTGAATATTTTACTAGTTTAAACGGGAAAGAATATCTGCCAATTTCACATAAACGAAGTATTCGATGGGCGGATATTAAGACAAGCTATGACCTCGTGATGGAAGACCTTGAATTTTGGGAGATTACTTTGTAGAGACCTTTATCCTCCCAATGGTACGAAAAAACGTACTAAGTACGAAAAAAATAAGTACTTTTTATTCTTATTTCAGCATGAAATAATCATTTTTAGTTAGAAAAACAAATCGAAAAGGATGATTGATATGAAAGTACTGGTTATCGTTGCACATCCTAATCTAGAGGAATCTCGAGCAAACCGCTCTTTTATGCATGAGTTGAGCAAGCACGAAGAGATTACAGTTGTGAATCTTTATCAAAAATACCCCGATTGGAGCATTGATATCGAGCAAGAGCAAGCATTACTATTAAAATATGATCGTATCGTTTTTCAATTTCCTTTTTATTGGTACAGTTGCCCTCCTCTCTTAAAAAAATGGTTTGATGATGTGTTGACGTACGGATGGGCATTTGGGTCGCAAGGCGATAAGCTAAAAGGGAAAGAGTTTATTATTGCAACCACAGCAGGGGGAACTGAAAGAGAATTCCGTGCTGGCGGGGATAATTGGTTTACAATTAGTGAATATTTCAGACCTATCCAAGCCACGCTATGGAAGTGCAACGGAAGCTTTCTCCCGATATTTGTCACATATAATGCAGATGCAGGTTTGGATGAATACATTTCATCAGAAGCGCGGAAATACGTGGAGCATATCCAAAGTTCACACAACGCAATGATTAAGTAGTCGATAAAAAGGGGGTTTATGATGGTAAAACAATCACTTAAATACCCAATTGAAGTTACCCTAAAAGTAATTGGAGGGAAATGGAAACCGTTAATTTTATTTATTCTTTCCGAAGAAGGAACAAAACGGTTTGGTGAGTTGAGAAAACAGTTGGATGGAATTACTCAAGGGATGTTAACGAATCAACTTAGGGAGTTAGAGCAAGATGGTTTGATTTACCGCGTAATATATAATGAAATCCCTCCTAAAGTTGAATACTCTTTAACGCCATACGGCGAGTCACTTGAACCCATTCTTAAAGCAATGTGCAGCTGGGGAAGCGATCACTTGCATCTTTGATATATGTAAGTTTGGTACTTTAGAAGAAAAGAGGGATTCCCTAAAACTTTATATTGGGGCATCCTTTTTTAAGTTTAAAACCAGGTTTGATCACTGGGGTAGAAACAGGAGAAAAATAGAAATTACAAACAAAAAAAACAGATGATAGAAAAAATATTATTGTAATTGGTTTATTTTGATTAACTCTTAGTTCTTTGATTCCTAAAACAAAAGCTAAGAGTGCAAAAGAAATGAGCACAAATGGGTACATTTCTGACATTGTATTCGTCATAAAACCTTAAATACCTAACAGTAATCTCAATATTAAACTAGTAACGTCTAGCAAAAAGAATCATTATACTTATACTACAAGGGCCATGGTTACAATATCGGTTATAGCATTAATTCTTCGTGAAAGTTATTTATCGGTGCTTGCGTTAAATTTCTTAATCATTCCAACTATTATTTTGGCCGTTCTAATTGTTTTTACATTAAAAAAACTAATATAACAACAAAGAGTCTTAGTCTTACCAATAAATAGATACTTGCTAGATTAAAAAGCTTTCATCATTCAAAAATATAGGATGTCTTTAAAGCTATGCTTTTGAGACACCTTCTTATTTTAAATCTAACCTTTAGAAAACCTTAAAAAACATATGAAAAAGAGGGAGATTATCGATGAGATAAGCAACGAAACACTAATAACACCGAGCCCCATTCCTTCCCATCTTCCAACAATAAAACTTACAATAAATAAGATAATACTTAATACCATAAATAGAATTCCGTATTGTAGCGAGGGTTTTTTATTAAAACTGATAGAAATTCCTATGATAATCGCGATAAAAAAAGCTGTCATTAGAATAAATGCCATTTCATCTTACCTCCGTATGTCGGTCTAATCTATCTGTAACCTCTTATACAAGCTAGATAAATAATTCCGGCTGACAAACGCCATCTTTGATGTATTTTTGAAAAATACAACATAAGTTTGACCCGAAGGCTCAATTCGGCTGATATGTTTGATATTAATAATGTAGCTCTTGTGGGTACGTATAAAGATAGACGGATCAAGTCTTTCCTCCATATTTTTCAAAGATTCCAATGTTCTGATTTCTTTAGTCGGTTTTCCAGCAACCATAATTTGGGTAGATTTATTTTCTGTACTAATAAATATAATTTCTTCTTGGTCTATAACTTCCACGATGTTCCGGCTTCGGATGCTTAACCGAGGAAGAAATTGCGTCGTTTGACTGGTTTCAAAAGACTTATCAATGCGCTTAAAGCATTGATATAAACGCTCATGGGAAAAGGGTTTGACAACATAATCAACAGCCTCGATCTCATACGCTTGAGACGCAAATTCTGTCGTTCCAGTAATAAACACAATGCGCAAGTCAGGAATTTGCAAACGTAACTCTTTGGCAATCGTGTATCCATCTCCATCCGGCATTTTAATATCCACAAACAAAACTTGCGGTCGCAGATTTTGTACATATTTTTTTGTTTCTTTTGCCGATTTTGCTTCAGCCATGATAGTAAATCCATTATATTTCATAAACTCGACTAGTTCATTTCGTATTTTCTCATTATCTTCGGCAACTACTACGGTATAGGACACTTCGGATCCTCCTTTCATTCCTTCTTTTTCGAAAAAGGGATAAAAACAGAAAATGTTGTTCCTGATTCCGGGTCACTTTCAACCTCAATATGACTCTGATATTTTAACGAAAGCCGTTTTGCAGTTAGCAAACCAATCCCTTTATGTCCTTCCTTGGTTGTATATCCTTCCTGGAAGATTATGCTCATCTTGTTCGCTTCAATCCATGAATTGAGGTTATGAACGTGAAAAACAACCATGCTGTTCATCATTCGGTCTATTGTTACCTTTATCATTCGCCTATTAGAAGGAACTTTTATTTCTTCCTCAATGGCGTTATCAAGAAGATTTCCCAGAATTTGTACCAGTTCAAAGGATTTAATTTCCATAGAAGGAATCGATGTATAAGCATCAATCTTCATCGTAACATGATGAACTTGTGCGATTTCTTTTTTTGCCTGAAATAATGCGCTCAGGGCAGTATGGTTTAAATGCAATATTGCCTGTTGCGATTGTAACTCAACATTCAATTCGTTTAGATACTCAGAAACTTCTTCGTATTCCTTCCGGTGGATTAACCCGGAAATCACCTGCATGTGGTTGTGATAATCATGCCGTTGAGCACGAACGGAGGAAATCAATTCCCCTATATTCCGTAGGTAAACTCTTTCAGTTTGTTCCATGGTTTGAAGTTCAAGTTTCTTTCCAAAAGAATATAGCAAAAACATGGTTATTCCCATAATTCCAATTGAAATCATCGAGATGATAATAAAATAATCCCCAGACTGTTGTGTCATTTTTAGATTTCGTATACTGATCAGGCTTATGAGCTCATCTTGAATGAGGAACACCCCCATTAGAAAGAGGAGGTAATTCGTAAACTCAGTATGTTGGACTGTAAACCATTTTAAGAAAGATATCTTTTTTAAATAGAAAAATAGTCCGATTAAAAACAGCAAAAAGTCAATACCCAACATGATGAGTAATTCCCTTACCGAGTATTCCAATTTATCCTTAAGGTAATAAAGAGAAGTGACATCACACAAATGAATCATTATGTTCTCTACCATTGATTGGATAGCTAATTGGGACAGGCTAATTAGAGCAGCCACACTCCACGAGAAGAGATAAAGATTTCTCAATAAAAAAATATTGAAAATAGCGTGAGCGATCATTGTCAACTCAATGGGAAATTTTAAGAACAATAATAACTTGAATAAAGATAAAAGACCAATAAAACAAACGGCATGTTTCTTGAAACGTGCCCAATCTATACCAAATATGGTGAAAACTAAAAACAAATAGACAAACGATTCAATTATGGAAAGAAAAAAAATCAACCTTCTGGTTCCCTCCTACACATGCATGAACTTTATCTTAAACAAATTCTTCATAATAGAGATCATTGGAACACTTCAACCACTTTTTAAATTTGTAAAGGTTCTTTGCGTTTGATTATGTTTTCACAATTATAAAGTAGTATTGTAAAGAAATTATGAATTTTTACAATAATTTGAAATATTTATGAGTTTTTATATTTCCCCTGAGAACACTCTCTACCTTATGACTTTCTTCTTATTTAAATGGATGTTCGATGTCTTTTCTTTAATCCTATTAGACTATTTATCTGACGGTCGAGGGAAAATGGACAGAAAATACCCCTCCTAAATTTGTTTACTTTCTGTTAAAGTTTGTTTACTTTTGTTGCGAGAGCCAGTCGATACCTATACTAACTTCTATTCTCCAAAATTAACATCATTAATCAGACTAATACTTTCACATATCTTCCTGAAAACGTTCTCTTACCCCGATAAATCATCTTGTTATCGCAGAATGATAGACTCTGGTTTTGCATACTGTACAATTTGAATCGTTGTACAATTCAATCTTACGATGTAGCTCTTACTGATCAGGCATTGCCTTTGACCAATTTAAAATCGTTTCCAAGGGAGGGTTAAACATATGTGTGTTTGTAATTTTGCCGGGTGAGAGGATGGAATGAATATTAGCAAATAGAAACGATAAAACCTGAAGAAACAAACCAATAAAATCAATAAAAAAATCTTTTTAAGCTAATTACGAAGGAGAGGAAAATCCATGTCTATTATTCAGAAAATTACGGAATTTAATAATTCCTTTGTAAACCAAAAAAATTATGAAGCATTTCAGACCTCAAAGTTTCCAGATAAAAAAATTGTTATTCTCACGTGCATGGATACTCGTTTGCTGGAACTACTTCCAAAAGCGATGGGTTTAAAAAACGGGGACGCGAAAATCATCAAGAATGCTGGAGCTGTGGTATCGCATCCTTTTGGCAGCATTATGCGCAGTATTCTTGTAGCTATATATGGATTAAAAGCTGAAGAAGTATGTGTGATTGGGCACCGCGGATGTGGAATGGAAGGCCTTGAACCTGGTTCCATTCTAGACAGCGCAAAGCAAAATGGTGTTAGCGAAGATCGAATTGATACTCTAGTTAATGCCGGTATTAATGTATCTGAATGGCTGACGGGTTTTGAATGTGTAGAGAAGAATGTGGAAAATAGTGTTCATTTGATTAAAAACCACCCTTTAATGCCAGAAAATATTTCCGTTCATGGTATGGTGATCTGTCCTGAAACAGGTAAATTAGATCTCATCACAGATGGATATAAACAGGCCAATTCTAAGAAATCCAACCCAGTCACTATGTAGTTTTTCTCAAGCAGCAAGTGATTGTTGTGCCTCCATTAATTGATGGTATTTGATTTTGCTTCAGGTAAAGTTGGGTATTGCCTCTACACTTCATTATTGGAGGCATGTTTTCTGCTTTTAAAATGAGAATTATTTTGTGGTGAATCTAAATAGAGTAAATATCTATAGTGTCCCTGTCACTGTGATAAGTCTTAACTCTCGTCATATTAACATTAATAATATTTACCGAAAATCCCATTGTTCGTATTAACTCAAGTTACAAAATAACCTTTTTAATAATTCAATTGGGAGGGTAACGTACGTGAACTTAGACGCGTTCAGAGACTATTCCTTACACAACTTAAAAAAAGATGTGCTATCAGGAACTGTTGTTGGTATTATAGCTATTCCATTGGGATTAGGGTTTGCGATTGCTTCTGGAACATCTCCTGTCACAGGACTTTATACAACGATTGTGGCCGGTTTATTGATTTCCATTTTAGGAGGATCCAGATTTCAGATTGGAGGTCCTACTGGTGCTTTTGTTCCGGTTTTATTGGGTATTATTTTGCAATTCGGATTTGAAAACTTATTAATTGCCGGGTTTATGGCTGGTATTTTGCTTATCATCTTTGGGCTATGCAAGGTAGGAAATTTAATCAAATTTTTTCCTCAGTCAATTATTATTGGTTTTCAGTCTGGTATTGCGGTTATTATATTCAGCGGTCAAATTCCAAACTTTCTAGGATTGCACAATATTGAAAAATACGAATATTTTCATTTAAATATCAAGGAAATAGTAGGAAATCTCTACCTTGTAGGCATCTATACTATAATCACTGCACTTCTTTGTTTACTGATTATTGTAATTGCGCAACGTTATTTTCCTAAAGTTGGAGGGATTTCCTATTTACTAGGCATCCTTGTCTCAAGTCTAGTTTCGTCTTTTTTCTATTCGAATCAAATAGAAACCATCGGTTCTATTTATGGGGAAATCCCACATCAATTACCTTTACCTGATTTTCCTAAGGTGACCATAGAAAAAATCATATATCTCTTGCCATCTTCCTTTGTAATTGCCATCCTTATTGGATTGCAATCTTTATTAACGGCTCGAGTTGCAGATGAAATGACTCGTTCAAAGCATAACAGTAAAAAAGAGCTAATTGGACAGGGCATTGTAAATATGGTTATACCTTTATTTCATGGAATTCCAGCGGCTGGGGAGGTAGCACGAACCGTCACAAATATCAAAAATGGTGGCTCATCGCCAATTGCAGGAATAACACATGCTTTATTCGTTTTATTAGTATTATTATTACTTGCACCCTATGCTTCCCATGTTGCGCTTGCTAGCCTAGCTCCGGTTTTGATGGTTGTGTCATGGAACATAAGCAAAAAGGAACAATTTGCTAGTATCCTAAAAGAAAAATCGGGACATTCATTGATTTTAATGGTTACCTTTTTGTTGACTGTTTTTGCTAATTTAACAATGGGAATTGGAGCAGGATTATGTCTTTTTGCCTTTATGTGTCTTAGAAAGAGAATGAAAGATAATCAAAAACAATTAAAGAAGGCCATTTAACGGACTTCATGCGACAAATGTTAGTCGGATAAGCAGGTGTCGTTGCCTTGGACGTCAGTCAACAATTTGCATTTAGAGAATGTAACGAGGTGTTTATCCGGCACGTACTACTTGACAGCGAGAGTGAAGAAGAAAAAAGAATTGGTTACCGACTAATCACCCCCATAATACGAACAGGAATCTGAGACTCTTACCCTATAAGCAATATTAAGGAGGTATTGATGATGTTTTGGTTGAGAAGTATTATAATTGCGTGTTTTTCGTTAACAGCCCTTAGTTTATTTCTGTATCAAGGAACAGAGATTATTCATGCAATTTCCGATTTCTTTCATAAAAAAAATTAAAAAACAACCCCATTCTCAGCAGTGGGGAAGGAAAAAGAATCTAATCATGAGCATAATGAGAATATGAATCTGAGGCTCTTATCCTGAGATTGATCATAAACAATACTAGGAAGGACTTTTCCAAAGAGGAAGTTAAACTATTTAATATAGTGGCTTATGTTATGTTCTTATCAAGAATCTCCCTCACGTGATTACAATTGGAGGGATAACATTGAAAAAAACCGTCAAGGTCGTCGCGGCCGTTATCGAAAATGATCAAAAAGAGATTCTCTGTGCACTAAGATCTCCGGAAATGAATAACCCGAATATGTGGGAATTTCCAGGAGGGAAAGTAGAGGCCGACGAAAATATCTTCTCCGCGTTAGTAAGAGAAATAAACGAGGAATTGAGCTGCCAAATTGAAACGAAAGAAATCCTAATTGAAAATCTCCATGAATATGACACGTTCATTATTAATCTAATCGTTATTAAATGCCGTATTGTTGAGGGAACTCCAACACCGAGCGAACATTCAAAATTAATCTGGCTTAAAAGAGAAAATCTTGATTCCTTAAAATGGGTGCCTGCTGACATTCCTGCGGTAAAACAATTACTATCGGAAAAATAGCCTCCTCGAAACCGAGAAGACTATCCTTTTCTAGTATCGATTAATGAGAAAATGTAGATTTCAAATAGTGCAATCCTTCTTTCAGCTGCTGGTCGATTTGTTCCTCATTCGCTTGGCCGCTAAGATCGCGCCAGATGCGAATGTCTTTCCCAATTGTTCCTTCAGGCTTCACAAACGGTTCAAAGACGATCCGTCCTGAATAATCAATATCCTTCAACGCTTGAAGAATGCTTGGCCAATCCAATCTTGACCCTGGACGAGGCACTTTTCGATTGTTTTCACAAACATGAAAATGACCAATATTTTGTCCGGCTCGACGAATTGCTGCGGGAATGTCGTCTTCTTCTATGTTCATATGAAAGGTATCCAGCAATAGAGAACAGTTCGAATGGTTTAAGCTTTCCTGAAAAGCAACCCCCTCATCCACACTGTTCATCAGCCACTGCTCAAAGCGGTTAACAAGCTCCAAGGAACAATGAATACCGTAGAAGACAGCGGTTTCTAAAACCACCTCTAACGATTCTTCCGCCCGAACCAACGCATTCTTTTTATCATCCATCGTTTTGACTTCTTTGTACATGGCCGGCCAATCACTGTATAAAATGCCGCTTAACTGGCTTCCGCCCATTTGATACACCGATTCGATAAGCTGCTGAATGTAGCGAATCCCTTTTATCCGGGTAGTATCATCTGGAGAAGTAAGATCCAAATCCGGTGATAAACCCAAGCAATAGGTCAGCTCGATGTTATGGTCAGCTGCAATGCGTTTTACCTCGTTCATTTCCTGTTGGTCCTGCTCCATCAATCCTGGAAATGGCCCTACTTCCAACACATCAAAACCAAGATTTGCGGCCTTGGGGATTAGCGGTTTGATATCGGTATCCCACTCCTGTGTCCAGTACCCAAAATGAATGCCATACTTCATTTTATCCACCACCTTTGTTTAAAAACATATCTACTCTGGACTTTTCCATTTAATTGAACCGTTTAAACATCTCCATGCATTTCGGGTGGTAGAATACATAATTCTTGACCTCGAGTGCACTCTAGGCTCTAGACTAAAAAAGAAGCCAAATCATAACGAAAAGGAGCAGTAAACATGAGATATAAGCTGTTAGGGAATAGCGGATTACGAGTGTCGGAGCTTGCTCTTGGAACTATGACGTTTGGAGAGGATTGGGATCTAGGAACTTCAAAAAGTGAAAGCCAAGACATGTTTAACCTGTTTGTAGAAGCCGGCGGCAATTTCATTGATACTGCCAACTTCTATACCGATGGATCAAGTGAGGCATTTCTAGGTGAGTTTATCAAACCGGTCAGAGAGCAAATAGTACTTGGTACGAAGTATACGTTAACGAATCGGAGTACCGACCCCAATGGCGGAGGAAATCATCGGAAAAATTTGGTTCAGTCCGTTGAAAGCAGTTTAAAAAGGCTGCAAACCGATTATATTGATTTACTGTGGCTCCACGCATGGGATTTTCTCACACCTGTTGAAGAAGTCATGCGGGCGTTAGATGATTTAGTACGAGCTGGCAAGGTGTTGTATGTCGGGATTTCTGATACACCTGCTTGGATCATTTCCCAAGCGAATACGTTAGCTGCTTTACGTGGATGGACTCCATTCATCGGACTGCAAATTGAATACAGCTTGTTGCAGCGAGCGCCGGAAAGAGACCTATTGCCTATGGCAAAAGCGTTCGATATCGGAGTCACCGCATGGGCGCCGATTGCGGGCGGGGCGCTGACAGGCAAGTATTTGAATCAATCAGAGGATGCAAATTCAGAGTCTAAACGGCTTTCTCAGGACAACCCTCGTTTAACTCAAAAAAATAAAGAAATCGCGAAGCTTGTTGTGGAAATCGCCAATGAAATCGACAAATCTCCGGCACAAGTGGCCATCAATTGGGTACGCCAGCAATCTGACCAAATCATTCCGATCGTTGGCGCAAGAAAAGCAACTCAGCTAAAAGATAATTTGGATAGCTTGAATTTCACATTAAGCGCAGATCATCTCAAACAACTCGATGAAGCAAGCAAAATCGAGTTAGGCTTTCCACATGACTTTCTTAAAACGGACCACGTACGAAGTGTGATTCATGGAGAAACTTTTTCGTTAATTGATAACCATCGGAAATAATACTTTAGAACAAAATCGCTAACGCGACTTAAACGAGTCCCAAGTAGAGAACTCACTTGGGACTATTATTCGCCCTAAGCATTGTACCACCACAAAAGGACATTCAACCTTAACTTCTTCGTGTTTCTTTTTTAAGAAGCCAATAGATGGGGGATGTCCTTAAACCTCGGTGATTCTTTTGTCTAGATTAATAAGAGGAAGAAGCGTTACAAGGAGGTACAACCTGTTTTTTATTTATACGTCGAATTCTCTAACCCAATACCTGATGATATTACATAGTTCTGCCAATGAAAGGATTAGACACTTTTTTAGGAATGAACACTTTATATCAGTGTTGGCCGTTTACTGTCCCATACTGTGCTTGGGATCTCACGTCGCAACACCGGCATAACTTCAGTGGCGAATCTCTCGAGTTGCTCTCGCTGCTCATTTTTACTTAATCCCTCTACACTAATACTTTGCACTTGATGTCCGTAAGCCTCGTAGTATTTTAAAATCTTCTCGATCACTTGATCAGTACTGCCAACTAGTGCAGATCCGTTTTGAATGTGATCTTCCAGATCTCTAAAAGGCGGTTGATTGAACCTCGATGCTTCTGTATTCATATGGGCATCATAATACGGGCGATAGCGTTTAATTGCTTCTTCCGTAGTATTTGCCAAATACAAGCCTCTTGCGCCTGATCCGACTACTGCCTGTTTAGGATCATGGCCATAATAAGCTAGACGTTCGCGATAGTGATCAATTAACGCTTTGTACTTAGCCATCGGATGAAACGTATTCGATGAAAAAATAGGTTCGCCATACTTCGCAGCAAGCTCAGTAGAAAGCGGACTTGATGCACTGCCATGCCACACTGGAATTTGTTTTTGAAAAGGTCTAGGTTTTGTGGTTACATTGTTTATAGGCGGGCGATATTTCCCCTCCCAAGTGACGCCTACTTCATTCCATAAGAGCTTCAGAAGCTTATACCGATCTGCAAGAGATTCCCATTGCTCCTCCTCGGTAATCCCGAAAAGCGGATAATGTCGCGGATCGTTCCCTTTACCAATTATTACATCTAGTCGTCCGCCTGAAAGATGGTCTAGTGTAGCATAATCTTCAGCCACACGTACCGGGTCAAGCACGCTCAGAACCATTACTGTAGTCAACAAACGGATTTTTGAGGTCTGAGCTGCAATGGCCGTCAGCGTCACTGCCGGTGAGGAAGACAAGAATGGTGCACCATGACGCTCACCCACCCCATAGCCATCAAAACCAAGTTCTTCAGCGAGAACAGCCTGATTTAGCACGTTTTGAAACATTTGTTGCTCAGTAAATACTTCTCCGGTCACGCCGTTTGGGTGATTACTCAAAAGGCTAATCAAAACAAATTTCAACTTTTAAACCCCCTTCATATTATTTTGTTATCTATTGATTAACCGGTTTCATATTTTTTGTCTTTAATAAAGTGAAACTTCAATCAGTGGGGGGGTCGACGCATAGGATATGCTAGTGAAGGCGCCCGCACAGGACGCCTGAGCTTTTAGCCTTCGTACATTCGTCCCCCACTGATTGTTAGTTGAACCAATCGGACTTTTACGGGATAAACGTTTGATTAATAAAATCCTGTATGATATGTGATGCAGTCTCTATTTTTCATTGAATAACTAAGCTAAACACCTATCATACAGGTGACCTGTGTTTTTCAACACGATTCTGGAATTCCTCCTATTTTTGTAAATTCACATCAAAAAATAAAGGATAGCCAAGCGAATCAAACTTTAGCCCCTGCACTTTTTTAGCTGCAGCAACTGTATATGGGAAATCATAAATTGGAATAACCGCAACCTGATCAATTAATTTTTGTTGCACTTGCTTATAGAGATCCGCCCGTTTTTCTTTATCTAATTCTACAGCGGCATTCTCTAACCAAGTATCGATTTCCTTATCTTTTATCCAACTAAGATTAAGTCCTCCCGTATCACGAGTTTTTTGAGAATGATAAAAAAGAGTTAAGTCATCAGGATCTAAAGCCACTCGGCTGTTTCCACGAAGATCGTATCCTTTTGCATCCTTCAGAATACTCAATGGATCATTTGTTGTAATAAGTTCCACTTGTACGCCTACTTCTTTTAATTGTTGTTGAACCATTAGTGAAATATCTTGTCTTTTCTCACGATTGATAGCATCGTTAAGTATACGTAAAGTAAGTGTTTTTCCATCTTTTTTACGTAATCCGTCAGATGCTTTTTCCCAACCCAATTCATCAAATAATTGGTTCGCTTTTTTCACATCATATGAGTCTTTATTTTCGAGACTCTTATCATAACCAAAGGTAATAGGCGCCAGTGAAGACCATGCTCTTTTATACGTTCCCAAGTATAATGTATTCACAATCGTCTTTACATCAATAGCTGCCTTTAAAGCTTGTCTTGCTTTTACATCATCCCAAGGTGCCGTCGTTTGATTGATAAACAACGTATAGGGAAGTCCTCCTGTAGCTGCCTCAAGAATGTTTAATTGATTATTCGCTTTGATTGAAACTACATCTTGTGGAGGTACAGTTTCAATCGCATTCACTTGCCCGCTTTGGACACTTCCAATTCGAGTTGCCTCTTCAGGTATGATTTTAAAAACAAGTTTATCCAAATAGGCCGGGCCATCATGTTCAGCAAAAGGGTATCCTCCATGATAATTTTCATTCTTCTCCAGTACAATCCGATCATTTTCTACTTGTTCAACAAATTTAAAAGGACCTGACCCTACGGGATGGGCATTGAATTGATCTCCATACTTTTCTGCAGCTTCTTGTGAGACAATGGAGAGATTTGTATGAGCTAATAGAGTTAAAAATGTAGCCGATGGTTCAGATAAGTTAATTTTTATTGTATAGTCATCTAATATTTCTATAGATTTAAATTTTCCTAGATAGGACGCTGCAGTTGTAGCTCTTGTTTTTGGATTTAATATTCTTTCAAAATTATATTTCACCACTTCGGCATTAAATTTAGAACCGTCGTGAAAAGTGACATCGTCTCTTAATTTAAATGTGTAAGACTTTTGATCTTCAGAAATATCCCATTCTGTAGCAAGCCAAGGCTCAATCGTATTATCTTTAGACTGATATACTAACGTTTCAAAAATACTTTTAAGTACCCTGTACGAAACTGCAAAACCACTTGCTTGGGGATCCAAAGTATCCGGAGGAGTGGATAATGCATATGTAAATTCTCCACCAGACACTGGCTTACTCGACTTACTTTCTTCTGTACCTATAGTTGATGAGTTCGAATTACCAGCATTAGAGCAACCGGCTAAAAGAAACAGGAGGCATGCAATTTGAATAAGTATTTTCTTGTGTGGCTTGTTTCTTGTAATCATCATATTCATCCCTTCAAACTATGAAATAACTTTCTTTTCGTTATCAAAAACTAATGAAGAGTAATGGCATGCAACATGGCGTCCTGGTTTAAATTCTTTTAATTCAGGCACCTCCTCGCTACAACGCTCCGTCGCAAACGGACACCGCGTTCGGAATCGGCAGCCTGAGGGCAAATTAACCGGAGATGCAATTTCTCCTTGAATGGAAACAACGTTCTTCTTTAGATTCGTCGGATCAGAATGAGGAATAGACCTTATTAACGCTTCTGTATAGGGATGAGCAGGGCGGTTAAATAACTCTTCACTAGGAGCAATTTCAACTATTTTCCCTAAGTACATCACACCTACCCGATCAGAAATATGACGTACAATATTTAAGTTATGTCCGATAAATAGATACGTTAGCCTCAGCGATTGCTGCAGCTCTTTTAACAGATTAATAATTTGTGCTTGCACTGAAACATCTAATGCCGAAACCGCTTCATCAGCTAAAATAAATGATGGATTTACAGCAATTGCTCTTGCTATACCAATCCTTTGCCGCTGTCCGCCTGAGAACTCATGAGGATAACGTTGATGCCAATCAGGATTAAGTCCCACTTTTGTTAAAAGCTCTTTCACTTCTGTTTCTATTTGTTTCGTTGCCTTTCTTTTTTGATGTACTTTTAACGGTTCAGCAATAATTTCACCGATGGTCCAGCGTGGGTCAATGGAGCCATAAGGGTCTTGAAAAATCATTTGCATATTTTTCCGGATTTTTCTCATTTCCGAGTTTTTCAACTGTAACAATGATTGTCCTTGAAACAACACATCACCTGATGTCATTTTTTCCAGTTGAAGAATCGCTCGACCTAATGTCGATTTTCCACTCCCAGATTCACCTACTAACCCAAATGTCTCTCCTTCTTTAATGGAAAATGACACTTGATCTACGGCTTTAATCTGTTTACCTGATTGTTTTAAAGCGTAATATTTACTTAGTCCCTTAATCTCAAATAAATCTTTTTTCTCGATGACTTCTCCAGGTTCTTCCTCTTCTTTAGATTCCTTCACCCGTAAAGGAGAATGGTTAACCGTTTCTTGCTCAAACCAATTTTTATCCTCCACCAACTTCTCTGTATACCAACAAGCACTGTACCGATCATTTACAAAAAATAATGGAGGACTTTCCGCTTGACACTTTTCTGTAGCAAAAGGGCATCTTGGATGAAACCTGCATCCTATCGGCATTTCTGAAAGGTTAGGAATCGAACCTTCAATTGAATAAAGCTTTCGTTTCTCTTTCTTCGGGATCGATTGTAAAAGGCCGCGAGTATAAGGATGATGTGGTTTTTGAAATAGCTGCTGAACAGTCGCTTCTTCCACTATTTTCCCTGCATACATCACAATAATTCGGTCGGCTAGCTGTGCGGCAACACCTAAATCATGTGTCACTAGAAGAATTGCCATATTAAACTCTGTTTTTAACTCATTTAATAAATCAATAATTTGTGCTTGAATAGTTACATCCAAGGCCGTCGTTGGTTCGTCGGCAATCAGCAGCTCCGGTTCACACGCAAGCGCCATCCCAATCATTGCCCGTTGCAATATGCCACCTGATAATTCATTAGGATATTGCTTCATTCGTATATCGGGTTCAGAAATTCCCACCCTTTTTAGTAAAGTAACTCCCTTTATCCACGCTTGCTTTTTTGTAACATTTGTATGTTGAAGAATTATCTCTGTAAGCTGTTGCCCGATCGTAAAAACGGGATCAAAAGCCGCTAGCGGTTCTTGGAATACCATAGATATTTTTTTCCCGCGTACTCGATTTAGGTTTTTTTTAGACATTGTAACTAAATCATCTTGATTAAATAAAATTTGGCCATTCGATATCTTTCCATTTTCGTAATCAATTAATCTCATAATGGCTTTAGAAGTAACTGATTTCCCACTTCCTGATTCTCCAACTAAACAAACCGTTTCACCAGGTCTTATAGTAAAGTTGACATCCGATATGGCTTCTAATAAGCCTTTTTTTGTCTTAAAATCTACTGTTAAGTCTTGGACATTTAATAACGTACTCAACAATATCCCCCCTTAAGCTATTCTTTTTTTCGGATCAAAATAATCACGAAGACGATCACCAATTATATTCACCGATAGAACAAACATCGAAATAGCTAAACCAGGAAAAGTCGCAATCCACCAGGCTGCAGCTAAATAACCTCTGCCTTGAGATAATAAAGCTCCCCAATCTGGGATCTCACTCACAACACCTAGTCCAAGAAAACTTAAACCTGCTCCCGTTAAAATAGCTACGCCGAGACCATTGGAAGCCATTACTAACAAAGGAGGATAAGAATTTGGCAAAACATGGTTCAAAAAAATCATAATATTAGACGTACCAATTGATTTTGATGCTAATACATATGGCCGATTTTTCACGCTAACAATCTGACCACATATAACTCTTGCATAGCTTGGTAACGAAGCAAGTGAAACCGCCAGTACAATGTTTAAAAAGTTGGCACCGAGCGCAGCTGCAAATGCTAATGCCAGTAACAAACCAGGAATCGTCTGTAAAATTTCAATCAACCTCATAAAAATCATATTCACAATTCCTCCAACATGGCCGGCAATAGCTCCAATTAAACTGCCAATTATCCCTCCAACTAACACGGCTGAGAAACCAATTAATATGGAATAGCGGCTGCCATATACAACGACACTAAAAACATCTCTTCCAAAATAATCTGTTCCAAACCAATGATTTGCTGAAGGAGACTGCAATATTTGATCTGAAAACATTTCAGTAGGAGAATAAGGGGCAATCCATTGCGGTACGATGGCACAAATCGTTAAAAAAACGATAATAGATACCGCTAAATAGATAAACAAATTTTCTAAGCCCCAAAATTTAAGACGAAAAAATTTTCGTTGAGGTACAGAAGCCATTTTTTGTTTCACGAGTACTGAATTTGCTTCTCTCATTTGCTGAAACCTCCTAACTGGCTACGTCTAATTCTCGGATCAATCAATGAATATGAGATGTCTACAAGCAAGTTAATGGAAACATATATAATTGCTGAAAAGAAAACCACACCTTGTACAACTGGTAAATCTTTCGCCATTATGGCATCTGCGACAATGCGGCCGATTCCTTGCCTAGCAAATACCGTTTCAATAACGACAGCACCTCCTAAAAAATCTCCAATAATAATTCCAATCATTGTAATTGCAGGAATAAGTGCATTCCGTAAAGCATGTCGATACATCACTAACCGTTCGGAAATTCCCTTGGAACGCAGAGTTAAAATAAATGATTCATTTATCACTTCAAGCATACTGTTTCGAACAATCCGAACAATAAAACCAGCCCCTACTAATCCTAGTGTTACAGCAGGCATAACTAACGTACTAAAACCATTTGATCCCATTGCTGGAAACCATCCTAATTGAATCGAAAAAATCAATATTAATAAAATGCCTGACCAAAACGTAGGCATTGATATTCCAACTAAACCAACGATTCTCGCCATATAATCAATAAGGCTATTATGATGAATAGCAGCTAAAACTCCTAACGTAACTCCTATAAAGATGGCAATGGCAGCACTTGCTATCGTTAACATGATCGTTGCCGGAAGTTGAGCAAAAATTTTCTCAATAACGGGCTCACCATTTATGATGGACTGACCAAAATCGCCTTGAAACAAGTTCGTTATATAATTAAAAAATTGCACATGAAACGGTAAATCTAATCCAAGCTCTTTTCGAAGATTTTCGGCTATTTCTGGATTAGATCCATTTTCAGCTAACAACTGATCGACTACATCACTGGGCAAAAAATAATTAATAGAAAAAACTAAAAACAAGGAACCTAGTAATACGATACATGCGGTAATACCTCTGTTTACTAGTAATCTTTGCATCATTAGCATCTCCGTTTCCCAAACTTGTAATTGTTCATCTAAAACTTGAGTGGAGTATAATCAAAATATCTCTAAAACCCTTTATTCACATCTAAAAAATATGATTTAACCTATACTTCCCCTACTCCCTAAACTTTTCTAGCCCTTTTTCAAGATATTTAAACCTTCCTCTGTTACGCCTACCACTTAACCAAGATAGAAAAAATTAACAATTTATTATAAAAAAAAGGAACTTCTATATTCAGCTATCTCCATTGATCTTCGAAGTCTTTTTAGTTATTCGCGGTACCGCACTGTAACGCATCGTGGATAAAAGAGGTCCATCTAATGCTTTTCCAATGCAAGGATCGACTCGACTCTAGTGTTAAAATAGATAACACATGGATGGTGCTCTGAAACCCCAAAACATGTATATCCCTATTCTTCCGCTTTTTACACTAGATTGGATTGTTTGCTTCAGGTCCAAGAATAATTGGCCATTTGATATTATTTACAAAGCTAATCACTCATAATTGCTCTTACCAAATTGAAATTCATACTTAACAGGTGTGAATAATATGTTTTATTGAAATTTATCCTATCACAGCAAACCTGATTTTGGCAATACTTTATCTGATAGAAAAAATTATCGATATAAGATTGTTCTGTCCAGCAATATAAAATATGAGATATAAGTTATTAGGGAACAGTGGATTACGAGTGTCGGGGCTCGCTCTTGAAACGATGACGTTTGGAGAGGGTTTGGGATCTAGGGACTTCAAAAGTGCTTTCCACATGACTTTCTTAAAACGGACCATGTACGAAGTGTGATTCATGGAGAAACTTTTTCGTTAATTGATAACCATCGGAAATAACAGTTCTGTTAACGAAAAAAACGGCGGAGCAGGTGCTTCGCCACTTTAATTTATATTAAATACTATTGTTTAACCAGTATAATTCTCCCACTATCAATCCTTCGTACGCAAATAAGCCAAACTTTCTTGATACGGAGGATAGGCAATTCCTTTTTCTGTGACGATTCCCGTAATCAGCTCATGGTCCGTAATGTCAAACGCAGGATTATAAGCCTTCACATTTTCAGGAGCCATCGGCTTTTCGTACCACGTTGTCGTGATTTCTTCCGGCTTTCGCAGCTCGATGGGGATGTCCTCTCCTGTTTTACATTCGAAATCGATCGTCGATAATGGAGCGCATATATAAAACGGAATTCCGTAATGCTTTGCCAATACAGCCAAGCCGGAGGTACCGATTTTATTGGCAGTATCGCCATTAGCAGCTACCCGGTCACATCCGGTTAGAACGGCCTGCACCTTTCCTTCTTTCATGACATGCGAGGCCATATTGTCACAAATTAAAGTGACGTCGACACCAGCCTCCTGCAGTTCCCAAGCGGTTAGCCGCGCCCCTTGGAGAAGCGGCCTCGTTTCATCCGCGAATACTTGAAAATCATACCCCTGCTCCTGTCCTAAATAAATCGGCGCAAGCGCTGTACCGTACTTAGCCGTGGCTATTGTTCCCGCATTGCAATGAGTTAAAAGTCCCCAGCCAGGCTGAAGCAAGGAAAGGGCATGCTCGCCTATTGAGTAGCAAATTTTCTCATCTTCCAATCGAATGCTTTCCGCTTCATCCCTTAGCGCATCCTTTATCTCCTGTACGCTTTTTTCCGCTTCTTTTTTTAACCGTTCTTCCATTCGATTTAATGCCCAGAACAAATTCACAGCCGTTGGACGCGAAGATGCAAGATATTGCTTTACTGCTTGAAAATCCGCAGATAATTCAGAAAATGTTGCAGCATTTGATTGCTTTGTTCCTAAATAAACTCCATATGCTGCGGCAATTCCAATCGCAGGCGCTCCCCGAACCTTCAGCCGGTAAATGGCGTCCCAAATTTCTTCCACCGTGGTCAGCTGCAAAAAGACTTTTTCATTTGGCAAAAGTGTTTGGTCTAATAAAATAAGCGCATTCTGTTCATCATCGAGCTGCACGGATTGAATCGCCGCTACTGGTGTTGTCATGGCTGCTTACTCCTTCCTTATACAGGCGGACGCTATCACGTAATCGATTGAAAAAATCGTTTCCCGTTCGAATCTCAGACCGCTTAAGAATAAAGGCTTTCCCTGCTGTTAAGCAAATTTTCTCTGCTGTGACACGGTCTGACTGCTCGGCAATTGATGTCATATCTTTGACATGAGCGATTCCGATAATTCTTCTGCACAGCTCAAGCCCTGTTACAGCTACGGCATCTTCGATGATGGCATCTAAATAAATTTCTTTAAAGCCAGGCAAAACAGCTGTTTGCTCTGTCGCTTTTTCATCCCACAGCTGCAGAAATTTTTCCTGAAACAGTTCAATGACATCTTTGATCGTTTGTTCCAAGTAGCTTAAATAATCCGCTCTTTCCTTATCGTCTTCTATCGTAAAAGCTGCATTGACATAAGCGAATATCAAATTCGCAATCAAATTGCCGACATCATATCCAGCCGGACCGTAAAAAGCAAACTCCGGATCAATCACTTTTGTCGAATCTTCTTTAATAAAAATCGATCCTGTATGAAGGTCACCATGAAGCAACGACTGTGCCTTTGTCATAAAATCAAACTTCAGCTTCGCCGTTTCAAATTTTAATTGATGGTCGTTCCAGATCGTTTCGCGAACAAACTCGCGAGTCCCTTCAAATACATCGTTTTGCTCGCAATCGTAAAATGGTTCAGTGTAAACCAAATCCTCGCTTATTTCGCAAAGCTCCGGATTCGTGAACTTTTTGACTAATTCCTTTTTCGCCTTATGCTCCTGCACGACATCTGACGTGAGCAGCAGCGTGTTTGCTAGGAACGTCGTGATATGCTCCGCAAATAAAGGGAACTTCTTATGGTTTAAAAGGGCCGATCGCAAAATTTCATGATCAGACAAATCCTCCATGAGGCAGCAATTCATGATCGGATCATAGGAATAGAATACCGGGACGAAATCAGGAGCAAGCTCTCCGTAAAGCGTTAAAATGTCACTTTCAATCCGATTTCGATCCGGCGACACTTTAAATTGGTCGGAAATACGCGCTACCGGTCCCGCCTGCTTCAAAATAATGGACTGATCACTCTTTCGATCCACGACTCGAAATACATAATTCAGGTTTCCATCACCAATTTCCTGGCAATGGAGATCTGCATTCTCCCCAAAGAAACCGCCCTTTTGTTTGATATATTCCAGGGCATCCTGTTCATTCATCGTAAAATAAGCAGATGTAAAATCCTTCAAAGCATTCCCCTCCTGTATCTCTTTACTTAGCATTCTCTGCTTCGTATACAGGCACCCAGCCTTCTGCTGTCACAAAGATACGGATAGCAACGACTTTACGATCCTCTGCTAACGTGAAATAGTGGCGCACTCCGACTGGGACTGAAATAAGGTCTCCTGGGTTTAAATGCACCTCAAAAAATTGTCCGTTTTTCCCTTGAATAACGAAAGCTCCGTGTCCGCTGACGATAAAGCGGACTTCATCGTCTGTATGATGGTGCTCACGCTGGAAATTCTTCAGCAATTCTTCAAGGTTCGGAGTATGCTCAGCAAGCGAGATCACATCCCACGCCTCATATCCTCGTCTTGCTGAAATATCTTTGATTTCATCTTCAAATGCATTGATGATTTCTTGCTTTTCATCTTCGTCTAATAGAAATTTTTCTTGCAGACGTTCAGGTAACTTTTCGATATCCCACTCCTCATAAATCACGCCTTGCTCCTGCAAAAATTCAATGACTTCCTCTTGGTTTTCAATTACTTCGTTTGTTTCTTGAATACGAATCGTTGTCATGTTATTTCCTCCTTATATTTTGATTGCCCGGCCAGCTTTTGTTTGCAGCAATGTGACCTGGTATTGAAATAAAAACTCGCATGCTTCGAGGATTTTTTTCGCTTCAAAACCGTCTTTTCCCCAAGCGGTAATTCCGTGGTTTCGAATAAGAACCGCTCCTTTGTCGTCGTTGACAAAGGATGAAAGGGTTTCTGCTAATCTAGGAATATGTGCATAGTTGTGAATGATCGGAATCGTTAACTCGGCATCCTCTTCCCAATAACCAAAAGCCTTTATGAGCTCTTGTCCTTGGAAAACAATTTTCCCTTCATCGCCATACAGCTCAGAA
The DNA here is from genome assembly GCF_017832095.1 of Bacillus capparidis. NCBI lineage: Bacteria > Bacillati > Bacillota > Bacilli > Caryophanales > Bacillaceae > Bacillus > Bacillus capparidis. The sequence goes on from NZ_JAFDST010000002.1 coordinate 1,112,887, forward strand.
ATGACATTGTTGGCCACCGTATGGACATGAAGACTGCAGCCGGCAGCAGTTTTCTTGTATATTTCGCAATGAAGCAGCGTTTCAAACGATGGCTTTACGTTGGTGCTGCCAACAGGATCGCCGTTCTGATCGACAAGCAAAAAATCCTCTTTTGTTTTTTTCCGTTTATCCTTGCCGCTCGCTGTCACGAGAAATTGTAAAGGGTCATCCTGGACTTTGATGGCCAAATTGCCGCTCGTCCCCATAAACCAATCACGTTCTGCCAGCTCCTCCTTGATCTCGGCAAGCTCATGATGTCGAGTTAAAACGTAACTCATTTGGTTCACCTACTTCATCGATAGTATTTTGATCTCTTTGCAGCAAGCCTTCTAAAACAGTTATACAATCATAAAACGTTTCAAACGCCCGATAAGGAATCGATTGTTCTTCGCATTTTTCAGCTAAATAATCTCTCGCAATCACCGTGTCCGCGCATTTTGCTGCTTCCAAGTCAGTAACCGAATCGCCAATGACAATCACATATGTATCATCCTTGGATATGTTCCGAATAATGGCCGGCTTGCAGCATCCGCAATTTTGATTCGAACATTTCTCATCACACTTGTGGGGCCAATGAATCTTTATCTTGTCTTCACTGAAATCCGCTTCATTACAAAACACCCCAGAAATTAAATCAAAGCCTTCAAGCATAGGGTTTACGAAAAAGTCCATTCCCCCGCTGACGATATAGAGAGGAATTCGCTGTTCTTTTGTAAACTGGACAAACTCGCTAAAGCCTTCACGTATGACAGCATTCTCTAAAACAAATCTCGTAATCTCCTGTTGTAAGGAAGAGGGCAGAAGTGCAAACATATTTCCGACTCCCTCTTGAATGCTCACGCTCCGAGATAACACGTCATCCTTCCATTTCTCCCATTCCGGCGGGGCGAATTGCCTCATGATGTTTACAATGTTGTCTTTCTTCGTTACAGTTCCGTCAAAGTCGCAAAAGATGATGGGCTTACTCACCGCTGAACCTCTTCCTTCCATCCCCAAAGCTTGATCGCCTCTTGAAGCTCGGAATCAGGCGGTGCATCGGCCAGTGATTTTCCGGATAGAACGAGGTCGACAGCTTGACGGAATGCTCTCCCGCCTCCTCTGGCTCCCTGCGGATGTCCATGAACTCCGCCGCCCGCATTAATGACACAATCATTGCCGAAATCTTGCACGAGCAGAGGGACAAGTCCGGGATGAATCCCTGCAGACGGGACTGGAAAGACAGATGATAGTGTAGACTCTTTAATTAGCTCCTCCTTTAACGCCAAGACCTTATCCTTCTCTAGCGCAACACTGCCATATGGTGAAGGAAACAGCGACAAATCCGCTCCCGCAAGTCTTAACAATTTCCCGAGAAGCAGGTGATGGGAAAGGCCAAATTTTTCAGAAGAAGCCAGCGCGCCGCTAAAGGCAGGATGAGCCATAATCGGAAGGGCGATTTCCTCGTCTTCCCTCAAGGCTTGCAACACATCAAGACCATAAGTGAAAACATTAAACAAAAGAAGATCCGCACCCAGCTCTTTCGCTCTTCTTGCTTTCTCTTTTAAATCAAAAGTCCGCCCTGTTAAATTGACAGCATATAAGGTCCGATGCCCGGTTTCCTCGTACACCTGGTCGAGAACCTTCTTCCCTTCTGAAATCCGTTGTTCAAATGGGGTCAGGTCATTATCAAACAGGATCTCATCATCCTTCACAATATCAATCCCGCCCAAGGCCTGTTCCCGCAATTGACCCAGCAAATACTCCATATTTCGCCCAATGATCCCTTTAAAAATGCTCATTACGAGCGGTCTGTCATAGATGCCTAATTTCTCGCGAATCCCTTTTATCCCAAAACGAGGGCCGGGAAAATCGTTTTCAAGCTCCGGATCAAGCTTTAAATCGAGCAGCTTAATTTCACCATCAAGCGATAATTTCCCGAAGGTTGTCGTTAAAATCGCCGGTAAATCATTTGAAAAATTATCACTTGGAAACGCAATATGTATTTCCGAAAGTTTCTTCCCAGAAGGCAATGTTTCACCGATTTCTTTTATTTCGACCACACGGCCTTTATGTTTCTTTAATTGCTCCTGCTCTAACAGAGGAAGGTTGGTCCAGGAGCCGACCGTTAATCCAAGGGCAATATCCTCCGCTTTCTTTTCCAGCTTTTCTGGCTCAGCAGCCAATTGATAAACAGCAATTACTTCTGCCATAATTGCCAACGCCTCCTTTCATTTCAGCATTACTGAAAGTCATTTCCTGTATAATGAAAAAACCTCTTCCACATAAGAAGAGGTTTTCGAAAAAACAACTTCTCATCACTCAACATTTCTGTTGCAAGATTTAGCACCGTGCTCATGAGTCGGTTGCCGGGCTTCATCGGGCTAGTCCCTCCGCCTGCTCTTGATAAGAATATTTTTTATCATTCATATAAATTTACTTGGATTATGACATGTTCTTTATTCAGTGTCAATATTGTTTTTTAATTAACTTTCATTCGGACGATAAAAATGATAAAAAGCAAAAACCTTTGACCTGATTTGATAAATGGTGTATAGCACCTAAGGACGAACGAAATTAAACACTTCAGTCACCTTCGGCGGACGAAAATTTAAGCTTCCTGTCGTACCTGCAAATATGCAAACAATTATTGATGAAAAAATCGCCATTACCTTAGCGGAAATGGTTACTTTTATGTCATGCACCGATTTGAACCGGAAAAACGTACCGTATTCATTAAAGAGATGCACGAAAAAGGATTATTCGCTTCGATCAGTGTCGGCGTGAAAGAGGAAGAATACAGCTTCGTAATTGCCAGAAACGCCGGGACTCCGGAAGCGGTAAGAGAACTGGAAAACGCAGGAGCGGATGCAACAAAAGTTGGGATTGGGCCTGGTAAGGTCTGCATCACAAAAATCAAAACCGGATTCGGTACCGGCGGCTGGCAACTGGCGGCTCTGCGCTGGTGCGCCAAGGCGGCAAGCAAACCGATTATCGCCGACGGCGGCATCCGCACCCACGGAGATATCGCAAAATCAATCCGGTTCGGAGCGACGATGGTCATGATCGGATCCCTGTTTGCCGGTTACGAAGAGTCACCGGGAGAAACCGTCGAGATTGACGGAAAGCTCTACAAAGAATACTTTGGCTCCGCCTCTTAATTTCAAAAAGGTGAACGGAAAAATGTAGAAGGAAAGAAAATGTATGTTGAGTATAAAGGATCGCTGCAGGACGTATTGACAGAAATGGAGCAAGACCTTCAATCCTCTATTTCTTATGCTGGTGGCAATAAGCTGGATGCGATTCGAAATGTTGATTATGTGATTGTGAAGAATTCGATTTTTAATGGAGATAAGGTGTATTAGATTGGAAGGTGAGTGAGTGCTTTGGTGCTTGCTCGCCTTTTTTCATAGATTCAACATATCGTTTATTTAAAAAAACGAAAGGGAATACCATGAAAAGAAACTAGTTTTATATTCATTCTGTTTCTGAGTACAAGCATCTCGAACTAAAGGTGGAAACATCCATGTACGAACATCTCATCATCTTTAAATTTCAATCGGATTTAACATCTGCGGAAAAGTCAGAGTTGGTCCATCAGCTGTTAAAGTTTAAAGACAAAATCCCCGGCATTATTGATCTAAGTGCAGGCGTCAACTCAACCGAAGAAACGCAGCATATCCATGGCTATACAGTCAGCATGAGAGTGACCTTTGAGAGTTTGCAAGCGAGCCGTGATTACTTAAAGCACCCTGAGCATCAGGATTTTTTAGCAACCAATAAAGGAATAATAGAAAATATCATTGTTGTTGACTACCCAAAACGGATTGATCCGATACAGCAACTTTAACGAAACATGCAGCAGGATGAATTCCTCACACTACTTAATCGAATCATGCAAACGTAGTTGGATACAGTTTACACCTACTAAAATGAGGAAACCATACATATAGAAAAAAGAAAAAACGACAAGGGGAGGATATGATGGCTGCCAGGAAAACAAATGAGAAAGATGAACCGAAATACCAGTCACGCAATCTCTGGTCTGGCATTCTCTTTGGTCTTGGACTTATCGCCTTTTTCGACGAAATGGTTTTTCATCAGCTGTTGCATTGGCATCATTTCTACGATAAATCGACAACGGCAATTGGTCTAGTTTCCGATGGATTATTTCACGCCTTCAGCTGGTTTGCAACGGTCGGATCACTCTTCATGGTGGCCGATCTCCGCCGCAGAAATCATTTTTTCGCAAAAGATGGATTGGCGGTATGTTTCTTGGCGCTGGTGTGTTCCAGCTTTATGACGGCATCATCCAGCACAAGCTCATGGGGCTTCACCAAATCCGCTATTATGTAAATGTGGTTCCTTACGATATTGTTTGGAATGTTACCGCTATTATTATGATCGTTATTGGAGCAATCCTCAATTCCCTCTCGAATAAGCGGCCTGTGCAGATAAAGAGAGGTTCTTATAATGAACAGTGAACACGTCCATCACACTCATTCAAGCGATCAAGCTTTAATTGAGCCAGTCCTGGCTGTTGCCTTCTTCTTATTAATCGTACTTTATTTTATTGCGAGAATCGTATCCAACCGCCGATACAAAAAATGGCCGCTGCACCGCTACCTGCTTTGGAGTACAGGCATCATCTGCGTAGCAGCCAGCGTAATTGGCCCGTTGGTACAAAAAGCACATATGGATTTCACCGCACATATGATCGGACATTTATTGCTCGGCATGCTGGCGCCGCTTCTGCTCGTTTTAGCTGCCCCTATGACACTCATTCTTCGGGCAATTCCAATTACAGCGGCAAGACGCCTGTCCAAACTATTAAAAAGCAGACCCGTTGGCATCCTGACTGATCCCATTACAGCTACAGTTTTGAATATCGGCGGACTATGGGTTCTATATATGACTGAGTTATACGCAGTAATGAACCAGAATACCCTTGTCCATATCCTGGTTCATATCCATATATTTTTGGTGGGATACGTCTTTACCTCTTCCATTCTCTCGATTGATCCAGACCCATATCGCCACAGTTTTATGTACAGGGCAGTTGTCCTAATCATTGCGTTAGCCGGCCACAGCATTCTCTCGAAAATGATCTATGCCTATCCGCCTAGCGGTGTTTCGAGAGAGCAAGCTGATCAAGGTGCAATGATTATGTATTATGGGGGAGATGCTGTAGACCTTGTATTGATCATTGTTCTTTGTTTTCAATGGTATAGGAGTGTGAGGCTGCGGTCAGTTTTGCCCGATGAGAAAGCCTTGACTGAATAGATAATAAATCAAGAATCACCCTCTCAAACATGCTATCATTACAAATGGAGGGATAACATTGAAAAAAGTAGTCAAAGTAGTTGCAGCTGTTATTGAAAATGATCAAGAAGAAATTCTCTGTGCACTAAGATCTCCGGAAATGAAGATTCCAAACATGTGGGAATTTCCTGGTGGCAAAGTGGAGGCAGATGAAGATATCTTCTCCGCTTTAGTAAGAGAAATAAACGAGGAATTGCAGTGTCAAATCGAAACGAAAGAAATACTGAATGAAAATGTCCATGAATATGATACGTTTATTATCAACCTAATTGCTATTAAATGCAGCATTGTCAAAGGAACGCCGATTCGTAGTGAACATTCAAAATTAATTTGGTTGAAAAGAGAGAACCTTGATTCGTTAAAGTGGGCACCAGCTGACGTTCCTGCTGTAAAACAATTAATATCGGAAAAATAGTCTTTTCTTAATTGAGAAGACTATACTTTTTCAGTGAATTCGATATACAAATTTGCCGGGACTTCGTTCTCCAATTTGATTTGGGTAGTAATTGGCTTTTCTCCTTCATAATGAACAGTATCGCCTTTCCCAATATAAATATATGGCTGCGTTTTTTTATCAATTTCCTTGTACTTCCTGACAAACAAGTGAAGGTTAATTCCCCGTTGTTTATTATGAATTATATTCTTTCCTCTTTCAGATGATTGAGCTGTACTATTTGGCGTCTCCCATTGAAAGGTTTGTTCATCAAGGAATTGATCATTGTAATTAATGCTTTCTTTAATATCCTCTTCCTTGTGCAAGTCGATAAATAGGAAAAAATCATTTCCATTTGTTAGCAACCCTGAACCTCGAAAGGCTGTGTGAATTTTTCGGTAGTTGGAAAGCAATGCAGCGTCGGTCATTTGATATTGTTCGTACAGTTTAAAATGCGGAACACCATAGTATTCCTGTTTATATTCTTTTTCATAGCGGAAAATCCCATAATTCACGATATCTTCGATGTAATCTCTATATTCTTTCTTCTCTAGCAATTGCGGAAAGGCTCGAGTCTTCTTTAGAATACCGCTACTATTCGTAAATAATTGCGGTTTGTTGTTTTTCTGGATATTATCATAATAATCCTGATTTAAACACTCAAATGCATGTAATACACTATCCCCATCAACGTCTTTAACCATTTTTAAAATTTCAAGCGTAGCTGTTTCAAGAGATATTTCATCGTGATCAAAAAGATATCGAATGATAACAAATTCGTGTATTCGTTTTAATGGCAGCTTGCTTGATAATTCTTTTAATGTCTGTTCAAAAATTTCATTATGTAACAGGTTTTTCAGATGATCATCCTTCTCAACCTTGGCTACGAATTGTAAATACGTTTTTTCACGATCAATAAATTTAATAGGATCAGGTGCCGCATCGAATTTCAGATAATCTAATAAGAAATATGGAATATATCCTTGATTGAGCTTCTTAAATTCGAAATACTCTTCCTTTAAATATTTCATGGAATTGAAGTTTTCCTTATCAATTTGCTCTAAAATTCTTTCCTGAGATATTTTATCCATTTGAATATGTGTACATCCTGGGATATTAGCAAATCCCGTTGAAATGGCTACCTTAAGACTTTCTTTATCATAATATCTACTTCCATTTAGCGCGATGGCAATTAGAAAGGCTTTATTATGGTTACCGATAAAATCAAGAACTGTTAAAAAGCTCTTATTCTTGTACTTTCTCAGTCCTCTTCCTAATTGTTGAATAAAGACAATTGGAGAGTTCGTTGGTCTGAGCATTAATACAGTATTTACAGAAGGGATATCTACGCCTTCATTAAAGATATCTACTGTGAAGATGCATTGTAACTCATCATTTTCATCTTCTAATCTTTGAATATAGTTTCCGCGTTGCTCAACTGTATCAGTGCCATCTAAACTAATACTTAGGTAGCCCCTTTTATTAAACTCCGCCGCCATGAAGGTCGCATGTTCAATACTTGCACAAAATCCTAGGCACTTTCTTTTCTCTCCATCGTGCCCATAAAAATTCATCTTCTCAATGATAAAATCAACACGTTCATTCACCTTTAACCTTTTGGTAACTTCAGCTATGTCATCAATTGAAACACCTCTTAGGTCAATGCCTTCAAAATCTGTGATGCCAAAATAATGAAAAGGAATGATCAGCTCGTCATCTAAAGCCTCATGTAATCGTACTTCTAACGCGACATTATTATCAAAATGCTCAAACACATTATGATTGTCGCTTCTTTCTGGCGATGCAGTCATCCCAAGAGTGAATTGTGGCTCGAAGTAATTTAAAACACCTTGGTAGGTTGGACTCGTTGCATGATGAGCCTCATCAATAATGATGTAATCAAACTCATCCTTCTTAAATTCATGAAAGCATTTGGACACTGTTTGAATAGTAGCAAATACATAGTCAACGTGTTTTTGCTTTTGATTTCCTGTCAACAACCCGAAAGTAAGGCCTTCATTCGGAAGGAGCATTTCAAAATTATCTCTTGCTTTTCTTAAAATTTCTTCGCGATGGACAATAAAAAGAAGTTTTTTTGGTTTGAACCTTTTGACATCAAAGGCTGACATATAGGTTTTCCCCGTACCAGTGGCTGCAATCACCAGAGCTTTTCTTTCGCCAAAATGTCTAAGCCGTTCTAAATTCTCAATCGCACGATTTTGAATTCTATTTGGAACAATATATTTCCGATTTTCATAGATCAGTTGATGGGTCATTTGCGATTTTTTGAGACTCTTAAGAAAACCTTCATACCTATCAATAAAATCCTGATCAGCATAGACGCTACTGTCCCACAAAATTTGATATTCCTTTAAAACCTCTTCTATAAAACCAGCGTTTTCTTTAGAAACGATTTCAACATTCCATTCAATATTACTTTTAAGGGCGCTTTGTGTAATATTGGATGAACCGATAATCACCTTATAGCTTTCCTCGTACTCGAAAATATAAGCTTTCGTATGAAAACCGAGCTCCTTTTCTGTAACAAAAACCTTTAGCTCCACATTGTTAAACTCTCTTATCTTTTCTAAGGACTTTGCATCGGTGAAATTTAGATAAGTAGACGTAATGATCTTCCCTTTGATTCCTTTTTCTCCTGCTTCTTTTAATGGATCAAGCAAAAGCTGAAGGCCACTAAAATTAATAAATGCGACACTAAAATAAAAACTTTTGCACTCACTAATTGAACGTATTAATTCTATTAACAAATTTCCCTTTTCTGAATTTACGATCAATTTTTTTTGGATGTCCATTAGGGTGGCTCCTAGTAAGGTATTTGTTTTATACATCAGTTGATTTTTGTTGATGGTTTAGGGTTTAGAGAAGTAGGAAAAGGTATAACACTATTCTAGGATGCAAAATTCTTTTGGTATTCTTTAATAGAGAGGCATTCTCCCCCTTTATTAATGACGTGACCACCGTTAAAAAACACAGTTGAAGTAGATGAAAACTATATGAATTTTTTCTACTTTAATGACTATTACCAAAATTCCCTTTGATCCACTCACGCTTGATCTAATATCCAATTACAAGTAGTCCATCTCTAATTTGCTTAAGACTATAATACAACCTATTATATTTTTCCTTATCAATATTATGTATTATATTATTTAACAAACCTGCTAAATCGTCTAAGTATTGGTTCATCCGGTCTGGTGTAAGCATACTAATTAACTCTTCGTTCTTATTTTTAGATACTGTTTTAGAAAACATTACAGGTAAATAACTTGAAGTTCCTAAAAGCTCTAAATGATTTTCTTCCCAATGAGATATAAGATTTCTTATCTTTCTTAACTGTATTAGATTTTTTAGGGTCAAATCCTTTGTAATTATTCCTTTTTCAGTTAGTTTATCAACCCTAACATTAAAATGTTTTGCTTTTACTGTTAATACTCTTGATGTCATAGCAACTGTTGTTTCTAGGGTAGCATTAATACTATAAATAGCTAAAACACCATACCTTGTGTTATTAAAAAAAATACCCTCTTCTACTTTACCATAATTATAACCTATCTCTTTGAATGTCACTTTTTGCATTTTTTCTATACAATCTTTTGCATTTTTCATATGTACTGCGACTATTGAATATTCAAACCAATGTGTCATTTTATCACTTCCCCCTACTTGTTTATTATCAGACAATTTCGATTAGTAAAATTGTTACGGCTGGTTTAGTTGCTATATCAAACAAATCATTTTTATTTTCGTCTTTCTTCTCGATTCATAATTCTATCAACACCTTTTAAGGTTGATTCAAAAAATGTATTTCTATCACTAGTATTTAGAACATGCTCTTCTCTCGCCAAAGTTTAATGCTCTACCAAAAGTTAGGTCTTCAAGAATTGAATCTCTCAAGTTATCATGAATGATTTTTGCAATACTTTCTTTGTGAATCTATTGGAAGTGAATATATATTCGTAAATACTTTTTAAGCAGCTTCTTTTCTATTGCCATTGCTTTCTTCTATAACTTTTCGAAAGCATCACCATTTTCTACCCAGTTTTTTGCGAAATCATAAAAGTCAGTACCTATACTTAAGGAGTTAAGCATTTTCATATCCTTTTGGTAGAGATACCTCAGATGAATAGTATACAAATTGTCCATTTTCAAGCTGAGACCAAATTGCGAGTTCAAATCCCTTAAGTACTGTAGCACAGGCTCAAGATACTTAAATAACTTATCAAATTGCGAGTCGACAGTAGGCGCTTTACTCATTTGAACAGAGACTGTACCTGCTTTTCCTTTTTTCTTTTCCCCTACATTTGGTATTGTAATTCCTACTGCTACAGGCAACTTCCTCATCTCCCCAAGAGAAACATAAAGTTTCCAATTCAGCTTATTAGCTATATCAGTTTGCATAACTTCCTTGACTAACCCCTCTTCTACCGACGATAAATATCTTCGTATAGTCCTTTCATCTAAATAGAGGAATTCTTAGCTGGAACATATAAAGCCCCTACTGCCCTAATAAGAACCCATTTTACACATTATTACATCTAAGGTGTTAGAAATTTATTTTAAGATATATATAAATAAAAAAAGCCTGCTCTTAATTAACTAGAATCAGACTTGTCTTTATAATTTTGGGTCTTCTAATCGATATTCAATATTTTTCCAATGATTTTTCACTTGAGTTTCCATAAGGTTTTCAGTACTAGATTTTTCATCAAATATTTTCTGTGCTCTTGAGACATAGCTCAGGAAATTTCCATGTCCCTTCTTATTTTTACCCAAGTGTGAATAATTTTTATATAACTCTCTTCTATAGGATTTACGAGCGAACTCTTTTGACTTACGATTACATATCCTTATTTTTCGATATGTTCTCGTATAATATTTAAAAAGACTTTTTTCTCTGATTCGAACCTCCTCGCCATTAAAGCTAAACCCTAGATAATCTAATTTTGTTTCATTAAATTCTAAGTCCATTATTTTATTATTAGTGTAAAAGTAATTTCCAGTCTTTTCAGGTTGAATCTCTAAATTTGGAACCTGCTTTTTTACATTTTCCACAAATTGTTGATGAATTTGAAAATTATAGAGCTGGGCGTCTCCCCCATGAGGAATTACTATAATTAAATCATCACAATATCTTCTATATAATCCATTTCGCTCATCTACATACTTCTTTATTTTTTCATCAAAATCTAAGAGATAAATATTTGAACAGACCGAACTAATTCCAGCTCCTTGAGGAATTCCAAAACTCTTAGAATTCTTATATATATTTTTATGCTTAAAAGCTCTAAACTCTTCTTCGGTAAAATACTTATATTTATTTTTTATTTCACTTTCAGTATATTTGATTTTCAAGTCAGATTCTATTGTATCTTTTATAAAATAACTGAATCTCGTTATATTTTTAAAGACATTATAATAGTCATCAGGTAAGGTTTCCTTTTTTAGGGTATAGCGGATTTTCTCTTTTAGATACCTATGGTCCAAAGTATCAAAGAAATTAGTAAAATCTGCAACAAAGATATATGCATTTTGTTGTGCTTTGATAAAATCAATAACTTCTTTAGCAAAATTAATATTACTTTTCCCGGATAAGTTATTTCTATAAGCAATAGCAACATCATTAATACCTAATTCTTCAACAACAGAATTATAGTGATTATTTAATTTGTCACCATAATACTTATAAATAAAGCTATCGATATGAGAAGCATAAAATATTTTTCGGATTTTTTCTTTCGGCTTTTTAAGCTTTCTATTATACTTGTGAAACTTAATTTTAAAATGTATAAATGGATAAAATCCATGTTTAGCAATCCATCTGGGATTTTGTATATTATTCTTAACTTTTTCGATAGATTTTTTATTATCTAGATGTGTATATCCCTTAACTCTATATTTTTGCTTATTCATTTTTTGGCAGAGCTAGCAAGGGTATGTAATCGTAGTCTATTACTCTTTAAAAGAAACCCTTGCAAGCATACTCTCCTTTCGAATTATAGGCTATTGCTAGACTATAAAGAGACTACTAGATGCACTATTAGCTTATACTATAATTAGTATATTGAATTGGTTGATTATGACGATTGGAGGTATCCAAATGCCCAGTTATTCAGAAGCAATATCATTTGTAATTAGCTTGATTAGCAGTGGAATTACAATTGAGATAAAGCTTGACAGAAATTCACCAATTACCCTCATAACTTCTTTTATGAGGCTTAAACTATACCGATTTTACCATTTAATTCAGTCACAGTCAAAATATACCTGATTTTTTAGATCTTAAATAATTTTTTTCTGCCTTAATACTAGAACCTCTAATCCAAATGGACACCTCTTCAGATTATCCATGTTTTCTAAATTGAAAGTTTATCCAAAGGTCCTGAACACGAAACACTTTTGCTTACCGAAATAGGCTGCTCTTATCGCAACTTATTTTAAAACTCCTTTCATTCAACAAAGGGATCCGTTAAATAAATTTGAATTCGTTAGCGTAGAGGCTATCAAACAGTGTGTCATCGCAGGTCTTTGAATATCTGCATTACCGTCAATGGTCATTAGACACAGATATCAAAACAGCAAAGATAATTGTAAGACACCTCCTTTCAAGCTTTTATAGAAGTTAACACGAAAAACTGACAAAACGTTAATCAAAGCTAGGGGTTATGTACATTTCCAAGTTGAATTATTTCTGTTTCAGCTATTAGAAAATCCCCCCTCGCATTAGGGGGATTTTCTAATGAACCTTAAATTCAAGATTCGTTTCTTTTGCATATATCAAGTACCGCAAAAGGTCTGGTAAGGAGTTGCTGACTCTGGGACCGTACAGTGTTCAGCCTGTTCTATGGAGTGTGCGCAAGGGTTTGAAAGAACATCCAAAAGCCGCTCCATCACGCTGTAGTCTCCTTGTTCCACTGCAGCTTCCAACGCTTCTTCTACCCGATGGTTCCACGGGATGACCGCAGGATTGCTGTTTTGCATCAGTTGATTGACAGAGGCTTTCGATTCCTACTGTCTGCCTAGTCTTGCTTGCCAATGCTCATTCCACTGAGTAAATTCCGGGGTCTCAAACAGGATCGTATCCTCATGTCAAAAGTTAATGCGCAGTAGGTGTTGGTATAGTCCACGTGGTATTTCTTGTTAGGAGTGGCTGTTATTTTTTTTGACGGAATAATTTGTTTGACATCACACATCCCACCATGTTAATTTGTATATGCAAATGAAAGAGGGGACTGAAGGTTTTGAACGAAGAAGAACTATTACTAACTCAATGCTTATTTTTTACCGCTAACCGATTTGCGCGAAATATTACAAAGCTGGCGGAAAAAACATTTGATTTCAGTAACCTTGCACCTTCTTATCTTTATATGATCATGATTGTTAAGTTCCACCCGCAAATTACCCAAAAAGAAATTTGCGAAAAAATGTCAATCGCTCCTTCTACAAGTACGAGATTCATCGATAAGCTTGAAAAACAAAAGCTTGTGTCCAGAAAAATGTGCGGCAAGCAATCCTACATCTCTTTAACAGAAGAAGGCGAAAAAGTTTACGAGCAGTTTCGAATTTCTTTAAATGAATTGTATGCAGACTACTCGAAATCGTTAGGGAAAGAATTTAGTCTTGAATTAAGTAAAATGCTGAACGATGCATGCATTAAATTAGAAAAGAAAAGTTAATTTCATCTTTTTTTACTCTTTCATTTGCATATACAAATAATGTTGTAAAGCCACTTTACTTCTTAGTCGTTTTTCAAATTAACATTTTCACGTACAAATAATAACTAGAGGTGAATATGAATGAAAACATTAGTCATTGTCGCTCATCCGAATTTAGCAAATTCAGTCATAAACAAGGCTTTGATGGAAAGATTACAGCAGGAACAAGATATTACCGTCCATGACTTATACGCACAATATCCTGATAAACGAATCGATGTCGAACGCGAACAAAAGCTATTATTGGATCATGAAAGAATTGTATTCCAGTTCCCGCTTTATTGGTACAGCAGTCCATCATTATTAAAAGAGTGGCAGGATGTTGTCCTTACATACGGATGGGCATATGGATCAGAGGGGACAAAATTGCGAGGAAAAGAATTTAGTTTAGCGATTTCTATAGGCTCACCAGAGGAAGCCTATCAAGCAGGCGGCTCTAATCACTTCAGTATGAGTGAAATAACAAAGCCATTTCAAGCAATGGCCAACTTTACAGGCATGCATTTTCTGCCAATGTACTTAACTCATGGAGCTAACACTATTACAACAGAGCAAGTGAATGAAAGTGCAGAAGCGTTGGTACAGCATCTTAAGTCTTCTTTTTAAATAGCACGAGAGGGAGACTCAAGGGGCTTGAGTCTCCCTCTCTTATATTAACCTGCAATTTAATCAAAACTACTCACCGTTTTAGTTGTGTATCCCCTCATCTACTGTCTATTATTTTTGATTTAAGTACTCGACTATTATAAAATTAACAATTAGCCCTACCCATATATTAACATTTAAAACTTCCTCCACCATCTTCTCTCTTCCTCCAGGGAGAGAGAACCCATTTAAAGTATAATAGGTTAATAGCAATACTGGCACCGCTACACGTCCACTTACTGCTACTAAAGTGACACCAAAACTCCGTATCATCCATTTGCGATGCTCGCAAAGTCTTTTCTTACAGCGGTACGATACCCTTTCCAGCAAGTAAATAACCATATTAGCGATAAAACAAGGAAAGAAGTTGCTTTCGAAAAGTTTTCAATATAGTAAATAGTCGCCAATGCAAGTACTCCGCTTATAAAGACACTGATCACATATATCCTTCCTAGATAGCGATGAACTTTGGGGTTCTTCATTCGAATACGATCTATGAATTGAAAAAAACCTGATATTAGGGCAACACATGCAAATATAATATGAGCAACTAATAGGGGAAATTGGATGGTTGTCGATGTCATGCGTATGCGGCTATTGTCAGGATCGAATGTTAAATATGGTGCTGCAAAAGGAACGATTACTCCCAAAGATACAATGACTAATAACCACCAGCTTTTTTTAAGTTTCAATAATTTCACACTTCGGATTCTTGAATGAAAATCTATTTTAAGATTAATGCCTATTTCTAAACATCCTCTAAACAAACTTTTAAATTTTTTTAACAATAATCGACTTGTATTGTTGATATTTAAAGACAAAAATGCTTTAGCAAGTAAGTCTTTCGCATTAAATAAATGTATAAATTAGGAATAAACTATTAGTTTTTAACTGTTTTTTCTAATTTATGTATTCGTTTACCTTTTCCTTCCGTTATATTATTATGGGATCTCCTCTTAGACACGCCTCATGACTTCCTAAAAATTAGTGAAGGTGAGAGGAAAAATGGTAAAGATGAAAAAGGTGTTGATTGTTCTTGTCGCTTTGTTCTTTTTCGTTCCGGCAATCAGTAAGGCAGGATCTATCGGAGGTAGTGAGCTACAAGGAACCCCAGGTCAATGGTATGTTGGAGCGACTCCTGCGAATGTTGCGCCTTCCAATCGTCCGGTTCTATTTGTACATGGATTAAACAGCTCGTCTGACACTTGGCATCTGGATAACGACATGTATAATACCGCCTACCAAAACGGATATGAAACGGCATTCATCGATTTATATCCAACCAAAAACATGTGGGACAATGGGTATCTGCTAAAGCAGAAACTAGAGGAAATGTATCATCACTTCGGTGAAAAAGTGGTTGTAGTCGCTCATAGCAAAGGTGGAATTGATACTCAGGTCGCTCTTATTCATAATGGAGCATACCCTTATGTTGAGAGAGTGATTACACTATCTACCCCTCATCACGGCTCACAATTAGCTGATTTAGCTTATAGCAGCTGGGCCGGTTGGCTGGCTGACTTATTGGGGAGCAAAAATGATGGGACATATTCCATGCAAACAGGTTACATGGAGTATTTTCGCTCTTTAACAGACAATCATCCTTATGTGAATAAAGCTCCGATTTACACCTTTGGCGGGACCGAATGGGGAAGCTTCGGAAGCTCGATGTATTGGGGAGGTCTATATTTAAGAGCTTACGGCAGTAATGATGGTGTTGTGACTGTGAATAGTTCAAGACTTCCATATGCAACTGAGATTAAAGTAGGAAGTTGGGACCATTCCACAATTAGGGTAGGGTCATCTACCTTTCAGCTTTTTAAGAATTATTTGAATGAAACTCAGTATTCTTCTGCAAGCTTTCAAGCACAAAGCTTAGAAAACAGCGCACCTGCTGATAATCAGGCTGGCAATTACACCCGCGGGGGCGAGTACGAAGGAACGAAAAATGAGGATATTTATGTAGAAAAAGGAGTGAAAGAGATCAATATTGATTGGGCTAGTGATCAATCAGGAACAGAATTGACTCTTATCTCTCCTAACAATAAAACTTATACAGCTTTTACAACGACTAAAGAATCGGATAATTTAAAAGGGTCTTATCATCATTCAATTAAAATAGAAAATCCTGAGGAAGGGAAATGGGTGATACAAGCGAACTCTGATCAAAAAGAGCATTACTTGTTGAACGCATCCTTTGTCAGTCCATTAAACGATTTACTTAGTACAACTCTTGCAAACGGTGATCTGAAGGTGAACCTAAAGGATCAGAAGCTGAAGGTAAAAACAGATATGACGATTGAATACTATAATAAAAACGGAAAGCTCAAACAAAGAAAAGTAAAAGGACAGAAAAAAAATAACGAAACCTTTAAGCTGCCAAACATTGGTGAAGGTGTCTACAATATGACGATCGATATTGATGGAAGCTTAGATAAAGAGAAATTCCAAAGAACGATTATTAAGTCTGTTTATATCGATGATAAAGGGAAGCTTTATTACCAGTAATCTAGCAGTCTTTTCTCCTGATTTGGTTTTGTGCCAGATTGGGAGTTTTTTTGTAAACAAAATTGGCTTTCCTTTCAAAAGACAGGAAAAGAGAGATCATATTAAATGGCAAGAGAGGGGGACAAGCTTGTTGAAATTGAGTCTCCCTCTATTCAAAGCAACACAAACCGCTATGTTCCACTGAGACTTCCATCATTTTTCAAGTATCTTGTATATAATCTCCATCCTCAGCAATCATACTCTTATTCTGAATCGCTTCCGAAAGCACGATAAGCGTTGAAGAGAAACCGTACGGGCCGCACGTATCGAGAAAAGCGGTCAACGACTCCATCGATGCGGTAGTTATTTTCATCAAGAAATTATACTCCCCGCTAATGCGGTACAATTCGATGACATCTGGGGATTGCGAGCAGAATTCCTGGAAGTCCAGACAATTGCTCGTTTTAAACTGCACGAACGCCGTGACGTCTTTACCCAGTTTCTTGGGCGAAAGGACCGCCCTGTAGCCTGCTATGATCCCCTTTTCCTCAAGCTTGTGAATTCGTTCGGTAACTGCCGGCTGTGTCATAGCGATCGTCCGGCCGATTTCGGCAGCAGAAATTCGCGCGTTCTCATGTAGCAGTGATAGTATTTTACTGTCGATTCTGTCCATCATGAGTCTTCTCCTTTATTTTATATGCTGTAATCGTATTTTTAACTTTAATATAAATAATTTTGTTTCTTAATAACTTTATTTATATATGTAAATTGTAACTCCAACCATATAAAATGTCATTCAAATAGAATTTGAAGGAGTGGATATCAAATGATCAAGACAAATTCACTTTCCCTTGACACCCCTCTCACCATTGGTGGCATCAAGCTTCGTAACCGGTTAATTATGGCGCCTATGCAACAGTATAAAGGCTCGCCGGAAGGTTATGCTACAGAGCATCATATTCAGCATTACTTGAGCAGGGCGAACGGGATCGGTTTAATGATAGTGGAGTCGACGGCTGTGTCCAATAACGGCAGACTTTGGCCAAACGACATCGGCATTTATTCGGATCGACACACCGAAGCGTTGAAAAGAGTAACCGAAGCCGTTCATACCCGGCATACACCTATATTCGTTCAATTGTCTCACGGAGGAAGAAAATCGGCACCGGAAGTAACGAATCGTCTCATTGCTCCTAGCGCGATCCCCTATGACGATTCGTACGGAAAGCCTGCAGAATTGTCGATCTCCGAAATTGAGGGCCTCATTGAAAGTTATCACCTGGCCGCTAGACGCAGTATCGAGGCGAGCTTTGATGGGATTGAGGTACATGCGGCTCACGGATTTTTGATTCATCAGTTCCTGTCGCCGATCTCCAATCATCGCAGCGACGCATACGGCGGAACGCGTCACGGCAGGACGAAATTTTTGCGAGACACCCTTGCCGCAATACGCGCTGAAACCGGCAGCAATTATCCGGTGATCGTACGTATCTCCTCGACCGATTATATCGACGGCGGCCTAAATCCTCAGGAGCTGGGGCTGATACTCAAACCACTTGAAACTGACGGGCTTCTTGATGCGGTTGACGTATCATCTGGCGGTCTGCTGCCCGTCCAGCCTGCGGATATTCATCCAGGCTATCAACTGCCTGATGCAGCTGCAATTAAACAGCATCTTAACGTACCTGTTATCGCAGTCGGCAAAATCTATACCCGCAGCTTTGCAGACCGAATCATCAGGGACAGGCTAGCAGATGCCGTGGCTATCGGACGCCCACTGCTGGAAGACCCTGATTTTGCACAAAAAATGATTGGTCGAAAGGAGTAAATCTCCCTGATAGAAACAAAAAGAGAACCGTTTCATTCAACAATTGGCAGGGGCGGCCAACCCCTGCCCTTGTACTAGACCAGTTTTCAGCCCTCCTTATAGGCATCGCAATGAAGTAAAAATAGCTTGTTTTTTTCCAAGCCATCTTTTCACCTCTTACCCTTTCAACGCCGTTTTTTCCTCTGCTTGCATCACTTCCACGCTTTCCACAGCAGCGTTCTCTTCTATCATCTTTTGTTTATCCCACATTTTAAAGAATGGGTAGTAAATCATCAGGGATATTCCTATATTGACCAGCTGCATGACTGCACCAGAAATTTTTCCGCCTGTAGCCAAGTACCCTCCAATAATCGGAGGGATCGTCCAAGGAAGAGCGATACCAGCTGGTTTGGCTACCCAGCCAAAATCCATCGCTAAATAGGTTGCTGTTGTTGCTGCAAGCGGAGCAAGGATAAAAACCACATTCGGCTTTTTTTGTGCCCAGATGCGAAATCTTTCGCCCTCCTCGTGTACTGCCCGTTTTCATCGGTGCTCATTTGAGAAGCGACCGCTGGAAGTAGTTCAGCGGCTTGGAGATGACGCACATTCCGGGTTTTTCTGCCCATTCCGGGAATGATTGTGACCAGTTTTCATTTTATTGTGCCCTCTTCCGAATTTATTGCGACCACTTTCGCTTTTTTTGTGCCCAGATGCGAAATCATTCGCCTTCCTCGTGTACTGCCGATTATTCCTATTTAAAAAAACGTCCGCTGCAATAAAATTCGCAATTTAGCCACTTGTCATGTGGGGGGTTTTCAATAGGTTCCAGATTTTATCGTTTCCTAAGCAATTAAAAAGCCTGCAAGGATCATGATCCTTGCAGGCTTTCTTTGTTACGCTTCCACTGTTTTAAAAAACTTCGGTAGATAATCTTTATGGGCTTCCAACATTTCATCGACGATTTGTTTTGCTAGTTTATCAGAAGCGACCAGCGGATTTATCGTCAGTGCCATAACCGCTTTATCGTAATCTCCGGTTACCGCTGCTTCTGCCGCGACACGTTCGAATGATTTAATCGTTTGGACAAGCCCCCTTACAGGAACAGGAAGATCTCCAATCGAAATTGGCTTTGGACCATCTTTCGTAATGATACAGCTGACTTCCACTGCAGAGTCATTTGGAATGCTTGCGATTGCACCGTTATTCATCGTATTTACCGGCTGAATGTCTCTTTTATCCGTATATATAGAGGTGATAAGTCTTACTGCTGCATCGCTGTAATACGCGCCTCCTCGTTCCTGAAGCTGAGGCGGCTTAATGTCTAGATTCGGATCTTTATAAAGTTCAAACAATTCTTTTTCAAGTTTTTTAACAACTTCCGCTCTTGTTTCCCCTTTTTCATAGTTTTCAATTTCTTTTTCTACCATTTCCTGTGTCTTGTAATAATACATATGGTAAGGACACGTTAATACGTTTAATGCTTTGGTAAATTCAGGTTCCCAGCCCAGCCCGTCAATATTTTTAACAAAACTGCTGTTATTTGGATCTCTCAGCATTTCCATTACTTTGTCTTTGACACTGACTCCGTCGAGATACACATTTAATCCGTATACCATATGATTAAGACCTGCAAAATCAATGCGGATTCTGGAATGGTCTACGTCTAATAACTTTGCGATGCCCATTTCCATACCGATTGGCACATTACACAAGCCGACGATTTTTTTGATATTGCTGTAGCGTAACACGGCTTCGGTTACCATTCCGGCAGGATTCGTAAAGTTAATTAACCACGCTTCCGGGCACAGTTCTTCAATATCCTTACAAATATCCAGGATGACAGGAATGGTGCGAAGACCTTTGAATAGGCCTCCAGGTCCATTTGTTTCCTGGCCCAGAACTCCGTATTTTAAAGGGATGCGTTCATCTTTTGAACGAGCGTCCAATAATCCTACTCGGAACTGAGTAGTAACGAAGTCAGCATCCTTTAACGCTTCTCTTCGATCGAGAGTCAGATGAATATCGATAGGCAGACCAGATTTTTTCACCATTCTCTTCGCCAGATTACCAACAATCTCTAATTTTTCTTTTCCTTCTTCCACGTCGACAAGCCAAAGTTCGCTGATTGGAAGCTCTTCATATCTTTTAATAAATCCTTCGACAAGTTCAGGGGTGTAGCTAGAGCCTCCGCCAATGGTTACGATTTTAATTCCTTGTTTCATAAGCTGATTCCTCCTGATAATTTTATCGTTTCATACAACTCAACAAATTCTGTAGCCAAATCCTTCACTGTCATTGCATTCATTAAGTGGTCTTGGGCATGAATCATTAAGAGAGAAATTTCAGCGGCTTCTCCTTTGATTTCTCCTTGGATTAATGATGTTTGGATATAATGTGCTTTATTCAACTCGTTTGATGCTTGATCGAGTTTCTCTCTTGCATCAGCCCATTTTCCTCCTTTAGCTGAAGTAATCGCTTCCATTGCTAAGCTTTTTCCATTCCCGCCATGAAGAATAAGCTGAAAAATCTGTTCTTGTAGGTTTTCCATTTCATGTTCCTCCTTACATCACTCGTTCTTCCTGAGTTTTTTCTACTGATATATCACTTGTCTCTTCAGAAGCATTTTCTTCTTTTACTTTTTGCTTATCCCACATTTTTAAGAATGGATAATAAATCGCTAACGATATGGAGAAATTGAACACCTGCAAGATAGCACCCGATATGCTTCCTCCTGTTGCCAAGTATCCAGAGACGATAGGCGGCATGGTCCAAGGTACCGCGATACCAGCAGGCTTAGCGACTAATCCGGTCGACATGCCAATATACGTCGTAACAATAGTGACAAGCGGAGTAAAAATAAAAGGAATTAACAGCAACGGATTCATGACAATCGGCATCCCGAAGATAATCGGTTCATTGATGTTAAAGAAAGCCGGACCAACAGCGAGTCTTCCCAACGACTTCATTTGCTGGCTTTTCGCAAAGATGACCATCGCCACCACAAGAGCCAATGTTGCCCCGCTTCCGCCCACATTAATCCATACTTCAAAGAACTGTAGTGTGAAAACATTCGGCAGCTCTTCTCCGCTTTGGAAGGCTAAGCGGTTTTCATCCATGGCCGCATAATAAATCGGAGCCATAATCCCGGCAAGAACGATATTCGATCCGTGCAACCCGCAAGCCCAAAGGACCATCATAATCAACATGGCAATTAAACTTCCGATGAGGCTTCCTCCAAGTACACTCATTGGCTGTCCCAGCACATCACCGACAACGTTATGCAAATTTCCAAAACTGGTTTGCTCAACGATTAAACGCAAGATCCATATGATCGTAATAATGAGAAAACCGGGAATAAGAGCAATAAATGACCGGCTTACCGCTGGAGGCACTCCGTCCGGCATCTTGATGACAATATTCTTTTTAATCACAAAGCGGAATACTTCAGTCGAGAAAAGAGCGATGATCATCGCCACAAATAAACCTTGGCTGCCCATCAATACGACTGGAATTCCCCCGTCTACCATAATCGGAGTGTCGGAACCTTCCTGTAAAAACGGAACCTCGTACGGAGTTGCCAACAGAAAGGCAGCAACGGCAATTGCGCCTGATGACAATGCATCGACCTCGTATCGTTCCGCTAAGCGATAGGCAATTCCGAAACAGGCAACAAGGGCCATAATGTCAAATGTCACGCCAACCGGGTAGGACAGCTTCACAGACCACTCGTCGCCAAACAAACGGGCCATCATGTCTAAATAAGCCGGAATTGGCAAATTGCTTAAGATTAAAAATAGAGAGCCGACGATAATAAGTGGCATTGTGAGAACAATACCGTCACGCAATGCCAATAAATGCCTTTGTCCTGCTATCCGGCCAGCAATGGGCATTACTCTATTTTCTAAAAAGAGATTTACTTTATTCATAGAGAACACTCCCCTTGCTTACTTTACTGCAACTAGCTGGTTAGCATATTTTAAAACTTCACCGCCGTTGCAAGTCCCATAATGGACCGAATTAATGACATCGACAGGAACCCCTTTTTCCTCTCCTAATTTTTTTAATTGCGGCAGCAAATATCTTACTTGCGGTCCAAGCAATAACACATCTGCTTCATCGATATGTTTTCTGACGGCATCTCCCGGAACAGCCCAAATTTTACAGTCCACACCTTGTTCATGAGCGCTTTTTTCCATCTTTGTTACGAGTAAACTGGTCGACATTCCTGCTGCACAACATAGTAAAATATTCATCTGTATCCCCTCCAATAGATAGTAGAAAATATGTCAGCCCGCCATAGTAAAATGCTTGGGCTTCATGTTTCTTTCTATTCAAATCGTAATATAATAACGCTTACATTTACACACAATCTTTTTCCTTTGACTGCGGAAAAAGATTAAAAAACAATCCCGGCTTTACACACAGGATTGTTTTTTTTGAAACATCGAAATAAACTCCGGATAGGTTTTACATTTCAATAGACGCTTGACGAGCGATACATCATCGATGATGCCCCCCAACAAGTCATACATGTGTTGCAAATCAGCGTCGGTGTTTTTTTCAACGGATAACAAACAGACAAATTGGACTCGTTTATCCGCCCATTCAATTGGTTTTTGCAACGTGCAAATTGCCCAAAACGTTGTGTCCGACTGCGGCATGATCGGATGGGGGATGGCTGTCAGATTGCCAAAACATGTAGGCGATACAGCTTCTCTTTCAAAAACAGAATCAATAAACGCTTCACTTACGAGTCCTAATTGCTCGAGCTGCTCGCCTAAGAAATTCAGTACTTCATCCCTTGTGTCGAAGGTTTGCTGGAGAAATACTAACTTTTCTTTTGTATATTCGAAAGGTTTGTCTTCTATCTTATGGATAAACGATTCTACCTTGTCCAGGTCATTTCCGCCCAAAATCGTATTTACTTCGATAACCGGCAAAGGCAGAGCTTCAGAAATGGGAATCGTAGTCACAATAAAATCCAGGGAATCGAGCGACATCTGATTTAGCTTGTAATACGGTGTCGTTCCCAAAATTGTAAGGCTCGTCCCAAATTTAGACTTCAGCTTATAATGCAGGAGCCTTGCGCTTCCTGCTCCAGATGCACAAACAATAATGCATCGCTTTGGCTTATTGCTTATTTTTTTCCTTTCAATCGCCCCTCCTATATGCAGGGCAAGATAGCCAATTTCATTTTCGTGCATTTCAATTCCTAATTTTTCTTTTAACACCATACCCGCAAGAATTCCAGCTTCAAATGCTAAAGGATAATTTGCTTTGATTTCATCAAGCATCGGATTTCTGAGGTTCATCTCATACCTGTACCGATTAATGGCAGGCTTTAAATGGAGGCTCAAACCCGTAAGAAGCTCTTGATCATTTTTAATATCAAGTTTTAACTCATTTTCAATGGTTTCTAGTATCGTCCTTGTCAGATCATAGATATCTTGACCAATAAAGCTTTGAAGCTCTAACTCTTTTTCACTCTTATAGCTTGCTAGTTTAGTACCCAGGAGGTGAATGGCAATATAAGCTGTCTCTGCCTCCGGAAAAACAAGATGTAGATCGTATTCAATGCTTTTTACAATTTGAACTGCGACTTCATATTCCTTTTGCTTGACGATGTCTTTTAGATCATCCGGATAGATCGACACATAATTCTCATTTCGTATGCGCTTACATGCAATCGCGATATGAATAATCAAATTATTCAGGCCAATATCCGATAATGTAATGTGAGTAGCTTTTATATGCTCCAGAATATGATGGCGGATGGCCGATATTTCATCTGAAGGCAAAATTGAAATCCGCTCATCAAACAAATTTGATTTTACTTCCCGTCGATTAAAAATATGTTCCGCCATACAATAGCGCAGCTTCAACTCATTCCCTTTTGCTTTCAACCCGTAATTGGGTCGTTTTTCCAAGACAACTCCATAGTTTTGAAACGTTTTCTTGATTTCCCGCAAATCATTTTGGACGGTCGATTTGCTGACATACAATTCATCGGCTAAGTCCTCAAGCTTAATATATTGATCAGCAAGAAGTAGACGCCTGATTAAATACTGTGTACGCTCTTCCGGGAGAGTTGGGATGATCCCACGATTGAAAAAGTGAGTCTCTTCTTTTAATAGCTTATAAAAAGATCGATCATCAAAAATCTTAAGCTCATAGCCCGTTCCTCTAACAGAATGAATGGCAGCTCCATGTTCAGAAAGCAATCGGTCCAATTCCTTCATATCATTTCTAACCGTTCTAGATGTAACTTGATTGATGTTCGCCAAATGCTCGCTTGTCACAGTTGACGAGGTTGCCATCAGTTCTTGCAAAATAGAAATCATCCGAGAATGCAGCATACCGATTCCCTCCACATTAATTATCTAGGAAGCTAATTCTAGTAACTATAAATATCTTGTGCTAAATTGTTTCATTCGTCAACGAAACATTTTTCAATCGAGCTGCGTTTGTTTTTGCTGCACTAATGAGTAAAGTATCGGTCTGAAGGAAAGGCTCGCTATTGAAAAAATCATTGAAGCAGTGATTCAGTAAAATAAATAGCTAAAGTTTTCATAGGCCTATAACTATATTTCCCTTCAGCTATAGCCAATACCATATTGTATAATATGCTACAACAACACCAGCCAAACTGTATAATAGTAACTTAACAATAAAGAGTCTTAAGTTTGAATCAAATCTTTTAAATCAGCCTTTTTTCTATAAAGATTGATAAATAAAGAAGGAGACATCTTAATGGTGAAATACGGTAAAACAATATCAGAATTAGTCCAATATGATCATAATGATGTTCCTGGGTTAATTAAACTTTCCGCATCAGTTGGCTGGGATTATGATGAACATGAAATCGGGACTGTTATGTCATCTGGTAAAATATTCGGACATAAAAATACTGAGGGGCACATCGTCTCAAGTGCTGCAATAATTCCTTACGATACTAATTTAGCTTCAATCGGAATGGTCATTGTTAATAAAGAATATAGAGGCTTGGGCTTAGGGAAAACAGCTACATTGAAATGTATAGAAAGTGTTTCTAAAGACACTTCTATTATGCTAATTGCAACAGAAGAAGGAAAACCCTTATATGAAAAAATGGGCTTTAAAACTGCTGATAGTGTTCATAAGTATCTTTGTGAAAACTATATAGATACTACTAAACCGTTGAATAACAGTGATGTTATCATTGAAGAGTTTAATGGAGTTAATTTTAATAACATTCTTAAGCTTGATGAGGAAGCCTTTGGAGATAGAAGAAGTCATTTTCTTATGAATAGAATAAAACAGTCTGAAAAGTGTTTTGTTGTAAAAGATAAAAATGGAACAATTATAGGTTACGGACTTTCCATTCTAGGACCAATAAATCTTATATTAGGTCCTATTGTAGCATCTGACCACCAAACAGCATCACTTCTAATAGATAAATTATCTTCAGAGTATCAGGGGAAATTAAGAATTGATGTGCCAGCAGGTAAAGATGAGTTTATGTTATTTTTGAAGAAAAGGGGATTTGTTAAAGTGAATCAACCCCCAATAATGGTAATCAATTCTGTTACTTTGCCACCTAGAAACAAAACATTATTCGGGATTGCTGCACAAATTTTTGGTTAAGAGCTGGAAGGGAAGCGAAAGAGTTTGAAATATTTATCTAACGAATCGCGGTCAATTCAAATGAAATAAAAACACTAAACCATACCCTACCCCCGCTAAAAGCACCGATCCGATAAGGCCTGCTCCAAAAGCTTTAATTCCTGCTTTTCGAAATGCTTTTATTTCGACATTCATCCCTAGTCCGGCCATGGCCATTCCGATTAACAAATAAGCGATCTTAACAAGAATGCCAGCGGCCGACTCAGAAACAATTCCGAGCATATTGAACATACTCATCGCAAGAAATCCAAATATGAACCATGGAACCGCGGACCAGGTAAACTTGGTATTCTCCTTACTGCCTCTTTGAATGAAAAAACCAATGATTAATGCGATAGGAACCAATAATGCCACTCTTGTTAGTTTTACGACGACTGCCATATCAACTGCTGCAGCACCATCAGGCTCTGCGGCTGCAATCACGTGAGCGATTTCATGCAATGTTCCGCCAGCAAATATTCCATATCCGGTCGGGGATAAATTCAAAATGGGATACATGACTGTATAAGCCAATGTGAAAAATGTACCTAATATAGCAACAACAGCAGCCCCTATTGCCGTTTCCTCTTTCGTTGCCTTGATTTGCGGTGCAATGGCCACTACGGCTGCTGCCCCGCAAATAGCCGTTCCGCAAGCCGTAAGAATCCCTAATCTCTTTTCCACTCCAAACATGCGAGTTAATCCATAAACAACAATAAGAGCAAATGCGATCACAATAACTGCAAGCAGAAACACGCTGCTTCCGGCATGATAAATGTCCGTTGCATTGACTCTCATTCCTAATAAAATAATTCCCATCCTTAATAGCTTCCTGCTGGAAAAAGCTACGCCCGGCTGAAGATTCTCACGAAGGCCAAATGCTGCCCTCCAAATCATTCCTAATAATATGGCAATGACCAATTGGCCCATCATTGATAAAAAAGGAAAATGAGATAAATACATAGCGGCTAACGCGATCACTAATGTAATTCCTGTCCCCTTCATATTAGGAATCGATATATGTGGTTTGACACTTTCGATCGCCTTACCCATGTTCGTTCACTTCCTTTGTGTTCTCCCTTTATACTTTATAGAAGGAATAATCATTAGTGAAATATATATAAATGATTGTTATTATTAGTTTCACTAATAATAAGGAGGAGTGAACGTGTATTACGATGCTTTACGAACATTCGTCACCCTGGTAGAAGTGGGTAATTTCACAAAGACTTCGGAAATCCTTCATATTTCACAGCCGAGTGTAAGCTTGCATATAAAAAATTTAGAAAAGGAATTTCAAACGAAGCTGTTTGTACGGTCTCCTAAATCCGTACAAATCACGCCTACCGGTGAAATTTTGTACAATCGCGCCAAGCAAATGATTACGATGTATGAACAGACGAAAGAAGATATCTTAGTCCATCATAATGATGTACAGGGAGAATTGATCATTGGGGCCAGCTTTACAATCGGAGAGTATATTTTGCCTGCTTTTCTGTCTCGGCTTCAAAAAGACTTCCCGCAGCTTACCCTGAAAGTGGTCATTGGAAATACAAACGAGATTGTTCAATACGTGCGAATGATTAAAGTAGACATTGGTTTAATTGAAGGACAAACGGATGAGAAAGAAGTGTCAGTCCATCCATTTATGGAAGATAAGCTGTCCATCGTATCTTCCAACGATCATCCGCTTGCTCATCAGAAAAAAGTGACAACGGCTGACCTTCACAACAGGGAATGGGTTACGAGAGAAGAAGGTTCAGGCACACGAGAATATTTAAACCACTTTATCCGTTCAAATGGGTTAAAAGTAAAATCAATTCTTACGATCAGCAGCAGTCAAGGAATAAAAGAATGCATTCTTAACGGGATGGGACTATCTCTTTTGTCCAATAGTGTAATAGAAAGGGAAGTAAAATCCGGGGATCTCTCCATCATTCCATTAAAAAACCAAACCTTTACCCGAACGTTATCTTATGTTTATTTGCCCATCATGAAAAATAAAAGAAGTGTTGAGACGTTTATTAATGTGCTTCAAGCTGAGTAGTGGCTTTTTCTCAATAAAAAAGAATGCCGCCATGAGGGCTGCATTCGGTAATAGTAAAGTTCTTTCTATCAGGTACCGCAAAAAGTTTGGTAAGGGGCTGCTGACTTAGGAACTGCACAGTATTCTTCCTGTTCGGCGGAGTGAGCATAAGGCTTTGAAAGAACATCCAACAGCTTTCCCAACACGCTATAGTCTCCATTTTCCACTGCGGCTTCTAATGCTTCTTCTACCCGGTGGTTCCGCGGGATAACTGCAGGATTGCTGTTTTGCATCAATTGATTGACAGAGTCTTTCGATTCCTGTTGTCTGCTCAGTCTCACATGCCAGCGCTCATGCCACTGAGTAAATTCCGGGATCCCAAACAGGGCTGTATCATCGTGTTTTTCAAAAGTTAAAGCTCGGAAGGTGTTGGTATAGTCCGCCCGATGCTCCTTCATCATACTGAGAAGATCATTTATAAGCGCTTCATCCTCTTTTTCTTCGTTAAATAACCCCAGTTTTGCTCTCATTCCCTTGAGCCAATGGGATTGATAGAGGTTGCTAAAGTCTGAAATCTTTTCCTGAGCCAATTCGACAGCATGATCCTGATTCTCATGTAAAAGCGGCAAAAGCGTCTCAGCAAATCGTGCAAGATTCCATCCGCCAATCAATGGCTGGTTGCCATAAGCATAACGGCCTTGAACGTCAATGGAACTAAACACTGTTTCCGGATCATAAGTATCCATAAAGGCACAAGGTCCATAATCGATCGTTTCTCCGCTAATCGTCACGTTATCAGTGTTCATCACCCCATGAATAAAACCAACCAGCTGCCATTTGGCAATAAGCTCAGCCTGACGTTTGATCACTTCTTCAAGAAGCGAAAGATATCGGTCTTCATTATCTTCAATATCTGGATAATGACGCTTGATTGCATAGTCAGCCAGAACCTGAAGCTCTTCTACATTGCCCAATCTCGCCGCGTATTCAAAAGTCCCAACGCGGAGATGACTGGCAGCCACACGGGTTAGTATGGCACCAGGTAGCTCGGTTTCACGGATGACTGGCTCACCAGTTGTCACAACTGCCAGACTGCGGGTGGTAGGAATACCAAGCGCATGCATCGCTTCGCTAATAATGTATTCGCGAAGCATCGGCCCCAGCGCCGCCCGACCATCACCCCCGCGAGAAAAAGGCGTTCTGCCTGACCCCTTCAGCTGAATATCAAACCTCTCATCTTTAGGCGAAATCTGCTCCCCTAAGAGCACCGCGCGTCCGTCACCCAACATCGTAAAGTGCCCGAATTGATGCCCCGCATAAGCTTGCGCAAGAGGCGAAGCCCCTTCTGGGATCTCGTTTCCAGCAAACATCGCCGCGCCGTCTTCGGTATTTAGTGCCTCTGCGTTTAAACCCAAAGACTCTGCCAATTGATCATTGAAAATGGCGAGTTCTGGTGAGTTTACAGGAGTTGGGTTGGTGTCGGAAAAAAATGATTTTGGCAGGCGGGCGTAGGTGTTGTCGAAGTTCCATTCTGTTTGTTTACTTTTTGTCATGGTTCCTCCTTTGATTTTCTTGTCTTTTATTGTTTTCCCTTTATATGAAAACAGAAATCATAAACGTTTTTCACATTCTATAAAGCACATTGCAACTTTTTTTAATGTTTGCTTCTGCTAATTTATTATACCTTTTCCATCAAAGAAAGTGCTTGAGTAAGTCAATTGTCGGTAATTCATTATCAAGTTAATTGAAATAATTTTACCAAATATTCGAGTTTTTTGTTAAATTAATCCTGACTTTTTATGATGTTGAACGTTTAATAAAAACAGAGAGAGACATATTAACTATATGATTTTTATTAGGAAGGGAGCAAAATTGATGGATTATTTATCAAGAGAACAAATTATTAATGAATTACAACAGTCATTTGAGCATTATATAGATAAATTCGGTATAGAAAATGTCGGCATTTTTGAAGAAGAAGGACAAGCTGAACGATACTATATGGGTTATACAGTTAAAAAAGACGGTAAAACCTTTCATATCCATATCCCCTATATAAAAAACAACAATGGAGAGTTAGCTCCTATTAATAAAGAGTGGACGGTAGAATCCGACGATCCAAAGAGGGATGATGTTAGAGGATACAAGGATTTAGAAAGTATATTTCGCGAAATTTAGAGTCTTGTTCACCTTTTGGTTAGTTATATAAAGGGAAAGAGAAAAATTATTAAAATGTCTCTTCCCTTTACCTGTTTATTGACCTTTACAATTTCCATCCACTCACTTAGAGTGTGACTGAGTTTATGTACTAATACGAATCTACCATTTCTCCTTCTAACCGGACCAAGCATTCCATTTCGGGACTTATTATTAATCTATTGCATTCAATATAAAAACAAAAAACAAATTTATATTTTTTCTTGACAAAAAACAAATCCTACTTAATAATAAATATGTAATTAGAATAATTATAGATAACTAAAGTATTCACTTTATGTTATTTCTCAAACTACATCTAGGAGGAAGATTTATTATGTCTATTATCGGATCTGAAGTAAAACCATTCAACGCAAAAGCTTACAAAAATGGTGAGTTTATCGATGTTACTGACGAGACTCTAAAAGGTCAGTGGAGTGTATTCTGTTTTTACCCAGCTGACTTTACTTTCGTTTGCCCTACTGAGCTTGAGGACTTACAAAACGAGTATGCTACTTTGAAGGAACTTGGAGTTGAAGTATATTCCGTTTCAACAGATACTCATTTTACACATAAAGGATGGCACGATTCTTCAGAAAAGATTGGCAAAATTACATATGCCATGATCGGAGATCCATCTCAAACAATCTCTCGCAACTTCGATGTTCTAAACGAAGAAGAAGGTCTTGCTGATCGCGGTACGTTTATCATCGATCCAGACGGTATCATCCAAGCTGCTGAAATTAACGCAGGTGGCATTGGCCGTGATGCAAGTATTGTTGTTAACAAGGTTAAAGCAGCACAGTATGTTCGCAATAATCCAGGTGAAGTTTGCCCGGCTAAATGGCAGGAAGGTTCTGAAACACTTAAGCCTAGCCTTGATCTTGTAGGAAAGTTATAAGGAGTGCGGTAAATGGTACTTGAAGCAGATATTAAGGCACAATTAAATCAATACCTTCAACTACTTGAAAGTGATATAGTGCTGAAAGTAAGTACTGGCTCCGATAACGTATCAAATGACATGCTAGCTCTCGTTGATGAGCTAGCTTCCATGTCATCTAAAATTACAGTTGAGAAAACACAATTAACGAGAACGCCGAGCTTTAGTGTAAATCGTGTCGGCGAAGATACTGGCGTCACATTTGCCGGTGTTCCTTTAGGCCACGAATTTACTTCATTAGTATTAGCTTTGCTGCAGGTTAGCGGAAGAGCGCCAAAGGTTGATCAGAACGTTATTGATCAAATTAAAAACATTAGCGGTGAATACCACTTCGAATCTTACATCAGCCTTAGCTGCCACAACTGCCCTGACGTTGTACAAGCACTAAACGTGATGAGCATTCTCAATCCTGGCATTACGCACACGATGATTGATGGTGCGGCGTTCAAAGAAGAAGCAGAAAGCAAAAATGTCATGGCAGTACCATCGGTTTTCTTAGATGGTGAATTCTTCAGTGGCGGCCGTATATCACTTGAAGAAATTCTTGCCAAGATGGGTAAAGGTGCGGATGCATCAGAGCTTTCTAATAAAGATCCATACGATGTGCTTGTTGTTGGAGGCGGCCCATCCGGTGCAAGTGCAGCGATCTATGCGGCGCGCAAAGGTATTCGTACAGGCATTGTTGCTGAACGGTTTGGCGGTCAGGTCCAAGACACGATGAGCATTGAGAACTTTATCAGTGTGAAGCGTACTGAAGGTCCTAAACTCGTTGCAAGCCTTGAAGAGCATGTGAAAGAGTACGATATTGATGTCATGAATTTACAGCGTGCCAACCGTATCGAAAAGAAAGATCTTTTTGAACTTGAACTCGAAAGCGGCGCTGTACTAAAAAGTAAAAGTGTCATCGTTTCAACAGGTGCTCGTTGGCGCAATGTTGGCGTGCCTGGTGAACAAGAGTTCAAAAACAAAGGTGTCGCATACTGCCCTCACTGTGACGGTCCATTATTTGAAGGAAAAGACGTAGCGGTAATTGGCGGCGGTAATTCTGGTATTGAGGCAGCAATTGATCTCGCAGGTATTGTGAAGCATGTAACTGTTATTGAGTTTAACCCAGAGCTAAAAGCTGACGATGTCCTACAAAAACGTCTGTACAGCCTTCCTAACGTAACTGTCATTAAGAACGCTCAAACAAAAGAAATTACTGGTACAGATAATGTAAATGGTATTACCTATGTTGAGCGTGATACAGAAGAAGAGAAGCATATCGAATTACAAGGTGTATTTGTTCAAATCGGGCTTGTGCCAAATACAGATTGGTTAGCCGAGACCGTTGAACGCAATCGCATCGGTGAAATTGTAATAGATAAGCATGGAGCTACGAACGTATCTGGATTGTTTGCTGCAGGTGACTGTACAGATGGTCCGTATAATCAGATTATTATTTCGATGGGATCTGGAGCTAACGCAGCTTTAGGAGCATTTGACTATCTGATCCGAAATTAATGGATCGTAGAATGATCTCTCTGACTTCTTTAAAAATAAACCATGTTTGAAAGTCGCTATGCAGCTGACCGGTAGTATAGTGACTTTCTTTTCTTCTCCAAACGCATTAAATCAGAAAATCGGCTCAGGAAACGTCATCCGGTCCTACACCTATTCCAGCAGTGGCCAGATGCTGGCGATGAACAAGGCACGTCGTCTTACTTCTATCATTTTTAAAAGCTTCATAATGGTATTATTTCACGATTGATTTTTCTAAATTCCGATACTGAATTTGATAAATGACCTCACCATCAAGGATCGTCTTATGTAGCTTCGGCTGATTTTTCTCATCATCGATTATTAGGATATCTGCCCGCTTTCCTATCTCAATGGAGCCTGTAAAATCTGCTAAACCTAATGACTTTGCCGGATTTAGAGTAGCAAGCTTTACAGCATCGACTAAATCATGGCCGCGATTATATAAATAGAAGATTCCGTGCAATAAGGATCCAGGGTAGTAATCCGAACAAAGAATATCGACTAGTCCTGCTTGTATGGCTTCGAAAGAGGATAGATTCTTATTATGTGACCCGCCTAAAAGGAGATTTGGAGCGCCTACGACAACATAAAAGCCTCTTCTTCTTGCTTCTTCAGCAATCTCTAAAGAAATTGGAAATTCACTAATTGCCGCTTTCCATGTTTCCAGCATTTTTATTTTTTCAATCGTATCATCATCATGGGAAGCAAGCGGAATTCCCATTTGATAAGCAAGGTCTGCCAAGTCTTTAATAGCATCAAAATTCAGATTTGTATCATGCTGCAGTTCTAAAATATGGAGATCCGCTTCTTCAGAAGTTAGATTTAACTGCTTCATAAACTTCTTTTTCTGAATCTCGATATCATGCCACTGCCCTTTGCCGGGAGTGTGATCCATAAAGGACACCTGGTCAATGAGGTTCCTTTTCAGTAACTCTTCAACGACTGGATAGCCTTCAATATTTCTAAGTTCATAACGAAGATGTATCTTATTTCTTATTAATGATTGCTCTTTCGTCAACTCAAGAATTTTCTTAATAATGGCTTCAACGTTATGATTACGGCGTACCCAATTCCCATTGCTTTCTGTATAATTTAAACTTAACGAATGGTACATGGTAGTAATCCCTTGACCTGCTAATTTTCTTTCCAATTCGTAGAATGCACTGGAAACAGGCATGACACTCGTTGGCCTTGGCTGTATTTCTTGCTCGATCGCATCACTATGACTATCGATTAGTCCGGGGAATACCCACATCCCAGCGGCGTCAATGTCATTTAAGTCCACTGGAGAGATTTTATTTCTCTCAATATTTACAATCGTATTGCCTTCTATCACGATTGTTCCATTCTCGATAATTTCATTTGGCGTTACAATTTTCCCATTACATATGCGTTTTATAATGTCCATTCAAATCCCCCCTTACAGCTACTTTAGAACTTATCTCTCAACTATGGTTATCAAAAAAATCCTCAGTTGCAGTTCCTTCCTTTCCTTTATTACTTCTACCGTAACTTGTAAACATGTTGGCTTTATGAAAATTTTGTTAAAAAACCGTAAACTAACTACCCTTTTAAAGCCCTGGAAAATGGTATCTAACCTTAATTTGATTGCGTACTATTATGTATTAATCTATAAAAAGGGGTTGAAACGGAGACTCGTTGAAAACATCTCTGCTTACTAAAAAAATTCAATCTCCGCTATTTTTCATACATGTAAAAAAAATAGCCCTCTAAGCAGGGCTTTAAATTGATTCATTTAATTTTATTCCTAAGTAAACACAGAATCGGTTGCCTTTCTTTATACAAGCCCAGAAACCGATCCTTGAGCCTATGAATAAGCGTCTTAACTTTGTGAAATTGTCATGCTTTTACTTACCGTCTTGGAAACTTGATCTAATTATAACTTTTCCATCGTAATATTATTGTTTTTAAAATATATTTGAATGTTAGCACCTGATGCAAACAATACTTCGAAGCTCAAAGTATCATCATCAACTGATAAGAATTCTTCTTGTACCCAAGAATCTAAAGTAGGATTGAATATCGGGTTTATAGCACCTTGATTTAAATGATTAAATTTGAAATTTGAAATGTTGATAAAAGAAAGTTTCCAACGTTCATTATCATTCTCAAGAATTAAATCAATATTTGTATGCAATAAACTAGTATGACCGAGAGCCAACTTTTCTAACTGATACTCATGGAACCCAAAACCATTAAATCGATCGTAAACCTCAAAAGGTAATCTATCAATTAGACTTTGAAAAGTTTTTGCGTATAAAACACTATTATTATTCCATTGTTGTTCGGCAGCTTCAATTTTTTCCTCATTTAAACCTTCATGGTTAATTGTTGTCAATAAATCGTAAGTGAAATACTTCATTGTATAGCAACTCCAATATAAATTAAAAATTTCCACACCTACTTAACTATAATATAAATAAACTAGCAAATATTTTTTTATCCATTAAAACACATAGAGTCTTTATTCTATTAACGCCTCCTAAAACCCCTTACACTCCATCATCGAATATTTGATTCCGACTATTGTACGTTCTTTTTATCAGTTTTTATCCATATCACTTCCTGCTGGAATATTTTAAAATTACAAAAACCATTGTGCAAAAGTTATAAATTATTTATAATTTAAATCAATGTGAGAAAAAAGAACTGAAAATGTGAGGTTATATATCATGGCTCAAATTACGTTAGAACAAGTAGGACAAGTAGAACAAATTCAGAGTACAATTAAAGAAAAAAATGTAGAACTATTACATCTTCAATTTGTTGACATTGAAGGCATCTTAAAAAATATTACGATCACTACAGATCAATTAGACGATGCTGTAGAGGGTAAAATCATGTTAGATGGTTCATCTATTAAAGGTTTTTCCCCTATTAATAAATCGGATTGTTACTTATTACCTGATTTAAATACGTTCGCAGTGATGCCTTGGACTGAAACAGAAGGTTATGCAGAAGCACGTTTCCTTTGCTCTGTTACAAATACGGATGGAACATTGTTTGAGGGCGATACACGTAACGTTCTTAAGAAAACAGTTGCACGTGCTGCTGAAAAAGGCTATACCATTTCTGTTGGTCCCGAATTAGAATTTTTCTTATTCAAAACAGATGAAAAAGGATATCCAACTACAGAACTAGGTGATTTAGGCGGATACTTTGAGCCGTCTCCAAAAGATTTAGGAGAAAAAGTTCGAGTTGAAATTTTCAAAACATTAAAAGCAATGGGATTCACAATTGAAGCTCTTCACCATGAAGTTGCAGAAGGACAACATGAAATTAGCTTTAAATATGCTGACGCTTTAGGTGCAGCAGATTTAGCAATAACATACAAATGGGTTGTTAAAACAATTGCAGCTCAGTTTGGATTGCATGCATCATTTATGCCGAAACCAGTTTTTGGAATCAACGGCTCAGGAATGCATGTTAACATGTCATTCTTTAAAGATGGAGAAAATCTATTCTTTGATGAGTCTGATGAATTACAACTTTCAAATGAAGCATATTCATTTATTGCTGGATTATTAGAGAATATGAAAGGTTTTGTTGCGATTACAAACCCTCTAGTAAACTCTTACAAACGTTTGGTACCAGGTTATGAAGCTCCTTGCTACCTTGCTTGGTCTGCTTCAAACCGTTCAGCGTTAATTCGTATTCCTGCAGCACGTGGAATGGGTACGCGTGTTGAGTTACGTTGTCCAGATCCTTCTTCTAATCCATATTTAACTTTTGCAGTCATTGCTTCTGCAGGTTTAGATGGTGTAGAAAAAGGATTACAAGCACCCGCTCCAATCAACGAGGATATCTTCCATATGACAGATGCACGTCGAAAAGAGCTTGGAATTGACAGTTTACCGGCTGGATTAGAAGCAGCAATTGCTGAATTGGAAGCTGGAGAAATTGGTCTTAAAACGCTTGGAGAACATGTATTCAATGAATATGTAGCTGCGAAAAAAGCAGAGTGGGACGACTACCGCACAACTGTTCATGATTGGGAAATTAAAAACTATCAATATAAATTCTAATTTGCAAAATAAAAGAAGAAAATGAAACTGCCACAGCCCTGAATTCGACGGGGATGTGGCAGTTTCATTTATTTTGTAAAAGGTCATGTATAATTGTAGTAGTGCATGTACGTTTCGTTTCACCCTTGATTGGGTGCTGAATTCTTACGCCTATTGCGAGGAATGGAAGGATTCGACTACGGCATTATTCACATCATTGGTTCTTGCGTTGTTACAGGTTAGCGAACCCTTTATGAGGTGTCAGAGGATTTTGCCATTGCAGAAGATTTATAGAAAAGAGGAATATTGTGAAAAAAATACACTATCTCAGTCTCATTACAGTTGTTATCTTTTCTTTGGTTCCTAGAATTGGGATTCAAATTGAAGAGTCTCACTATTTTTTGGGATTTCCGGCTCAGTGGTTAGCTTATTATGGAGGTTGGCTAATTAGTTTTAAAGTATGGAATTTGTTGTTTGATTTTTTTGTTTTCTATTTTGCTTTTATCATATTAAAAAAACTAGGAAAAGAGATACAAGTTCCGGGATAGCCCATAATATAAGTGAGTAGAGAATGCATAATGAATATTTCTTTTGATTTTGGAACTTAAGAAACTACCTTTAAATTAAGTGATTTGCACTACAACCCTCAAGTACAACTATTTTATGCGATTAGCGATGATTTTGTTTTTGGGAAATAGTCCAAAAAAACCTGAGAAACAAAATCATCGTTTTTCGTTTTTCTCCAATTTACTCATTCTATCCAGAACCAATCCTCTAGTCGGTAGATAGATGTGAACATAACCCATTCTCAAATTTTGAGAAACAGGCTTACTTATTGATTAGCTCTAACGCTCGTTTATGAAATTCTTCTTCTGTAATTTTGCCTTCTAGATGTTCTAGAATAAGAGCTTCTTCTTCGGCTGTTACATAAAGCCCTTCAACGGCAAGTGAAGCTTTAGCGCTGCGGACAGCTTTTTCTAATTGATTTTGGTTGCTCATTTCATCAGTCCTTATTTAATATAGTTTCTTTTTTAAATTTCAAAAATTAATGTTATAGTGGCACTTATACCACTTACTTTTTAGTAACCTCACTTATGATACGGTTCTCCGTGATGTATCTAAATGAGGTTCTATATATTTCTGCTCTGTAAAAGGGTAGGTTTGGTAATTCACTATAAGAAAAATACATTTTAATATCGTCCATCTATTTCACTTTTCTTATTAATGACAGAGCTTCTTACTATCTATTTTTTTGATTTTTTCCACCGCCATTTTTACCTCCCCCTAAACTTCTATGAATAGCACTTGCGCATACTTCAGTCAATGGTTGTCCAATTGCTTCTTTATAGTTAAAACCCAACAATTGCATTGTCTTTAAGGTGTCTTTATTTACTAAACTAATTAACACTTCAACTTGACCGCTATTTAATGTTGGTGAAGTGCTAAATAATTCAACTACATGTTTAATAGTTTTCTGAAGATGCTCAATGTCATCGTCGCTAATAGTAATTTTTTCGTATAGGGCTTTATATTCACGTGCTACCATTTCTAATTCCATTTTATCTTGCAATAAATTAGAGATTATTTCATCATAAATGAGTTGTTTCTCACCTTCTTCTTTTTTTTCCTTTGCTTGCGTTATTTTAGTACTAACCCAACTATACGAGCTTTTACCTAAAGCTTCTGCAAGTCTTGTACCTAAATTTATAACTTGTTCTTCCATAATTTATTCCTCCTCTGTTATTGTCAGTAAATATAACACAAATAAATTTAACTAAATTATAGAATACTGTTCGAAACCAAGGGATAACTACCCCCGCTGCAACATCCTAATAAGCTCCATTATGTTGTAGCAATCTCTTCCTTTGGCTTACTTTTGGTTTCTCTTAAATCCTTGGCAATTAAAATCTCAGGGATATATCCTAACATCCTCATCTTTGTTAACCACTCGATGATTTCTATCTTGAGGTAAATTGATTTGTTAATTGAAAAATCGATTGTTCCATCTTCTAGAATAATATTTTCAGACTGTAGCACTAAAAGCATTGAGACTTTTTTAACTCTATCTATACCATGAACTTCTAATGCATCACTTTGGGTATTAAATATTTCAGCACTGTGAATCGATTGCTGAATACAGTAACGTATATCAGGAGTACTTCCTATTTTGACATGAATTAAGGCATTCTCTTTAACATCATAAAGGTCAGCAAACTCAACATTTTTATAAAAATGTTGCCCCTTCTTTCTATCAAGTAAAATAAAATTGAATTCATCCTTTAAGAAAATGTTAAAAGGATATTCCGCATATGCAACTTGGTCATACTCTTCTATATCTGATGCTTGAATCTCCCTTCCTTTTTCTAAGGCTTTATCAGTGAGATTATAACCTGGAATGAAGATTGCACACTCATTAACCTTAACTATTTCTCGCTCAATAAAATCCATATAAGACTTATTGAAACTTGCCCATTTTCCTTTATATAAACAATAATCTTTTCTGCGATATTCAGTACTATAGTCTAAGATTTTAAGTAAGCTGATTTGGCTTCCTCTGTCAGACCTTGGTCTTATTGAAACCCTTGATACATCAATACAATCAATCTCATTAAGTTTCTGACCAATAGATTCAATTGAATAAGAATCAAGTAAATAACTTCTTCTATCATAAATCATCTCTACACTGTCTTCTTTTGCTGGTTCTATTAATATACCTCCATCATCTTCCATAAAATATGATAGGCTCACACTTGGTACTACCGTCTTAATTGCGTCTAATAGCATACTATTTAAATCAGAAATCATAGGCTGGTTGTCTACATTATTTTTCAGGAAATTCATTCTTGGTAGGCTTCCTGATTTTTCTTCGTTTAAACATATATAATGTAACTCATGGACGATATCGATAATATCCCTTGGAGTATAATCACTTATTTCAAGTTTTACAGCTGAACCAAATCTCATCTTGTCCTCATACGAATATAGCAAGAAACCAGAATATTTCTCGTCAATATTAATCTTACTTACTAACAATTCATGACTTTCCCCAATTTCTGATGTGACGTATGAATTTGTATTATACTGAGTAAGTGATTTATTCTTTGATTGTTTAAAGAACTTAGCTGATTTAACTTCAATAGAAGTTTCATCATGTATTATCTCTGCAATATCGAAGCCAAAATCCATATCAGCAAAGTTATTAGCGTAGCTATGACCTCTTCCTAAGGATATAGCATATAAATTATTATCTAACTCAAGAATAATCATGCCAAAAGCCGATTCAACAGTTTTTGTTTTTTTAGAGGCATCCCCAAAAAAACCACTCCAATAGTTAGCCCACTCTATTTCAACTGTCTCCTCGGAATCTAACTTAAAGAAAAAATCAATAATTACTTGCTCTACTTTCTCCTCTTCATTTACCACAATTCTACTTGTATATGTTTTACTTTCACCAATTCTACGCATTTCTTTTTCTCGTAAGAATTTAATAAAATCTTCCCTTGTAGTAACCTGCTTATAGATACTTAGTTCCATTCCTTTTCTCCCTTCCTTTTGTATTAAGCTTCTAGCAGGCTACACATGAAAAGGAAGATTTCTTCCTTATTCTTGATTCCGACTGAAGCTTATATTGCTTTTTGTATGCTTTTCAAACAGTAATGAAGCTGAATATCATGTTCATGTCTAAGACCAATCCTTGGAGTAATTAAATCTTGTATCTTTTCTTCATCCACAAACTCTATATCACAACTTCTTTTTTTGATAATTTTCAATTCTCTTTCATTCTCTAATATTACCATAGTCTGGGTGTTAGAAAGGGTACAATTGTCTATTGATTCACCATTACTTAAGTATTCATATAAGCAATAAAATTCGCCCTTTAAATACTCTATAAATTCCTCTTGATAATTACCTTGAATTTCTTGAAAATCATCCAATATCTTATCTTTATTATTTTCATTATCGATAGCTCCTATTTGGTTTTTTGTGCTGTGTTAATTCCGTTGCCAAAGAAACTACAATCCCAACGACTGTTCCCAGCAGAAAGTTTTGCATTACTAATCCCCCTTTTTTTTCCAAAATAAGTGTTCTTCTTTATAAATACATAGATGGATACTCCAAACGCCACACCTGCTTTAAATGAGTCAATTGGTGTCATGCTATCACCTCCTTTACCATAAAATCACGCACGAAAAAAGAGACGCAACTCTTTTAGAGCCAACCTCTCTGACGTGTAAAAATATTTAATTGTGCTATCTTTCTGACAACCAGTTCTTCACACAAAGCTAATAGGCTTAACAAGTTTACCATCGTTCAAAAGACCAATGCCGATATCCTTCAGACCTTGCTTATCCTGTAACAAATAAACAACGTTCGATACTCCGCCATCATAGAAGAATACCCAGCAAGTCAGTTCTTATTTGTGTTCTTCTGGAATATTAGCCTTTACCTCTTCGTTTCTTATGTCATCCACTGAAAGGGTTTTAACGTCAGCTTTCCAGTCCTTCCAGGCTAAATGTGGGTGATGCTCCTCCATGTAATTTCTGAATACATTAATAATTCTCAAATGTTATTTGCTCCTTTTTATGAGTCGATTAAAATAGAAAAAGGGGGAGAGAACTCATCCGTAATAGATGAATCCTCCCCCCTTTAAAGTGAAACACAATGTTTCTCATTTCAAGCTCTTCAACAATATTAAGTAAATCCTTTGTTTTGCGAGAAAAGCGATTTACCTTCCAAACTAGCACCAAATCAAAGTCTTTACTTTTGGCATCATGGAGTAATTGTTGTAAAGCAGGTCTACCCTTGATATTCTTACCACTTTCCCCTCGGTCCACGTACTCTTTATGAACAACGTAACCCTCTCACTCGCACATTTCTCTCAGCACCCGGACCTGTTCATCAATACTGTATCCTTCCTCTGCCTGTTCCAACGTGGAGACTCGGGTAAGGTAAATGTCTAGTATGAGTAGTTTGCACATGTACTCAAAAACTTTTTTACCTATTGGGACTTTACTAGTTCAAGTGCAACGAAAGAAATTCATTAAATTCATCCTTATCAAGCGAAATGGCCAATAGATAAACCGAACATTCGTTCCTAGTATTTTTGCGGAATATTAAAAAGAGCAATCTTAAAAGACCACTCTTCTATAGAAACCTCATTTACTTATGATAAGGCTCCCCCCGAATAATCCGAAACCCACGATACACCTGCTCCACCAAAACCAGTCTCATCAACTGATGCGGAAACGTCATTTTAGAAAACGACAGCTTCTCATCCGCCCGCTTCAATACTTCGTCACTCAAGCCGAGAGATCCGCCAATAACGAAGCTGACTTTGCTCTTTCCGTAAGTTGCAAGCTTATCTATCGTATCAGCGAATTCCTCTGAGGTTTTCATTTTCCCTTCAATAGCGAGGGCGATGACGTGGTCGTCCGGGTTGATTTTGGCGAGGATTCGTTCGCCTTCTTTTTCTTTTACGATTCTCATGTCCTGTTCGCTTAAGTTTTCAGGGGCTTTTTCGTCGGGGAGTTCAATGATGTCCACCTTTGCATAGGCGGATAGGCGTTTGATGTATTCATCGATTCCTTGTTTCAAGTATTTTTCTTTTAGTTTTCCTACGGTAATTATGGTGATTTTCATTGCTCGTCGCTCCTGCATTTGTAGTTATTTCTTATGATTCATTATATCCTACGGCTCTCTAAAACCAAATAACCCCATAAAGTATGGTGATCACAATTATTCCAATTAAAAAAGGACTGCCTGGCAGCCCAAACATTTACCGCAGCAACAAATAAGCAAAAAAGGTCAAGAAAACCAAGATCATGCAAACAGTCAAAAACACTACAATCACATGCGAGGATTCAAAGGTTTGCTCATTGATCTGCTTCCGTTTGCGGAGATAGCTGATCGTTGAAAAAATTAATGTAAAAATTCCTAAGACGATCGATAAATATCCGATTGCCGTAACGATCTTATCTGCCCAATCACTCACTTCAGAAGCAGGGTTAAAATGAAGGTTCGTAACCAAGAAACCTACTCCGCCAATGGCGATCGCCGTCCTGATCCAAGCCAGATAAGTTCGTTCATTTGCAAGATGCTGCTGTATGTATTTCGACTCGACGGTTGCCATTTTTCGTCTCCCTTCACATGGTGTATGGAGCAAACTCTCCTGTACCTATAATTTTACAACACTTATTTAATTAAGAAAAACGCTACAGGAGTTTGCACGCACAGGATTACTCTTTCAAATGGATTTCCTTATTTAAATAATTATAGAGTATTAAAAATATCCTAATCCTGCTAAAAGTACCGGTCCAACAAGTCCTCCTGTTCCAAAAGCTTTTATCCCTATCGAAACGTTTTTCCTTCAACATTCATCCCAAGTCCCTATTTTGAATGACAATATTATATTTATGAAACCGGTTGACACATGATACAGGTTGACATATCATACTAATTGAAAGCGCTTTAATTGATAGCTTAGCAGTCTAAAGAAACCCTAGGTGTTTTATCCACAATTAAGGAGGAGAGCATGTGAAAAAAAATTATCGTTTAGGAGCCTTTGTTACCACTGTGACATTAGTGGCTGGTTTGTTCTCGTACCCAACGAGTTCGATAGCCAATGATTCCAGAGAAGTAAAAGGATTAGGGGAATTACCCGGAGTTCAATTGAATACTAACCGTCATTATTATAATGAGATTTATCGCCCTCAATTCCACTTCACTCCCGAACAGAATTGGATGAATGATCCTAACGGATTGGTTTATTATAAGGGAGAGTATCACCTTTTCTATCAATACAACCCTAAGGGAAACACATGGGGAAATATGAGTTGGGGACATGCTGTTAGTAAGGACCTTTTACATTGGGAACACCTCGATGTGGCTTTGAAACCGGATGAATTAGGGATGATTTTTTCAGGCAGTATGGTTGTAGATAAACATAATACTAGTGGACTCTTTAAAAAAGGTTCAGGCGGATTAGTCGCAATTTTCACTCATGCAGGGGATACGCAGCAACAGAGTATTGCCTATAGTGAGGATAACGGACGGACATGGAAGAAATATAAAGGAAATCCCGTTATTAAAAATCCGGGGATTGCAGATTTTCGTGATCCAAAGGTCTTCTGGCATGAGGATACAAAACAGTGGGTCATGGTCGTAGCAGCTGGTAATCGCATACAAATATATTCATCATCAAATTTGAAGGAATGGGAATATAAGAGTGAATTTGGTGAAGGAATGGGTGCTCATGGAGGTGTCTGGGAATGCCCTGATCTATTTGAAATACCTGTAGACGGTAATCCAAACCATACAAAATGGGTATTG
This sequence comes from Bacillus capparidis, assembly GCF_017832095.1. Taxonomy (NCBI): domain Bacteria; kingdom Bacillati; phylum Bacillota; class Bacilli; order Caryophanales; family Bacillaceae; genus Bacillus; species Bacillus capparidis. The sequence goes on from NZ_JAFDST010000002.1 coordinate 1,157,007, forward strand.
GGCGTAGATATTAACCCAGGTGCAGTTGCAGGTGGTTCTGGTGGACAATATTTTATAGGGGATTTTGATGGGAAAACCTTCAAAACTAAGCAAGAGCCAAAAGAGATTAACTGGGTGGATTATGGAAAGGATTTCTATGCTAGTCAATCTTGGGACAATATGAATCAGCGACGAGTATGGATAGCTTGGATGAATAATTGGAATTATGCTGAAAAAATCCCTACATCTCCTTGGCGCAGTGCTATGTCCATACCGCGAGAAGTGGGGCTAAAAAAGACAGATAATGGTGAGATCCTGCTCACTCAGAAACCAATACATGAGATAAAGAAAATTAGGGATAAAAAATTTGAATTTAAAAACCGTAAGATTCAATCGGAGAATATCAAAATTCCAAAGATAAGTGGACAGACACAGGAGATTGTAGCTGAGTTTGAATTAGGTTCAGCAGATGAGTTTGGCTTTTATGTTCGAAAAGGACACGGGGAGTTCACAAAAGTCGGATATGATGCAAAGAAGAGAGAACTATTTGTTGATCGGAGAAAATCTGGACGAACTGACTTCAGTGAAGACTTCGCCGGTGTTTATACAGCCCCATTAGATTCAGAGGACAATAAAATTAAGATGCATATTTTCATTGATCGTTCTTCCGTTGAAGTTTTTGGAAACGATGGTGAAAGGGTTCTGACCAATCAAATTTTCCCTGACCCTAGTAGTGATGGATTAGAGATCTATTCAAAAGATGGAGATGTTAAGATAACTTCTTTGGATGTATACAAATTAGGTAGCACTTGGGATAAATAGATAAAGTTATAAAATACACGTGTCAGAATTGGCACTTGTACTATAATGGACCTCCTTAGGATCTGGTAAAAAAGAAGCCTTCGCTCTTATTGAGCAAAGGCTTTTTGACGAGTTTTGGGGGACTCAATTATACAATTAAAAAAACAATCCTTTGCCCGAACTTTTTCTTATGTTTATTTGCCCATCATGAAAAATAAAAAAAGTGTTGAGGCTTTTATCAATGTGCTTCATTAAAAGGTATCAGTAGATTGCACTCAGACCAATTTCATTGAGAGGCTGCCGCCTTAAGCATCTACTTTACGATAAGTTAACCCGTATGAAGGACTTTTTTCTGGCTTTCTTACGCCTTTTTGGCCTTCACAACCTCTATGAAGGACTTTTCCCTGGCTTTCTGACTTCTTTTTGGCCTACAGAATTCATAGCCTTCTAGCTCAGCTTCAAAATGATAATACTCATTTACTGCTTGATCAACACCGTATTCGATCCTTACTGGTTAACTTAGCATCTTTTAGCGCTTGTTCCACATTGTCATATCTAGATAGATACATTACTTTTCCATTTTCTATTCTCATGTGGGAAGAGACATCAGCTTCTCCTTTTATATTTCCTTCTTCGTCCTTCCAAACTCCGTGCTGTTCGAAAAAACTGCATTGCCCTTCGCATACATATTATTAGTGCTTAGCGTCAGTCCAGCCCGCTTCCCGCTTGATCCATTCAATTAATAGCTGATGGCCTGATCCAGAGCCTTTTGGGGCGGCTTATTGTGTCAAGAAAACTCACACGGTACGCCTGGTTTTCCACTTACTAAAAGTATGAATAAATTATTTGTAAAAGATTAAAAAAAAGGTGGATAAACCATTTCAGAAGCTGTTATAATCCATACGTGATAATTTGATTGTAAAGGTGGCTAACATGGGGAAATCATCTTGCAGATACGTTGTAAATGCTGTCGGTAAGTGTGGAGAAACTTACTACACTCACTGTCAGGACAAACAAGAGCTAAAAAAATGGATTGCTGACCATCAAGAGAAGATAATTATGGATGAGTTGAGGATTAACGATAAATTTAAAAATCCCCTCATGAAATTATTCAATCTTAAAAATAAATAAATGCAAAAGACGCCGATATGCCGGCGTCTTTTTTGGTATTTGCCCCTTATTCATTGTTACCTACCCACTTTAACGCCCATTTGTCCATTTCCTTCAAAACATTTTGGAAATCCTCGCCTTTTTCTGTCAATGAATATTCTACGGTTACTGGTATCGTTGGGAAAACCTGCCGGTGGACAAAGCCATTTTGTTCTAATTGGCGCAGTGTGTTTGTGAGAGACTGCGGCCTGATGATTTCGATCTTTTTTTGTAGTTGATTGTATCGTATTGGTCCTTGAGCCAGCTCCGCAATTACCGGAAAGGACCACTTCGAGCCAATAATCTGTAAGACTTGACAAATATTTGAACAAATTTTTTCGTTTTCTTCAAAAGAGCTTTCCAAAATGACACCTCCCAACAAAAGTTAGTTTATCAAATAAATCTTATGTATGAGTAATTCAATCATGTTTACGTATTTAACTCCATTTTTTGAAACTATCCTTCATTTAAATACTTCTGGTGTCGGTCTCATGATGCTTGTATTAGGAGTGGTTGGAGTAATCGGCTCACGCTTGGATGGATCAGGTGTCGATGCTTGGGGAACTGTCCGCATGATTTCTCTTAGTTTTTTAGTTTCATTTGGTGCTCTTGCTTTTCTGCCTATGTTTACGGCAATACTGCCTATTGGATTGGTTTTATTAACGATTTGGATGATGTTTATCTTTATGGCGGCTCCTGGTATTAATTCGTACTTTATTCAACAAGCACCTCAGTCAAGCAATTTCATACTTGGTTTGAACACATCGATTATACATTTAGGAATGGCTATTGGTGCAGGTTTAGGGGGAATTCTTGTGAATTCGGCATCCACAGTCCTTTATCATCCATGGGCAGCGAGCAGTACGATAGCTTTGGGGTTGGCTGCGGCCATTGTCTCTTTCTCGATACGAAAAAGGAATTATTCTGAAACGGCATAGCAAACGGGCTGTTTTTCCTTTTGGAAATACAGCCTGATTTTCCTCCATATTAATAAAACGCTTACATTTTTTGCTGCAAATTTTTAGGAATAGATGGTTGATCTTTATTAATTATTCCTATTTTTTCTTTCCTAACCGTTAAAAGCTGAATACTTGTAAGGATTAACATCAAGGCAAGAAAAGCAATACCAAAAACCACACTCCCTGTGGCATCATTTAAAATCCCTATCATATAAGGACCAATAAACCCACCAAAGTTACCTACTGAATTGACAATACCAATACCAACAACAGCTGCTTCCGCTGTTATCATAGATGAAGCGAAAGCCCAATAGGGACCAGAAAAACTATACAAACCGGCTGTGGTTACACAAATTAAAATGACAGAAACAATAGGATGAGGCGAAATCAACACTCCTATTAAACCTAGCGATCCGAGTAGAGGCCCTATCGCTGAGTGATACTTTCTCTCCCCCGTCCGATCGGAATTTCTTCCTACTAATACCATAGTAATTGCACCACATAAAAACGGAATCATGGTGACAAATCCTAAGGTTGCGTCTGTAAAAAGTTCTGATAGTGATTGGATGATGCGCGGCATCCAGAAACTGATACCATATAATCCTATAACAAAGGTGAGATTGATAAAAGTAAATCTCCAGACAACCTTGTTCTTAAAAACTTCTTTCATTGAAAGACTATTAACCTTAATTTTACTTTCCTTTTCCTTATTTAATTCCGAGTTTAACCATCCTTTTTCTTCCGATGTTAACCATTTTGCTTTTTCCGGTTTATCAATTAAATAGAAAAAGGTGATAATACCTAACACAACTGCTGGCAAGCCTGCTAAAATAAAAAGCCATCGCCAACCTGGCATACCCGCCCAATGGATATTTTCTACGATCCAGGTTGATAAAGGGGCACCTAAAGCATTAGCAATTGGCGGAGCTGTCATGAATAGTGCGACAACCTTTGCACGTTCTTTTTGTCTGAACCAAAAAGTAATATACAAGATCATCCCGGGAAAAAAACCTGCTTCCGCAACCCCTAATAAAAATCGAAGAATAAGAAGATGAGTAGCACTTTCAACCCACGCAGTTATAACGGTTACAATCCCCCAAGTAACTAGGATACGGCCAATCCATTTTCTCGCCCCGAACTTATTTAGCAATAGATTACTAGGGATTTCAAATAGAAAATATCCGATAAAAAATATCCCTGAGAGCAGACCGAACGTACTGGCAGTTAATTGTAATGCCTCATCCATTCCGCCCATTGAAGAGTAGGTAATACTTACCCGATCTAGAAATGCAACTAAATAAGCAATGAACATGTATGGAACAATTCGTAATGTTACTTTCCTTATCGTCCTCTTTTCAAGTGATAAGACTGCCATCTTTTCTCTCCTCCTTCTTTTAATCCGTTATAACTGGCATTCTGTTTATATTTGGATCAGTAAAAATGTCGTTTTCATCTGTGCTTGTTGAAGAAAATTCTGAAACAATAGCGCCGTCTTTCCCAGCTTGGAACCAGTGCGGTGTATTCGGTTGAATCGTGTATTGTTCTCCAGGATGCAACGTGATTTCATGCCAAACTGTTAAATACAAATTATAATTAGCGGGAATTACGGAATGCGGGTTTTCTGTTTTAGGTCCCGGCACATATAAGTAAACAAGACCTTGCCTGCATCGGAATGTCTCTTCTTTCCCTTTTTCATTATTTACAGGCGGGTGTAAATGCTCCGGACACGTTTGGAAAGGAAGTAATATCAGTTCTTTTGCACAATAGCGATTCGTATTGATATAGGTAATTAACTGTAATCCAAGCTCGCGAATACGACCTAAACCAAAATCGGCAATTTCTAGTGACTCGGTTTCACTAGGAGAAAGAACAATACCAGCTTTGTTAAGTAAATCCATGCATTCATGCTTTATTGATTCATACTCTTTTCGGCTCACCATGAATGTAACCCCTTTCATTTCGATTGTGATCATTGTATCTCGGAGGTATTGGCTATGGCTATATCTGAAACACATATATGATTGTCTAAAATTCAGGTTTTTAAAATTTAGGATGTAACATATGAATTTTGTTTAAAATGACATGAATTTTCGATATGGATGAATAAAAGCGTTTCCATTAAACTGAATGTACTGATTCTATTAACTTTTACTTGGAGGTCATAACATGGTAACAAAAATGACAGTTCCACCTATGCAATTAGTTGAAAAAGATGGACCTGGAACACAAATGTGTGCGGTTATGGAGGATCTCGGTTCAATTTCAGTCAAACGTGCATTAATACCTGAACCTGCAGAAGATGAAGTTCGAATCAAAGTGAAATGGGTTGGTATTTGCGGCAGCGATCTTGAAGTTTATCGAGGAGCACGAGAACCAGAATTTCTGACTTATCCTACTCGTTTAGGTCATGAAGTGGCTGGCATCATTGATAAGATTGGTAAAAATGTGATCGGATTAAGAGAAGGCGATCACGTTTCCCTGCGTTATGTCTGGGGTGCATTTGCCGAGTATGTATGCTGCAGTCCATTTGCTGTGAAAGTATTGCCAAAGGATTTCCCTCTTATTGAAGGATCACTTATAGAGGTATTGCCTCCTCTTATTCACACTGCTGAAAGAGCAGAGATTTCTCCTCATAAGAATGTGCTTATCATGGGGCAAGGTGTAAGCGGTCTTGCCATGACACAAATGATTAGACTTTATAGTCCTAAAAATCTTGTTACAACAGATCTTTTTGATGAAAAATTGGAACTATCAAAAAAATATGGAGCCACTCACACTTATAAATTGCCAGCTGCAGACACAAGAACGATGGATATTGTTGGCAAGGACTTTCCAGATGGATTTGATGTCGTTATCCCGTGTCTGCTTGAAGGATCGGGCATGGTAGATGCTATTGATGCTGCAGCGCAAAATGGACGGATTGTCATGTATGGTTGTATTGGAACGAGCCACAAGCCTATTGATTTTTTTAAAATTCATAAAAAAAGATTGGACATCTTATCGACTGAGCCGAAGCGTGATATCGATAATCGAAGGTTTTTTGAAGAAGGGTTGAGGTTAGTAACTGACGGACTTGTAAATACCAAAGAGACAATTACTCATATCTTCCCGTTGGAGAAGATTGAAGAAGCATTTAAGCTCCGGAATGACCGAAGTGGTGATGTCATTCACGTCATCATTGATTGTGATGTAAATGCTTCACAGAATGAGTAAGGCGGCTTATCATGGAGAATCGGGATTGTTTTTATTGCAGTAAAGATCAAGCATTGGAGAGTTTAATGATAGAAATCACAAAGTTAAATGTATCAACTCTCTACTTAAATAAGGATCAGACGCATAAAGGAAGATGCATTATCGCATTTGATCGTCATGTGAGAGAACTCTTTCAGCTAAAACAGGAAGAACGATATTACTTTATAGAGGATATCTCAAATGTAGCAAAGGTGCTAGATCAGCTTTTTCATCCAGATAAGATCAACTTTGCTATTTACGGTGATCTAGTATCACATTTGCATATTCATGTTGTACCCAAGGTAAAAGATTCACCTGAATGGGGTGAGGCGTTTGTTAATTCTCCTAAATCGAAAAAATATCTGTCACAAAAAAATTACGATGATCTTATTCACGAAATAAAAATTGGTTTAAAACAGGGGGGAATTTTAAACGGATTAACATAATCATGAAGCCTCTGTAACTCAACACTACAGAGGCTTTTTTTATAGAAAGAAATGCAAGCCCTTTCATATAGGTGTTTTATTTGAAATTAATGGCTGAGTATCGAGTGTGAAATCTTGTTCTAAAACAATATCTTTGCCTACCACCTTTCTCATCTGCTCTCTTAATTTAGTTGGAGATTTGCCAAAACGATCGCAGCATAACCTTGAAAAATATGGTGCTGTCAAACCGATGAAATCTGCAATTTCAGATATGGTATGGGTTGTAAATTCCAAATATTCTTTTGCCTTATCCAAACGAAGAGCTTGCAAATATTGCATTGGTGTAGTTCCTGTATTTTTTTTAAATAATTCGATAAGGTAGTGGGGATGAAAACCAAAATAATCGGCCATTTCTTCAAGACTCATTTTTGTATGCATATGCTTCTCGAGATATTGTACCATAGGATAGCCTTTATCCGTGTTGATCAAAGGAACATTAATAGTGTTTTCAACATATTGAGAAAGGTTTTCTTGTAATATCCCTAATAAGGCACTCTTAAACCCGACATCAATTCTAAATGGAAGCAAGGCATTTGCATCGTCAAGTTTTAAAATTGAAAGTTTAAATAATTCCTTAAATGGAGTAATATCCTTCATCTGATAAATATTAATTACATTATTTTCCTGGATAAATTGAATGATGTCTTTGCTCAGAGTAAATTTAAAATCAATGGTAATCGTATTTTTTGTAAAATAAAACGAATGATTATAGCCTTGTTTGAATATATAACAACGATTTGCTAAGACGTTATATTTTTCGTTTCCAATTTCTATGAGCCCTTCTCCATCAATTACCAAGAGAAGCTGGAAAAAATCATGACTATGTTGTTTCACCCCACTATTCTTAGAATAATCAATTCTAGATACCCATAAAACTTGGCATTGACTATCTCTCAATCCCATAAATTTCAACTTCCTCTCTGAGGATATGTATTGAAATTGTAGCATATTTATTAGTGACTAAAGAGAATATTCATCCAAAGGGTAGGACGATCTTGTTCAACGTGATGAACATGTACTTTTTTCCAGTCATCAATAGATGGAGAGGCTATTGCTTTATAAAGATGGTGAATCGAACGGTCAATCTGTTACCGCACCAATCGTTGGAATTGGTTGAAGCCAAAACGGCTATGCCAATGGCAGTAGTCATAACATTTTGTAGTTTCGCAGCACTTTATGCTTTTGGATGTAAGTAAGAAAGGTTGAACATTCATAAAGGGGTCTCGCAAATGGTCGTGTTCAGCAATACCAGGCAGGATTTCGAGCTATAAAACCGAAGTATATTATCCTTGATAAAAAATAAACTCAGATGAACGTGCAATATTAATAAAATGTAAAAATACGAACTGCCCCCACTTCGCTTTGAAGTGGGGGCTATGTATGTTTTTCTTTCCAATTTGTCGAAAAACATTAACCTTATATGAAGAAAATTTACAATATCAACATATCATCCCCACCTTAAGAACAAGTTATCCCTATGTTTTGTCCACAGGTGTGGATAAAATGTCTGTATCTTGTAGGCGATCATTCGTTCCCCACTAAATATACAGCGGGTTTGTTGCATAATTCACAGGTTGTGGATAAACTGTGTGTAGTTTTGATTTTTCTGATTTCTGGTGCGAGTTCTTCCTCGTCTACATACATATCAATCACTGTTTCTATATGTTCTTCGCAGCTTTTCATAAAAAAAATCCTCCTCAAAATTTGTGGAAAAGTAGAGATTTTTCTGTGAACAATTCACAGGTGCATAACTTTTTTGCCATGTTACATTTTATCCACATGTTATCCAGAGTACAACTATTCTTCCTATCTTGTTGTGGATTTGTTACAAATAGATATGGGGTGTTCATAACTTTGTTTACATAGTCGGCATTTTTTATTAGGTTTGGTTTTTATTTGTATCCTTCTCTATATTTTTATCCAGGTAATCCGCTTTGTTGCAATTGAAATTGACAAGCATTCTTGAAACGACGAGATCGTCCAGGAGCTGAAAAAAATTACCGAAAGGCTCGCGCGGTTAGAAAAAAAGAATGAAACAAACGTTTCATTGATCAAACGCAGGCAAGGATGCTTAAGGTTCAGCATCCTTGTTCCTTTATTCGGTCACAATGATCTTTCCTGCCATCCCCTGAGCGGGATATGATTCTTGTATTCCACCAACACAGTAAACCTCCACTTTAGCCCCCTCGGAGATTTCCGTAAACTCGATCTCTTTTTCTGCTTGCCCGATGATTTCCGTATTGTCATCAACAGAAATCACAAACTTATCGGATTCCTTCTCTCCTTCAACAAAAATAGAACCGATGTGATCATTCTGTGAAGAGGTTCCTCCCGGGTCATCACTTGAAACTCTTTGTTCAGGATCTATGTCCTGCTTCTCACCCTCAGGGATATTGCCTGTCTGCTTATGATGATTTACTTCTGTAACTTTGCCCTGAATGCATGCTTGTTCTTCCTCGGGAATGCTCCCCTGATTTGTGCCGCAGCCAGTGAGCGCCATGGCTATAATGCTTATCGCGAAAACAATTCGTTTCATGGTTATCTCCCCTCAATTGATTATTCGGGCTTAAACAATCCCGCCGCACGAAAAGGCCCAAGAATGTTCATTCGTGATAAAGTTAAAGACATGTCCCGCGGCGATTGAACCAAGCCGCCGTCTAACCATTGCTGGATCACTCCGATATATGCAGAGGTGACGTATGAAATTAAATATTCCTCAGGAACCAGTGTGTCCTCTTCTTTATGCTCTACGATTTTTTGCAGCATATTTTTTTTCATCATTTCTTTAATTTTCACTTGAAAACCGGGGTTTCCTTTTGGACCTAAAATTACCTTGATAAAATCAGCGTTCTCTTCAATGTATTCAAAAAGCTTCATAATGAAGGGCAACGGTTCTTTAAAGTCGCTGTTTAATATTTCAATCGGATTGATTTTCCCTGCAATCTTTTGAATATCTTCGATTTCTTGCAGAATCTCAGCTTCACTCCGCTCCAGCAAATCATGTTTATCCCGGTAATGTAAATAAAACGTGCCGCGATTAATGTCTGCTTTTTGCGTCAAATCTCTAACGGTGATCCTCTCGAAGCCTTTTTCCTCCATTAATTTCGTAAAGGCGTCGCGAATCAATCGCTTCGTTCGAATACTTCGTCTGTCGTTTGTTTGCTTCTCCATATTTCCCCACCTTGTGAAATAATTATCAAGATAATTAACATTTACGATGCATGTGTTAAGTAATGGCCATTTTCAAAAATATTGTTTATTGCATTCATTTTTAATCATATTATAATGAATTCCAAGACAGATAATCAACAATGTGTTCATTATCTGATTAAAATTTTTAGGATAAGGATGGTAAAATGAAACTTTTAAAACAAAGATTAGTCTTATTGTCGCCCGTTATAATTTTGGCGGTTGTTTTGATCTTTAGCCTTACGATGATTCCATCCATTAATCCCACTCCTACGAACCTGCCTATTGCTGTTGTCACCGAAGATGCAGGAGTAACTCTTCCTAATCAACAAAAATTAAATATGGGAGACACCATTGTTGAAAATATCCAGAATGCAAATGAAGAAGATGCTGTACATTGGATTGAAGTGAATAGTGAGGAAGAAGTAAGGGACGGTTTAAATCATCAGGATTATTACGCTGCTCTCGTCATTCCGGAGAATTTCAGCCAGAAGCAGGCTTCCCTGCAAACGCAAAAGCCGTCCGCTCCGGAAGTGCAAATCCTCGTGAATCAGGGAATGAACACAGCCGCTGCGAATGCAGCTTCACAAATTCTCAATCAAGTTGTCGACAATGTGAATCATAATGTTCGGACGCAGGTTTTAGAAGGATTTGAAAAACAAGGAGGCACAGTCACAACGACTCAGGCTTCTGCCTTGGTGACCCCGATCACCAAAAAGGTCGTTAACGTAAATGAGATCGGCACTCACAGCGCGAACGGCAATGCTCCCGTCTCGTTATTTCAGCCAATATGGATGGGCAGCATTATTGGCTCCGTCATTTTATTTCTCGTTATTAATCGATTGGTCTTTACCAACCGAATCGAAACATTAGCTGCGAAACTGACACAAGTACTTGTTGGGGGAGTATTGGCCCTTCTTGTCGGATTTGGTGCGACGTGGATTTCTGATAACTGGATTGGCATCGATATCCCTCGATTTACAGATACAGCCTTGTTTCTTTCGATCACGTATTTTAGCTTTTTCTTAATGATTTCGGCGATTCTTTCATGGATTGGCTTGAGAGGAATTCCGATTTTTATTCTTACCCTTTTCTTTGGCGCACCGCTATTGGCTATGGCTCCGGAGTTTATGTCTGATTTTTACCGTGAGTGGATCTACTCCTGGCTGCCGATGCGCTTTATGGTCGAAGGGCTTCGTGAATTATTTTTCTTCGATCAAGGTTTGAGGTTGAACGCTCCGACGACGATTCTGCTCGAAATCGGTTTTGTCAGCCTTCTCGTGCTGCTGGCCTCTGCGCTGAAACCAATTCTCAGAACAGTACCTGAAAAAGAGACAGTCGTGCAAACTCAATTAGATGCATAGAAGACAGAAAAGCGCCTTAAAAGGGGCGCTTTTTTTATTTGTCGGAAAGATTTAAAGCGGTGTTCTGGACTTGGAAATGGAGCAATTAAAATGATTTAATTTTAAGAAAATAGTTATATTTACAAAATTTAATTAATACGATACATTTTCATTAGTATTAAACTAATTAAGAAGAGTGAGCGTGAAGAATGATTAAAACAGCTATTTTTGATTTTGATGGAACTATCGTTGAGTCAGCACAACTAGTATTTGACCTTTTTAATAGCTTTGCAGATAAATACAAGTACACAAGAATGCCCCAAGATCAAAGCGATTACATACGTACGATTACTTTTAAAGAGCGTTTTAAAAAGTTTAATGTTCCTCTTGTAAAAATTCCAATGTTAACAATCGATATTGTCAAAAAATATAAAGAAGCTATTCCTTATCTTGAACCAGTTGAAGATATTCAGTCTGTTTTGCAGACATTAAAGGAATCAGGATTTAAATTAATACTTCTTTCTGCAAATTCTAAAGAAAACATTGAGCAATTTTTACAATTAAATCAAATGGAATATTTTGATGAGATCCTCACGTCCCATCGTTTTTTCGGTAGACATTTAACTCTCAACAATTACATTAAAAAAGAAAAAGTTGCAAGGGAGAATGTTATTTTTATTGGGGATGAGCACCGTGACATTATTGCTTGTAGAAAAAGTAACATTAAAATCATCTCAGTAACGTGGGGGTATGATTTTGAGGAGCTTTTGTCCCAAGCAAATCCTGATTTTATAGTCAGCAAGCCAGTGGAAATTATAGATGCTATTCAAGAGGCTAATAGATAGATAGTTACTGTATTCCTTATTTTAGAAAAAAAGCGCCTTTTTTAGAAAGGGGCGCTTTATCGGTAGAGTTGGGGCGGGGCAAAACATATTTACCTAAAGAGGCCCAACAGTATTAGTCTTTAACGTTAATATGATTTTTTCCGTCTTCCCCTTCCATTTCACAGTCGTCTCGATTTCCTCGTTTTCAGGAGTCGTTCTTTCGCTCAGTCCCTCACTGTCTTCAAAAACTCCTTCCTTATTTAATTCGGCTCCTCCCCTGGCAAATCCATACCCAATGCTCTCAGCTTTATATTCAAATGGACCGATAGAATTAATCTCCTCCTCACCTTTATAGCGAAGCACGATGTTCGCATCTTCCATTTCGTTATGTTGAAAAAGAAAGAATTCAGCTGTCCAATTTTCACTCTCACCGCTAAACGTCATATTTTTGGAACACGCAGACAAACATAATACCACGAGGATCATAAGAAATAGTGCCTTTCCTTTTTTCATAGACAAAGGAATACGCCCTCCTTTCTTTCTATCATACAACAATATTCTCAATTTTCGGTAAATATCAATGTTTCAATAAAGGTTTCTCATCATAGCTCCGGGGGAAACACCAGTACTAACAAATAAAAACAGGAGCGTGATACGGTGAATACCTTGCTGTTTATACAGACTGGCTATGGCATAGATTTGCATGGAAAAGATGTAACGAAGGCTTCAATCCGGGCAGTGGAAAATGCTGTTCTTTCAAATTCGATTCCGGGTATTAAAGAGGTTCTTCCCGATAAAGATCTTGACAGGCTCAAGGTGAATATTAAGCTTGCCGTTCCCGGAGATAAAGATCAGGTCGATGTTGAAAAAGTGAAAACGGTGCTGCCGTTTGGTTCTGTTTCCGTTGAAGTGAGAGAAGGCGGTATGGCGACGCGAAGCGCAAATGAATCAGAAGAAACGAATACAGATCATATGTACATCGTCAATGCGGCTGTGGAAACCGGCTATTAAAAACTCCAAAGGATTTTCCCCTTTGGAGTTCTTTTTCTTAGTCAAAGCAATAATGAATTTTTTGATAGGCTTTGCGGAACTCAATGACTTCCTTTCGAACCTGTTCCGTCTGCTTCCGGTCTTCGAGGACGTCGATCATAAAGTCTGCAACAGTTTCCATGTCGTTTTCCTTCATTCCGAGCCTTGTGACTTCAGTTGTCCCGATCCGTAAGCCGCTTGGGTAATCCCAATCCTCAGGCTTATCGCTTGGAATGAGATTTTTATTCGTAATAATGTTTGCATCACCTAATTTCTTAGCGATATCGAGTCCGTTCCCAAATGAGCGTACATCAGCTATGACCTGATGGGTTTTCGTAAATCCCTTATGAGCGCCGAGCATCGTTACTCCTCTGTCATGAAGCGCTTTTCCTAACGCCTTTGAATTCTTCACAATTTGCGCCATATATTCCTCACCAAATGCCAAAAATTCAGCGGCAGCTGCCGCTAACGCAGCTACACGGTTCACCTGATGGGTCGCTGCAAGCGCCGGGAAAATCGCATCCGTAATCGGCTTGTTGATTTCAGGATCATTCCAGAGGATAATTCCGCTTTGCGGTCCGCTGAAGGTCTTCCCAGACGAACCCGTCATCACACAAGCACCTTCAGACAGCGGATCCTGAAATTGGCCGCCGCCGATTAATCCGAGCTGGTGTGCTCCGTCAAAGAAAATCTTTCCTCCCCATTCCTGAACAATCTGTGTCATTTCTTTTAATGGAAACGGGAATAGGGTCATGGATGCTCCAAGGGCAACTAATCGAGGCTTGATCTCTCTCGCTTTTTTTGCAAACGCATCAAGATCAACCGTCAACTCCTGCGGATCCATAGGAACATCGTATATATTCAATCCCCTGATTCCGGCGGGCCCGTCGTAACGATTGCTGGAATGGCCTCCGGTTGGCTGCGGAATCGTCATGATGTTATCTCCCGGCTTCGTCAGTGCTGCATAAACGGTAAGGTTCCCCAGCATGCTCGCAACCAGCCGATGATCTGCGTAATTAGACTTAAACACCTTCTTTAACAGCTCTACACAAAGAGCTTCGATTTCATCAATATGGGTCGTACCTGCAAACCATCTTTGCGTCGGGCCGATGTGTCCTTCTGCTGCTCTCGTTCCGACCTCTGACGCCAAAAGCTTTCTGACCGTCGGGCTCGTTGGCGCTTCAGGAGCCAATAAATTCAGGCATTCTTCTCCTCTCCATATCGCATTTCGTTCAACAGCATCAATGACTTCCTTTTGCATCAATTTAGGTGACGAACATTTTTCAATGATGGCTCTCGCCTTACTCAGAACCTCAGGATCATGGACCTCATGCGCGTCTTTCTGATAGGTGGGTGTACTCATATTTTTCAACTCTCCCTTCTTTTATAAAAACCAAAAACCAATATATCAATTTTAACAAAGAAAAAAAGCAATATCTGCTCTACTTATTTTTATCATGAAAATATGGAAATACCACTAATCTGTTAGATTATTTAACAGACTGCCCTTCTATCTCGGGGGCAGTCTGAATCATGGCTCTGTGAGCAACTGGGATAGACTCATCCAATTTTCTTCAATAAGCTGCGGGAGATTCTTTTTATCGGCTTGTTTGATGAGGTGAATGATTTGGCGGTGTTCATTGACAGAGGATGTCCCTTTCATCGAGCTGAATTTTAAAAGCTCAAGCCGGTGAATTTTCGGCATCAGTCGTTCAAGGGCAACGCCGATTTCGGGATTGTTGGATGCTTTTAAAATGATCTCATGAAACCTTCTATCCTCATTTACAGCTTTCATCCCGTCTCCATCATTAATTGCTCGTTCAAATTCTTTATTTATTTCTTCCATTTCTTTCGCATGAGAATCGTCCAAAAATGGAAGTGCCTGCTTGGCTGCTAAGGAATGCAAGGTCGCCACAACCGTAAACGCGTGTTTCGCCTCCTGTTCATTTACTAAGGTCACTCTTGTCACAGCTCCCGGGGATGATTCAATCAGGCTCTCATCCTCCAGCCTTTTAAGAGCTTCTCTGACCGGAGTTCTGCTCACTCCGAATTGCTCAGCCAGGTTCTTGTCATTAATTCGCTCCCCCGGCTTTAATTCAAGATTGATAATGGCCAATCGCAGCTTTTGATACACTTGATCCCGAAGAGAAATTCGACTAATTTGATTGATATTTTTCATAAAATCAATATATCACATCCAATGAAGGAGAGAGTATTAATTTTCTTGGAAAAGTCTTTATTGACAATGCTATTGTCCTTATGGTAACTTTCATTTATTGATTAATAAATAAAAGAAAGGATAGTTTATGAGCAGTAAAGAGGAAATCGCCCGCAATCGCAAAGAGCAGGTCCTGAATGCAGCCGCAGAGCTTTTTGCCGAGAAAGGGTATTATAAAACCACCACAGCTGATGTAGCCCGATTGGTTGGGGTGACACAGCCTTACGTATTCCATTTTTTTAAAACGAAAGAAGAACTGTATTTGGCTGTTTTACAGAGAGCAAACGAAAAAGTCATGCATGCTTTTTCCAGCGTAGATGCACCGTCATATCAACTGGAAGACAAGATGGGCAAAGCATTCACAGAGCTTTTGACCGATTCTCGTAACGAAATTTTGTTGGTCATGATGGCTTTTACGATTCCAGAAACAGCGATCAGAGAATATGTGAAAGCTGAATTTGATTCGGTGTTCGAACGTGTAAAAGACCGTTTTGCTGATGCAGGGCTGGATGATCCTGAAACTAAGGCAAGTGGATTTATCGGAACGGGACTTTTAATCTCTATGGCTGAAGTTTTAGATATGCCGAAGTTGATTCCATGGGATGACGATTCAGAGAAATAAGATTTTTTTATCAGCAAAGCCAATGAAGTTCTAGGCTTTGCTGTAGTTCCATATCATATTTATTTATCAATAAATAATTGAAGGGATGATTTCTTATGTTTACATCAACAAGAGTCACAGTATTGGTGATTACTTGTGCTGCTCTATTTATGGCGATGCTCGATAATTTGGTTTTAGGTGTTGCTTTGCCTTCGATTCAGGAATCGTTCGATGCAAGCATCTCTGATTTGGAATGGTTTATGAATTCCTATACGCTTGCCTTTGCTGTACTGCTTATTCCTTTCAGCATGCTGGGAGAACGATTTGGCAGAAAGCGGATGTTTTTAATGGGAGTTATCCTTTTCACCTTGGGATCGGCGTTTTCTGGATTGAGCGGAAGTCCAATCGAGCTCATTTTATCCCGTACTTTGCAAGGCATCGGCGGGGCAGCGATCGTTCCCCTTAGCCTTACCCTTGTTCATCATGTTTTTACTGAAGATACACGGGCTGCAGCGATGGGCATCTGGTCCGGTATATCAGGCCTCGGGCTTTCTGTTGGCCCACTTGTCGGCGGATTAATTACCGAAGGGCTCCCGTGGCAGCTGATTTTTTGGGTGAACGTTCCGGTTGGCATCCTCGCACTCCTGCTGGGTCTAAGGTTGCTGCCAGAATCCAAAGGCGAGTCAAAGCCAATCAGCCTTTTCAGTATCCTCTTCCTTGGCGCCGGTATGTTTGGAATCATTTTCGGATTGCAAGAAGGAAATATTAGAGGCTGGGACTCGATGGTTGTCGTAGGTTCAATCGGCGGGGGAATCCTGTTTTTACTGTTGTTTTATGCTTACGAAAGAAGACGCAAGGTACCGTTTATCCGCTTTGATTTCTTTCGCAGCAGTCGCTACACGGCACTTATTTTTGCTGGATTCCTTATGAATGGGGGAATCTTTGGAACCATTTTTCTTCTGACACTATTTCTGCAGCAGGCACAAGGCTATAGCCCGCTGGAGGCAGGGGTAAGAGAAATGGTATGGACAGGATGCACGATGATCGCCGCTCCGCTTGCCGGTCTTGCCGTCACGAAGCTTGGAACAAGACCAGTCCTGTCTCTTGGGCTGCTGCTGCAAGCAATCGGGGTAGCCGGTTTTGCCATTATTATCACGGCATTTGGAGCTGATTCTCCTTTCGGTTATCTCGCTCCTTTCATGATGATTACAGGGACTGGTATGGGTCTAAGCTTCACCCCGCTCGCCCATGGGATTCTTTCCTCTGTACCGGAATCATCTTCAGGTGAGGCAAGCGGAGTAAGCAATGCAACCCGTGAGCTTGGCGGTGTTTTCGGTATCGCGATTTGCACGATGATTTTCCGATCGGGGTCTGCCATCACGTCTCCTGACAGCTTTAGTGAGCATATCGTTCCATCGTTAATCGGGGGCTCGGTATTTCTCGTGCTTGCGCTCGGAATTGTCGTCATCTTGGTTAGAGAAGCTGTTGCTGTACAACTGAAGAATGTTAGTTCTTAAAAATAAAAGATACTTGCGGAGACCCGGCTGTTTAAGGGCTCCGCTTTTTTTATATTAATCTTTATCATTATCATTCTTACAATTACTAATTATTTGAATTTTATATTGATATTCTAATAAATGTATGCTTAAATCACTTATATTCCTATTTGTTTAGTATACTTAAAATGATGAAGGAGTTGCTGATATGAATATAAGCTTTGATCATATTATTCATTACGTAGAACATCCCAAAAAAACAAGCGAGTTCTTAGCTAAACTCGGAATACACTCTGTAGAGGGCGGAAAGCACGAAACAAGAGGGACAAATAATTATTTAAGCCACTTTGGATTAAGTTATATCGAGTTATTAGGGATATTCGATCGACAGTTATTTAGAGAAAATGAGGCTGCCCAAGTCACATTCAGTCCGTTTTCTACTATTGAAAAGGATGGATTTAAAGAAGGATTTGCTCGAATAGCTTTGCGAACAAACAATTTGCATCAGTTAGCTGAAAGTCTCCAAAACCAAGGATTATCGACAAATGGTCCAGTACCTCTTTCGAGAAGGCGTCCGGATGGTACTCTTATTGAATGGGAATTGCTTTATGCACATGATGAAGGCTCAGACTTGCCTCTCCCATTCTTTATCGACTGGGGAAGTAGTGATGAAGATAGGTATAAAGAGCTCTCTGAACAAGGGATTGTTCAATCAACTCAGGAAAAGAAATTACCATTTACTAAGGTGGTTTTTTCAGTCCGCGATTTAACAAAATCAGTGGAGAATTGGAAACGCTGGTTTTCACTTGAATCTGGTCCCGTGTTTATAGATGACACGCTTCAAGCAAAGTGCCAGACGTTATATCTACCTGGTACAAATCTAGTTTTTGCCGCAGAGAATGGAGATGGGATCGTCTCAAGCGTATTGGATGAAAGGGGTGAAAGACCATTCTTAGTAAGCTTGACTAATGAAAATAGTGGATACAATCAATCGATTTCAGGGGGAGTCTATCAATTACCTTCTTCATTCAATCTACTGAAATAAAAAAAATACAACCATAAAGGAAGAGATACTCATGAAGTTAAAACATGGTTTCATCTACATATTTTTAGTAATCTTCTTTACTCTTATTCTTTCAGCCTGCGGTCAAAATTCATCGAGTGGAGAAAACGGGGACAAAACAGTTAAGATCGGCTACCAAAAAGGTAACACTTTAAATATTTTGAAGGAGAATGGTTATTTAGATGAAAGGCTAGCAAAAGACGGATACAAAGTCGAATGGATAGAGTTTGAATCTGGGACGACATTACTGGAGGCTCTTTCAACTGGAAATATTGATTATGGAAATGCAGCAGACGGACCGGGAATATTTGCGCAGGCTACCGGGAAGGAGCTTGTATACACTGGGGCAAGCATTCCAAATCTAGAGGGCGTTGGCACCATGGTAAAACAAGACAGCGATATTCAAACCTATGCAGATTTAAAAGGTAAAAAAGTAGCGGTTTTTAAAGGCGGAAATCACCATTATCTCGCTCTTTTAGCAATAGAACAAGAAGGACTTACTGAAGAGGATATTGAATGGGTGTACACATCGGACGCTTCCCAAGGAAGAGCTGCTTTTGAATCAGGTGAAGTGGATGCTCTCGCTACATGGGATCCTTTCTTTGCAGGTGTGGAAGAAAGCCTAAAGCCAAAAACATTAAAGCATAATTTAACACCTGATGATTACCCAAACCGTACCTTTTATTATGCAACAAAAGAATTTGCTGATCAGCATCCAAATTTGGTGGAAGCAATATTAGAGGAGACGGATCGATCCGATCAATATTCAAATAAACACAAAAAAGAAGTGGCAGCACAAGTCGCACAGATCATAGGCATCGATGTAAAGGTCATGGAAAGAGCAATTGATCGAAGAGAGTATGGTGTCGATCGAATTACGCCGGAAATAGTAGAGGCTCAGCAAAAAGAAGCAGATGATTTCTATCGCTTTGGCATTATAGAAAAAAAAGTAGATGTTTCTGAGGTGATGCCTATCGATCCAGAGTGGAAACCAAAAGTAAATTCATCTGAAGGTGAGGATTCATGAAAAAAGTTTTAGAAAAACAAGCTCTGCCTTGGGTTATTCCCGTCCTATTTTTAATCCTTTGGCAAATAGTAGCTGTGCTTGAAGTCGTTTCTCCGAGCCTATTTCCTGCCCCAACATCTGTCCTCTCGTCATTTTGGGGTTTACTCTCAAACGGAGTACTAGTCGATCATATTGAGATCAGCCTGTACCGAGCTTTCACGGGACTTTTAATTGGAGGGATTATTGGTTTGCTTCTCGGTGTTTTAAATGGATGGTCAAACTTCTCTTTTCAGGCTATTGATACCTCCATCCAGATGATACGGAATATTCCGCACCTGGCGTTATTACCTTTGGTTATTGTCTGGCTTGGAATCGGAGAGCCTTCTAAAATTTTTTTAGTGGCTTTAGGTGTGATGTTTCCGATCTATATTAATACGTTACACGGTATTCGAACCGTAAATCCAGGATTTGTCGAGGTCGGAAAGATGTATGGTTTAAAAGGATGGCAATTGTTTAAGCAGGTTTATCTGCCTAGTGCTCTTCCCTCAATTTTTGTAGGAATTCGATATGCTCTTGGTGTCATGTGGTTAACTCTTATTGTCTCGGAAACAATTGCGACTAATCAAGGAATCGGATATTTAGCTATGAATGCAAGACAATTTATGCAAACGGATGTCATTATTGTCAGTATCGTTATTTATGCTTTGTTTGGCAAGCTTGCGGATATACTGACTCAGTTGGGTGAAAAATATGCCCTTAGATGGCATCCAAATTACCGGAAGCAAGCATAGGAGTGAGAAATTTGGAACAAGCGCGAACACCACATATGGCTGTAGCAAATACAGCCATTGAGCCGATAGAGATCGTACTTAAACATGTAAATAAAAGTTTTGGAGAAAAAGAAGTTCTCAAAGACATAAATCTCTCTATTGAAAAAGGACAATTCTTAGCGATTGTCGGCAAAAGCGGAAGCGGAAAAAGCACATTGCTTCGTTTGATTGCAAAGTTGGAGAAAATTAGTTCAGGTTCATTGCTGTTTAACGGGCAAACACCGGAAGAATCAAAAGAAAATATGACTATGATGTATCAGGACTCTAGGCTATTTCCATGGAAGAAAGTTATCGATAATGTTGGATTGGGGTTAAATGGACAATGGAAGGAAAAAGCGGAAAAAGTCCTCGATGCCGTCGGCTTGCTTTCGTTTCAGGATGAATGGCCCTCAACATTATCAGGAGGACAGCAGCAGCGGGTTGCTTTGGCCCGAGCGCTAGTTCGAGAACCTTCGTTGCTCATGCTGGATGAACCTTTAAGTGCACTTGATGCGTTAACTCGCATGGAGATGCAGCAGCTCATTGAAACAATTTGGCTGGAAAATGGTTTCACCGCCCTCCTTGTCACTCATGATGTCAGAGAAGCAGTGCGTTTAGCCGATCGGGTAATTTTGATTGAAGATGGAAAAATCGGGTTGGATGTAAAGAATCATTCTTCGCGGCCAAGACAGCTCGCCGATTCAAAATTGATCGAATTAGAAAACGAAGTGTTAAGCAGGATTATGAATAAATGAAAATCTCAAAGTAGACATCTAGTTCGTTTTGGAATTTTTTTCAACCGACTAGAGTTAGGATAAACACAATAAATATAACGCCAGATGAAATAATTAAGATATAACCTAATCGTTTTTTGTTTGCTTTTATTTCTTCTATTCCCATAACAAGCAACATCAAACCTAAGAAAAAATTCATTATAGGCAATATCCCTGTATAATCTGTAAGTAATGAAAAGCCTGATAAAATAATGACGATGACAGCAATTAGAATACGGAAGATTTTAAGCAAACTTATGATCCTCCCTCCACAGATAAAATACCAATATTTATCATAACATACATTATCTATTTACCATTCTTGTTTCACGTGAAACTAAAAAACCAGAGCAGGAAAATTCCATGATCTGGTTTTTCGCCTTTCAATGAGACTAAACCATTTTTCTTCTATTAACTATAAAGCTAACGCCACCAATAACAATGAAAGCAGCCCCAATTAAAAGCAATGTATACATATTCGTTGCGGTATCAGGCAACTCATTTTCTGATACATCGTCCATGCTGCTGTCAGTTGATTCTTGATTATCGTTGATATCATTGTTTTGGCTGCTGTCGTCTGAGCTTTCGTCATTTCCTGAGACTTTGCTGTCATCGTCATTTTCATTAGTATTGGAAATAGGCTCGGCAGATACCTCTTTTTTAACGACTTTGATTTTCGTTTCTTCACTTTTATTTCCGCTCATATCTTCTGCAGAGATAACTAGTTCTGTGTTTGCCGCTTGTTTTTCCATAGCGATTTTGAAGTTGCCTTCTTTATCGGCAGAAGCACTTCCCAATTCGGTATTTCCTGCTTTTACTGTGACTTTTACATTTGCTTCTGTTTTACCTGTAACGGCTGTATCCTCGTTATTAACCTCGTTTACCTTCGGCTTTGCTGGCGCTGTTTTATCGCTGACAGTCACCTTTACTTCTTCACTTTTGTTTCCGTCAGCATCTTCTGCATATACCGTGAGCTCTGTTCCCGGTTTTTGTTTCGGAATCTCAGCTTTAAATTTCCCATTTTTGTCGGCTGAAGCACTGCCTATTTCGTTGTTTCCGCTTTTGATTGTCACTTTCGCATTCGCATCTGCTGTGCCTGTGACGAATGCATCTGCATCACTTACATCGTCGACCTTTGGCTTTGCAGGAGCTTGTACATCTTTTTTCTCAATCCCGAACTGGTCAATAATGTATGGGTCCATTCCTTTATTTCGATCAATTTCATACGAAACAACAGTTAACCGGTTGACGTCAATCGTTACACTTGCGAAGTTTTGAATCGCTCCACGAACCGGCCTTGATGAATCTTCCGGATCTGATCCATATTTAGCTGCATGGTTTTCATCGGCAAGTTCAAATTTGCTGTAAAATTCATCACCCAAGATTGGATCTTGATTTTTATAATATACTTTAGGACCGGATGTGGCTGGAATAAAATAAATCGATCCATCCGGATTGACTGTATATTCAATCGACTTTCCGTTTATCATTTCTTTAATTTTTGTTTGTTCTGTAGCTTTGTTTTCCTTATTAATTGGTTTTGAACGGGCATAAATATGATCATGTCCCTGGAATACAAAATCAACGCCAAGCTCAGCAATGACTGGTGCAATCTTATTTCTAACCCCGTTTTCATCAATAATATCTGAGTCAGTCGCATGGTTGGAGGTTGTATATGGACCTTTATGCATTAAAACAATCACCCATCTTGCCCCGTTTGCCTTCGCTTTTTGAATATCTGATTTCATCCATTTCATTTGTGCAGGTGTAAAATCAGCGTATTCTTCAGAATCTTCATTGTTATTTAATACGACAAAATGAGTGTTGCTGTAATCATATGAATAATATGCGCCGGTTGTAGTATCACTGCCCGGTGCTTCTTGAATGTTAAAGTGGTCTATAAAAGAATTAGGCTGCTTTTCATGGTTTCCGGCAGCAGGAGCAACTGTCGTATTTCCCCACGTTTGTTTACTATTTTCAATTAGCCAGTCCCACTGATCCTCAATATTGCCTTTGTCAACAAAGTCGCCGGTTACCGCCATAAACGATTCTCCTTTAATCGTTTCGGCTGCTTTATTAAACGTTTGAGCGGCCAAAATGGCTTCTTCCTCTGTTTTTGCTTGCGGGTCGGTTAAGTTCATAAATGTGAACGCACCTGATTCGGGCGCTGTTTTCACTGTCCCTACTTCACTCCATATGCCAAGCTTTTCATCGCCGACACGATATTGATACTCGGTATTGGCTTTTAAGCCTTTTGCTTCTGCTTTATGTACGATTTCTTCTTTATCGTTTGTTGATACGTAGCTGATCCCTTTAAACTTTTTCGCCTTACTAAAATCGGGAGTTTCATTTGTTTTTTCTACAATTTGCAAATCACTTGCCCCGGATGCATGTGTTGTATACCAAGTAAATCCTTTTGTCGTCTTGGCATCCCCAGTGAATGTAGGAATGACTTTTTTTACGTTTCCTTTTGGCGCATTTGGATCTGGAGTAACATTCATAGGGTTTTCCGCTGCTTTTGCCGAAATACCGGGAGCTGCAAAAAACATACCTAAGGTTAGCAAGAATACGGCTGCGATTGCTGCTGCTTTTTTGAATTGGTTCAACTTCAAAATATCCTTCTCCTTTTTTAGATAAAATTTGACCTAGTGCCGATTCTACAGAACGAATAAAAATTAATTGTAAATTTAAGATAAATATTCCGTAAAAATTTACCTTGGAAAATTACGGTTGTATTTAAAGGTGGACAGAATTCCGGCATCATTCCAAGCTCCGGCACTATAAATTCCAACAGACAATAGCTGAAACATGAAACTTTAACAATTCCCAGAAAGGATTCTCCCGTTTCCTATCGAAATTTATATATAATTTAAAATGGAAGGATGGGTAACCGTGGAAATAAGAAAGCTTGGCAGCACAGGCTTGGAA
The DNA here is from genome assembly GCF_017832095.1 of Bacillus capparidis. Taxonomy (NCBI): domain Bacteria; kingdom Bacillati; phylum Bacillota; class Bacilli; order Caryophanales; family Bacillaceae; genus Bacillus; species Bacillus capparidis. The sequence continues at coordinate 1,180,890 of NZ_JAFDST010000002.1, forward strand.
GTATCCGCTCTTGGATTGGGATGTATGGGCATGTCGGATTTTTATGGTGCACGGGATGATGAGGAATCGATCAAAACACTTCATTATGCCATTGATGCAGGGATCAATTTCTTAGATACCGCCGATATGTACGGTGTCGGAAAAAACGAAGAATTAGTCGGCCGGGCAATCAAAGGCATTCGAAATCAAGTGATTGTGGCAACCAAATTTGGCAACGTCAGAGCAGAAGACGGCACCTTTTTAGGGGTAAACGGCCATCCGGATTACGTGAGAGAGGCTTGTGATAAAAGCCTTCGCCGTCTTGGTGTTGATTATATTGACCTGTATTATCAGCACCGGGTCGATCCTACGGTTCCCATTGAAGAAACGATTGGAGCCATGGCAGATTTGGTTCAGCTAGGAAAGGTGCGATACATTGGATTATCTGAAGCTGCACCGGAAACGATTAAGCGGGCCCATGCCGTACATCCAATTTCTGCGCTGCAAACAGAGTATTCGCTTTGGAGCAGGGAACCGGAGGAACAAATCCTGCCGACGATTAGAGAGTTGGGAATTGGGTTTGTACCTTACAGCCCGTTAGGCCGGGGATTTTTGACCGGACAAATTCAAACGTTTGACGACTTAGACGAGGACGACTATCGTCGTTTTTCTCCACGCTTCCAAGGCGAGAACTTCCAGAAGAATCTCGATTTGGTAGACAGGATAAAAGAAATAGCTGAGGAAAAAAGCTGTCAGCCTTCACAGCTCGCTCTTGCCTGGCTGCTGGCTCAAGGGAATGACATCGTACCGATCCCGGGTACGAAGAGAATAAAATATGTAGAAGAAAATATCGGCGCCCTTCATATCCACTTATCAGAAAGTGACGTGGCGCGAATCAACGAAGCAGCGCCGCTTGGAGCTGCTGTCGGTGATCGTTATCATGAAGCCGGGATGAAAAGTGTAAATTTATAACTAGAAAACCATGTCCGGATCAGCTCCGAACATGGTTTTTTCTCGTTATTGAGTTGCCCGGACATTTTGGAAGGCTGTTGTCGAATGCCACACATTCAACCCGTAATATCCATTAGTAAGGACATCGTCATTTTTTTCAATCACTAGCTCGCCGTTCAAGTAGATTTTGATCGTATTCTGATTCGTGACTGCCTTGAGATGATATTTCTTGTTCGGGTCCAGATCCTTCGGCACGACTTGAAGCTCTTCCGGTACTCCGTTATTAAATCGGATCAGCTTCATGGCGTCGTGGTGAATATCGACATTGGCAACATAGGCGTTTTTGGCTGTATTATCCGAGCGGAATACCAGTCCGCCTGCACCCACACGATTGTCAACGGTATCTTTATTCGGATCATTTGGGTGGGAATCCGTGTCCAACACCTCAATATCCGCTTCATAGGTGAAGTTTGTGCCAGTCTGGCTGGAAAGGATAAAGGAATCTCCTTCACTTTGCCCTTGCTTGCCTTTTATCGTGTCGGCCCATAATCCGCTTTTTGTTTGCCATCCGGTGAGATTGGATGAAAACGGGCTTTCTTTCCATATAGACGACAAAGGATACATCTCAAATTTGGCAACATTCACTGTACCGCCCTTGCTGTACAATTCAACGCCTTTGCTTGCCGCACCAGGGAAAATCTGATCGGTAATGACTTTTTTTCCTTGATTGCCGAATACTTCAACGGACGAATGATCAAGGAACACATGAAGCCTGATTTTCCCTTGTTCTGAAGGCATTGGAGCAGCATGGATACCCTTTACATCCGGACCGAAGTCAAATGAACCGGATTTGCTGCGGTCCACAAACAGCTTTTTTGCCTGAAGATCATAGCCGATCACCGTTTCTTCATTTATACCTTTTCGCACTTTCAAGCCAACCTCACTCGCTCCTGAACCTGCCACATCAAATTCGACGATGAATTCAGCCGATTCTGCTTCTTTCCCAGCAGAAAGCGATTGACCGGACTGAATCAGCTTATTGTGGAATTGAACACCTTGCCCGCTTAGTCTTAGCGATTGAAGCGAAACAGGAGTCTGCTGTAATCGTAAACCTTCCGGAGTCTGCGCCAATTCCATTTTTCTCGGCAGTGTCATTGAGCTTCTCCAAGTGGTCGTCGGCGTGTGGTTTGCGTATTTCCAGTTACTCATCCAGCCGAGCCAGTATTTTTCTCCGTTCGGTCCTTCGGTATTGTTCCATTCAACAGCGGCATAAAAATCAGCTCCGTAATCCGTCCATAATGTTTCTTGCGGAGGATTGTCACTTTTAAAGGTTTTGCCGTCAAACTCGCCGATAAAATATTGGCCGCCGCTGCCTCCCGCAGCCGCACCATCTCCAACGCTGACTTGTAAGACCCATTTTTTCTTCGACGGATCGCCTGCCACCGGAAGCTGGAATAGAGCCGGGCATTCCCACACGCCTCCGTTATTTCCATATGTGGAGTTCACCCATTCTCCTGATACGGCGGTCCAGTTGTCGATCGTTCCGTTATTCCTTGCTTCCCCGTTCTCCTCAACCGGTTGTGCTTTTTTGTCTATGTTTTCAGGCATGCTACCGGTATTATTAACTTTAATGTCGTCAACATTGATATGTCCCCATCCATTTTTTTCATAATCTACGAGTTTAAGATAGAGGACCTCGTCTCGAAAAGCAGAAGCATCCCAAATATAACGACGGTACGTTTCATCTTCTTTCCACTTTGTATTGGTCTGCCGTAAAATTTCCTTATCATCCGAAGCTCTCATCAAAGCCAGATAGGTGGATTCGTTGTTTCCTCCCCCAAGCATGAAATTGATTTCTCCTGAGCCTGCTAATTTGAAATAAGATGACCTCGCTTCACCTGTTGGTTCATCAAAAGGAATCTGTGCCGCTCCCCACAAATGATAATTCCCTTGTTGTCCAAACGATCCTCCCCAATAAGAGGTAGCATTTGTAACATGAGCATTGCTGAAGGCATTTCCTGATAATACTTCCCACCCGGAGAAATTGCCTGTTTCAAAATCTCCATTTTTAATGTTCGTTTCATTGGTAACAATATTTTTTTCTGCCTTAATGTTCTGGAAAACGGCTTTTGCGTTCCAAACATTTAAACCAAAATGTCCGCTTGAAAAGGCGCCATCATGTATATCATGAATAAGTGTTTCATCAAGGTAGACCTTGATGTTGTCACCTAACGTGGCAACTTTTAATTCGTATTGTCTATCTGTTTCCAGAGCAATCGTTTTTTCAGCGAGAACGGAAATCTGCCCGCCAACGATTTTCATCAGCTTCACTTTGTCATTTAACGCGTCCACATTGGCAACGTATCCGTTCTGGGCGGCTCTGTCTGCTTTAAAGAGAAGGGCACCTGCACCTTTTCCTCCAGACGAACCTGATACCTTAATGTCTGCTTTGTAAATTAAGTCGGTCCCAGTCTCGTTTGCAACGGTAAATGCGTCCGATGGAGAAGAACCCGTCAGTCCTTCTAATGTTTTTGTCCATTCACCGCCGGCAGGTTGAAAACCGGATAGGTTTGTGATTACGTTCGTCGTGTTCGTAAATGTGACATTCCGAATCACAGCGGTGGAATTGCGCCCGATAAGTCCGAATTTACCGTTTTCAAAACTTGTATCTGAAGCTGTGAGCTCTGAAGTGCCATTCACAAAAACGGAAATGTTCGGTCCATCTGTAACGACCTTTAAATGGTAACTTTTTGATGGTTGAATTGACATATCTTTGGAGCGAATTTCTGTTGGAATTCCGTTTTCGATTTTTACGAGCTTCACTTTGTTTTCTTCGGCGTCAAGCAATGCCGCATATCCGTTTTTAGCCGGATCATCCGAACGGAAGAGAAGTCCTCCTGCACCAATCCTTCCATTCTTTTCAACATTCATAACGTCCCCTTCGTACGTGAAAGAGGTGCCTCTATCATTTGAAAGGCTGTATGCATATTTCCCTTTAGCAGTATTTGCCTGAATGCCCCCATCCGGGCCAAATTCGCTTGCGTAAGACCAATTCTTTAAATCAGGTGAGGTGTAAAACATAATTTTGTCTTTCGCTGCCAGGGTCATCACCCATTTTTGTGTTCCGTCATGCCAAAAAACTTTAGGATCTCGCCAATCTGGAATTGGCGGATTTGGCATAACTGGATTCCCATTGTATTTCGTCCAGGTTCTCCCTTTGTCAAGACTGTACGCAATACTCTGTACCTGCTTCGGTCCATCTGCATGAGTAAAAATAGCCACCATGGCATTTTGACCGAAACCGGCAGTATTATTTTTGTCAATGACAGCGCTTCCAGAGAAGATCCAGCCATTTTCATCCGGCAGCAAGGCCATAGGGAGGTGCTCCCAGTTTACAAGATCCTTGCTGACCGCATGCCCCCAATGCATCGGTCCCCAGGTGGTGCCATATGGATAGTATTGATAAAAAAGATGATATTCGCCTTCGAAAAAAACCATTCCATTTGGGTCATTCATCCAATTGGCTTCCGGAGAAAAATGAAATTGGTTCCGAAACGGCTCTTTGTAATAATCAGCACCGGCCGCTGTTCCTATATTAAACTGAAAAACGACCGAACATAACAAAGCAACAATTAACAGCCTGCTTATCAGTCTCATTCTCTTCCTCCAAATATGTTGTTAATTTTTTAAAGTATAGAGACTTTAAGGGGCGGACAAGCCACCCCTCGCTTACGAGTTTCGGGCACGCAGACGGTCAATCAGAACCGCAGTGATGATTACACCGCCTTTGACAACAAGCTGCCAGTAGTAGTTGACATCCATTAATGTCAGTCCGTTGCTGATGACACCCATGATCAGAACCCCGATAATCGTTCCTTGAATTTTCCCTACTCCGCCTGTAAGACTTGTGCCTCCCAAAATGACGGCGGCAATCGCATCAAGTTCATACATTTGACCTGCTGTCGGCTGGCCGGAATACAGTCGGCCCGCGAGCACAACCCCACCGAGTCCGGCAAGAAGCCCGCTAATGGAGTACACGTTGATCAACGATCTTTCTACTTTAATTCCTGTCAGCCTTGCTGCTTCCTGGTTTCCTCCGATGGCATATATATGACGGCCGAACATGGTGTATTTCAAAACGAGAAACATAATCACGTACACGATCAGCATGATATATATTGGCACCGGGATGCCGAAAATATAGCCGGCACCTACAAATTTAAAGCCGGCAGCCTGAAGCGCGATCGGATACCCTCCGCTGATGACATAAGCAAGTCCCCTTACGTATGTGAAGCTTCCCAAGGTCACGATAAAAGCGGGCAGCTTAGCTTTGGCGGTAAGAAACCCATTGATCAGGCCGACAATATAGCCTGTTCCAATACCAATAAGCATCGCGAGAAAGGTATTTACTCCCGCTGCAGAAGCCATAACAGAGACGACTCCGGTTAGAGCGACTGTCGAGCCGACAGAGAGATCAATCCCGCCTGTCAAAATGACGATCGTCATCCCCGCTGCCAATATCGCAATGATGGATACTTGTTTTAATACGTTGAGTAAATTTGAGACTTCCAAAAAGTTAGGTGCGGTAAAAGAAAGAATAAGACACAATAGGGCTAAAATAATGATCATGCCAAGACGGTTTTGTAATTCAACGACTCTCCATCCTGCCTGTGATTTTTGTAATGATGCTTCCGATCCTAGTTTCATTTGTTATTTGCCTCCTGTCGCATAGTGCATGATCTTCTCTTGTGTTGCCTCTTCTCGCTGGAGCTCACCGGTTAAACGTCCTTCACTCATAACGAGAATCCGGTCACTGACTCCAAGTACCTCCGGCAGTTCAGACGATATCATCAAGACAGCCAATCCCTGCTCGGCCAAACCGCTGATGATTTTGTGGATTTCGGTTTTCGCCCCGATATCGACACCGCGGGTTGGCTCATCAAGAAGGAGGACCTTTGGATGAATCGAAAGCCATTTGGCAATGACGACTTTTTGCTGGTTTCCACCGCTTAATGAAGATACCGGCAATTCAGGATTAGCTACTTTTACCCCTAGATTTTGAATGTGCTTTCCTGCTGCGCTTCCTGCTTGCCTCCAGCTCAGCATTCCAAATTTAGAAAAGCTGCTCATTTCTGTCATGATGAGGTTTTCTTTCACTGACATATCCAGAAATAGCCCCTGCTCCTTCCGGCTTTCCGGCACGTGGGCAATTCCATTTTTGATCGCATCGATTGGGTTTCGGATATGAACCGGCTGCCCATCAACGAGGATTTCTCCGCTCTTAAGGGAAGCAGCGCCAAAAATCGCGCGGACAAGCTCTGTTCTTCCCGCACCCACCAATCCCGCGATCCCGACGATTTCCCCGGGATATACTTGAAAAGAAACATCCTGTACAAATGTTTGATCGGTTACATTCCGAAGTTCAAGTACAGGTTTGTTTGTTACCCTTTTACCGGTGGCCTGCTTGCGCGTTTGGCGCTTGAATAGATCCTTCAGGTCCCTTCCGACCATTAATTTGACCAGATGCTCCGGGTTGGTTTCTTCGATTGGTCCGCTTGCGATCCAATCCCCGTCACGTAAAACAGTAAAACGATCGGATATTTTGAAGATTTCATCCATCCGATGCGAAATATAAATAATAGCTACCCCTTGCTTCTTCAAATCTTCGATGATCGTAAATAATTTATTTATTTCTTTATCAGATAAAGATGCCGTCGGTTCATCCATTATCAGCACCTCTGCCTTGAAGGACAAAGCTCTCGCAATTTCCACCACCTGCTGCTCCGCGACACTCAGCTTGGAAACAAGCGTCTTGGGGTTTAAGCTTGAGCCCATGGAGCGCAGAATGCTTCCCGCTTTCTCATGAACCTTTTCCCAATCGACTATCCCAAAGGTTTTTTTCGGAAATTTGGTACCCATTAATATATTTTCACTAATGGTTAGGTTGGGTGAAAGATTCAGCTCCTGATGGATGACACTGATCCCTTTGTTTCTTGCTTCTAGCGGCGATTTCCACTCAATGGGTGAGTCCTTATATACAATTTCTCCATTTGCATCCGGAGTGTATATCCCGCCTAAAATCTTCATCAAAGTCGACTTTCCGGCTCCGTTTTCCCCCATCAGCGCATGGACTTCACCGGGATATAGGGATATTTTTACGTCTTTTAGCACCTTGACACTTGAAAAAGTTTTGCTGATGTTCTTCATTTCAAGTACAGGCCGCGGCATTTCTCCTGCATCAATGAATACCTGCTCGCTTCCCACCAGATCTTCCTCCTTTTGTTAGAACATACAGTCCGATAAGCGGACTGTATGTTCCTTATTTCTCTTACCAGCCTTTATAAGAATCCAAATTATCCTGGGTGACAAGGTCAACCGGAACCTTGATCAAACCTTCGACTTTCTCTCCGTCTTTGATCTTTTGACCGATTTCGATTGCTTCTTTCACAATTTCATCTGGATGCTGTGCGGATGTTGCGGCAATCGTACTGCCTTCTTTTTTCATTGCATCTATTGCTTCCGGAGCTCCGTCTACTCCGACAATAAAGAATTCATCCTGCCGTCCCGCTTGTTCTTGAGCAATTTGGACGCCCAGCGCTTCAGGGTCGTTGATAGCAAAGATGGCATCCAATGACCCTTTTGGATTCGCTTCAAGAATATTTTCTGTTACTGTAAGCGCTTTTTCTCTGCTGCCTTCACCATTTTGTTTCGCTACAACTTCGATACCAGAATCCTTGATGGCTTCTTCAAACCCTTTAATCCTGTCCGTTACGGCTGAAACGGGCGGTCCATCGATGATTGCAATCTTGCCTTTGCCGCCAAGCTCCTTCACGACATATTCCCCTGCGAGTTTACCAGCTTGATAGTTATCAGACGTAATTGTTGCATCTACTCCGCCTTCTGCATCAACATCCACGGCAATCACCGGAATTCCTGCAGATTTAGCTTGAGCCACAGCGCCCGCGATTCCTTTTGAATCAACTGCATTTAATAGAATTAAGTCCACTTTCTTAGTAATGAAGTTTTCGATTTGTGTCGTTTGCTTTGCCAAATCATAATCGGCGCTTTCAGCGATGACCTTGGCACCCATTTCTTCACCTGCTTTTTTCGCACCGTCAGCCATCGATACGAAAAAAGGGTTTGCAAGTGTTCCGACCGTCAAGCCGATAACCATTTGATCTCCTTCTCCGCCTTCTTTGTTTTCACTGCCTCCAGACGTAGGCTCCTCCATACTGCATGCACCTAATAAAAGTAATATGAAAGTCATCATTACAGCCAAAGCAAATCTTAAAGTCTTTTTCATTGTTGTTTATCCCCCATCGTTAATAAAATTTGATCCCCTTTGTTAGCGCTTTCATTAATATTATAAAGAAAAGCCCAATGTGCAGCTGGCCCCCCTCACCTCCACTGATTGTTTCTCCACCACTCACTTTGAACGAAAATGACCGTTAATGATTATTTGAGTGAATGGTATTGATTGATTTTGATTATAAAGCGTTTTCAATAATTGTCAATATATTTTAACAATTCTTTTTCATAAAAAACGGGACTAAATACCTCTGTCAATTTCAATAAAATAAAATTTGAGTTATTATATGAATCGGTAAAGGCGTTGATACAATAAGTACAATGGCTGATTGGGAAATAATACTTCTTTTTATCAAGGTTTTTATGGTTTAGCCTTTTAGTAGGAGTAATATTTTAGTATACTTAAATTTTTCAGAATTTTAGGTGTAAAAAATTTCGATTCTTGCGTAATAATAGAGAAGGATGCTAGAATTCTAATTTATTAAATAAAAATGATTAAAGGAGACAGGAGACTGCATGAATAAGAAAAAGATATTCATCTTTTCACTCGTCTTTGTGCTGTGTATCGCTTCTGGCATAACCACTTATTATATAGTAAAACCCAAGCAAGAAGCACAGCAAAATGATAATGTAACTAAACCACCAGTTCAAGCTAACAGTTATTATAACGAGCTGTACCGGCCTCAATTCCATTATTCACCAGAGGCAAACTGGATGAACGATCCGAATGGAATGGTTTTCCATAAGGGTGAATACCATTTGTTTTATCAGTACCATCCTTACGATGCGAAATGGGGACCAATGCATTGGGGACATGCAGTAAGTAAAGACCTTGTCCATTGGGAGCATCGTCCCGTTGCATTTACTCCGGATCATAATGGAGACATCTTCTCTGGCAGTATTGTTGTTGATCACAACAATACAAGCGGATTTGGCAAGGATGCACTCGTTGCCTTATACACGCAAAACAAAGATGGCCATCAAGTCCAGAGCTTGGCCTACAGCACGGATGACGGAAACACATGGACAAAATATGAAGGCAATCCGATTATGAAAGACTTTCCTGATCCGGATTGGCGTGATCCGAAAGTCTTTTGGCACGAAGAAACAAAATCATGGATTATGCCTTTAGCGGCTAAAGATAAAGTGATGCTGTATACGTCACCAAACTTAAAGGATTGGTCATTCGCGAGTGAATATAAGCCGCAAAACGCGAGCGGAGCAACACTATTGGAATGTCCTGAACTTTTCCCTCTCCCGGTTGACGGAGAAAAAGATAAGCAGAAGTGGGTTTTGACAACCAGCTTGGGAGATGGAGCGATTGCCGGCGGCTCAGGGATGGAGTATTACGTCGGAACTTTTGACGGCAAGACATTCACACCTGATAAACCGGAAGCCGAGTGGATCGATTACGGTGCTGACTTTTACGCTGGCGTCACATGGGAAAACGCGCCGAACAACGATCAATACCGTACCATGATTGCCTGGATGAGCAACTGGAAGTATGCAAATGATACTCCGACATCTGCTTGGAGAAGTGCAATGACCGTTCCGAGAAAGCTTGAATTAAAAACGTCCCAAAATGGCGAGGTTAAGCTGGTTCAATCACCGATTCAAGAATTGGAGACGCTTCGCGGCAAAGAAAAATCATATCCATCTCAAGTGATCAAGCCGAACACCAATTTTTTGGCGAATGCAAAAGGTGATACAGTTGAGCTCGTTGCCGACTTTAAGGTAGACGAAATGACAACTTCAAAGGCATTCGGTTTCAGGGTACGAAAAGGCGATGATCAAGCAACTTCGATTGGATATAACAATGAGAAGAAGACAATTTATCTCGACCGTTCTTTCTCAGGAGAAAGTTATTTTAATGATCAATTTGCCAAAGTTCATGAAGCGCCGTTAGAACCCGTTGATGGACATGTGAAAATGCGTATTCTCGTCGATCGTTCATCCGTTGAACTCTTCGGCAATGACGGTCAAGTATCCATTACGGATCAAATTTTTCCTAAGGGGTCAAGTGACGGGATAGAGCTCTTCTCAAGCGACGGGGACGTAACCCTTGAGTCCCTTCATGTCTATCCGCTTAACCGCATATGGGGTAACAGTTTGTTTCATTCAAATCTGAGCGGATGGGAAGCGTTAAATGGCCGATGGGCAGATACCATTTCGGGGACACAAGGCAGCGATACAGTCGACTCTTTTAAACTAGCAGATTCAAGAGGAAAAGATTTCACGTACGAAACAGATGTAAAGATAGGAAATCAAGGTGCTGGAGGCCTCGTGTTCCGCTCTGACAAAACAGCCAAAAATGCGTATGTCGCAACAATTGATCAACCCGGACAGATGGTGAAACTTTGGAAAAAAGTGGACGGTGAAGCATCAATTTTAGCTACGTATCCCGCTAAAATTGATCCTGAAACGACAAATCACTTAAAAGTCACTACAGAGGGTAAAGAAATAAAGGTGCATTTTAATGATCAATTAGCGATCCGAACCAAAGATAATTCGCTCTCTTCCGGTTATTTCGGCTTAAATGTCTGGAACGGAACGAGTACCTTTCAAAACGTGAATACCTATCCGAAGAAATAAAGTGAACCTTCAGTGGGGGCTTCGACGAAATAGGATGTGCTAGTGCAGGCCCCCGCACAGGATGCCTGAGTAACTAGCCTTCGTACATTCGTCCCCCACTGACAAGTTTGGTTAAGCCAATCCTAACTTTTACGGGCAGCCCGCCCCCCACCTAGACATCTTTAGGATAACCTAAAGTCTTTCGAGGTGGGGGGCTTACTGCTTGTAATGTGGTGAATTGATATGCAGCTGGAAAACAAAAATTCATGGTATTACTAAAGCTTATTCATTCAAATACAACACAGCTAAAGAGCAATATCATCTATTTCTTTAGGAAAATTAAAAGTCCCATCTTTTTTAAGCTCAAAATTAATTACTTTAAATACGGCATCCGCATGTAATGAACCATAAATATGTGGATATAATTTTCCTGTCTCATATAAATCTTCGTAAATAATCTTAGCTTTGACTTTATTTGAGTCTATACACAAAAGTACCAGACCAGTATGTCCCTTAAATAAAAAATTAGCTACTTCAATTACTTGCTCTTTTGTAGAACAATGTATAAAACCATCACTTTCTAAACTTGAGGGAGCATAAATACCCTTATCTTTCGCTTTTAACCATTCTTCATTATCAACAATATGCAGTATCAATCTTAATTCCTCCCTTGATAATCATAATTAAATTATCACCACTAAAATTAGAAAAAATTTACATAATTTTCTCATTGTTTTAACGACATCGCAAGGAGTTTATTGTACAATGTCGAAAATGTAATATTGGAGGCTGACACATTACTATTACTATCAATAATAAATCCAAATTTACAGGAGGATTTAAAAATGAATATTCAATCACTTTCCAAGCAATACATAGACGGAATCTGGAGGGATGGTCAGAGCGAGAGCAGGCTTTCCGACATCAATCCTTATAATGGAGAGGTTTTAGCAGCATTTACAATGGCGAATGTAGATGACGTTGATTTATCTTATAAAGCGGCTTTAAAAGCGAAGGAAGATTGGGATAAAGTTAATCCTTATCAAAAGCGTGATATTCTCGAGAAGGCTGTTAGCTACATCGATGATAACGAAGAGGATATTGCCAACATTATTATGGATGAGTTAGGTGGAACTAGGTTAAAGGCTGCCTTTGAAATCGGTTTGGTTAAAAATATGATTAAGGAAGCGGCTACCTTTCCTTTACGGATAGAAGGAAAAATATTACCTTCAATTGAGGATGGGAAAGAGAATCGATTATATCGTACTCCGGTTGGTGTGGTAGGCGTAATCAGCCCGTTTAATTTCCCGTTTTTCCTATCGGTTAAATCGGTTGCGCCTGCATTAGGTGCGGGAAATGGCGTTGTGTTAAAGCCGCATGAAGAAACACCGATTACTGGAGGAACCCTGATTGCGAAAATTTTTGAAGAGGCTGGCATTCCAAAGGGGTTATTAAATGTTGTGGTAACAGATATCGATGAGATTGGGGATGCATTTGTTGAGCATCCGATTCCAAGAGTTATATCCTTTACTGGTTCCACGAAGGTCGGAAGTCATATTGGTCAGCTGGCAGTTAAGAACTTTAAAAAGCCGCTATTAGAGTTAGGCGGAAACAGCGCATTTATCATTTTGGATGATGCAGATATTGATTACGCGGTAAATGCAGCAACATTCAGCCGCTTTACCCACCAGGGACAAATTTGTATGTCTGCAAACCGTATTTTTGTTCATAAAAGAATTTATGAGGAATTTATCGAGAAGTACAAAGCTAAGGTAGCTTCGCTTAAGGTTGGAGATCCTAGAGATCCTGAGACGGTTATCGGTCCGGTGATGAATGAAAGACAGGCAGTAAATCTTCAATTGCAAATTAATCGAGGGCTGGAGCAAGGAGCAAAAGCTGTACTTAAAGGAAATATTTCCGGAACTATCGTTGAACCCACGATTTTAACCGATGTTACACCAGATATGCAGATAGCTCAGGAAGAATTATTTGGGCCTGTTGTGTATGTTGTACCATTCGAATCAGAGGAAGAAGCTATTTTGTTGGCTAATGATACAGAATATGGATTGAGTGAAGCCATTCATACAGGTGATCTCAACCGCGGAGTAGAAATGGCTAAGAAGATACATACAGGGATGATTCATGTAAATGATATCACGATAAACGATGAACCGATCGTGGCATTCGGCGGTGTAAAACAATCAGGACTTGGCCGTTTGAACGGTGAATGGAGTTTAGAGGAATTTACGACGTTAAAATGGATTTCAGTGAATTATGATCAGAGAAGCTTTCCATATTAAAAGGACAATCCGTATGATGAGGAATCATCGGTGAAACATTGATGTGGTCCTTAGCAAGGATGAAATAAAATCACACGTATAATCAATCGACTCATTATCGTACTGTGAGTTGTTGGCAATAACAAAACAGCTTCCAGACTCAGAAGCTGTTTTAATTTTGGAGTTGTATCAAAGATAAGGGATGCTTCATTAAAATCTATGATTTAGTTAGAGAGGTTCACAACAATCAATTAAACGTGGATGTATTACGAAATTGTTTGGAAAGTAAAATTAGTTAGGGGTAGAACTACAACTACACACATTCCCAAAAAATGAAAATGATCTAATGTCAAAATAAATCGGTCTGGTCCACTGCGCTTTTGGAGAAGTGTTTTATTTGTTGGGTTCAGCTGGTACTGAAATATTTTCAAGGGTTTTTCCGGATTTTTCATCCGACTGATGACTTACAGCTAAATCACCAAGAGAAACGATACCGACTAATTTGTCATTTTCCACAATAGGAAGTCGACGAATTTGATGCTGGGACATTATATTGGCAGCTTCTTCAACTGACATTTCTTTGGTTCCACTCACAACATCATTTGTCATTAATTTAGAAATACTAGATTCACCAGAAAGGTTGTTTGCTAATCCTTTTACGACTATATCGCGATCCGTTATGATCCCCAATAATTTTTCGTTTTCACATATTGGAATTACTCCTACATCAAGGTCTTTCATTTTCACCGCTGCTTCGGTACAAGAATTTTCAGGAGTACAACAATCAACATCGGCTGTCATGACTTCAGCAACTTTCATGATAATTCCTCCCTCATTATTTTTTAGTTTCTTATTTTATTTAATACCCATTCTATCTCTTATAAAACACTTCCAATTTGGTGATCCCTATATCCAAAAACAAACTCAAAAATAATTAGTGCTTAAACGAAACAAAGATCTGTTACCCAAAGAAATAATCCCCAACTTCAGGTCAAGAAGTTGAGGATTCAATTGTTTTAATAAGCTTAGAAAAGGACTTTCTTATATTATCTACAAAAGAAATTCGACTGATCATTTATATATTAAGGTATTCGGCCGTTCGTTCACTCATTCACCGAACTTTCCAAATCCTTGGGGGGAAAGTATATCATCCGATACTTTAGTTATCTTCATATTCACAGAAGACTGATCATTAACTCCGTCTTCTAAACCATCATTTGCAACAACCGGGTCTTCATTTGGATTGCCCTCTTGCCAACCCATTTTATCCCCTATTGGGTCAAGATTGTGGTCTTCAGCTCTAACAAATTCACCACTAACCCCTGTTGCAAAAAAAGTCCCGTGACAATTAAAGCGCTTAGAAAAATCCATTTTTTCATCTGCGACCTCACTTCTCTTCATCAAAATATTCATTGTAATTTTTCAAAAGTAAATCATTCTTCTAATCCATTAGACAAAGGAATGTTTTACGATAAAAATGATGCATTTGAGACCCATATACCCTGCAAGCTTTCCCCAACCTTTATAGTCTTGTTTCCTCTATTTTATTACCATATTATAGCAAATGAGTTACGGATAATAAAGCTTATATGTCTTCATCCCTTTGTAAAAATTTATTACTGAAACATGGATAAACGCTGACGCTGGAACATCCCAGCGTCTTTCATTTTGCAAACCAGAGAAAAAAGGAATTTACTATCAAGATGCGGAATAGAAAATAGAGAAAAAGTATTCTGATAGGAAAGGAAATTGACGGATGTCCAAAGCAGACAATATGCTTTCAATTTTGTGGATGCTAAAAGAGCGGAAACGAGTGACGGCAAAGCAGATCGCAAATGCCTTAGAAATTAATATTCGTACGGTGTACCGTTATATCGATGCCTTATGCGCAAGCGGCGTGCCAATTATAGCAGACTCCGGCCATAACGGGGGCTATAGTCTGCTTCATGACTTTACTGACATTCCGTTGTTTTTTGATACAAATGAACAGAAGGCTCTCATTCATGCAGCCGCCTTTGCGAAAGAAGCCGGATATCCGTTTGGCGAATCCCTGCAGCAAGCCATTTCAAAATTAAAAAAGTATACCAATCCTGAACAATTAAACAAAATCCACCGCCACGAGGAAGGATTTGAGGTTATAACGGCTCCTGTTGATCCATCATTGGAAGCCGTCCTTCAAGAGCTTGAGCTGTCGGCAGCCGATGGCTATACACTTCGCATGGAGTATCAGACTAAGAATGAGGAATCTATAAAAATCCGGCATATTGATCCATATGGACTCGTTCATTGGAAAAACAGCTGGTATTCGGTTGCCTATTGCCACCTGCGGGAAGACATTCGAACGTTTCGAGTCGATCGCATTCAGGGGCTTTCACGGACAGATGCCGAATTCGAACGGCCGAAAGACTTTTCAGCAAGAACATTCTTTCTTAAAAATCTGCTGCCCGACCCTGAGAACAAAGAGCAGCTCATCCCGATCCGAATTCAAGGAAATCAGCCAGCCATCAATGATTTAGCCAGTCACTGGCTGTTCGGCCATATGATTATCGAACGATCAGAGCATATGATTTGCTTTGTGCTTGAAAAAGACATGGCCGTTCACTACGCCCCTTTCATCCTGCTATCATACGGGAAATCGATTCAGGTGCTTGAGCCGCAGCTGGTGAAAGAAAAATTAATAGAAGCGGCGTCTGAATTGTTAACTTATTATCAAACACTTGAACTTCACTGACCGTTTTTGACAGTCAAGTTGTATTACAATGGGATCAAAATCTGAGGAGGGATAATAATGAAAGAAGTATTGGTTTTTCTTACTGACGGGTTTGCAGATTGGGAAGCTTCTTATGTGATGGCAGAACTGAATCAGCCGCATACCGATTATCAAATAAAGACGATTGCAATCGATACAGAGCCGAAGCAATCGATGGGCGGATTACGTGTTCTTCCTGACTATTCCCTAAAGGATTTTGCTAATGTCTCAAACGTAGCCATGTTCATTCTCCCTGGCGGAAACGATTGGAGGAATGAAAGAAATCATAAGGCAAAAGATTTGATAGAAGAATGCCTGAAACATAACATTCCGGTCGCAGCGATTTGTGATGCGGGGACGTTTTTAGCGAAATACGGTTTTCTCGATAACAATAAGCATACAGGGTACACATTATCTTATTTAAAGCAGAATGCGCCGAATTACCGCGGGGATGAAAACTATATCGATGCACAGGCCATTTGCGACGGCAACATCATTACAGCGAACGAAACTGCCGCATTGGAATTTTCAAAGCTGATTTTAGATCAATTAGGCGTCATGAAGAGCGAGCAGTTAGATGAATGGTATGCGGTATTTAAAAAAGGGTTATACCCTCAAGAGACTGAAGGAACTTCAACCGACCACTCCTTACAGCATTACGATTACCATGTATGGGCAAACCGCAAAGTTTTCAAACACTTAAATGAACTCCCTCGTGATATTTACACGCAAGAAATACAAAGTGTGTTTCCTTCCATTTCTGACGCTGCAGCTCATATTTATCTCGTCGATAATGTGTGGCTGTTCGTTCTGTCTGGTCACAGCTTTGACGAAACGGTTCGAATGAGAGACTTGTGGATAGAAGAGACGAAGGGAGTAAGTCTTGAAGAAATGGAAAAGCTGTATGAAAATTTAACTGAACGCTTTCAGGAATTCTTTCATCAGGCAGGAGATATGGAAACGATCGCTTCTTACAGCCACCCTCGCTATGGAACCTTAAAGGCAAGCCACTCTGAGCTTGTTCAGCATGTTGTCAATCATGGCACCTACCATCGGGGAAATATCACAGCCATGCTCCGGCAGTTGGGACATCCGGGGGTGCCAACCGATTTTGCGTTTTATTTGTTTGAGACAAAAAAACTTGAAGATCAGCCTCACTGATCTTCAAGCTTATTTTAAAAGACGGTAGGTACCAATCCTCCGTCAACGCGCAATGCAGCTCCATTGACGGCTGACGAAAGCGGACTGCTGACAAAGGTGACAAGATGGGCGATCTCTTCCGGACGAATGAGTCTTTGAATAATGGAAGTCGGGCGATTCTCTTCCATAAACTTCTTCTCTGCTTCTTCAATCGTCAGGTCTTCATTTTCATAAAGGGTATTTAACATCGACTCTACCCCTTCTGTTAATGTGGAGCCTGGCATGACGGTATTGACCGTTGCATTCGTTCCTTTCGTCAGCTCTGCCAAGCTTCTGGAAAGTGAGAGCTGCATCGTCTTGGTTGCACTGTAATGCGCCATTTCCTGAGATGGCATAATAGCAGCTTCACTTGCGATAAAGATGACTCTCCCTTCCTTTTTACGAATCATCTCTTTTAAGTATTGGCGAGTCAATCTCACACTGCTCATAATGTTGACTTCAAACATTTTGAACCATTCTTCATCCGGGATTTCAAAATATTCCGCAGGCTCAAATATTCCCAGATTATTAATTAGGATATCTACCTCGGGATATTCTTCCATGACCTTTTGGCAGCCTTCCTCTGTTCCGAGATCGGCTTCTGCCTCGTGAAGAACCGCATCAGGAGACTCTTTCAGGATTTCATCAATCGTTTGTTTAATTTTTTCCTGCCGGCGTCCATTGATAATGACTTCGGCGCCTTCTTTTGCCAATGACGCGGCGATTGCCTTTCCAATTCCGGATGTAGAACCTGTAACGAATGCTTTTTTTCCGTTTAAGCTTAAATCCATGATAAAAACCTCCTAATCCTATGTATAGGGAGATAACTCCTCTTCTTTGAAAGAGGAGTTATCTATTTTTTAAAAGTCAAAATCATCTGGGTCTGGGCCTACTCGAAGATTTTGATTCAATCCATCAATTTGTTCCATTTCCTCTGGCGTCAATTCAAAATCGAATACCGATGCATTTTCAACGATTCGATGCTCTTTTGTTGATTTGGGAATTGTAACTACTCCATTCTGGATATCCCAGCGCAGAATGATTTGCGCGACAGATTTACCATGGCTTTCTGCGATTGTTTGCAGAAGCTCTTGATCGAGCAACTCGCCTTGCATTAGTGGCGACCATGCTTCCAGCTGAATATCGTTTGCCCTGCAAAACGCTTGAATTTCTTTTTGCGTTAATCGCGGATGATATTCCACTTGATTCACCACCGGCTTGATTTCCGCATCCTTCATCAATTCCTCAAGGTGATGAATTTGGAAATTGCTGACTCCAATCGCTTTGACACGACCTTCTTTATAAAGTGTCTCGAGCGCCTTCCACGCCTCTTTATATTTCCCTTCTACCGGCCAATGTATAAGATACAAATCTAAATACCCTGTGCCAAGCTTTTCTAAACTTGTTTCATAGGCTTTGAGCGTAGCTTCGTATCCTAAATCAGCGTTCCAAACCTTTGATGTGATAAACACGTCTTCTCTTGAGAGGCCGGCTGCTTTGATCCCTTCACGGATCCCTTTGCCGACTCCTTCTTCATTTCCGTAAATTGCGGCAGTATCTATGCTGCGATAGCCATGGACGATGGCTGTCTTTACTGCAGAAATTAGCTCATCACCTTCTTCTACTTTAAATACACCAAGTCCGATGCCTGGCATTTTCACACCGTTATGCAATGTTACTGTATCTTGTAAATGTTTCATTAGTAAATGATCCTCCCAAAAATGTTTTGTATGAATTATGATTTAACTGCGACTGTAAGTTGGTCCTTCGTTTCGAGAAAACGGCTGACTCCTGTTAAAATAACAGCACCTGATACCATTAAGCCGCCGATCCAAGCTGTATGAATAAGTCCGATCGAATCTGTAATTGCCCCGCCTAAATACGAGCCAATAGCAATTCCCGCGTTAAAAGCCGCAATATTAATGGCCGATGCCACATCAACGGCACTCGGGACAAACCGCTCAGCCAGAATGACAACATACACCTGCAGCCCGGGCACATTCATGAAAGCAAATAATCCCATAAAAATGATTGTAATCAGTCCGGCAGCTTTAAATGGAACGGTGAACGTCAAAATGAATAGGACGATTGCTTGAATGATAAACATATAAAATAAAGCTGTAATCGGCTTTTGATTCGCAAGTCGTCCCCCGACCATGTTCCCAATGGCAATCGCAATTCCATATACAAGCAAGATCGCTGCCACCGTTCCTTCCTGAAATCCTGTAATCTCTTGAAGCAATGGTGATAAATACGTAAAGACGACAAATGTTCCCCCATAGCCTAAAGCCGTAATGATAAATACTAGCAGCAGACGGCCGTTTGTTAACAGCTTTAGCTGATCGCCAAAAGTTGTACGAGCTGCTTTCTGTAAATGAGACGGAACAAGAAAGATGTTTGCCAAGAACGCAATGATGCCGACGATAACTATCGCCAGAAATGCCATTCTCCAGCCAGATTGCTGCCCGATAAATGTTCCGATCGGCACCCCGGTCACCGTTGCAACCGTAAGTCCGGTAAACATCATGGAAATCGCACTCGCCCTGCGATTTTCAGGAACCAGATTCGCCGCGATCGTAGAGGCAATCGACATAAAGATCCCGTGAGATAATGCCGAGATCACGCGGGCAGCCAGCAGGACACCGATGCTCGTTGCACTGGCCGCTATGCCGTTTCCGATAATAAAAACAACCATTATCCATAATAATAAGGACTTGCGTGACATATTGGATGTCATGGCAGTTAGAATAGGTGCTCCAACTGTTACGCCTAAGGCATATAACGAAACGGTAAGACCGGCTGTCGTTACCGAAATTTGCATATCCTGAGAGATAA
Organism: Bacillus capparidis; assembly: GCF_017832095.1. NCBI lineage: Bacteria > Bacillati > Bacillota > Bacilli > Caryophanales > Bacillaceae > Bacillus > Bacillus capparidis. The sequence continues at coordinate 1,200,741 of NZ_JAFDST010000002.1, forward strand.
GCGGCAGGAGCCCAACGCTGATGAACTCTGTTGTACCAATGGCAAATGCACTGATTGCCAGCGCCAATAATGCCAGTGTGCTTCGTTTTTTATCTATCGTCATATGACTTTCTCCTCCTTTTAGTTTTACGATAAAAAATATTGGGGGTACATCTATGAGCTCGCAAGTGATATTATGATTGATATAAGTTTTAATGGAAAGTACGCACTTTAAAGTTCTATAGGCACCAAAAAGTTCTATAGGTACTTTTTAGTTCCTATAAGGAGGATATATATGCAGAAAAAAAAGTACAACATCGCTGTCGAAGCTACACTGGAAATAATCGGCGGAAAATGGAAATGCGTCATTCTTTGCCATCTGACTCACGGCAAAAAACGGACGAGTGAGCTGAAGCGCCTAATGCCGAACATTACACAAAAAATGCTGACTCAGCAATTGCGTGAGCTGGAAGAAGACGGGGTCATCAATCGAATCGTTTATCAACAAATCCCTCCCAAAGTGGAATATGAACTCAGCGAATACGGCTGGAGTTTGCAATCGATTTTGGATTCTCTTTGTTCCTGGGGAGAAAACCATATTACAAAAATTTACGGGGATAAAAAGGCTGTTTTGGAAGAAAGTATTTTAAATAATTAAAAACGCTTGCCAATTTTTCTGGCAAGCGTTTTTCTTTTTAGATTTCCGATAAAAAGGCGTCTGTTATAGATGTAAGAAGGCATAGCCCATTATGAAACTGTGCAGGCGGACGAGAGCATGAAGAAATCAAGGGGCGCAAAACCAATCACTCCATTTCAAAGGTACCTTACTTTTCCGGAAAAAATACTGAAATGGTGGCTGAGGTAAACCCTGGTATCTCTACATTTTTTGTGATGCACAAAAATTGGTTTCTCCAGCCATCTGCAGTTTTTAATTATTTTGGTTTTTTACCCCCCACTCACATAAGCCTTCCAAAACAGGTAAAAGTGTTTCAGCTTTATCTGTGAGACTGTACTCGACTTTAGGTGGAACTTGAGGATACTCTTTCCGTTTCACCATACCATCCGTTTCCAATTCTTTAAGTTGTGAACTCAATGTTTTATAAGTAATAGCTCCTATCTGTCTTTTCAGTTCATTAAAGCGAACCGGTTGGTTTTCTGCTAGGAGGTAAATAATAACCATTTTCCATTTACCACCAATAACTGACAATGTATAACCAAAAGGTGTATCTTGAATATTTTTAACTTTACCTTTAAATTCAGCCATACTCATATTTACACTATCCTTTCGGGTAGTACCTATCAATAAAGTACGTACTACTTTTTTATTTGTGCACAGTTTATACTAACCTTACTTTGAAGTAAAGGGGAGAAAAAAATGACTGAAAAAACAATACGCCTGTTAATGCCGCAATGGCAAGGGGGAAACAACCCTAACTACTCTTTTGGAGCCGAACTGCTTGCTTGGCTCGCTCCAGACAATGATCAACCCCTTATTAATGTACCAGTTCAAGCTTATGATGGAACTCCGCTTGAAAACGAGAACGGTATTAATGGGAGAAAACAGCTACTTGAACAATTGAAGTCTGCTCATCAAATCATTGATGCTCATAAGCCAGATCGTATTGTAATGTTTGGTGGTGACTGCTTAGTCGAACAAGCCCCATTTGCCTATTTAAACGAACGATACGGCGGGGAGTTAGGTTTAATTTGGATCGATGCTCACCCTGATTTAGTTAGATATGTCGGGTATGATAACGGACATTCATTACCTCTCGGGAATCTTTTGGGAGAAGGAGATCAGGAGTTCGCCAAACATGTGAAAACCCCTTTAAAACCTGAAAATGTCTTTATCGCGGGATTAGCAGCCCCTACAGAACAAGAAACAGAAGTGATTTCAGAGGCGTTTCAAAGACTAGGTATAGCTCCTACAGAACAAGAAACAGAAGTTATTCAAAGACTAGGTATTAAAACTGCTGGAACAAAAGAGTTAACGAACAGCACTGAACCTATAAAAGAGTGGATTAAAGAAAGTGGCATTAAGCACCTAGCTATTCACCTTGATTTAGACGTACTTGATCCAAAGGCATTTCGTTCTTTATTATTCGCCAACCCTGAAGCACCCTTCAATTTTTCTCCTGAGGGAACAATGCAAATGCCTCAACTACTTAATCTGATTAAAGAACTATCTGAAGAAACAGATGTAGTTGGGTTAGGTATAACAGAGCATTTGCCGTGGGATTCTATTAAATTGAAGAATCTGCTTGGAGAGATACCTATTTTAAATAAGTAAAGTCATAAACGGAATAATAATAGAACAATTATCTGCTAAATCATTAAAATACACTCACGCACTTTATGTATGCGAGGGTGTATTTTTATATGGCAGCAAGTGCAAAAAAACATTTAAATTCATCTGTTTCATGCTTTATAGCATTATTAATTATTTTTTATAAGAAATAGCAGAATTAATGACAGCCAAAATCACTACTGCAATAAACATATATGTACATTCAGCCATTCTAAGATTCAATTCGTCAGAAGCGTATCCTAACATGATAAGATTTAAAACTGAAACAACTATACAAATAAACGAAATGCTAATCACAGTAAACCAATTGATTAAATCGAGCTTTTTTTTAAGAAAAACAATATTTATAAACAACGCAATCAAAATAATTATAAAAAAAACAAATTCATACCTGACATAATTAAAAGCTTCATGAGATAACATTATTCAACTCCTCCTGAGAGCGTAAAATATCTTGTGTAATAATCAAAAAAAGGAAGACCTTTTCTAGTAGAATTGAGTTACCACACAATATTCACAAAAGAGTCTTCCCTATGAATCAGTTTATATCGTCTTATAGCTTTCTATCCTTTATGAATCATTCTGTTATCGCCAAACCACGATTGATGATATAAAAAATCGGTTCTTCCTTTGCTGTTACAACCTTTACCTGCTCAGCCTGCTCTTTTATGCGCAACTTAACTTTTTCCCGTATGTATTGATTGTGCTGCAATACACCGCCTTGCAGAATGAGATCAAATTCATCATTTACGATGTCCGTTTTTTGGATAACCGTTAGCAATAATTGCCCCAATTCTTCAGCAGCGCTGTCTAAAATAGACTTACTCACTTCGTCGCCCAGCTCGCGGGCTTTTTCTACAGACTGCGTTAGCGCGCTTACGTCGTCAACAGTATACTCCACGCTGTAAACCCAGTTGTATAAATCCTCTATGCTGGCAATTTGAAAATGCTCTAAAATGAGTCTTGCCAGGATCGTATTTTTTTCTCGTCCGTCAAGCATTTTTAAAACGGATCGAATCGCTTCCTTGCCGATCCAATAGCCGCTGCCCTCATCCCCAACCCGGTGTCCCCAGCCTCCTGCTCGTACAAATGTCCCTCTTCCATCGTGAGCAAAAGCAATGGAACCCGTGCCAGCGATCAGTAATACACCTGGTTTGTCTTGCGTTACACCTAATAGTGCGGATTGGCAATCATTTTCGATTATTAGTTCTGGAATCGTCAAAGATAATTGCTGTACCGCTTTTCGGACAAAACCTTTAACTGTTCTTTCGTCCATCGAGGTATCAATACCTGCCAGTGCAAAAACTGCTTTGTCAATTCGAGTAAGGCTTTTTTCATTTAATCCAGATTCGTCCAACGCTTCTTGAATCGATTTTGTAAGTGCTTGTACCGCTCCAAGCTCACCAACGACTTGGTAATTCGATGAACCTGCTTTTCCTCTCCCGAGTATTGCACCTTTAGCATCTGTAATAACAGCTATCGTTTTCGTAGCGCCGCCATCAACCGCAAGCAGCAGCTTACTCATCTTCGGCTCTCCATTCATTAATAATGCGCTGCACTTCATCATCCGACCTTGATAGAATGCTAGTCTTTTCTTCCAGCCAACCTTCCCAAGCGGTTTGCTCTTCATTGCGAATCTTAATGGTTTCACGCATCCGCTCAGGACAAGGTCCACCCTCAAGCGATCGAATATCAACAAAGTACTTCGGGCTTAAACAATTATTTAGCTGTTCGTTTGTAAGCCTTGATTCACGGCCGACGATTCTTTTTGTGTGTTCGTTTAATACATCAAGTGTCAGTGCTTGGAGGGATCCGCTTCCTTTTTCGATCAACGCTTTCACTGTTGAACTGACTACATGGTGTGCTTGACGGAACGATAGCCGATCGACTCTCACCATTGTATCCGCAAGCTCTGTGACATTGGCAAAGCTTTCTTTTGCGCGATTGAGAAGGACTTCCTTATTAACTTCCATTGTCATTAGCACGCTTGAAAGAAGACGGTATATCCCTTCTAACGTTTCGATTGCCTTCCACATGTAGGGCTGCATGTCATCTTCGGTATCCACAATATCTCCGAACGGGGTATTGTGCATCATTAGCAGCACCGTTTGTGTATCTCCGGCTACACTCGATAATAGTGCACGCATATGCTCGATGGATACCGGATTTCGTTTTTGCGGCATAATGGAGCTTATTTGAACGTACGGAGCAGAGAGGGTAAAGACACCAAATTCTTGTGTCCCCCATAAGAGAAAATCCTGTATGGACCTTCCTAAATTTAGGGCGGACAGCTGCACAGCGGATGCCGTTTCTGCAATATAATCTGCCCCTGCTACAGCATCCCATGCATTATCAATCATCTCTTCAAAGCCAAGCAGGTCTTGAACTCGCTTCCGATTCACACGAAAACCCGAAGTAGTAAGTGCAGCCGCTCCCATACTGCTTCGATTAACCGTTTGGTAAGCCGCCGCCAACCGTTTCAAATCTCTTGTTAACGTATCGGTCATTGCATTAAAATAGTGAGCGAGGGTTGTAGGCTGCGCCTGCTGAGTATGCGTGTACCCAATCATGATCGTATCGCAATGCTCTTTTGTCAGCTCAATGAATGTCTTGCGCAGCTGCAATCCGGAATTCATTAGTTCTGTAATTTTCTTGCGCAGCGTCATTCGATAAAGTGCAATCCCCATATCATTCCGGCTCCGGGCAATATGTAAATTTCCAGCGATATCACCAGCTTTTTCGATCAATGCGTGTTCCACTTGAAAAAATAAATCTTCAAATCTAGAATCATAGCTGCTCGATTTCAACTCATCAATATCAATACTTCGTACAGCAGCTGCAATTTTTTTCGCTTCCTCTTTTTCAACCAAATCCTGTTCTACTAGCATGATAAGATGTGCATAATGAATTTGAATCATCGCTTCGGTGAAATTTTGTTTTGCATGATTATAGGCAGGTTCTAACACGATGGATGTATATGTCTTGGAAGGGAAACGCTTCCCCTCACGTTCAGCGATCTGCTCTTGAAGTGATTTTTTCATAAGCTGACAATCCTTTCTGATCCCATTATTAGTTGATCTCATTTTTGGCTGCATTCGACTGATTTTCACATCGATTACTGGTCGATCCTTATTCCTATCTCAATTATAGATTGTTAGGACTTACCTGCCAACATGGCTCAGTACCATTTTTATAATATTCGATCTTTTCAATAAAGGGCTAATGCCATTTCTAAGGTGAAAATAAATTTCTTGACATTGACACAATGTCAATCTTTATAATCAAGATAATTCCAAAACAAGGAGGAGATCCGAATTACCATAAATGAAGTGGCACGGCAAACCGGCGTTAGCGCACGTTCCCTTCGATATTATGAGAAAAAGAAGCTGTTGATTCCAAAGCGCACTGAAAATGGATACAGGCAATACAGTCAAGATGACATCGAGCGCATTCAGCTGATTAAATTTTACTTAGGGCTTGGTATGGGAACGAATGATATCGCAAACCTCATCCATTTACCAGAATCCGAGTCGCCAGATCACTTTCAATGCGCATATGAAGCGGTCAAACTCTACGAAAGCAAGCTTACAGATGTACAACAGCAAATCGAAGTGCTCAAGGGACAGGAAAAACAGTTACTTGAAACGTTGTCATGCTGGAAAGAAATTCAGGACCGGTTAAATCAGGGAATCCCCCTAGAAAGAAAGGAAGCGTAAAAAACGTGGAAAGTACCTATACCGAAACGAATTCGTCAAACATGAAAAAAAGTGTCATTTGGATTTATTACATTCTGTTTTTTGCCGTATTGAACGAATCAGTTTTTAATGTATCAACTCCGGATATTGCCGAGCAGTTTGATCTGAGCGCTTCTGGTGTAAGCTGGGTAATTACGGTCTTTATTATCATATTCGGTATGGGATCCGTTATTTTCGGAAAGCTTTCAGATTTGTTTAGTGTCAAAAAACTGATCACGATCGGAATTGTCCTTTATGGAATGGGCTCCATTTTGGGGTTTGCTCTGCAATCCTGGTATCCGGGGATCATTATATCCCGTGCGATTCAAGGGGCAGGCGCATCCGCTATACCGGCACTTATCATGGTCATTGTCGCCAAATATTTTTCACCCGCAGAACGGGGAAACATGTTTGGTATCATCACATCTACCGTTTCCTTCGCGATCGGCATCGGACCGGTACTTGGAGGCTATATCGCCGGATCGTTCCACTGGTCCTTTTTGTTTCTTGTGCCGCTACCTGCACTAATCGCTATTCCTTTCTTCCAAAAGCTCCTTCCGGTAGAAAAGCCGAGCGCAGGCAAATTGGATGTTCTTGGAGCCGTACTGATGGGAATCGCGGTCTCAAGCTTGATTTTATTTACAGTAGAAGCCAGCTGGTTTTATTTGCTTATCGGTGTGATAGCGCTCGTCCTATTTATCATACGCATCCGGCGGGCGGATGAACCTTTTGTCGATCCAGCCCTATTCACGAATCCGCTTTACCGCAGCGGACTCATCATTGGTTTTCTTATCTTCAGCACGGTCATGTCGATGATGTTTGTGATCCCGTTGATGCTGAGTAATATGTACGGTTTATCGACAGAGAACATTGGGCTCGTCATGTTTCCGGGTGCTTTTAGCGCAGTCATATTCGGAAGAGTTGCCGGGAAGTTGACGGTGAATAGGGGAAGCCATTTTGTCGTATACCTGGGGTTGATATTGATTGCGTTAAGTCTATTGCTGCAGTCTTCATCCATCGGTTATTGGGTCTGGTACATTGCGTTGTCACTCATCATTATGTACATCGGATTCTCCTTCTTGCAAACGGCATTAACGGAAAGTGTCACGCAGATATTGCCTCCTGATCGTATCGGAGTCGGCATGGGTTTTTATAACATGACTTCGTTTATTTCAGGGGCAGTAGGAACAGCTGTCGTTGCCAGAGTATTGGAGCAGGCCGTGCTCAATTTTCCGCTGCATCCGTTTGTTTTAAACTCCAAGGCATATTTGTACAGTAATCTCATCCTGTTATTAAGTCTTGTGGTTCTGGCGAGTGCGATTCTTTATTACTTTACATTCGGAAAAAAGAATCCTCAGACGGTTAAGGAATTGCGGAATGAATCTTGATCCAGCTGATTGAGCAGATGCATTATTGATACGTATAAAAACCCCCCTTAAGATAGGAATTTCTTAAGGAGGGTTTTTTTGTCATCGACTATCACGTCCAGGCTTCTTTTAACAATCGAATCCCTGCCTCCAGCTCATTCTCTGACAACCCTCCAAAACCTAATAGAAGGCGGGGAGGCAGCTGAGTGTCGAAGGTTATCCAATACGGTGATGTAGGATAGACCTTCACTCCTTTTTCTTCAGCCTTGCGAACAAGCTCCGATTCAGAGCGGCCATCGTTCACCTCAATGACGATATGCAAACCGGAATGCTGCCCAATAACCTTCACCCTTTCTCCAAAAAAGCGGGTGATGGCTGACAAGAGAAACGCATGCTTTTTCTTATACACATTCTTCATTCTGCGCAGATGTTTTTCCCACCAGCCCTCCTCCATAAATCGTTCCAGTGTTTGCATGTGGATAAGGGAGGCTGTCGGTTCAAGGAATGCTTTTTTGTCCTTGTATTTTGAAATCAGTGATTCAGGAAGCACCATATAGCTGATACGGATTCCTGACAATAGAGACTTGGAAAAGGTCCCCATGTAGATGACTCGGCCACTCTTATCCAAACCTTGCAGTGCGGGAATGGGCCGCCCCTGATACCGGAATTCGCTGTCGTAATCGTCTTCAATGATGTACCTGTCATGTTCAGCTGCCCACTGCAGCAATTTTATACGTTTATGTATCGGTAAGATCATGCCGAACGGAAACTGGTGTGAGGGGGTTACATACACAAGCTTTGCTTCGGACTTCATCAGATACTCCATATCAATTCCGTCTTCTTCCAAGGGGATTGGCACCATCGGGAAGTTAAGCTCAGAAAAGACAGATCTTGCCCCGTTATAGCCTGGGTCCTCCACAGCGACAGGCTGTCGTTCTGTTCCGAGCAGTTGACATAGCAATAGCAGCATCTGCTGGGTGCCAGCTCCAACGATAATTTGGTCTGGTGAGCATCGAACCCCTCTGGATTGACGCAGATATCCTGCTAGTTGATGTCGGAGACCGGGCTCACCCTGCGGATCGCCGTATAACGACAAAGAGTTTGTATACTCTTGCATGATTTGATGGGAGATCTTGTTCCAAACTGAAAAAGGAAAAGAGCTCAAATCAATCGTGCCATTTCGAAAATCACATCGAAGCACGGGGGAGGCAGCTGGCTTCGTTTCTACGATCTCTTCCGCATCCTGTCGTCCGGGTTCTTGATTGGTCACTTTTTCTAGGAATGAAAAATCTTCTTCTAGCTTAAGGACATACAATCCGCTTCGGGGCCTGCTCTCTACATAGCCTTCGGATACAAGCTGCAGGTAGGCAGCTTCTACAGTGTTTCGGCTGATATCCAGGTGTTCTGACAGCCGCCTGATCGCAGGCAGCCGCGTGCCGGCATGGATGCGCCCGCTTTTGATTTCTTGGCGAATATGCCGATATAACTGCACGTAATATGGATCTTTTTTGTCCTCATACAAATTAAGCGTAATCTCCAGCATGTGAACCTCCGTCTTCCATAATTGACCCTATTATAAACGTTAAAATTGGCTCTAACAATCAGGGACAATAATCATTACACTAGTAAAAATAAAGATACATATACAGGAGGTTATGGCGATGATGCCAATGCGTTTTCATTTCTTAGAGTGCACAGATAAGGAAAAGATTCAACACTTTTTGAACCATGCGAGAGTAGGTTATCTTGGTTTAGCCCAGAAAGAACAGCCGTACGTTGTCCCATTAAATTACGTGTGGTGGCAGGGAAAGATTTATTTCCACGGAGCCGATACAGGACGAAAAATTGACATGATAAAAGAGAATCCTCAGGTTTGCTTTACGGTAAGCGAAGAATACGGAACAATCGCTAATCCGGTCCCAGCCAAGACAGACACCGCCTACATGAGTGTCATGGCTTTTGGAAAAGCGCACCACGTCACAGATTTGACAGAAGCGACTGAATCTATGCAGCAATTGTTAAATAAATATGTTCCAGGATATTTCGATACCCCCTTGTCCAAACAACATATAGAAAAATATCGTTCAAGCAAGGGCAGCGCCACATCGGTCATTAGTATTAGCGTAGAACATCTCAGCGCCAAAGAAAATCCGCTGGAGAAAGAGAATAAATTTTATCCCGGACGTGAACGGAAGATGGATATATAAGCCCAAGAATCAACGATTTGATCAATAAAAGCATCGCAAAACAAGGATTCAGATTATAACAATAGAATACTTTCATAACAATTGTTAAAAAAAGGGGGGAGTTTTTGAGCCAGTCTATAACAGAAGATGAACTAACTTTTACTAGATTTCATGACGAATATATAAAAGCTTGGGAGCTTGCCATGGATACCGGCGAAACTTCAGCTCTGCAAGCGATGTCTTCCGGCTATTATGTGACTTTCTTTTCTAACGAACGGGAAAAGCCCGTATTTTTCACACGGGAAGAAGCAATTGAAGGCATGAACAAATCATTGAAAAAGAACAACAAATCGTTGCAAAATTATTTACCATCGAAAACTGGGAGATTCAAGGTGGCCGATGGATGTTGATAAGGGAAATTGAAGAACCGATTTTATAAAGAAGTGCCAGCGTTCGTTTTATGCAGGAATTAAAAGATTCATACAGAAAGATAATGGGAAAAGAATAAAAAAAGTGAAGGGGGAGCTAAAATGGCACGTGTTGTAGCATTTGAATTAAGCAGCCAGGATCCAAAAAAAGCCGCCGAGTTTTATTCTAAGGTATTTAATTGGAAAATCGCTGCTCCGAACTACGACTATTGGCCGGTAACTACAGGAGACGATGGCAGTACCGGGATTAATGGAGGCATTAGTTTAGGACCTATCGAATATCCTCAGGGAACCCGGATACAAATAGAGGTAGAATCCATTGACGACGCTATCGAAAAAGCTTTAGAGAGCGGTGCAGAGCTTGTGCGCGGGAAAATGGAGTTTGACGAGTTTTATTTAGCATACTTGGAAGACCCTGTTGGGCTGGGATTTGGATTGATACAAAAAAAGTGACTGCTTGAGCTGTCTAATAAAATGGCACGATCTTATCAAAACAAAAAAATTAAAAATCGAAAAATAAGCCGTTTAACATATTAAACATGACTAATATGTTAAACGGCTTTTCTTATTTCCTACACAATAAATCCACGATTCCCCACCTACAACTGCCTGTACATCATTAAGTAAGTGTTAATAGGATGTATTAAAGAAAGTGAATGTATGTCATTTGTCATAGATCAAAGGTAAAAGGAGATGATAAATCATGATGAACAATGAGGAAACACTGTGCAACAAGTTTGCGGACATTATAGGTGGGCAGCCTGGATTTGCCGGTGGAAAATGTGTGGCTACAATATCTCGAAATGAAATAAGAGCTACAATTTTGGAGAAGAGGTTTGAGGTGACTTCTTCTTTCTCATTCGAATCAATAAGTAAGTTCAGTGGGAAAGCATTATGTTTAGGAAGAATAGCACTTTTACAAGATGAAGTCGAACCGTTTATTACTGTAATTCGTGATCAGGGAATAACCGTTTCGTCTATCCATAATGAATGGTTGTTCGATAATCCCAATTTAATTTATGTCAATATTGAAACTGTTGAAAAACCATTGATTTTTGCAAGAAAAGTGAGAATTGCGTTAGATGCTATTTGAACAGAGCCATGTACCTTATCAAGTAGTAAGATAAAATACCGCTCATCCTTCGAGAGGTGTTTTTCAGTTTATAGCTTATGATGCAGGTTTGTTCACTTTCTGTTCAGCACCCAAAATTCCGCTTGCTTTATAAGTAATGATCGATAAAAGAAACATGGCTGCCGTGAACGATGTAACTGAATTGAAATTTCCAAAGTGAGCATATAATTGGCCGGCGATAAATGCACCGAGTGTAGTTCCAAAGTACATAACTGAATTAGACAGTGAAGCGATCGTTCCTCTTGCGGAGGGGTTAAGCGATTGAAACAGACTCATCATAATTGGAAAAAGAATACCTGCGAAAAAAAACAGCAAAAAGAACGAGATCTCAACGAGAATCACACTCGGAAAGAAAGGAAGGCAGAAATACAATAACCCCATAAGAAGGATTCCACCAAGTAAAGATTTTGTTTGACCGATTTTAGATATGTAGCGGGATCCAAAGAAACTTCCGATAAAATTCCCCATCCCAAGTACCAGCATAGCTGTACCAATTTGTGCCACATTGAAATGATAATCATCACTTAACCATGTCCCCAAAAACGTAAACGCCGCAAAATTTCCGGTTTGAAAAAGCAGATAGGCAAAGAAAACGATGAAAACGTGCGACTCTGAAAACAGATGTTTATATCTATTAAAAATAGATTGCTGGTTTATTTGTTGAGAGGACTTGATTGCCGGCATAAAAACCGTTAAGAAAATCAGCACGATTGAAAAAGCGGCCAAGACAAAAAAAGGTGCCCTCCACGAAAGCGAAGCCAAGAAGCTTCCCATCGGAAGTCCCAAAGCCTGCGAAACAGCCAAACCAGCAGTGGCTATCCCCATGCTTTTTACAATCTGATCCGGTTTTACTATTAAAGGAATAGAAGCCCAAACCTGAGGCGTTACAAATGCTGCGCTTACTCCGGCGATAAATCTGAAAGCACACATGCTCCAAAAATCAGGCGCCAGCCCGCAGAGAAATGTAGATAAAGCAAAAGCTGCCAATCCATAAATCATAACAGTCTTCCGATTGAGATTATCAGAAATTGGGCCTGCAACAAGAGCAAATAATGCATAGCCTAACGCATAGGAACTTACCATCCATCCAGACACATCGGTAGTTACATCGTAAAGGCTGCTAAGTATTGGCAATAAAGGAGAAATTAAAAATGTATCCGTCCCGATGACGAACATAATAAAAAAGAATAAAGCAATCGTTTTGTTCATGATAACCTCCGGTGTAATAGTTTTAAAATTATGAAACTATAGAATAAAAAAAGAAACACGATACTCCAGGTAAACGGCAAAATACAGCTGTCTACCTGAACGTTTTATAAAGTGTCTAGAAAATCAGGCAAATACTTTTGAAATGTCTCTAAATTTAAACGAATGTACCTTGTTCTTGAATCCTTTCTTACGATTGTTAAGCCAGCTTCGCGAAGCGTACGAAAATGATACGATGCTGTTGTCTTAACAATATTGCATTGTTCACCAACCTCTCCACAGCTTAATTCCCTTTGGTTTTTGTATAATGTTCGAACAATCGCCAACCGTGATTCATCCGCTAATGCTTTAAATATCTGTACTCTGATTTGATCTTCTGATAGTTTTATATTCATGGAACTATCATAGTATAAAATGGGAAGGTTGGCAAATATAAAAAAACTGACCCAATTATTTTTAGGTCAGCAATCTATATGTTAGCTATGATTTTAAATAAAGTTGTATTATTTATAAAAAAGTGTAATCATTTTTAAACTTTTTTACGAAATGTTCTTTCAAAAAGAAAAAAATCCATTTTGATCAATCTTTTTCAAAATGGATTCTTTTTATATGCCGTAGAATGAGGATTTGTGGGATATTTTTAATCAAACTTTATTTCAAAGCTACATTAGTGATCTTTTTTGTATTCTTTCTCCCAGTAATCAGCATTTTTAATTCCTAACGCTTTCGGATCAAATACTGGGTCAATGCCTTGTTTTTTCTGTTTCTCATAATCTTTTAATGCAGCAAGCGCCGGCTTTGCTAAGAGGACGATTGCAATAATATTCAGCCAAACCATAATTCCGAGTCCGGCATCTCCCCATGCCCATGCTAATTCTGCGGTTTTCACGGTCCCATAGAATGTAGATGCCAAAATCACAAGCTTTAAAATCAACATTGCCCATTTGCTATTTTTCCCTTGAGCAATGTATGCAATATTTGTTTCTGCAATATAGTAGTAGGCCATGATTGTTGTAAAAGCGAAGAAAAATAAGGCAATGGCAACAAATCCGGCTCCAAATCCAGGGATGACACTGTCAATAGCGGCCTGTGTAAATCCAGGACCTGCTTCAACCCCTTTTAAATTGTTGACTATGAAAGATCCATCTGCAGCTTCGGTATTATACATTCCCGTAAACAAAATCATAAACGCTGTAGCGGAGCAGACAAAGAGCGTATCAATATATACAGAGAACGCTTGGACCAATCCTTGTTTAACGGGATGTGAAACTTCAGCGGCAGCAGCCGGATGAGGACCTGTGCCCTGGCCAGCCTCATTTGAATAAATGCCTCGTTTCACTCCCCATGAAATAGCCATACCAATAAGCCCGCCAAATGCGGAATCCAGTGCAAACGCACTTCTGAAAATTAGTGAAATAACACCTGGCAATTGGTCAATATGCGTAATAACAATGACTAAAGATAACAGGATATAGCCTAATGCCATGAAAGGAACGATTAACTGGGCTGCATTTGCAATTCTTTTTACACCGCCAAAAATAATGAAACCTAATAAAAGAACGATTAATACCCCAGTAATCGCGGGATGAATACCAAATGCATTTTTTACACCCTCAGAAATGGAATTCGATTGTACCCCTGGCATAAGAATAGCCATTGCTATCAGTGCAGCAAAAGCAAAAAGAAAAGCAAACCATTTCCATCCTATTCCTTTTTCGATGTAATAGGCCGGACCTCCTCGGTATTGCCCATCCTGTTTTACTTTATAAATCTGCGCGAGAGTTGATTCGATAAAAGCACTGGATGCGCCAAAAAACGCAATGGCCCACATCCAAAATACAGCACCCGGCCCGCCAAATGCGATGGCTGTCGCTACACCAGCAATATTCCCTGTACCCACACGTCCTGATAACGCAATGGATAATGCTTGAAAAGATGAGACTCCTGCTTCTGAGCTTTTCCCTTGGAACATCAATTTAATCATTTCCTTAATATGTCTAACCTGCAGAAAACGAGTCAAAACTGAGAATGTTAGACCGATAATCATTAATATGTATATAACCGGCTCACTCCACAAAACACCATTTAAACCAGAAACAAATTTCTCCAATTATGCTCCTCCTTGCTACTTATCTAGATAGATAATGACCTATTAAATTATGATTATATCAATTTGATTAAACAAGAAATATGTCATATTTTCTCACGTTAACGATATAAAAAAAGATTCTAAGTAATTAAAACCGATATAAAACGCTTTCATTTAGAAGGTTTTATTATATTAAAATATGAGCTGCTTTTCAAGAATATTCTTTATTATTTGCAATAATAATCAACCACATGTATTTGTTCCTTTAATGGCCATTGCTAATTTTAAAAAGGTTATTCCCTATTGTTATTATGCTAACAAATGAATAACATATATACCCTACAATGCACAGATAAAGAGGCCATTCGGCACCGATCATTCGTTCCTTTTCATACCCCTAACAGGGGGAATGAATCTATTTTTTCAATTTCATCCTCTAGGATAATGCGTACATTTCCATCTTTCTTCATAGTATATTTTTTTAAGAAATCAAGCTTCTGATCCACAATTGTTAGTACCTCCTTATACAGCTTGTCTAATATTGTAACAATTTTCGGTTTTTAATAAGTTTATATGGCGTTTTAAAACTCTCTATCCGGATTAATATCATCCATGTTAGCCCTACCAAAAAAGAATCGAACATGTTTTTATTCTGCGAAAGTTGAGTTATATTTAAAAATCTCGGTAAGCTTTTTATAAATTATTTTGCTTCACTTCCTCGAACCATAAATCAAAAATATCATCAGGTAATAGTTCGTCATCATTCGAATAAATTAAGTCATATTTATATTGTCCTTTTAGACTGTTTTGTTTTACATTATAATGCAATTTCATTTCCGTAGGCATTTCTTTATTGAACTCTTCACACTTATTATGGATAAACATTAAATTTTGATTACCAATTTTCAGTGCAGCACTCTGTCTTTCTCTTGAAACATCATAAACTTGATTGTGTTGACTACCCAATTCTTTTGTAGCCTCATTTAGTTGATGTTTATGGACAATATTCCCGTTAATTTTACAGAAAAAATCAAAAGCATACATTTTTGGTTCATATGAACAATAGATAAAGATATCCTCTGCTTTATTATCAACATACTCTAAACAAACTGCCACCATATCTGCTTGTAATTCTGTAAAATAATCCTCAAATACCTTCACATGTTTACCTCCTAACGCACTATTCCATCTTTAATAAAATCATTTTAAACCCACTGGCTCCCTTAACCATTACCGTAACATTAGTACCTGCTCAACCGCTTCTCACTGAGAACGCAGTTAAGGTATTTTTATGTCTAGATAATTCAGTGCTGTACTTAATGGTTCTTATAATTTATAAGTTTAAAAGATTGTCAATACGGTAACTTTTATTACGCTTAAATTTTCTGCTTCTGGACGATGTCCATACCTTTGGTGTTCTTATAAGCGTCTAAGGCGTGGTTCGCCGTTGTTTAAGCCTTTGGCGGATTTATAGATCGTGTTTCCGCAATTAATCGCCCTACCGGGATGGACCCGGCTGCGGCCATTGCTCCGGCAGCTACTTGTTCTGCGGAGGTTAGCTTTTCGCCTGTTGCCAATTAATTCTATTGTATCTTTATTTTTTCTTAAAGCCTATAACTTCCATGGCGAAAGGTGGATAAGAACTTTATGATACTGTAAATCAAAAGTGCTTTTACAATATTCCTATTGCTTATCACCACGAGCAAACGTAGTCGTCTTTTACAAATCTTGCATGTCTGCCCAAGATGGTACAACCATCATGAATTTTGAATTTCAAGTAATCATTTTTAATCTTCCAGACATAAATATTTTATAAGAAAACAAAAGCACTTGTTACCTAAAAGGAAATCAAGTGCTATTTCTATGCATAATAGGGATTCCTGCAACTCTAAACTGCAAACATCCTTTTCTAATTTGATTACTCTAATCCAAAAAAGTTCATAAAATAATAGAGTAATAGTTAATTTTGTATTTGTAATTCCCTTAAAACTTCTGTCCGCAAATCACTCGCAATATTCCCATTCTTGTAATCATCCAATAAAAAATTTATTCTCTGAATATAACTATCTGAATTCTCTATACATCTTTCAAAACAGTCTATAAAATGGTCTACTAATGTATCATCAACTAAAGCAATTGGTTCTGGATAATATTTGACACCTTCTCTTTCAAATGCTTTTCTACTAGTATAAGCAACTGCATCAATAATACAGTTCCAAGCCATGACGTCTGTTTCATTATCTGACATCTCTTGAATTATTGTTATACCATTTTCCTCATTATCTAATAATTCATAAAGAATATCCCCTATATTTTCTTTATCTTTTAGCCACTCCCAACATTTATATATAACTTCCTGGGCTAAAATTTGATCTTCCTTTTGAGAAAATACCGACAAAACTTTTTCTGAAAGTCCAAGAAAAAATACTACTTTACCGTCTTCTGTTAAACTACTGAAGTTAGTATTAGCCATAATTAACCTCCAACTAATCAATATACTTTCCATGTTTAATCATTAGATTAAGCCTACCAGTTACTTTAATGCTTTCATCAATTTCCGATGTTACTTCAATTTTTAAATTAGGATATTTTAAACTTAATTGCTTTAACACACCAGGCGGAACTTTATCATTCGCTAACCCCTGATAACACTTTCTACATACACCTGAAGGATTCGATTGATGAAGTTTTAATGTTCCTACTACATCTTCTGGTTTTATACCTGCCTTTATTACTGCTGAATCAAATTCATTCAGAACACCTTCCTCTGCATGCCTAGTGAACAATGGGTTATTCCCTGGGGCTTTGATATTCCTGTCGGGCATTACTTCATCTAAATCAGGTAATCTAGCTTCTTTTCGTACTTTCGGCGATCCTCCTTCAAAAGTCAAATCTTCTAATCCATTTACATCAGTCTTTCCAACTGCAACTGTTTCAGTTTCTGGAACATTCCATTTTTTCCTTAGTGCATCTATATCAGTTTTACCAATTTCAATCTTACTTTCTTTACCCGTACCCTTAGTACCATTCCTCACCGAAAACGCCTGTGCAATCTCGCTCACTGACTTTTTCTCGAGGCTAAAGTGGGCCGCCATTGGAATGTTGTTTGGGGTTGCTAGCTGTTGAACACGGACTTTGACAGGCACCTCAAACTGCCCAACATTTCTCTTGACCTTCTCAAGCGCATTTTTGGCTTGGTTTATTTTGTTGCTGACATATTGGTTGCTGTACGGCGCTTTTGTATTAGGTAGATTTCTTGTTTGCACATGATCCGCATATCGCGCCAGTCCTCCCAATGCCGTTATTCCAAGTGCATTTGTCAGGCTCTGCGTGCGTTTCTCGTCTGAAAGCTTGTTGCCGAACATATCCCTTCCGGTTGCTGCTTCGCTAAAGCCGTTGGCTGCAACTAAGCCGTAGATACCCATTTCACTTTTCTGGAGGATGTCCATACCTTTGGTGCTCTTATAGGCGTATAAGGCGTGGTTCGCCGCATTTAAGCCCTTTGCAGTTTTATAAATCGCGCTTCCGCCTTTGATTGCCCGGCCGGCCCAGCCGACTACTGGTATAAAGCCCGCAGCTGCCATTGCTCCGGCGGCGACACGTTCTGCGGTAGATAGCTTTTCGCCTGTGACGGGGTCAATACCTTCTATTGCTCTCTTATAATCATAATATCCTGTGAGCTCTCCCGTAAAGGTGCAGGTTGCATCCCACGCTTTTTCGTACCAAGGACGGTTTTCCAGCTCTTCTTGTTCTTTTGCCAGTCTCCTTTGTTCGATTTGATCCTTTTTAAATTGCAAGTACTCCGCTTGTCTGGCGGCATTTTCTTCCCGGAGCTTGTAGATTTCGCTGTTGTGATAGGCCTTGGCATCGAAGTGGATCGAGGTGACGTTCCCGCCGCTTCCAGTCGAAGCCAACAATTGCTGATAAAGTGTGGTGACGATGGCTTCATCGCTTTCCAGCATTTCATATTCCTCTTTTAGCACACGGTCCAGCTCATTCACTTCTTTTACCGTTTCCGAACGTTTTTTTTCGGAATCCTCGATTTGGGAATGGAAGGATTCTTTTGAAAAAGGTGTGAGGGAGACCAAGTCGTCAATTTGACTGAATGTACCTTTTAATTCCCGGTGCTGTTCAGAAACCATTTCCTTCGCACGACTGAGGCTGTTCGATACATCCTCCTCCACAAAAGGAACTTGGACAGCCGTATCCCCGGCAAGATCAAAATCCTCTGCAGTACCTGGAATCCCTTTCATAAAGGCAATATTTTTATCAATCAGTTGAATCCACTCATTCACTACGTCAATCTGTGCTTGATAAAAACCTTTGATTGCCTCCGCACCTTTTCCATGAAACCCATCGAGGTCAACAAGTGCCTGCATGTTCTGTTTTACCTGATTCATTTGGCGTTTAAGCTCTTGATACTCCTCGGCACGTGCTTTTGTCGCAGATTCTAATGTTTTCGCTTCATAGACTTTATTCGCCATTCAATCCAAGCCTTTCTTTCATTTTTATTTGATCGCTTCATCCTGTTCCTTTAAGGTGTTTACGTTATCTCGTGTATCCTCGAGATTTTTTAATACGGCCTCCTTATATTGAGAGACCAACTCATGGATGTTCGTTTCTCTTTCCCGCCACTTTGCGGTAAAATCAAGTTTATTGTCTCCGAGAGAGGACATAGACGGACCTTTTAACGAAAGTGCGTCAATCTCATTTTTTATTTCATTCAGCTTCGCTAAAACCTCTTTTGACCTTAGTTGGATCGTTGTCATTAAAACAGCCACCTTTTTAGATCATTAAATTTGTCTCCTGCAGCTTCCAACGTCTCTTTTCCAGCGTCCGCTACTTCTTCCGCTTCGCGCGCCAGGATGCCTGCAAAAGACAGTGCTTCCTTTTGAATGTTTAATTGTGTAATCTCCCAATCTATACTGTCTTTGTAGCTTTCATATTCATCATTCAAAATGTCTTCAATCGTTTGCTGGGCTTCATTTCGGACATCATTAAACTGATCTGCCCGGGAGCCTGTCCAGGATTTCGATAGTTCGGGTTTACTAATTTTCTTGCTTTCACCCAAATAATCATTTTGCTGGTGCTCAATTTCTGTTTTGGCTTTTTTCAATCTTTCAATCTTTTCTTCCACATCTGCCACTTGGCCCGTTATGGCACCGCGGATTTGTGCTAGATTCTCCAAGCTGAACAATTGTTTCACCTCGTTAAAACTGGATTCAGTGTATGTCATCTTTTCCCACATCTTAAGTGTAAGGAGAAAGACTCTTTCCTTAAATAGGTTTATTTTCCTCTTTTTCTGTCATTCCAGGGTGAATAGGCCTACAAATGTGCCGGGATGAAAAATAAAAAGAATCTTCAGACGAAGTCTTCCATTTCTCTGAAACTTTATATGGATAAGCGTAGAAAAACAGACCAAAACTGAAATACAGTCTTGGTCCGTCCAGCATGCTACATTCCTGTAGTTAACTTACGCCATCTTCTTTTTTCTCTTGATCACTTATCGGCATGATTTGAAATAACCGTACATAAAGAGCAGCACCGATCAACGTACAAAGCAATAGAAATCCAAAAACGCCGATTGGCGGCAGCCACGCAGAAAGAACAATCGACAATGGTGCGATAAAGCGTCCTACCGAGTATTGGAGATCAGAAGCTCCCATATATTGACCTCTCGCATTTTCTGGTGCATACTTGCTCACAAAACTATGCCCCACTGGTGAACTGATTACCTCCCCGAGCGTTAATATAACCATAAATCCGAGCAACAGCCAAACGTTTGTGGTTAGTCCGATCAAAAACATTCCTGATCCAAACAGCAGTGTTGAAAGAATCATTGTATTTCTGTCACTCCAATTTTCAAACCATTTGGTGATAGGAATGACACAAAGGACAAACATGAGTCCGTTTAACCCCAGCATCCATCCGAACACCTCTGCGCTGCTGAGCGAAAGCGACCAGTCATTCCAAGTAAACATCGTTTGTGCCGGCACATAATCATTCACGTATACAGCCAAATACAAATCCAACTGCATGAACGCAACCGTAACAAAAACGCCAGCCAGGATATAAAGGGAAAAGACTTTGTCTTGGAAGATCACGGCATAGTTTTTCCATTGATCCTTCAGAACAGAGATCATGGTGTTCGATTTCTCATCTTTCTTAATGGAATTCGGCAGTGTTTCCTGAATCAAAACAAAGATCGCAATGGAATAGAGCAGTGAGACGATCGTACAGGTCCACAGCAATCCGCTCCGGTAATGAAAGAAGAAAATCGCTCCCAGTACCGGTCCAAATACGGCCCCAATATTCATACCTGTTACAAAGGTGGCGAACACCCTTCTTCGATCCTTTTCCGTGATTAGATCGGCTACCATCGCCGAGCTTGCCGGCTTGTAAATTGATCCGCCGAGACTGATCCCGATAAATGCGAGATAATCAATCCAATGGGATGTTGACATAGCAAACAGTACAAACATTACTACCCGCAATAAAGACCCCATCAGCATGGATGGGCGGCGTCCAAATCGGTCAGATAGAAATCCGCCGAGCATGCTGCCGATGATGTTCATAAGCGGTGGTAAGGTCATCAAAATTCCGGCCGTTGTTTTGCCGAGAGCATCGCTAAAGTAGAGCGCAATAAAAGGGAAATACATCCAATACATTAAATTGAAGATAGTCTCGCCAATTAACCTGGTTTTCAGGTTAAGATCCCATGAAAGCCATTGCAAAAGTTCCCCCCCTAACTAAGGATTAATTACAATGCACTGCATGAAAAGCTTTTTCCAACTGCACTCCTCTCAAATATTCCCGGCCAGGTATGTCTACAATAAATTATTTTTTTATAAAGATATAGACTTATAATGAGCTTTCGTTTAAACTAATATTATAGAAGCCAAGCAATAGGATCCTTTCTTAAGATGTGCCTTTTTTAGGAACTAATTTTAGATATTCTACTTACTTATAATATTTCAGCCGATCCGTGTACCGGGTCGGCTTTGTTTATGCTTCTTTAGTCGATAGGCAGCTAATGCTAAACCCTTTATAAACAACAAAAAGCCATCTATGTCGCTAGATGACTTTTACATTTCTATCATTCTTCGCTTGTTTTTTAATTCCCTAGATTGTTTGCTTTTCTTTTCTGCTTTCAAAAACTTCCGATGCGACGGTGAGAATTGTGTTTAAGCCGTTTGGAAAGCCGGAATAAATGATCATTTGCATCATTGCTTCCAGGATTTCTTCCTCTGTCCATCCGACATTTAATGCTCCATTGATGTAAAAACGCAATTGTTCGGTATTTCCAAGCGCCGTCAAGCCTGCCACTGTTGCCAGCATCCTTGATTTTAGATCCAAGCCTGGTCTTGAAAAGATTTGTCCGTAATTAAATGAAACAGCAAGCACCCCTAAATCCGGAGCAACTGAATCTTTAAAGCTGTTTACAATAGCCTCGTAATTTTCCTTATCAATTTTCTCTAAGACTTCCAAACCTTTTGTATAGTTTTCATCTAGCTTCATTATCAATCCTCACCTTTCTCATTTTAGTGTGACGCCACTGGCATCTGTTTTTCTGAACCAATTGCTGAACTCAAAGCGATAGCGACCATAATCAAGCCTGCGGTACAAACACCTGTCCAATGGAAATGGCTCCAAGCCTGAACCCCTACAAAAGATCCGAGTGCACCGCCAAGAAACGTTGAAACCATATACAATCCATTTAAACGGCTTCTCTTTTCCGGAGAAAGCTGAAACAGCTTCGCTTGGCATGCCACTTGATTAGCTTGTGTACCTACAGTCACAAGCAGCGCACTGGCGATCACTGCAGGCAAGAATCCGCCGCCGGCAAACGCAACAATAAAGGACAGCAAACCGATGACCATACAGATCATATTTGCAAGACCGGCGCCTCTATTGTCGATAAATCGCCCGATAACCGGGGCTGCAAATGCTCCGCCAATACTCACGAGACCAATTGTGCCAACCGCTCCGCTTCCGTAGGAATACGGCGGCGAGGTTAAAAGAAAGACGAGTGTAGTCCAGAATAAACTGAACGCAGCAAACATCATCCCCTGGCTGAGGCATACCCTCTTTAAGACGTTTTCCTTCATAAAGATCGGCCCTAACGAAAGCAGCAGCTGTTTGTACGACATGTTTTGTGATTCTTTATTTTTTGGAAGCCCCAGGCGAATAAGAACGATAAATAGAACGGTAAATCCCAAGGACAGCCAATATACAGCTCTCCACCCGAATTGGGCATCCACGAACCCGCTCACAAGTCTCGCGCCTAGTATGCCGGAGACCAATCCGACCGCAATATTTCCGAGGATTTTTCCTCTTTCATTCGCCTTAGCAAGACTCGCGGCCAGAGGGACAATGATCTGTGGAACGATGGTCACAAACCCTAAAAATAAGCTTGCCGTAACCATCCATATGAAGCTTTGCGCCATAGCCGATGCCAATAATCCCACACATACAAAAGCAAGCAGAAGCAAAATGATTCGCCGTCTTTCATAAAGATCTCCCAATGGAACGAGAAAAAGATTGCCAAGTGCATATCCGATCTGGGATAAGGTCGCAATCATTCCAATCTGAGTCGCCGAGACACCAAAGGAATCCGCCATACTTACGAGCAATGTCTGATTCAAATAGACATTGGCCACAGTAAAACCAGCTGTTGCAGAAAGGAGCCAAACCATTCGTTTTGTCAGCATGATTAATTATCACCTCTTTTCATTTTTATCTTACTCAATGTTTTTTTCCTATTATAGGAGTCAGTTTATACTGGTATTAGGAGTAACAAGATGTGAGTCCCTTCAATCGAAAGTGAGAAAAGAGATATTAGAAGATAAGCCCTGTACGCGGAATAGGTTTAAATAATGTGAAAACTGAAACGACTCAGGCGATTCATATCTACCATTTATAATATAATAGATTGTAAGATTTTCAGTTTTTTCAGACGACAAGGAGGGATTGCCCGGAAAACACAAGGAAAATGGGAGACATTGTCCGGCCGAATACTCTTATGATTGGCGATCGCTAATACAGTATTATTGGATGAAACAGATAGGACTTGACTTCATAATCATATGAAAAGAGGAGACAAAGATGAAATCATCCTTTCAAATCGAAGAAGCCACGATCGACATGATGCAACAGGCAATGGAAAATGGGGAGCTATCCTCTGAAGCCCTGACGATTCTTTACATGGAGCGAATTGCAGCCTATGACAAAAATGGGATACACCTGAATGCGGTGATGGAGCTTAATCCGGATGCCCTTCACATTGCCCGAAGCTTAGATGCAGAAAGAGCGGCCTATGGCGCAAGAAGTCCTTTACATGGCATTCCCATTTTGATTAAGGATAATATTGATACCAATGACTCGATGCATACCAGTGCTGGTTCACTAGCCTTGGCTGATCATTACGCCCGAACAGATTCATTTGTTGTCAAAAAGCTTCGCGAAGCAGGTGCCGTTATTCTTGGCAAAACCAATATGACGGAGTGGGCAAATTTTATGGCATACAATATGACAAACGGATACAGTTCAAGAGGCGGACAGGTTCTCAACCCTTATGGACCGCGTACGTTTGATGTGGGCGGTTCAAGCGCCGGTACAGGTGCGGCGATCGCAGCGAATTTGGCAGCGGCAGGAGTAGGAACGGAAACGAGCGGCAGTATTTTAAATCCGTCCTGTAAAAATTCCCTTGTCGGCATTAAGCCTACCGTGGGACTCATTAGCCGTTCCGGGATTATCCCTATTGCCAACAGCCAGGATACGGCTGGGCCAATGGCTCGTACAGTATGGGATGCCGCATTATTACTCGGAGCGTTAACTGGTGAAGATATTGAAGATCCAGCTACAACTGTCGGCAAAGATCGAATGCTGGCTGATTATACAAGCTGTCTTCAAAACGACGGGTTACATGGTGCACGAATAGGGATTGAAAAGAAACATTTTTTCAGACTGAATGAAGAAGAGCTTTCAATTTTTGAACATGCACTTGATGAGCTTGAAAGACAAGGGGCTGATCTCATTCACATTGATACCATTTCTGAGCTGGAGTGGGATTCGAGTGTTCTGTTTCACGAATTCAAGGCCGGAGTGAATGCGTATTTATCGAAGGCTGCCCCGCATCTTCCGGTTCACTCTCTCCGGGATGTCATTGTTTGGAACGAAGAAAACAGAGTGTCGGCATTGCAATTTGGACAAAAAATCTTGCTTGAATCTCAAGAAAAATGCGGAACACTGACGGATACTGAGTATATATTGGACCGTTTGAACGACCTCAAGAGAGCAAAGGAAAAAGGCATTGATGTCGTAATGGATGAGCACAAGCTTGACGCCATACTTTTTGCCGATGATTATGGCAGTGAGATTGCTGCAAAAGCCGGCTACCCATCGATAACAGTTCCTGCTGGCTACACCTTTCTGGGGAAACCGTTTGGAATTACTTTTACGGCAAAAGCCTTTGAAGAACCCGCTCTTTTAAAAATTGCTTATGGCTACGAGCAAGCAACTAAGCACCGAAATGCGCCTGAATTGAGAGATCTATAATGTTCCATGTGAAACATTTAATAAAAATCCATCCGAAGTTGATCGGATGGATTTTCAATCTTTTATCTTTCCAGCATAGCTTCAGACGATTTCGAAGCTAACAGAGGTTTTGTTGCCAAGCTGACACCGATAAGGAAAACCAAATTTATAATCATCGCAATGATGCCCACATTTAGGTCTTTAACGGCTTGCGGCAAGAAAGGCAGAAGTGTACCGATCGTGTGCCCTGAAAGAGTTGTGAAGGCGACTGTCGCTACTCCTGCACCTATCCCCGCAAAGGCGCCGTATTTTGTGACAAAATTGTTTTTCATCAAACTAAATAATAGTGCCGGGAAAAGCTGTGTAACGAGACTATATCCCATTAACAGCAAGGCGACGATTGTTTCCCCGCCGTTTAGCGTAAAGTACACGGCAATCAATGCAACGACCGGTACGAGGAATTTAGCCGTTTTTGCTACTTGCTGGTCAGTGACCTTAGGATTTAGCACCTTGTAAATATTTTTGGACAACAGCGTGGCAGACGACATTAAAATCAGTGACCCCGGAACAAGTGCAGTTAATACTCCTGCTGCACCGATCACGCCGATTACCCACGGATCAAAGGTTTGCATGGAAATTTTAAGCAACGCAAGATCTGTGTCTCCTCCTGTTAAGCCAGGAACCTCTAAAATTGCGGCAAAGCCTACAAAGAAAACAAATAAAAGGACAAGAGAATATAAAGGCATGATTGCTGCATTTTTACGGAAAACATTTGCGTTTTGAGCCGTATAAGCTGAACCGAACGTATGCGGCCACATATAGAAACCAAATGCCGTCAAAAGAACGGTCGAGATAAACCATGATGAGCTTTGCCCTTGTTCGGGAAGAGCCAAGAAATTACTGTCTGCCGCATGAATAGCTTCAAACATCGGCTGAATGCCGCCATAATAATGAAGCGGCAAATAAATTCCGAGAAATAAAACCACAGCCAGAATTAAAAAATCCTTCGCAATCGCCGTCCATGCAGAGCCGTGGATCCCGGAAATCATAACATAAACCGTTACAGCTATCGCGCCGATCCAAATCGCAGCCGTCGGTGAAATGCTGCCGAAAGAAGCTTGCGATACAATCAGCCCGAGCCCTTTTAATTGTGTGATAAAATACGGAATCATCGCGACAACACCGACGAGAGATACAAAAACTCCTAAATAAGGGCTTTTAAATTTCGATACGAAAAAATCAGATTGGGACAGAAGATCATGATCCTTTGCATACTGCCATATTTTCGGCAATAGAAAGTAAGACATGATGTAGGCAATTGCCCCGTAAGAAATAATATAGTACGTCGGTCCTCCTTTGCCATAGGCCCAACCGCTTCCGCCTAAAAACGTAAACGTCGTATAAATTTCTCCAGCCATCAGCAAAAACACGAAAAGAGAACCAAAGCCTCTTCCGCCGACTGTCCATTGCTCAAGGTCCATATCTTTACCTTTTTTCGCTTGAATACCTAGTAAAATAGATAAGATAATTACACCGAAAATGATAATTAGCGCAATATTCATCGTTACTTGTCCTCCTTACTGTCAGGGTCGAATTTAAATACAATTCCCATGATAAGAGAGGACAATATCGTCCACATCACTAGCCAAAAAAGTAAAAAAGGCATGCCGAGTATAAACGGTGTTACTTGGTTAAAAAATACAACGCCAACAATAATTCCAATGAGAGGAACTAGAGCCAGCCATTTTATTGCGTGCATGAAGCAACCTCCTGTTGTAATTCTTACTCTAGAAATTTAAAAGCTGAATGAACGAATAATGAAACTCCTTTTTCAAGTGCATCCTCATCGATGGCAAAGCGTTCATGATGGTGAGGGAATGTAATGCCTTTTTGAGCATTGCCTGCCCCAACATAAAAGAAAGCACCCTTTGCCACTTGCTGATACGCAGAAAAATCTTCACCAATCATGGCAGGATCCATATGTTCGATAGCTTCCTCGCCATATACATCTACAGCAATTTCTTCAATTATTTTGGTTATGTCTTGATCGTTAATAACGGCACGATAACCAAATTGATATTCGAAATCATACTCTGCTCCGTGGGCATCTGTAATTCCTTTCAAAATCCTTTCCATGAGAATTGGAATTTCTTTTCTCACTTCCGGATCAAACGTCCTGACTGTACCCATGATGTCCACTGTACCTGGAATCACGTTATGGGTTGTACCCGATACAAATTTGGCAACGGAAACAACAGCAGGCTTCAGTGGATTGATGTTTCGGGAGACAATGTGCTGTACATTGGTAACAAATTGGGCAGCCGTGGCAATACTGTCTACAGTATTATGCGGCATAGCAGCGTGTCCGCCTTTCCCTTTCACCGTAATAAGAAACGTATCTGGGGAAGCCATCATCGGGCCGTATACGATACCGATTTTTCCGACCTCAAGATGAGACCAAAGATGGGTGCCGATCACAAAATCAACGCCACCCATTACGCCTGCTTCAACAAGCTCTTCGGCTCCTCCTGGAAAGAGCTCTTCCCCATGCTGAAAGATCAAGCGAATTTCACCGGAAAAGCCGGTTCTGTTTTCAGAAAGGACTTTCGCAGCGCCAAGCAGCATCGATGTATGACCATCATGGCCACAAGCATGCATGACGCCTGGATTTTTTGATGCAAACGGGAGGCCGGTTTTTTCTTCAATCGGCAAAGCATCCATATCTGCTCGAATCGCTAGGATTTTGCCGGGAGATATCCCGTTGATTTTCCCAACCACACTCGTTTTTGTCGGTCTTGACAGTTCAATCCCGCCAAAGGATTCGAGAGTGTTGTATACAAAATCGGCGGTTTTTTCTTCCTCAAAAGAAAGCTCAGGGTTTTCGTGCAGATGCCGTCTCCAATCAATGACTTGCTGCCGAACTTCATTAATCCATTTGGACCGTTCATTTGCGATTGTCATGGTTTCCTTCATCCTTTTCATATATTTCAGTAAGTAAAGAATTATTTGTTAATTACTAATGATAAACAACATATAAAAATTTAACAAGAATAAAAATTTAGAACTTTCCTATTTTAGTAAAGCTTCTGCAGTATTAAAACGCATACATTTATAAAAACGTTTTTTGTTTTAGGATTTTCAGTATAATTTCTTTCACTTTTAAAAAAACAGCACAAGTATACAACCTGTGCTGTTTCTTCACTTAATTGGATTTTTCTGCCGTTTCCTGCGATGTTTTGACCTTTGCATTGCCCATAAATAGAATGGTGACAGCGGCAATGGCAATTGGTACGAGCGTCAGCATAAAGATGTACGTGATACTATCAGACATCGCTTGAATAATCGGGTTCAAGATTTCATCGGGAATTTGAGACCGTGTATCAGGCTGGAAAATTTGCTGAGGATCTCCCATATCCTGCATAGGACCTGTTCCGCCCATCCCGCGAAAGGCATCAGCCAGTTTATTCGTAAACACATTTGTTTGAATTGTACCAAAGATCGTTATACCAAGAGTCATCCCAAGCGATCTGAGGAAGGAGTTGGTTGAGTTGGCTGAGCCCCGGTATCGCGGTTCCAAGTCGTTCATTGAGGCTGAAGGCAGCAGGGAGAAATTAAATCCTACTCCAAAGCCTGCCACAAGCATAAACACTGTCAGCATATACCTTGCCGTATCAGGACTCATGTTCCCGAGCAAAAGCATGCCGATAAAAAAGGCCAGAACGGATAAAATCATTAAATTCCGGAAGCTCGCCTTTGTTTGAAAGATTCCTCCGATCATACTGCCAAGAACGGAACCGAGCATCATCGGCGTCAGAATAAATCCAGCGCTCGTGGCCGAGCTTCCGTATACGGCTTGTACGAATATCGGAATAAATACCGCAATAATAATAAACGTTCCTCCGTACAGAAAAGCCAGAATCTGAGAGGTAGCAAATAGACGGTTTTTAAACATCCAAAACGAAATAATCGGTTCTTCCGCTTTTCTTTCCGCAATAAAAAAGGCCACAAAAAAAATAGCAAATACAGAAAAAAGGCCAATTATCTGAACGGAGTTCCAATCATACGTTTTGCCTCCCAGCTCAAGGGCAAACATCAGGCAGACAACCGAGACGACTAACGTAATAGCTCCCCACCAGTCAATTTTTTGTTTCTTATGCTCCAGTGATTCATTGTAGTAACGAATGATAAAAAATAAGGCAAAGATTCCAATTGGAACGTTAATATAAAATACCCAATGCCAGCCGACAGAATCGGTAATAAGAGCGCCTAAAAGCGGTCCGAGTACACTGGATAAGCCGAATACGCCGCCAAACAATCCGCTCATTCTTCCGCGTTTTTCAGGCGGAAAAAGGTCAAAAATAATCGTAAATGCGATCGGAAGCAGCGCGCCTCCGCCAATCCCTTGAACTGCCCGAAAGACGATCAGCTGATTCATGGATTGAGCAATTCCGCATAACGCTGAGCCCAGCAAGAAAAAAATAAGCCCGAACACAAAAAAACGTTTTCGTCCGTACATATCAGAAAGCTTTCCGTAAATCGGCATTCCGGCCATAACGGCTACCATATATGAAGCAGTTACCCAGGCAAATTTATCAAAGCTTCCAAGGTCCGACACGATCGCTCCCATCGCAGTCGCGACGATGGTATTATCCATGGCAGCCATGAGAATCCCGAGCAATAGTCCGGCTACCACCAGTTTATTGGAAGAATCTTTTCGGTCCATTTTATCCTCCTTATATCGTTTCACTTACGTTTTATGCAAACATTTGATAAGATAAAAATAATAATTTAGTAATTAAATATCTTGATGATCAAACTAAATTCTATAAGGTGTGGTGAGCAATGTCAACTAAAAACTTACATGATGAGCAATTTGAGGAAACGACAATCCGTCTTTTTCGAAAGCTGAGTACCAGAATGATTCTTTTTCATCAATTGGCCGCCCAGTCTCTCGGCCTTGTTCATACCGATTTAAAATCTGCTGATATTTTGATCGAATTCGGACCTATGACAGCAGGAGAGCTTGGAAAAAAGACAGGGCTCAGTACAGGCTCAGTAACAGCACTGGTCGACCGCTTGGAGAACGCAGGATATGTAAAAAGGGAAAATGACCCGAACGACCGCCGGCGGGTTATCATCGTCCCCGTGCAGGAATCTAGACAACCGATTAAAAAGCTGTTTTCCGGTTTATCTGAATCGACAATTGCTCTTTGCAAGGAATACTCACCAGAAGAACTTGAGATCATCTTTGACTTTTTAAAAAAAGGAACAGATCTAATTGATGCTGAAATCGAAAGGATACGAGAATAATTTTACAGGACGTTCGCCTATTTTATCCCAAAATCTCCTTTTTTAAATAAAGCCTATTTTGAGTGAATAAATGAAAGCGTTTTATTCCAATGTTAATCCAAATCGTTTCAGTTCAAGCAAGATTCCCTCCAACTGCTTTCCCTTTTCCGTTAATGAGTACTCCACCTTTGGGGGAATTTCCGGATATACGGTTCTAGTGATGATTTTATTTTCCTCTAATTCCCGCAAACGCAAGGACAGCGTTTTTGGACTGATTCCCTCAAGTCCTTTTAACAGATCGCCAAAACGCAATGTCCCATCTATTAGTAATTCCCGAATGATTAAGAATGACCACTTTGCACTAATAATAGTTAATGATTTTTCAATAGGGCATTGTTCATCATCGCTTCTTTCAAGAATAATTTTCGTTTCTTCCACATTTCACACCTCTTTTCTTTTTAATTATAGCTTTTTAAATCCTTATATATCAATTACTTTCTTTTATGAAATTATATGAATGATATATCACTACTTTACAAAGGGAAGTAATAGACGAATAATGAAGGGGAAGGCTAATATAAAAAGGAGGTCAAAACAGTGAAAAACATTTTACTTATAAACGGGCATGAGGTCTATCCTCCCCAAGCCAAAGGAACATTAAATCAAACCATTTTTTCTCGTATCACGGAAAGGCTGGAGGATACTTACTCAATCCAGACTACAGTTATTCAAGATGGTTATGATGTCAGTGAAGAGCAGAAAAAATTCGAGTGGGCCGATGCTGTGATTTTCCAAACGCCGATATACTGGTTTAGCATTCCCGGCTCTTTTAAAACTTATATTGACCAGGTCTATCAATATGGAGTGTTTTTCACTGGTTCGGATGAATACGGACAGGGAGGGCTATTTACTGAAAAAAAATATATGCTTTCTTTGACTTGGAACTCACCGAACGAAGCGTTTCTTGATGAGAACTCGTTTTTTGAGGGGAAAAATGTCGATGAAGCGTTGTTCCATTTTCACAAAACTCAAGCATATGTTGGGATGAAGCCGCTTAAAACCTTCTCTTTGCATGATGTCATCTCAAATCCGGCAATTGATCAATATTTACAAGCACTTGATCACCACTTAGAAGAGGTATTTTCAATCAAAATAGCAGATGGTGATAGCGTTGACGCTGCAAAATAAAACAGCTCTGGAATTGGTTTGGCTTCAGTAAAACTGGCAATCAATGAAGGGGCTGATGAAAGTAGTGGCTGAAGCTGTCTTTTACTTGTTAAAAAACCGTTTCGTTACGGATACAGTTGGACAAGGCGGCGGCGGGCATCGCCTGCTCTAAAAAAGAAACGCGCAGAGCTTAACCGTGCTCCTTGCGCGTTTTTTATCGTCCTATCGCATTTGATTCAGTGAGAGTGACTTTTGCCGATTTTTGACTCCCATTACGGTAAAAACGAATTTGTGCGGTATCGCCAATATTCTTTTTATAGAGAACTTTTCTTATTTGAATAATATCGTTCACAGGTTTTCCGTCAAATTCGGTGATGACATCGAGCTCCTTCATCCCAGCCTCTCCGGCGGGTGAATTCGGATCAACGCCCATAACGACGATCCCTTTTGTCACATCTCGAGGAAGCTTTAACGTCTCCTGCCAATGGTTGCTGGAAATATCAGTGAGTGATTTCATTTCAATTCCGAGAAACGGCCGCCTAACCTCTCCGTACGATTCAAGATCTTGGATTACTGGAATAGCCAAATTAACAGGTATGGACAAGCCAATGCCTTCGACGGCTGATTCCGCAATTTTCATTGAATTAATGCCTATGACTTTGCCATTAATATTTATGAGCGCTCCTCCGCTGTTCCCCGGGTTAATGGCTGCGTCGGTTTGAAGAACCTCTGCATTCCAATCCGGCTCTCCGTCTTTGTTTGAATCAACGGGGATAGCACGCTCTGTTCCTGATATCACACCTTGGGTCACTGAGCCGGAAAATTGCAGTCCAAGCGGATTTCCGATCGCAATGACCGGTTCTCCAGGTTTTACTTTATCTGAGTCTCCAAAGTCAGCAACCGCTTTTATTTTGCTGTTATTGATTTTTAATACAGCAAGATCGGTCAAACTGTCACTTCCGATCAGCTTTGCACCTACCCGAGTCCCATTCTTCAAGCTGATCTCAAGATTGGTCGCTCCTTCGATCACATGGTGATTTGTGACCACATATGAGGTTCCGTCGGTTTTTTTATAAATCACACCTGACCCGGTTCCTGCTTCTCCGCCGCTTTCATCCCAAATATTCGTTTTTTGGATATTAACAACTCCGACAACCGCATCAGAAACTCTTTGGACAACATCTGTAACTGCATTGTTGACATCGACAGATACTGACCTGACCGGGAGCTCTGAAGCGTCTTGTTCAACTTGCTGCGTGCCGGTTTGCATATCATATGGCAAAAGGCCTCTGCTTGATAAAAAAGGCAGCGCCATCAGAACAAGAATAGCTCCGATAATAACCCCGATCAAACTCGAGATAAAGTAGCCCTTCCGGCTTCTCCGAGGTTTTTCAGGTATGTATTTGTGATTATAGGTATCCAATCTGTTCATCCTCTCTGGGCCAGACGTTTACCTATATTGTGATCATTTCGATGAATTATAGTCATTCGTATGAAAAAATTTATATGGCAACTAAAGGGGTAGGTATCTTTGGATCGGTATCATACAGTTCGAACGTTTCCCCCGTCACAAATCCTTTCGATGCAAGAGTTTGTTTGACAGACATTCTGGCCAGATCCTTCATATTGTTGTCTTGGCTTAAATGCGCCAAGTAAATTCTCGAGGTTTGATCTCCGATTACATCCGTCATCGCAAGCGCCGCATCTTCGTTCGATACATGTCCCACATCACTTAATATTCTGCGCTTGATGTTCCACGGATATCTTCCCATTTGCAGCATTCCAACGTCATGATTGCTTTCAAATACAAATGCGTTTGCTGATCGGATGATCCCCTTCATCCGGTCACTGACATAGCCCGTGTCCGTCATTAATGCTAATTTTCTGCCGCCATAGTGAAACACGTAAAACATCGGTTCTGCCGCATCGTGTGAAACGCCGAAGGATTCAATATCCAATGAGCCAAAGGATTTCACTGCTTCCATCGGAAAAATAAATTTTTGGTCTGAATGAACAGTGCCAATCATATTTTCCATCGCTTTCCACGTTTTTTCATTCGCATAAATCGGAAGCTTATATTTTCTTGCGAGGACGCCAAGTCCCTTGATATGGTCGCTGTGTTCATGCGTGACAAAGATTCCGTCTAATTGATCCAGCTTTTTGCCGATCTGGCTCATCAGGCCTTCCATCGCTTTACCGCTTAATCCCGCATCCACCAAAAATGCATGGTCTTCGGTCTCTAGATAAAAAGAGTTCCCCGTACTTCCGCTCGCGAGCACGCTGAATTGCAAGCTCATATTTCTCTCACTCCATTATTCGTTTTCTTTCTGCTTTACTTCTCCTTTAATGATTTCACCATCAATTGCGTGAACCATAAATTCCTCGTATATTTCTTGTCCATTTTCATCTTTTCGCTTAATTTCGATGCGCCAAGCGGGAGCCAGATTTCGAAATGTGGGCAACGGATACTGCGTATAATAGCCTAATTCCCATTCAATAATTTCACTGTTTTCCTGCAGACGGCCTTGGCTGTAAATCACATTCACGGCTTCTGAAGCTGATAACATCGGCTCCGGATTCTCTAATTCTTTTATATCTGTCAGCATAGACTGAGTGTAGCCAGTCACTTCATTTTTGTCATTATAATAAATCGTAATTTTCCCCATATTGGCATCGGTGCCCTCCCCTTCAAAGAGTGTTCGGCCATTATAGGTTTGATAATAAATAATTTGCCTGCTTACTTTATCTATCTTCCATAACTTATAGTTGTTTCCGTTTAATAGCTGCTTGGCGACAAATTCGTTTGCCCTGCTTGCAAGATCTGATTCTATTAACGCATACGGAGCCGTGAGACCCATGTTGAGTTCGTTGACAGGGTTGTCTTCTTTTGGTTCACTCAATGAATTTAACGGTTTTTGATTTCTTAACGATTCTATTTCTTCCTTGGAAAAGCTCTTTCTTTGAGCGGTAATGTACGAACCTTTTTCTACAGTCGTAGGCAGCCGTTTCAAATTTTTTATTCCTTCAGCTTCCATTTCTTGCTGACGGGTCATTTTTACAATATTTTCTGGTCGTTCTTCTTTCTTTTTAAAATATTCGACTGCGAGAAAGATATCGAGTATCAGGAAGGCAATGATGAAAATTGTTGTTGTTTTACTCCACTCCACTGCCTTCACCCTTTTCATTCATTAGATTCTCCGTAAGCAGAACGATTTGACCATTTTTAAGAACCAGTGACCAGACTGGTGTTGCTACTACATAACGGTCTTGTTCACTCGGAGATAACATATATGCTGGCGTAATCTGATCAATATCATCAAACTTGTACATACTCTGATCCTTAAGCCACTTCACGAGCTCACTGCCGCTCATTATTTCCGTATCGTTTGTTTCAAGCGGAATATCGTCAAGACTAAAGGTCGGTCTTTTATAATCCCATAATTCTTCATTGGACCATTGCAATTCAATCGATGGGATGCCATAAGAATTATCAGGATTGTTTAATACCGGAACGTGGTCCATTTCCATATTGAAGTAAACTTCCTGCCGGTCCGTCATATAAAAAAACTGGTAGTTGTCCGTCCATCCTCCATGGCTGTTTAAATATTCAAGACTCCGTCTAATAAGCTGGGCACTAGGCAAGGTTGTTGTCGGAGTGATTTTCCGATTTTGGAATTGAAGCTGTTTTTGACTCGGGATAATCTGAAGCAACTTGATTCCATCTGTAAAAAGTGTTTTGTTAAAGCCTGATTCCTGCTTCACATATTTTAGATTATCAAACAGCGCGCTTTTAAAAGTTTCCGATGAATAGTTCTTTGTTGCAAAAAGCTTTCTGTCCATGTGCAACGGTTGATTTGGTAAAAAAAACTGTTTCTGCTTTTGCTCAAGGTCTTCCGTAAAATAGGTCGGATAGTTTTGTTTATTGTTATCTACTTCTGCCATCAAATTCTGAAAGTCTGCCGCTTCAACGGTAGCTTCAATAACAACTTGCTGTGAGGATGAAACTAAATAAATTCGTTTGTTCGAGTCATATGATAGACTCGGAATAACAATTTGATCAAATGATTTCGCTTCATAGGATTCGTCCGTCCATTGAAACAATGATCGAAAAAGATCTATTGGGAGTTCGTCACTAAAGGAAAGGACAAGCTTCGTGCTGCCGTCTTCCCCATATAACCATGAGGGAAAATTAATGTCATCCTGGTTCATTGATTCAGAAATATTTCTCGTATTCGTAACGTTCCACTTTCTGATTTTTTCCCATACTTTATCAAAATCATCAGATTGGTTCAGTCCGTAGTGCAATCCGTTATTGTGAAAAAACATTTGATTAGGTCTGACTAAATCACTCAAATCTCTTTTCTCAGTACTGATAACTTCTTTCTCTGACGTCTCAGACTCAGAACCAGTTGCCTGATTTAACGGCTGATAAGTCCAAATATTATAGGTGAAAAAACAGCTAACTAATATCAGAAAAATCAAAAAGTATGATTTCAGAGTTTCACGATTCATCCCACTCATCCTCTAGCTCTTCCCTGTATGGCAAAGTAAAAGTTATTTTTGTTCCCTTCCCTTCTTCGCTCTCAGCCCAAATATCACCGCCGTGGGCTTGTACCATTTCTTTGGCTATTGCTAAACCAAGGCCGGTTCCCCCAAGCTTTCTCGTTCTTGCTTTGTCCACTCGGTAAAATCGCTCGAAAATTTTATCAATATCCTTTTTCGGTATGCCTACTCCTTCGTCTTTTACACTGATATAAAGAAGCTGCTCCTGCTCATTCGCATTCACCTTAAAGGTAATATGTCCGCCTTCGGGAGAATATTTCAATGCATTGGAAATGATATTGTCGAGGATCTGGATAATCTTATCCTGATCAATTTCGACGTAATATTCTTTTATCGGTACCTCCCGTATAAAGTCAACATGCTGCTCCTTCGTCATTTCAAACCGGTCTATAACGAGCAGCATCAGGCGTGGAAAGTTAATCCATTCTCGATTGAACTGGTAATCCTTGCTGTCAAACTTGCTGAGCTGAAGCAAATCATTCACCAAACGGATCATTCGTTCCGTTTCATTTTGAGTGACACTTAAAAAACGCGGAGCCAGGTCTTTATTCTCAAGCGCACCTTCCGCCAATGCTTCCAAGTAGCTTCTGATCGTTGTTAGCGGCGTACGCAGTTCATGAGATACATTTGCAACAAATTCTCTTCTCTCTTGATCTATTTTTTCCTGCTCTGTCACATCATAGATTACAGCAATCAAACCCTCGTTGATTCCGTGTTCTTTTTGAATGACCGAGAAATTTACGCGGAGAACAGAAACGTCTCCGTCCTTTTCAATTTCTAATACGAGTGACTCCTGCTGAAGTTCAAGCAGGTTTTCAAATGTGTAATGATCATCTAACCCTAGCAAGGACGTAATCGGCATCTCCAAGGCAGTTTCACGTGAAACATTTAATAGTTCCAAAGCAGGGCTATTTAACAAAACAATGGCGCCGTTGCTGTTCGTAGCGATAACCCCGTCCGTCATATAGGCAATAACCGACGAAAGTTTTTTTCGTTCGCCTTCAGTCATCAGCTGTGCCTCTTCCAGCTCATGAGTCAAATGATTAAACGAGCTTGCCAGCTGGCCGATTTCATCGAAGCCATAGATTTTAACCTTCCGTGAAAAGTTCCCTTTGGCCAGCTCCACTGCTTGTTTTCTCATATCCGTTAAAGGGTGGGTAATCGTTCTCGCAAGAAACACTCCAAGTGCAGCAGTAACGACTAACGCCATTCCCGTACCTGAGGCAAGAATCCCGTTTATTGTTGTTATCTGTCCATAGACATTGTCCATCGATGAAAGAACATATATCGCACCCAGGTTTTCCTGAGACTCCCTCGATTTAATTGGAGTCACTGTGATGAGTACCCTTCGATCGTTTTCGTCGTCATAATATTGTTTACTATTTGTCTTCTCAGGATTGATGAGAAAATTTTT
The DNA here is from genome assembly GCF_017832095.1 of Bacillus capparidis. NCBI lineage: Bacteria > Bacillati > Bacillota > Bacilli > Caryophanales > Bacillaceae > Bacillus > Bacillus capparidis. The sequence continues at coordinate 1,238,139 of NZ_JAFDST010000002.1, forward strand.
GATGATCGACTCTCTTATTTTTTTCCCAACGATATCTGAATTTGTGCTGTCGGACTTCGTAATGACATCACTGAACGAATTAAGAACGCGTATTTCAAGGATTTCTTCTCTTCTGGTATTGGCCAATACCCGATTAATATCTTCTTCTAAAGTCGGTGTGCTTTCATTTCTTGATTTGCTCATTTCTTGTTCAACATTATATGAAAGAACGTCGATCCATTGGTTTGTTGAATCTTTATACGTATTAACGAGAGAAGTTTCAAGCTGCCGTACGAAGTACACGCCGATAATTTGTATAGCAATGACGAGAAGCAGCACAAATATCGCGGCAAACTTGAAATGTATGGATCGAAAAAATCCAACCTTGTTCATAAAGCTAATCCTGCTCCGGATTTCTTAAGTAGTAACCCACTCCGCGCCTTGTTACGATCCAGCTTGGATGACTCGGGTTATCTTCAATTTTTTCCCTAAGTCTTCGAACGGTAACGTCTACTGTCCGTACATCACCAAAATAATCATATCCCCATACCGTTTGCAGCAAATGCTCGCGGGTCATGACTTGTCCAATGTGCTTTGCTAAATAATGAAGAAGCTCAAACTCACGGTGAGTCAGTTCAATCGTCACATCTCTTTTCGATACGACGTAAGCATCCGGGAAAATAACTAAAGACCCGATGTGAATTTCGTTAGATGTTACTTCTTCCTCAGGGGCAGCAATTGTATTTTGCCTGCGTAAATTAGCTTTCACACGCGCTAAGAGCTCTCTCGTACTAAAAGGCTTTGTGACATAGTCATCGGCACCGAGCTCCAGTCCGATCACTTTATCAATTTCCGAATCCTTTGCCGTCAGCATAATAATCGGCATGTCGTATTTCTTGCGTACTTCACGGCATACCTCTACTCCATCCTTATTAGGAAGCATAATATCGAGCAATATCAAATCCGGCTGAAGCTCCTCTGTCATTTCAATCGCCTCATTTCCATCATAGGCACAATGAACCTCAAACCCCTCTTTTCGAAGGTTAAATTCTAATATATCTGCAATCGGTTTTTCATCATCGACAACCAAAATCTTTTTTTCCATTGCCTGTAACCTCCTTGATGCTTTTCCTTCTATTATCGTATATCTTTCGTAGTATATCCTGAAATATCGAGCAAATAAGCAAGGTCTCAATCATTATAACGTTTATGTCCACAAATATTAAAAAATCCTATTTGTCCTAAAAGAGGATATCTCATTTATTGTACCATATGGTTCTATGATATGAGGGATCTATCAGTGTTTTCCATTCTTCAGTGATCGCCTCTTACTTTCATTTGAACTTGTATGACTATTATATCAGCCACTAGAAACCAGGGTGACTATGGGTTCGCCTTCGTTCATTTGTTGTTGTTAAATAAGAAAAAACTCCAGAGATGACTGGAGTATCTATTTATTCACATATTTCAGAGGGTTTTGCAGCGTTCCGTTTTCATATACTTCAAAGTGCAAATGGGTGCCTGTCGAATTTCCGGTTGACCCCATTACACCTATTTTCTGCCCTTTTGTTACGATATCGCCAACAGATACATCTATCGAGTTGAGATGCGCATACACGGTCTCCATTCCGTTGTTATGGTTAATTGTCACTTTATTGCCGTAACCGCCATCTTCACCGGCTGAGACCACTCTTCCATTGTCTGCTGCTTTAATCTCATCATTGCTTGGGCCCGCGATATCAATTCCTTTGTGCATTTTCCCCCATCTATGCCCCAATTTGCTTGAAACAATTCCACCGTTAGCCGGCCAAGCGAAATCTCCTGTCCCTTTTTCCGGAATGATCTTGGTGCCGATCGTTTCCTTTTCTTTGACAGGCTCTTTTAAAATCTCTTCATCTTCTGATTCCCGATTTGTTTCTTTTCCATTTTCTAAGACAAGGGAGTAAGTGGTTTCTTTTTCACCATTTTCTCCTTTTTCTCGAACGATTTTTTCGCCTTTAGGAAGTGACGGGTCCTCTGTTGTCTCTGTTTGAAAATTGATTTGTTCTTTTTCTTTTTTTTCTGCTTTGACGATAACTTTTACAAATGGTTCATACATTTGAATATGTACCGCATCACCCGGTTTGATTTTGCTTTCTTCCTTTAAACCCGGGTTTAGTTTCAAAAGCTCTTCTAAAGAAAGGTCATAAAGAGCGGCAATTTCCCCGACAGTATCCCCTGCTTGGACCTTATAATCCTTATTCGCAAGTGTTCCTTTTTCAATAAGCTTCGTTGCTTGTTCGACATTTAGGACGTCTTCCGGCGGAATATTTTTCTGAATGATGGAAACGTTTTTGGAAAGCGATACATCAAAAATGGACATATCTTTTTCATTAATCGGTTCCTTTTTATCGTTTTCAAGTTGCTTTAGAGTTTTATCTGAAACGTACTTTTTCTTTATGTTTTCTATAGCATGTTCAGCATCCTCTTTACTTTGCAGATAAGCTACTTCCTCTCCCTCAATTGTAAGGGCATATCCTTCTGTTAAAACGGGAAGCTCGTGATCCAGCCTTTCAAGCGTTTGTTGATTATCAGATTGCGGATGAAACGTTTGGTTGCTTACAACACGGATCGGCTCTGTAGTCAAAGATAGATTTTTAAATTCCCGCTGCGCTTTTCTAGTTTTCTCTTCCGCAAATTCATCAACTAATTTTTTATCGCTAACAGTACCTATGTACTTATCATTTACGAAAATAAGAAATACATTGTCTTCTTCTTCTGCAGATGCTGAAGATATTGAAAAAGCTAGTGAGCTTAATAGTACGATCGGTATTAGTATCTGTTTAAACCGCTTTCGCAGTTTACGTCTGTCATTGTTCAAGACTTTACCTCCAAAGAAAAATAGGCAAAAAGTCACATTTCTAGGCAATGATAACTTTCCTGCTTAACTAAAATACCATATTGAATCGATGCTTATATTACTCGTTACAAAAATGTAATAGGAATGTATAAATGACGTTACAAACTTTATGGGTTATATTACCAAAAGAGGGGAGAGTAAGAAGAAAATAAAACGCATCAGCTGTAGTCAGCCAACACGCTTTGGAAGTGGCTCGGGACGGAATCGAACCGCCGACACACGGATTTTCAGTCCGTTGCTCTACCAACTGAGCTACCGAGCCGTACACTATGTAATTGCTGTTTATCCTTCGTCAAAATCTACAGTACCTATCTTTAGAAGGCTGTCGTGGGCAGCCCCCTAAAGACAAGTGAGGATTAAAAGATAAAGCAATGACCCGTACGGGATTCGAACCCGTGTTACCGCCGTGAAAGGGCGGTGTCTTAACCGCTTGACCAACGGGCCTTCATTTAACGAAAAAATGGTGAGCCATGAAGGACTCGAACCTTCGACCCTCTGATTAAAAGTCAGATGCTCTACCGACTGAGCTAATGGCTCTTGCTATATAACACTCTTTGGATACTAGATAATTACGACGTCTCCATCTCGGGAAGCAATCCTAGAAGCAGCTCAATGGATACTTGCTTTGAAGACTGAGTTAAAAGAGCTTCATCCAAAAATATAAATCTCGTAAACAACAACGAGATTTATATTATCACAGAATGATAAAGTGAGGCAATATCTTTTTTCACTTAAACTAAATATTCTTCAAAAAAGGGGGCATGAGCGCAGGAGCTTCCTATTTATTTTTTGCTGTTTCACTGGTAGTTATAAGCTTATGAACTGATTCTCTATACACCTTAAAGCCTTTATTTTTATAAAATTTTTTGGCTTCACCATTTTGGGTCCAATAGTCAAGCTTCACCTCAGAAGCACCATGCTCAACCGCTATCTGATCGATCTTTTCTAATAGCATTGAGCCGCAGCCCTTATTTCGATAGGAATCAAGCACACCAATTTGATGGACATAAATAGATGTATAGGCCTTTTTAAAAGGGTTTTTTGGGGATTTTTTTATTTCAATCCAGGCATAGCCAAATGGTTTTTCTTCTTCAATAAGGAGAAAGAGGTGCTCCGGCTTTTGGATAATCCTGTTAAAAAAGTCTTTGATGTCGTCGAAACAATAAGGATTAAAGTTTTCTGGAGATAATGTATGATGAAGCTCTTGTACTGGCTGGTTGAGCCGGGCGATGATATCGGCATCTTGAGTTAAAGTAATCTTCATTTTGGATAATCCTCTCCATTTTTTCTTTATTATACAAGATAGAGATATTTTATCCGCCCGTTTTCAGAATATATCCTCCCATGGCACCAATTTTTCTGCTTATATACCCGCCCTACGCGTCTTCATGCAAAAAAACCCTCTGCACACTGGCAGAGGATTTTCGATCACTATATTAGCTTAAACGGTAAACACTGCGGACGACGTTCGTTTGTGAACGGTCAGGTCCAACAGAGAAAATTGAAAGAGGGATACCAGTAAGCTGGGAAATGCGCTCCAAATAATGTCTGGCATTTGGCGGGAGCTCTCCTAGCGTTTTTACTCCGGTAATATCTTCTGTCCAGCCTGGCAATTCTTCATAAACCGGCTCACATTCTGCAAGAACCTTTAAGCTTGCAGGGAATTCTTCAATAATTTCCCCTTTGTACTTGTAGGCAACGCAGATTTTAAGCGTTTCAATTCCGGACAACACATCAACTAAGTTTAATGATAAGTCGGTTATTCCGCTTACTCGTCTCGCATGACGGACTACGACGCTATCAAACCAGCCTACACGGCGCGGTCTTCCTGTCGTTGTTCCGTATTCGCGGCCGACTTCGCGAATTCGATCGCCAATTTCATCATGCAATTCAGTTGGAAACGGTCCGTCTCCTACACGAGTCGTATACGCCTTCGAAATTCCAACTACATGCTGAATTTTTGATGGGCCGACTCCGGATCCGATCGTTACACCACCTGCAACCGGATTGGAAGAAGTAACAAATGGATATGTTCCTTGATCGATATCAAGCATAACGCCTTGTGCACCTTCAAATAATACGCGGCGACCATCATCAAGGGCGTCGTTCAAAACGACAGATGTATCGACGACATATTGCTTGAATTGCTGTCCGTACTCATAATACTCGTCTAATATATCTTCTATGTTAAAGCCTTCGGTCTCATACATTTTTTCCAGCAAACGGTTTTTCTCTTCGAGGTTACGTGCCAATTTTTCTTCAAACGTCTCGCGATCCAAAAGATCCGCAATCCGGATGCCTATTCTGGCCGCTTTATCCATGTATGCAGGTCCGATCCCTTTTTTCGTTGTTCCGATCTTGTTAGCGCCTTTCCGTTCTTCTTCAACCTCATCCAGCTTTAAGTGGTAAGGCAGAATCACATGGGCCCTATTGCTGATTCTCAGGTTATCAGTACTGATATTCCGCTCATGAAGGTATGTAAGCTCCTGCACTAATGCTTTCGGGTCTACAACCATTCCGTTTCCGATCACACAAATTTTATCCTTATAAAAAATGCCGGATGGAATTAAATGAAGCTTATACGTTTCACCGTCAAATTTTATCGTATGGCCAGCATTGTTTCCACCTTGATAGCGTGCAATGACTTCTGCATTTTCTGAGAGGAAATCTGTAATTTTTCCTTTTCCTTCGTCTCCCCATTGCGTACCTACTACTACAACTGATGACATCTTTCGTCCACCTCCGTACCCTTTCCAAAACGATATCATTTCAAACACATTCATTTTATCAATCCAAACAAAGAAAGTCAAATCAAAATCCGAACATTATTTTTACATATAAGTCTTTTTGTTCGTTAATAGAACTGTTTTTGTTAGATAAATTTACAGACTAGCAGGATAAAGTTTACCAGTATAATAGATATATAGATGATAGAAAGGAATCGTTGAACATGCCAATTATCGAACAAAAAATATGGATCAACGCTCCGATTGAAATTTGCTTTGACAGCGCCAGGAACGTTGGCATTCACACGAAAACCCTTCAAACAACAAAAGAAAAGGCGATTGCAGGAGTAACCAATGGATTGATGGGAGAAGGAGACACTGTCACATGGGAAGCTGTTCATTTCGGTATCCGCCAAAGGCTTACTGCAAAAATCACCAGAATGGAAAAACCTCATTATTTTACGGATATGATGGTCAAAGGTGCTTTTTCTTCCTTCACACATCACCATTTATTCAATCAGCATGCCGGGGGCACCATGATAACCGATATCTTTGAATATAAGTCGCCGTTTGGTTTACTCGGCGTGCTTGCAGATAAGCTGTTTTTAGAAAAATACATGAGAAGGCTGCTATTCGATCGGGCAATTTCTCTGAAAAAGATTGCAGAAAACGATGATGAAAAATAGCTAAAAAGCCTTTTCCTAAGAAAAAGCTTTTTGGCTATGCGCCTGGTGGAACACCCGCATCGTCAAAGCGGCGTTCCAGATTGACGAATTTGTTGTATTCTTTGACGAAAGCGAGAGATACAGTTCCTACAGGGCCGTTACGCTGTTTTGCAATAATAATCTCTATGATGTTTTTATTCTCTGTTTCTTTATCATAGTAATCATCACGATATAAAAACGCTACGATGTCGGCATCCTGTTCAATACTTCCTGATTCCCTGATGTCAGACATCATGGGGCGCTTGTCCTGCCGCTGCTCGACTCCACGGGAAAGCTGGGATAACGCAATGACCGGTACCTCGAGTTCTCTTGCCAATGATTTAAGTGCACGTGAGATCTCAGACACCTCTTGCTGGCGATTATCCTTCGACCTCCCGCTCCCTTGAATGAGCTGAAGATAGTCGATCAGTATCATGCCAAGGCCGTTTTCCTGCTTTAGCCGTCTGCACTTGGCCCGGATTTCACTGACTCGAATTCCAGGTGTATCGTCAATATAAATTCCGCTGTTGGAAAGGCTCCCCATCGCCATCGTAAGCTTGCCCCAATCCTCTTCGGTTAAATTACCTGTTCGTAAATTCTGCGCATTAATATTCCCTTCTGCGCAAAGCATACGCATAACAAGCTGTTCAGCACCCATCTCAAGACTGAAGATCGCGACACTTTCATCTGTCTTTGTCGCCACGTTTTGGGCGATGTTCAACGCAAAAGCCGTTTTCCCGACAGAAGGACGCGCTGCGACGATAATGAGATCATTCCGCTGAAAGCCCGCTGTCATCCTGTCAAGCTCAAAAAATCCAGTAGGAATACCAGTAATATCGCCTTTTCGGTTATGCAGCTGTTCGATGTTATCATAGGTTTTGACTAGGACATCTTTTATATTTTGGAAGGCGCTCGTATTTTTTCTTTGGGCCACTTCCATAATCGTTTTCTCTGCGTCATTGAGCAGATCCTCGACTTCATCTTCTCTCGTATATCCATCCTGTGCAATCGTTGTGGCGGTACGGATTAATCGCCTGAGGATCGATTTTTCCTCCACAATTTTTGCATAATATTCGATGTTAGCAGCAGTTGGCACAGAATTTGCTATATCTGTTAAATAAGAAATTCCGCCAACTTCCTCAAGCAATTCGGTGTTGGCCAGTTCTGACGTTACCGTTACAAGATCGACCGGCTCTCCCCGATCTCCGAGAAGCAGCATAGCATTATATATTTTCTGATGAGACATTCGATAAAAATCTTCAGGTATGAGTACTTCAGACGCGAGTGTTAAAGCGGATGGCTCTAAAAAGATCGCCCCAAGCACCGCTTGCTCTGCCTCTATATTTTGCGGAGGCAGCCGGTCCGCTATCAGTTCGTTCATGCAAGGCACCATCCTCTCTAAAAACATGTCAACTTATATTTTACCATGTGAAATGAAAAAAAATAGACCTAAGAGAAACCCAGATTTTTCTTTATTGGCAATCAAGCTTTACTCACAGTGATTCAATGTTTATTTAAAAAATTAATTTTATGCTTGTCTTGTGTTCAATTCTAATAATCGTTTTCTTCGAATATATTATTATACTGAAAAACTTTTTACAACGTGCTAAATCCATATACGTTTTAACAACATTTCAGCATTAGAATACACTTAAAAAGAGACTAAAACTTTCCCGCTTGCAACTTTACTTAAGAAGCGGGAGCAATAAACGATGCGATGGGTGGTCAGCAAATGGATCATCTTCTTAAAGGATTATTAGGTTCATGGATTCAAGCGATCGGAACAGTTCTTTCTGCTATCGGGAGTACACCGCTGCAAGGAGTCGATGAGGAATTTTTGAATAACCTTAACCTTGGGGAAATGTTCTTCAGGCAACCGGGAATGCCCTGATGGCAGACGCTCAAGAAACGATTTCATTAGATAAAATTGGAAATGAAATTCAGGCAATTGGAAATACCACAGTCATTGCTGGAATGGTGATTGAATTTGATGAAGACACAAAGCAGGTATTAATCATTAAAGGAAATTTTCTTCAAGCCTTAGGCGGGGGAGTATCCCTTTCAGATGAATTGGATGGCAGAAAAACACTTGATAAAGTATTCGGTATTACCGGAAACATTTTGCAAATCATAGGTAATTCATTACAAGCATGGGGAGGCATTTACGAGCTTAAAGAAGAAGATGAACAGTCATTAGAAGTGAACGGCAGCTGGATTCAAGCTGTGGGAGCAGTGCTTTCAGCAATAGGTCAAACAAAAGAAGATAGCAAAGAAATATCAAAAACTTAAAGGCTTTTCCTTTTTTCACTGTTCGAATTCTGATTGGTATTATTTGTATTTACGGAGTGAATAATACTACTTACAAAAGTACTAAGGAGAAGCTGAAATGAACTTAATACTTGTTGTCATTGTAATCCTTAGTACCTTGGTGAAAGGAGATTGGAGAAACTGGGAGAAATACTATCCGACAATGCTGTACACAGCTTTAGCGACGTTTCTTTATGAATTTATCTCGCATAGCCATTATCATTTATGGGAGCTTAGAAAAGATTCAATGTTTAATCTTATGAATGTTCATTTTGTTCACAATCTAATTATCAATCCTTTGATCACTTTGGTGTATTTATCGAATTTCCCAAGTAAACGCAGACAGTAAATCATATACATCTTAAAATGGATCCTTATTTTTTTATTGATCGAATGGATTGGTAATCAGTATGGTATGTTAATTTATCACAATGGCTGGCATTTCGGGTGGTCCGCTTTATTTGTTGTTATTATGTTTCCTATGGTACGGCTTCATCATGTACATAAGCTTTGGGCTCTTCTCCTTTCTGTTCTTTTTGCCTTGTTTTACTTAATATGGTTTGATTACATATAGCGACAACATAATAAAAGCCAGCATTTCTGCTGGCTTCTTTACTAAACCTAATTTTCTTCAGCTACATGAACCTTAAGAGTGGCTTGGACTTCATGATGAAGCTTTACTGGCACATTTGTGTATCCTAATGAACGGATCGCATCGTTTAATTCGATTTTCCGTTTATCCAGTTTGATCCCGCTTGCCTTTTTGAGCTGATCAGCAATTTGTTTGCTCGTAATTGATCCAAACAATTTTCCGCCTTCTCCGGATTTTGCGGAAAGCTCAACTGTCAAGTTTTCAAGTGTATTCTTTAATTGCTTGGCATTCTCCAGCTCTTGCGCCGCTTCTTTTTTCTCTTTATTTTTTTGGCCTTCCAGCGCATTGATATTTGATGTATTGGCTTCAACTGCGTAGCCATTTTTTATTAAAAAGTTTTGTGCATATCCATCTGCCACATTTTTAATGTCGCCTTTTTTTCCTTTTCCTTTTACGTCTTTCAAGAAAATCACTTTCATCTTTCAATGCCTCCCTCAAAGTACTCATCGATTGATTCTTTTAACTTATCTAAAGCTTCCCCTATCGTTATTCCAGGAAGCTGGGTGGCTGCATTTGTCAAATGGCCGCCGCCCTGAAGAGCTTCCATAATAATTTGAACATTGATATTTCCCAGTGACCGTGCACTGATGCATACCGTATTGTCGTCCCGTTTTGCTACGGCAAAGGATGCCTCTACGCCATTCATCGAAAGCAGAGAATCAGCTGCCTGCGCAATAATCACCTGATCAAAATAGTCTAACGTATCTTCAGGCAAAGATGCAATTGCTAAGCTTTCCTTATATAACGATGTATGCTGGATAAGCTTCGCGCGTTTAATATAATGGTCAACGTCCTCTTTTAACATCTTTTGCACCAGCACTGTATCTGCCCCTTTTGATTTCAAATAGGAGGCGGCGTCAAAGGTACGAGAGCCAGTTCTTAATGAAAAGCTTTTCGTATCTACGATAATTCCTGCCAACAATACTGTTGCTTCGATCATGCTGATTTTGAGCCGCTTCGGCTGATATTCCAAAAGCTCTGTCACTAGCTCTGCCGTTGAAGAGGCATAAGGTTCCATATAGACAAGCAACGGGTCTTTAATGAACTCCTCGCCTCTTCTATGGTGATCGATGACAACTACTTTATCTAATCTGCTGAGCAGCCTTTCCTCCAATACCAAGGAAGGTCTATGAGTATCGACCACAACTAACAACGTTTCATTCGTTGAAATATCCATCGCCTTTTCCGGGGAAATAAAATGGGACCACAGGTCTTCATATTGTTTAATTTCATTTATGAGACGAGACACACTGGTGCCGATCTCGTCAACATCAATGACAATGTATCCTTCTTTTCCATTCGCCTGTGCAACTTTTACAATACCGATTGCTGCGCCAATGGAATCCATATCCGGAAATGTATGCCCCATCACGATCACTTGTTCACTTTCTGTAACAATTTCCTTTAACGCATGGGAAATGACGCGTGCACGAACCCTCGTCCTTTTTTCCATAGGATTGGTTTTGCCGCCATAAAACTTTGCTTTGCCATTCGGCAGTTTGATTGCTACTTGATCTCCGCCTCTTCCAAGAGCCAGATCAAGACTGGATTGAGCTAAATCGCCTAATTCGCTGAGTGATGAGACGGAAGCGCCTACACCGATACTTAACGTTAAAGAAATATTGTGATGGGTTGTTTTTTCCCGTATTTCATCTAAGATTGAAAACTTGGAATGTTCTAGTTCAGAAAGAATGTTTTCATTCAATACACCTAAAAATCGTTCTGACGAAATACGTTTAATAAATATGCCGTAGCGCTGAGCCCAATTGTTTAGAAGCGACGTCACTTCACTATTAATGGTACTGCGGGTTTGATCATCCAACCCCTGTGTTATATCGTCATAATTGTCTAAGAAAATATAGGAAATAACTGTCCTTTCGTCTTCATACTGCTTTTCAATCTCTACTTGCTCTGTTACATCAAAAAAGTAAATCAGCCGTTCATCTCTTTTAATCATGATTTCATATAAACGGTCATTTATTGAGATGGTTTCCGCTTCAACCTCTTGATTAATTATCGAAATAAGATGTTCTGAGGTATCTGAAAGAGATCGTCCAACCAATGAATCCTCCTGAAAACAGGATGCCAAATACGGATTAGCCCATTCTATGTAATGATTATCGTTATAAAGCATGATCCCGATCGGCATCTCCATTAACGCTTCTTCGCCAACCTTTTTTAAGCGGTATGACAAAGTGCTAATATATTCTTCCAGTTCCGTACGAACCTTATAATCCGCACGCAGAAGAAAATATAGAATAGCTCCAAGGATCAAAATGCCAAACAATCCAATCAGCCAATTATAAAAGAAAAGGAACAAGACCGCGATGATTGTTAAAGCAATCAGGGCATAAATTGGATAACGAAATAATGGTTTCTTATAAAAGCTTGGCATTTTTTATCAACTCCTCACCTTCGTGAGCCCTCTTTCCTGACTACATTTTTTTTAATTTTTCTCTCATAGTAAAGCCTATGTCAGCAATGCCTACAATTTTCACAACATACATAATAAAAGGATTAGCAAAACATAAAATAACCGCAATTATCGGCACAGCCTTTGGAATGTTTTTCATATAACAGTAGAAAAACACAAAAGATAAGCCTTGGATCATTAAAAGTGTGCCAAGGATGATTTCTGCATTGATTTGAACTGAATATAAAAAGTCTCCCCGTTCTAAAGGAAAGAAATAAAGAAAAATCGCTACTAAATAGTACCAAATGATACTTTTAGGAAGCTTCCATTCCCTAAAGGGTTTTAAAGGAGGTGTACCTGATGCAAATCGCTTTAAAAAAGGCTTTGCAATAAAATGGGTAATAAATGAACTGACAACAGCTGACCCAGCAAACACAGTCGGCAGTAAATATGGCAACAGCTGCATCTGTTCTTTCATGACCTTGATTTGTGCTTCTGCTTGCTCTTGATTGCCCACAGCTCCCATAAGGCTTTGAGATGCTTTAAAGGCCTCATTCATCGTTTCGTTATAAAAAGAAATAGGGTCGAATTGAAAAAATAAGATTCCTGCTGCATAGGAAATGACAATACTTATAACGTATGCAATTGCACCGGAAGCAATTGCATAGGCCGTTTCTTTTCTTTTGTAGTAAAATCCCATCGTTACGCCTGCAATAATAAACGGTATCACTATAAGCGACTGCAATTGACCGACGATCAGCAGAACAGGCAAGCTGGCAACAGCCATCCATATCCCCTGCTTCACCCCATGTCTGATCGTATGTATGATGGAAGGGAGTGGAATGGCAAATATTAAGATCATACTTATGACAGGAAGATAAATTGAAGCCAGTGTCAAAACAGCCAAAAGAGCAATCATTATAGCTCCTTCAACTAACGCATTCGTTTTTCTCAGGGAAAACACCTCTCGTCAGACTTGCGATTCGATCTAAAAGCATGAAACAACGAATGTATACATAGTTTCTATTTTAGCACATCACGAAATTGGAAGTAAAACTAGGAAGAGGTTTATTACTTACCAGAAAACTGGTATGTTTCACGTGGAACACCTTTTTTGTTGATATCAGGTGTATCTCCATGTAAGCTAAAGAGAAGAAGTTTGATTTTTAATACAAGTTCCACCATAAAGGAGGAAGCTTATGTCTTTAAAATCTATGCTAAAAAAAGCTCTAAGTGATCCCAAAGTGCAGAAATCCATAAAAGAAAAAGTGATCCCTACGCTGAAAAAAGAATATGAAAAACGTAAAGGGAAGAAATAAAATACACTCTGAGATATCGACAATAAATCAACCTAACTTTTCAATATATAGTGATATAACAATTAATCGTTATACATGTCCCTCTTCCCAAATATAAAAGCAGCCAGGAACCCTGTCCCGGCTGCTTTTATTATACAGCTTACTCTCCAGTTACGTATGGAAGTAAAGCCATTTGACGTGCGCGTTTGATCGCTGCTGTCAATTTACGTTGGTATTTCGCATTTGTACCAGTTACACGGCGAGGTAAGATTTTACCACGCTCTGACACAAACTTTCTAAGAAGATCTACATCTTTATAGTCGATATGCGTAATTCCGTTTGAAGTGAAATAACACACTTTACGGCGTTTCGCACGACCACCTCTGCGTCCTCCTGCCATGTCATTCCCCTCCTTTCTTCAGTTCTTTTTTAGAACGGCAAATCGTCATCTGAAATATCTATCGGCTTTCCGTCATTGGCGAATGGGTCATCGTTAAAGTTCGAATTACCCTGCCTGCGGTTTTGCTGATTTTGCTGATTAAATTGATTTGAATCGTTCTGGTCTCCGCCGAAGTATTGTCCCTGGCTGCCGCCACTGTTGTATCCACCAGAACCGCTGTTTTTCGGTTCAAGAAATTGAACACTTTCAGCATTCACTTCTGTAACAAATACACGCTGTCCCTGCTGATTTTCATAATTTCTAGTCTGGAGACGGCCGTCAACACCAGCAAGATTTCCCTTTTTAAGAAAATTTGCAACGTTTTCAGCTTGTCTTCTCCAGGTCACGCAATTGATAAAATCGGCTTCTCGTTCCCCCTGCTGATTTGTAAACGCACGGTTTACAGCAAGAGTAAAGGTAGCAACAGCTGCTCCGCTTGGCGTGTAGCGCAACTCTGGGTCTTTTGTCAGTCTTCCGACTAATACAACTCGGTTAAGCATAAGAAAGAGACCACCTTTTTGCTTTATTCAAGCATATATTTCAATTATTCTTCTTCTTTAACAACAATATGGCGAATGATGTCATCACTGATCTTAGCTAAGCGATCAAATTCTTGAACGGCTGCAGCATCAGCTTGAACGTTAACGATTTGGTAAAAACCCTCGCGGAAATCATTGATTTCATATGCAAGACGGCGTTTTCCCCAATCTTTTGTTCCAGTGATCTCCGCCCCGTTAGTAGTCAAAACTGTAGAAAAACGCTCAATAACTGCTTTTTTTGACTCATCATCAACGTTTGGACGGATAATGTACATAACTTCGTACTTTTTCATCTGTTAGCACCTCCTTTTGGACTAAACGGCCCACAAATGGGCAAGGAGCAATAATTCTATTACTCACAAGTTTACATTATAACAAGATTGCCGTCTATTATCAAGACTCTTATACATTGAAACGGAAATGAATGACATCGCCGTCTTTTACGATGTAGTCTTTTCCTTCAAGCCGCACCTTGCCTGCTTCTTTCGCTAAACTATGGCTTCCTGCTTGAAGAAGGTCATCATACGATACCGTTTCCGCGCGAATAAATCCTCTCTCAAAATCAGTATGAATGATTCCGGCACATTCTGGAGCCTTCATGCCTTTAATAAATGTCCATGCCCTTACTTCCTGTTCTCCGGCAGTGAAATAAGTAGCCAGGCCAAGAAGAGAATAGGATGCTTTTATAAGCTGGTCTAGTCCGGATTCTTCAATTTCCAGCTCTTCCAGGAACATTTCTTTTTCTTCCCCTTCAAGCTCAGCGATTTCCGATTCTATTTTTGCACAGACAACAATAACCTCCGCGCCTTCAGCAGTAGCATATTCCCTTACTTTTTGCACATATTCATTTCCTGAAGGATCTGCAACCTCGTCTTCGCTGACGTTTGCTACGTACAATACTGGCTTAGACGTTAGTAAGTGCAAATGTTTCACAATCTTCTGTTGATCTTCGGTGAACTCAACAGAACGTGCGGGCTTGTCTGATTCAAAAGTCTCTTTCAGCTTCGTTAAGACTTCGAATTCAGCTACTGCTTCTTTATCTTTCTGCTTTGCCATTTTGCTGACACGTCCAATTCTTTTTTCCACGCTTTCAAGATCAGCAAGAATCAGCTCAAGATTAATCGTTTCAATGTCTGAGATTGGATCAACCTTTCCGGATACGTGAGTGATATTCTCATCTTGAAAGCAGCGAACGACATGGCAAATCGCGTCAACCTGCCGGATATGAGACAGAAACTTGTTACCAAGTCCCTCACCTTTTGAAGCACCTTTCACTATTCCTGCAATATCCGTGAATTCAAAAGCGGTTGGCACCGTTTTTTTCGGTTTAACAAGCTCTGTAAGCTTGTTTAAGCGGGTATCGGGTACTTCAACAATCCCAACGTTCGGATCAATCGTACAAAACGGGTAATTAGCCGACTCCGCTCCTGCCTGGGTTATTGCATTAAACAACGTCGATTTGCCTACGTTCGGCAAGCCAACAATTCCAGCTGTTAAAGCCATTTCTTCATCTCCTCTATCGTAAAGCATGCGCATGTTTTTGACATTCGAACCTTCACCAATTATAAGGAAGTTGCCGAGAAAAACGCAAGCTTATTAGACACGGAGGATACTGCATTGACAGTCTACTGTACTTCAATAACCGATTGCAAAACTGGAAAACCAAGTTTTTATGAACAAACTATCCTTTTTTAGCCTTGCACTATCTATCAACTGATAATGGTTCGAAGGCGTCATTTAAGTCGTTCGTTCGATTAATCTTTCGTCCTGCAACTGTTCTAAAAATTCATTATGCACTGAGCTTTTCCCGTAAAAATAAATTTCCACCTTTTTTCAATTGAAAAAGCATGAGAACCGGCTATTAATCAGAAACAGGCTCTTCATGCTTTACTAAAATTTTCTTCATTTTTCTTGAGAATTCCCTTCTAGGAATCATCACACTGTGTCCGCATCCTTCACACTTAATGCGAATGTCCATGCCCATTCGGATGATTTTCCAACGGTTCGTTCCGCAGGGATGAGGTTTTTTCATTTCAACCACATCGTTAAGGTCGAAGTCTTTATCCGCCATCCATTTCACCCTTTCTTTAGTTGTTCCTTTCCACTATTGTACATAATGTTATATTGAAAGGGCAATATCAAGATCAAATCAAAATAAACGAAACTATTATTTTTTTAAAATAATGATTCGTTCCAGAAGAAGGGAATCCCAATTTATCCGGTGCTTTATATTTACGTAAAATATTTTCTATGGCATCAATGGCTGTTTGTAATGCTTCTTCTTTGGTTTTGAAAAATCTTGGTTCTAAGTCAAGCTCTATTAATTCGTCACTCCCAGAATGAAATTCATGAAATTCTTTTAAAAAGTTAGATGGGAGATCGGGCCAATTTAATTCATCCTGCTCAATTTTGAATGAGAAGAATGCTTGTTCCTCACCTGCAATTTCAATTTCAGCAGCAGTTACTCATCGATAACGGAATCTTTATTTCTCCACTTTATAAACGAGACTGCCCGTATCATGTTTGTAAAATTTGTCATTTTATTTAGTTTATAGAGGGGTACCGTCAGGAAAATGCGGTTTCCTGACGGGTACCCCTTGTTGCGTTAATTATCGCGTGGAGCGCGAGGAGATACGGCATTCCCGGAAAAAGATAAGATCTGAAGCAGCACCCAGCGTTCGCCCTGCGCTGCTCGATCAGATCTTATCTTATCTTTACCGCCTGCGCCGGGAAGCATCCAGCCATTCCGGCGTCCAAGCAGGATCTTGATCGTCCATTCTTCTCCCGGGAGGAACGATCCCATCGATGGCGTCCAGCAGATCGGGGCTAAGCGTCAAATCCGCTCCAGCTAAATATTGTCTCAATTGTTCCGGTGTGCGCGGTCCCACAATGATCGAAGTGACAACCGGATGGCTCTGGGCAAACGCTAGAGCCATATGCGCCAGCGTCATCCCCGCCTGATCGGCAACTTGCTTCAGCTCTTCGATGACCGCGAATTTTTGCGCATTTTCCGGCAATTCCGGATCGAGCATGCGAGCGGCAGGCCCCTTTAAAAGCGCCGCCCGCGACCCGCTGTCGGCCGCCCGACTGAACGCATACTTGCCCGTCAGCAGCCCGCCGGCCAGCGGGCTGTAAGTCAACAAAGCGAGATCGTGGCGCCGAGCGACTTCGGCAATATCCATCTCGATGCTTCGGTTAAGAATTGAGTACGGAGATTGCTCGCTGACAAACCGCTGCAAGTGGCGACGCTCGCTCGCCGCCTGCGCCTCTGCCAGCTGCCAGGCTTGATGATTGGAAGTGCCGATATGATGTATCTTGCCTTCTTGCACCAGATCGCTCAGCACGCCCAGAATTTCTTCGAAAGCAACGTCCCCGACTGGGCGATGCAGCTGATAAAGATCGATATAATCCGTTTGCAGCCGCTGCAAGCTTTGTTCGACCGCTTGCCGAACCCAGCGGCGGGAAGCGCCTTGATTTCGCTCGCCATTCGGCTCCGCCCAGAATTTCGTTGCCAGAGTAACCTCGTCCCGTCTGCCCTTGATCGCCTCGCCGATGATTCTCTCCGATTCTCCGTCCCCATAACGGTTGGAAGTATCGATCAGATTGATGCCGGCGTCCAGCGCCTTGTGAATGATTCGGATCCCCTCTTCTTTGCTGGCAAGCGATCCAAAAACGCCCCCCCAAGGGCATATTGACTCACCCTAACGCCCGTGCGCGCTAAATCTCGATATTGCATGAATATCCATCTCCTTTTTAATGAACACGTGTTGATATGCTTTATGTTATCCATTATAATTAGGCCAATCGTTCGGAACAATCAACAATGCAGGTGAACTGTTCAATAAAGAACACAAAAGAAATATTGTCCATTACGTTTGGCTATCGAAAGGAGTAAGGATGATGGAGAGAAGTACGGATCTGCGGGCGGTTCGGAGCCGCAAGCTCATCGAGCAGGCGCTGACAGACATCCTGAGCAATCAGGGGACCAAGGAGTTAACCGTTAAAAATCTGTCGCAAAAAGCCGGCATTAACCGCGGCACCTTTTATTTGCATTACAAAGATATTTTCGACCTGATCGAGCAAACGGAGTGGATGCGGGGCTTGCTGGAAATATTCGAGCCCATTCGGCTGAGCGATCTGATGAAGCATTCGGATGAGAAATCGCCATTCCCGGCTATTGCTGATGCCTTTCGATATTTGCACCGTCATGCTTCTTTTTTCAAGGCCGTCTTTCATCCCTCCGCCCCTGTCGAATTGAGAGAGCGGCTGCAGTATCTGGTCGGAACCCGTTTGTACGAAAGTCTGAAGCAGGAACAGCCCGGTTCGAGTTGGTCCGTTCAGCCCGCCGGTTATATCATCGCTTATCTGGGCTCCGGGCAGTTCGGGTTGATCCAGCATTGGTTCATGACCGGTCGAACGCTTCCCTCTGACGAAATTGCCTTGATGCTGACTCGGTTTATCCGTAATTCTCCCTGTCTTTCCCATCATTTTAGCGGAAACTGACAATACGTAAAGGACCGGGCAACCCCCGCCCGGTCCTTTATCTTTTACGCTAGACACACACGGACACTTATTCCCTAATAGACAAAAAGATTACTTATTTTCTAATATCAAATCACTCTCAAAACCATGCCTCGTTATCTCCACCTATACTCTACTATCAGCACAAAGACAAATAAAGCATAAAAAAAGACGAAAATGGATATAATGTAAACAACCATTCATACTCAAAAACACTCCAAAGCAATACTGTTAGTACTAAGACAAGGAAGTGAAACTATGATTCGTAAAGGCGGACTTTTCTCTTCAGAACAACCAAAAACGTATGTTTCTCATGAAGAAGCTCTTGCTTCCAAAAAAATCCATCGTATTCTATCTTCTTTTTTGGAAAATGTACAAAAGAATAGATCCATCGTTGTTCTCTGCATTGGCACAGATCGGTCTACCGGCGATTCATTCGGCCCGCTTGTCGGTACTCAGCTGTATTCTATGCGTCTTCGTCATTTTTCTGTTTACGGAACACTTTCAGATCCTGTCCATGCCGTAAACATGCAGGAAAAAATAGAAGAAATCCACCTTTCTCATAATGATCCTTTTATTATTGCAGTGGATGCTTGTCTCGGCCGTGTAAAAAATGTAGGATCCTATCAACTCGGAAAAGGACCTTTAAAGCCAGGCGCAGGCGTTCAAAAAGAATTACCAGAGGTTGGGGATGTTCATATTAATGGCATCGTAAATGTGAGCGGTTTTATGGAGTATTTTGTTCTGCAAAATACGAGGCTTCACCTTGTCGTCAGTATGGCAGATATCCTTGCCGAAAGCATTTATCAATTAGAGAGATCGGCATTTAAACAAGAAAGATTCATTCCTTTCCAAAATATATCGTTCCAGCAATATGTCGACCCCAAAAAACAGTAAAGAAAAAACCATCACAATTGGATGGTTACTCACGACTTATTCTCTTGCAGCAATTCCAATATTCGCTCCAGATCTTCATTCGAAAAGAATTCGATTTCTATTTTGCCTTTTTTCTTTTGCTTTTTAATCGTTACAGGCGTTCCAAAGTATTCTTGAAGATATGATTCTCGTTCTTTCATTGCAGGCTCTTTAGGCGGAATTTTTTTCTTTGTTTCACGTGAAACATTTGAATTTAACTGTTGAATTAACTGTTCTACCTGTCTAACATTCAATTCCTCAGATAATATTTTTTTAATCAAAGGCTTCAATTTATTTTTGTTTTTCAATCCAAGGATCGTTCTTCCGTGGCCCATAGAAAGAGTTCCGTCTGCAATGAGCTCTTGAACATCTTCTGGAAGTGTCAGCAATCTTAAGTGATTAGCTATATGCGGTCTGCTTTTTCCAAGCTTTTTGGCCAGCTGTTCTTGGGTAACTTGTAAATGGCTGAGTAATGCTTCATAGGCTTTGGCTTCTTCAAGAGGTGATAGATCCTCCCGTTGAAGATTTTCAAGCAAAGCAATTTCCATCATTAATGATTCAGATACTTCCCTGACAATCGCAGGAATCGTAGATAGACCTGCTAAGCTTGCAGCGCGAAATCGACGCTCGCCGGCAATAATCTCAAATCCTTTAATCGTTTTTCTGACGATAATTGGCTGAATGATTCCGTGCTGCATGATAGATTCTTTTAAATCATGCAATGCCTCTTCTTCAAAAATTTTTCGAGGCTGATAAGGATTAGGACGTAAATCCTTAAGCTTTAGCTCTTCTACGTTTTCTTCAGACAAATCGACATTTGTAAACAGCGCATTAATTCCTTTTCCAAGACCTTTAGCCATTCGCAGCCACTTCCTTCGCTAAGTCTAGGTAAACCTCCGCTCCTCTTGAACGAGGATCATACAAAATTATGGGCTGTCCATGACTTGGTGCTTCGCTAAGCCGGACATTGCGAGGAATAATAGTTGAATAAACCTTTTCCCGAAAGTATTTTTTTACTTCTTCTATTACTTGTATACCCAAATTTGTTCTTGCATCAAGCATAGTAAGCAGAACACCTTCAATCATTAACTCTGTGTTTAAATGCTTTTGCACAAGCCGGACGGTATTTAACAGCTGGCTGAGCCCTTCAAGTGCATAGAACTCGCATTGAACAGGGATAACAACTGAATCTGAAGCAGTTAAAGCATTGATTGTCAACAGGCCAAGGGATGGAGGACAATCGATAATCATATAATCATAGTTTTGTTTCACATTTTCCAATGCCCTTTTCAAGCGAACCTCTCGAGAAATGGTTGGGACTAATTCGATTTCTGCTCCGGCAAGCTGAATCGTCGCAGGAATGACATCCAGATTTTCTACGGATGTCGGGCGAATCACATCTATGACATTTGTATCGTCTACTAGAATATCGTATATGCAATGATCTACATCAGCTTTTTCCACTCCGATGCCGCTTGTTGCATTTCCTTGGGGATCAATGTCTACGAGTAGAACTTTTTTTCCTATGTATGCTAAGCAAGCCCCAAGGTTGACTGAAGTTGTTGTTTTTCCAACTCCCCCTTTTTGGTTTGTCACAGCAATAATTTTTCCCAAGATGTCACCTACTTTCACATATGAGCAAGTTTCTTTCATTTCTCTATTTTATCAAAAAAAAAGATGAAAAAGTTTTATTTTTTCATTTATTGTTCGACTCGTTTAGAGAAATTTCTGTGATTTAAGCGATTTTTGCCATTCGACCATTTGAAATTGTATCTTTTTATTTTCAATTTTTCCGCACCAAATTTGTCCCTTCCTCTTTTTCAGTTTTTTTCGATTGCGTTTTTTTACTAATTACCTTTATATCCCTTTTACTGTTTTTTAGTTATTGTTATTCTTATATAATTTCTTCTGAAGACAGAGCACCAGAGGATGAGATGATATCAGTATCGATATTACTGGCCAAAAAAACAGCATTGATTCAGCGGGAACCAATTCGCTTATGATTCGTAAACGTATTATAGCTTCTATCATAAACCGATCATTTCGGCAAAAAAGAGGATGAAAGAATTTTTTCCGTTATTATCCTATTTTCGCACTTGTTTTCATCGCCATTTTGTTTTTGTTTTAGAATAAAGTTACTTTGCAAATAATTGGAGAGGATTTCTATGAGAGACAGGAAACATGTTGAAAGAAAAAATAGTATGATATCAACGATTTCAATCATTATTCCATTTGCATTAATATTGTTAATAGTTAACTTTTTCACTGGATTCATACCTTTAAAAATTCAAGGGCTGCCAATGATTATGCCATTTTACTTTTGTCCAATAGGAGCACTTCTTGGATTTATATTGTATCGAAAATACAAAGATAAGCCATCTTTAGTGGGAATTGTATGTAATATCGTATTGTATTTCTTCCCAATACTCTTTAATATCATCGCCGTTTCTCTTTATGGAGTATAAATCACTGATACTTTGTCAAAAAAAATAAAATTAAGAGTATACAAAGATGGGTCTTAGGTTGAAATCATAAATTGATAAAAAAACAGCTCATCTCTTTTCTCAGAATTGATTGAAAATTTAAAAATAAATATACCAACCAAAATTAGGATATTATATAATGATTTTACAAGGAATTTTTTTCTTATCTGTGCTCCTATTAAGGTGAAGGAAGGTCGCTAATATGCTGAATGCAATGTTTCTTATTCTCATTGTTTTCCCTATCACATCTGCACTTCTTGGAGTTATCGGTTTTTTGATTGCGAAAAAAATTTGGATCGCACCCCTTCTTGTTCTGATTTTAACCATTCTTTTTCTGTATGTGATGGCAAATGGGGATAGCAGCTTTTTTATATGGATCGGCATCTTTCCTTTAATATCTTTAATAACAAGTACAGCAACTTGGTATACTGTGAAAAGTTAAAAAGTACGTGTAGATACATATAATGCTTAGTCTGATCCAACACAGTTATCTTAGTAATCTTACATCTCTTTTGAATTCTTGATATTCACGTTTCGAATATTCACCTTGAAGATGAAAAATATGTACTTCTAATTGCTCTATTTTAGATGAAAGATAAGGATGGATTTCAGTTGTGTTTGCTTTTTCATAAAGGCAATTCAAATAAAAAATCAATAGGGAAGCGATAAAATCCTCGTTTGTTTCTACTATCGCATCTATCATTTGTGAAATATATTCAAATGCTTCCGCACTGTTTTTACGATTAATCAGTTTATCAAATGAGTGGGCGAGATAAAATTCATTTTTATTGGTTTTTTCAATCCAATTGTCTAAAATACTCTCAATCTCTTTGTGTATACACATGCCACCTCTAATCTTCAGTAATTAAAAAGAAAAGCTCTCCATATCAGCTGGAGAGCTTTACTTCTTCGGAATTCGAATCGTTAACTGGATATACTCTTCGAATTCTTCTTCTTCCGTATTTAATTTTACTCCGCTGTCTTCAACCATAGATAACGACTGCCGAATTGTATTCATGGCAATACGCGTGTCTCTGCTAAATGCTTTTCTTCTTGGCTTTGGCTTCCGCTTGTCCTGTTCAAGCATCTTCACGACACGGTCCTCGGTTTGCTTGACATTCAGATTTTTTTCGACCATTTCTTCCAAAAGCTTTAGCTGCAGCTCAGGAGCTTTTAATGGAATAAGAGCACGTGCATGGCGCTCGGTTATTTTCTTTTGAAGAATTGCTTGCTGGACTTCTTCCGGAAGCTTTAAGAGCCTCAGCTTATTAGCAACAGTCGACTGTCCTTTTCCCAGCCGCTGGGCAAGTGCTTCCTGCGTCAAATCATGAAGTTCCAAAAGCTTAGCATACGCATGTGCTTCTTCAATTGATGATAATTCCTCACGCTGCAAATTTTCTATTAGCGCAACGGAAGCTGTCTCTGTATCGCTAAAATTCTTAACAATGGCGGAAATTTTATCCCAGCCAAGTGATTTCACAGCCCGCCAGCGTCTTTCACCAGCGATAATCTCGTAGGTTGACTGGTCTTCTGTCTTACGAACGACAATCGGCTGGATAATGCCATGGGTATGAATAGTTGTAGCCAGTTCGTTTATCTTTTCGTCCGAAAAAATGGTGCGGGGCTGAAAACGATTCGGAACAATGGCATCGACTTCTATTTCTTGTATTTCTTCTTTATTTGTTTCTTCTGCAAACAACTCCGCTTCCTCTTCTTCTTTCTCACCAATTCCAAAGAGACGAGAGAATGAATGCTTCATGAACCAACGCCACCTTTCGAAACTCCCATTTACTAATTCTATTTTCTCATG
Source organism: Bacillus capparidis (assembly GCF_017832095.1). Classification (NCBI taxonomy): domain Bacteria; kingdom Bacillati; phylum Bacillota; class Bacilli; order Caryophanales; family Bacillaceae; genus Bacillus; species Bacillus capparidis. Next base: position 1,261,824 of record NZ_JAFDST010000002.1, read on the forward strand.
TTTTTTCCTTCCGTAAAGTCTTGAATTTTGCAGAATAAACGGATTTCAAGGCGAAAAGGAGAACTAGCTTTCAATCGGTAATTTCCCGGGCAATCCAGGCTTTCTAGGATATTTTTTCGGTGTTTCCTTTACTTTACTAATGACAATAATCGTCCGTTCGCTTTCTTCAATCGGAAGACGGAAGGAGTGAGTGTCTTGTTGTTTCCCTCCAAGGAGCGAGATTGCTTTTTTGCTGACAGCGAGCTCCTCTTTAGCCGAAGCGGCTTTTAAAGCCATAAATATTCCGCCTTTTTTGGTGAGTGGCAAACAAAGCTCACTAAGGACAGAAAGACGGGCAACCGCACGTGCGGTAACCAAATCGTAGCTTTCACGGTGGTTTTTGTTTTGGCCAAACGTTTCGGCGCGATCATGATAAAAAGCAGTATGAGTGAGCCCGAGGGCCGAAGAAAGCTCTTCTAAAAAAGTAATTCGTTTTTTTAACGAATCGACAATGCTTACCTCGAGATGAGGAAAGCAGATTTTAAGCGGAATGCTTGGAAACCCGGCTCCAGCGCCCACATCACATACGCTTTTAACCTTATTAAAGTCAAAATAAAAGGCTGCGGTGATCGAATCGAAAAAATGTTTAAGGTATACGTCTTCTTTGTCAGTGATGCTTGTCAGGTTCATCTTTTCATTCCATTCAACAAGCAAGCTGTAATAATCGTCAAACTGTTCCAGCTGACGGGGAGAAAGAGAAATCCCCTTCTCTTCGAGGCTGGAGGAAAACTGATCGATTTTCATGCGGACATCCTTTCTATTCTGCTACCTTCGCTATTCTTCCTTGCTCAAGATAGACGAGCAAAATGGATACATCTGCAGGGTTCACTCCGGAAATGCGTGAAGCTTGGGCAACAGAAAGCGGTCTAACCTCTTTCAGCTTCTGTCTGGCCTCTGTGGCAATCCCGCGGATGGCGTCATAATCCAATCGATCCGGTATCTTTTTGTTTTCCATTTTCTTCAGCTTCTCAACCTGCTGCAGTGATTTTTCGATATAGCCTTCATATTTGATTTGAATTTCTACCTGCTCTTTTACATCTTCTCTAAGGTTTTGATCCCCCGGAGCAAGCTTCGTGACTGTTTCGTAAGTCATTTCCGGACGTTTCAATAAGTCTGATGCCCGAATTCCATCCTTCAGCTCGCTTCCTCCGAGTGAGCGGATGTATTCTTGATTTTCAGCAGATGGTTTAATGATTGTTGATAGCAGCCGCTTTTTCTCTTCTTCGATCGCGGCTTTTTTCTCTAAAAATTTATTATATCTTTCATCAGAAATTAAGCCAATCCGATGACCGATTTCCGTTAGGCGCAAATCAGCATTGTCATGACGCAATAGCAATCGATATTCTGCACGTGAGGTTAGCAGCCGGTATGGCTCATTCGTCCCCTTTGTCACAAGATCATCGATTAATACGCCGATATAAGCTTCAGAACGACTTAGAATCACTTCATCCTTGCCGAGCGCTTTTCTGGCCGCATTGATACCGGCCATAATTCCTTGTCCAGCTGCTTCCTCATACCCTGATGTTCCGTTGATTTGACCGGCAGTAAAGAGATAAGGGATTTTTTTCGTTTCCAGCGTCGGCCAAAGCTGAGTCGGTACAATTGCATCGTATTCAATCGCATAGCCGGCGCGCATTAGCTGTGCTTTTTCAAGACCCGGAATAGTGGAAAGCATTTTTTGTTGAACGTCTTCAGGAAGGCTGGTTGACAATCCTTGAACATATACTTCCTTCGTATTTCTTCCTTCCGGCTCAAGGAATATTTGGTGCCTTGGCTTATCGTTGAATCGTACCACCTTATCTTCAATCGAAGGGCAGTATCTTGGCCCTGTTCCTTTAATCATTCCTGAATACATCGGTGAACGATGCAAATTGTCATCAATGATTTCATGAGTTTCCGGACTAGTATATGTGAGCCAGCATGGAAGCTGGTCCGTAATATACTCGACAGTTTCATATGAAAAAGCGCGTGGAACGTCATCCCCCGGCTGTATTTCTGTTTTGCTGTAATCAATGCTGTGGCTGTTTACCCTTGGTGGGGTCCCTGTTTTAAAACGAACTAGGTCAAATCCAAGCTCCTCCAAATGTTCAGACAGCTTAATAGAAGGCTGCTGGTTATTCGGACCGCTTGAATAAGAAAGATCGCCAAGAATGATTTTCCCTCTTAGGAAGGTTCCAGTCGTAAGAACAACAGAGGCTGAGCGGTAGATTGCTCCGGTTTGCGTAATAACACCGCGGCATTCTCCGTCTTCAATGAGCAGACGATCAACCATTCCTTGAAGGAGGGTTAGATTAGGCTCATTTTCCATTGTTGCTTTCATTTCATGCTGATATTGAAATTTATCAGCTTGTGCTCGAAGTGCGCGCACAGCTGGTCCTTTACCTGTATTTAAAAGACGCATTTGGATGTGCGTTTTATCAATATTTTTTGCCATTTCTCCGCCTAATGCATCGATTTCACGGACGACAATCCCTTTAGCGGGACCGCCGACGGAAGGGTTGCAAGGCATAAATGCAATCATATCCAAATTAATCGTCAAAACAAGGGTTTTTGCCCCTTGCCTTGCTGAAGCGAGGGCTGCTTCAACGCCGGCATGTCCGGCGCCCACGACAATGACGTCAAAATTGCCTGCTTCATAGGACATACGAATTCCTCCTTTTTTTATTTTCCTAAACAAAACTGTGAAAACAGTTGGTCAATTAAGCTTTCGTGCACGGTGTCGCCAATGATTTCCCCCAGCAGCTCCCAGCACCTGGTTAAATCGATTTGAACGATATCAATCGGTACATCCTGGTCAATTCCATTTAATGCATCGTTGATCGCCGATTTTGCTTCCTGAAGAACCGAAATGTGCCTGGAGTTGCTGACATACGTTAAGTCCTTTGCTTCAATCCCTCCAGAAAAAAATAACGACTGAATCGCGGATTCCAATTCATCGATTCCTTTTTCCTTCAATAATGAGGTGGTAACGACAGGGCGGTTTTCAGCCAGATCTCGGACACGGTCCATATCCAGCACCTGCGAAAGATCCGTTTTGTTGACGATCACAATCCTGTCCATTCCTTTAGTCGCTTCAAACAGCTTGATATCTTCATCAGATAATGGCTCGTTGTAATTTAAGACAAGCATAATCAAATCCGCTTCCTTCAGCACCTGTCTTGACCGTTCAACGCCGATTCGTTCGACAATGTCTTCAGTCTCACGAATTCCGGCGGTATCAACAAGACGAAGAGGCACACCCCGGACATTGACATACTCTTCAATCACATCTCTCGTCGTACCGGGTACATCTGTAACTATCGCTTTCGTTTCATGGACAAGGCTGTTCAAAAGAGATGACTTTCCGACATTCGGTCTCCCGATGATCACTGTAGAAAGACCTTCTCGAAGAATTTTTCCTTGTGACGAGGTTTGAAGGAGGCCTTCAATTTCATTGCGGACAAAGGCTGCTTTCTCTACTAAAATTCGATGAGTCATTTCCTCCACATCGTCATATTCCGGATAATCAATATTTACTTCAATATGGGCAAGAGTTTCTAAAAGCTGCTGCCTCAACTGTGTAATGAGCTTGGAGAGCTTCCCCTCCATTTGCCCCATTGCCACGTTCATGGCGCGGTCTGTTTTCGCGCGAATTAAATCCATGACGGCTTCCGCTTGAGACAGATCGATCCGCCCGTTTAAAAATGCACGCTTCGTAAATTCCCCTGGTTCCGCCAGCCTTGCTCCGTTTTTAAGAGCTTGCTGAAGAACTTTATTGACAGTCACAATTCCGCCGTGACAATTGATTTCAACGACATCTTCCCGTGTAAAAGTTCTCGGGGCTTTTAATACTGAAACCATGACTTCCTCAATCGTTTCATTCGTTTCCGTGTCGACAATATGTCCGTAATGAATGGTATGGGAATCCACGGAGCTAAGTTTTTTTTCTCCGGGTCCTTTGTAAATATAGTCTGCGATCGGTAATGCTTCCGGTCCGCTTAGCCTTACTATAGCAATTGCACCTTCACCCATCGGTGTCGATATGGCAGCAATCGTATCCGCTTCAGCCACTTTCATTCACCTCTTTTTTGTCATTCTATCTATATAAAAAAAATTGATTTTTTGGTCAATCAACACTTAAAGATACCATAAATGTGTTTCTGTTTCAAATTATCCACAGGAGGGAACCTTTTAAAAATCTGCACTTCTACCACTTTAACTTATCCACATGTGAATAACAATATTTTTTACGCTCCATTTCTTTTATCAACAGCTTACACCTAAAAAGCGAAAATTTAAACGGATCTGATTCAATCATACCGGGAAAAATTATAATTACTCTCAGTGAAATGCTTTTTTCTCTATAAAAAAAAAGGAGCTTTTGCATTTGCAAAGCTCCGGTATCTCTCATACTATTTAATTGTTCGAACCGCTCTTCCCTTTATATGAAATAACGACATGGCGATTTCGCCCTTCACCCTCGGAATATGTTTCGATATTCCTCTGGTCATTAGAAAGTGCTTTATGAATGATTTTTCTTTCTGCTGACGGCATCGGTTCAAACTGAATGGATTTTTTCTGCTTCATCGCTTGATCCGACATTCGATGGGCCAATTGAATAAGCGTATTTTTTCTTTTTTCCCGGTATCCTTCGGCATCCACGGTCACTTGCAAGTATTTTTCGGATACGCGATTGATTGCCATCTGGACCAAGGTTTCCAAAGCATTGAGAGTCTGTCCTCTTTTTCCTATCAAAAGCGCCGTTTGATTGCCTTTGATCTCATAGCTCACTACATTTTCTTTTTCAAAAGCAGTGATCTCGGCTTCTATTTCTAAATGATTCACGATTTGTTCCAAATAATTTTTACCTGCGAGGATTGGAGAAGGTTTTTCGATGACTTTTACGACGGCAGGTTTATGGCCGAAGAGTCCAAAAATCCCTTTTTTCCCTTCATCAATCACTTCATATTCGATATCATTTATTTTTACGTCTAATTTTTTTAATGCGGAATCTACTGCTTCAGCGACGGTACGTCCAGTAGCAGTCAGCTCCTTCATTTTTTTGCGTTTCCTTTTGATTTTTGCGGTGTGGTGTCTGTCTTAACTTCAGGCGTTTTAATTAAAAACGTCTGACCGATCATAAACAAGTTCCCTACGACCCAATAAAGTGAAAGTGCAGCCGGGAAATTGATCGCAAAAACAACAATCATAATCGGCATCAGCCATAACATCATCGCCATTTGCGGATTTTGTGATGTTGCAGGATTTCCTGCCATCATCAGCTTTTGCTGAGTAAACGTTGTAATCCCCGCTACGATAGGAAGTATAAAGAACGGATCTCTGTCTCCCAAATCAAACCATAGGAAGTTATGGTTACTAATTTCATGGGTTCTCATAATCGCTTGATAAAAACCAAGCAAAATAGGCATTTGAATTAAAATAGGAAAGCAGCCTGCAAGCGGGTTGACCCCATTCTTTTGAAAAAGAGACATTGTCTCCTGCTGCAGCTTTTGCTGTGTTTTCTGGTCCTTCGAGCTATATTTTTCTCTAAGCTTCAAAATTTCCGGCTGCAAAGCCTGCATAGCCTTTGAACTTCTGAGCTGCTTAAGCATTAACGGCAATATAAGCAAACGGATTAATATCGTAACAACAACGATAGAGAGTCCGTAGTTATTTCCCATTAATTCTGCAAAAAAGATAATAACTTGTGATAAAGGATAAACAATATATTGGTCCCAAAATCCTGTACTTTCAGATGTAATCGGCTCATTCAGTTGAGTACAACCGGCAAGCAGTATCAATGCCCCAACTAAAACTAGCAATAACAAATTTCGCCTTTTCAACAACTTTTCCTCCTACCTGATCAATGTGGATCCATTAAAGTCTGTTTCTAACCTGTATTCTATCATCATTTGTGCCCAATTGCTCTTCATTGTATAAGATAAATCCACGAGGAAGCGCTTTACTTCAAAAAGATGAAAGTTTTCAATTTTTATCGCCACGTCCTCTATCAGATTGATAAACAAATGATTTTCTGAAAAGATGTTGAAGACTTTTTTTGATTTCTTCATAAGACATGTCGCACACAGGCTTTCTAGCAATGATGACATAATCGTTTTTGCATTTCAATTTGTCCTTTTCCTCAAGAATGACCTGGCGGATCAGCCGTTTTATCCGGTTTCTAGTAACTGCATTGCCAATTTTTTTACTGACGGACAGTCCTACTCGAAACTCGTCCAGCTTCGGCTGGTTAAGAATATATATCACAAACTGGCGGTTTGCCATCGACTTTCCTCGTTGAAATACAGTTTGAAACTCTTCATTTTTTTTCAATCGGTTTTTTTTCTTCATGACGTTCTTCACTCCGATATCAAGCTTTTCAGAGAAAATGACGGATGAAGAGCAGCCAGCTGCATTTATCCAGTATTCCTCTATGTAAAAAAGACCACTGATTAGGATTCAGTGGCCTAGGCTGATAACACTTTTCTACCTTTACGGCGGCGGCGTGCTAATACTTGACGTCCATTTTTGGAACTCATACGGCTGCGGAAGCCATGAACTTTGCTGCGTTTACGGTTATTTGGTTGAAACGTTCTTTTCATCTTACGACACCTCCCTCGAGGATTGACTGAGTATATTCTGCTTAAGACAGTCTTATATATTATATGGTTGGCACCACTTTACTGTCAACTTCCCCAATTTGTAACCCATATAGAATATCACATCGGGTGACAATAAGAAACCCCTTTTTTTCTCCATGTCGAAAGATCATTTATCTCTATTATCCACTGTGGATATCTTTCCGGACGCATTTCGACGTTTTTTTGTGTTTTAAACAAGATTTTCACATTCTTAACTAGTGTGGACAAAAAAAGATCAACAGGATGTTTGGTGTGTGGATAAGTTGAGATCACCCATTGCAACTCAAGCTTTATTTTGATATTATATTTGTGTTTTCACTCTTAACAACTGGATGCAGTTTTGACTTTATCCACAGAGTGTGAATAATTTGTGGAAAGTTTTTTAACAAGGTGAGGACTAGCTTTTCCACAAAGGTGTTAATAAGTTTAAAAGACATTTTTCTACTATATTATACTCTTTTCAACATTTGATGTGCATAACTCAATTATTATACAATGCTCATTCTTCCCACTAAACCCTGGTTTTACGTACAGTTCATCCCTTGAAATTTTTCTTTACATAGACAAGGGGGGCTTTCTGACGTAAATAGGGTTAAATGTTGTTATTTTTTAGTGTTATATAACAGTAGCTGCTTGGTTATTTTGAAAAAAGGAGGGACGCTTTAATACATGGAAAATATATCAGAATTATGGAATAAGGCTCTTGAAAAAATAGAGGGGAAATTAAGCAAACCGAGCTTTGAAACATGGATGAAATCAACAAAAGCCCATTCTCTTCAAGGAGACACAATGACCATAACTGCTCCAAACGAATTTGCGAGAGATTGGCTGAATTCAAGATACTTAGGTTTAGTAGCCGAGACGATTTTTGATTTAACAGGCGAGGAGCTGGCCATTAAGTTTGTGATTCCGCAAAATCAGGAAGAACAAAACATCGCACCAAAAGCTCCGATAAAGAATATGCCCAAGGACGACGAGCAATCTGAATTTCCGCAAAACATGCTGAATACGAAATATACCTTTGATACATTTGTTATCGGATCAGGAAACCGCTTTGCCCACGCTGCTTCTTTGGCAGTGGCCGAGGCACCTGCTAAAGCCTACAATCCGTTGTTTATCTATGGGGGAGTAGGGCTTGGCAAAACGCACTTGATGCATGCCATTGGCCATTATGTATTGGACCATAATCCTTCTGCAAAAGTTGTTTACTTATCTTCAGAAAAATTCACGAATGAGTTTATTAATTCCATCAGAGATAATAAAGCCGTAGATTTCCGTAATCGATATCGAAATGTAGACGTGCTGCTGATTGATGATATTCAATTTTTGGCAGGGAAAGAACAAACACAAGAGGAATTTTTTCATACGTTTAATGCATTGCATGATGAAAGCAAACAAATAGTCATTTCCAGCGACCGTCCGCCAAAGGAAATACCGACTCTTGAAGACAGACTCAGATCCCGCTTTGAATGGGGTTTGATCACAGATATTACACCGCCGGATTTGGAAACAAGGATCGCTATTTTGCGGAAAAAAGCAAAGGCGGAAGGGCTTGATATTCCAAATGAAGTGATGTTGTATATCGCCAATCAAATCGACAGCAATATCAGAGAGCTGGAAGGCGCACTCATCAGGGTCGTCGCATATTCGTCTTTAATCAATAAAGATATTAATGCGGATCTTGCCGCAGAAGCATTAAAGGATATTATTCCTTCCTCTAAGCCTAAAGTGATTACAATTAAAGACATACAGCGGATTGTCGGCCAGCAGTTTAATATAAAATTTGAAGATTTCAAAGCAAAAAAACGGACAAAGTCTGTCGCATTCCCTAGACAAATTGCTATGTATCTATCAAGAGAAATGACAGACTCGTCTCTACCGAAAATCGGGGAAGAATTTGGGGGACGCGATCACACGACCGTCATTCATGCCCATGAAAAAATTTCAAAGCTATTAAGCAATGATGAATTGCTGCAGCAACAAGTAAAAGAGATTAGAGAACAATTAAGATAAGTTGGGAAAAGTGTGAATAAAAAACGCATGGTCATACACAGTCTATCCACATGTGGATAGACTGTGTTTCCTTTCCCTCTGCGTACTTATCCACAAATCCACATGCCCTACTATTACTTCTACTATTTTTTTAATATAAATATATATATATCATCAAGGAGGAGAATCATGAAATTCACGATTCAAAAAGATCGGCTGGTAGAAAGCGTACAAAGTGTATTAAAGGCTGTCTCATCTCGGACAACCATTCCTATCTTAACCGGGATAAAAATTGAAGCTTCTACTGAGGGTGTATCATTGACTGGAAGTGATTCAGATATTTCGATTGAATCCTTTATTCCATGCATTGAGGAAGAAAACGAGAACGTTACGATTCATCAAGCTGGAAGCATAGTCTTACAAGCACGCTTTTTCAGTGAAATCGTAAGAAAATTACCGATGTCTATCGTAGAAATTGAAGTTCAAAATCAGCATGAAACGATTATCCGGTCAGGGAAAGCTGAATTCAGCCTTAATGGACTGGATGCATCGGAATATCCACTGCTGCCTCAACTAGAAGAGCATCACGGCTTTCAAATTCCGACTGATCTACTGAAAAATATGATCAGGCAAACGGTATTCGCTGTGTCCACCTCAGAAACACGCCCTATCTTGACAGGTGTAAACTGGAAGATCGGGAATAATGAATTGTTTTGCACGGCAACAGATAGCCACCGCTTGGCTTATAGAAAAGCTGCTCTTGAGCTGAGGGATGAAGAATCCTATAACGTCGTGATCCCTGGGAAAAGCCTGACCGAATTGAGCAAAATATTGGATGACAGCAGGGAGCTGGTAGATATCGTTGTTACGGATACTCAAGTGTTGTTCAAAACGAAAAATATCCTGTTTTTCTCCAGGCTGCTAGATGGGACTTATCCAGATACATCAAGGCTGATTCCACAGGAAAGCAATACAGATTTTATTGTCAATACGAAGGAGTTTTTACAAGCGATTGATCGTGCTTCATTGCTGGCAAGAGAGGGAAGGAATAACGTAGTAAAACTATCGGCAAATCCTGACAAAATTGTTGAAATTTCATCGAATTCTCCTGAAATCGGAAAAGTAATTGAATCCGTCGTGTCTGAGAGCTTCGACGGTGAAGAGTTAAATATATCATTCAGCCCGAAATACATGCTTGATGCGCTAAAAGTATTAGAGGGCACAGAAATTCATATCAGTTTTTCAGGCCCTATGCGCCCGTTTTTAATTCGCACCCCGAACGATGAATCAATAGTGCAGTTGATTCTTCCTGTTCGAACATACTAATTCAAGGTTGCCGGCAGCTAAAGCTGGCAACTTTTTTTAAAAAGTGTTTTTTCGTTTTTATCTTCCAAAATTCTCATTTTCTTGTTTTCCGTTTTTTTAGTATAATGAATAATTAGTGATATTTGAAAGAGGTCGATAAAATGGCGAATCCAGTATCCATTGATACAAATATGATCACGCTCGGCCAATTCTTAAAATTGGCGGAGGTTATTCAATCTGGCGGGATGGCCAAATGGTTTTTGTCAGAGCATACAATTTTGGTCAATGGCGAACCGGATAACCGAAGAGGACGTAAGCTTTATGTCGGAGATCTGGTAGACATTGAGGGAGTCGGATCATTTCAAGTTGTCAATTAGAGGCGGGTGAAAAAAGGATTGCATATCGAGAGTCTTGCGTTAGCATCTTACCGAAATTACGACCGCGTCTCACTTGAGTTTCAAAATAAAGTGAACGTCATCATAGGAGAAAATGCTCAAGGAAAAACAAATTTAATGGAATCGATCTATGTTCTAGCTATGGCGAAGTCCCATCGCACATCAAATGATAAAGAACTCATCCAATGGGACCAAGAGTATGCTAAAATAGAAGGACGGATCATAAAAAGAAACGGCCCCGTTCCGATTCAGTTAGTTATTTCGAAAAAAGGAAAAAAAGGAAAAGTTAATCATATTGAGCAGCAAAAACTCAGCCGCTATATCGGAGCTTTTAATACGATTATGTTTGCGCCTGAGGATTTAAACTTGGTCAAAGGAAGCCCGCAAGTAAGGAGACGGTTTCTTGATATGGAAATCGGCCAGGTTTCTCCTGTTTATTTGCATGACCTTTCCAGATACCAGAAGATCCTGGTTCAGCGAAACCACATGTTAAAGCTTCTGCAAACAAAAAAAGAATCTGATCAAACGATGCTCGATGTCCTGACAGAGCAGCTGGTTGAAACAGCAGCAAAGGTTGTCGCGAAACGTCTTGAGTTCGTTATTCAGCTGGAAAAATGGGCAAAACCGATTCACCTGGGCATTTCAAGAGGGCTGGAGGAGCTCGCTCTTGACTACAAAACGTCGCTTGATGTATCAGATGCTCCGGATTTGTCGAAAATGATTACAAGATATCAAGAAATTTTTTCCGGTTTGAAAAAGAGAGAGATTGACCGGGGGATAACGCTTTCCGGCCCCCATCGGGATGATCTTCTTTTTTATGTGAATGGACGAGATGTGCAAACGTACGGATCTCAGGGGCAGCAAAGGACAACAGCGCTATCTCTGAAGCTGGCGGAGATTGACCTAATTGAGGAGGAAATTGGCGAATTTCCTATTCTTTTATTGGACGATGTCTTGTCAGAGCTTGATGGTTACAGACAATCACATCTGCTCAATACGATTCAAGGCCGCGTGCAGACTTTTGTAACAACTACCAGTATTGAAGGAATTGACCATGAAACACTGAAGGAAGCGGCAATCTATCGTGTCGATAATGGAATGCTAACCTAAGAGAAAAGGGGTAGGAACGTGTATATCCATATAGGTGATGACATTGTCGTTCCCATTCGGGATATCGTTGCAATCTTTGATTTCAAAATAAATAATTCTCCAATTGTCGAAGATTTTTTAAACGGGCACGCCGAAACAATAATTTCTACTGCAGGCGGATCGCCCCGGTCATTTGTTGTGACTGAAAAAAATGTGTACCTGTCCCCTTTATCATCAAGAACCTTAAAAAAGCGTGCATCATGCATCCCTCACTTGTAGAGGCGGTCTTTCACGTGTTGGCAGACGAAAGTTCTTTGAAACATATGTTCAAGAAAAGAGTAGGTGAATGATCATGGCAATGGAACAGCAAAACAATAATTATGATGAAAATCAAATACAGGTACTGGAAGGTCTTGAGGCTGTAAGAAAAAGACCTGGGATGTATATTGGTTCTACCAGTGCCAAAGGGCTGCATCATTTAGTTTGGGAAATTGTTGACAACAGTATTGATGAAGCACTTGCTGGATACTGCGATGAAATCAATGTGATCATCGAAAAAGACAATAGCATTACGGTAAAGGATAACGGACGAGGGATACCTGTAGGGATTCAGGAAAAGATGGGGAGACCGGCAGTCGAAGTTATCATGACCGTTCTTCACGCCGGCGGAAAATTTGACGGAAGCGGGTACAAAGTTTCCGGCGGACTGCATGGGGTTGGCGCCTCTGTGGTAAATGCACTTTCAACAGGTCTGGATGTCACCGTCCACAGAGATGGAAACGTTCATTATCAGGAGTATGAAAGAGGAGTACCTAAAGCTGATCTTAAAATTATTGGTGAAACCGATGTGACCGGTACTATCACTCATTTCACTCCTGATCCGGAAATTTTTAAAGAAACAATTGTCTATGATTTTGATACGCTTGCGAATCGTGTTCGTGAGCTGGCGTTTTTGACAAAAGGTGTCCAAATCACAATTGAAGATACGCGCGAAGGACAAGAACAAAAAAAAGAATATTGCTATGAAGGCGGGATTAAAAGCTACGTTGCCCATTTAAACCGAAAAAGAGAAGTCGTGCATGAAGAGCCTGTCTACATTGAGAAGGAAAGAGATAACATTGTTGTCGAAGTGGCTCTGCAATACAATGACAGCTTTGCCAGCAATATTTATTCCTTCGTGAATAATATTAATACGTACGAAGGCGGATCTCATGAATCGGGCTTTAAAACCGGATTAACTAGAGTGATTAACGATTACGCCAGAAAAAATGGCGTTTTCAAAGAGAATGATCCGAATTTGACAGGCGACGATGTTCGGGAAGGCTTAACAGCGATCATCAGTATCAAGCATCCCGATCCTCAATTTGAGGGACAGACAAAAACGAAGCTCGGAAATTCTGAAGTACGAACAATTACCGATAACCTGTTTTCTGAAGCGTTTGAAACCTTCCTGCTTGAAAATCCTGATTCAGCAAGGAAAATTGTTGAAAAAGGTGTTATGGCAGCAAGAGCTCGAATGGCGGCAAAAAAAGCCCGTGAGCTGACCAGACGGAAAAGTGCGCTGGAAATATCGAACTTGCCAGGAAAACTCGCCGATTGTTCTTCAAAGGATCCCTCGATTTCTGAACTGTATATTGTTGAGGGGGATTCTGCTGGGGGATCTGCTAAGCAAGGCCGAGACCGGCATTTTCAAGCCATTCTGCCTCTAAGGGGTAAGATTTTAAACGTGGAAAAAGCAAGGCTTGATAAAATTCTCTCGAATAATGAAGTTCGTTCCATGATTACAGCACTTGGCACGGGTATCGGAGAAGATTTCAATATTGAAAAAGCACGATACCATAAAGTTGTCATCATGACGGATGCTGATGTTGACGGAGCGCATATTCGAACGCTGCTCCTTACGTTCTTTTACAGATACATGCGTCAAGTTCTGGAAAGCGGATATGTCTACATTGCCCAGCCGCCTTTATACAAAATTCAACAGGGCAAGCGCATTGAATATGCATACAATGACAAGCAATTGGAAGTGGTCCTTAGCAACTTGCCCCAAACGCCGAAGCCGGGTCTTCAGCGCTACAAAGGTCTAGGTGAAATGAACGCTACCCAATTATGGGAAACGACGATGGATCCATCAACCAGAACCCTCTTGCAGGTGACGCTGGAAGATGCAATGGATGCAGACGAAACATTTGAAATGTTAATGGGCGACAAGGTAGAACCACGCCGAAATTTCATTGAAGAAAATGCGCAATATGTAAAAAATCTAGATATCTAATATTTTAGGGGGTGATTCAGGGATAAAAGCCTCATGCTGATTTCCTGAGTTGCCTCCTGTTTTATTAAAAACCAGGTGGAATCTATTGATAGAAGCTTAAAAAATCTTGAAATTGTTGATATTCTATCAATTAGAGGTGTATAAGTACGAGATTATTGATATAATGAAGAATAGACGTTTTATGCACGAAAGATAAGAATGAAATGAATGGAATTTACTTCTGCTCCCGTCATTTCACGTAAACCTTTAGGGAGGTTTTTTTTATGAGTGAGCAAAATAACACACCGAAAGTGACCGGAATTAATATTAGCCAAGAAATGCGTACGTCCTTTTTAGATTACGCGATGAGTGTTATCGTTTCACGGGCTCTCCCGGATGTCCGCGACGGACTGAAGCCTGTGCATAGAAGAATATTGTATGCCATGAACGATCTTGGTATGACCAGCGACAAACCATACAAAAAATCTGCACGTATTGTTGGGGAAGTCATCGGAAAATACCATCCCCACGGTGATGTGGCCGTTTATGATTCAATGGTTCGGATGGCACAGGATTTTAACTATCGTTATATGCTGGTGGATGGCCATGGTAACTTTGGATCGGTAGATGGCGATTCTGCTGCAGCGATGCGTTACACCGAAGCGCGGATGTCAAAAATCGCGATGGAAATTTTGCGCGATATTACGAAAGACACGATTGATTATCAGGACAATTACGATGGTGCGGAAAAAGAACCAATTGTCATGCCGTCAAGGTTTCCAAATCTTCTTGTAAACGGTGCGTCAGGAATTGCAGTCGGAATGGCAACAAACATTCCCCCTCACCAGCTTGGAGAAGTCATTGACGGAGTTTTGGCAGTCAGCCATGATCCAGAAATCGGCACACAAGAGCTGATGGAAATCATTCCTGGCCCTGATTTTCCGACAGCCGGACAGATTATCGGCAGAAGCGGTATTCGCAAGGCCTATGAAACCGGCCGGGGATCCATTACACTCCGGGCAAAAACGGAAATTGAAACAACAGCATCCGGAAAACAGATTATTATCGTAAAAGAGCTGCCATATCAGGTAAACAAAGCCAAATTAATCGAAAAGATAGCCGATCTAGTCCGTGACAAAAAAATCGATGGGATCACTGATCTCAGGGATGAATCAGACCGTAACGGAATGAGAATTGTCATTGAATTACGAAGAGATGCAAACGTCCATGTGCTTTTAAATAATTTGTATAAGCAAACGGCTTTGCAAACTTCTTTTGGAATCAATCTTTTGGCGCTTGTTAACGGACAGCCGAAGGTGTTAAGCCTGAAGCAGTGTCTTTTTTATTACTTGGAACATCAAAAGGTTGTCATTAAACGGCGGACAGCGTTTGAGTTAAGAAAAGCCGAGGCAAGGGCCCACATTCTCGAAGGATTGCGAATTGCACTTGATCACCTTGATGAAGTGATTGCACTTATCAGAGGTTCTCAAACAGGGGATATCGCTAAAAATGGCTTGATCGAGCAATTTTCATTAACAGAAAAACAGGCTCAAGCCATCTTGGATATGCGTTTGCAGCGTTTAACTGGACTTGAACGAGAAAAAATTGAAGATGAGTATAAAGGATTAATTGCCTTGATCGCGGAGTTAAAAGAAATCCTCGCCAATGAAGAAAAGGTTCTGGAAATTATCAGAGAAGAGCTCATTGAAATCAAGGAGCGCTTTAATGATGAGCGGCGAACTGAAATTATCACCGCGGGAATTGAAGCGATCGAAGATGAAGATTTAATTACACAAGAGAATATTGTTCTCACGCTTACTCACAATGGCTACATTAAACGTCTCCCTTCTTCAACCTACCGCAGTCAAAAACGCGGAGGAAAAGGAATTCAAGGGATGGGAACAAACGAAGATGATTTTGTTGAACATCTTATTTCTACCTCCACGCACGATACGATACTTTTCTTTTCAAATAAAGGGAAGGTTTATCGAGCGAAAGGATATGAAATCCCTGAATTCGGCAGAACGGCTAAAGGGATTCCGATTATCAATCTGTTAGAAGTTGAAAAAGGAGAATGGATTAATGCCATTATTCCTGTGACTGAGTTTGATGATTCGTCTTATCTTTTCTTTACGACGAAGCAAGGAATTTCAAAACGCACGACGCTTTCCCAGTTTGCCAACATCCGAAATAACGGGTTGATTGCTCTGGGCCTTCGGGAGGATGATGAGCTGATTTCGGTTCGGCTGACAGATGGCAAAAAGGATATCATTATTGGAACAAAAGACGGGCTTCTGATCCGTTTCCATGAAACCGATGTCCGCCAAATGGGCCGAACAGCTGCCGGAGTCAAAGGCATCAGTCTTTCTGAAGATGATTTAGTCGTTGGAATGGAGATTCTAGAAGAAGATTCCCATGTCTTGATCGTAACGGAAAAGGGATATGGAAAACGAACTCCTGCAAAAGATTACAGAGTTCAAAGCCGTGGAGGAAAAGGGCTTAAAACGTGTAAGATAACGGAAAATAACGGTTCTCTCATTACTGTCAAAGCGACAAACGGGGAAGAGGACTTGATGATTATTACAGCCAGCGGAGTGATTATCCGTATGGATATCAATGATATCTCTCAGACCGGCCGTGTAACTCAAGGGGTCAGGTTGATCCGTTTGGGCGAGCAAGAGCATGTTGCTACAGTTGCATTGGTTGAAAAAAATGAAGAACTGGAAGAAGAAACGGCTGAAGAAATTGAAGCGAAAGAAGAATAAAGAAGAAAAGAGCCAGGATGATTCCTGGCTCTTTTTTGTCGGGAATAAAGATACCAAGTAAAGACATTGGGTATTTTTTCTTATATAATATGTATAAATATATAGGTCTTTTTTCTCATTATTCGATTTCATTTCTATGTTGAAAGGAATGTTTGTTTATGTTGAATGACCGCCTTCAGTCGGGAGATACTCTTAATCAAGATATTTTTCTTTATTCGTCCATTCCTTTTTAAAAAAAAAGGAACAGTGTTGGATGAGGAACATATCACGATGCTTCAGCTGTTTTTTCTTATAGATAATGAAAGCGCAGCTCCGGTTGATACGTCTGAAAAAGAGCAAAATCATCAGCCGTCGGACTTTGATAAAGAATTTACGATAACTGTGAAAGCATACGAAAAGGATTTTATGTCTTGGCAAGCAGGGAGTAAGGTTGATGTCTTTTCTGCTCGTAAAGCGATTTTGCCGTTGGTTGATTTGTCGTTATCATCCCCTGAGAAGGTTTTTAAGAAGCTTTTGCAATTGAAAGAGAAGGATTACCTGCACAGATTCCATTTGTATGGCACTACTTGGAGCAATTACGGCAGCAAAAATGCAAATGGATCGGGGAGATATTGTACAAATTGCATTGGCTGGCTATTTATCTGATTGTGGGATATCCCAGCTTTCGCACGGAGATAGGAAGGTTGATGCTCTCTACAAAAAACACCCGGCCCTTAGCTGTAAAATGCTAGAAAACGCTTCGGTGATATCGCAAAAAGCAAAGGTTGCAATCCTTCAGCATCATGAGCTTATAAATGGGAGCGGATATCCTTTATCTATCAAAGGAGATCAAATTCATTTATTTGGTAAAATCCTTTCAGGTTCTCGAGCGGTTATTGATTTTTTTATAGAAAAAAATAAGAGAAATGATTCAAATTGGCTGATGTCTTTTGAGAACTTTACGAGGCAGCATCTGATTTTTTATGATGAAGCTGTAATGAAGCGAATCACTATATTCATAATGAACTCTTTAAAACATTCTACTATTGTTCTTTCTAACGGGAAAATAGGAGAAATCGTTTTTCACGAAAACGACTCTCTCTCACGACCGCTCATCAGTGTTAATGAAGAGATCATTTCTTTAAGCTAGAGAAATGATTTATCGATTGATTACATAAAATAAGGGCAAGTTTTTTTAAATCTAATTTTTTTTATAAAAGTTGTTGACTATTATTTTTACAGATGATATATTTATATGGTCGCTTTAAGAGCGGCGAAAAAAGTTCCTTGAAAACTAAACAAGACAAACGTACCTGTTAATTCTAAATGTTTTAAAAAAATCGCATAGGCGACTATGCGTAGTCAGTCAAACTTTTATTGGAGAGTTTGATCCTGGCTCAGGACGAACGCTGGCGGCGTGCCTAATACATGCAAGTCGAGCGGACCTTTGGAGGCTTGCCTCCGAAAGGTTAGCGGCGGACGGGTGAGTAACACGTGGGTAACCTGCCTGTAAGATTGGGATAACTCCGGGAAACCGGGGCTAATACCGGATGCGTCACGAAACCGCATGGTTTTGTGATCAAAGGTGGCACTTGTGCTACCACTTACAGAT